>NZ_JAHBBG010000001.1 GCF_019331715.1 Bifidobacterium simiiventris
CATCCGCATGGCCTACGGCTTCCACCACGTCACCAACCTCATCAGCCTCGTCATGCTCAGATGCGGCGGACTCAACATCCAACTACCAACACCAACAACCTAACCCACGAAAACAGCAGAAGCCTCAGAAAACACTCTGCAAAGCACCAGGTCACGCGCAGGCAGCCTCCTGCGCAAGGAAGCTGTCGAGGTACCGTTCCGGCCCGTGGGATGCGAGCCACGCCTCGACCTCGTCGGGCGTGCGGGCGAAGTCGCTGATGAGCTTGGTCGTCCCGTCCGTATCGACCATGAGGTCGTCTTCGATGCGCACGCCGATGCCGCGGTAGCGTTCGGGCACGAGTTCGCCGGCGACGTCGAAATAGAGGCCGGGTTCGAGCGTGAACACCATGCCGGGCTTGAGCGGCGCGTCCGGATAGTATTCGTTGCGCGACCGGTAGGCGTCGTGCACGTCGATGCCCATGTGGTGCCCGGTGCCGTGATAGAGCCAGCGGTAATGCTGATGACCGTCGGGCCGCAACGCCTCTTCGACGCTAACCGGCAGGATGCCGAGCCGGTGCAACGAGCGTGCGACCGAGGCGAGCGCCGCGTCGAGCATGTCGTGGTAGACGGCTCCGGGCTTGTTGGCCTCGCGTATATACGACGATGCCCGGCCCGCCGCGGTAGGACGACGAGGCCGAGCATCGGTCACATTATGCGTTCACGGTCATTCGTGCGCAATCAGCCCTTGGTGATTTCGTAGAACACCGGGACGCCTTTCCAGTTCGGTTCCACGTTCTTGACGCCCTTCGCGTACACGCCGTTGGCGTTGGAGTTGTACAGCGGGATGGCGGGCAGATCCGTCAGCAGGATCTCCTCGGCCTGCTGGTAGAGCTTGTTCGCCGCGTCGAGGCTGGACGCCTTGGCGGCCTCGTTGAGCAGCTTGTCGAACGCGGGGTTCTTGTAGTCGCCGTCGTTCGATCCCTTGCCGTCCGCTGCGGACGACGAGAAGATCGGCTTCAAGTAGTTCTCGATCGACGGGTAGTCGGCCTGCCAACCGGTGCGGAACGCGCTCTTCATGGTGCGGTCGGTGATCGCGGCGCGGAACTCTTGGAAGGTCGCCACGGGGTTCGTGGCCGCGTCGATGCCGAGGTTGTTCTTGAGCTGGTTGACGACTGCGTCGTAGATCGGCTTGGTGCCGCCGTCGGTGTTGTAGGCGATGGTGAACGTGCCGGAGAACTTGGAGATCTTGTCGGCCTTGGCCCACAGCTCCTTGGCCTTGGTCGGGTTGTAGGTCAGGTTCTCGTTGCCCTTGAGGCTGTCGGAGTAGCCGGCGGTCATCGGCGAGGAGAATTCCTTGGACGGGGTGGCGGTGCCGGAGAGCACCTTGCTGGTGATCTGCTCACGGTCGATGGCCATCGAAATGGCCTGGCGGCGCAGCACGCCCTCCTCGCCGCTGAAGTGTTCGAGCGACTGCGGGATGGTGAACGTGGCGGTGCCGGAACCGGCCTTGGAGTAGGAGTTGAGCTTGGAGTTCTTCTGGAAGGTCTTCAGCGCGGTGGCCGGCACGTTCGAGGAGACGTCGAGGTTGCCGGACTGGATGTCGGCGTACGAGGAGTCGTTCGACGTGTAGACCTTGAAGTCGAGGCCGTCGTTCTTGGCCTTGAAGTTGCCCGGATAGTCGTCGTTCTTCTCGACGACGATGTCGGCGTTGTGCTTCCACGACTTGAACTTGTACGGGCCGTTGCCGACCGGGGACTCGCCGAACGCCTTCGGGTCCTTGAAGAAGGATTCCGGCAGCGGATAGTAGCCCGAGTAGCCGAGGATGACCGGGAACACGGCGTTCGGCTCGTTGAGTTCGACGCTGAAGTGCGTGTCGTCGGTCACGTGCAAGCCGCTCAGCTGCTCGTCGCCCTTGAGCCCGTCCTTCTGCAGATCGTCGTAGCCCTTGATGACCGAGAAGAAGCTGGAGTTGAGCTGGCCGTTCTTCGCGTTCGCCGTGTAGCTCCACGCCTTGGTGAACGATTCGGACGTCACCGGAGTGCCGTCGGTGAACTTCCAGCCGGACTTCAACGTGACGTCGAACTTCGTGTTGTCCGAGTTCGGCTCGATCTTGTCGGCCACCTCGTTGACGGAGGTGCCGTCCGGCTTGAAGCCGACGAGGCCGGAGAACAGCATGTCGATCACGTTGCCGCCGGTCGTCTCGTTCGTATTGCCGGGGACCAGCGGGTTCTGCGGCTCGCCGTTGGCGATCGTGATGACCATGCCTCCGGAATCCTTGGACGCCGTGCCGCCGTTGCCGGTGCTCGAACCGCAGCCGGAGAGCAGCAATCCCGCGGACAGTGCCGCCGCGGTCGCCGCGATGATCTGCTTCTTGTTGATGTGCATGGGTTTCCTCCCTCATGATGCCCGACGCCGCGTCCCGTGGAACCGGAACCCTTACCGTCTTGGGTATGGTCGAGTAAAGACCGCATGTGTTGCAGTCCGTTTACGCATCATCGCCGAACGGGTAACGGGCAGTTCACGACGGTGTTACGGACCTGTCAGGCGTGGCCTATCGTTGCGACCGGTACAGGTCTACGTTCCGGTCTGTCGCGTTTTCCAAATCGAGAACGATCGGATAATGGATACCGTATCCGGCCGCGTATTCCCGGCGGCCGGCGTCACGCACCGTCGGAAGGCACCATCATGGCAGACACCAACGCAACCGATCAACGGATCGCGGACAAGGATGCGCAGTTGCTGTATATCGGCAATACCGGCACCGTCGAGTTCGACCTCGATCTGCCGGCGAGCGGCGCGAACGGTTCCACGATCACTTGGTCGAGCGACGACGAACGCTGGATCAGACCGGACGGCACGGTGCACCAGCCGGAATACGGCCGCGGCTATCGCGACGTGACGCTGACCGCGACGGTGACGTACGGCATGGCGAGCGCGACGCGCACGTTCACGGTGCGCGTGCTCGAACAGCACAATACCGTCGCCATACGCAGCGTGTTCCCGGTCTCGCTGACCGTACGCTCCGGCGAGCCGTATGCGTTGCCGACGTATACGGCGGCGCGCACCGAGGACGGCATGACGATTTCGCAGCGCATCGCATGGCATGACGGCGTGGAACATACGGCCCCGCGCCTACCGCACGACGGCGGGCACCGGCGCGACGTGCGCTGGCATGGCGTGGTCGACGGCACGGACGTAGCCGTGACTGCCATCGTGCATGTGGTCGATCAGGATTCGCAGCCGCGTGAGGATACGGCCGACCGTCGCACACCGGTTCCGCTCGGTCATGTACGTCTGACGGGCGACGGCGTGCTCGCGCGCAATCAGCGGCATCGTCTCGCCTATCTGCGCGGGGTCGACGACGACCGGCTGTTGGTGGAGTTCCGCCGTGCGGCCGGGCTTGATACGCGCGGCGCGCAGCCGATGACCGGTTGGGATGCGCCGGATTCGCTGTTGCGCGGTCATACCACCGGGCATACGCTGTCGGCCTATGCGCTGGCGTATGCGGCCAGCGGGGATGTGGCGATCAAGGCCAAGCTGGAGTATGTGGTGGCGTCGTTGGCCGAGGTGCAGCGGGCGTTCGCCGCGCGGCCAGGAGCGGAACCGGGGTTCCTGTCGGCGTATGACGAGACGCAGTTCGACCGTTTGGAGGAGCTGGCGCCGTATCCGACGATCTGGGCGCCGTATTACACGCTGCACAAGATCCTCGCCGGTCTGCTCGACGCGTACCGGTATGCGGGCAGCCGTCAGGCGCTCGATGTGGCCCGCGGCATCGGCGACTGGACATACGAGCGGCTGCACCGGCTGGATCACGAGCGACTGCAGCGCATGTGGAGTCTGTACATCGCCGGCGAGTTCGGCGGCATGAACGACGCGCTGGCCGACCTGTATGCGGCGACCGGCGACGAGCGGCATCTTGCCGCCGCCTGCCTGTTCGACAACGACCGGCTGATGGAGCCGCTGCGTCAGCATGTGGATGCGTTGGGCGGCATGCACGCGAACCAGCATATTCCGCAGGTCATCGGCGCGGTGAAGCTGTTCGAGGCGACCGGACTGCCGCATTATCTCGATCAGGCGAGGTTCTTCGCGGATGCGGTGCTCGGCCATCATCTTTATGCGATGGGCGGCACCGGGCAGGGCGAGATGTTCCATCAGCCGGACGAGATCGGTTCGCTGTTGGCGGACGATACGGCGGAAAGCTGCGCGTCGTACAATCTGGTCAAGCTGGCGGTCGAATTGGAACGGCATTGCTCCGAGCCACGGTACGCCGACTACGTCGAGCATGCGAGCGTCAACCATATCGCCGCGACGTGCGATCATCGCGGGGATCGTGCCGATGACGGCGGAAGCATCTATTTCATGCCGACGCAGCCGGGCGGGCGCAAGCAGTTCGATCCGGACGAGAACAGCTGCTGCCACGGCACCGGTTTGGAATCGCATTTCTACGCCGCGCACGGCGCGTATTTCACAGACAAGGACGCGTTGTATGTGCGCCGGTATCTCAACGGCACGTTGGATGACGATGCGGCACGGCTGACCGTGACGGCGGACGATGTCTTGCCCGAACGTGTGACGATTCGGATCGACCGGCTCGATCGTGCGACGCTGTGCCTGCGCGTGCCGGACTGGAGCGCGGGCAGCCAGATCGATCTGCGGGTGGACGGCCGTAAAGTACCGTTCGGCGTGATTGAACTGTCGCGCTCCGAGATCGGCGAACTGTCGTTCACGGCCAATGCGCTCGGTTTGGATTCGTGGGATGGCGCGAGACTCGACGTGATGTTTGCGCCGCATGTGCGGCTGTTGCCGACGCCCGACCGGCCCGAAGTCGCGGCCGTGGCATGGGGGCCGTATGTGTTGGCCGCGTTGGACAAGCGAGCGGACATGCTCGACGTGCCGATCGATGACGCCGATCCCGATGCCGCGTTCGAACGGTCGGGCAGCAAGCTCGCATTCACGCACCGGCTCACGGGTCTGAAGTTCGTGCCGTTGTTCATGATCGAGGATGAGCCGTATCACCTGTATGTGCGTACGCGATAATCATGCGGCCGATGACCGCATGCCGCGGGAATCGACGCGCGGGAAAATACGGTCGAAAACGACGATGGGGGTGCACCGGCAGCCACCGGTGCACCCCCATCGGAATCGAAACGGGTCAGACGCCCGTCACTTCTTGGTCAGTTCGTAGAACGTGGGCACGCCCTTCCACGTCGGTTCGGCGTTCTTCACGCCCTTGGCGTAGACGGCGCTGGAGTTCTGGTTGTACAGCGGGATCGAAGGCAGGTCGTTGAGCAGGATCTCCTCGCTCTGCTGGTACAGCTTGTTGGCGGCGTCCACGCTGGAGGCGCTGGCGGCCTTGTCAAGCAGCGCGTCGAATTCGGGGTTCTTGTAGTCGCCGTCGTTCGAGCCGTGGCCGTCGGCCGCGTTCGAGGCGTACAGCGGGGCGAGATAGTTCTCGATCGACGGATAGTCGGCCTGCCAGCCGGCACGGAACGCGCCCTTGATCGAACGGCTCGTGACGGCCTCGTGGAACTCGTTGCTGGTCGGCATCGGATTCGTGGCCGCATCGATGCCGAGCACGTTCTTGATCTGGTTGATCACCGCGTCGTAAGTGGCCTTGTAGTCGCCGTCGGAATTGTAGGCGATGGTGAACGTGCCGGTGAACTTGGAGATCTTGTCGGCCTTCGCCCACAGTTCCTTCGCCTTGGTCGGGTTGTATTCGAGGGTGCCCTTGTTCTTCAGGCTGTCGGAGTAGCCGGAGACGGGCGGCGCGGTGAAGTCGGACGCGGGGGTCGCGGTGCCGGCCATGATCTTGTCGCACAGCGTCTTGCGGTTGATGGCCATCGAGATGGCCTGACGGCGCAACTTGCCTTCCTCGTCGTTCTTGAAATGCTCGAGCGTGTCGGGAATGGTGAACGTGGCGATGCCCGAGCCGGGTTCGCTGTACGATCCGAGCTTCGGCTCCTTCTGGAACGTCTTGACGGCGGAGCTCGGGATGGTGGCGGACACGTCGAGGTTGCCGGACTGCACGTCGGAGTAGGACGCGTTGTTGGACGTGTAGATCTTGAAGGTCAGGCCGTCGTTCTTCGGGGTGAGGTTGCCCTTGTAGTCGGGGTTCTTGACCATTTCGATGCTGGAGTTGTGCTCCCACTTCTTGACGATGTACGGGCCGTCGCTGATCGGCTTCTCGCCGAACGCCTTCGGATCCTTGTAGAACGCCTCGGGCAGCGGGTTGTAACCGGAGTAGCCGAGGATGACCGGGAACACCGAGTACGGCTTGTTGAGTTCGACGGTGAAATGCGTGTCGTCGATGACGTGCAGGCCGGACAACTGTTCGTCGCCCTTGAGCTTGGACGTGTCCTGCAGATCGTCGTATCCCTTGATCATCGAGAAGAAGCTCGCGCACAGCTGGCCGTTCTTCGCGTTCGCGGTGTAGCTCCATGCCTTGGTGAAGCTTTCCGACGTCACCGGGGTGCCGTCCGAGAACTTCCAGCCGGATTTGAGCGTGATGTCGAACTTGGTGCTGTCGGAGTTCGGCGTGATCTTGTCGGCGACCTCGTTGACCGCGGTGCCGTCCGCCTTGAACACGACCAGTCCGGAGAACGCCATGTCGATGACGTTGCCGCCCGCGGCCTCGTACGTGTCGCCGGGGATGAGCCCCTTCTGCGGCTCGCCCGACGCGATGGTGATGATGTTGTCCGACGACGCCGTGTCCGAACCGCCGTTGCCCGCGGAGGTGCTGCCGCATCCCGCCAGAAGCAGACCCGCGGACAGCGCCGCGGCCACGGCCGTGAAGGCGCGCGATGATCTGATGGCCATATCGTTTCCTCTCTCATGGCTGGGACGACGGTCAGGGCCGCCGCCGGCGCTTCTTATGACGAAGCGCATGCCGATTAACGGTAATCGGCATGCGCTTCGTTTCATCGTTTCCGTTTCACGATTCGATCGCGTCGACGGCGTTGATGACGGCGCCGCGGAAGCCGTCCTTCTCGAGTTGGGCGACGCCGCGGATCGTGGTGCCGCCGGGCGAGCAGACCGCGTCCTTCATCGCGCCAGGATGCGTTTCGGTCGCCATGTACAAGGCTCCCACGCCTTCGACCATCTTCGCGGCCAGACGGTAGGCGGTGGCGCGCTGCAGCCCGTATTTGACGCCGGCGTCGGCCAGCGCCTCGAGGTACATGTCGGTGAAGGCGGGCGCGCAGCCGGCGATGCACATGGCGATGTTCATATGCGCGGTGTCGACGCGTTCGATGAGGCTGATCGGCTCGAACAGCTCCTCGAACGTCTCGGTTTGCGCGTCGGTGAGCGTGTTGTCGGCTTCGGTGACGAGCACGCCCTTGCCGACGGCCATCGGCGTGTTCGGGATCGTGCACTGGATGTGCATGTTCGCGGCCTTGTCGCCGAACAGGCCGCGGTATTTGGCGAGGTTCCAGCCGGCGGCGATCGACACGACGATCTTGCCGGGCTTGGCCAGTTCGTCGGCGATCGGGCCAACGACCGATTCGATCTGGTACGGTTTGATCGCGATGATCACCACGTCGGCCGCGACGGCGACTTCGGTCGCGCTGTGCAGCGGACGTGCGCCGATCTCGGCCGTGGTGCGTTCGAGCTTGTCCCAATGCGCGGCACAGGCGACGATATGGCCGCCCGTGACGACGCCGGCGTCGACCAGTCCCTGCGCGATGGCCTGGGCCATGTTGCCGTAGCCGATGAATCCGATGGTGAGATCCATGCTCATGTGTGTCCTTTCGTTCGCTTCGCTGGCGTAACCGTGCGCTCAGAACAGCTCTTCGAGGTCGCCGCGGTTCAACGCTTCCGCGTAGAGGTGCTTGAATACGCGGTCGCCGTGGTTGCCGTCGTGTTCGAACTCGTTGGTGGTCCAGTAGTGTGAGTTGCCGACGCGGCTCAGCGTGTCGAGCTGCATGAGCGAGTCGACGTACATGTCGTCGAAGTACACGGCGGCCTGCAACGGCACTTCGTTGCGCTTGAGCTGATCGGCATCGTAGATCACGCCGAACCGCGTGTCTTCCATGAGCAGATCCATTGCCGGCTTGAACGGGCGCAGCGCGCGCTCCTGCTCGAACATCCACGGGAACATCGCCTCGCCGGTGAAGTTGAGCGGGCGCACACCGGGCCCGAATTCGGGCTTCGTATCGCGCACGCGCTGCGCGGCCCAGCGGATCGGCTCGTCCATCTCGCCGTTCGCGTAGATGAACTCCTGCAGCGGCCAGTACAGCGGGCGTGACGACGTGGCGATCTCCACCTTGGACAGGAACTCGTCCGACAGCGGCGAATCGGCGCTTGCGGAGCCGTCGCCGTCGAGGAACGCGGAGTCGAGTATCCAGTGCACGCGTTCGAAGCTCGGCTTCATGCCGAAGTCGGAGCCGAGGCACTGCAGACGCTCCACGGTGAACGGGTCGCCGTTCGGCAGACTCACGCCGCCGGCGGCCAGCCGGTCGGCCACGGCGGCGACGCGTTCGATGTCGTGCGGGTAGCGCTCGTAGAACTGCGCGGTCTTGCGGGCCATGCGCGGGAACGTGTGCTCGTAGACTTCGGCCGCGTCGGCCGGAACATGCGGGATGCCGCCGCAGGTGAAGCTGGCGGCCACGCCCTGCGGGTAGAGCGACAGGTAGGTGAGTGTGAGGAAGCCGCCGTAGCTTTGGCCGAGTGTCACCCATTTTGCGCCGCCGAATTCGGTGCGGCGCAGGTGTTCGAAGTCGCGCACGATCGAATCGGCGAGGAACAGTTTGAGATAGTCGGCCTGTGCGCGGGCGCCGGCCGGGGCGAGACGGGCCATGATCTGCGTGTCGACTCGGTTGGAGCGGCCGGTGCCGCGCTGGTCGGGCAGGATGACGCGGAAGTGCTTGATCGCCTCGGCGATCCAGCCGTCGGAGGTCGGGTCGAGCGGGCGCGGGCTTTCGCCGCCGGGACCGCCCTGCAGGTAGACGAGCAGCGGCAGTTCGTCGTGCACGTGTTCGGGTGCGGTGACCACGCGGTAGAACAGGCTGATCGTCTCCCCGTCGAAGCCCTTGCCCGGCTCGTGGCCGGCCCAGTCGAGCGGCACCTTGATCGAACGGTCTTCCACATGCAGTCCGGGCACATAGTATTCAGCAAGCAGCGTCATGCGCTCCCCTTTCCTTGAAGGATACGGCTGTTCTCCATATCAGCCGTACACGGGGACAAAACCGGCTCATCCCCGCGCACGATGGACGCGCGGCCCGACGCCGCGATAGGCTGGTCGATTATGGGTATCGGGCAACGTTTACTGGCATCATGGGATCGGCTGGCGCGCAACCGTCGCGTCCGCATGCTGGTCATGGATTCGATCATCGCGGTGTTGGCGGCTTTGGGGTTCGCCCTGCTGTTCGGCGTGACCGCCAGCAACATGCCCGGCGTGTTGTTCTCGTACGAGACCGGACCGATGACCGTCTGGTCGGTCGTGCTGGCGCTTCCGCTCGCGATACGCCGCACGCGCCCGCAGACCGCCGCGCTCACGTTCGCGAGCCTGTCCGCGCTGCAGCTGATCGTCGGCCCGGCGATGGTGCCGTCGGATTTTCTGGCGCTGGCCATGCTGTATTCGGTGATCGTCTATGGCGATCCACGCAATACGAAGGCGTTCATCGTGCTGGCGTCGGCGATCGGCGTGCTGGCCGGCGCGGTCATCGCGTGGGCGGCGCTCGTCGGACCGTATTTCGCGCCGTATATGAGACCCACGGACATCAGCAGCGTCGATCTAAACGAAATGCCGGAATGTTGGCTCGTCTATGCGGACGGCCGGTTCACCGGACAGTGCGCGCAAAACCTGATGCAACAGACGGCGATCTACGTCGTCGCGATTCTATCGTGCATCGTCGCGACCGCCATCGCCGCGTTCTGGCAGCGGGCGAGGCTCATCACGATCCGCATGATGCAGGAGCGCAACGACGCGCTTGAGGCCGGCGAGGCCGAGGAACGGCGCATCGCGGCATTGGCGGAACGGGCGCGCATCGCCCGAGACATGCACGACGTGGTGGCGCATACGCTGTCGATCATCATCGTGCAGTCGGACGGCGGACGGTACGCGGGCGCGCATGACCCGGCCGTGGCCCGGCACACGATGGAGACGATCCGCCACGAGTCCGAGCGTGCGCTGCACGATATGAAACGCCTGTTCGGAGTGTTCGGCGGGCCGGATCATGCCGACTACGCGGATATCGACGCGCTTGTCGATCAGGCACGGGCGGCCGTCTCGTCGGCGTCCGGGCGCACGGCCGCAGCGCCTCCGGCGACATCCGCGTCATCCGCCGGAGGTACGGTCACACGACGCATCGACGGGACCGCTCGACCGGACTTGCTGACCGCGGCGGCCAGTGTCGCCGTCTATCATCTCGTGCAGGAATCGTTGACGAACGTGCGCAAGTACGCGGGACCGAGCGTGCACGTCGTCATCGACGAATGCTGGTCCGATCATGTGCTGGATATCAGCGTGACCGACGACGGCCGCGGCGCATCGTCCGCACTGGACGGACATCAGCCGGGCTACGGGCTGCTCGGCATGCGCGAACGCGTCGAAGCGGCCGGCGGCACGGTGACGGCCGGCCCGCAGGTCGGCGGCGGATTCGCCGTGCGCGCCGTCATACCACTCGGCACCGCCGCCACGAGGTCGTCCGACGATATCGATTCGTCCGGGCATCCCATTGCCGCTGCCACGTCGAACGAATCGAATTCCCCTGCCGTCATGTCGACCGGGCAAAGCGAACGGAGACATCCTGCTGTATCCACATCATCCCGACACGATGCTTCGGTTCCGACGCATTCCGATCGACGCAACAACGGTACGTACGCCGATACCGGCACCCGCCCGCTGTCCGCGCCCACGCTCCCCCAGATCCCTACATGGGCGCAGCTGCGCAACCGGCTGCGATCCAAGCCGATCGCGCAGGCCGTGCTGGCGAACGGCGAGCCGTTCAACTGGGTGGAACGCCTGTCGCAATGGACCGAACGGCATTATCTGGCGACCGACATCATCGGCACGCTGCTGCTCATCGCGATCCTGAGCAGCAATGCCGTCTCGCTGTTCGACGGCTATCTGGACGGCACCACCGAAGAACTGGCGGTCGGCCGGTTCATCGTGGTAACGACGATGCTGCCGCTATGCTTTCGCCGTCGATTCCCCGAGAGCGCGGCGCTCGCGGTCGTGATCGTATCCGTGTTCCAACTGGCGATATTCGAGCCGGTATTGCTCTCGAATCTGTTCGCGTTGTGCGCGCTGTATTCGGCGGTGCTGTACGGCCGGCCGACCACATGGCGGTGGACGGGCGTGGCCTCGGTCGGCGTCGCGGCCCTGTTCGGGTTCAAGGTTCTGGTGAGTGATTACGGGTATGCGAGCATATTGCATTGGATGCTGCGTTCCGCGGATTACGGAGCGATCGGCGGCTCTGCGCTGAGGATACTGGTCGAGGCGGCGATGTGGGCCGGCATGGTCGGTGCGATGTGCGTGGGGACGATCCTGCTGGCGCGCTGGCAGCGTTCGAGCGGCACGAACGTGCTAGTGCTGCAGGCGCGCGAGGAGGCGTTGCAGGCCGAACAAGCCAAGCAGAAGGTGCTGGCGGCGAATATGGAACGCGACCGGATCAGCGCGAACATTCAGGCCGAGGTGAGCGAGACACTGACGTTGGTGATCGACCGTACCGTGGCCGGCATCCGTATGCTGGATGAGGCCGAGGCGCATGGTGAGGAACCGTCCGCCGAGTCGATCGCGGCGGCGTTCGCGGCGATCGGGCAGCAAGGGCGCACCGCACTCAAGCATATGCGTCAACTGCTCAGCGTATTGCGCGAAACCGGGTTCAGCGACGAGGCGCACGAGCACGCGCAGCCCGAGATACGGCTGCGCCCGGCCGCCTCGCTCGACGAGCAGCTCGCCGGGGCGCATCGAGCGTAGGGTTTCCATCGCGGATTCAGGGAAGAATCAGGGTGTCGCCCACCGTCGTCTTACCGGGAAACGAATACAGTGGTGAATCATGAGTGAGAACAGGATACGAGTGGTGATCGCCGATGACCAGGAGCTGGTGCGTGCCGGGTTCGCGATGGTGATCGGCTCCCAACAGGACATGCAGGTGATAGGGCAGGCCGGCGACGGTTCGCAGGCCGTGGCGTTGGCGGAATCGTCGCATCCGGACGTGGTGCTGATGGATATTCGTATGCCCGGCATGGACGGTATCGAGGCGACTCGGCGCATCAGTTCATTGCAGTCGGCTGACGGCGGACGGCCGACGCGAGTGATCATCCTGACCACGTTCGATCTGGACGAGTATGTGATGGCCGCGATCAACGCGGGTGCGTCGGGGTTCCTGCTCAAGGACACCGAGCCGGAGACGCTGCTGAGTTCGATCCGCACGGTGTTCAACGGGAACGCGATCATCGCGCCGTCGGCCACGAAACGGCTGATCGAGAAGATGATGCAGGATGGGTATACGAAGGGCGGCGCGCCAGCCGATGCGCCGTCTGCGGCCGCAACCGCCGCGTCTGCGCAGTCCGGGCAGCCGGCGTACACCGATCCGGAGTTGGAGCTGCTCACCGACCGCGAACGTGAAGTCCTCGTCGAGATCGCGCACGGGCTGAGCAACCAGGAGATCGCGAGCAAGCTGTTCATCAGCCTGCCTACCGTGAAGACGCACGTGGCGCATATTCTGGCCAAGATCAACGCGCGTGACCGGGTGCAGGCCGTCATCTTCGCCTACGACAACGGCATCGTATGAGTTCCCATATCTTAAGCTCCCTCAGTTGAGGGAGCTTCCCAATGTGAACGCATGGGCGTAAGCCTGTATTTCTCGGCTCCCTCGGCTGAGGGAGCTGGCAGCGAAGCTGACTGAGGGAGCGTACACACTACGACATACACAGCTCATGTATGCCACGGGTGTACGCTCCCTCAGTCTCGCTGATGCTCGACAGCTCCCTCAGCCGAGGGACATTGCCGTCAAGCAAACAGCAGAGCTGTTTGTAGGCAATGTGCGAGCCGACAGGCGAACCAGCAAAACAGCCAGCCGTTAGGCTGTCCATAATTGCAGGACGCCTGGGCTCCGCCAGCTTTTGAATGTATCTAGGCTTCGGCGAGAGCCTCGACGGGCGCGATTGGCCACAAAGCGAGCGAAGCTCGCGGCCAATACGCGTGAAGCCGGAAAAAGGGGAACAGTCCAGTGGACTGTCCCCCCGGCTTCCCGGACGCAAGTCCGACAAACCTCCGTTGCAACAAGATCAGGCTTCGGCGAGAGCCTCTACCGGCGGCGTGCTCACAGCGCGATGTGCGGGGGCGATGCTGGCGATGAGCGCGGCGGCCGCCGCGACGCCAAGCATGATGCCGTTGCCGGCCCAGTCGAACGGGAAGACCACGTCGCCGTACAGGCTGAACACCATGTAGGAGCCGAGCCAGCCGAACGCGGTGCCGAGCAGCACGCCGGCCACGCCGGAGACGAGCGAGAGCAGCAGCGCCTCGACCGCGAGGGAACGGCGCAGCTGGCCGCGCGTCATGCCGATGGCGCGCAGGGTCGCGGATTCACGGGTGCGTTCGATCACGGACAGCGACAGCGTGTTCGCCACGCCGACGAGGGCGATGAGCACGGCGACCGCGATCAGGCCGACGAGCAGCGCCATCAGCCCGTTGATCATCGTCTCCCACAGCGATCGTTCGGCGATCGGTCCGGTCACCTGCACGCCGGTGCTGGCGGTGAACGTCTGCTGCACGTCGGTGAGCACGTCGTTCAGGGAGACGCCGGCGGCGTCCGCGTCGATCTTCATGAGCATCATGTGGCCGGTGGCCTTGAGGTCGCCGTTTTCGAAATGCTTGGCGTTGATGAACGCGACCGCGTTGTAGTTTTCGGACACGCGACGGTAGTCGACGTACGTCGGTTTGAGCGTAACCGTCTTGCCGGGCGACGTCTCGCTACCGGTCGCCGCCGTGCCGTCGCCGGAGTCGCCCGTCATGTCCGCGAACGTCGCCGTGCCGCCATCGAACGTCAGTTTCTTGCCGGTGAACACGTCGTATTTCGGCATGAGCACCGTGTCGTCGCCGATCGTGACATTCTTGAGATCGGCCTTCATCACCGAACGCAGCGCGTCCGCATCATCCACACCGACGAGCAGCACGGACAGGTCGTTGCCGTCCTTGTCGGTCACGTACTTCATGACGGTCGGCGCGTAGACGGATGCAGTAACGCCTTTGACCTTGGCCGCGTCGGCGGCCTGCGTGTCGGTCATATCGGCACCGTCGGCGATCATGTCGACGCTGAACCGTTTGTCGAGCGCCTCCCCCATCGTCTGCTTGGCGCTGGTCGCGCCGGTCGCGATGGTCGCCACGAGTGTGACGCCGATCAGCAGTGCGGCGCCGGTCGCGGCCACGCGGCGTGGGTTTTTCTGGATGTTCGCGTGTGCGATCTTGGCGGACGGTCCGGCGAGCGAGACGAGCGCGCCTACGCCGCGCATGAGCACGGGCAGCCAGAACACGGCGGACAGGACGAGTCCCAGGAAGATGAGCGCGCAGCCGGCGATGGCCGTAAGCAGCACGGTGGAATACGCGTCGGTGATCATGGATGAATGACCTGCGATCGACTGGCTCATCTGCCATGCGGCGAACACGGCCACCACGAGGCCCGCCAGCCCAAGCAGCACGGAGATGACACCGCGCACGACGCCGGCTCGACGCGTGTCGGTCAGTTCGATCGGTCGCAATGCCTCGAGCGGTGTGACGGCTGTGGCGGAGCGTGCGGAGCCGAGCGAGGCGAGCACGGTCATGGCGATGCCGAATGCGACCGGCACGGCGAACGCCTGCCAGCTAACCACGAACCGCGCGTCCATGCCGGTCGAGGCCATGAGCCCGGATGCGGTGAGGCCGCCGATCAGCGCACAGCCGAGCGCCACGCCGAGCGCGGACGCGACGAGACCGAGCACGCCGGCCTCGAACAGGACGGAGCCGTACAGCTGGCTTTTCTTCGCGCCGATGGTGCGCAGCAGGGCGAGCGTACGGCGGCGCTGGGCGACGAGTACCTGGAACGTGTTGGCGATGACGAGCGCGGCGACGAACATGGCGAGTACGCCGAAGCTCAGCAGGAACGTGGTGGTGATGTCGGTGCCGCCATCCACGCTGAGCGCCTTGATGGCCTCACGGTTGGCGGCCTCGCGTGAAAGCATGCGGTAGTGCTTCGGCATGAGCTTGGCGAGTCGATCGGCCGTGGCCTGCGCCTTGGCGGGGTCGGTGGCGCTGCCGTCGGTGCCATTACCGCCGCCGGCGAGGTCGAGGAACAGTTGGCTGGTGCGCACCTGCGAGAAGTCGTCGACGGCCTGCAACGCGGCCATGATGTCGTTCGAGATCACGGACGCGCCGCCGTACGAGCCGTATACGCCGTTCGGATCGTCGGTCAGGCCGACGACGCGTACGCTGACGTTGCCGGACTTGTCAGTGGCAGTCGCAGTCGCGTCAGCGATCGACGCTTCCTCCTGCAGACTACGCGAGCTGACGGTCACCGTGTCGCCGATCTTCACATCGAGCTGTTTGGCGACGGACTGCGGCAGGGCGATCTCGCCGTTGTCTGCCGGCAGGTCTCCGTCCGCAAGGCCGACGGGCAGCAGACGTGCGTCCTTAGCGGTGTCGAGCGCGATGCCACTGACGTTCTTGTCGCCGTTGACGACGGTGACGTCGGTCATCGTGTCGGCGCGCACGCCGTCGACGCCGTCGGTCGCGGCCACCTGGTCGAGATGGAAGTCGTTAACGGTGGTCGAGTATGCGGCGTCCTTCTCCTCTTTCGTCGCGGAGTCCAACGCGTCGTAGTCGATGGTGACGATATAGTTCGCGCCGCCGTAGCTGCCGGTCTGCTGGCGGCCAAGCGCGTCGGTCATGGTGTTGGAGAACAGGAACGTGGCGCAGATGAACGCGGTGCCGATGAGTATCGCGATGCCCGCGGGGATAAGCATCCGTGCGCTTTTCTTCATGAGTTTGAGCGTGATGGAGAACATGATGGGATTCCTTTTATCGAATGGCTTCGCGGGTGGCGCGTTCGCGTTCGGCCATGAGCAGTTCGTTCATCTGTTCGGCGTTCGGATTCGGCACGTCGGCGACGATGCGGCCGTCGGCAAACACGATCGCGCGGTCGGCATAGGAGGCGGCCACTGCGTCGTGCGTGACCATGATGATCGTCTGGCCGAGTTCCTTGACCGAACGCTTGAGGAAGCTCAATACTTCGGCGCTGGAGACGGAGTCGAGGTTGCCGGTTGGCTCGTCGGCGAACACGAGCGACGGTTTGGTGATAAGCGCGCGGGCGATGGCGACGCGCTGCTGCTGGCCGCCGGACAGTTCGTTCGGACGATGGTTGAGTCGTTCGCTCAGCCCGAGCGTCTCGACGAGCTGGCAGAACCAGCGACGGTCGGGTTTCTCCCCCGCGAGTGTCAACGGCATGAGGATGTTCTGTTCGGCGCTGAACATGGGCAGCAGGTTGAAGCTCTGGAAGATGAAGCCGATTTTATGTCTCCGCAGCAGGGTGAGCTGGTTGTCGTTCATCTTCGTGATGTCCGCGCCGTCGAAGACGATGCGGCCGGAGGTGGCCGAGTCGAGTCCGGCGAGCGTGTGCATCAGCGTGGACTTGCCGGAGCCGGACGGACCCATGATGGCCGTGAATCGGCCTTGTTCGAAACGCACGTTGACGCCGCGCAGCGCGTGCACGGCGGTGTCGCCCTGCCCGTAGTCCTTGACCAGGTCGATCGCCTCGATGGCGGTCGGATCGGCGGCCGTGGTGACCATACCTTCCATGATTCCTCGTTTCCTCGTGACGGATATCGGATGATGGTTCCATCATCGTGGCAAACGCCCGCCGCCGACATCGTGCGGCGGAAGGAAACATGCCCCTCCGGCATCATCCCCAAGGATGAACCAACGCAATCCGCCGCATTGTTACGTCCATATATCATCCGTAACATCGTCGCGATCATTCGCTCCGCTATACTCGTGCACTCGTGACAGAACAGCATTCCGAATCATTGTTCGCCCGCATCGAGTCGCGTCTGCGCGACGGATTCGACCGCGACGGCGAGGAGCAAACCCACGACACCGTTGCCGCGGCCCGTCCGCGCACCGACCGTCATCATCAGCGCAACGTCGCCGATCTCATGGTGCAATGCCTCGTGCAGGAGGGCGTCGAAGTGATCTTCGGCATCCCCGGCGAGGAGAATATCCCGTTCATCGAGGCGCTGGAACGCGACGGGCACATCCGCTTCGTCGTCACGCGCCACGAGCAGGGTGCGGGCTTCATGGCGCTCACCTACGCGCATCTGACCGGCAAGCCCGGCGTGTGCCTCGCCACGCTCGGCCCGGGCGCGCTGAACCTCACGCTGCCGGTGGCGTGTGCGAACGCGAGCAACACGCCGCTGGTCGCCTTGTGTGCGCAGGGCAACATCAACCGCATCCACAAGGAGTCGCATCAGATCATCGACCTCGTGTCGGTGTTCCGTCCGATCACCCGTTGGACGAACATGATCCTGAGCCCCCAAGCGGTCACCGAAACCGTGCGCAAGGGCTTCGCGCTCGCCCAGCGCAAGCGTCCGGCCGCCACGTGCATCATCCTGCCCGAGGACATTGCCGAACAGGCCGCGCCGACCGACGCCCAGCCGCTCAGCCGCGCCTTGCAGGTGCACACCGTGCCGACGCCCGCCGACATCGAATCCGCGGCCGACATCATCGCCAAGGCGAAGCATCCGATCATCCTCGCAGGCAACGGCGTGAGCCGCGCGAACGCCGACTACCAGCTGCGCGTCCTGTCCGAACAGCTCAACGTGCCGGTGGCCACCACGTTCGAAGGCAAGGGCGTGTTCTCCGACCGGCATCGCAACGCGCTCGGCGTGGTCGGGTTCATGCGCCACGACTACGAGAACTTCGCGTTCGACGACGCGGATCTCATCATCGCGATCGGCTTTTCGATCCAGCAGTTCGACCCGGTCAAAATCAACCCGAAGAACGATAAGAAGATCATCCACATCAACACGTTCGTGGAGGATACGGACGCGCATTACACGACGACGCTGAACATCATGGCCGACATCGACGCCACGCTCACGCAGCTGATCGACGCGTTGCGCGAGCGCGACGTCACCTTCGCGAACGCCGAGTCGGACATCCGCGGTCTGCTCATGCATGAGTTCGAATCCTGCAAGGATGACGAATCGTTCCCGATGAAGCCACAACGCGTCGTCTATGACACGCGCAAGGCGCTGAACGACAGCGACGTGGCGCTCGTGGACACGGGCGCGTTGAAGATGTGGATGGCGCGACTGTATCCGACGTACCTGCCGAACACGTGCATCATCGACAACAGCCTGTCGACAATGGGCTGGACGCTGCCGGGCGCGGTCGGCGCGTCGCTGGCACGGCGCGGCCGCCCGGTGCTCGCGGTGATGGGCGACGGCAGCTTCATGATGAACATGCAGGAGATCGAGACGGCGGTACGGCTTGGCTGCCATATCGTGATCCTCGTGTGGGTGGACAAGGCGTACGGCTTGATCAAGTGGAAGATGGATCTGCACAACGGCCATCATGACGACGTGGATTTCGGCAATCCCGATTTCGTGAAGCTGGCTGAAAGCTTCGGCGCGCATGGCCATCTTGTCTCGTCCGCCGATGATTTGAAGCCCTCGATCGAGGCGGCGATGATGGCCGACGGCGGCGTGCACGTGATCGCATGCCCGGTCGACTACAGCGAGAACATCAAACTGACCGACAAGCTGGGCGAGCTGGAGCTGCCGGGCTGAGTCCCCTTCTTGCAGCCAAGCGGACCGTGATGGGCAGGCATCCGCGCAACGTCGGGTGCCTGCCCATTACGTCTTTTTGCATCCCCTTTTGCCCGTTCGCGGCCGCCGTCGCTTCAGCCGATCGTGATCATCGCCGTGACCGCGGCCGCTGTGCCGGCGATGGTCGCGGCGAGCAGCAGCCAGTCGGCCGGCCGCATGCGCAGGTTCACCCGGTAGGTGCGGGTGACGCCGGGCATGCCGAGACCGCGTGATTCCATCGCCCAGCCGACGCCTTGGCTCATGCGGTAGGCACGGATGAGCACGGCCACGATGATCGGCAGATACGACTTGAAGCGGGCGACCAGCGCGGCGATCGGGTTGCTCCCTCCCCTGCCGACGGCGCCTCCGTTCAGGTCGAGGCCGCGTGCACGTTGCGCGGCCGAAACGGATTGGAAGATCTGGAAGAACACCGGAATGTAGCGCAGCGAGGTGGCGAGCGTGAGCCCGGCGCGGTACGGCATGCCGAGGGCGACGAGGCCTCGAATGAGGCGCGGCTGGCTGGTGGTGAACAGGGTGAGGAAGCATGCGAAGCCGAGCGCGGGAATGCGCAGTCCCATGACGGCCGCCATGACGAGGTTCTCGCGCGTGAACCGCAGGATGCCCCACCGCCAGATCTCATGCGTGCCGCTGGGGTCGAAGACCGGCCAGAGCGCGACGATGAGCACGATGAGCAGGGCGAGGGTGCGCCACACCCATGCGATGCGTTCGGCCGGCACATGGTCGACGGCGAGCATCACATGTTCGAGTACGAGCATCGCGAGCATGAACGCCCAGTTGCGCCAGATGAGGCACATGACGAGCAGTGCGAGGGACAATGCGAATTTGACGCGGGGGTCGGCGCGGTGCAGCCAGCCGTTGCCGGGCACGTACAGGTCAGCGTCCATCGTCGTTCCTTTCCAGTCGGCCGTATGCGGCGAGCCGGCCGTCGTCCATGCGCATGACGTGTGTGCAGTATCGCGCGACGGCGGACATGTCGTGGCTGATCATGATGACGGTCGTGCCGTTCCTGTTCAGCGCGGCAACCGTGTCGAGGAACCGCGCGGACAGGTTGCGGTCGAGTCCTGCGGTCGGCTCGTCGAGCACGAGGATCGGCGTGCCCATCGCCAACACCGAGGCGAGGGCCACGGCCCGCCGGTCGCCATAGCCGAGCGTGGCAGGCGAGACATCGGCGAACCGGTCGAGGCCGAACAGCCGCATCGCCTTGTCGACCGCGGCATCGACCTGTTGAGGTGTTCCGCCGAGCGCCTTCGGACCGAAACCGATTTCCTCGCGGGTCGTGGCACAGAAGATCTGATGGTCGGGGTTCTGGAAGACGAAGCCGACGTGCGCGGCCATCTGACCGACGCTATGCTCGCGGGTGTCGAGTCCGTCGACGATCACCTGTCCGCTGGCGGGTGTCAGGAGCGCGTTGAGGTGCCGCGCGAGCGTGGTTTTGCCGGAGCCGTTATGGCCGATCAGGCCAACGAATGCGCCGCGCGGAATCGTGCAGGTCACGTCATCCAATGCCGGCGGACGGCTCGCGGCGTCGGGGCGACCGCCGGATGCGTACCGGTAGGTGACATGGTCCAGCACGATGATCGGATCGTCTTCCGGCCCGGTCGGCACGGTCGCATCGTCCGCGATGATGCGCAGTCCCGGCTCAGGGCCGCCGGGCAATGCGACGCCCAGCCGTTCGAACAGTTCCGGCTGCTTGGAGAATAGGCCGACGTCGCCCTGTTCGATGAGGCGTCCGTGGTCGAGTACGAGGATGCGGTCGGCGCGCCCGGGGAAATGCGAGGTGTCCTGTTCGGCCATGACGACGGTCAGGTTGCGGCGTGAGCGGATCGTGTCGAGCGCGGCGAACACTTCGCGACGGCCGTCCGGGTCGAGTGCGGCGGTTGGCTCGTCGAGGATCAGAATGTCGGGTTCGGCGGCGAGCGCGGCCGCGATCGCGACGCGTTGCATCTGTCCTCCGGACAGGCTGGTGGGGATGCGGGTACGGTAGTCCTCCATGCCGACCAGCCGTAGCACGTCGTCGATGCGTTCGTCCATGAGCGCGGGATCCATGCCACGGTTTTCGAGTGGGAATGCGATCTCATCCTCGACGGAAGCACAGAACAGCTGGGATTCGGGGTCCTGCTGCACGTAGCCGACGCGGGTGGACAGTTCGGCGACGGTGGTCTCGCGCACGTTCATGCCGGCGACGGTGACGCTGCCGGTCATCTGCCCGTCCGCAAGGTTCGGGATGATGCCGGCCAAGGCCATGCACAACGTTGATTTGCCGGCGCCGGTCGGACCGACGATGCCGACGAATTCGCCGGCATGGATGGCCACGGTAATGGATTCGAGACCCGTTATGGGGTGTCCGCCGTCGACGATCGGCGCGTATCGCCAGCCGAGATCACGCGTCTCGATCAGGGTGTCCAAGCTCATTCGATCTATCCTATCGCGTGTCATGGCGGACGGTCGCGGGCACCGGCATCAACGCCGTCTCATGACCGCGTATCATGTCCGGCACAACGAAATCGGCTCCCCTCCGTGAACGGAAGGGAGCCGATGCGTCTCTTGCGGGAGCGGCGGGGATCAGGCCGCGGCCTTGACGCCGAGGTTGCCCAGGCGCACCAGCGGCGGGTACGCCTTGCGCACGGCGGAGAACAGGGCGAGGCCGACGATCAGGCCGACGCCCATCTGGAAGCTGTTGCCGAGCACCTCGCCGAGGGCCGGACCCCAGCCGGAGAGGATGCCGCCGGCGATGAAGTAGCCGAACACCTTCCACACGCCGGCGAGCACGGAGACGCCGATCACGTTGAGCGGCTTGAACTCCTTGAGCAGCAGGCCGACGATCAGGGCCTGCACGCCGTCGATGACGAACGTGAAGATCGCCCACTGCGGGTAGCCGTTGATCAGGTCGGACAGGGCTGGGCCGAGGCCGCCGATGATGCCGCCGATCCACGGGCCGAACGCGTAGGCCGAGAAGAAGATCATGGTGTCGGACAGGTTCAGGTAGCCGCGCGTGGGCGTGGGGATCTGGACGAACATGGTCACGACGGTGGTGACGGCCGTCATGACGGCGATGAGCGGGATGGTGGCGGCGTTGAACGTCTGCTTCGTACGTGCAGTCATACTGTGGTTCCTCTCTTCACACAATTAAGCCATGCCCCGTCTTCCGGCGAGGTCATGGCTTAGGATACTCGGTTCGTTTCCGGTCGTACGTTACGTGTCCGCAACCGAGCGGATCGTGCCGGGCGCGAACCGTCCGGCCGGATTGTCCGGTTTACTTGGCGAGGCCGGAGGCGCGGACCGCCTCGAAGCCGCCCTTCAAGTCGTCGAGGATGTCCTCGATGTTCTCGGTGCCGATAGACAGGCGGATGGTGCCCGGGTGGATGCCCTGGTCCTCGAGTTCCTCCGGAGTCTCCTGCGAGTGCGTGGTGGAGGCCGGGTGGATGACGAGGGACTTCACGTCGGCCACGTTGGCGAGCAGGCTGAACAGGTGCAGGTTGTCGATGAAGACGCGTGCCGCGTCCTTGCCGCCCTTGATGTCGAAAGTGAAGATGGAGCCGGCGCCGTTCGGGAAGTACTTCTTGTACAGCTCGTGGTCGCGGCGTCCCGGGATGGACGGGTGGGAGACGGATTCGACCTCCGGCACGGTCTGCAGGTACTCGACGACCTTCAGCGCGTTCTCGACGTGGCGTTCGACGCGCAGCGACAGGGTTTCGGTGCCCTGCAGCAGCAGGAACGCGGCGAACGGGGACAGGGTGGCGCCGGTGTCGCGCAGCAGGATGGCACGGATGCGGGTCACGAATGCGGCACCGCCGAGTGCCTCGTAGAAGTTGAGGCCGTGGTAGGATGGGTCGGCTTCCGTCAGGGTCGGGAACTTGCCCGGAACCTCTGCCCAGTTGAACTTGCCGCCTTCGACGATCACGCCGCCGAGGGTGGTGCCGTGGCCGCCGATGAACTTGGTTGCGGATTCGACCACGACGTCGGCGCCGTGCTCGAGCGGGCGGAACAGGTACGGGGTGGCGAACGTGTTGTCGACGATCACCGGCAGGTGGTGCTTGTGGGCGATCTCGGAGATGGCCTCGAAGTCCGGCAGGTCGGCGTTCGGGTTGCCGAAGGTCTCGAAGTAGACGAGCTTGGTGTTCTCCTGGATGGCGTCCTCGAAGTTCTGCGGGACCTCCGGGTCGACGAAGGTGGTGGTGATGCCGTCGCGCGGCAGTGTGTGCTTGAGCAGGTTGAAGGTGCCGCCGTAGATGTTCTTGGAGGAGACGATGTGGTCGCCGGACTGGGTGATGTTGCGCACCGCGTATTCGACTGCCGCAGCGCCGGATGCGACCGCGAGGCCCGCGGTGCCGCCTTCGAGGGCCGCGATGCGGTTCTCGAACACGCCTTGGGTGGAGTTGGTCAGACGGCCGTAGATGTTGCCCGGATCCGCCAGTCCGAAGCGGGCCTCGGCATGGTCGAAGTTGTGGAAGACGTAGGAGGTGGTCGCGTAGATCGGGACGGCGCGGGAATCGGTGGCCGGATCGGCCTGCTCCTGACCGACGTGCAGCTGCAGGGTCTCGAAACGGTACTTCTTGTTCGGCTCGGTCATGATGTGCTCCTTCAGTGGGGTTATTCCATTGCTGGTTATCGCCACCCGCCGGCCGTTTCCGGTTGATGTCCGGCTGTCGTGGCGAGGTGTTGGTTTAGACCTTACGAGCATGGTGCCCGCCGATGCAAGCCGAACGCTATCACGGTTGCCTATACCCCTTTATCAACCCTTGGCATCATTGGGATATCGTCCTGTCGGCAAGCGTCGAAAAACAGCCGATGCATCTGCGACACGCCGCGTGCGGCATTCGCTCGGGAACGGGCGCCCGCATTCGGCGTGCGGGCACCGGCATGGCCCGCGCGCGATAGTCAGGCCGCCGGCTAGAGTCGTCAACGAAGACGAAAGGACGACCATGACCGACGACGTGATGCTGTATGACCGTGATCCGCGCTATATTCCCCGGATCGCCGCGGTGCACGACATGTGCGGCTACGGCAAGTGCTCGCTGACCGCCGCGATCCCGATCCTGTCGGCGGCAGGCTGCGACGTGTGTCCCGTGCCGACCGCGCTGTTCTCCGCGCACACGCATTACGACGTGTTCACGTTCCACGATACGACTGACATCCTGGACGGCTATCTGGATGCGTGGCGTGCGGAACAGGTCGATCTGGACGGTGTGTATTCCGGTTTCCTCGGCTCCCCCGATCAGGTGGCGATCATTCAACGGCTCTACCGTGAGTATCCGCGTGCGCTGCGTCTGGTGGATCCGGTGATGGGCGATGGCGGCGAATTGTACTCGACGTATACGCCTGAACTGTGCGAGGCGATGGGGGCGCTGGCCGACGGGGCCGACGTGCTCATGCCGAACCTGACGGAGGCGGCGATCCTGACCGGTCGCAGGTACGAGGGGCTCGACCTTGACGACGGGGCCGTGGACGATCTGCTCGACGCGCTGCTGAGTATGGGGGCACGCAACGTCGTGCTCAAAGGCGTCGACCGCGGTGACGGACTGATCCGCAACTTCGTGGCGAGCGCCTCGGCCGGTGTGGCGGCCCGGCATGAGTTGGATCATGAGAAGCTGCCGTACATGACGCACGGCACCGGCGACGCGTTCGCCTCGGCATTGTGCGGCGCCGTGATGGCCGGACGCGGACTGGCCGAGTCGGCGCACATCGCCGGGGAGTTCGTACGCCATGCGATGGTGTCGACGCTCAACCAGCCGCATTATGCCGATCGCGGCGTCAGTTTCGAACTCAATCTCGGCGAACTGACACGGTTGGTCGGGTAACGCATGGTCGGATAACGCACACGATCTGTCTGAATGGCTTACTCCTTTCTTCAGCTGGACGGTTTGAGGACGATGCGGCGGGACGCCGTCTGTGCTGCGGGATCCAGGTATTCGCCGGATGAGCGGCGCACGCCCCAATGCACGCATGCTCCGTCGCAATGATCCGATCCGAGTGCGACGCGCGCGAACGGTGTTCCCACGTGCACCTGTGCGCCGACCGCCAGATTCGTTTCCGCAGGCTCGAAGGTCAATTTCATTCCTCTTGAGGCGATGCTGACCACGGATTTTCCGGCCACGGTGCCGGCATACGATATCGTCCCGTCCCGGGGAGCAAGCAGCTCGGTGCCGGGTTCGGCGGCGAGGTCCACGCCACGATGTCCGGGCAACCAGGGTTGTGCGGGAGCATCGAATGTGCCGATTGTCCGCGGATCGGCCACGGGCCATGCCAGAGCGGCACGGCATGTGCCGCCCGCACTCTGGTTCGCCGCAGCCGTGCCGAAGCCGTCCGACGGCATGACGGCGAACATCAGCAGCATGGCCGCGGCGCAGCAGCATGCGACTGCGAATCGATGGCGCAGACCGTCTCCTTCCTGTCTGCGCCGTTCACGCAGCATGCGGCTGCGTACGCGCCGGCGGTAGTCGTCGTGCATCATGCCGATATCTCCTTTCCGGTCATGTGGTATGCCCGTGACGGTATGCGCCGTCTTCTGCGCGTTTCTGCAGCCCAGAGCGTCGACCAGCCCGCGGCGGCGCACGAGCCTGCCACGACGGCCGTGGATTCCTTCGGTCGCCTGTCACGTGGCGCCGATTGAGGAATCGGCACGATATCGGGCATGCTGGCTCGGATTCCGGTGACCAGCAGACGTCTGGTGTTGAGCATGATCGGAGTGCAGGTGACCAACGTGACGCGGTCCTTCCCCGTCTCGATGCGCAGACGGTCGGTATCTGCCGGTTCGGTTTCGACGATGCCGTCGATCTGGTATCCGAGCGTCCGCCCGTCCGCAAGTTCGATGTAGAACGGGTCTCCCACGGCGAGTTCGTCGAGCCTGGTGAATAGTTCTTTGTCGGCCAGTCCGCGGTGCCCGGTGACGACCGCATGCGTGGACCTGCCTCCGACCGGCAGGCTGGTGCCGTGTAGGTGACCCAATCCGTTCGCCAGCGCGTATTCCCCGGCACCGTGACGGATCGGCAGCAGCAGGCCGATCTTTGGGATACGCAACGCCGCCATGATCGAATCTCCCGCATCCAGCAGGTCGTGATACTCGGTGTCGCCCGCGAAGGAGAAGTCGCCGGATGCGGAACCGTCCGCATCGGCGGTCTCACCGATGACCTGAGGTGTTCGTGCCAGTCGAGCGTTGTACGCTTCGGCGTCTTCGACCAGACGTTGCAACGTAGCGTACTCCTGTCCCCGCCTCGACTCGATGTGCGAGAGCGCATGCTCTGCCTCGCGCCGCGACTGCGCCTGGGTGACGCCGATCCATGCGAACACCGACAGTCCTGATATCATTGCGGCCATGGCTATGGCGACCAGCAGGCGGAATCGCCTCCGTACCGTACCGCACTGGCGTCGTAGCGCGGTACGGTCGGCACGTGACATCGGCGGCGTTCTGCCGAACAACGCCACGTGCCAATCATCGGGGACGAACCATTCAGGCCTGGGCATCGTGCCGTGCTCCGCTTCGCGGACCGGTATCGCGTCTGCGTGTCAGCCCGATCACCCCGCACAATCCCGCACCGCATAGTCCGGTACCGGCCATGTATGCGGTGACCAGCCCGGCATCGCCGGTGGACGGCATCGTGGTTGCATGGGGCAGCCTCTCCCATTGGGCATCGAGGATCTGGTGATCCGTGTAGGTGGAGGCCGGGTTGTTGCTGATCGCCAGCCATTTCGTGTCGCCCGGCTGCCACAGGGCGCCCGATCCCCTGGCCTTCCAACCGACGAACTGGTAGCCGGGGCGGGTGAACCCGTTATCGGCAACGGTCGCGGGAATGCTGGAATAGTAGGTTTCACTGTTGATGTCGTATGCCGAGACATCCGCAGATGTGGATTGCATCACGCCGGTGCCGCCGTTGGGCGCATACCGTATCTGTTCGACGTACATTGCCCAGCTGGTGTGGTATATCGCCCACCATACGGCGGAGCCGGTGGCCGTCGGCGCGTTGACTCGCGCTCCCGGCAGGAATCGGCGCATGCTTTGCTCGCCCCGGATCATCAGGGGCTCGAAGCCGCCGTGCCCGGTGATGGTGCACACGTCGGCGGACCAGCCCGCGTCGCACAGTCCTCCGACCTTGAACCATTGCGACTGCCATGCCACGGCCTTCCAGTCCGCAGTGCCGCTGATGCCCTGATTGGCGTGGTATTCGACATCCTTGGCGCCGCCCAGTGCAGGCATCTGGTATGACTGCTGGCCGGTGACGGTGATGCGTCCTGCGATCTCGACGTTGTCTTTGTCGAAGAAGCGGAGCCAACCCCGGGTCGGGGCGTCGTCCGAGAAGGAGAACGGTCTGATGCTCGATTTGCTGCGGCGGGGCGCGGCGGCAATCCGGTCATCGGATTCGTTGACGGGCTCGTCCCCGGCGTCGTCGTTGTCCGGAGATTCCCCCGTGTTCTCGTGCGCGTCGTCCGAGGAGGCCATGCTGTCATCGGACGCATCGTCCGACCGCTCGTTATCGTCCCCTACTTGGCCGCTCTGGTCTGTCCCGCCGAGCGGGTTGTCGTCCGAGATCACCGCGGTGGATGCGACCGGGTCCCGTTGCAGTTCGCCGACGGCGGGCACGTCCTGGGCCATCGCCTCGGGTGCGACCGGCATTGACAGGCAGACGAGCATCGTGCAGGCGAGAGTCGCGCCGGCGAGAGCGGTCGCACGAGTCCGGTATCTGATTGGCATTCCCATGTTATGACCTCCATGCCGCATCCAGACCGTCACGACGCAGTTTGCCAGCCTTGACGGCGCTGGCCAGGGCGAGACCCATCACCGACAGACCGCCCGCGCCCATCAATCCCACGGTGACGCCTCCGGTCATCGGCAGCTGCGTCATGTTGTCGACGTTTTTGACGACCGCGACCGGTGTACTGGTGGCTCCGTTCGCCTTGGAGACGCTGGCAGTCAGCCCGGCCTGTTCGACTCCGGTGATCGATATGGTGCCGGCGTCGTCGATCGTGACCCTGAAGCTCGGTTTGACGAAGCCGAAATATCCCTTCGGCACGACGGTCTCCGAGATCAGGTAGGTCCCCGCACCGAGCCTGTCGTAGCTGATGACGCCGTTGGCGTCCGTGGCCCGCTGCTGGGCCTTGGCCTCGGTGTCGACGTAGGCCCATCGCTTGGTACCGGCGTCCCAGTTCAGCCACTTGCCGAGCGTCTCGTTCTTGATGATGAACTTCGCGCCTTCGACGGGGATCCTGTTCTGGTCGGTGCTCGCCGCGCTGATTTTCTTCAGGTCGATGCCGTATGTGGGCACACGGACGAAGTCCTTGCCGGGCTTCGGCGGGTCGACGCCCGGCGGATTCGTGCCTGGAAGCCAGTTGATGGTGACCGTGACCGTGTTCGAAGCCGCCTTGGCCCTGGCCGTGTCGGTGATCGTAGCGGAATAGGAGATCTCCACCTGTTGCGTGCCGTAATTGTCGATCAGCGCCTGGCTGGAGGTGACCTTGTAGCCCTTCCCCGTGGAGGATGAGCCGACCTTGCCGAATTCCGAGGTCACGTCCTTGCCGGCGTTTTTGCCTGCGGAGATCTTCGCCTTGAACGTGCCCGACACGTACTGCATGCCGTCCATCACGTCGTCGACGGTCACGGTGTCGGCGGCGAGATGGTTCGGCAGCGAGAACCTGACGCGGAACTGCCGCGTCTCCCCGTTCGTCGCGGCCGCGCTCTCCTTCCAGGTGCCGTCGACACTTTTGATCTCCTTGTTCGGCACGCTGACCTTGCTTTTCATGTATACGGTTCCCAGCGTCGATCCGGATGCCATGGCAGTGGTTCCGCTGATGGTGGTGGACGCGATGATCGGCATGCCCGCCGAGTCGGTGATCAGGTAAAAGCCTTCGGCCAGTGTGAGCGTCAAGGACGAGCCGTTGGACGTCTGGTTCGCCTTGGCCGGCGTGCGACCGGATTTGTTGGCTTCCAAGGTGGCGGCGATGAGACGCGTGGCCTGAGAACCGGTGGTCTGGCGCAGCATCTGCGAGGCGGGGTTCTGCCCGGCCGAGGCGTCGACGCTGACGTTCGCCGCCTTGAGCGCTGTGGAGATCCATGTGGAGGCCGCGCTGTTGGCCGGCTGCGCGCTGACCGAACGTAGGGTGGACGAATCCTTGAGTTCCACGTCGGTATAGGTGGCGAGCAGATAGGCGTTGAACGTGTGGCCGGCCAGCGAGGTGCCGTCGCCGGATTTGATGGTGATCGTGCCGTTCGCCGCCATCGCATGTTCGGAATGGATGGCGCCGCTGGCCAGTATCGCGAGGAAACATATCGCGGCGGCCGCGAATCTGGCGATGCGTCCGCCCGGCGTCTCGGCCCTGTTGGTGCGTGTGTTCATCATCGTTCCTTCCTTGGAGTCGATCAATGGTTGTTCGCGCCCCGCCGACCCTGTTGTCGTCGAGGTGCCTTCAACCTTGCCGTGCGACGTGTCGTGCTGTCCAGCCGAAACGGGTTATGTGGTCGAAAGGTAGCGAGTTATCCACACTCGGCGTGTCTATCCACATTTTTTGTGGATGATTTTCGACTATCCACATTCGGGCAGTAAAACGGACATGCCGTTCGACGCGACATCGCCGACCGACACGCCGATGCACCCCGCAAAGTTGCATCATCGCGATTTGCGGATATCATTTACATCTTGTGCATGGCGCAAGCCTGTGACGCATATTCCTGCGTAGCTCAGTTGGCAGAGCATCCGACTGTTAATCGGACGGTCGCTGGTTCAAGCCCAGCCGCAGGAGCTTATTTGAGGCCTCGGAACTCATGTTCCGAGGCCTCTTGCTATCCATGCATTGGGTTAAACCCAGTACATTCCGTCAACTTCCCGGGCATACGGCCGGTTCCCGTCCACAAAACGGGCGTAAGCCCGGGAGGGGATCCGCAAGCCAACATCGTCCCCGGGCATACGGCCGAATCAGGTCTTCAAACCGGCCGTATGCCCGGGAGGAGGCATCGCCCCGGTTCTCTCCCGGGCATACGGCCGGCCATCGCCTCCGAAACGGGCGTAAGCCCGGGAGAGAACCTGCAAAACCAACAACCCTCCTGGGTTCGCCGGTTTCATAGCCGGGAACGGCCGTGAGCTCGGAAGAGTGGAACCATTGGTACGACGAGATGCTCATTCCCGGGCTTACGGCCGGTACGGGGTGCGACAGCGGCCGTATGCCCGGCAGGAGGAGTCCGCCAGAGGCGAACCTACAAACCTGCAATGCAAGTTTGCAAGCCTACAACCTCGCGAGCCTCAACGGGGCTGAGACCTGCCAAGACAACCGCGAGGGCAGACCGCCGCGCCCGAAGACGCCCTACATGCTGATCTTGGTCAGCGGCATAGCCGAATCAATCGCGAAATCGGGCGCGGACGGGGCCACGCCGGCCTCGACCAGATTCACGCCGAGCATGGCGACCATCGCGCCGTTGTCGGTGCACAGCTTGATCTGCGGGATGCGCACTTCGACGCCGCAACGCTCGCCGTATTCGAGCAGCTTGGCGCGCAGCTGCGAGTTCGCGGAGAATCCGCCGCCCACGATCAGCGACTTCGACCCGTACTGCTCGCATCCGCGCATGGCCTTGCGTGCAAGCACCGTCGCCACCGAGTCCGCGAGCGACGCGCACACGTCGTCCACCGGAATCTCACGCCCGGCAGCCTGCTGTTCCTCGATCCAGCGGGCCACGGCGGTCTTGACGCCCGAGAAGCTGAAATCGTACGGATGCGCGGCCCCGGCCTTGCCCTGCGTCAGTCCCTGCGGCACGCGGATGGCCTTCGGGTCGCCCTTTTGCGCATGCCGGTCGATGTGCGGGCCGCCCGGATACGGGAAGCCGAGCAGCCGCGCCACCTTGTCGAAGCACTCCCCCGCCGCATCATCGAGCGTGGTGCCGACCACGTCGATGTGCCGCGCCACGTCCTCGACATGCAGCAGCGAGGTGTGGCCGCCCGACACGATGAGAGCGAGCGTGTCCGGCGGGAACGCGCCGAACTGCAGTTGCGTGACCGCGATATGCCCGATCACATGATTGATGCCGTAGATCGGCTTGCCGGCCGCCCATGCGAGCGCCTTCGCGCCCGACACGCCGACCGCAAGGCATCCGGCGAGGCCCGGTCCGGCGGACACGGCGATCGCGTCCACGTCCGACAGTTCCAGTCCGGCGTCGGCGAGCGCCTGCGAGACGCACGGCACGAACGCTTCGGCATGCGCGCGGGAGGCGATTTCGGGGATGACGCCGCCGTATCGCGCGTGTTCGTTCATGGATGAGGCGACGACATTGGAGCGCAGGGTACGGCCCTGCACGATGGCCGCGGCGGTTTCGTCGCAGGTCGATTCGATGCCCAGTACGATCGGTTCGCTCATGTCGTCTCCTCGTATTCCGTACGTTCCGTATGTTCAATGTCAGGATGGCTTGCATGCGTGTCGGTTGCGCTTTGGAAGCCGACGACGTGCGGCTCCAAGTCCAGCGCCATGACGTGCGCGTCGATGCCTTCCGGCTGATAGTAGCGTTTCCGCAGTCCGATGTTCTCGAATCCGAACCGGCGGTACAGCGAGATGGCCGGCTCGTTGACGACGCTGACTTCCAGCAGGATGCGCCGCGCGCCCTGTTCGCGAGCACGCTCGACCAGCCAGGTCATCATCGCGGCCGCGACGCCCTGCCGCTGGTATGTCTTGCCGACTCCGACGTCCATGATCTCCGCGTCGTCGCCGTCGTACCAGTAGCCGGCGAATCCGCGCACATCGTCCGGCTGTATCGTGCCGCCCTTCCGCTCGTCCGCAACGTCGAACACGTACGTGCGTGCTGGTGCGTCGAGCTCCTGCCGTATCGATGTTTCGCTCCACGCATGGTTACCGAACAGTTCGATTTCGAGCGCGCGCACCGCGGCGATGGCCGTTTCGCGGTCGAGTTCGTCCAACGACACGAGCATCAGGCGGTCCTTTCCGCGCCGGCGTGGTTGAGCACGTGCTTGAGCGGTGCGGGAATCTCCGCGTCCGGTCGGCGCAGATACAGCGGTTCGACCGGCACTTCCTTATCACCGCGCAGTTCGCGCGACAGTGCGATCGCCGAGAACAGCGACACGCCGTCCGTTCCGGCGTCCAGTATCGAACCGTCGACGACCGATCCGAGAGCGTCGCCAAGACCAGTCCACGCGGATGCATATTTGGACGCGCCGTGACCGGCCACATCCACGATGTAACGCACGCCGTCGCGCGCGGAACGTTCGGCGATCACGGCGTGCACGCGTTCGACGATCCGTTCGGGATAGTCGATGTCCATGCCGATCCAGCGGTTGCCGTCTGCCTCGGCGTCGGGCATGCTGACCGTGCCGTGGATGAGCGTGAAGTACAGCTGCTTGCGTCGCGCGTCGTTCACGCACAGGGTGACGTGACGATCGAGTTCGGCGTCCCCTGTCCTCACGGCCGTATCGTCGGGATTCCCTGACACGCCGGCCGGCACAAGCCGTGGCAGTTCGGACAGAAAGTCGACGCCGGCGAACATATCATGCCCGCCCATGACGGCGGCCAGCATCTCGTGCTGCGGTTCGAGCACGTTCTGCCCGACGAGCTTCGCACCGGTCGCGAACGCGAGGGCCTTGGCCGTGACGATGCCAGCGCGCAGGCCGGTGAACGGGGCCGGACCGAGTCCGACGACGATCGTATCGATGTCGGACGGCGCGAGTCCGGCCTCGGACACCGCACGCGCGATGTTGACCTGCAATCGCTCGACGTGGGTGCGCGAGTCGGTTTCGACGATCGGTTCGCGTCCCACGATACCTACGGTCGAACCGTACGACGTGTCGATCACCAGCGTGCAGCCCATGCGTGTCTCTCCTTGATCGTGACTGATCCCGAACGATGCGTCCGAAAAAACCTGTAGCGAGTCTACAACAAGGAGTCCCGCATCCCTTATCCGTTAGTCGATCGTCCACGAATCCCATCGTGCGCCGACCGGCACCAGCGTGACCACGCGCGTGCCGTCGCTGGTCAGCTCGTCGTCCGCGTCGCCATCTCCTGCCGGATCATGGCCAGACGACCGCAGCGGCCGGTCGATATGGATTTCCAGCCGCTGCGGCGCGAGCGCGGCGGCCATCTGTTCGCCCCACTCCATAAGGATCACCGTGTTCGCGCCCGGGTCTTCGAGTTCCTCGTCCAGTCCGAGCGATTCGAGTTCGTCGAGCAGCCGGCCGATCGCGTCCTGACCGGGTGCGTATGCGTTGCCGCCGAGCCGGTAGGCGTCGACGTGCACGAGATGCGCCGGCGTGCCGTCGGCGAACCGGCCGTCCAGCTCGCGGGCGATGGTGAACGTCGGGGAAACTATCGGCTCGCCGATGCCCAGCCCCCGGCCGAATCCTTGCGCGAACGTGGTCTTGCCGGCACCGAGAGGACCGGACAACAGCAGCACGTCGCCACCCCGCACGGTGCCCGCGACCCGCTCCCCCAGCGCGCGCATGTCGTCGTCGGTGGGTACGTCGATAGTGATGCTTCGACTCGTGTCGTTCATGATTCCCTTCCCTTCCTGCTGATCGCGGTCAGGCAGCGTTCGAGCGCATACACCGGGTCGCCGCCGTTCGTCTTGCTTTGCTCGTCGGCCCATGCGAGCAGCTGGATGCACCGGCTCATGCCGTCCGACGTCCATCCGGAGAGCTGGCGTTGCGCGTTCTTGAGCACCCACGGGTTCATTTTGGCTTCGGCCTGTGAGATCACGCCCGAGCGCACGGCCGAGGCCTTGGCCATCGAACGCAGTTTCATTGCGAGCGCGCCGATGAGCGCGATCGGATCAGTGCCCTGCTCGACCGCGGACCGCATCTGGATGATCGCCTCGGCGGTGCGCCCGGCGACGGCCGTGTCGGCGACCGCGAAGCCGGTGACCTGCGGGTTGGCGGTCAGGTATTGGTTCACGCGGTTCAGACCGATCGGGTCGTCGTCGAAGTCGAAGCACAGCTGGTCGCACATGGCGGCCAGTTCGCCGGTTTTCTCGCCGAGCACGGCGACGAGCTGCTGCGCGGCGGCCGGGTCGACGCGGCGATGATTGCGTTCGAAGCGGCCGATCGTGAAGTTGAGCTTCGCGTCGGCCTTCTTGAGATCGGCCACGGCCTCCTTGCGGGCGCCGGCTTTCTCGAGCTGGTCGACGAGACGCTTGCCTTTCATGCCGCCTTCGTGCTGGCAGATGACGACGCTGGCGCTCTTCGGGCCGGCGCATGCCTCCTTGCAGTAGGCGATCATCGCGTCGGCGAGTTTGTCGTCGGCGTTCTGCAGGTTGGTCACGGTGACGATCGACGTGTCCGAGAACAGCGAGGGGCCAACCGCCTCGTCGAACTCGTACCGGTCGGTGTCGCCCGCGTCGAGTTCGACCAGTTCCGCGTCGGGACGGCGTTGCTGAGCGCGCTGACGCAGATCGCGCACCGTCTGCCCGTTCAGATACGGGTCGCCGCCGAACACGATGGTGAACGGCGTGTTCCTGCCTGCCTTGTTTGCCATGTTCCCCAATCTCGCCGCAACGTTGGACAACACCAGTGCCAAATCCGTGGAGGCCCGGCCTTGGACGGGTAGGATGATGTTGACAATGACGCGCAAGCGAACGAAAGGGTTTCCACCATGACACAACAGCCGAACGGCGGCACCGTGGACAACGGTGACACACAGCAACCTCAATATCATCCGCAGCAGCCGTATCAACAGTCCTCGTCCCCGCAACCGGTCGGGCAACAGTATCCGGCACCTGTCGGTCAGCCGTATCAGGCACCATACGCTGGGCAGCATCAGTCACAGCCCATGCCGCAACCACAACCGCAGTCGGCCGCGAACCCGGCGGGACCATATCCGCCGCAACCTTACCCGGCTCAATCGCAACAGCCGTACCGGCAACCGCAGCATCCCAACCAGCAGCCGCATCCCGGTCAGCCGTATCCATTCCCCGCGCAGCCGCAGCCGACCGGACCGGGCGCCAACGGCAAGCGCAGGAGGAAGTGGCCGTTCATACTGATCGCGGTCCTCGCCGTCATCGCGTGCGTCATCGGCGGCCTGTTCGTTGCAAGCTCCCGTTCGGATAACAAGTCCGCATCGCTGCCCACTGCCGAGCAAGCGTACGGCAGCGCCCTGCCGGCATCCAAGTACGAGTTGAGGGACCCGATCGTGGTCGACATCTACCACGAGTTCCGCATCACGCTCAAGGGCAAGGCCTCGGTCGTCCCGGACGATTACTGGGTGTTCAAACTCAAGGGCGCCGACATGACGACGTTCGACTGCGCGAAGGTCTATCAGGACGCCGCGCTGTCCGTGCCGGTCCCAACCAGCGCGAACGCCGGCATGCCGGAAAGCGACAAGGACGGTAACGGCGTCATCGACGTCGGCGGCGAGATGGACATCCCCGAGTACTTGCGCGACGGAAACGACGACATCGGCAGCGATCACGGATTCCTGCCGTCCGACGGCTACTATTACGTGCAGTACATGGGCGAGGACGGTTCGAAACTCGCCAAGCCGATCGTCCAGTTCTTCAAGGTCGTCAATCCGACCGATGTCGAACAGCTCTCCCCCGTGAACGGCATCACGCCCACCGTCAACGCGCAGGGCGGCGTCGACATCTCGTGGAGCAAGCTCGAGGGCGCGAAGTCGTACAACGTGTACGCCTACATCGTCACCCCGCAGGTCGGCCAGCCCGGCGACGACTACTTCGCCGAAGAGCGCAGCACGGTCACGAAGATCGGCTCGTCCACGACGACCACGCTGCTGTCGAAGGACTACGACAAGCCGAAAAGCCACCAGCTCGTCGACGGCACGGACGCCGTCTACAGCCAGAACGAGGCCTACCAGTCGCTTGCCGTGGAGAGGCAGGACGCGATCGATTCCTGCCAGAACGCGACGGACGAATACTGCGCGAACATACTGCAGCAGGCCGGCGGCTCGTACGATCCCGGTTCGGCGGGCAAACTGTACTTCATCGTCACCGCGGTGGATGCGGACGGGCATGAAGGCCGATGGCGCGCGGTTGACGCAAGCAGCATCGTGCCGTCGATCCCGCTGACGACGGCCGAGCACGCTCGCGTCAGCCAATGGTTCTACGGCCTGAGCGGCGCGTTCGGCGAGAAGAACACGGCCGACGAATCGATGCAGGCATACGCCTACACGTTCGTGACCATGGCCAACGGCGCGACCGCCCCGATCCCCAGCACGTTCAGCGACCTGCGCCGCGACGAGAACTCCTCCAGCAGCTGGCGGTTCACCGTCTCCGCCCCCGGAACGATGATCACCAACTCCGGATCCCTGTACTACGAGGGAGACCTGAACCAGGCATTCGCGCAGATTACTCAGGCCGCGCTCCGAGCACTGCCGAAGGCCGGCGGCGTGCTCGACCGCATCAACGCGGTGCGAGGCGATACCGACTGGAGCGGTTACGACGCGAAGGACATCGACTCGGACACGAAACAGTCCCAGTACTTCACCTACGCGTCGACCGAATACGGCACGTACCTCGCCAACAACATTCTCAACGGCCACGAGGTCATCGACATCACCGACTACGCCACGGACGACTATCAGGTGAGCACGTCGGACGTGATGAATGAGGTAATCAGCCAGAACCCGTATATACGCACCGATTCATCCGGCGTGTCTTACACCGTGCGCAAGAAGGGCGACCGGACGGTGATGTGGGTGCACTATCCGCAGGACTACGCGAAACGTCAGCAGCAGATTGCCGATTTCGTGGATTCCGTAAAAGGCAGGTTCCAAGGCTCCGCACGGGACAAAGCAATCGCGATAGACCAGTTCCTCGCAGCGCGTATGACCTATGACTACGATGCCTTGAACAGCGTCGGAAAGAACGGCGAAGGCAGCGCGTTCGAATCCTCGCAGTCCTCCGAACAGTATCCGAACGCATGGAGCGCCTATGGCATGGTGGACGGCAAGGGCGTATGCCTGGCATACGCGTACGCCTACCAGCTGCTGGCCAAGGCCGCTGGGCTCGACACGCGAGTGGTGATCGGTTCCGTGACCGGCACCACCGCCAGTCACGCGTGGAATTACGTGGACATCGACGGCACGTGGCTGCTCGTCGATTCGACGTGGGATGACGATGGCGATACGGCCATCGATAAGTACCAACTCAAGGACAAATCCGAAGTGAGCGATCACCAGGCCTTCAACGACCAGTGGACCCTCGCCTCCCAGTCCGGCCAGTACTGAGCAGCGTTGTCAACGGCGTGAGCGGACGTTCGACCGCGATGATCGGACGTCCGCTTTCGTTTGCCTCGCCCACGAATCATGCCGTCGCCGATTCGCTTACCGGCGCCAGTCCCGTTCAAGGAACGTCTTGGTGTGGGCGAACCAGAGGGCGATGCGCGTGCGCGGGCCCGGACGAAAGGGCTTTCCGGGCAGCTCGGGGCAGGGATCGCTCAGGCGATGGGTGAGACGGACGCCGTACAGGATCACGGCGACGAGCATGGCTTCCGCAAGGAGCATGAGCAGTGCGCCGGGTAGGTTGCCGGATGTTTGGCCACCGGACGGGTCGGCGGGCCATGCGATGACGGCGTAGCGACCGGAGGCGAGCCATGCGGCGATGCGTTCCATGACCTGCGTGCCACATGATGCCGTCCATGCGAGCAGGAAACCCAGTGTCGGGCTTGCCCATGCGACGAGCAGCGCGGCGAGACCGGCCATTGTCGCGAATCCGACAAGCGGGCTGACCAGCAGGTTCGCCGGCACGGAGGCAAGCGAGAGCTCAGGCTCCATGAGGATCTGTATTGGCAGGGTCAGCGATTGTGCGGCGACGGTCATGCCCAGCGGTTCGGCCAGCACTTTCGGCATCACGGATTCCATCCATGTTCCGAGCGGCCGCGAGAACAGCACGATGCCGAGCACGGCGGCGCAGGACAGCGCGAACCCGTAGCTGCGCGCCATTGTAGGATCGGCCAGCAATACGCCGATCACCGTCCAGCTCAGCGCGCTCTCCGACTGGCCGCGCCGACCGACGTACAGCGCCGCCGCGCCGAGCAATCCCATGACGAGCGCGCGCAACACGGAATCGGATGGGTACATGGCCGCGGCAAGCAGCAGGTACGAGGCCGCCACGAGACCGGCGACCAGCCGACGTGGCATGAGCAGCCGCGCGCACAGTCGTCGGGTCAGGTCGGCGACGAGCATGAAATGACCTCCCGAGACGGCCATGAGATGCATGATGCCGGATCGACGGAAATTGTCTTCGACCAGTTCGGCATACGCCTCCTCAACCGGCGATTGCGCATGACGCTGCCTGTCGTATACACCGTCGCCGATGTTGACGTGATCCTGACCGAGCATGCCGAGCGTCAGACCCGGCACGAGCACGCGTCCCTGGTCGGAAAGCCGCTCGGTGACGGAGAAGAACGACTGCTGTATGACTGTGATCGTTCGCCGCGGCAGGGTCGGCGCACGGATCGTTTCAGGCATGCCAGATGAAGGTTCGGTGATCAGCCAGAGCGGCTGTTTACCGTATCGTGCCTGTTGCAGGACGCCATGGATGCGAATGACGGAACCGTGTGCGAGTTGCGCGCATGCCGTTCCGGATGCGAATAGGCGCAGGGAGGCGAGCGAGGATTGCGTGACAGAACCGTCCGACAACGATCGCAGGACCGCGTCGGTCTGGCAGTCCGCGTCACGTAAGGTGGAAGCTGTAGGCGGCGTGATGATGCGCATGGTTGCGATGACTGCGGTTTCGGCGGTTCGACGTGCCGCCCGGGTGGCGGGGTCGTGCCATTGGGCGAGCGCGACGGACAGGGTGCTGATACCGCAAAGGCATACGGCGACGATGAGCACGGTGAGAGCGGCACGGGAGGACGCGTATGCGATACAACAGGCGACAAGGATCGCAAGGAGGAGAACGGCGAGGGATAGAACGTCCGGCGCGTCGGAACCCATGAACAGGTTGAACGCCTGATGGACGGCCAGACTTGTCATCCATACGACGAACGCGACGGGCAGCATGCGCCAGTCGCGACTCCCCTGCTCCCTGTGTGACGTAATGCCGGCAGTTGTTTTCCCGTATCGGCGGCCGCCGGATCTCAATCCACCATGCCGCCCGTTCGAGACAATTCGGCCGCGCCGTATCCGTCTGTTCATCGCACCGCCACCTCGTCTCTGATTTTGGCGAGGGTTTTCGTGCCGATGCCCTTGACATCGAGCAGCTGGTCGACGCTGGTGAACCGTCCGATCGCTTTACGATGCGCGAGGATACGTTCGGCGGTGACTGGGCCGATGCCCTTGACGGTCTGTAATTCCTCGGACGTCGCGGTATTGAGATCGATTCTGCCATCATCGGTGGGAACGGGTTGCGCCGGTTCGGCCGCCGACGAGTCAGTGGATGTTTCGCCTCCACTCTGTTCGGCGTCGTCACCATTTGTCGTCGTTCCGTCAACATCGTCATTCTGCACACCGAAACCGGAGTCGGAGGAACGACTGTCTGATCGGGTGTCATCACCGGCCGACGTATCCGTTCCATCACCGATTCCGGTACGGGACGACGAATCGGACGAACCGGATGCCACGGATGAGGTCTGAGCATCGGTCAGTACCCGTTCGTAACGGATCGCTTGCTGGACAAGCATGGTCAGGCTTGCGCACAGCATCGTGGCAAGTATCAGCACCGCCGTCGCCGCATGGATCGGTTTGAACGCCGTCCGTGGCCGGTCACGCCGCAGACGATGCTCCTCGTGCGCGGTGTCCGATGAACGTACGCCGGCAAGCATGCCGAGTGATGGCATCCGATCGGTTCGCCTCCGAGCATCCGGCCTGCTCGGAGGCGGCGGAGGATGCAATTCGACGGATACGTCACCGTTTCGCGCCGCAGGATCCGTGGATGCGGCTTGTGGATGATGTGTCTGCATCGCATGGCTCAATGATCCGAGACGACGCGATGCCGCTTCGCCGCCGTCCGCCGACAAATCCTGATCGATATGCAAGATGCCCATGTATCCACAGTGAGGGATGCATGGGCATCTTGTCCAGTCAGACCAGGGTATGTGGTCGAACGGTCAGGTTATCCACAATACGCCGGAAAAACGGACTTTCCCCCGTCCGATCATTCCGCAGGCACGATGGAGACGATCTTCGGCGCCTTGACGATCACCTTGCGCGGGGTCTTGCCGCCGAGACGGTCGGCGACGGCCTCGAGCGCCATCTTCTCCAGCTCGGCCGGGTCGATGTCGGGCGAGACCTCGAGCTTGGCGCGGATCTTGCCCTTGATCTGCACGACCGCGGTCACCGTGTCCTGACCGACGTAGCGTTCGTCGGCCACCGGCCACGGCTCGTGCGCCAGCGACTCGGCGTGGCCGAGGCGCGCCCACAGCTCCTCGCAGATGTGCGGCGCGATCGGCGAGAGCATGAGGATCAGCGGCTCGACGGCGGCGCGCGGCACGGTGCCGAGCGAAGTCAGGTGGTTGTTGAGCACGATGAGCTTGGAGATCGCGGTGTTCGGGCGCATGCCCTCCATCTCCTCGGTCACCTCGGCGATCGTGTTGTTGAGCGCCTTGAGGGTCTTCGCGTCCAGCGCGTCCTCGCTCACGTGCACCTCGCCGGTGTTCTCGTCCACGACGTTGCGCCACAGGCGCTGCAGGAAGCGCATGCCGCCGACCACGTTGCGCGTGTTCCACGGACGGGAGTCCGCCAGCGGGCCCATGCTCATCTCGTACAGGCGGAACGTGTCCGCGCCGTAGTTCTCGTACATGTCGTCCGGCGTGATGATGTTCTTGAGGCTCTTGCCCATCTTGCCGAACTCGCGGTTGACGTGCTCGCCGTGCCACGTGAACGTCGGTTCGCCGTCGGCGCCGGCCGGGCCTTCTTCGACTTCGGCGGCCGGCACGTACTGGCCGCGGTCGTCGGTGTAGGCGAACGCCTGGATCATGCCCTGGTTGAACAGCTTGTGGAACGGTTCGGCCGAATCCACGTAGCCGAGGTCGAAGAGCACCTTGTGCCAGAAGCGCGAGTACAGCAGGTGTAGCACGGCGTGCTCGACGCCGCCCACGTACAGATCCACGCCGCCTTCGTCACCAGAATACTTGTTGTGGTTCGGGCCCATCCAGTAGTCGAACTCGTCCTTTTCGACCATGTGGGCCGTGTCGGTCGGGTCGATGTAACGCATGTAGTACCAGCAGGAGCCGGCCCAGTTCGGCATGGTGTTCGTATCGCGGTAGTACGTCTTCTTACCGTCGCCCAGGTCAAGTTCGACCTTGACCCAGTCCTCGTTGCGGCTCAGCGGCGCCTCCGGGTTGGATTCGGCGTCCATCGGGTCGAAGGTGCGCGGCTGGTAGTCGGGCACGTCCGGCAGGTTGATCGGCAGCGCGGAGTCTGGCAGCAGGTGCGGGGTGCCGTCCTCGCCGTAGACGATCGGGAACGGCTCGCCCCAGTAGCGCTGGCGGGAGAACAGCCAGTCGCGCAGACGGTACGAGACCGTGCCTTTACCGACGCCGGCCTCCTCGAGCCATGCGTTGACCTTGGCGATCGCGTCGTCGACGCGCAGGCCGTTGAGCGAGAGCGCGTCGCCCTTCGCAAACGTCGCATCGACAGCGGAGTTGATGACGATGCCGTCGTGCGAGACGAACGGTGCCTTGCCTTCGTAGTTGGCGAGGTCGTCGCCGGATTCCGGCAGCGGCTGGACCGTATAGATGACCGGCAGACCGTACTTCGTCGCGAAGTCGTAATCGCGCTGGTCGCCGCCCGGCACGGCCATGATCGCGCCGGTGCCGTAGTCCATGAGCACGTAGTCGGCGGTGAACAGCGGCAGCTTGACGCCGGTGATCGGGTTCACGGCATACAGGCCGGTGAACAGACCGGTCTTCTCGCCGGCCTCCTCGACGCGGTCCTTCGCGGTCTTCGACTCGGCGGCCAGACGATACGCCTTGACGCCTTCGGCCGGGGTCGCATAGCCGCCCTTCCAAGATTCCGGAACGTCGGCGGGCCACTCGGCGGGCACGTAGTGCAGCAGATCGTGCTCCGGGGAGACGACGGCGAACGTGGTACCGAACAGGGTGTCGGGACGGGTGGTGTAGATCTCCATGTCCTTGTCGCCCTCGGCAGTGGCGACGGTGAAGTGCACGGACGCGCCGTGGCTTTCGCCGATCCAGTTGCGCTGCATGAGCTTGACCTTCTCCGGCCAGTCGATGCCGTCGAGGTCCTCGATCAGACGGTGGCCGTACGCGGTGATGCGCATGGACCACTGGCGCAGCTCGCGCTGGAACACCGGGAAGTTGCCGCGCTCGGACTTGCCTTCGGCGGTGACCTCCTCGTTGGCGAGCACGGTGCCCAGGCCCGGGCACCAGTTGACCGGGGACTTGGAGATGTAGGCGAGGCGGAAATCGTTGAGAATGTCCTGCTGCTCGGCCTCGGTCAGATCGCCCCACGCGACACCGTCGGACTCATGGCCCGGAATGGTCTTCTCGCCATTCTCGAACTTGGCGACGAGCTCGGAGATCGGACGGGCGGAGCCCTGCGAGCCGGACGGGTTCTTAGCATCCTCGTCGTACCATGCGTCGTAGATGCGCGAGAAGATCCACTGCGTCCAACGCACGTAGCCGGGGTCGATGGTCGCGAACGAACGGCGGTTGTCGAAGCTCAGGCCCATGCGGTGCAGCTGGCGGCGCATGTTGGCGATGTTCTGCTCGGTGGTGATGCGCGGGTGCTGGCCGGTCTGCACGGCGTACTGCTCGGCGGGCAGGCCGAACGCGTCGTAGCCCATGGCGTGCAGCACGTTCTCGCCCTTCATACGGTGGTAGCGCGACACCACGTCGGTGGCGAGGTAGCCGAGCGGGTGGCCGACGTGCAGGCCCTTGCCGGACGGGTAGGGGAACATGTCCATCGCGAAGAAGGCGGGGCGGCCGTCTGCGTTGCGGCCCTTGCCGTCCTTGAGGTCACCGTTGACGTTGGCGGCCCAGAAGGTGCCTTCGTCGTCCCACTTCTTCTGCCACTTGGTTTCGATGTCCTGCGCGAGCGCCGCATTGTAGCGGAACGACGGCTCGGCGGGGGTGTCGGCCGCCTGCGCGGTCGTGTTCTTCTCATTAGCCATACGGTGAATTATTGCCATGCAACTGGACACGGCCGCATGATTCCGCCCATTGCGACCGCATCATGATTCCACGGATGATTCCGGGGCGTGTCAGTATGTCGTGACGGTCGGAGATGACAGCGGTGACGGCCGGTATCCGAACGGCATGAGATCGGCGTCGACGTACTGTCGCCACGAGCCGTCGTCGAGCATCGCCCGCAGCGCCGCAGTGATCTTGCCGGCAAGTTCGGTGCGGTCGTGTCGCACGGCGATGCCGTAGCTCAGACCGTCATCGTCCGACGAATCCGTGACGAGCCGGTACGAGCCGCGCCGGTCGTGCATCAGTCCCGGCAACGTCGCCTCGTCGCCGGCGACCATGTCGACCGATCCGGCCATGAGCGCGGTCATGCACTGCCCATACGTGTCGTAAGTCTTCACCGTCACGTCATCGCGTCCGGCGATCATCGCGCGTTCGGCCGTGCCGTTCACCGCACAGACCGTCATATCGCGCCTTACGTCACCGTCTGTCTTGTCGTGACCCACGGCGACATCGTGCTGATCGGCGATGGCCGTGCCACTGTCCGTCGTATCGAACAGATCCGCGACCGCATCCCCGCCCAGTGTCTCGTCGTCGTGCACCAGCACGGCCGGCCGCACGTCAAGATACGATCCGGCGAACGCGACGTTCTTCGCGGCCTCATCAGTCATCGTGAATCCGGCGACCACCATGTCGGCGCGGCCTCCGTCCAATGCCGTGGCCCGTTCCTGCGGCCGCACCTGCACGAACACGATCTGTTTGCGGCCGTAGCCGAGCACCTTCGCCACGTAGGCGGCCACGTCGATGTCGAATCCGGAGTACGAGCCGTCATGCCAGTATCCCAATCCCGGCAGGTCGGAGGAGACGCCGATCGTGATCGTCGGCCCCTGCGGCTGTCCGGATGTAGCGGACAACGCATCGGCATCGGTCGTCGCGGAAGAACCCGCGCCGGAAGTCCCGCAGCCGGCCAACGGCAGCATCGACAGCACGAGCGCGCACGCGGCCGCACCCAGCCGACGCCGCACGATACGGCCATTCACGCTCACGCTCATTTGAACATGCGCGAACGGGTGAGGAACCACGTCACCACGGCGGACAGGGCGACCGAGATCACGATGATCGCGACGAAACCCCACGGCTTGTCGCTCAACGGCATGCCGAGCATGCCCTCTTGGAAGTTCATGCCGTACATCGAGAAGATGAGCGTGGGCACCGACAGCGTGATCGAGATGATCGTGAAGATGCGCATCACGTTGTTCAGGTTGTTCGACACGATCGAGGCGAACGCGTCAGTCATGTTCGCAAGAACGCCGCTGTAGATGTTCGCCATCTCGATGGCCTGCTTGTTTTCGGTGATGACGTCGTCAAGCAGGTCCTCGTCGTCCGGGTACTGCTTGATGCGGCTTAGCGTGGTGAGCTTCTCCATCACGATTTCGTTCGATTTGAGCGACGTGGTGAAGTAGACCAAGGTCTTGCTCAGCTCCATGAGCATCACGATCTCGCGGTTCTGCATGGAGTGGCGGAGCTTCAATTCGAGCTTGTCGCTTTCGCGGTCGATGATGCGCAGATAACGCAGGTACATGGTCGCGTTGCGGTACAGGATCTGCAGGATGAATCGCGAGCGCATGAACGTGTTGAAGCCGCGGATCGTGCCTTCCATGAACGGGTGGAGCACGGGCGTGTCCTGCATACATACGGTGATGATGAGGTTCTGCGTGACGATGATCGACAACGGGATCGTCTCGTACCAGTCGCGGCCGCCGCGCTCCTCGACGGTCGGGATGTCGACGATGACCATCGTGTAGTCGTCCTCGACGTCAACGCGCGAACGTTCCTCGTCATCCAGCGGGGCGCGCAGGTCGGCCAGGTCGATGCCGGTCTGCTGGGCGATGGTGGCGAGTTCCACGTCGGTCGGTTCGCTCAAGGATATCCACGACCCGTTCTCGGGTTTCTGTACCTGCTCCACTTGGCCGTTGATGGTGCTGAAGATTCTCAACATGTCTCGTTCACCTGCCTTCCGCCGTGCGATTGCGGCGCGATGCCCCGCGTCGATTCAAACCGAGACAAGAATAGTCCCTACGGTCAGACACCCGCCGTGAGCCACACGGGACCGTTGTCCCAGTCGACGGTGCGCACGATGGGGGCGCATTCGTTGAACGCGTCGAGCTGCCAGACCGGGCGGTCGAACGCGTGGCCGTTCATCTCGCGCAGGATGCTCAGCCGGCTCCAGAACGCGTTGCGGATGCGGCCGAGATTGTCGAGCGAATTGACCTGCATGCCAACCAGTGTTTCGATCGTGGCGGCGATCCATGAACCGTGGCCGACGACCATGAGCGTGGTCGGCTCGGCGGCGTATTGCGGGTCGGCGATGATCGCGCGCATCGCGTCCGCGCCTCGCCGGCCGGTCGCCTCGCGGCTTTCGACGCCGTAGGCGAGTTCGCCGCCCTCGTGCCGGCGCCATGAGGCGTATGCTTCGGCGTCGATGTCGCGGATCTGTTCGCGGGTCAGGCCCTCCCATTGACCGAAGCTGCGTTCGCGCAGCCTCGGGTCGGTGGTGACGTCCAGTCCGAGCGGGTCGGCGAAGGCGTGCGCGGTCTGCTGGGCGCGGAACAGGTCCGACGAAATGACGACCATGCGCCGGCCCGCGGCCGGCGCGTTGCAGTATTCGCTGATGTCGCTGCGTTCTGCGGCTTCGGGACCGGGTTGCGCGAGCCGTTCCGGGTTGCGTGCGATGCCGCCGATCTTTGCCCAATAGTAGCGCTGCGCGAGTTCGAGACCGGCCATGTCGGCCTGCCATTGGCCGACGATGTCGAGCGGCACGTCGATCTGGCCCTGGAGCCGCCCGGCGCGGTTGTATGCCGTTCGTCCGTGCCTGAGCATCACCACTTCGTCGATCATCCGTCGCTCCCGTTCATCGTCCTGGTCATCGGCTTGTCGTTTCTCGCCTATCATATCGACAGCCCGGCATCTGAGATACCGAACCGGAAACGCTCGGACTATAGTGCTGGATATACGACGGCCGACGGGAGGCGTGCGATGGATCTGCTTGTGGTGACCGGCAGTGCGGCGTTGGCCTCCGCATTGGAACGGACACTGGAAACGGCTGGGCATCAGACCACGGTCGTCACTTCCGTGGCTCAGCTGGACGAATTGTTCAGGGATTATCCGCTGCTGCCGTTCGATGCGGTGGTGCTGGATGATCTCACGCCGGCGGCGGTGCGCGACGGATTGGCTCGCCGGTTGCATGATCCGGGGATCTCGCTTGGACGTCGTATCCGCATCGCGTTGCTGTCCACGCCTTCGCTGAGCGCGTCGAGCCGACCGGCGACCGGCTCCCCCGTCGCCGCACCGTTGACGCCCGACGTCACCGTCGTCAAGCCGTTCGGCGACACGGAACTGTTGTCGTACATCTCGCTGCTGCAGACAATCGACGATGCTCCGGACGGCGACGCGACCGCGAACGGTCCCGCGCTGCTGATCCACGGCGATCTGACGCTCGACACGCGACGGCAGCGCGCCTACTACCGCGGCGGCAAGCCGATTGCATTGTCGCCGCGCGAATACTCCGCGTTGGAGGCACTGATCCGGGCGGACGGCGACTATCTGAGCTTCGACGACCTGTCGCGGCTGGTGTTCGGCGACGGAGCCGGTTTCGCCGACCAGCGCACGGTGATGGATACGACCATGTATTCGCTCACTCGCAAACTGCGCCGGCTGGGGTTCTTCATCACGCAGCATGGTCACCAGTATCGGATCCGATAGTACGATGAGCGAGCATGTCGAGCATGGGTTCGGCCCGGTGTGGGATGCCGATTCGCGGGTGCTGGTGCTCGGGTCGATGCCGAGTCCGAAGTCGCGCGAGGCCGGGTTCTATTACATGCACCGGCAGAACCGGTTCTGGCCGGTGATGGCCGCGCTGTTCGCGGATTCCGCCGATCCGCTCGACGTGCCCGGCGACTCCCCTGCATCCCGCCGCGCGTTCGCATTGCGCCATCATGTTGCCTTGTGGGATGTGATCGCCTCGTGCGATATCGCCGGCGCGTCCGATTCCTCCATCCGCAACGCCGTACCGAACGACATCGCGCCGATTCTCACCGGCTCGCGCGTCACGCATGTCATCGCCACCGGCGCGAAGGCCGGTCAGCTGTACCGCCGTCTGATCGAACCGCGGCTCGTCGCGGACGGACTGTCCGTCACGATGACGCAGCTGCCGTCGACCAGCCCGGCGAACGCGACGATGCGACTGCCTGATCTTGTCGCCGTCTACCGCACCGCGTTCCGCGAGGCCGGCATGCCGGTCCGCAGCTGATTTGTTTTGGATTCGCCGAACTCGCCAGGCCCACCAGGTTCACCGAACCGATCGGTCCCATCGTGCGGCGAAACGATGTCCGCACATGCGACCGACATACGAAGACGCCGCCTCCCCGTACGGAAAGCGGCGTCTTCATCGGATCGTGAAAAACGTCAGTCCTTCTCGATGGTCTTGCCGGCGGTCGCGCCGGAGGCAAGATCCTGGATCTCGGTGACCTCGAGCACCGGGATGACGGCCGGCTTCTTGGTGCCCTTCTCCTCGGCGACCTTGACCTGCGCCTCGTAGATCGCGTCGTCGGAGTGCAGGGTCACGGTGCCGCGGAAGCGGTAGCCCTTCTTCTCGGCGAGGTTCGCGAACGCGATGACCAGCGGAGAGCCGTCCTTGAGGTTCTCGTAGGCCTGGCCGGCAGTGCGCTCGTGGTAGGCGATGTGGTTGTCGTCAAGCACGAACAGGCTCATCTTCGGACCGAGGTCGAGCTGGCCGTCCTTGGAGACGGTGGAGATCCAGCCCAGGTTGTTGTCGATGAACGTCTTCATCTCGGCGGTGAGTGTTGCCATGATCATATCCTTTCGTAGCACGGTTCGTTATTCGCTCTCTTTCAGCCTACGCCAACCGCCGCATGTTCGCCGCGCGTTCGGCTGTGAGTAATCTCTCACGAACACGATGAATCGGCGAGCCGGATCGGCGACGACACCGCGGCGGTCGGGCCGCATGGACGACCCGCTAGGATGGATGCCGGACATCAGGCCGCGGGAATGCGCGGAGGACTTGAGGAGATGTATGGACATCATCGAAGCGATGGGCGCGCGCCACGCCGTGCGCGAATACACCGATCAGCCGCTGGACGAGAACGTGCTGAAGGCGCTGAGCGAAGCGATCGGGCGGGCCAATGCGGACGGCGGGCTCGACATTCAGCTCGTGCACGACAACGAGGACGCGTTCGGCGGATGCCCGACGCATTACGGTCGGTTCAGAAACGTGCGGTACTGCCTCGCGCTGATCGGACGGGACACGGATGCTTCCGGCGAAGCACTGGACGAACGGGCGGGATATTTCGGCGAACGGCTCGCGCTGGAGGCCGTGCGGCTCGGATTGGACACAGGCTGGGTGGTGTTGCACGAGACGACCGGCCATCATGGCCGTTGGCATATGGGTGACGGCGAGCGCATGCCCGCTGCGATCGCTTTGGGGCACGGTGCACGGGCTGGTAGACCGCATCGCAGCAAGCCGATCGAGGAGCTTGGCATGCTGGCCGACTGCGACGCCACGTCGACCTCGTCGTCGCAGTCGGATGCGTTGACCGGTGCGCCGGACTGGTTCGTAAACGGGTTGAAGGCCGTGCAGTTGGCGCCGAGCGCATTGGGCAAGCAGCCGTTCCGTTTCGTGCTGCTCGATGATGCCCGCCATGCCGTGCGCGCCGAAGCGCTGGATGGTGTGCAGGCGCATATCGGCCTCGGCATCGCCAAGCTGCATTTCGAACTTGGCGCCGGCGTGCAGGTGCTCTGGGAATAAACAAATGAGGCTTGCGGAATCATCCGCAAGCCTCATGTTGGTGGAGCTAAGGGGATTCGAACCCCTGACCCTCTCCATGCCATGGAGATGCGCTACCAGCTGCGCCATAGCCCCGTAGGTTGTTGCTCATTGCTGAACCTGAGATAGGTTACGTCAGGCCCGGCGATTACGCAAACCACGGCGTGTCATGATTCGGGTGTGGGCGGCATCCCTGACCGGGCACTGCCCACACCGTCACTGTCCGCTGGTGGATGAGGTTCCGCTGCCGGTCGAGTTCGAAGAGCTCGAAGATGACGAGTCGGAATCGCCGCTGGTACCGGAGGACGACGATCCGGAGGACGAATTCGATGATCCGTCAGTGGATGAGCTGCTTTCCGACGAGCCTGTGGAACCGCTGGTGGATGTGCCGGAGCCGGTCGAATTCGAGGAGGACGAGTCGCCGGACGAGGACGAGCTCGAGCCGGAGGAACTGCCGGTGCTGCCAGACGTAGTATCGCTGCCCGCCCCGCCGGATGTGCCATTGGATGTGCCGGAGCCGGTCGATCCGGAGTTCGTCGAAGAGTCCGATGACGTGCCGGAGCCGGTGCTGCCGTTCGACGTGCCCGACGATGAACCGCCGGATGTCGTTCCTTCTGTGGACGTGCCATTGGCATCGTCCGTTGAGCCGGTATCCGAACCCATGCCCGTGGTGGTGTCGTCGGCACCATTCGCCGGGGTATCGGATTCGTCCGTCTTCGTGTTCGGATCGGTCGGCGCAGGCTGGTGGCCGTTCGTATCGTCGGGGGTCTGCTGCACCGGGGTCTGTGTGGTGTTCACCCAGTCGCGTACCACGGAATCGGTGCCTTTGCCTTGGGTGACGAGCATGACGATGCCGGCCGTCGCCGCGACGGCCACCAAGGCGCTGACGACGGCGACCACGATGGCGATGCGTTTCTGTCTGCTGGCTGTCGCCGCGGCCAACGCATGATCGCGGCCGATCCGCCCAGATGCCGGATTGCCGGATATGACGCTGCGCGGTGTCGTGGCGGGCACGCCGGGGCGCCGAGCCGCCGCGTCGATGTGGCCGAGCACGCGCGTGGAGTCATCGATCTGCTCGTCGGCGGAACTCACCACGCGTCGTGCGCGGCCGTCGTCGACCGTCGTCACCGCCAACGCGCCCGGCGCAAGCACCGTGGTCACGTCGCCGATCACCTGTGTCCGGTCATCCGACGCCGGGGTCTTGGCCGCATCGTCCGCCGTATCCGACGAACCGGAGCCGACGCCGGTCACATCCTGCAGTTTCTCACCGGAGGCCTTCAGCACATTCTTGTAGATCTGTGAGGCGACCGCGGACACGATCGAGCCCACCGCCACGCCGATCACCGAACCGGCCATGCCGATCTTCGCCGACAGCAGGAACGACGTGACCGCCGCCAGTGCGCCCGCGATCAGCGAGGTAATGGAGATGCCTTCGAAAAAATTCTTCACGCGACGCAACAATAGCGATTTTTCTTGGCAACGCGCTGAGCCTTTGGTGAAAACAACATAACCATCACAGCATCCCGGCAGAATCTTCACGAAACGGGTATGCGCCAACGTTGCCGGCCGAAATCACCGGCCCCTCGCGTCTCCCAACGTCCGAGAATCATGCGCCCGCAGTCGGGGCAACACCCGTCTGAAGTGAGCCGGTACCGGTCGATGTCGTACCAGTCGCGCACGATGAGCGCCGCTCCACAACCGGGGCAGAACGTCGTGTCGCCTTCGCGATTGACGATGTTGCCGGTATAGGCGAAATGCAAGCCCTCCCCGATTGCGATCTCACGCGCGTGCACGAGCGTGGCGAGCGGCGTGGCCGGCACGTCGCGCATCTTGTAGTCCGGATGAAACGCTGAGAAATGCAGCGGTACGTCAGGACCGCAGTGCTCGCGGATCCATACGCATTCGGCGTGCAGCTGCGCATCATCGTCGTTGTATCCGGGAATGAGCAGGGTCGTCAGTTCGACCCACGTGTTCGTTTCGTTGCACACGTATTCGATGGTGTCGAGCACGTCGCGCAGATGGGTGCCGGTGATGGTGCGGTAGAACTCCTCGGTGAAACCTTTGAGATCGATGTTCGCCGCGTCCATGACCCGGTAGAAGTCGGCGCGCGGCGCAGCGGCCATGTACCCGGCGGTGACGGCGATCGCATCGATGCCGCGTTCGTGACAGGCTTGCGCGGTGTCGATCGCGTATTCGGCGAAGATGATCGGATCGTTGTAGGTGAACGCGACCGACCTGGCACCGTAATCGGCGGCCACGGCTGCGATCTTCTCGGGGCGGGCTTCGACGGCGAGCGTGCTCCACTGGCGGGATGCGGAGATCGACCAGTTCTGGCAGTAGCGGCAGGCGCTGTTGCAGCCGGCCGTGCCGAAGCTCAGCACCGCGCTTCCCGGGTAGAAGTGGTTGAGCGGTTTCTTTTCGACCGGATCCATCGCAAAGCCGGAACTCAAGCCGTACGTGTCGAGCATGATCGTGCCGTGGTGGTTGGAGCGCACGAAGCAGAAGCCTTGCTGGCCGTCGCGTAGTGTGCAGTGGCGCGGGCACAAGTCGCATTGCACGCGACCGTCCGGCAGGCGGTGCTGCCAGCGGCCGACGGCCGGTGATTGCCGTGTCACTGAGCTACGAACCGATGTCGCCGCTGCATCTTCCAAGGCTGTTCCCGCCGCCGTTTCCTCCGCCGATGCCGTTGTCCCGCCCATATTCACCGGGACTCCTCACTGAACGCGGTGACGGTGTATCGCTGACAGGTCATGCTGCCGTCATGCCAATCGTAGGATGATGGCAATCCGGCCTTGCGCAGCAGGTGGCTGACGAATTCGTGGCTGTCCGGCAGTTCGGCCCATACCTGCGGCAGGAACGTGGCACGGTGACCGCGGCCGTCGTCGAGGATGAGTCCGTCGCGTCCGGGCTTGAGCATCGCTTCCAGCGCGGCACGGGACGGCACACGCATCGATTCCGGTTCGGACAATACCGACACCTCGACGCTGATGTCCGGATATTCGTCGGCGCTGACTGGGCGGAATCGTGGATCGTGCACGGCGGCGTCAATGGCGTGTTCGGCGATGTCGCGGCCGAGTGGGCGATAGGCTTCGATCGTGCCGATGCAGCCGCGCAGACGCCCGTGTTTGGTCAGGGTGACGAAACTTGCGCCAGGCTGGTTCAGCTGCAGATGGGCAGCGACGATGTCGGCCGGCGTGGGATCGCCGGGGTTGGCGAGGCCGAGATACTGTTCAAGCGAGGACCGGGCCAGACGGGGCAGTACCGTGTCGGCATGGTCCGGCAGATTGGCGGCGCTGTCGGCGGCGCACCGATGGTCGGTTTCGGCGAGCATCGCGTCACGGGCTTGCGTGTCATGCTCCCATGCGGCGAACGATGCATAGCCGACCACCGGCGTATCGGAGTCATGCATCGGTGGACGGTCCGCATGCCGCCCGTCGGCGACGTTGGCGAGTGCCACTTCCCCGTCGTCGCCCGAGGTCGAGCAGCCGAGGAAACGCAACGGCATGGTTTTCGCCCGCACGGCGGCCAGCAACCCGTTGACCGGATATGCACCGCATGCGCGGTTCGAGCGAATCGTCGGCTCCCCCAGTGGCGCGATGTGCGCGATGGTCTCGTCATCCAAGGTGCGGGCGACCGATTCGGGATGGTAATGCGACAGGTCGGAGCTGATCACGATCACCGTATCCAGTCCTCCCCATAGGGTCTGAATCACGTCGCCGACTTCGGCAGGACTCGCGTCGCCCGCATTAAGCGGCACGATGGTCAGGTCATCGCCGAGCACGCGCTGCAGGAACGGGATTTGCACCTCCACCGCATGCTCGCGCGCGTGCGTCGCATCGTTGACGCTTAAGGCGGGTACCGTATCGAGCGCCCGACGTTCGGCATCCCGGTCGACCGGCACGGTGCCGAGCGGCGTCCGGAACGCGGATGCGGACGGGCACGCCACGCCGCGTACGGCGACGCGGTGCGTGGGGCCAATGATTATGGCGCGCCTGATCGTGCCGCGGCCGCGTTCGAGCAGCGCGTAGGCGAGCGCTGCGGTCGTGCCGGAATACACGTATCCGGCGTGGGGCACGATCACCGCTTTGGGCGCACCCTGCGGCAATCGCCGCTCGAATCCGGAATCATGCAATAGCGCGCGGGCGTAATCCAGCTGCCGGTCGATCATCGCGCGCAGTTCGTCGGGGTCGGACGGGTAGAACGCGCCGGCCACTGCGGCCGGACGGATGTATGTCGGCTCGGGCAGGGTGCGGGCGGCATCGTCGCCGCCGCCGCTGCCGAATCCATTGTGGAACAACCTCATCATGGCAACCACCTCTTCGTGTTCCATGATAGTCGCCGACGAACAACCGACTACGGCAGCTGCAGTTCGGGTTCGGCCGGATGCCGTTTGCGCCACCACGCCTGAACGTAGTAGGCCGCGTAGCAGACCACGATGAACAGCAGCTCGGCCACGAGCGCGAACCGTTGCTCCTTGTCGAAGAACACGAGCAGGAACGAGGCCGTGCACAGGATGAACGCGCCCCACGACACGTACGGATAGCCGGGCGTACGGTACTTGAGCTCGTCGACGGTATGCCCGGAGGCGAGCCAACGGCGGCGGAACACGATCTGGCAGTAGGCGATGGCGATCCACACGACCACGGCGGATAGACCGGACAGCGCGACCAGCACAAGGTACACGGTGGATGCGGCGATCACGGACGACAGAAGCGCCAAAAGTCCGCCGGCCATCGCCGCGCACAAGGCTAGCATCGGCACGCCGCGGCGGTTGGTCTTGGCGAACCAGCGCGGGATCATGCCCTCGTTGCCCATCGACCACACCATGCGGGTGGACGCGTACAGGCCAGAGTTGGAGGCGGACAGCACGGCCGTGAGCACCACGAAGTTCATGATGTCGGCCGCGTACGGGATGCCGATGGAGTTGAACACGAGCACGAACGGGCTTTCGCCCACACCGGCCTCGCGCCACGGGATGAGCGCGCACATGACCACGATCGAGCCGATGAAGAACAGGACGAGACGCCACAGCGTGGTGTGGATGGCCTTGGGCACGGCGGTTTCCGGGTCGCGCGTCTCGCCGGCGGTCACGCCGATCAGCTCAGTGCCGGAGAACGCGAAGTTGACGGTGAGGATCGTGGCGAACACGGGCATGAAGCCGTTCGGGAAGATGCCGTCCTTGACGAGGTTGCCGAACAGGGGCGCATGGTCGTAGCCGGAGATCGGCACCGCGCCGAAGATGGCGAGCAGGCCGATGGCGATGAACGCGCAGATCGCGAACACCTTGATCGACGCGAAGATGAACTCGGCCTCGGCGAAGAAGCGCACCGACAGCGCGTTCGCGGTGAAGATGAGCACGATGCACGCGGCCGACCATATCCATGTAGGCGTGTGCGGGAACCACCGTTGCATGAGCAGACCGGCGGCGGTGAATTCGGAGCCGAGCGCAACCGTCCATGTCAGCCAGTATTGGATGGCGATGACGAAGCCGGTGCCCGGTCCGATGAACCGTTCGGCGTAGACGTGGAACGAGCCGGTGACGGGCATGGCGACGGACAGTTCGCCGAGCGTGAGCATGACGAGGTACACGATGAGCGCGCCGATGGCGTACGCGAGGATCGTGCCGATCGGCCCGGCCTGCTGGATGGTGTAGCCGGAGCTGAGGAACAGGCCGGTGCCGATGACGCCGCCGAGGGAGATCATCTGCAGATGCCGTGATTCCATGCCGCGCTTCAAGTTCGTGTGCAGCGCGTGCTTGCGGTTGGCGGATACGTCGGTGTCTGCGGGCGTCGGCTGCTGTGCCGAAGCATCCGAGATCGGTTCGGCGGAAGTGTCAGTGTCGGACTGGCTCATGCTGTTCTCTCTGCTGTCGGGACGATGACGGCCGTCAAAACGGCCCAGAACAGTATACGAGTCGGTCTGACCAGCGGAACCGGACTGCTTCCCGTGCCGCTTAGTGCTCGACGTGGTAGAGATTGACGCCGTGCTCGCTGATGTCGGCGGTCGGCCGCTCCCCCAGCCGCAGATCGACGTGCAGCCGCCGTCCCGCGTCCTCGCCGGTGCCGACCACGTCGTATGAGTATGCTCGGTTGCTCACGTGCGTCGGTTCGGTCACGGCCCGCGCCATCCACGGGTTGCGGCGGCGGATCGAGATCAGGCCCTGGATCAGACGGAACATCCACGCGCCGTCGCCGCCCAGCCCGTCGCGCGTGCCGGGGAACATCGGGCGCACCGCGTCGTCGCCGCCCATCGTGTCGGCCTTCACGCCGCGCCACGCCTGTTCGTCGCCGTAGTAGATGCTCGGCACGCCGCCGACCGTGAACAGCACGGTCATGGCGAGCGCCGCCTCCGCTTCGCCGACCTGGCTGACGATGCGGGTCACGTCGTGGTTGCCGACGAACGTGAGCGGCGTGAACGCGCGCATGAACTCGTTATGCCGTTTGAGGCTCCAGTCGAGTTCCCAGAAGTTGCCGGATTTGATCGAACTCCAGATCGCCTTCCACAGTTCGTATTGGGTGATCGAGTCCATGCCGGAGTCGCGCACGATCGCCGGATAGTCGCCGTGGATGACCTCGCCCATGATCCACGTGTGCGGGAATTCGCGACGTACCTCGGGCAACACGCGCGTCCAGAACGCAGGCGGCACGGCGTAGGCCGCGTCGAGCCGCCATGCGTCGGCGCCGCGGCGCATCCAGTGACACATCACGTCAGTGACGAGGCTGGCGACGGCTGGGTTGTCGTGGTTGAAGGATGGCAGGTCGCCGTTGCCTTCGAATTTCGCGTAATCGGTCACGTTACCGCTCGTTGCGTCGCGTTCGATGCGGAACATGCATTCGGCGGCCGAATCATTGCCGACGAGCGCGCGTTGGAACAGCGCGGATTCGCGGCCGATGTGGTTGAAGACGCCGTCGAGCATGATGCGGATGCCGCGTTCGTGGCATGCGGCGACGAGCCGGTCGAAGGCCGCATCGTCTCCGAGGCGCGGGTCGATGCGGTAGTAGTCGGTGGTGTCGTAGCCATGGCTGGTGGACGCGAAGATCGGGTTGAGCATCAGGCCGTTCGCTCCGAGGTCGATGAGGTAGTCGAGCCACGAGGTGATCATGTCGAGACGGGGCGTGAGCGTGCGTTCCGCATCGGACTGCGGGCGGATCGGCGCGCCGGTGAAGCCGAGCGGGTAGATCTGCCACCAGATCGTATTGAGGTTCGGATCGTTGGTCATCGCGTCACTCCTTGCCGTCGTGCGAATGCCGTCATCTCCAGCATACGACCGGCGTGAGTGGTTTACGGTTCCGCCTGTCCCGTCAGGTACGGGATATACGACGAAGGTCACGCAATGGCATGGTGATGCGATATGCCATCGCGTGACCTTCGTCTGCGGCGCTGCGGCGTGACCATCGATCAGAATCGGGCGATCGTCCGGTTCGTCGGCGCGATCAGTCCTCGATCGGCGGATGCTCCCACTGGTCAGTATCGGCGGCCGCCGGGCCGTGGTTGTAGTCCATGAGTCGCCAGCGCAGCGTGCCGTCTGGCATGTCGACCGGCACGAACCGCGCCCAGTGGGCGTTGCGCATCGACACGACGTCGGTGAACTCGGGGTGCACCCGATCGAGGCCCAGCAGCATGATCGTGGTCTGCATGATGCACGAGCCGTGCGAGAACACGAACAGGTCGGTGTCGTCGCCGGCGCGGTGCGCCCAGTCATCCAATGCCGCGACGCCGCGGGCGCCGACGTGTTCTTTGGGTTCGCAGCCGTATTCGAGCTCGCCGCCACGGAATTCAGCCCACGACCGGTAGGCGTCCGGGTACTGGCGGGCGATTTCGGCGACCTCCATGCCTTCCCACTGGCCGAAGTTGCGTTCGCGCACACGCTCGTCGAGATGGACGTCAAGTCCCAGCGGATCGGCGAACGCGTGGGCGGTGGCCGCGGCACGGCTCAGATCGGAGGCGACAACCAGCTGCCTGCGGCCGTCCGGCTGTCCGTCGACATACAGCGATTTCAGCGCGGCACCGGTCTGTTCGACCTGCCAACGGCCGACCTCATCGAGCGGGATATCGATCTGGCCCTGGAAACAGTGGCGGACGTTGTATGACGTGCGTCCGTGGCGTACCAGCGTGATCGAACGGACATGCTCGGTTGCGCTCATCCGATTACCTCCCTTGATGATGGACGAATGATTGATCCGTGTGCCGCCATGTTGTATCACATCGGCACACGACGATCAGTCTTCCGATTCCGTTGTCTCCGTCTTGCTGTCCTCGGGATGCGCGAGCTCAAGATCAATGGTCGGGCAGTCGCGCCACAGACGGTCGAGACGATAGAACTCGCGGGCCTCCTCGTGCATGACGTGGATGATGTAGTCGCCGTAGTCGAGCAACACCCACTGCGCCTCGGTTAGGCCTTCGCGCGAGCGCGGCTGGCGCTTGTCGCACTTGAGGTACAGATCCTTTTCGACCTCCTGCGCGACGGCGAGCACCTGCCGCTCGTTCGACGCGGTGGCGACGAGCATGAGATCGGTGATGCCGAGCAGGTCGCTCACGTCGTAGGCGACGATGTCGGTGGCCTTGAGCCGGTCGGCCGCTTCGGCGGCGATACGGATCGCGTCGATGGAGTTCTGGACTGCGGTCACGTTGCTGTTCTCCTTACGTGTTGTGTGTCTGGATGACAGATGGTGGGATTGTCGCCGTGCGACCGGTCAGGCCAAGCCGCACGGCGTCTGCCGGATGACCGTCAGCGTTCCCACTTGGGCTTCCAGCCCTCAACGTCGTGCTGCGTATTCTCGGAATAGACCATCGTGTCGCTGGGCACGTCGTGGCGGATCACCGAGCCGGCGCCGGAGGTCACGTTGTCGCCGACCTCGACGGGCGCGACGAACAGGTTGCCCGCGCCGATGTGCGCGCCGGAGCCGATGTGGGTCTTGTTCTTGTGCACGCCGTCGTAGTTGGCGGTAATGGTGCCGCCACCGATGTTGGTGTGGTCGCCGAGCGTCGCGTCGCCCATGTAGCTCAGGTGCGGCACCTTGGTGCCGTTGCCGATGTGCGACTTCTTCATCTCGACGAACGCGCCGGCCTTGGACTCCTCGCCGAGCTCGTTGCCGGGGCGCAGGTACGTCCACGGGCCGATGTTGGCGGAGCGGCCGATATGCGTCTCCTGCACCCGGGAGCGCTCGACCACGGCCTCGGCGTCGACGGTCGCGTCGATGAGCGTCGTGTACGGCCCGATCACGGCGGCCTCGCCGACCGTCGTGTGCCCCTGCAGGAAGCTGCCGGGCAGCACGGTCACGTCGCGCGAGAGCACGACGTCGTCCTCGATCCACGTGGTATCAGGGTCGAGGATAGTCACGCCGGAACGCATCCACGCCTCGCACACGCGACGGTTGTGCTCGCGCGACAGGGCGGCGAGCTGCACGCGGTCGTTCACGCCTTCGACGCTCAAGGGGTCGGGGGCGGCGAACGCGCCGACATTGCCCTCCTCCTTGGCGGTCTCGAGCGCGTCGGTCAGGTAGAACTCGCCCTGCGAGTTGTTGTTCTTAAGGCCGGCAATGGCCTTGGCGAGCACGGCGGCGTCGAACACGTACACGGACGTGTTCACCTCCTGCACCGCCAGTTCGCTGCGGTTGGCGTCGCGCTGTTCGACGATGCGCAGCACGTGGCCGTCACGATCGCGGATGATGCGGCCGTAGCCGGTCGGGTCGTCAAGGATGGTGGTGAGCACGGTCGCGCCGTTGCCGCTGGCCTCGTGGAACGCGACCAGTCCGCGCAGCGTCTCGGCGTCGAGCAGCGGCATGTCGGACGCAGCGATGAGCACGTAGCCGTCGAGCTTGTGCTCGGCGGTCAGCTGTGCCATCGCGCACTGCACGGCGCGGCCGGTGCCGGGGATGTCGTCCTGGTTGACGATCTCGACGTCCGGATGGTACGAACGGGCGGCTGCGGCGACGCGTTCGGCCTGGTAGTGGACGACCACGGCGAGCGTCGACGGGTCGAGCGCGGCGACGGAGTCCATGACGCGGTTGAGGAACGTCTTGCCGGCGAAGGTGTGCAGCACCTTGGGATTGGCGGAACGCATGCGGGTGCCTTCGCCTGCGGCGAGGATGATTGCGGCGGAAAGGGCCATCGGGAATCTCCCATTCTGTGTGCTCCGGTCGCCGTCACTTGTCTCACATATTGGACATGCAATTGTGTAGATTCGGTGACGAAAATCGACCGAACGAAAACGCCCGACCGCGAGCCGCGGCTTTCCGCGAAACACGCCGTCGGGCGACTTGTTGCGTTCCCCCACCTGGACTCGAACCAAGACAAAGGGTTCCAAAGACCCGTGTGCTGCCATTACACCATGGGGGACCGGCGGAAACCGGAATTTCCGCCAAGTGTTTATTATGCCATACGTTCACGCCTCAGCGTGTCGCGGCTCACGCGAACAGGAATCCCTGCCCGTGGTGCTCCGGATACGTGTCGAACAGTTCGGCCACGGAACCGTCCTCGAACACCGCGCGGATAGCGCTGGCCAGCAGCGGCGCGATCGACAGCACGGTCAGGCCGTCCCAGCGCTTCTCCTCCGGGATCGGCACGGTGTCGGTGAGCACGACCTCGCGTGCGCCGCATCCCTTGAGCCGTTCGATGGCCGGACCGGAAAGCACGCCGTGCGTGGCGACCACGGTCACCGACTTTGCACCCGCGTCGGCGAGCACGTGGCAGGCTCCGGCGATGGTGCCGGCGGTGTCGATCAGATCGTCGACAAGCACGCAGTCCTTGCCGGCTACGTCGCCGACCACGCGGTTGGCGACCGCCTGGTTCGGACGGGTGATGTCGCGCGTCTTGTGCACGAACGCGAGCGGGCCGCCGCCGAGGCGCTGCGCCCATTGCTCGGCCACGCGGATACGGCCGGCGTCCGGGGAGACGACGGTGACGTTGTCGAGCTGGTTGGAGAACCGGTCGCGAATGTAGTCCACGAGCACCGGCATGGCGATCAGATGGTCGACCGGACCGTCGAAGAAGCCCTGCGACTGCGCGGCGTGCAGATCGACGCTCATGATGCGGTCGGCGCCGGCGGTCTTGAGCAGATCGAACACCAGACGGCAGGAGATGGGCTCACGGCCGCGGTGCTTCTTGTCCTGACGGGAGTAGCCCAGCAGCGGGCATACGGCGGTGATCGAACGCGCGGAGGCTCGCTTCAACGCGTCGATCATGATGAGCTGCTCCATGATCGACTTGTTGACCGGCAGCGCATGAGATTGAAGCACGAACACGTCCGCGCCACGCACGGATTCGGTGTATCGCACATACATCTCGCCGTTCGCGAAATCGTATGCGGTGGTTTCCAGCACATCGATCCCCAGCTGCTCGGCGACGTCCGCCGCCAGCTTCGGATGGGTGCGACCGGTCACCAGGATGAGATTCTTATCGGGCTTTCCTTCAAGGATTGCGCTCACCATATCTCCAAACGTTCGGCTTCGTTGAAGTGACTGCACTCATAGTAACCGTCCGCGCCGACCGTCACCGGCACGCGTGTTCACGGTTGCGGGACTCCGTCCGGCAGGTGGAACGGCATCACGCTGGCCGACGTGCCGACCTCGCGGCGACCCCGCGGCAACGTAGCGCCGTTTACCGGTACAGACCGTGCTTGCCGATGTACTGCACCACACCGTCCGGCACGAGGTACCAGACCGGCTCGTTGTGTTCGGCGCGGCGGCGCACGTCGGTCGAGGAGATCGCCAGCGCGGGGATCTCCAGCGTGTCGACCTTGCCTTCCGGCAGGCGCACGCCAACCGGCGACGAATAGCCGGGACGGGTGACCGCGACGAAGTGCGCGAGATCCCACATGTGCTCGGCGTCCTTCCACTGCATGATCTCGGCCACGGCGTCCGCGCCGGTGATGAAGAACAGTTCGGCGTCCGGGTGCTGCGCGCGGATGTCGCGCAGCGTGTCGATCGTGTACGTGATGCCCGGCCGGTCGATGTCGACGCGCGAGACGGTGAACTTCGGGTTCGACGCGGTGGCGATCACAGTCATCAGATACCGGTCCTCCGCGTTCGTGACCTTCTTGTCGAGCTTGAACACGGGCCGTCCGGTCGGCACGAAGATCACCTCGTCCAGGTCGTACACCCATGCGACCTCGGAGGCCGCGACCAGGTGCCCGTTGTGGATCGGGTCGAATGTGCCGCCCATGATGCCGATGCGCGGGCGCGCATGCCGGTTGCCGCGCGTGGACAGCCGCCATCGGGGCGTGCCGGTCACCGAACTGACGGCGTTGACGCTGTTCTCGACCGCGCTTTCCGGCGACAGGTCGGCCATGCGGCGCGCCGGCTCGCCTGCGGCGACGGTCTGTTCGGCGGCCTTGTTCGCAGGTTCCGCTCCCCCGCTCATGCGCGCACCGCCTCGTCACCCTGCTCGCGGTCGGCGTCCTGCGATTCGCGGGCGATCTCGCCGGCGGTCGTATCGGATTCCTGCGGGTCGATCTTGCCCATGTCCTCGTCCCACTCGTCCTGCACGACGCGGCGAATCTCCGCGAACGTCGGCAACGCAAAATCGGGCTGGTACAGCCGACGCACCTCGGCGACGCGCTCGGTGACGCGAATCAGCGTGTCGGTCATGCCGTCCACGTCACCGTCGCGCTCCATCGCGGAGAACTTGCCGATGTACTGCTCCATGAGCTGCATCTGCTCGCGCACGGTGCGCAGCTGGTCGGCGGTCAGGTCGACGACCTCGTTGGAATGTTCGTCGGGCCAGCCGATCAACACCGCATCCGCGTATTCGAGCGATGCGCGCTGCGCGGCCGAGGCGATGCCGTCCTCGATCTGCACGAGGAACACGTAGCGCACGATGCTCAGTCGTTCGGCGGCGATCTTCATGCCCAGCCGCGGGTCGGTCAGGTCGATGTCGGGGCGCAGCGGCTTGCTGACGAGCATGCCGTCCTCGGTGGTCGGCATGTCGACGCCGTTCGTCGTCGTCTCGGCGGTGTTCTCCTGTTCCTGCATAACGGTGGTTTCCTCCTCGCTCATCGTCTCACCTGGCCGGTGCCGTAGCCGATCCATTTCGTCGTGGTCATCTCGCGCAATCCCATCGGCCCGCGCGCGTGCATCTTCTGCGTGGAGATGCCGAGTTCGGCGCCGAATCCGAACACACCGCCGTCGGTGAAGCGCGTGGACGCGTTGACCATGACCACGGCCGAGTCGATGCGGCTCGTGAACTCCTCAATCGCGGAATAGTCCTCGGCGATGATCGATTCAGTGTGCCCGGTGGAGTGCGCGTTGATATGCTCGATGGCCTCGTCCAACGAATCCACGACCTTGACGCCCATCGTCAACGCAAGGTATTCGGTGTCCCAGTCCTCGTCGGTGGCGGCGAGCAGGTTCACGCCGTCGATGCCGGCCTCGTCGATGATGCCGTACGCCGTGTCGTCGGCGTGCAGTTCGACCTGCGCCTCGGCGAGCGCGCGGGCGATGGCGGGCAGGTATTGTGCGGCGACGTCGTGGTGGATGATGAGTTTTTCGGCGGCGTTGCATACGCCGACGCGTTGCGTTTTCGCGTTGATGATGATCGGGATGGCCTTGTCGAGGTCGCCGGATCGGTCGATGTAGATGTGGACGTTGCCGGCGCCGGTTTCGATAACGGGGACTTTGGAGTTGCGTACGACGGCTTGGATGAGGCCGGCTCCGCCGCGTGGCACGAGGACATCGATGTGGCCGCGGGCCTCCATCATGGCGGTGGCGCCGTCGCGGCCGTATTCGTCGACGGTGTCGACAAGGGCGGGGTCGAAGCCGTGGTCGGCAATGACGTCGCGGATGATGGCGAGGGTGGCTTGGTTGGTGCGTTCGGCCGCGTGGCCGCCGCGCAGGATGGCGGCGTTGCCGGATTTGAGGCAGAGGCTGGCGACGTCGACGGTGACGTTGGGGCGGGCTTCGTAGATCATGCCGATGACGCCGAGGGGGACGCGAGTCTGTTGCAGGCGCAGTCCGTTGGGCAGGTTGTAGCCGCGGACGATCTCGCCGATGGGGTCGGGCAGGGTTGCGACGTGGCGGACGCCTTGCGCGGCGGCGGCGATGCGGGGCACGTCGAATTGGAGGCGGTCGAGTTTGCCGGTGTCCATGCCGGCTTCGCGCGAGGCGATCATGTCGAGTTCGTTGGCGCCGGCGATTGCGTCGGCGCGGGCGTCGAGCGCGTCGGCGATCGCGTTCAGTAGTTCGTTTTTGGCTTCGGTGTCGGCCTGGGCGAGTGCGCGTTGGGCGCGGGCCGCGTCGTCGGCCTTCGCGCATACCGCGTCGAACACGGTCTGCGGCACCTGGACCTCTTCGCTATTCGTCATACCCACACCTTAGCGCAAGTCGGCGTCAGCCGGCATCATCCCGATCCACAGCATCGTATGTCGAAGTGGGTCATACGTACGTTTGTGCAGGACCGTCCGCAGAAACGTACATCAGCCGACGCCCAGCGTACGTTCTTGCAGAACCGTCCACAGAAACGTACGCTGCGGCGCATCATGTGTACGTTTTCGCAGCGACGGCCGCACAACCGTACGCTGGGCGGCGCTCGGCATACGGTTGTGCAGATGGATTGCCATCTGGCCGATCAGTGGACCTGATCGAGGCCCGGGTAGAGCGGGAAGTCCTCGACGAGCTTGTCGACGCGCTTCTTGAGGGTCTCCACGTCGGCGGACGGACCGGCGGCGAGCGCGGTGCCGATGATGTCGGCGACCTCTTCGTATTCCTTGGGTCCGAAGCCGCGGGTGGCGAGGGCGGACGTGCCGATCCTGAGGCCGGAGGCGATGGAGGCAGGGCGCGGGTCGAACGGCACGGTGTTGCGGTTGATGGTGATGCCGCACTGGGCGAGGAGGTCTTCGCCCTGCTTGCCGTCCATTTCGCTGTTGCGCAGGTCGACCATGACGAGGTGGACGTCGGTGCCGCCGGTGAGCACGCTGATGCCGTTCTTCTTGACGTCGTCGGCGGTGAGGCGTTCGGCGAGGATCTTGGCGCCGTCGAGGGTGCGCTGCATGCGGTCCTTGAATTCGGGAGTGCCGGCGACCTTGAAGCTGACGGCCTTGCCGGCGATGACGTGCATGAGCGGGCCGCCCTGCTGGCCGGGGAAGACGGCGGAGTTGAGCTTCTTGGCGTATTCCTCCTTGGCGAGGATGAAGCCGGAACGCGGGCCGCCGAGGGTCTTGTGCGCGGTGGAGGAGACGACGTCGGCGTACGGGACCGGACTGGGGTGCAGACCGGCGGCGACGAGGCCGGCGAAGTGGGCCATGTCGACCCAGAACTTGGCGCCGACCTCGTCGGCGATCTCCTTCATGGCCTTGAAGTCCTCGATGCGCGGGTAGGCGGACCAGCCGCCGATGATCATGGCCGGGTGGACCTCGAGGGCGCGCTGGCGGATGATCTCGGGGTCGATGCGGAACGTTTCGGGGTTGACGCCGTAGGCTTCGGCGTGGTAGAAGCGGCCGGAGAAGTTGATCTTCATGCCGTGGGTGAGGTGGCCGCCGTGGTCGAGGGCGAGGCCGAGGACGGTGTCGCCGGGCTTGACGAGCGCCTGGTAGACGGCGGCGTTGGCCTGGGCGCCGGAGTGGGGCTGCACGTTCGCGTATTCGGCGCCGAAGAGTTCCTTGGCGCGGTTGCGGGCGATGGTCTCGAGCTTGTCGACCTGCTCGCAGCCGCCGTAGTAGCGGCGTCCCGGGTAGCCTTCGGCGTACTTGTTGGTCAGGACGGAACCCTGCGCCTGCAGGACGGCGCGCGGCACGAAGTTCTCGGATGCGATCATCTCGAGGCCGTCCTGCTGGCGGTGCAGTTCGGCGGTGAGGATCTCGGCGATCTCCGGGTCGGTGTCGGCGATCGGCGCGTTGAACGCGTCGGTGGGGGTCTGGGCGAGCGGCGAAGCAGTCATCTGCGCTCCTTTAATCGGTGGTACTACGATTCCGCGGTTGCGGTTGTGCATAGTGTAGGGCCGGGTCATGTTACGAATCGTTTGCGTCTCATATTCGCGCCTCGTCCCGCTCCCCTGCCCACTGCTGACGGTACACTTGAGCCACACTGTCGGTATCCGTCATCTTTCGCGAAGGGCATCATGACCACGTTCCATTCCACGCGTTCCACCACCGATTCACTGACCTCCAAGGAGGCCATCCGCAAAGGAATCGCCGACGACGGCGGCCTGTTCGTGACCGATTCGCTCGGCGAGACAACGGTCGACATCGCGAATCTCGCCGGCCGCCCGTATCAGGCGATCGCGTACGACGTGCTGCACGCGCTGCTGCCGGACTTCGGGGAGGACGAACTGAAGGACTGCATCGCCGCCGCGTACGGCGCGCAGTGGTCCGACGAACGCATCACGCCGTTGAAGCCGGTCGGCGACGACTACATCCTCGAACTGTTCAACGGCCCGACCTCCGCGTTCAAGGACGTCGCCCTGCAGATCCTGCCGCGGTTCATGGCGCGCACCACGCCGGCCGACGGCGATGGGGACGAGAAGATCATGATCCTCACGGCCACGTCCGGAGACACGGGCAAGGCCGCGCTGGCCGGGTTCGCCGACGCGCCGGGCACCGCGATCACCGTGTTCTATCCGCAGGGCAAGGTCAGTCAGGTGCAGGAGCTGCAGATGACCACGCAGACCGGCTCGAACGTGAACGTCGCCGCGGTCGAGGGAAACTTCGACGATGCGCAGTCCGCGGTCAAGCGCATCTTCGGCGACCGCGAGCTGGCGGACAAGCTCGCCGCCGACTCGCACGTCGTCCTGTCGTCCGCGAACTCGATCAACGTGGGCCGTCTCGTGCCGCAGGTCGTCTACTACTTCTCCGCGTACGCGCAGCTTCTGGAACAGCAGGTCATCAACGTGGGAGACGAGGTCGAGTTCGTCGTGCCGACCGGCAACTTCGGCGACATCCTCGCCGGCTACTACGCGAAGCGTCTCGGCCTGCCGGTCAAGCACCTGATCGTCGCAAGCGACAAGAACAACGTGCTGTTCGACTTCCTCACGTCCGGCACGTACAACCGCCAGCGCCCGTTCTACCAGACGATCTCGCCGTCGATGGACATCCTCATCTCCTCGAACCTCGAACGCATGCTGTACTACTTCGCCGAAGGCGACACGCGGCTGATCTCGATGCTCATGAACGATCTGAAGAACTGGGGCACGTACGAGGTTCCGGAACCGCTGCTGGCGAAGGTGCGCCAATTGTTCGGCTGCGGCTGGGCGAACGAGGACCAGGTGCGCGAGATGATCGCCGACTGCTGGACGAAGAACCGGTACGTGATCGACCCGCATACCGCGTGCGCGTATTTCGTGGCGCAGCAGATGCCGCGCGACCCACTGACCCCGCGCGTGATCCTCGCGACCGCCAGCCCGTACAAGTTCCCGCGCACGGTCAACGAGGCGCTCGGATTCGACGCGACCGGCACCGATTTCGACTGCATGGACGTGCTCGCGCGCGAGACCGGCACCACGGCCCCGGCAGCATTGCGCGGCTTGGAGCATGCCGACGTGCGCTTCGACACGGTCGTGCCGATCGACGGCATGGAAGGCTTCGTGGAGACCGCCGCCAAGGCGCTGTGATCCGTCCCCCGGCCTCTGTTATGTGAAGGCCGCTCCCAACCAATCGAGGGAGCGGCCTTCACCATATGTGACGCGGCGAGCCACACGTCACATCAGGAACGGCAATAGGATGAGCGCGATCGAGATGACGACGAGCGCGATGGCCGCGAGCCAGACGACGGGGCGGGCGCAATTGACCGTCCAGCCGACGCCGAACCGCTTGGGGACCCAGATGGCCGGGTCGTCGCGGTTGACGTAGAACACGCCGCCGATCCAGTGACGGTCGTCGTCGGCCGGCATCGCGTCATCGCTCTCCGAGCCTCCATTCCCATTCGATACACCGGCGTAGAAGCGCGACCCGTTCTGCCCGCAGTACACGCTGATCACCAGTACGCCGGTCAATGCGGCCACGGCGAGCAGCATCGCGACCGTGGCGAACAGGTCGATGGCGATCGCGCCGATGGTGGCGAGCTGCACGCCCAATCCCATCCAGCCGGCCACGAGCAGGCCGATCACAAGCGTGTAGATGCTCCAGACGCGGGCGAACGTGCCGTATGCGAATCCGGTGGTGGCGGGATGGTCTGGGTCGATCGGCTTCTTCGCGGCGATGATGGCGGCGTGGGCGGCAATCATCACCACGGCCACGATGACCTGACCGGGCACGGCCATGAGGATCAGCCACGGGCTTTTGCTCGCCCAGCCGTCGATCTGCCCGGCCATGTTCTCGTGGATCGCGACCCGCTCGGGCATGGTGCCGTAGCCGAGCACACCGACCAGGACGGTGACGGCGAGCGCCGCGACGTGGAGGAGTTCCCATGTGAGGCTGATCGGTTCGGGGTTGTTGTGTTCCGCGATGATGGCGGCGCGGCGGTCGGTGTCGGTGTGCCAGTTGCGGCGGTCTGCGATGTTGCGTGTTGTGCGGCGGCAGATCTGTTGGGCGGCGAAGCCGATCACGGTGAGCATGACAGAGACGGCCGAGATCGTCCATATCGCGGGTTCGGTGCCGAATCGTTGCCAGACGGCCAGTGATATGGCGGTTGCGATGGTGCCGGTTGCGGCCATCGTCCATGAGAATCCGCGTTTGAGCCGGCGGATGGCCGGGTCGGCGTGGGCCGCGGGCGGTACGGTCACGCCGAATGCTTCGCGTCGGTCGGTGATCCACGGTATGGCCGTGAGGCTGATGGTCACCAGTATCGGCAGCAGGAATGTGGTGCCGAGTATGACGTTCATGGTGGTGTTCGCGTCGTTCATGATCATTCCCCCTGTCTGATGTCGCGCTCGCTTGATGATGTGTAGACGCGTTCGGCCTGTCGTCGTGCGGCGTCGAGGAATGCGTCAAGGCTGCCGCCGCGGGCTTTGTGGGCGAGCGCGAGCCGGTGCAGGTCGTCGTTCATGCGTTTGGTTTGTTCGTCGGTGGTGCGGGTTGTCGCGGTGTCGGCGCCGTCGGTGGTGTCGGTGGCACGTCGGTCGGCGACGCTCGCGCCGGTGCCGCGTCGCATGACGATGTATCCTTCGTCGCGCAGCAGGGCGTATGCCTTGTTGACGGTGTGCAGGTTGATGCCGAGGTCGACGGCGAGCGCGCGGACGGATGGCAGTTGGTCGCCGGGGGTGAGTTCGTCGTTGGCGATGCCGGCGATGATCTGCCGGTGCAGTTGTTCGTAGATCGGTATGTCGCTGCGTTGGTCGATGTCGATGATCATCGGCGTTGTTCCTCCCGTCTCACGCCACGCGTTCTAGTTGTTCTATATCAACTATAACATCGATGGGCGCAAGGACGCGCGAACGTCCGTATGTTCGCATGATCGAACCGGTTGCGCGAGCATACGGAGGATGCGGGACGGCATGGTTCCGGCCGCCCGCAACCCCTCTGCCGCGGCGGCGGGGTCAGCCGACCGTCCGTTCGGTGCTTTCGCGCACGATGAGCTGCGGTGTGAGGATCTTGCGGTTGCCGCTGACGCGTTCGCCGGCGAGCATCTTGAGCAGGAGCTTGGCGACCTTCGCGCCGTATTCGCCGGCGTCGCGGTGCACCGACGTGATCGACGGGTAGACCGCCTCGCAGATGAAGCTGTCCTCGAAGCTGACGATCGCGGGCAAGCCGGCCGGGTACTCCCCCGTTTCGAGCAGCCGCTTGCTCACCGCGCGCAGGCTGGCGGCGGCCAGCGTCTCGCTTTCGTAGATGAACGCGGTCGGCGGCACCGGCAGACGCAGCAGGCGCAGCGTGGTCTCGGCGGCCTTGGCCGTGTCGAATTCGGTGAATTCCACGTGGATGGATTCGAGCCGGCTGCGTTTGGCGAACGCGCGGAACGCCGTCTCGCGGTCCCGGCTGTAGTCGAGGGCCGGATCGCCGCACAGGTAGGCGATGCGGCGGTGACCGCGGTCGAGCAGGTGCCTGAGCACGCTCGTCATCGTGCCGGAGTCGTCGATCGACAGCGACGGCACCAGCCCGGACGGATCGGGGCCGCCGGCGAGCGCCGCGGTGACGCCGAGCTGGTTGAGCAGTTCGGGGCGCGGGTCGTCGGCGCGCAGGTCGACGAGGATGACGCCGTCGACGCGTTTGCGTCGCGACCAGTCGCGGTAGACGGCCAGTTCCTCGTTCAGCGACGAGCATGGACGGTAGAGCAGGCCGTATCCTTTGGCGCTGAAGGATGCGTGCAGGCCGGTCATGAAGTGGAGCATGAAGCTTTCGTCCTGCAGTCCGTCGGCGGATCGGGCGGGGGCGAAGCCGACGGTCATCGTTTTGGAGGAACCGAGTGCCTGGGCTGCGTAGACGGGGCTCCAGCCGAGTTTGGCGGCGGCCTGTTTGACCTTGCGTTTGGTTTCCTCGGATACGCCGGGGCGGTCGTTGATCGCGAACGAGACGGCGGTCTGCGAGATGCCGAGTTCGTCGGCGATGTCCTTGAGGCCGATCCGCCGTTGTTTGCCGGAGGATCGTGCGGTGCCCGCACCCTTGTCTTCGTCGTTGTTCGTCATCGTTGATCCACTTTCGCTCCCCTGTCCGACCGCATATTGACAGGATTAACTAAACCGTTTTATCTATTATACGGCAAGGGCGGCCCCGTGCAGCGCGCGAAGACCACCCTTTGCCCGTCGGGTTCGCATGCCGGAGGCGCGGGGTCGCGCGTATCCGGCATGCGCCCGGCGCATGATGTCAGAGCACGGATCCGTCCGCGCCGAGCACCTGCAGCTCGTAGATGCGGGCCGCGGTGTCGCTGCCCTGCGTCGGCTTGTCGACGACGAGCTTGACGTAGCGGGCGTCGACGGGGGCGAACGCGTCGGACGTGGTGCCGGCGGTGTTCTTCTTCACGGTCGCGACCGTGGTGAACTCCTTGCCGTCCTGGCTGACGGCGATCGAGTACGCCTGCGTGTTCATGCTGGCGTCCTCGCCGCCGGCCTGCGCGTGGGCGATGTCGATCTGGCTGACGGTCTTGACGTCGCCGAGGTCCACCGTGATCTCGTGCGGGGCCGGGCCGGTGACGCACCACTTCTTGGACGTGTCGCCGTCGACCGCGAACGCGGGCTGCTCGTTGCTGTTGGTGAAGCCGTCGGCCTCGGTGGCCTTGCCTTGCGACAGCAGAGTCAGGGAGGCGCCGGACTTGATCTTCGAGGAGACGACGATCTCTCCGGCGAGCTTGGTCGTGGCTTCGCCGCTGTCGTTTTTCGCGGTGATCTCGACGTCGTACACGCCTTCCTTGTCGTAGGTGACGGTGACCTTGTCGCCGTCGGCCTTCTCCTTGCTGGAGCCGGGCAGCGACCACGAGACGCTCTTGGTGTTCTTGGAGCTGGCGGAGGTGAACGTGACCTCGTCGCCCACGCCGATGAGCGTGCGCGAGGCGGTGGCGGCGGCCTTCGGCTTGCTGTTGTCGGGCCATTCCATGTCGGTCTTGGCGGACGTGCCCTGGTTGCCGTAGCGGTCGACGGGCACGACCTCGAACGTGGTGTTGTTCGTCTCGCCGGTGCGGGTCAGGGACGCGGCGTAGAAGTTCTCGACGTTGGAGATGCCGAGGAAGGAGCGGGACTTGTCCTCGTTGATCTTGTACACCTCGTAGGCGGCCGCGTCGCCGTCGGCCTTCCAGGACAGGCGCACGCCGGCGTAGATCGCGTCGTCGTCGAACTGCTTGTCGCCGACGGCCACCGACGTGACCTTGCCCGCCGAGGTCTTTTCGGCGCCGTCCTTGAGCGTGATGTTGCCGAGCAGCAGCTGGTAGCCGGCCTTGTCCTCGTCGCTCTTGTATGTAATGTCGAATCCGGTCATCGACTTGCCGGCGTACTTGGACACGTCGTATGTGACGGTCGTCCAGTCCTCGCCGATCTTCTTGTTCGACTTCGGCGCGACGGTCTCGCTCGTGCCGTCGGCGAACGTGAGCACGGCGTCGAGTTCGGTGGAGGCGTTTGCCTTGGCGGTCATCGACAGTTCGGTCTTGTCGGCGAGCTTGACATTGGCCGAGTACAGGCGCACGTCGGTGGAGCCGCCCTTCTTGACCACGCCGGAGAACTTGAGCGACGAGCCGCCGTACCATGCTTCGGCGTCGGAGTAGTCGGCCTTGGTCTTGTTGCCGCCCTGGTCGGAGACGGTCCAGCGGTAGGTCGGCTGGATGTCGGAGACGGAACGGTTGTTCCAGTCCATCTTCGAGATCTGCTCGCCGTCTCGGAAGAAGCTGTAGCCGGAGCCGTTGTTGAAGTTCGTGACGAACGGCAGCGACGTGATGGCCGACTGTTCGACCACGTAATTGGACACGCCCTGCCAGGCCTCGTCGCCGTCGTACGAGTCGTTCTGGCTCGGGTCGCCGGCCTTGTTGACCCACAGGCGGCTTTCGTTGGCGCGGAACGTGGTCGGGTTGCCGGCCGCCCAGTAGGCCCAGCTCGGGCAGTACAGGCCGAGCGACGTGTGCGTCTTGCCGTCGGAGCCGGCGAGCAGGTTCCACTTGACCGGCGTGTCGTAGCCGTTGGCCTGCACGTCGACGCCGGCGTACAGCGAGTACGGGTCGACGCCGATCTCGGCGGCCTTGTCGGCGGACGCCTTGAGCAGGTTCTTGTCGGCCAGCTCGTCCTCGGTCCACCAGAAGTTGAGGAACATGTCGTCGGCGACCTGGGTCTTGCCGTCGGTCATGAACATCTTGTTCTCGTCGGTGAGCGCGTTCTGCCAGTCGATCGCGCCGTCCTTGGTCATCGAATCGTAGTAGACGACGCGCAGGTCGGGCGCCTGCTCCTTCAGGTACTTGATGAACGCCTGCATCTTCTCGGCGTACTTGGCGCCGAGCGCGGTCTCGTTGTCGCCTTCGGTCTCCTGGTTGATGAACCAGCCGTCGAAGCCGTAGGTCTGGGCGACCTCGATGAGCTTGTCTGCCACGGGGAACGAGCCGTCCGCGTCCTGGGCGAGGGTCTGGTCGAGCCATTCGACCTTGCCGCCGGACACGTTCTGCGGGAAGAACACGGTGCCGAGCACGGGCACGCCGTTGGTGTGGGCCATGTCGGTGACGTCCGGGCTGGGCGGCACGATGATGCCTTCGCCGGACGAGCCGCCCCAGTAGACGAGCTGGTCGACGTACTGCCAGTAGGAGAACGTGTTGGCGTTCGCGTTGTTCAGGCCGTGGGGCGCGTTGCCGGACGTAGACGAGTTCATGATGGAGATGGCCATCACCTTGGTGTCCGTGTTCTGGGTCTTGTTGACGGCCTTGAGGTCCTTTTTGTCGACGCGCTTGGCGAGCGGCACGGTGCTCACGTTGTAGGCGAGGTCCGGGTCGTCCTTCGCGTTCCATTCGAGCAGGGTGTCGGGGAACCAGTAGGAGGATTCGGGCTGGTTCTTGAGGATGAGCTCCTCGTTCTCGTTTTCCGGCGTGACCGTGTACTTCACGCCCGACGCGCCGGACGTGGCCGAGCACGCCGCGAGCGAGGCGAGCATCGCCCCGGCGAGCGCCGCCGCCATGAATCGGCGCGACACGGCTACGAGTGTCTTCTTGTTCATCGGTTTCCTTTCTTGTCGTCGGCTCTGCTGTGCGCCGACACATCTGTGGTTCGGACGGGTCTGCCGTCCGGTTTTCGGGCATGCTTGCGCCCGGCCGACCGTCTGGCCGGCTGTTGGGGAAGAGGAAGAAACGGGACTAATTCAGCCGCGTAGCAGCACTTCCGCGAGCGCTTCGACGACGCTTTGCGGCATGTGCGAGGAGAACCATTGCGGTTCCCCGTAGTCGCCCGCGGGCATTTCGAGCGTGTGCAGCGAGGCGAGCGCGTTCGCGCCCTCGCGCCGCACGAGGTCCCAGGCGCGTTCCTTGGTGAAGTAGAGCATTTGCGCGTCCTTGAGCACGGCGAATGCGTCGCGTTCGGTCGGTTGCGGGGCGATCGCGAGCCCTCCGTCGACGACGATGCGCAGGTCGTCCGTGATCGGTACGTCGGCGATGTCGACGGTCAGGCTGAGGGTCGTCTCGTCGTATGTCGTGACACAGTCGACGTTGCGGCCGCCGATCGTCGCGGTGACGATGCCGGACAGATCGATCGTGTGATCGTCGCCGGCGACGTTGGTCGCGTGGCCGCGCGTGCGGTCGGCGGCCGGATCGGCGACGCCGCGGAACACGATGCGCCACGACCGGCGTTCGGGGATCGCTGCCCGCTCCCCCGCCGCGGCGGCGACGGTGAACGCGCCTCGCGTCCAGTCGAGCGTGAGGTCGGTGCGGGTCCAGTGGTTGGATGATCCGACGCCGCCGTCGTCCTCCCACAGTGCGAACGAGCCGTCCGCGCCGGGGAACACGAGCACGTCGAGTACGGCCGGATTGTCGGTCGAGTTGAGCGGGCCGTCGTGCACGCCGCCGTGCGTGTCGTCGGCGAGACGCTGCATCGGAATGATGCCGCCGGCTTTGGCGAACACGGGCATGCGGTCGAGGCCGCGCCACGCCTGCATCGTACGGCCGCCCTCGGGCCGGGATGCGTAGTGGCGTCCGTCGAAGAAATCGAACCAGTCGCCGTGCGGGAACCACACGTCGGCCTTGGCTCGCTGCGTCTCGCGGCTGGCGGGTTCGAGGATCGGCGAGACGATGAGTTCGGTGCCGAACCGGAATTCGGTGGGCACGTTGCCGCCCGAATACTCCCAGTACATGGGTTCGACGAGCGGTTCGCCGTCGATTGCGACGCGGCGGTTCATCGCATACAGGTACGGGATGAGCCGGTGGCGCAATCTGAGCGCGTCGGTCATGGCCGCGCGGGCTTCTGCGTGGAAATTCCACGGTTCCTTGCCGTTGAACGGCGAGTCGGTGGAGTGCAGGCGGTTGATCGGGCTGAACGTGCCGAGCTGGTACCAGCGGGCTTCCAGTTCCTCGTCGCGGTAGCCGAACATGTGGCCGCCGATGTCGTGGCTCCACCAGCCGTAGCCGATGTTGGAGGCCATGGCGGTGAAGTACGGTTGGAATTTGAGCGACTCCCACGTGACGACCGTGTCGCCGGAGAAGCCGACCGGATAGCGGTGCGAGCCGTATCCGGAGTATCGGGAGAAGGTGATCGGCCGACTGCCTCGGCGGGCCGAGTCAAGATAGTGCAGGTGGTTGAGCATCCACAGCGGGTCGAGACCCTGAACGCGCGTGACGCCGTCCTGCTGCCAGTCGATCCACCAGAAGTCGACGCCCTGGTCTTCGAGCGGGTGCAGAACCTGTTCGAAGTACGCGTTCATGAACGTGGGGTCGGCCGCGTCGAATTCGATCGCGCTGCCCTGCGCCGGATCCTTGCCGAGCGCCGTGCAGACGCGCGTATAGGATTCCTCGAACGCGCGGATGCCGTCGCGCGGGTGCAGGTTGAGCGTGGTGCGCATGCCGTGATCGTGCAGCCAGCCGAGGAAGCCGGCCGGGTCCGCGAACAGGCTGCGGTTCCAGGTGAAGCCGGTCCAGCCGGAGCCGTATTTCGGATCGACGTCGGTGACGTGCCAGTCCATGTCGATCACGGCGACGCTGAACGGCAGTCCCTCGCGTTCGAAGCGTTCGACCAGCGTACGGTATTCGGCGTCCGAATACCGGTGGTAGCGGCTCCACCAGTTGCCGAACGCCCAGCGCGGCAAGAGCGGCACGGGGCCGGTGAGCCGGTAGTAGTCGCGCAGCGCCTCGCGGATGCGGCCCGCGTGGCCGAACAGGTACAGGTCGCGCGTGGCATGCGGTTTGGCCGTGACCCATTCGCCGAACGGATTGGTTCGGCCGTTGACCTCGGGCATGGCACGCACGAGGTTGTCGGCCGAATCGTCGATGACCGCCCAGCCGTCGCCGGACAGGAGGCCCGGTTCGAGCGGTGCGGGGCCGTCGACCTGGTCGAGCGTGCGCGTGGTGCCGCCGCGGTTGGCGGACTGCGCGTCGCCGTAGCGCCACGTGCTGTGCTGCGACGGCGAGTCCTTGACGGTTACCGCGAGGCCTTCCGCGCTGAACGGCTCGCCGTTGTACGAGATGCGCAGATGCGCGGTTTCGATGTCGATCCAGCCGTCCGCGTCGCGGCGCACGTCGAAGTGCGGCACGCTGCCGAAGTCGCGGTTGACGACGGTCTGCGTGCGCTCGTCGACGAATTCGCCGCTGTCGGACCATTCGAGTCGGATCAGCGAGTCGGTGAGGATACCGATGCGCCAGCGGTCGCCCTGGACGACGCATTGGGGGTTCATACGAGGATTGCCCTTGTGCGATTCAACCGTGAACCGTGCCGCGTCGACCATGACGACCGCCTTTCCTGCTTGGGATGTGTGAGGCTTGCGGGTGCTGTGGCGCACCCGCTCGCCGCCTATTTTATTCGCCGCTATTCTCCCTTGTCGGCGAACGCTGGATCGGAGACCGCGCTGTACGCGTTGCCGGCTACGGCCTCGACGCGTTCGACGCGGGTGATGCCGCGTGCGGCGAGCTTGGCCGGGTCGTCGGCGTCCGTGGACGTGATCAGGCACGGGCGTTCGCCCTGGCGGGTCAGGTCCATCCATGCCTCGAACACGCTGCCGGCCGGGGCGAGCGCGGCGCGCAGGGTCGGGTCGCCCTGCTCGTCGACGGGGATGGCGATGGCCGTGGTGCGCGGTGCGGGGGCCGGCGCGTTCGCCTTCGCGGAGCGGATGGCGTCGCGGAACGCCTCCCCCACGTCGGTGAGCGAACCGTCCACGTCGAACAGGCCGAGTTCGTGTTCGAAGAACGGGAAGTCCGAGAACGTCTTCGGGATGCGGTGCGAGCACCACCAGGTGATGCCGTACACGTCCGGGCAGTCCTCGATGGCTTCGACCGATTCGCGGCAGAACGCGGGCGCGTCCTCGGGGGCGACCACGTTGCCGGGTGCGCCGATCTCCTGCACCCACACCGGACGGTGCGCCTCGGCGGCGAACGCCTTCGACAGTTCGACGAGCCATGCGGCGTGGTGCGTGCTTTCGAGCGACATCGGGCCGTAGTGCTGGCCGGTGCCGTTGAACACCCACGAGTGCACGGTGGTGATGTCGCCCTTTCGGGAGGCGTACTGCGGGCGGAACGCGTGGCCGTCCATGTACCACACGGCGTCGTTCTCGCTGTGCAGGATCATGCGGCCGTCCTCGTGGGCGCGGTTCTCGACCGAGCCGATGAGCCGGTCGAGCCATGCGCCGATCTGGTCGGGCGTGGCGAACATGCGGCGCGGGTGCGTGCGGTCGGTGAACTGGTTGCATTCGTTGCCGAGCGTGAGTCCGGCGAACGCCTTGACGTCGGCGAGCGCGTCGTAGATGGCCTTGACGAGGTCGCATTGGGCTTCGATGGCCGGCTCGTCGGCGAACATGCTCGCGTCATGCCAGGAGACGAGCCAGGACGGCACGAAGTCGAAGCTGGAGAGGTGTCCCTGGATGACGTCGACGTAGACGTCGAGTCCGGCTTCGCCGCCGATTTCGACCATGCGGCGCAGGTCGACGAGGGCCTTGGGGTTGATCCATGTGCGGTTCGGCTGCAGCAGCGTCCACAGCGGGAAGACGCGCACGTGGTCGGCGCCGAGGTCGGCGATCTGCTTCAGGTCTCGGCGGATGGCGTTCCAGTCGGGGTTGAGCCATGAGTAGAACCATTCGCCGGAGGGCGTGTAGTTGACTCCGAATTTCATGGTGGGTGTGCTCCGGGGTTATTCCTTGACCGATCCGGCTTCCAGGCCGTTGAAGATGTAGCGCTGGAAGACCAGGAAGAAGATCATGATCGGGATGAGGGCGACGATGGTGCCGGCGGCGACGACGCGCGGGTCGGACACGAAGGTGCCCTGCAGGCGGCTCATGCCGAGCGTGAGCGTGTAGTGCGAGTCGTCGGTGAGCACGATCAGCGGCCACAGGAAGTCGTTCCACGAGCCCATGAAGGAGAAGATGCCGACGAGTGCCATCGTGCCCTTGACCTGCGGCACGCAGATGCGCCAGAAGCGTTGCCAGATGTTCGCGCCGTCGACTTCGGCGGCTTCGATCATCTCGCGCGGGATGGCGTTGAACGCGTTCATGAACAGGAGGATGTTCATGGAGCTGACCAGGCCGGGCAGGGCCACGCCGATGAGGTTGTTCTGCAGGTCGAGGTTGCGGATGATGAGGAACTGGGAGATGAGGATCGTCTCGCCGGGCACCAGCATCGACAGGAACAGCAGGCCGACGACCAGTCCCTTGCCCTTGAATTTGAGCAGGGCGAGCGAGTAGCCGGCGAAGCATCCTGAGATGATGTTGCCGCCGATGTTCAGGGCCGCGACGATGAGCGTGTTGCACACGTAGAACAGGATCGGTAGACGCTTGAACACCTGGATGAAGTTGTCGATGGTCGGGTCGACGGGGATGAGGTACGGTGCGGCGTACATGTCGTCCTTGGGGCCCTTGAACGCGAGCGAGATCTGCCATAGCAGCGGCGCGGCGAGGAAGAGCAGCAGGGCGATGAGCACGACGATGCGCACGACCTTGCCGGGGGTGACGTGGTTGTACTTGTTTTCCATCACTGCTTTGCTTGCCATCAGTCTTCGCTCCTACGCTGGACGATCCATTCGATGCCGATGATGCAGCCGAGGACCACGAACATGACCATGCCGAGCGCGCCGGAGTAGCCGGTGCGGGCGTTGATGCCGGTGCCTTCCTGCTTGATGAGCATGGTCATCGTCAGGTCGGCGCCGCCCACGCCGCCCGAGCCGCCGGAGAGCATGTAGATCTCGCCGAAGACGCGGAACGCGGACATGGAGCTCAGGAGCATGACGAGGATCATCGTCACGCGGCAGCCGGGAAGGGTCACGTGGAAGAACTGGCGGATGCCGCCGCAGCCGTCGATGGAGGCCGCCTCGTACAGGGTGTTGTCGATGTTGGCGATGTTGGCCAAGTAGATGAGCATGTAGTAGCCCAGGCCGCTCCAGATGGTCACGGCCATGGCGCTGAACAGCAGCAGCCAGCGGTCGGTGAGGAACGGGATCGGGGTGCTGATCCACTTGAGGGCCTTGAACGTGCCGTTGAGCAGGCCGTCCTTGTCGAGGATGTTGGTCCACAGCAGGCCGACGACGACGCTGGACATGATGACCGGCGTATAGAAGGCGGTGCGGAAGAAGTTCATGATGCGGGTCTTCTCGGCGACGAGCGCGGCGAGCATGAGCGGCAGGATCACCATGAACGGGACGATGCACACCACGTACAGCGACGAGTTGAAGAACGCGGTCTGGAAACGCCGGTCGGTGAACATCGTGATGTAGTTCTGCAGTCCGACGAACTTGCCCGGCCGAAGCAGGGTGGAGTCGGTGAAGGACAGGCGGATCGTGTTGAAGAACGGCACCAGCGAGAAGGTGCAGATCCACAGGATCGGGGGCAGGACGAACAGCCAGGGGACGATGCGGCCGCTGTTGCGGGGATCGACCCCCTGCGCGGCGGGCTTGCCGCCGCGCTTCTTGGTCTTGGATTGAGCCATGATGGGGGTTCCTTACGGATTCGAGGGACGCTTAGATGCGCTCGTTGCAGTACTTGACGGTCGCGTCGAGGGCTTCCTTCGCGGTGATCTTGCCCTGCAGCGCCTGGGCGATCTCCTCGCGCAGCATGGTGGAGCAGGCGGAGGTGAACTGCGGCGGGCCCCAGATCTCGCCGTTGCGGATCTGGTCGGCGGACATGCGCATGGCCTCGGCGTCCATCGTGTCGTCGGACGGGTTGAAGAAGTCGTCGTCGATGGTGCCGGTGGAGGACGGGAACACGTTGGCCTTCTTGTCGAACGCGAGCTGGTTGTCGGAGTTGGTCACGAAGCGGGCGAACTTGATGGCCAGGTCCTGGTGCTTGCTGGTCGCGTTGACGGTGAGCATCTCCATGAACATGTTCGGCTTGGTGTTGGCGATGAAGTCGGTGATGGCGAGGTTCTCGAACACCTTGGGCGCGTTCTTGCGGATGTCGTCGACGCTGTACGCGTTGCCGTTCATGAACGCCTGGGAGCCGCCGTTGAAGCTCTTGGATTCGCCGGAGGTGGAGCTGTTGAGCATGTCGTCGGTGAACGCGCCGGCGTTGTACATGTCGATGTAGTGCTGGACGAACTCGACGCCCTTCTCGTTGTTGAACGTGAATTCGGTGTGGTCGTCGTTCATGAGCTGCACGCCGTACATGCCGAAGTCCTGGATGGACGGGATGCCGGAGGTCAGCGCGTACTTGCCGCCGCAGTTCTTGCCGAACGTGTCGGCCATGGCGAAGATGTCGTCCTGCTTGGTCGGCGGGTCGTTCGGGTCGACGGTGATGCCGCATTCCTCGAGCACGGCCTTGTTGTAGAAGGTCGGGCCGGAGTTGAGGTACCACGGGAAGCCGTAGGTGCCTTCGGCGAGGTCGGTGCCCTTGAAGGTGGCGGCGCTCCAGGCGGCCGGCAGGTAGTCCTTTTCGGCTTCGGGCGCGGCTTCGGCGAGGTTGAGCAGGATGCCGGCCTTGGCCAGCGTGTAGGCCGGTTCGGGGCCCATGTCGACCACGTCGGGCAGTTCGCCGGCGGCCGCGTCGGTGGACAGCTTGTCCTCGTAGTTGTCGGCCGGCTGGTCGACCCACTTGATGGTGACGCCCGGGTTCTCCTTCTCGAACTGGGCGATGAGGTCCTCGAAGTAGGAGGTGAACTTGTCGTTCTTGAGGTTCCAGGTCTGGAACTTCAGTTCGGTGCTGCCGCTCGACGAGCTGGTGCCGCAGGCGGCCAGACCGCCCATCATCGCGATTGCCGCGCCGAGTGCGACGGCCTTCTTGAGGGTTCCCTTCATGGGTTTCTCCTTATCTTTTTTTGGTGATGTTTCTTCGTCGAAACGTGTGGTGATGCGGGCCGGAAAAGGCCGCGTTGGGTGAAATCCGCGGCGTGCGCGCTGCGGATCGGGTTGATGGTTGAGTTATGTGGTTGGTTGGGTTGGGGTCGGCTCCGGGAAAGGGATAGGTCCCGGAGCCGAAATCTTGTGCTGTTGCCGTTAGGCGCGCGACAGGCGCAGTGTGGTCAGCTGGAACGGCTTGAGCGCGAGCCTGGCGCCTTCGGCCTGCTGCTTGCCGCCGACGAGTCCGGCGGGTTCGTCCGCGTAGGATTCGTCCTGTTCGAGCGTGTTGGTCTCGCGCACCTGCCAGCCGGACAGCGGCCCGGATGCGTGCAGCGTGGCTTCGGCCTTGGCGCCGGCGGCCTCGTAGAGGCGGACGATCACGTCGCCCGAAGCGTCGTCGGCGAGCTTGATCCAGTCGATGACCGGTGTGCCTTCCGCGGCTTCGATCGTGACCGGCGAGCCGATGGCGGGCATGTTCTCGAGCACGGGCGCGTTGATCTCGCCGGCCGCGGCGACGAGCGGCGCGATGTCGGCGCACGGCAGCACGGTCCAGTCGAACTCGTGGCGGCCGATGTCGGTGCGCGGGTCGGGCGCGGTGGGCGCGGCGACGAGCGAGAGTCGGACCATGGTGCCGGCGATCGCGCCGTCATGGTCGCGCAGCGAGCTGACGTCGGAGCCGTAGGTCGAGCCGTTGGCCACGCCGATGCCGTAGGACGAGTCGTGGATGCGCACGAAGCGGTGCGAGCAGCTTTCGAACATCGCCTCGTCGCCTTCGGTGTTCTTGACGATCGGGCGTTCGATGAGGCCGTACTGGCATTCGTACTGTGCACGGGTGGCGGTCAGGGTCATCGGCACGTCGACCTTGAGCAGCTTCTCGGGCACGTTCCAGTCGACGTCCGCGTGGAAGTCGAGCTGGCTCTTGCCCGGGCGCAGGGTGATGGTCGTGGCGATCCGGTCGGTGCGGAAGGCGTTGACGGTGCGGATCACCGCGGTGCCGTCGGCGGCGGTTTCGACCGATTCGATCTCGCCGTCCTCGAGCGGGGTGGCGCACAGGAAGGCGTCGCGTTCCACGTCCCAGGCGTCGAACACGCCGGGTTCGTCCTTGAGGATCTCGTAGCGGCCGAGCGAGGCGTCCTTGGCGACCGTTTCGCGGCCGGTCTTCAGGTCGATCATCGAGTCGATGGTGCCGTTGGCGGCGATGTGCGCGCGCAGCAGGCCGTTGTCGATCGTGACGGTGCCGTCGTCGTGGCGTTCGATCGCGACCGGCTCGCCGTTCGCGTCCACACTGGCCGGGGTCCATGCGCCGACTTCGGCGAACTGGCTGATGCGGGCGCGGGCGATGCGCGCGGCGTCAGGGTTGGCGGCGGCGATGGCCTCGATGGCCTCCTGCGCGATCTCGTGCAGGCGCTTCAGGTCGCGGGCGTAGTCCTCGCGGGCCACGCGGTGCGCCCATTCGATCGCGGAGCCGGGCAGGATGTCGTGGAACTGGTTGAGCAGCAGCGTCTTCCAGATGCGGTCGATGTCGGCCTGCGGGAACGTGTAGTCCTTGTTTTCGAGCGCGGCGAGCGTGCCGAGGTATTCGACCGAACGCAGCGCGGATTCGCTCTTGCGGCAGCCGCGCTTCATCTCCTGCTGGGAGGTGAGGGTCTTGCGGTGCAGTTCGAAGTAGAACTCGCCCTTCCAGCGCGGCATCTCGTCGCCGGCCTCGGCCTTCATCTCGGATTCGGCCTTGGCGAAGAAGTCGTCCGGCGTGCCGTATTCGACCTTCGGCATGCCTTCGAAGCTTTCGAAGCGGTGTTCGCGCATCGCCATCTCGCGGATCGGGCCGCCGCCGCCGTCGCCGTAGCCGAACAGCAGGATGCCGCGGTCGGAGGTGTCCTTGTCCTTGTAGTTGCGCTGCACGTACGCCATGTCGTGACCGGACATGTCGGAGTCGTACTTGTCGGCCGGCGGGAAGTGGGTGAAGATCTGCGAGCCGTCGACGCCCTCCCACATGAACGAGTGGTGCGGCAGGCGGGTGGTGTCGTTCCAGCACAGCTTCTGGGTGAGGAACCACGAGTAGCCGCTTCGCTTGGCGATCTGCGGCCAGGCGCCGGTGTAGCCGAAGCTGTCCGGCAGCCAGATGCCGTTCGGAGTCACGCCGAGCTTGTCCTTGAAGTAGCGCTTGCCGTAGGAGATCTGGCGGATGAGGGATTCGCCGCACGGGATGGTGCCGTCGGATTCGACCCACATGCCGCCGACCGGGATGAAGCGGCCTTCGGCGATGCGCTCCTTGACGCGTTCGAACAGGTCGGGGTGGCGTTCCTCGAGCCAGGCGAAGTGCTGGGCGGCGCTCATCACGTAGGTGAAGTTCGGGTCGATGTCCATCAGGGCGAGGGCGTTGGAGACGGTGCGGCCGACCTTGCGTTCGGTCTCGCGCACCGGCCACAGCCATGCGGAGTCGATGTGGGAGTGGCCCATCGCGGTCAGGGTCATCGCGGAGGCGTTGGCCGGGGAGGACATCACCTTGTCGAGGGCCTTGCGTGCCGGCGCGAGGGTGGCGTAGTCCTTCTCGTCCCACAGGTTGATGGAGCGCTGCATGGCCTTGGCGAGCTTCCAATAGCGCGGGTCGGCGTCGTTCATGTTCTCGAGCGAGCCGGTGATCACGTCGAGGTCGGCCCAGTAGTCGAACATGTCCTGGTCGAGCGCGGCGATGTCGATGGAGCTGAACTCGTAGCGTTCGTCGGCCTTGCCGGTGGGCTTGGTGCCCAGTTCGGTGACGGTGAACGAGGGGACGTTCGGGTTGTACGCGCCTTCGACGTAGATGACGAAGGAGCCGTCCGGGTTGACGACGCGGTCGCGCGTGCCGTCGGCCTTGACCAGCGGCATCCAGTGGTTGCGCGGGTGGAGGGCCTTGATGACGGTGCCGTCGGCGCGGTAGGCCAGCGCCTCGATGTGGCCGCCGACCGGCCATTCGAGCCAGCCGAGGTTGAACACCAGTTCGATGGCGCGGCCTGCGGGCAGGTCGACCGGCAGCTGGCCTTCGACGCGCATCCAGGTGGTGCCCCACGAGGTGCCCCACGGCTCGCCGACGGCGAGCGGCTTGAAGTCGACCTGTCCGGACACGGCGCGGGTGATGAAGTCGGCGGGCATCTCCGGCTCGCCCGGGTTCATGACCGCGCCGACGGCGCACTGCGCCAGCGTCTGGTGGATATGCGGCCAGACGCGCTCGCGCATGACGCGCTTGCAGCGGTCGATCTCACGATTGACTTTCAGCAGCATGGCTCTCCTCTGTTGTGATATCTGCTCTTCGCTGAGACTAAAGCGATTTAGTGGACCGCCGTGGTCCATCGCCGGTTACTAAAGCGATTTAGTTAGAGGATAACACGATACTCGCATGTTTGCAAACCAGTTCCCCGCATGTCGCCATACGGCGTGTCGCCGCAAGAAGGCCCACGCATACGCTGAGGGCTCCCCTCTGGTTCGAGGAGAGCCCTCAGCGACGGATCGCCGCGGAACTAGCGGCAAATGCGCAGCGTGGCGAGCTGGAACGGGGCGAGCGCGATCGACGCGCCGTCGGCCGGCACCGCATCGTCGCCCGAAGCGAGCGCGCGTGGCAGTTCGGCGTCAAGTCCCGGCTCCTCCATCAACGTCACCTCCCGCACGCTTGCGCCGGCGAGCGCGCCGTCGAGTCGCAGCGTGGCGGTGGCGTTGCCGCCGGCGGCCTCGTAGACGCGCACGATGAGGTCGTCGGAACCGTCGTCGGCGAGCTTGATCCAGTCGAGCACGGGCGCGCCGGTCACGTCGGCGAGCGTCACGAGCGGCGCGATGGCGGGCAGCTGGCCTACGACGGGACTGTTGAGGCGTGACGCTTCGGTGAGCACGGCGCCCATCGGCGCCCCGGCGACCACGCTCCATGCGAACGAGTGCTCGCCCTGGTCGGTGCGCGGGTCCGGGTAGAGCGGCGCGGACAGCAGCGACAGGCGGATCATGGTGCCGCGGCCGGTGCCGTGCGCCGCGTCCTCGTGGATGGGGCTGACGTCGGAGCCGTAGGTGGACGCGTTGACGACGGCGGCCGCGTAGCCGGAATCGGCGATACGTACGAAGCGGTGGGTGCAGCTTTCGAACTTGGCGTCGTCGGAGCGTGTGTTCTTGTTGATCGGGCGTTCGACGATGCCGTACTGGCATTCGTACTGCGCGTTGACGGCCTGCACGCCGACCGGCAGGTCGACCTTGAGGAACTTCTCGACCGCGTGCCAGTCCACGTCTGCGGCGAAGTCGAGCGTGTCCGCGCCCGGCCGCAACGTGATCGCCGTGCGGATCTCGACGCCCTGAGCCCTGGTGACGACGTGCACGACCGCACTGCCGTCCGCGCCCGTTTCGACGCCTTCCACGCTCGCGTCGTCCAGGCCGTTCGCGGTGAGGAACGCGTCGCGCTGGATGTCCCAGGCGTCCCAGTGGAACGGTTCGTCCTTGAGCAGCTCGTAGCGGCCGAGGCGCGTGCCGGCGGGCACGAGTTCGCGCCCTGCGGCCAGGTCGGTCAGCGAGGAGACGGTGCCGTCCGGTTCGACGCGCACGCGCAGCCGTCCGTTGTCGAGGATCGTCGCCTCGCCGTCGTGCGTGACGGACACTTCGCCGTCGGCGACATGCGCGACGCCGGCCGCCGGACGCACGGTCCATGCGTCGCAGATCTCACGCGAGTACGGGGTGATCACCGCGTCCGCGACCGTCGCGTCGTCCGGTTCGGCCGCGGCGATCGCGCGTCCGGCTTCGAGCGTGATCTCGCGCAGCCGGGCGATGTCGCGCGCGTATTCGGTGCGCGCCTGACGGTGCACCCATGCGATCGCGGAGCCGGGCAGGATGTCGTGGAACTGGTTCAGGAGCAGCGTCTTCCAGATGCGGTCCATCTCCTCGCGCGGGTAGACGTAGTCCGGGTTCTTGACGCGGGCCGCGGCGCACAGGTATTCGGTCACGCGCAGCATGGCCTCCTCGTTTCGACAGCCGCGTTTCATGTCCTGCTGGGCGGTCAGGGTGCCGCGGTGCAGTTCGAGGTACAGTTCGCCCTTGAACACCGGGGTCTCGCCGCGCGCGTCGTCGACGATATCCTTGCGCACGCGGTCGAACAGCTGGTCGGGCGTGCCGAAGTCGATCTTCGGGGCGCCGGCGAGGTCGCGGTCGCGGCGGATGCGCGCGGTCATCTCGCGGGTGGGGCCGCCGCCGCCATCGCCGAAGCCGTACAGCAGGATCGCGTTGCGCGACAGGTCCTTGTCGAGGAAGTTGCGCTGCGAGTACATGAGCTCGTGCATGCTCATGGACGAGCAGTACGTGTCGGACGGCGGGAAGTGCGTGAGGATGCGCGTGCCGTCGACGCCCTCCCACATGAACGAGTGGTGCGGGAACTTGGTGCAGTCGTTCCACGAGATCTTCTGCGTGAGGAACCAGTCGAAGCCGGCGCGGCGCGCGATCTGCGGCCACGAGCCGGTGTAGCCGAAGCTGTCGGGCAGCCAGATGCCGCGCGGGGTCACGCCCAGGTGCTCCTTGAAGTAGCGGCGGCCGAACGTGATCTGGCGGATGAGCGATTCGCCGGAGGGGATCATGTTGTCGGATTCGACCCACATGCCGCCGACCGGGATGAACCGACCCTCCTTCACGCGTTCCATCATGCGGCGGAACAGGTCGGGATGCTCGGTCTCGAGCCACTCGTACTGCTGGGCGGAGCTCATCGCGTACTTGAAGTCCGGGTCCTCGTCCATCAGGGCGAGCACGTTGGACACCGTGCGGGCGACCTTGCGGCGGGTTTCGCGCACCGGCCACAGCCATGCGGAGTCGATGTGCGCGTGGCCGATGGCGATGTGGCTGATCGCGCTGGACGACGCGTGCTCCGCCAGCACGCCGGCAAGTTCGCCGCGGGCCGTGGAGAGCGTGCCGGCGATGTCGCGTTCGTCGTAGGCGTTGAGCGAGCGCTGCAGGGCCTTGGCGAGCTGCCAGTAGCGCGGGTCGTCGTCCTTGAGCTCGCGCATCAGGGACTCCACGGTTTCGAGGTCCATGTAGTAGGCGAACACGTCCTCGTTGAACACGGTGACGTCCATACGGCTCAGCGTGTACGGGAAGTCGTATTGGCCGGTCGGTCCTTCGCCGAGTTCGGTGGGCGAGAACGGGGTCGGGCCCTCGACGAACGGGTTGGCGGCCGCTTCGATGTAAACGGTGAAGTCGCCGTTCTCGTCGAGGTCGACGGTGCTGGTGCCGTCGGCGTAGACGAGCGGGATCCAGTGGTTCTTCGGGTTCGCGGACTTGATCGCGGTGCCGTCGGCGCGGTAGACGAGCCCTTCGGACTGGAAGCCGGGGCCGCGGTGGCCGAGCCAGCCGAGATCGACCTCGAGTTCGACCTTGCGTCCCCTGGTCGCCTCGCGGTCGATGCGACCGGTGACCTCGAACCACGTGGTGCCCCACGTGGTGCCCCACGTGCCGGGGATGGAGAACGGTTTGAATTCGACTTCGCCGGCGCGCACCTTGGCGAGGAATTCGCCTGACGGCACGGGTTCGCCGGGGTTGTCGTGCGCGCGCAGCGTGCAGGCGCTCAGGGTGGTGTGGATGTGCGGTTCGACGCGCTGCCACATGACGCGGTCGCATCGGTCGAGCTGCTGGTTGGGCATGAGGAACATGCTGGTTTCGGCTCCTTTGCTGATGATGTTAGTTGGTGTTGGTCTGGTTGACATTATGGTGACGCCGGTGCCATGTCGGCCGACGCCCGCGAATGAGGCCGTCCGCTCCCCGGTCCGGGAGGCGGGACGGCCTTGCGTTCGTCTCAGCGCGTGATGCGCAGCGTGGCGAGTTGGAACGGCGCGAAGTGCAATGCGGCGCCTTCGACCGGCTGTCCGTTCTCGCCCGTGAGCGCGACCGGAAGGTCGGCGGCGATGTCGTCGCCTTCGAGCACGTTCGTTTCGCGCACCGTGGCATTCCTGAGCGCGTCGGCCACGTGCAGCGTCGCGTCGGCCTGTCCGCCGGCCGCTTCGTACAGTCGGACGATCAGGTCACCGCTGCCGTCGTCAGCCGGTTTCATCCAGTCGATCACGACGGCGCCGCGGTGTGTCTCAAGCGAGACAAGCGGTGCGATCGCGGGCACGTCGCGCAGGATCGGCGCGTTGAGTTCGCAGGCCGCGTCGACGGTGCTTTCGATCGTCGCGTCGGCCACAATCGCCCAGTCGAACTCGTGCGCGCCGATGTCGGTGCGCGGGTCGGGGAAAGTCGGCGCGGACAGCAGCGACAGGCGGAACATGGTGCCGTTGCCGGTACCGTCCGCAGCATCGCCTCGGATCGGCGCGGCGTCCGATCCGTAGATCGAACCGTTGACGACGGCGGCCGCGTAACCGGATTCACGCAGGATCGCGAACCGATTGGTGTCACTTTCGAACTTGGCTTCGTCGGATGCGCTGTTCTTGACGATCGGCCGGGTGACCAGGCCGTACTGGCAGTCATAGGTCGCCCGGTCGGCGCTGATCGTAAGCGGCAGGTCGACCTTGAGGAAGCGTTCCTTCTCATGCCAGTCGATGTCGGCGTGGACGTCAAGCCGGCAGGCACCGGGCCGCAATGTGATGGTCGTGTTGACCACGGTCTCGCCGTTGACGGTGCGTACCGTGACGTGCGCCGCACCGTCGTCGCCGGTTTCGGCGGAGACGATCGAACCGGTGAGGTCATGGCCCATGAGCAGCGATTCGCGTTCGATCTCCCATGCGTCCCAGACGGCGGGTTCGTCCTTGAGCAGTTCGTAGCGGCCGAGACGGGTTCCGGCCGGCACGAGTTCGCGGCGTGCGGCGATGTCGGTCAGCGACGAGATCGTGCCGTCCGTTTCGACGATCGCCGACAGGAGCCCATTGTCGATGCGCACGCGGCCGTCGTCCAGCGTCTCGACCGTCGCCGCGGACGCAGTGCGGTCGCCCGCGGACCGGACTTGCCACGACGAACCGTCGGCTCGGTACTGGCTGATGCGCGCCGTCGGCAGCACGTCGGCCGTCGGGTTCGCCTTGCGCAGCACGGCGCACGCGTCTTCGGCGATCTCGGCGAGCCGGGCGAGGTCGCGGGCGTAGTCCTCGCGCGCCTCGCGGTGCACCCACGAGATGCCGGAGCCGGGCAGGATGTCGTGGAACTGGTTGAGGAGCAGCGTCTTCCAGATGCGGTCCATCTCCTCGCGCGGGTATTCGTAGGCCGGGTCGGCGAGCGTGGCGGCCGCGCCGAGGTATTCGACCGTGCGCAGCAGCGATTCCTCCTTGCGACAGCCGCGTTTCATGTCCTGCTGCGAGGTGAGCGTGCCGCGGTGCAGTTCGAGGTACAGCTCGCCTTGGTATTCGGGCATTTCCGGACCGGCGTTCGTCTCGAGCTGGGTGCGGGCCTTGTCGAAGAAGTCGTTCGGACTTTCGATGGTGACCTTGGAGACGCCTTCGAGGTTCTCGTAGCGGTGCAGGTGCTCCATCATGTCGCGCGTGGGGCCGCCGCCGCCATCGCCGAATCCGAAGAGGAGCAGCGAACGGTCGGCGAGGTCCTTGTCCTGGAAGTTCTTCTCGGCATAGTCGAGCTCCTGCACCTTGCACCATGCGGCGTACGTGTCGGACGGCGGGAAGTGGGTGAAGATCGGCGTGCCGTCGATGCCGCGCCACAGGAACGAGTGGTGCGGGAACTTGGTGGTGTCGTTCCACGAGATCTTCTGCGTGAGGAACCATTCGTATCCGGCGCGGCGCGCGATCTGCGGCCAAGCTCCCGTGTAGCCGAAGCTGTCGGGCAGCCAGATGCCGCGAGGCTCGACGCCGAGGTGCTCCTTGAAATATCGGCGACCGTAGGAGATCTGGCGGATGAGCGATTCACCCGTGGGCAGCATGCCGTCGGCTTCGACCCACATGCCGCCGACGGGGATGAACCGGCCTTCCCTGATGCGCTGGAGCATGCGCCGGTAGATGTCGGGGTGGTCTTCCTCGAGCCAGGCGTACTGTTGGGCGGAGCTCATCGCGTACTGGAAGTCGGGATCGGCGTCCATGAGCGCGAGCGCGTTCGAGACGGTGCGGGCGACCTTGCGACGGGTTTCGCGTACCGGCCACAGCCATGCGGAGTCGATGTGCGCGTGGCCGATCGCGCTCACGTTCATGGCGGACGCGTTCGCGGGTTTGGCGAGTACGCCGGCGAGGGCGCGGCGGGCGGCGTTGACGGAGTCGTGGTCGCGTTCGTCGTGTGCGTTGAGTGCCCGCTGCAGGGCCTTGGCGAGTTGCCAGTAGCGCGGCGAGGACTTGTCGGCGTAGGTCATGAGCTGGCTGACGACGTCGAGGTCGACGCGCAGGTTCTCGTAGTCGGCGTCGAATTCGGTCAGGTCGGCGGCTTTGAACACGTACGGTTCGTCCGGCTTGCCGGTGGCCTTCTCGCCGAGTTCGGTCTCGATGAACGGGGGTACGCCGAGCAGCAGCGGATTGCTGGCCGCCTCGAGGTACAGCGTGAAGCTGCCGTCCTCGGCGATGGGGACTTGAGCGTTGCCGTCCGCATCCATGAACGGCACCCAGATGTTGAGCGGGTGCACGGCCTTGATGGCGGTGCCGTCGGGCCGGTAGACGAGTCCTTCGATGTGGCCTCCGCAGGAGTGCGGGTACCAGCCGAGGTCGAGGATCAGTTCGAGCGGCTTGCCGGCCGGGTAGCCTTGCGGCACTTGGCCGGTGAGGCGGAACCAGACGGTGCCCCAGGTGGTGCCCCATTCGCTACCGATGGTGAACGGCTTGAAGTCGATCTCGCCGGCGTTGACCTTGGCGAAGAATTCGTCGCTCGGCATCGGCTCGCCGGGAATGTCGAAGGATTCGACGTTCAGGTGTGCGATGACCGGATGGATATGCGGTTGGACGCGTTGGCGCAGGATGCGCGTGCATCGTTCGAGTTGCTGTTCGGGTTTGAGGAACATCGTTGGCCTTGCACTCCCTTGTCTGTGTGCCGATCGGTCGGCATGTGTGCGCCGTCCGGCATCGGGCGGCTTCGTCGTTGCGCTCCCACGGTTTACTAAAGCGCTTTAGTACCATTGTCCCCACAACCCGCGACGGTGTCAAGCCAACTCCCCCGCGCGTGTTGGCCGCCCCTTCTGGCTCACGCTCCCCCGCCAGTGGGATGACGGCCTTCAGCGGGCTCCAGCTCCTCACCCGCAATGCGCCATCCCCTTCCCGGGCTTACGGCCGTTTCCACGCCCCGAACCGGCCGTATGCCCGGGAGCGGCGCGATCCGCAGGCACAACAAAAAAGCGCCGCCCCTTTCGGAGCGGCGCTTGTGTTGGTGGAGATGCGGGGAATTACCCCGCAAACCCGTTAATCGTTGGAATCAGTGGAAAAACGGGTGTGTTCGGAAGTTGCGTACCACATTGTTTACCACACATCCAACGGTTGAATTTGACCGGTTTTGCCGTTTTGTCCGCCATTCGGGACCAACCCCGCTGACTCTATTTTATCGCGGCCGACGCCTTGAGTGCGCTGGCGCCGATGATCGCGCCGACGAGGACGCCGAGCGCGTTGAGCGTGGTGACGATCTGATCGGCGTATGGCAGGTTCCAAGCGGGGGCGACGACCTGTGTGAACACGGCGAGGGCGGGCAGGACGATGAGCGCGACCCATTTGAGGATGTCGTACGCGCGGTTGGGGATGAGCCAGTCGGGCACGTCCGCGCCGGTGTCGTCGATGGTCGAGGTGTTGGTCTTGTCGGCGAGGAGGTCGCCGACGGTCTTGAGTTCGTGGGTGGTGTCGTCGGTGGCGGTCTGTTCTGTCATGATGCTCCTTGGGGGGAAGCGGCCGCATCCCGCGTGTGGGGTGCGGCCGGATGGGTTATCTCAGTATCTGGCCGGGGTGGATGATGTACGGGGCCGGGATGCCGTTACGGGCCGCGGCAGCACTCCAGCCGGTGCCATAGATCGACCACAGGCTCTCGCCCGCGCGCACGACATGGCCGCTCGGCGTCGTCGTGGCGACCGTGCCGCCGCCGTTGTAGGTGACGGTCTGGCCGGGCCAGATGCGGTTCGGATCACCGCTGGGTACGCGCCATGCGGACAGGGGGTAGAGGCCTGTGCGTTGCATGATCGCGTTCATCGTGTCGCCCGCGCGCACGGTCACGCTCGTCGACCGCGTGACGGCGGTCGTACTGCCGGTGGTCGTGTCGGCGCGCCGGTTGATCTCCGCCTGTACGCGCTCGTAATCACTGCCGAGGCGTTGCTTGCGTTCGGGCAGGTTGCCGTAGTCGCCGCGCAGGGTGGCGGCCACGAGCGTGTCGAGGGAGGGTTTGGGCGCGGTCGCAGTGTGCGAGGATGACGGGGTGACCGGTTTGGTCACGGTCTGGGGTTTGCGGGCGGGGTTCGCGTACGCGTCCCACTGCCCGCCGTCGCCACGGAAGTAATTCAGGTCCAAGGGGCCCGAATAGCCGTTGATGCGTCCGTTGCTCGCGTATTGGCGCATGGCCTCGCCGTAGATCGCGTAGTTCCACGGGTTCGCCTGGTATGTGGTCTGCGCGTTGCTGGCGTACTGGGCGACCCATAGTCCGCAGTTTTTGCGCACGTCCGCGGGGATCTGGCCTAGGGCGGACGCCTGCACGTAGACGAGCGGCCATACTCCGGTCGACTCGTGCACGCGGTTGACGAACCGGCGAACCCACGTCGCATCGCCCCACGCCGTGTTCTGGTACTGCTCCCAGTCCAGGTTCAACGTGGCGCGCCCGATGTACGGTTTGGCGAGAGCGGTGAAATAGTCGGCCTCCGAGACCGGATCATTGCCGCCCGCGTAATGGTAGAGGCCGAGCTTCCTGCCCTTGTCGATCACGCACTGTGCCTGCTGCCGCCATGAGGGGTTCTCGTAGCCGACGCCCTGACTGACCTTCACGACGGCGAAATCATACTGGGCGGTGCAGGTGATGTCCGCGGGCTGGTACGAGGACACGTCGATGCCCTGCATGTCCGCCAACGCGATGGCGGGCGTGAACGCGAGCAGTATTGCGACGACGGACGCGGCGAGTCCGCGTGCCCGCGGCTTGCCCTTGTTGCGAATATGGTTGCGATGATCCAATATCCTTGCTCCTTCCGATGATGTGGTGGATATGGAAAGGCCCCCGCGGTTTTCCGCAGGGGCCCGGTCTCGAAAGACGGCTTATTGCCGTTGGTTGCGTAGGTCGTTGACCTCGTGCCTGAGTTCGACGACGTTCTGCTCGGTCGTGGTGATCCGCCGGTTGACGGTCGCGAACTCGCCGTTGACGTCGTCGCGCAGGGCCTCGACCGTCTCGCGCAATGAGTCGATCGCGTCCAGGGTGCGCCGGTTCTTCTCGTCGAGGTCATCACGCAACGGGGTCTTGTGGTTGTTGGTGATCTCCCCGCGCGTGGCCGTGTCTCGCTCGTCGCCCTTCCGGTCGATCCACAATGCGGTCACGACCTGCGCGGCCAATATCATCGCGCTCACGAGGATGTACGCCCAGGCGGGCAGGCCGGCGGGAAGATTCACTGGATGCTCCTTGGTCATTGGGTGAGTGTGGGGTGTTGGCTGGTGGCGTCGGTCCAGGTGACGGTGCCGTCCGCATTGAATGCGAGCCGACGGAACACGCCGTCGGTGCCGCACACGGTCAGATCGCCATTGAGGATCGTCTCGACGGGTTTCTCGCTGCCCTGCCTGCACGAGCCGATGACCGCCTGGCGGCTTCGGTCGCTTTTCGCGCCAGCGCCGAGCACGGTCTGGTACATGCCGTCGGCGATGCCGGGCTTCGCGCCCGTGCCCACGCTCGTGTTGTACCGGCCCGTACCGGTCGCCTCGCCCGCTCCCGCGCCGACCGCCACGTTCGCGTCGCCGCTCGGCGCGCTCACGCCAGCCTGGCTGGTGTACATCGCGGTCGCGCCGACCACCGTGTTCCTGCTGCCGGTGCCGGACTGGTACGCGCGGTTGCCGACCGCCACGTTCGCATTACCTGTCTTGTTGTGGCATAGCGCGTCCTCGCCAAGCGCGGTGTTGCCGTCGCCGGCCGTGTTGTCGCTCATCGCGCCCCAGCCGACGGCAGTGTTGTGGTCGCCGCTGGTGTTGGCTTTCAATGCGCGGTGGCCGATCGCGACCGAATAGTGCCCGTCGTCGCTGCCTGCCCGGCTGGTGGTGCTGGCGGCCGCGTCCACGCCGATCGCGATGATGCCGCACGACTCGTCGCGGCACGCGCCGTCGCCGATGCTGATGGTCTGGTCGCCCGCGTCGCCCGTCCCGGTGCCGCCGTTCGGTATGCGGGTGCCGACGGTCAGGCGCGGGTCCTCGGCCTCGGCCGTCGTGTTTCCGAGCGTGACGATGCCGTCCTGGCCGACCACGAGCGGCCTCCCGGCGTTCTCCGCGCCCTGGTCCTCGGGCACGTCGTGGGTGCGGATGTCGTCGGCAAGGAACTTCCCGTACGGCTTGAACTCGGGCGTCGAGGTCTGCTTGTCCTTCGTGAATATGAGCATGAACGTCGTGTCGGATTTGGACGGGCTGACGCGCATCCACGACGCCCCGTCGGGTATGCGCCGCTGGCTCACGTACGTGATGTTGGTCGAGTACGACGCTTTGACCCATGTTCGTGTCTCGTCGTAGTAGGCGACGAGCGCGTTCGTGCTGCCGGTCACATACCAGCCGCGATAGTCCGTCACGCTGATCCAGTCGGACAGCATATAGGGATCGCGGTCGACCGGCTCGCCCGTGTTCACGTCCAACGCTTTGCCTTGCGCGGCCGTGGAGATATCGAAGCGCTGCGGGCTCTCGTACGCGAACACGCTCAGCACGTCCAACAGGTCGTCCTGGCTGACTCCCCGCTCCCCCTTCGGCCCCTGCGGGCCGGTCGGCCCCATCGGCCCGGGCATGACCGATTCGATCAGGTCTACGATCTGGTCGCTCATGCCGCCACCGTCCAATCCAAACGACTGTCTCCGCGCGCATTCAGGCCCTGGAGGCTAAGCCCCCCCCGACGCCGTTCTTGTTCATGATGGTTCCTTCCGTTGTCGCGGTCTCGAATATCCCCAGGCCGACGCAGTAGCGATATATGAGGTTGCCGATGATGGTTTTCGTGCCGGTCGTGTAGTGCACCGAGTCGACGAGCATCTGGTGGGGCACGATGCCCTGCCTGATCTCGTCCAAGGCGTCGTATTCGACGCCGTTGTACGTGGTCTTGCCGGGCGTGAGCCCCTGGTCGGCGAGCCCGTAGCAGCTGGTGACGGTCGTCCCGTCGGCCGCGTATATCGGGTGCGCGAGGTATTCGCGCAGGCTCAGGAAGTAGCGGCCGAACGCGTCGCGCATGGCGGTCTCGTACTCCCTGCGGCTTTCCGCGCTGCCCGAGCTCAGCCCGAGTATGAGCACGTTGCGGGCGTGGGCGTGCTCGATCATGAGCCGGTGGCGGCGTATGAGCGCGGTGATGCCCTGCGTGGTCGTGGTCTCCGTGCCGTCGTTCTGGCCCATGAATATGACCATGAGGTGGGGGCTGTTGCGGTCGCGGTCGAGGTCGTAGACGAGCGGCGTGGGCCTGTCGACCGTCACGGGGTCTCCCGGCGTGGATCTGATGAACGTCCATGCGCCGTCGGGGTCGTCGTACGCCTTGCCCGTCCACGCGATCGCGCCGGACACGTTACCGATGCGGCACGCGTTGACCGCGGGGATGTCGCGCAGGGCGGGCGTGACCGTGTTGCCCAGCACGGTCTTCAACCCCTTGTCACGGGTCTTGATGGCAAGGGTGACGGGGCCTGACGCGGGTATGGTCAGGTCGTCGACCAGGATCGCGTCGGCCCCTTGTCTCGCCATGATCGTGCGGCTGCTCTCGCCGCCCACGCCCGCGTTGACCACGGGCAGGCCACTCAATGCGGCGAGCCGTTCGGTCCACCCGCCGTTGTTGGTCAGGCTGTCGCCCCAGCACGTGATGTACGCGTCGGAGCCGCCGGCGTCGAGTTTCGCGTCGACCTGCGCCTTCGTGTAATAGGACGCGGCGAGCTCGTCGGATAGTCTCGTGGCCGTCACGATGCCCGGCACGTTCCATTCATGCAACAGCTGTATATCGCCCTCGACCGCATCCCGGACGCCGTCGGCCGCGTATTTGCATATGGGCAGATAGCAGACGTTGTCCGGGAACCTGTCCGCGGCCCCGGAAACGAGCGCGCGAAGGTCGAGCACCATGTACCCGCCGTCGTGGCCGACGCTCGTGGACGGCACCTGGACGTCCGCGTCCGAGGGGCCCCAGTTCTTGACCTTGCTGAGGATCGTTCGGCCCTGCCAGGCGAACACGTCGGAGTATCTGAGCAGCCACCGGCCCGAAAGATCGTCCAGACTGTCCCAACGCACGCGCAGGTACACGCCCGCGTACCTGGACGAGCCCGCGCCGGCCGGCTTCGAGTAGCGAATCACGCCCTCGGCCATCGTGGACAGGGTCGCGTGCACGCTCACCGGCGTGTTCGACGCGCCGTCCCTGTCTCCCTCGCGAAGCGTGACGTTCTTGCCGGAGAGCGGGACGAGCTGACCCGCGGACGAGAACGCGCGCACCATGTCCGGCATGTACGAGGACATGTACGAGGACATGTACGACGGGTCGACGCTGGTCGCCTCGAGCGTGCCCCGCCGGTCGGACACGTGCAGCACGCGCACGGTCATGTCCACCGCATCGGCCGAATCCTCCTTGAGATGCGAGCCGGCGTAGAAATAGCCCACGTTGCCGGGATACGCGTCGGGATGCTCGGACACCAGACGGTACAAATCCACGCCGTACATGCTGTCCGACGCGTACGACTCGCCGTCGACCACGCCCTCATACTGTGACAAGTATGAGGTCATCTCCACGCTGCCCGACGCCGACCCCCAGCTCATCGACGAATTCACGAACACGCCGACGAACACCTTGCTCGAATTGAGCAGGTTCAGGACCAGGCCATCCTTCGTGCGCACCTGCGGCAGCCACCGGCCCTTGAGGTCCTCCACACGGTTCCAACGCACGCGCAGGTACACGCCCGCGTACCTTGTGCCGACCACCGCGCTCTTCGTCACGCGCACCCACCCCTTGTCGAGCACGCCGACGCTCACCGTGTTTTTCGACCACGAGCCGGTGGTGTTCTCGTCGCGTACGATGAGGTTCTCCCGCTCGCACAGCGGGACCACGCGCCCCGCCGACAGTCGCGACGGGTCGATGGCGTCCATTCGACGCGAGAGGAGTTCCTCCACGCCGGGGTTGGTCAGGTCCTTGCCATCCACGCCGTCCCTTCCGGGTTCGCCCTGCGGGCCGGGCATGACACTCTCGATCAGGTCCGCTATTTGATCAGCCATCGTTATCCTTTTTCTGTCTAGTCGCTTAATACCCAGTAACCCCAGCCGATGGTGCGGGTGGTGTTGCCGTCCTTGCTGGTGACGACGCATTTCCAGCGTCCGTTGCGGCGCGTGTCCCATATGGCGGAGGTGAACGCGCCGTACGGGATGCCTGCGATCGCGTACCCGTCGACGGTCATCTGGTCGCACGCGGTCGAATACCAGATTTCGGTGCCGTCCGGGGAACGGAATTCGACGCGGCCGGTCCACCCGCTCAGGTCGACGGGCGTGGTTTCCCCCGTGGCGAGGTTGAGTCTGCGCCAGCGACCGCCGACCCGCTCGCCGTCGCCTCGCACGAGACGGATGTCGAGCCGTTTGACGAGATGCCCGTACGTGGCCATCACGCACCTTCCTTTCCGGTGTCGGGTTTCGTGTAGGAGACTTGGACGGTCAGTGATGCGGTGTTCGACTCGTCCGCCGGCCATGCGTCCGTCGAATGGGCCTGCAGTTCGATGCGGGTCGTGGGGTTGAGGTTGGTGCGGGTGATCGTGCCGGAGCACAGGCCCTCCCAGCGGATCAACGCGACCGGAGGCCCCGGGTCGGGATCCGTGGAACCATCCCCGTCCGAACCGTCGCCGTTTCCCGAACCGCTTCCGGTGTCGGTGGAGCCGTCGCCGGTGTCGGGCGTGGTGGTCGTTCCCCCGGTCTCGATATCGTCGCCGACCGCGTCCGCCGTGGCGATCACCGCCCCGTCGACGACCAGACGCAGCCGATATCCGGCCACACTGGTGTCGGTGGTCTGCATGAGCGTGCCGCCGGTCGCCTGGAAACTGCCGGTCGACCTGCCGGACGGCGTGATCGCGTCCACCATGCACAGGGTGGTCCATGTGTCCGCGGCGAGCTCGTACCCGTCGGCTGAGGCGGTGAACACGCGGATGTCGAACAGTTCCGCGAGCAGGTCGGACAGGTCGGACTGCTGCTGGCCGAGCTTGCGCGTGGTCTGGTTCAGTTCCGTGCCGGTGGGCCGGTTCGCCTCCGCCGCACGCCGGCAGTCCAGGCGGCGCCGGCGTTCCTCGTTGACGAAATAGCCCGACATGCCGCCGGGCCTGTACCCGTGCGGCACGGTCGCGTCGTCCGTGGGCATGGGGATGGTTTGTGCGCGTTGTTCGGCCTCGCGGATGATGCGTTCCATGTCCGTTGTCATCAGCGTCTCCTTGCCTGTATGGTCAGCCAGTCCGAATCCGCGGACCCGCTTACGTCGGTGATCTTCAGTTGGACGACGCGGTCGCCGAGCAGGTCGTCCGCGACGCGTATGTCGGTCCAGTCGCCGACGTGTACGGGCCATTCCTCGCCCACCTTGAGTTCCCATGTCTCGCCGGCGGTCGGGCTCGTGTTCGCCTGGGCGCGCGCATACGACTGCAACGTGGCGAGCACGCTCACGGTGGTGTGCTGCGTGTTCGCGGCCTGCAACGGCGGATAACCGGACCGCGACGCGACGGCGCGTGCCATGAGGACGCGGTCGTCGTTCTTGCCGCCGGTCGCCCACACGTCGTTCGCGAGGTCGTCGCCGTCCTCCTTGAACCCCGTGAGCATGACCCGCTGGCCCGGCACGAGCGTGTTCCACTTCCAGTAATGGTCGACGAGCTCGTGCGCGGCTTCGATCCCGTACGAGAGCACGCCGCCGGCGGTCGACGGCGGGAACCTGACTTCGACGCCCGACTCGAGATCGCTGATGTCGCTGATCCTGTCGGCGACCGTCGCCAGATCCGCGCCGTTATAGGAGCGCGCGAACGCGCCACCCTCCACCGCGGGCAGGGTGAACGGCATGGCTCCCCATTTCATGGTTTCGGCGACCAGCCCTCGGATGATGTCACGGTAGGAGCCGGACAGGGCGAGCAGCCAGTCGCCCGCGGGATGGTCGTCGTCGATCAGCACCTCGCCGTCACGGAACGACGAGGCGAGCCCGTGGTTCAACACGAGCCGACGCGACAGGAGGGTCCAGCCGCCCCCGCACGTCAACGACAGTCGACGCGACGCGGGATCCCATGAGCGCGAGGTCACCGGCCCCGCATGCACGACCGTCGCCCCGCGCCGCAACGCCAATATGACCCGCCACGGGCGCAACAGCCCGTACAGGTCGAGCCGCGTGCTCGCCGTCGTATAATCCACGTCCACGCTCATCGAACCGGGTTCGCTGATCGAATCCGACCACGAACACCCCGTAAAGGGGATGCGCGCGACGAGCATCCGCCCGGTCACGATGTCATGCGCGGACACGGTCAACGCCTCTACCGCCATGCGGGCGTCACCTCCATGCTCACCGTCGCGCCCGCGGACGCGCTGACCGTGACGGTCGACCGTCCTGGCGGGATGCGGAACGCGTCATCCGCGGACAACGCGCCGCTGGAGGGGATCAGGTCACGGAAGTCCAGGGTCAGGCCGTTCGCATTGCCCGTCCACGTGACCGTATGTGCGCTCATGGAAAGCGACAACGATGTCACGCGCCCCTTCACCGTGATCCTCGGCCATACCGGCATCATGCCGGGATTGTCGACCGCGATCCGCCCGTCCACGGGCGAATACGCGACCGGCCGCCCGTATTTCAACGGGTCCGGACAGTAGACGATCAACGTGAACTCGGCGACCTGTTCGCGGGAGAGGATCGTGTAGTCGGGGTCGTCGGCGAGCCAGCCGCGCATCAGCCATTCGCGGCCGGATGATTCCACGAGGATGTCGAGCGGCTTGCACATGAGGGAGTTCAATCGGTCGCGCAACGCGGCCAGTTCGATCGAGCTCGCGCATGTCATGGCGCACGGCAGTTCGATCGTGCGCCCGCCGGCGGTGAGCCGGCTGGGCCAGTACGCGCCGTCCGACTGGGGCATGTCCACGCCGCTCTCACGTGGCTTGGGCGTGCCGAACAGGCCGGTGACGCCTTTGTTCGTGATCCACGCGTCGCGATGCTGGACGGGTAGAAGGGACGCGGCGCGGAATATCGTGCCGTCGTCCGCATGCAACGTCACGCGCATACGTTCACCACCTTTCCACCGCGGCCGCGGCACGTGCGTCGAACATGGCCATCAGCACGTTCGGATCCGTGCCGCGTGCGTCGATGCGCACGTCCACGTTCGGACGTTTATCGCCGTAGCCGTCGGCGCCGCCGGTCATGCCGTACCCGTAGTCGAACCGCATGCTCGGTTCGAGTGTCGAGTTCAATCGGCTCATGCTTTTGGATACGTAGGTTTCGCCGTCGTCGAGGCCGAGCGCGAGACCTCGGCCGACCATCACGCCGACCTCCTTGCGGAACACGCGGGACGGCGAGTGGATGCCGAGCGCGTTCTTGGCCGCGTCGACCAGTCCGCTCAACGCGTTGCGGATGTTGTCGTAGAGGCCTCCGATCGCTCCGCTGATGCCGTTCCACAGGCCGCTGATGATGTTTGATCCGGCGGATATGAGCCAGCCGGCGGCTCCGGCGAAATGCCCTTGTATGATGCCGGGCAATGCGCCGATCTGGCCGCCGATCTGGTTGATCATGCCGCCTGCGGCCGATGCCATGCCGTTGAACCCGTTGACCAGCATGTTGGCCGCGCTGGATACCGTGTTGCCGATCGTGCCCGCGATGTTGCCGAACACGCCGCCGACGAGGCCGGCGAATCCGCTGACCGCGGCTCCCGCGGCGTTGACCGCGCCGCCGATCACGTTGACGACCATGTTGAAGCCGGCGCTTATGAGCGACACTATCGTGCTGGTGACCGAGTTCGCGACGGCGAATATCGACTGAAAGACCCCGGAGACGACCGCGACGATCGGATTGATGATACTGATCACGTTCGAGACGCCGGCGGCGATGAACGCGATCAGGTTCGTGACCGAGGTGATCACGAGGCCGATGACGCTGATCACTCCCGTGACCACGGCCGTGGCGACGGTAAGCACGGTCTGGACGACCGGCAGGATCATGCGGATCATACTGATCACGATCGACGCGAGTCCGGTGATCGCGGGCGTGAGCGCTGCAACGAGATTCAATACGGCGGTCATCACGTTCCGGACGACCGGCAGCAGGCTCGAGACGATCTGCGCGATCAACGGGGCGAGGATCGCGATGACCGAACCGATCAGGACTGCAGTCTGCGTGATCACCGGCATGAGCTGCGTGATCACGGATATGGCCATGGGCAGGATCTGCGTGGCGATCTGCCCGACCGTCATGATGATCTGCCCGATGATCGGCAGGAACGCCTGGATCATGGCCTGAACGCCGGGCAGGAGGCCCGCGAGCACGCCGCCGAGCATCGACGCCAATCCGGTGAGCACGCCGGTCAGCATCGGAACGACCGCGACGGCGATCGACTGCAGCTGGCCGCCGAACTGGGTGAACAGGAGACGGACCACGCCCAACGGGCTGGTCAGGCTCAGAATGGTGGACGCGAGCGCCGTGATCGCGCTGATTGTGCCGCCGTTGTTTTGGAAGGCGGTGGCGAAGGCGGTGGCGACTTGTTGGACGATGGTGATGACGGTGGAGAATATGCCGGTTGCGATCGTCGCGATGGTTTGGAATGATGCGCCGATCGCGGGGGCGATGCCTGAGAGGATCTGTTTGATGGTCGTGCCGGCTTGTATGGCCGTGTCCCGGATGGACAGGATCCGGTCGACGAGGGGGTTGTCTTCCTCGACGTTGAACGCTTCGCGGAATTGCGAGGTGAAGTCGCCGGTGCGCAGCAGGTTGAACGTGGCCAGGACCTTGTTGACGGTCGATGATGCGTTTGCGGTGAATGTGGTTAGGTTTGCGCCGATCCGGTTGAATGCGGTTTGGATGGGTTGCGGCAGGTAGGTGGCGAGCTGGCCCATGGCTGCGGACAGTCCGCTGATGAGGCCTTTGCCGATTTGGACGGCGCGTGGTGCGACGTTTTTGCCGACGATGATGACGGATTCGACGAGTTGGGCGGTGAGGCCTTTCATGTCGGCGTCGTTTTTGCCGAGTTCGGCGAGCCAGTTCGACCATGAGGCCTTCATCGCTCCGACGGATCCTTCGATGGTGGTCGCGGCCTCGCGTGCGGTGGTGCCGGTGATGCCCATCTGGTTTTGGATGATGTGGATCGCTTCGACGACGCTGCTGAACTTGTCGATCGACAGGTCGGCCATTTCGCCGTTGGCTGTCTTGACTTTGTTCGCGTCGTCGATCATGCGTTGCATTTCGGTCTTGGTGCCGCCGTAGCCGAGTCTGAGGTTGTCGAGCATGGCGTAGTTGCCGCGGGCCATCGACTGGTAGGTCTGTTGGATGCTGCCGAGGTCGGTGCCCATCTTGTTGGCGTTGTCCGACATGTCGGTGAGTGCCATGTTGCCCATGTCGGCGGCTTTGTTCACGTCGCCGCCGAGCGAGCTGATCAGGCTTGCGCTGAACGAGGTGACCTGGTTCATGTATTCGTTCGCGGAGACGCCTGCGGTCTTGTACGCGTCGGCGGCGTATTTCTGCACGGTGCCGGATGCGCCTTTGAACAGGGTGTCGACGCCGCCGACGGCCTGTTCCCATGTGGCGTACGCGTCGAGCGCGTTCTTGCCGATCATGGTGACGGTGCCGCCTGCGGCGGTGGCGGCGCCGAGCGCGGCCACGCCCACGCCTTTGAGGATCTTGCCGGCGGCGCCCATCGCGCCGGACAGGCCCGTGGAGAGTTTGCTGCCGAGCGTGCTGCCGGCCTTGTCTCCGACGGAGGCGGCGGCGGGGATGAATGCGCTGCTGATCTTGCCTTGGATGCCGGGCATGGCCGGCAGGATCGTGACGAACGCCTTGGCGACTTCGGTTCCTGCGGCCATGCGCGCACCTCTTTTCAGTTATCGTGTTGCCGTTTTGGCTTCCTGGGCTTTGCTTCGCCACCATTCGTCGAACCGGCTGACGGGTATCGCGCCGCGGCCGATCCGCTGCCCCTTCTGTTTGACGCCGGGGCGTGGCACGGGTTTTGGCGGCGGCGGTTTGGGCTGGCCCTTGCGCCGGTTCATGGCCGCGTTCTCCCAGCGCAGCATGTTGACCGCGTCGATCAGGTCGGCGAGCAGCATGGGTGTGCGGCGTTCGCCTTCCCAGTCGGCGAGCTCGGGGTTGAGTTCGCGGATCAGCCGGCTGGACGCGTCCAGGTGGGTGACGAAATGTTTCAGCGTGAGCCAGTCGAGCGTTTGCGGGACGTCTTGGAGCCGGTATCGGGTGAGGGTGAGGAGATCGTAGTCGAGTGCCCCCGCGTGTTCCCGGCAGAGCCGGTGGAGGCCGATGATTCCCCCAACGTAATGTCCCCGCTGGCCTCCTGCCATGCCTGCATGACGGCCTGGAACACGCTTAATGGCTGGTCGTCGAGGTCGAGTTCGGGACAGTATTCGCCGAACACGTTTTCGAGCCATTCCTGCGCCTTCGAGCCTTTCTCGTTCTCGTCCGCAATGGCCTGAATGTCGCCGAGACGGGTGACGAGCCGTTTGGGCATGTAGTTCATCAACGGCATGGCGTGCACGGTCTTGTCGTCGCCGAGCGTGAACCGGAATTCCTGCGGTGTGGGGATGGGGATGTTGACGATGTCCATTCTGTTCTCCTTGACATGGCATGCCCGTTCTTCTCAAAAAAGAAGAGGAGGATCCCCGTCGCGGCGAGAAGAGGAATGGGCGAAGAACCGCGGCGGGGACGAATCGGAGGGTCACGCGCCGGTGCCGGGCGTGGTGTTCTGCACGGCGACCTTGCGGCCGTCGTCGAACAGCAGGTAAAGGCTGTTGCCTTCGCTGTCCGGGTAGCAGGTGAGCGTCAACGGCCACGACACGGGGTCGGTGCGGTTGAACGTGATGTCGTCGCGCGACGTGATCTGGCCGATCGGCACGACGACCATGAGCCGCGCGTCGCCGTCCTTCATCGCGAAGATCCAGCTCTTGCGTTCCGGCAGGCGGGCGCCGATAGACACCTTGATCTGCGTGCCGTGCTGCGCGTTCGCGGCCGCGGTGACGGTCACGCTGTCCGCGCCGAACGCGTTCTTCAGTTCGGCCTCGCCGGTCTGGATGTACGACCATGCGATGCTGCCGGCGAACGAGTCGAGCAGGCGGCGCACGAGCGCGCCGCCCCATTCGGTGATGTCGCTGGTGCTGATGTCCTGCGTCAGGCTCACGCCGTCGCTGGACACGTAGCCGGAATCGCCGTCGATGAACGCCTGGTCGAGCTTCGCGTCGATCGTGTCGGGCAGAGTGGTGCCCAATGGGGCGCTTTTGATAGCGCCGGTGGTTTGCTGGTCGGGGGTGCCGACGATGACCTTGTTGGCGTCTACCGCCATGATGATCTCCTTCTATTGGTTGATGGTTGCCCGGCATGCGAGCTGGGCGGCGAACGTGACGCGCGGGATTCCGGGGTGATCGGGATCCGGGTTCGCGTATGGGAGCGTGGTGATCTGCGCGTCGCGCCAGTCGAACAGGCTTCCCGGCTGGATGGGGAGCGTGGCGACGAGCCCGGCGGCCCGGTCGGCGGCTTGGGTGGCCTGCATCCATGTGGGGGCGCGCACGTCGATGGACAGCAGGTGTTGGTCGATGACCATGTTCAACCGGGTGCCGCCGGTGCGGGTGACGAGCAGATGCGGCATGTGTTGGTCGAAGTCGCGTGGCAGAGGCGGGGCGCATGCCGTCGCGTCGTCGAGGCCGTGCGTGAGCTCGCGCACGAGCAGGTCTTCGACGTCGACGGGTTCGAGACGGGTCATGCTCCGCCTCCGACCGCGCGGGTGAGTGTCTTGTCGCGGGCTTCGGCCGTGCGCGCCTGATGGGTGACGGCGGTCACGAACGCGCCCATGCGGCCGCCGCCGTAGTTCATGGGGCGTGGCCCGTCGACCTCGAACCCGTCGCCGGCCGCCGTTTTGATGCGTTGCGCCTGCTGGCCTATGAGGTTGGCGACGGGTTGGGAGTTGAGGATCTGCCGGAATCCCGCGGAGTTGAATTGCATGCGGACTTTCGTGGCCATGCGTTCAGCCTTTCCATGCGATGAGCGATATCACGATGTGGTCGAGGATCCCGGTCGGAGACGTCCAATGCGCCGGTTCGCCGTCGATCACGTAGTCGACGCCCTGCCATGTGATCCTGTCACCGGCTTGGATGTCCGCGTCGGGCGGCAGGTAGGCGGTCTGCAGGATCTGCGTGTTCAGGACGCGCGGATCGCCCAGGCTCAGACTGCTGCCGGCCGGTTGGACGGAGCAATGGCCGATCGTGTGGGTTTCGGCGTGCGTCCAGTCGGGGATATGCGAGCCGCGTTCCTCGATGAGGGGCGCACGGCTGACGGTGATCGTGTCATGGCAGAAGCTCGGCAGCATCATGGTCTCCTTAGAACGAGCGGGTGAGCGTGTAGGGGGCGAGCAGTTCCTTGTCCCTGTCGAGCAGGGTGATGCCGCCTGAGACGCCTGGCGCGGTCTGGTTGAAAGTAAGCGACACCTGTCCCGCCTGTTCGCGGTTGACGCCGGGCGTGGCCGCGAGGCTGGACGCGGCGATCTGCGCGGCGACCTGTTTGAGTGACGTCACGGCGGCGGGCGTGTAGCCGGCCGTGTAGTCGACGCGGACCGACCGCCATCCGCGCGGCCAGCATTGGAAGTTCGCGCGGCGCAGCAGGCCGTCCTCGCGCCATTCGTAGGCTCCCGGATCGAGTTCGGCGTCGTGCTCGTACACATGCGTAACGCCGGTGACCTCCAATGCGGGCAGACGAAGGAGACGGCCTTCGCCGCCGCCGGTCCACTCGCATGCCAGCACCGGCGTGACGTGCCATTGGCAGTGGCCTCGGATCGCGTCCGACACCGCGTCCAATGTGGTGATCACGCCGAGGTCGGCGGGGTCGTACCGGTTTTTCGTGAGCGCGGCGAACTCGTCCGGCGTGAGGATCGGCGGTAGCTTGGCCGGCTCGCCGTCGTCAGACGTTTGGAGGCTGTAGCCGAAGGCGGTCCTGATGCTCATCGTGATTTCGTCCTCACGCTCCTGCGCGCCGGCTTGTCGCTGGGCAGGTCGGGTTCCTCGTCGCGCATCGCATTGGACGCGAACCCGATCCTGTTGGCCGTCACGGAGGCGTGCGCGACCTCGACCGCGCCTTTCGGCTCGTTTCCGGGATGGTAGAGGAACGTGCTGCCGTTGTACGAGTATTCCCTCATCATGGTCTGTCTTCTCCTTACGTCTTCACTGGAAACCAAGGGGGCCCGAGCCGTGCGGCGCGGGCCCGGAGAGGCGGGCGCGTCAGGCGCCCGGGGTGGCCGTCTTGACGGTGGACACCTTCACGAACGCGGCCGGATAGCGCACCGCGAGCGCGAGACGTTCCTCGACGCGCACGGTGATGCGGTTGTTGGTGAAGTCGTCCTCGTTCGCGTTGGTCAGTTCGACGCGTACGCCGCCCTTGCGGATCAGGCTCGCGCCCTGGCTGAACGCGCCGACGATCGCGGTGCCGGCCGGCACGGCGGAAGTGACGACGGTGCGCAGTCCCCATAGGGGCGGGTTGTTGAGGATGCCGCCCTGGCCGTACTGGCCGGTGAACGGGCCGCCGGCGATGTACTGGCCGTTCGCGTCCTTGTTCAGCCGCAGCGTCTGGTAGTCGGCCGGGTTGATGACGACGCCGTCCGCGGCGAACGGCGTCTGGTCCTGCACCTTGGTGGCGGCGCGGAACAGTGCGTCGAACGCGCTGGTCTCGCCGTCCGCGACGGTTTCGGTCTGGATGCCGTCGCGGTTGAGCAGGCCCTTGAGGTTCTTGCCCGTGCCGTCGCCGTTGAGGAGCTGGTTCTCCTCGAAAAGTCCGAGCATGTACAGGGCGCGGTTGTCGATCGAGCTGGTGAGCCATGGCAGGTCTTCGAGGATCTCGTCGCTTTCCTTGTAGTAGGCGGCGATCTTGGTCAGGGCTTCGGTGACCGGGGTCGGGTCGCCGAAGTGGATCTGCGGTTTCTGCTCGTTTTCGGCGACGGTCTGGTAGTCGCCTTCGACCGGGCCTTCCACGAAGTAGGTCAGGCTGGTGCCGCTGATGGTCTCGGTTCCGAACAGGTCGGCGATGACGAGCTGGCGGCGTTTGGCGAGCACGATGTTCGTGTCGACCGTGGTCAGGGCGGGGGCGAGGGACGCCGGCGTGGTCACGACGTCGGTGTTCGCCTTGAACTCCGGGGTGACGATGTCCAGACGGCCCATGCCCTTGGCGTAGCCGTGCGCGTCGAGGCTCTTGGCGGCGAGGTCGCCGAGGCTCTTCGCCTGCGGGTCGCGGATGCCGCCCTGCGGGTCGGCCGGGGACGCGCCGGGCTCGCTGCCGCCGAACGCCTTGAGCATGTCCATGACGTTCTTGGCCTGCGCCGCGTCCTGTTCGAGGGCGGGCATGTCCTTTTCCTTGATTTCGGTGACGCGCTTGATGGCGGTCTCGTCGCCGGCCTGCACCTTCGGCAGCAGGCCCTTGAGTTCGGTCTGCAAAGCGGCGCGGCGCTTTTCGATTTCGTTCATCGAATTTCCTCCGATTTCCTTAGTAGGTTGGTGATTTCCTCGACAGCGCTGCGCCTCGCGTCCGTGGCCTCCTCGTTGCCCTTCTTGGGGTCCTCCGAGTTGCCCGGATCGTTTACGTCACTGTCGTTCGACCCGGTATCGTCCGAGTCGACGGTTGAGACGACCTCCTTGAGAAGGCCGAGGGCCTGCCGCAGCTTGTCCTCGTTCTTCTTGGAGAGGGTGCGGCCGGACTTGAATCCGGCCTGTTTGACGTCGACCACGTCGGCGTGCTGGTTCGCGGGGATCGGTACGAGCGACACCTCGAACAGGTCGAGTTTTCGCAGCTCGTGCGCCTTCATGCCGTCGTCGAGTTCGGTCTGGCCGTCCTCGAGCACGTCGAACGCGAAGCTCATCTTGGACAGTCGTTTCTCCTTGACGAGCTTGCGCACGTACTGTGCGGTCGGATTGTCCGGGTCGAACTCCGCGGTGATCTTCAGGCCGCGTTCGTCCTCCACGGCGTCGGTGACGCCGCCGATGTTCATCGTCGGATCGTCGGTGCGATGGCCGAACAGGAGCGGGATCGTGTTGCCCGACTCCTTCCACGCCTTCAACGTGTCCGTGAACGCGCCGGGCGCGATCACGTCCCCATAGCTGTCGGGATCGCGGTCGAACGTGGACGCGTAGGCGACGAGCGTGCCGCCGCCCGTCGCATTGTCTTCATCGTCCTTCATTTGGAACGTGAAGTCTTTTCGCATGTGCATGATGGTTGCCTTTCTCATGGGATGGTGACCTCGACCTCGCAGGTGCAGCCGGCGATTTCGTCGATGCCGAGCGCGTTCTTGTCGCCCGGCCAGTCCGCGCCGTTCGAGAACGGCTTGCGGTAGGCGACGGTCTGCCCGTTCATCGCCGCATGCGACGGACGCGGGTTCGACGAGGTCACGATCCACGTCTTGACCGTCGACGCGGGCGCTTTCTGCCGGCACGCCTCCAACGTGCCCCAGCCGGACACGGCGGTGGCGATGCCGACCGCGGCCTTGGCCGCACGCGCGCCGATCGCGGCCGCGAACACGCCGGCCGGATCGTGCTTCTCCGCGTCGTCGTCCAATCCGCCGGTGATAGCCGTGACGAGCTGGCGCAACGTGACCTGGTTGATGCCGTGCGCGCGGCCTTCGGCCATGTCGGTCAGGTAGGCGACGGTGCGCGCCTCGTCGTACGAGTCCGGGTCGATGCCCAGGTTCTCGAGCGCCATGCGGGCCGCTTGGGTGGATTGGCTGACCATGAAGGGTCGCAGGTCGTCGGCGAGCTCGCGATCCCATCTGGCCGCATCCCACCAGTCCGGCGTCTCGTCGGATTTGAACGAGTGTTCGCCGTGTTTGGCGCCGATTGCGGCGAGGACGCTGTCGCGTTGGCGTTTGAAGAACCGTTTCAACGTGTCGGCGATCTCGTCCGCCTGTTCCTTGCCGGGGTGTCCCCGCGCCTTGCGCGGCGGTGTCGCGGTTTTGGCGTTGATGGGTGTGGCTTGTTTGCCGTTGATCATCTGGCCGATGACAGTGAGCGCGTGGCCGGCGTTCGCGTACGGGTCGGCTGGCGTGATGCCGTCGCCGGAGTCCGTGGGTGATGCCTGGCCGCCGATGAGCACGTTCAATGGGGTGACGATGTCGTCGCCGCCGTCGATGCGCGGCAGGTTCGCCAATGCTCGCGCCTCGTTCCGCGTCATCCACGGGGCGCCCACCGACGACTGGATCTGGGACGCCTGGTCTTCGAAGTTGCCGGAGAGTTTGGCCTGGATGTCGAATTCGACGTATTCGTCGTCGGACATGCCGAGCATGGGCAGGAGCCGCATGTTGATGCGGTCGGCGATCATCCTGAGGTCCGGGCCGAGCGTGTCGGTGTAGAGCATGCGCGCGTATTCGCGCACGTTCGCATAGGTGGCGCCCTCGGTCGCCCCGACCATGGTGGGGTTGAGATGATATACGCTGGCGACGGTCTGGAGACTCAACTTGGTGGTTTCGAGCCATTGGGCCTCTCGGGCGTTGAACGCGGCCGAGTTGATGGTCATGCCGTCCTCGAGCACCGGCATCTTGCCGGCGTTCGACCCGCTGTCGCCGGTCCATTTCTCCTGCATTTCGGTCTTGAACCGTTCGGCCTGCGCGTCCGTCCAGGGCTGCACGTTCGCGGGTCGGCTGATGTACTTGTCGAACCGGCCGCCGTTGCGCCATACCTGTTCGCGGAATTTCCACGCGTCGTATTGTTCGGCGAGGATCTGCTTCAACGCGTCGACCGGGCTGTTGCCCATGCGCGGGTCGGCGGGGTTCCACCCGTGGAAGACCAGCAGTTGCCTGGCGGGGATGGTGATCGGCGGATTCGCGTTGTAGGGGTTGGAGAAGGTGAGCGTGTCGAATCCGAAGCCGCTGGTGTCCGTATAGGACAGGATCCATGACGGCGGGATGGGGCGGATGAGCCATCCGGACGGGGTGACGTTCTTGGCGGGGATGATCCACCAGTAGGCGTTGTCGTAGAGCTTGAGGTCGGAGACGAGCGCGTAGACCAGCTCGTAGCCGGTCATGTCCGGGTTCGGTTCGCGCAGCAGCCTGTAGAGGATGCTGTCGCAGTCGCGTTCTCGGTCGTTGTCCGCGTTGCGCCGGTAGCATTTCAATGGCAGTTGGGCGACGTTGGACGCGAGGAAGCTGATCACGGTGCGCAGGTGCGGCTGAGTCTGGTAGAGACGTTCCGCGCTTTCCCCTCGCACGCCGGTGACGTTGTTGCGTATGGTGACGGTGCGTCCGTCGATGTTCGCCATTCGATGTCACCTCCTAGATCATGACGAGTCCAGTGTTTCTGCCGGCGTAGGCGCTCGGGTAGATGTTCGCCGTCTGCCGGCCGTTGTTCTCGGCGAGCCACAGCGCCATGCCCAGGGCGATCAGGGGCGCGGCGTCGACGAGGCTGTTCTGTCGGTCGAGTCCCCATGCGCCGTCCCCCAGCTTTCTCGTGGCCGCGCTTTTGGCGGCATCGTCCAATACCGGGCTTGGCCGGTGGAACAGTTTCAGTGAATCGGATCGGGAATGCTCGTCGCATGCGCTCACCGCGTCCCAGAGACGGCCGAAGCTCGCGGCCACGTCCGGACCGGTGACCGGTATCGTCTCCACGTTCGGCAGATTGTGCAGGAGTTCGGCCACGCTGCTGACGGGCGCGCCGCGGCCTTGGAAGGCGACGCGGTAGTGTTTGGCGGGCCGGTCGCGGAACCATCGGATGATCCAGTCGATGCCGGCGCGCCGGGCGACGATCTCCCCGTGCCAGTTGCCGTCGTCGCGTTTGGAGACGACCGCGATGGTCGAGAAGTTGCGGTCCGCGCTCGTGTCCACGCCCCAATAGGTGGGCGCGTTCTCGGCGCGATGCGAGTCGGGGTCGACGCCCGCCTCCCACGCCGCGGCGGGCAATGGGGGTTCGATGTCGGCGGTGACCCATTGGCACAGGTATTCGGTGCGGTAGCCGGCCTCGGTGTTGCTCTGGATCTTCGCGCGGACGGACGCGACCGATTTGCCGCCGTAGCCGATCGACGGGTTCGCCTGGCGGATCGCCGTCTCGTCGTCCATCGGGCAGCCGTCGGGCGCGCTCCATTCGAACAGGCCTGTGTCGCACAGTTCGGGATGCTCGGCCGCGTACTCCTCCGGCGGAGTGAGGCCGCTTTCCACGTTCTGACGCCACGCGTCGATCTGGTTGAGCGCCGAATCCCGCTGCTTCTGCAGTACGACGCTCGTGGCGTCGCCAGCGTTGGACATGCATACGAGCATGCCGCTCCAAAACGCCGACGTGGTCGGTTCGACTGCGTTCCACCCGTCGAACGTCTTCTGCTCGCGCAGTTCGTCCATCAGGACGCGCGCCGCCGGCTTGCCGCGCGCGCTCTTGACGGCGCGGATCTCGTAGGAGGCGAGGTTGTCGGCGGTGATGTGTTCCTTGCCGTTCGTGAAGCTGATCGGCAGGGTGCGTTCCTGCAGTGCGGGGATGACGAGCTTGGCTTCGGCCGCGCTGCGCGGCTGGGGGTTGCACCAGTTGACGACCCTGTCCCATGGTTCGCGCGCGTTGTCGAGCGACTGGCTGACGCCGACGATGAGGAACTCGACCGGCGGCACCCGGTCGGGGTGCCGGTTCGAGTCGACGTGCAGCCACCAGTCGGCGAGCACGGCGCCGAGCGTGGTCTTGCCGTTCTGGCGGGCGACCAGGACGATGACCTTGCTGTACCGGTACGCGCCGTCGGTTTTCAGTTCGAGCATGTGGATGAGTAGCCATTGCTGCCACGGGCGCAGGTTCACGTGCAGGACGTGTTCGGCGTAGGCGATGACCGCGTAGCCGGCGCTCGTCTCGGGCGTCAGCCCGCGCAATGGACGGGTCCATATGCGCGGCACGGTGCTTCCGTGCATGGCGTCGTCGCCCATCATGCGCCTCCCTGTCAGCCGTATTTCCTGAGGTAGTCCTCGAAGTCGTTGCGCGGCGGCGCAGCTCCGGCCGTACCCGCCGTCTGCTTCGACGCCTGTTGCAGGTCGAAGCCGAGCTGCGCGCACGTGCTGTTGAACGTGCGCCATACGTTGTAGGACACGTCGCCGTGCTCGTGGTCGATCATGTCGGCCTGATAACGGATGGAGCACAGCATGGCCGCGTTCGCGTCGAGGTCGAGCCGGCCGTCTTTTTTCGCGGCCCTGATGGAGCGTTCCACAGCGCCGCGCAACCGTCCGAACGCCATATGGAATCACCCCGTTTCTTCCAAAGCCAAGGTTTCTAAAGCGTCGAAGGTTTGAAAACGTTGGAATCAAGCCGTTTGCCGGCCATGCCGCCGGTGTTTCGCACATGCCGGGGAGAGAGGAAGACTGCCGGCCCCACTCAGCCGTCGAGCCGTCGCGAACATTTCGACCGCCCATACCCGTCTACCAGGCCTCGCTCGGCTCGCCGATCGCGTTGCCGTCCGACGCGGACGCCTGACGGCTGCGGTTGCACGAGCAGTGCGACGGCTTGATGTGCGACGGGTCCTCGCCGTATCGGGGCGCGACGCTTAACGGCGGATCGTGGTCGGGTTCCCATGCGTCCGGCGACTGCGCGGGCGCATGGTAGTCGATGGGCTGGCCGCACAGATGGCACGGCGCGTCCGCGGCCATGTCCCGGCGCAGGCAGTAGGGGCGGACTATCTCGCGCCAGTGTCTGGTGCTTCTCCCCCAGCCGTGCGGATAGCCGGGGATGTCGCTCATGCGGTGGCGGTGGTGACGGTGATCGCCGCCGTGGTCTTGTCCGAGAACGTGACGGTGCCGCCGGTGATCTTGCCGGCCGCGTCGGCGGTCAAGGCGATCGTGGTCACGCTCCTGCCGTCCGCGCCCTTGGCTCCGGCCGCTCCTGCCGGCCCGGTGGCGCCCGTGGCGCCTCGAGCGCCGGCCGCGCCGGGATCACCCTTCGCTCCGGCCGGGATACCGAGCGTGAGCGTGCCGGCGTCAAGCGACGCCGTCGGCGCGACACCGGCCGCGAGCGCGGTGGCCTTGACCGTGCTGATCGCGGCTTGCGCCCCGGCGGTGATGTCGGTGGGGTTGCCGTTCGCGTCGACGAACTGGATGCGTTTGACCTGCTGGCGCTCCGGTTTGTTGGCCGGGTCGTTGACCGTTTGCGCGTAGGTGATCGCGTCGCTCATTTGGATGCTCCTTCACTGGTTGGAATCGTTGGAAAATGTCGGTGTGTCTTGTGCTTCCGGCTTGCATATCTATATGAACTGTGTTATTATAGATATGTCGGCAAGGAAGACCGGCAACAGCTCAAGAGCGAAAGGAGGAAGCGGGATGCACCTCGACTGGGTCGGCGCGATAACTGGCGTCATCTCAATGCTCATCAGTCTCGGAGAGTTCGTTCTCCATCTGATCGAACACCGCGAGGAGCACCACGGCAACCACAAGCCGAAGCATAGGAGGTAACAAAAGAGGGGTTCTGGGCGAAGGTGCCGCCCGGAATCCCTCATACCTCCAGCATCCCGCAAACCATCATGAAACGCAAATTCACCGCCATCGCCGGACTTGCCTCGTCCGTTGCCGCAGCGGCATGCGCGTTCGCCGGCTTCGCGCCGTGGATCACGGCACTGTTCGCCATCGCCGCCGGCATCGACTGCCTCACCCTCGGCCTGTTCGGAGACCACGATGACTGAACACTACCTCGGCGTCACCGACGTGGCCAACCGACTCGGCATCGCCAAGTCGGCGGTCAGCGCCTACAAACTGCCCGAACCCGACGCGATGATCGGCAAAACCCGCGGCTGGTCAATCGAAACCATCGACCAATGGAACGCCAACCGTCCCGGCCGAGGCGTCGGCGGAGGCCGACCACGCAAACACCCAAAAAACGACGAATAAACGAACGGCGCTCGCGAACAATATCGCGGGCGCCGTTTTCTTGTTGGTGGCTTGGGCGGTATTCGAAGCCGCGAACCAGTGACGGTGTTTTCTGGTCATCGCGCCATCCCGGCGTGATCCTTTAGTCCTCTCAGGCACGCAAGCCAAAACATGCGATCGGCTTCACGTCCGGCCGGATTCGAACCGGCGACCCTATGACCGTAGCCATACCCTCTAGCCGCTGAGCCTACGAAGGCGAATCCGATCGCATCGCGTGTCATCGCCATGCTCGCATGGAAATGACCACACTAGTAGTAATAACGTGGACAGTTCACGCATGTCAAATCCCGTGGACAGTTCACATCGCCTTGCGTCCGCGGCCGCTGCGGTTGAGCGCCTGCCACACGTCCCACACGAGGAACACCGGCGAACCCGCCTCGTCGACCGCGACCGCGTGGATGACATCCCTCGCGCCCCAGTGAGAGATCGTGTTCGCCTTCACGTCAATACCCCACGGGGCCAAGAGGCGGCTGATCGAACTGGCGGTGCCGCGCGCGCCGCCGACCGCGACCATCGCCATGCTCGAACGGTGGATATCCTTGATCCTGTGCTCCGCCCGGCATTGATCGCACGCCTTGTACCCGGATTGCAGTTCAAGCGGGTCACAGCGCAGCTCGCACCCGCAGTCGGGGCACCAGCCGATCATCTTCGTGTCCGGCGGTGGATCCAGCATGCGATCCAACCGAACCGCCGCCTGATCGACGAGCTCCGCCAACGCGGGAAAATCACGCCGGACGACGAGCCGGCCCTGGTTGCGGATGACGCCCGCGAGCAGGTCGACCGTGTCCATCGCGTGGTGCGCATGGAGTCCAGCGGCTCGCGTCATGGTGAGTGTGAGCTTGTCGATGTCCTGCATGAGCTGCCATGCGCCCAGATTCATGGGCACGGGCGCGGTGGAGCGCGTGCCGTGCCCGCCCGTGTCGTGGATGACGGTGGCGCGGCGCATCGCGATGTCATGCAACGGCTGGTACCCGGTTTTCAGCGAGCGCAGGTCGGCGTCGAATCTGGTTTGTGGATCGTGTTGGTGTTCGGTCATGTGTTCGAAGCCCTCCGCGCTGTTGGCTATGATGGTTGCTGTCAGGCGTGATCCTCTGCTCGTGTTCGGGTGGAGGGTTTCGTTTTTGTGTGGGGTTATTCGAACAGTGGTGGTTCGATGAATTGGGGTTTGTATTGGTCGGATGGTTTTTCGGGTGGTTCTGGGTGGGTGAGGACGTCGTGGACTTCGTTTTCGCTCAGGCCGAGGAGTTTGGCGGTGGTGGGAATGTCGTAGCCGCGTTCGGCCCAGTGGCGGATCATGTCGCGTTTGGCTTTGCTGGTCATGATGAGGCTCTTTTCGTGTAGGGGTTGATGGTGTGGTCGGGTTCATCGTCGTACTTCGTCGAGTACGTTGATTGCCTTGATGTCGCTGCCGAGCCGGTTGACGCCGCACAGTTCGTACAGCAGGTGGAACTGACAGTCCAGGTCGTAGCAGGATCGCATGTTGGGATGGTGTTTGAGCCATCCGTCGAGCGTCTGCCCGCTATTGGTGATCGCGATGAACCGGTGGCCGTCCAGATACGCCAATTGCATGTGCCGCCAGTCGATCGACTCGTGCACGAGGCTCACTGTGATCGCCCCTTGTCGGCTCCGTCGGCGTGCGCCCAATCACAGTCAAACGCGCCATGAGAGCCGGTGATGCAGGTGACGCGGCGCGAGTCCGGCATCGTGATCACGCATGTCTGGTAATAGGTCATGTAGTTCGAGCATTCGCTCGTGGTTACCGCATCCGTGTTCGTGTCCGAGTCTTCCTCGGGCGGGGACACGCAGCCGGCGAGCGCGCTAATGTAAAAAACAGTGCAAACTAATGTGATAATACGTCGAACTAATGTGATTCGGTTCATGATTCCTCTTGTGTGGTCGTTTTCTGGTTGTTGCGTATGCGCTTGTAGTTGCGGACCCATTTGTTGATCATCAGGGTGAGCGTGTTGCACAGGGTTTGTGCGCCGTCGTCGGATAGTCGGGTTACTGCGGAGTTGATGGTCAGGTTGATGGTGTCGCCGTCGCTGGTGGCCTCGCCGATCTGATGGTTGCCGTAGTGGATGGTGATTCTCATGGCTCCTCCTTTCGGTTTATCGGTCGCCGTCTCGGTAGGGGTTGATGCCTTGGGCTTCCTTCATGCTGTCGAAGCGGCCGTAGCGTGCCTGCATGAGTTGTTTGCCTTCCTCGTAGGCCTGAATGGTTTCCTCGTTGGTGCGGGTGAACGGATAGGCGTTGTCGGCGATCGCGTTGACGTGCACGTTGGTGAAGCCTGCGGCTTCGAGGCGCTGCTGGATGGTGAGCATGCTGTGGGCCGGTGTTTGGGCGGTGAAGCTGACCTGCATCAATGCGTCCTTTCCTTGTTGGTGAGTTGTTTGGCGACGTGTTCGCCGAGCGGGGTGATCTGCCATCGGCCCCATGAGGCGTGTTCGATGTAGTCACGCTCTTCGAGGGCTTCGAAGGTGCGCCGTTGGTTGCGATCCTCCGGGTAGGCGCTGCCCCGCTCCCAGATGTCGAGCAGCAGGCCGCGCATGGCCGGCGTAAGCCGTATGCGATCGCTCATGCCGTGGCCTCCATCCCGTTGATGATGTCCAAGGCGGTGGCGGCGAGACGCACCCACCAGTCGAATACCTTGTCGGCGATGGCTTTGCCGCTCTCGTAGACGATCGGGCAGTCACCCACCTCGTCGCGCAGTCGTATCGCGAGCCGTTCGGCCTCGTCCACCCCGGCCGGCTTGCGATTGATGGCCTGTTCGATCTGAACGGCGAGCGCGAGTGCAGCATCGTGACCTTGGGTGCATCCGATGACATAGGCTTCGGCGGGGCTGTCGTTGCCGAGGCCGGCGCCGGCGAGCGCGTTCAATGCCTGTTGGGTGATGTCAATGCTCATGCGCGGGCCTTTCTGTGTTTGCGTTCGGCCTTCCACTTCGGGTGGTAGAGGAGGAACGCGGTGATCGTGCTCATTGGCTCCCAGAAGTCGCCCCATTGGTCGAGATGCCACCATTGCCCGCAGACGGGGCAGCGCCATACCGGATCGCAACCAGTGGGCTTGCAATACTGACTACTCATCCCGGGCCTCCTCTAGGTCGCTGATATCCGTTTCGATGCCGCCGAGCACGAACACATTGCCCGCGAGCGCCTTGATGTCCTTCCGATCGACCTCGTACACGGCCGGCGGCGCGAGGGTTTCGCTTATCATGTCGAGAGCGCTCGCGAGCGCGGTTTCAAGCATGCTTTGGGTGAATATCTTCGCGGTCTTCCGCTCGTTCATCGCATGGCCTCCTTACGCGCCGCGTCCAATGCGAGACAAGCGAGCTTGCGGTATTGGGCCTTCGCGTCCGGGTTCAACCCCGGCCACAACGGTCTGACCTCTTCCATGCTCATGCCCGTGGTGCCGGTGTAGACGGCGAGCGCAGCCGCGTCGATCTCGCGATCGGTGGGCGTGCGGTTCACGCCGGCCTTGTACGCCTTACGCGACGCGAGGCACTGACCCAACCGGGTGATGCCGGTGGGGCGCTCGCCGTTGTCGGGGTATGGGTAGCGTTCTTCGATCTCCTGGGTGATGATGCTGCTCATAGTGTTTGGTCTTTCGTGGTGAGGGGCTGGTATTCGAGGCTGTAGGGCGCGAGTTTGCTGCGGTGGTCGCGGTGGACGTGGACGATGCCGATGTCCCGCTCGTCGAACGTTTCGGCGCACTTGGGGCAGACATCGATTTCGATTTCACCGATCGGGCTCATATTGTTGCTGTTGGCCGAATAGCCTGACAGGTGGAAGTGCAGGGCCTTGAATTTGCCGGTTTCGCTGCCGCATTGGTCGCAGTAGATGCGGGTGCTCATAGCTGTTTGTTCCTTTCACTGTCGATGACGGAGTCGAGGCAGAGCAGGGCGCTGTCCGGGTATCCTTGGCTGAGGCTTCTCCAGATTCCGGCTTCGACGTTGGTGATGCCGGTGTCGTCGGCGAGCGCGGTGAGGATTTTCTGTTGTTGTCGTGTCCATGCGATCTTTTCGCCGTAGTCGATGACGCGGCATAGGTACCATCGGGCTTTTTCGAGGTCTTCGACGGGTCGGCCCTTCGAGTGGTAGCGCCAGAGGTATTTGCAGCAGTTGCCGAGGCAGAAGCTCGTGTCTGCGGTCAGGTCGATGCATTCCATGCCGGGGTGCGAGTCGGTGTAATGGCGGGGGCTGTTCACGGGGTCGTTGATCCAGCTCATGATTCGGTTTCCTCTCGTACGATGCGCAGCAGGTCGAGGTAGGCGGCGTAGTCGTTGCGGTCTCGGGTGATGCAGTCGGTGACGCGGTGGGTGCCCGTGTGGCCTTTGTAGGGGTTGACGTCCAGTGCGGTGTCCGCGAGGCGGAATGTGCTGAGGTCGAGTTTCCTGTGGTTGGTGAGTTCCCTGAGGTAGTCGGGGTGGATGTATCCGGCGAGTTGGTTGGTGAGCAGGTCGATGTCGTAGTCCACGTTGGTGCCGGCCGGGTGGAGTTCGTATCGGGCGGCCTGATCCGAGAGGAATTCGGACAGGTCGAGCGCGGTCTGCCGGTAGCCGGCCGCATGGGGGTCGAGGTCCATGACGGTGTCCAGCAGGTGGTTGTCCAGGTGCATGCGCAATACCTTGGGGTCGAGGTCGTAGAGGCTGAGCGTGTCGGGGCGTACCGGGCGGACGAACCGGTCGTGTTCGGTCGCGCCGTCCATGCCGGTGACGACCATGCCGATCTCCAACAGCTTGGACTTGGTGCGGCTGATGCCGGTGGTCTCCACGTCGACCCACAGGAGCATGTGGGGCTTCTCGGGCGGCCGGGGCGGGTCGAGCGGGATCGGCTGGCCGCCGACGGTGAGCGTGTGAGTGGTGTTAGCGTTCATGATTGGGTTCCTTTCAGATGGTGGATGTCGGGGATGTAGCTCGGCATGCCTTCCGGCGGTGGGACGGGATGGCGTCGGCCGTCGTCGTCGAGCTGCTGCCAGCCGTGGCGGGGATAGTAGACGGGCGTGGTGGTGGGGTCTTGCCATGAGTGGACGAGGTAGCCGAGCTGGTAGGCGGTCTGGCCTGCTTGGTCGTGTACCCAGCCGTGGCAGCCGTCCGAGCCGCTGCCGCACAGGGGCAGCAGGTTGCCGGCTTGGTGCAGGCCGGTGTATCCGTGGCCTTGGCTTCGTTTGAGCCGGTGGTGGATGCTGTGCCCGCTCCAGTGCGTGTCGATGTTTCGGCCGCAGATGGCGCATTTCCAGCCGTCTCGGCCGAGCACTTGCCGGCGGGTTTCGGGTGTCGGCCCGCTCATGATGGCCTTCCTTTCCTTGTGAGTTCCTTGACGACCCTTTCGGCCGCCTGTTCGGGGTCTCCCCCGGCTTTGACGTTGGCCCAGAACGTTCCGACTATCGATCCCTCGAAGCTGCCTTCGGGCACTTGGCTGAGGATGTGTTCTTGAAGCCATTGCTCGTCGCAGATGCCCCATGTGTATCGAGGTTTGGCCGGTTTGGGCAGCCAGTCGAGGTAGCCGCCTTCTTCGAGCCATCTGCCCATGCCCTTGACGAACCGGTCATCGGCGTCGCCGTCTCGGACGGCTTTCTGGTAGCGCTCGACGGCGGCTAGGAGCGCTTCGGGTGTGGCCTGTGACGTCACGGCCGTACCGTCGGTGACGGCCTGCCATGCGATCCGGGCACGGTCGGGCGATCCGGTGTGCTTCGGGTACAGGCTCCACGCCGTGGCGAACGGGTCGAGCATCGCCCGGGCCTCGATTTCGGCGATCGACACGGTTTGCTTCGATCCCGGCCCGGAGGGGTCAGGGGAGGTTAATGGATCGGATAGGTTAGGTATGGTTCCCTTTGCTTCAAGCAACCGCGAAGCATTTGCTTCCGTTTTGCTTGAAGCACTTGCTTCACCGTCAACGTCGTGCGGGGCAGTGGCGTTTGCTTCGGCCTTGCTTCGTCGTGCGCGGCCGCTGGCCTTGCCGCCCTTGCGTCCGGCCTCGCTACGTTTGCCGCTCAGGTCGGCACCGCCGGCGAACTTGCACAGGTTCGCGGCCTGCACGATCGCGTACACGCCGGTATCGGTCTGCACGAACAGGCCGGCCGCGACGCATTCGGCCACGAGCCTCGGGGTGCCGCCGAGCTTGCGCAGGCGGCGCATGTCGAAGGTGCCGTCATAGTCCTTGTCGCGCATCTGCCGGCCGACGTAGCTGCCGGCCTTGACCCACAGGCCGAGCGCGGCGAGGGGCACGTCTTCGGTCTGCGGCGCGTCGTACACGCCGTCGTCAACCATGAACCAAGTCATAGGGAACCTCTCTCAATGTGATGGTTATTCGATCTCGCCGCTGTCCGGGTCGACGGCCTCCCCGCCGTCTTCGCCGTCATCGGTGGTGGGCAGCCCGTGGAACGGGTCGAACGATCGTTCGAGGTCGTCGCGCATGATCCGCCGGCGCGTGTCGGTCGGGTAGGTCATCAGGTCGTCCATGAGCGTGGCCTCGTCGATGATGTGCTGCGCGGCGGCGTCCGCGTCGTACAATGCTTCGACGTAGGGGCTGATGCCCTTGTACTTCTCGATGTATTCGGCCTTGTCTTCGTATTCCAAGAGGCGTGCGGCCTTGACGCGGAACGCGCTCGCGGCCTTCTTGATCGCGCCGGCGGCGGCCGACAGGGGTAGGAGCTGCAACGGGGTGATCTCGTCGGGTATGAGCGAGTCCTGTATCCCCTTGTCCTTCTTTTTCGACATGAGAGCGTCCTTTCTAGAATTCCGGTTCGCCCGCCGGATCGGCCGGGGCGAATGAGTCCGACGTGTAGCCACTGCCGCCGTTGGCCCACGGATCGGAAGCCGGCGGCTGAGTCGGTGCGGCTGCCGGCCTTGGTGCTGCTGGCGGGTTGCCGGCGGGGTTGCCGTAGGTGGTGCCGCCCGAATACCCGCCGTTATTGCCAGTGAGCCTTGTGACCTGCGCGGTCGCGTACCGGAGGCTGGGGCCGATCTCGTCCACGGTCAGCTCCATGACGGTGCGGTTCGTGCCGTCCTGAGCCTGATAGGAGCGTTGCGAGAGCCGGCCTTGGGCGATGACGTGCATGCCCTTGGTCAGGGTCTTCGCGCAATGGTCGGCCAAATCTCGCCATGCCGAGCAGCGCATGAACAGGGCCGGCCCGTCCTCCCACTGGTTCGATTGGCGGTTCCAGTTACGGGGCGTCGAGGCGATCGTGAAGTTCGCTACCGGGGTGCCGTTGCCGGTGGCGCGTATCTCGGGGTCGGCGGTGAGGTTGCCGACGATCGTGAGCAGGGTTTCGCCGGTCACTAGTCCTCGTCCTCCAAGTCGGCGACCGCTTCGGCGATGGCGTTGGCGATCCGGTGCGCGTTGTCGGCGGCTTCGTTCGCCTGCCTCCATGCCGTCTCGTTGCGGCGGTTGTGGCAGTGCAGGGCGAGGTCGGAGAGCGCCGCATAGGCCGCGTCGGCCACGTCGCGCATGTGCCGCAGTTCGGCAAGCTCGGCGGCGGTGTCCTCCTCGTCGTTCTCTTCCCTGTAGTCTTCGTCGTGGTCCTCGGTGACGCGGCCCAACGGCGTGCCCTTGAACATCTCTTCGAGGAAGTCGGACACGACGGCCGGATTGGGCGTGACGTATATGCCGGCCTTGGCCGACTTGCACAGTTCCACGCCGGCGTCCCTGAGCGCGTCTTCGAGCGAGTCCTTCACGTTGGCGATGTCGTCCGCGTCCTTCTCGGTGTAGCCGAGCAGCCGGCCGGCGAGGCTCCTCGCCAAGCGTTCCTCAAGCGACATATCGGTTTTGTTGGTGGTGGTGTCGGTCATTTCATGGTTCCTTTCATCCGGTAGTCGGGTTTGGTCTTCCACATCAGCCGCGCGGACACCGTGCGGTGTTCGCGGTCGACGATTATGTCGCCGAATCGTGGGGGCAGGAGGGTGCGGTTCCATTCGGGGTTGCGGTTGAGCGTGATGATCGTGTCGAGCAGCTCGTCGAGGAGCCGGCCGGCGTCCATGGCCAGTCCGTCCGCGGTGAGGGGCCATTCGAAGACGCTCACGCCCTCGTCGCGGTGCGTGTCGTCGCCTGTGGTCTGTTGCGTCATGATGTGGTGTCCTTTCATGGGTTGGTGCGGCCGCGCTGGATGCGGTCGGCGGCCCCGCAGAGTGGCGGGGTCTCGCGCGTCCATCGTTCCCGTGCGACGTGTATGGCTGTCCTGTCCGGGTTGTTTCGCGTCGCGGGGCGGCGTTGACGCGGCCGCTCGTGGACGGTCGTGGAATCGAACCACGTCCCGACGGTTGCCGACGCCATGTGCGCGTCGATCTTGGCCGGGGGCTAACCTGCCCGCCCAGGCCACGCGCCGCCGGATTGTGGGGAGTTGGCGGCGCGTGGGGTTTGAGAGAGGTGGTGTTAACGACTGTCCTTGTCGCCGCCCGCCAGATTGGAAGGGGATGCAATGATGGCGGGCAAGCCTTTAGATGGACGGCATGACGTTCATCGCCTCTCGCCCGTCTCTTCGACCACGTCGACCATGAGCAGCGGCGCGATCATGAACGCCCACATGGCGGCCAAGCCGTTGCCGAGCGGGTGCGCGCACGCGTCGTGCGACAGCAGCCACACGACGCAGCACAGGACGGAGACCACGAGCAGCATGCCGATCGTGTACGGGTAGCGTTTGAACATCATGCCCTCCTTCGGGCCGGACAGGTGCAGGTCCTTTCCCTGCCGCCGGTAGGCTTGAAGGTGCCGACCGAAACAATCCGCACGACGGCGGGGAAAGGAAGAATCGATGGGTTGCGTGTGGGACTGGTTGCAGAATCTCGTGAACATACTGGCCGTTCCGACGTTTCTGATGCTGATATGGCAGGTATGGCGTAACGAGGGGCAGCAGCCCGTGGAGTCCCTCAGCATTCGCGTGCGCCGCGACGGTGACGGCGGCGTCGTTTCCGCGTCCACGGCCGACGGGTACATGCTGCACTATGCGACGTTGGAACCGTTGTCGGGATGCGAAGGCGTGTTCGATCCCGGACTGTCCCGCACGGCGAACCGTGTGGACGACGATCCCGGGGATTTCGGCCTTCGCGTCCGGCAGACCGGCAACGAATGCGTGGTTCTGCTGGAATGGCTGAGCCCGACGATGCTGCGGCGACGCCCGAAGGCGTATGCGAGACGCATCACGTTCGACCTGCGCAAGCGTCCCGTACCTGTGCGTGCCGAGCGTTGGCAGTGGCACTGGTACGCTCCGGCAGCTCGTCTATGGGGAAGGCTTCCCGGTATGAGGAGGTCAATACGTCTCGGGCGCTGGCGTCCGATAGATGAACCGTGGTGGAAATCGTCGCTGCCAGAAAGCGAGCTCCCGAAACAGGGTCTCGGTACGTTGCGGGATCGAATTCAACGCTGACCGTCGGCCACGGGAGGTTCCTATCCCGGCGATGCGGGATCGCATAGAGCACGTCGGAGAGCGCGAACAGCAGGGACAGCACGCCGTACAGGCCCATGCGGGCGTCCCTGTGCATGACGGCCAACGCCACCATCGAAACGCCACAGAGAAGCAGCACACCGGCACCGGCAATGAGGATGCGGCGCATCAGCTTGTCGCTCATGCTCCCACCCCCGCTTCGGCGAGTTCCTGCGCGATCCATATGAATACGCCGAACAGCCAGAGGAGTATTAACAGCAGGAACGGGATGAAGCCGATGAACGGGTGGTCGTTGTCAAGACCCCACGCGATACCGCCGATGCACAGGGCGATGTACAGGATGACGCCGGCGATGACGAGGCCGGCATACACGTAGGCCATCATGGCTGTTCCTCCATGCTTCTGATCCAGCGGCCCATCGCCGCGCGGGCGACCATGCGTTTGGTCGATGACAGGCCGTAGCGGGTGACGGCGAAGGACTGGATGGTGCGGCGGCTCATTGTCCGGCCTCCCGCACGGGGTCGCCGGCGGCGGCGCGATGGCGTCGGCGGCGCGTGCCGGCCTGTCCGCCGGTGCGTATTTCGATGATGCGCTGGTCGAGGTTGTCGATGTCCTCGACGCGGTACATGACCCGGCCGGCGGGCTTGCACATGCGGATCACGCCCTCGCGGCCGAGCTTGCGCAGCACGCCATCGCTCATGCCGCCGAGCATCTGCCGGGCTTCGGTCGCCTGCACCCATCTGGGCGCATAGTCCACGCCGCTCATCGCATGCCCCTTTCCTGTTGGTCGCGTTCGCGCCGTTCCCGTTTGGCGTCGCTGATCTGCCGGGCGAGATGCCGGTTGAGGCCGATCATGTCGCCCATGCTCATGCCGTGCAGTTCGATGTACCAGCGGCCGTCCTCGAGATGCCGGACGGTCACGTGCTCGTCGTCGATGTCGAACGCGAGGTGGAACCGGTACGGGTCTCCCCCGCTGCCGGTCAGCTCCCAGCCGGCCTGGTAGTCGTTGCGCGTGGACTCCGGATCGAACACACTCATCGCTGAACCTCCTCGTGTTCGGGGCCGGCGATGCCGACCAACTCCCCAGCGGAGTCAAGTCGCTCAGCCGAAGCAACAATCGAGGACAGTGGACGATTCACGGCGCACGCGATGCGTCTCAGCTCGTCGAAATTGAAAATGCCAACATTGATCTTGCGGTTCAAAGTGTTGCGAGGAATGCCGGATCTGTCTGCGAGCGCAATTTGAGTCATGCCCACCTCCGCGAGGACTTGCTTTATTGCAATCCCTAAATGTTTTTGCTCAAGCAGTTTCTGTTTCATATGAGACATGTTAGAGCACGTTGCGCGTTACTCAAAACTCGGCGTGTCTCATATGAAACAAATTTGATTCACATGTGGGTAATATGACTCATATGCCAACAGGAAAGAAGACCGCAACGATTGAGTCGAAGACGCTTTCAATCGCAATCAAGAGAGCTATGGCCGTGCGAAACATCAAAACGCGAGCCCTAGCCGACGAGTCCGGCGTACCCTACGGAACACTCCGACGCATTCTGGAACTCAACACGGTCGCAGACTACGAACAACTCAGGAAGCTGGCCGACGCCTTACGCACGCCGCTATCATCCATCATCGCGGACGCCGAACGGCTCACAAAAGATGAAGGCGTCATCGAAGATTATCAAGACTCCGTCACCACTTCCCCGGCGCTCGCCGATACTGACGACGACGAGGACATCGATATAGACAAATGGGCAGATCGGATCAAAGCCGAGGAAAGCGAGGCGGATCGACGCGCCCATATTGCACAAGAGGAAGCAACCGTTTATGATAAGCGCTGACAGTACCCCGCACGCGAGCGTCCTCGACGCAGCGAACCAGGCGGGGTCGTTCTCTTTCTCCCACTCTCCGGCATGCCAGCGACCGGGATCGGTTAAAGCCAATGATGGCGAATCAGCCGGAATCATATAGGTTTCGCCGCATGAACAACCGTGCGGCCATAGAAGAAAGAGGTCAATCATGGCAGGATTCAATTTCGGATCGCTCGGCGAAATGGCCGGCAACGCTATGAAGGGCGCCGTGGACGCGGCCGCCACCGCAGCCGCCAACAAGCCATCCGGGAGCAATCTGCTCAACGCGATGGCCGGCAACTACACGGAGATAGATCCGGCGCAACTGACTCAGGAGTATGGTTCGTTCCTGTTCACCGGCGAAACGGTCACACGAGGGTACCAGCTCGTGCGCGATGCGGTCATCTTCACGAACCTGCGCATGATCTTCATCGACAAGCAGGGCGCGACCGGCGCGAAGATGCGGTTCAAGACGGTTCATCTCGACAGCATCATCGATGTGGAGGTCGAAACGGCCGGTGCCATCGCCGACGATTCGGAGATCAACATCACGTATCTGGAGGACGTGTACCAACGCAAGAACGGTCAGGAGACCTTCAAGCAGATCAAGCTCGAGTTCCCGAAGAACTATGACGTCGCCTCGCTCTACCGGTGGATCGGCGACATCACGATCGAGAACCGCCGTCGCATCAACGCATAGGAGCAAGACCATGGGCTTTCTGTTCCGCAAGAGCAAGTCGCTCGGCAAGGGCGTGCGTCTGAACCTCGGCAAGAAGGGTGTAAGCGTGAGCGTCAAGTTCGGCAACACGACCGTCAATTCGAAGGGGCGCGTCACCACGCGGCTCGCGCCGGGCGTCTCCTACACGACCAGTCTCAAGAAGAAACGCAAATGACACAAGAAAGCCCCGGTCGCTCGTCCGCGAGCGCCGGGGCTTTTCGTGTTTGGTCAGTGTTTCATGCTTCTCGTAAGGACACGGAATCTTTCTGCTCTGATCTTGCTGCACCATTGTTCGGGCGTCATGAGCGTCATTGGCGGGATGATGTCTGGCTTTCGCGGTTCGAGGGCTTGGATCATTTTTCGGTCATAGGTGAGGCATATTCGCTGGTATAGCGCCGATTCCGGGTGTACGTCGGCGAGGCATTTCATCACGCTTCCGTCTTCGTAGTCCAGTGGCGGGTTCAGGTATGCGCCGTTTCGTGGCATTATCACCCCGCCGGTCGTTTTGACGAGGCTGTATATCATTTCGATGATGGGCTGTGCTTCATCGAAGCTCCATCCGAGTCCCGAATCCTCCGCCGACCCCTGTCCTTTTGGCTGTTTGGCCTTATAGGCCACGGTTTCGAGGATGTGGGTACCGGAGCATATTTCGATCGGAGATCCGTCGGGAAAAGGCTCTAGAAGCGTTGCGAATGTGCAGAATACGTCGCTTTCGTTGCGTCTGCTTTTGGCTTCCTTCAACCTGTTTTGAAAGTCGTCAATGGTGAAGCCGCGGCCCAGTTCGCGAGCCGCGGTGAGGTAGACATTGACGTCGGGGACGACGACGTATGGGGTGTGCTGCGGCATCGGGCAATCCTCAGGAAAGGGTAAGGACACGTGCGTTCCGACGGGCGCGGGCGAACAGTTCGTCATACGCGTCCTCGTTTTCCTGCGGCTTGCAGTAATTGCCCGGCGTATGATCAGAAGCGGTTTGCGCTCTGGTCTCCGCATCAAGCTCATAGTCGGGCCACGCTTTCACCAGCTCATTCCATGGAATGGGACGGAACGGGCCTTTTTCCTGATAGTACTTGGACCATGGCCCCATGTCATGAGTGGCGTTCACCAGATTTCCCGGACTCAGAGGCGCGAATTCCCCCCATATACGGGAAAGAGTGTCAAGCTGTTCGTCGGTCAGCGGCCTGAGCTCCGTACGAGGTTCGCGGATATCGCTATCCCCGGAATCACCATACACGCTGCGAACGGCTTCGGTGACGGGGCCGTACGGGTATGCCATCACGTCCTCATCATAGAGCTTCTCGTGATTGTCATAACCGTACAGGCTCTGGGAAAGCGATACGAGCTTCTGCAGAGCCAATCTACTGATCGGGCACCCCTCCCGCTCGGCGACCGCGATGAACCACGCGGCCACATCGAGGCTGCTCAGTTGATTCGTCATGACAGGTCACCTTCTACAATAATTGACACGAAACGGGTATTATACGACTCTTTTTCTCTCATTGTAAAAGGGATTGCGCCAAATATAGCTACTCGTGTCCTTTTTATCCGTTGCGTGAAACATTCAGCGAGACGTGTTTCACGCCGGCGATACGCGGCCATGTGGCCTATTGGACCCATCGTCGTGCGGACCGGGGCCGGTCCTGCCACGGAGGTCGGCGAGGCGCCGCCTGAGTTCCCTGTTCTCGGTTTCGAGCTTGCTGATCTGCCGGCGGTTGTCCTCGATGCGGGCGCGCAGGGCGTCGGGGTCGTCGCCGTCGGGGATGAGCCGGCCGAGACGGTCGGCGAGCTCCTGCGAGCGCTGGGTGACGGCGTGTTGGTAGCGCATGGCCATTTGCGGGGTGGAATGGCCGGCGGCGTCCATGAGTTCTCGGACGGTGGCTCCTTCTTGGGCGAGGAGGGTGAGGGCGGTGTGGCGTAGGTCGTGGAAGCGTAGGTCGGGGCGGCCGGCTTTGCGGCGTGCGGTGTCATACCATGCGCGGAGCGTGTTGGGGTGGAGTGGTTTGGCGGGGTCGTTGACGGAGGGGAATAGGAAGCTGTCGGGGTCCGGGCCGGTTTGTTCGAGGAGTGTTCGGATGGTGGGGATGAGTTGGGGCGGGATGGTTTCGTCGCGGTTGCTGTTGTCGGTTTTGGGTTTGCCGGTCAGAACGTTGCCGCTCATGGTCTTGCGGCTTTCGCGGATGGCGAGGGTGCGGGTGTCGAGTCGGATGCTGCGGCGGCGCAGGGCGCATACCTCGCCGATTCTCAGGCCGTTGCAGAACACGGAGATGTAGATGCTGGCCGCGTATCGGGCGGGCATGTTGTCGTGGATGACGCGCAGCTGTTCGACGGTGGCGGGGATGGTTTCGGTTTTGCGCCGGTGCTTCGGCGTGGTGATGTTGCAGGGGTTGGCGGGGATGAGGGGTGGTTCGCCGTCGCGGCCGGGTTTGCTGGCGGTGTTGAGGATCGCGTTGAGGGTCTTGAGCGCGTTGATGCACATGCTGGGCTGGGTGTGGTCCAGCCCGTCCCACCATCGATCGATGTCGCGGCTGGTGATCTCGGTCAGCCGCATGCGCCCGAACGTGGGCAGCACGTGGTTCTCCGCGTCCTTGCGGAGCCGGTAGCGAGTGCCGGCCTCCAACGGCTGGCCGGCCGGCGTGCGACGGTTCTCGATCCATTGTTCGAAGTAGTCGGCGAAGGTCAGCGAGCGCGTGATCTGTTCGCGTCGGATCGTTTTTTCGGGTTGCCATGTGCCGGCTTCGATGGAGATGCGGGCCTGTCTGAGCCATGCGCGTGCCCCGTCCTCGTCGTCGGGGTCGAAGTTGGCGTATTGGCGTTCCTTGAGGCCGGGCCATTTGCCGAACGCCCATATGGGTGTGAGGTAGCTGGCCTCGATGTATTTGGGTGTGGTCTTGTTGGGTTTGAGTCGGATCGCGCCGAATCGTTTGGGCATCGCTCCCCCGTCCGTTCGTGTGGCGTGGTTTTTCTACCACATCTTCTACCACACATGATAGTGCGTTATTCGGCGTGTTTTGACGGAAAAACGACGTTTTTGGTTATCGGGGAATGTCTCGAAAACGTTGGTATTTCAACAAAAAAGCGCCGCCCCTTTCGGAGCGGCGCTTGTGTTAGTGGAGATGCGGGGAATTGAACCCCGGTCCGGTAACCGTACCCTCAGTCTTCTACGTGCGTAGTCTGCTGGCCGTGCGGCGGTTTTTCTGCCCCCATCTGTGTCGCAGACAACCGATGGCGAGCATATTCGCAGTTAAAGTCCCGACACAGCCCTGCAACGCAGCTGCATCAGCAAGTCTTCTTAACGACGCTCAGCATCCTCCCAAAGACGAGGAGGAGTGAACGGAGCGGCTGCTCACTGGTTAATCCTGGCGCGAAGCTCAGGCAGCGAGAGCGAACTCAGTGCGGTTAGATTTAGCACTTATTCTTTTGCCGGGGGCATCCACGAGCGGACCCGGCGTTCTCGGCACGCTTCCCTGCGACGAACAGGTCACCGTCGAAACCGATCATCCCCAATCTTGAATTATCAAGCTTCCGTTTGCACGGACATTTCAGTATATGCTGAATATGCGCTGCCGCCAAATCCACGGCGTCGGCGTGTCGCCGACGGTCCGCATGCCGACGTCCTGTTCACGCGAACACGGTCTGCACGAGCACCATGTACAGGATGGTGCCGCCCGCGATCGACAGCAGCATGTTCTTCTTCCACGCATGCAACCCGATGATCGCCAGCATCGAGATCGCCTCGGGTATGCCGTGGCCGCCCGAGGTCAGCGACACATCCTTGAGCGAGTACACGACCAGCAGTCCGGTCATCGCATACGGCAGCACCCTGCCGAGATAGCGCACGAACCGCGGCGGCTCCTTCGATTCGGGAAACAGCAGGAACGGCACAAACCTGGTGAGCATCGTGCCCAACGCGACGACCGCGATCGTCACCACCGCCTGCCATACGCTCATCGTCATCGTCCGGTCTCCTTCTCCCGTCCGTCCCGTTCGCCGCCCGCGACCGCGCCATCCTCGGCCGCCCCGGTCTTCCCATCCGTCTTCATATCGTCCAAATACGGCCGCAGACCGACGAACAACGCCAGCATCAATACCAGCGAGGGGATCATGAACCGGTCCGCGCCGAACGCCAGCAGGCACACGGCCGACGCGAGCACGCCGACCATCGCCGGCATATGCCGCCGCTGGCCCATCCACTGGTCGAGGAAGATCACCAGAAACAGCGCGGTCAGCACGAATTCGATGCCGCGCGTCGAAAACGGCAGCAGTCCGCCGACCAACCATCCGATCGCCGTGCCGCCGATCCAATACCAGCGGTTGAGCAGCGAGACGAACAGCATGAACCAGCCGCGGTCCACGCTGTCCGGGATCTTCGCGGACGAGTTGATCGCGAACGTCTCGTCGCACATCGCGAAGATCAGGTACGGCTTCTTCCATCCCATGCTGCGGAAGGGCCCCAGCATCGACAGCCCGTAGAACAGATGCCGGGCGTTGACCATGATCGCCAGCAGGAACGCGGCGATCGGGTCGAACGCCGACAGCAGCAGGTTCACGGTGACGAATTCCATCGATCCGGCGAAGATGAAGAACGCCATCGAGACCGGATACCAGAACGCGAAGCCCTTGGCGTGCATGAGCAGGCCGTACGAGCAGCCGAGAAACAGGAAGCCGGCGGCGATCGGCAGGGTCAGCGGCATCGCGGCCCCGAACGCGCGGGATATCACTCCCCCGCCGTTGCTGTCATGTGTGCCGTCACCGCCCGTAAGCCGCATGTCGCCTCCCGTTGTGCCCATTCGCCGGTTTGCCGTGACCTTATCTTAGACCGCACGGCGACCGGACGCGGGATGTGTTCGGCAGACAGACGGCGAACCGTCGTTCGGCGATCGGATCGGCCAGGCGGCGCACGGCGCGCCCCGCCGTCACCCGGCCAGCGGCAAGGTGATGAGCATCGTGGTGCCGTCCGGCGACGACGATTCGACGTCCAGCGTGCCGCCGTAGCGGTCGGCCACGTCTCGGGCGAGCGCCAGTCCCAGCCCGTAGCCCTGGTGCGCGGTGCCATCGTCGTCGCGGGCGAAGCGGCGGAACAGCCGTTCGGGGTCGCCGCCGATGCCCGGCCCGCGGTCGCTCACGCGGATCGCCGCGTCGCCGTGCCGGTAGCCGAGCGACACCGTGACCTCGGTGCCGTCCGGCGCGTGCGCGACCGCGTTGTCGAGCACGGCCACGACGCAGCGTGACAGGCCGACCGCGTTGCCGGAGACGACGAAGTGGTTCCGTTCGCCGTCGATGCGGATGGCGATCGTCACGCCGCGTTTGTCGGCGAGCGGACGTACCGCGTCGGCGGACTGTTCGATCACGCCGACGAGCGCGACCGGTTCGGTGTTGACCGCGCCGCGGGCGGCGACGAGCAGGTCGGTGAGGATCGCGTTCATGCGGTCGACGTCGCCGCGCAGGTCGATGAGCGGCTTGTCGATGCTCTGGCCGTGCGAGCGGCGGAAGTCGATGAGATCGATGCGTGTGGAGATGACGGCGAGCGGGGTTTTCAGCTCGTGGCTGGCGTCGGCGACGAAATCCTTTTGCAGGGCGAAGGCGCGTTCGAGCGGTTCGACCTCCTTGCGCGAGTAATGCCAGCCGACGATGGCGACGGCGGCGATCACGCCGGCGACGAACAGGAGGGTGAAGGCGACGGCCTTGCGCGTGTCGATGACCATCATGCCGGAGCCGAACTGTTCGGTCACGGACATGGCGTTGGGGTCGAGGCCGCGTTCGGTGAATTCGTGGCGTGAGCCGAGCAGCACGCCGGCGACGAACAGGATGCCGCCGAGGAGGGTGACGATGCTCATGGCGATGGTCATGCGCAGGCTGATCAGTCCGGCTTTGGTGTGGTTGAGCCGCAGTCCGTTGTGTATGGTGGCGGCGATGCGGTGCCATCCGTGGGATGTCGTGTCGTTCATTGGCTTAGGTTTCTCGTGGGATGTGATGGCGGTTGCCGGTCAGTCGGCGAATGGGTTGCCGATGCGGTAGCCGCGCCCGCGTACCGTGTCGATGATCGCGCGGTCGGTTTTGCCTCGCACGTAGGAGACGTACACGTCGACGGTTCCTGCGTCGGCGCCGTCGGAGAACACTTGGCTGAGCAGTTCGTCGCGGGAGAACACGTGATCGGGGGACGCGGCGAGCGTGGCGAGCAGTTTCGTTTCGGAAGTCGTGAGCGAGACGGCGCCGCCGTCCGGGTCTTCGATGAGGTTCGATCCGGACTTGAGTAGCCAGTCGCCGATCGCGACGCCGGCGGTCTGCGCGTGGAATCCACGCAGCAGCGCGCGCAGCCGGGCTTCGAGTTCGACGAAGTGGAACGGTTTGGCGAGGTAATCGTTCGCGCCGGAGTCGAGTCCTTCGACGATGTCGTCGACGCCGGACAGGGCGGTGAGCACGAGCGCCGGCACGGCGATGCCGCTGCCGCGCAGGGTGCGGATGAGATCGAGCCCGTCGCCATCTGGTAGGCGGCGATCCACCACAAGTACATCGTAACGGCCGGATTGCAGCCGTTCGCGGGCGGCAGCCAGCGACTCGACCCAGTCCACGCGATAGTCAGGCTCGAGCATCTCGCTGGTCATCGAACCGAGGTTCGGATCGTCTTCGATCAGCAGCACCGCGGGCAGCAGCAGTCGCATCGGATCGGTCTCGTTCCGGTATCCGGCCGTGCCGGGTTTCGTCTCACTCATCGTCCATCACGTTCCTCATTCTAATGGCCGCCGGCATCGTCGTGACCCGCACGGACCGTCGCCGCAAGGGGTTGCGCGAGCGGCTGCCCGACCTTCCTGCTATCGCATCGTCCACTCAACGCCAAGCCGTCTAAGAGAACGCTTAGAATCGCCGCGAACGGCCGGATCGTCGCGTTTCCTCGTAGCATTGCGAGCATGGAAACAAGTATTCAGCCATTGTTCACGGCAGAACATGCGACGTGCCGGATGCCGAAGACGACGACGGCCGCGGCGGACGATGCGGTGCGGTTGCCGTCGCTGTTCCGCGGCTTCGCCCGCAAGCATGACGACGTCGAGTTCAAGACCATTTTCTCCGACGTGGCGTTCGAGCTGCACCGCGGCGACATCGTCGATCTGGTCGGCCCGTCCGGCACCGGCAAGAGCACACTGCTGACGACCGTCGCACAGCTCAACCCGTATGCGAGCGCCGATCTGACGCTGGAGGGCACGCCAAGCACGGCGATGACGCCAGAACGCTGGCGTCGCGAGGTGGCGTATCTGCCGCAGCGGCCGACATTGACCGGTTCGAGCGTGCGCGAGGCGATCCTCATGCCGTTCACGTTGCGCGTGCACCGGTTCTCCGACGACGGCTCGTCGCTGGAGGAACGCCGGCCGGACGAGGCGACGCTGCGGCGCACGTTGAACACGGTGGGCTGTTCGGACATCGAGTTGGAGCGGCCGCCGCAGGATCTGTCGGTGGGCCAGCAGGCGCGCGTGTGTCTGCTGCGCACGCTGCTCACGTTGCCGAAGGTGATGCTGGCCGACGAGGTCGATGCCGGTCTGGACGAGGAGAACGCGGACAAGGTGGGCGAGATTCTCGCGTATGCGGCTCGGGAGAAGGGCATGGCGATCGTGCGCGTGCGGCATCGTGCAGCTGATGGCCGTGCGACGCGCACGCTGCATCTCGAGGCGGGTGTGCTGACGGAGATCACGGGGAATGTCACGGCCGGGGCGGCGCATGACGGACATATGGAAAGCGAGGCGGCGCGATGAGCACCGGGAATGCGGGAGCCTATCCCATCGACGTGTGGGGTCTGATCATCACGATCGTGCTGGTGGCGGTGGCCGCCGGCCTGTCGTATGCGATGCGGCTCGGCGTGCACCGGCAGATGCTGTGGGCGACGATCCGTTCGCTGATCCAGCTGCTGGCGATGGGCTACATCCTCAAGTTCGTCATCGAACAGAACAATCCGTGGCTGGTGTTCGCGCTGATCGCGGTGATGATTCTCGCGGCCGTGCAGATCACGATGTCGCGCGCGGCGAACATTCCGCGTTCGGTGATGCCGTCGGTGTTCCTCACGTTGACGGCGAGCGTGATCCTGCAGGTGTGCGTGGTCACGGAGATGGTGATCCGCCCGCATCCGTGGTATGCGCCGACCGTGCTGGCGACGATGAGCGGCATGCTGCTGGGTAACGTGGTGTCGGCGATCGCCGTGGCGATGAGCCGGTTCTTCTCCGACATGGATGCGCGCCGTTATGAGATCGAGATGATGCTCAGTCTGGGTGCGACGCCGTTCGAGGCGGCCAAGCCGTCGACCATCTCGTCGGTCAAGCTGGGCATGATCCCGACGATCTCGCAGCTTGCGTCGAGCGGCATCGTGCTGATCCCGGGCATGATGGCCGGCCAGGTGATCGCGGGCGCCGACCCGTTGACGGCCGCGAAATACCAGTTCGTGGTGTTGGCGGTGATCAGCGCGCTGACGCTGATGGCCGATTCGCTCATCATGATCCTGATCTACAAGACCTCGTTCACCGCCCTGCACCAGTACAGGACCGCCGACGCGCGGTAAACAGGGTTTTTTCCGCGTATATGAATGGCGGTTGTGCTGTCGTTGGACATGGCTCAACGACAGCACAACCGCCATTCATGTTATATATGCTCAGCGGCCCATGCGGAACGGGGCGCGCTTGATCTTGGAGTGACGGCGGCGCGGGCCGTCCGTGGTGCCGTATTTGGCGATCATGCGGCGTTCGTGACGCTTGACGGCTTCGCCGCGCTCGTCGGAGACGATGCGGTTCTCGTCCCTGTGATGGATACGCTTGCCGCCGCCGTTGCCGTCGCGGCGACGCGACTGGTACGTATCGCGACCGGCACGCCCGTTGCTGGTCTGACGGTCACGGTCGGATGAACGGCCGACACGATCACGGTCGCGGTCGGTACCGCGGCTCCTTCTGTCACTGCGATCGTCGGACGACGTGGCCCGGCGATCGGCCCGATCATCATGCTTGCCGGACGTACGCGGCCTGCCGCCGCGGCGCTCCTCGGGATGCTCGAACAGGTAGTCGCGACGTTCCAGTTCGGGATCGCTCAGTCCCGAGCGGCGTTCGGCGCGGTTCGGCGTCGCGGCCTCGCTGATCTGCCGGGCGGCGGCCTGCGCACGTTCGAGCCGTTCAGCCGCGCGGCGACGGCGACGTTCCTTCTTCATCGCGTTGCGCTCATGCATCAAACGTTCCGCACGCTTCTGGCGGCTCTCGCCGCTCGTCGCATCCTCGTCGTCCATCAGGTCGGCGCCGGGCATATGGCGAAGCGCCTTGCCCCGGTCGCCGCCGGTCTTGCGGTCGCGCGACTTGCGGCCCCGACCACCGGCCGGCTGCGTCTGGTCAAGGCTCCAGCCTTCCACCAGCTCGGCCGTCTCCCCCACCAGCTCGGCGACTTCGGGCGAATCATGCCGCACCTTGACCGTCGTGGCCTCGATGCCGGCCGCCTTGAGCAGTCGACGGGCCTCGCGCCGCTGGTCCGGGGTGACGAGCGTGACCACGACGCCGGACTTGCCGGCTCGCGCGGTACGTCCGGAACGGTGCACGAACGACTTCGGCCCCTCCGGCGGGTCGACCTGCACGACGAGTTCCACGTCGCTCACGTCGATGCCGCGCGCGGCCACGTCGGTGGCCACCATCACGTTCACGTCGCCTTCCTCGAACGCGGCGAGGTTGCGGTCGCGCTGGTTCTGCGACAGGTTGCCGTGCAGCTCGGATGCGGGGATGCCGGACTGGGTGAGCTTCTTGGCGAGGTTCTTCGCCTGGTACTTGGTGCGCGTGAACAGGATGCGCCGGCCCTTGCCGGAGGCGAGCGTGCGCACCACGTCGTTCTTGTCGGACTTCTCGATCTCGAACACGTACTGTTCCATCATGTCGGCCGCATCCTCGGGCTCGGCCACGCTGTGCACCTTCGGATCGCGCAGGAACTCGCGCACGACCTCGTCGATGCCGTGGTCGAGCGTGGCGGAGAACAGCATGTGCTGCGCGTCGGGACGGATCTGCGCAAGAATGCGCTTGACCGGCGGCAGGAAGCCCATGTCGGCCATTTCGTCGGCCTCATCGAGCACGACGACCTGCACGTCGGACAGCACAAGCGCCTCCTGACGCAGCAGGTCCTCAAGTCGGCCCGGGCAGGCGACGACGATGTCCGCGCCAGCCTTGAGATCTCGGATCTGCCGGCTGTATTTGACGCCGCCGTACACGGTGGTGGTGGTCATGCCCGCCATACCGGCGAGCGGTTCGAGCACGTCGTTGATCTGGTTGGCCAGTTCGCGGGTCGGCGCGAGGATGAGTCCGCGCGGGTGCGGCATGAAATCGTCGGCGATGCGCTCCTCGCGGCGAGCGGCGCGCACGGCCTTGATGTTGCGGCGGTAGTCGGCCATCGGCATGCCCGGCTCCCAGGCGGCCTCGCACAGGCGTGCGGCGAGCGGGATGCAGAAGGCGAGCGTCTTGCCGGAGCCGGTGCGGCCGCGGCCGAGGATGTCGCGGCCGCGCAGCGAATCGGGCAGGGTGTCGGCCTGGATGGGGAACGCCTCGGTCTTGCCGTCGGCGGCGAGGACGCGCAGCAACGGCTCGGGCACGCCGAGTTCGGCGAACGGGACCGGTTCGATGTCGACGGCGGCCGTGGTGACGGCGAACGGTTCGGAGGTCTCTTCCGTGAAGGTCTTCTTGGTCTTAGTGGACTTCTTCTTGGTGAATTTCTTGGGCACAGCGGCCTTTCATGTCAGGTTCTCGCGCAGGGTGCGCAAACCTAGACACTATAGCTGGTTCCCGGGATTTTTCCTCAGCGATCCCGGGATCATTCCGCCCGATCCCGGGACCCGGCTCACACGTAGTTGCGTTCGACGAGGATGTCGGAGACGGTCAGGTTCGCGTCGTTGACGAGGTTGAACAGGATGACCTCGGCCAGTTCGGCCGGGTTCATGAACGTGTGCTGCTTCTCCTCGGAAACATAGTCGTGACTGTCGCGGTAGAACGCAGTGTCGATGCCGCCCGGGTACACGCCGACGATCTTCACGCTCGTGCCCTTGTACGCGGCCTTGAGGCTCTGCGTGTAGCCCTTCTCGCCCCATTTGGTCGCGCAGTACACGGATTCGTTCGCATTGCCGCGCGTGGCGGCGGTACTCATCACGTTCGCGATCTTGAGATCGGTCTCCTCATCGGCCTTGAGCGTTTCGACCGACCACAGGATCATGCCCCTGAGACCCTTGAGGCACTTGTCGATATCGGCGGCCTCATAGCCGGTCGGCACCTTGAACGACGGCTGACCGGCGTTGTTGATGAGCAGGTCGATATGGCCGAGCGCCTTGATCTCGGCGACGGATTGCCTGACGAACGCCTCGTCGGACACGTCGCCCACGTAGCCGCGGTACACGTCGGACGGGAATTTCTCGGCGAGCGCGTCCTGGCGTTCGGCGTTGAAGTCGATGCCGGCGACGAACCAGCCGCGTTCGATGAGCTGCCGGGTCAGTTCGTAGCCGAGTCCCAGTGCGCTGCCGGTGACGATCGCGATGCCGCGTCCCTTGCTGTCCGTCATGATGGTTCCTCCTGTATGCGCCGTTGACGCCCTCAGCCTATCATCCGCGGGCGCCTGCTTCCCTTGCCGTGCGCCCGTGCCGCGAGCAGCCGGCGCCACGGGCGCAGCAAACGCTATTTGATGATCGGCCGCGAGGGCGCGGAGACGTCCACCTGTTTTTTGTCGCCGATCACGTTCGGATCGGACAGGATCTTGTCGACGATGGCCTGTTTGAGGGGCAGATCGGAGGAGTCGCCCCAGATCACGACGTGTTCGCCGCCGTTGAGTTCGGTGGTGATCGAGTCCTGCGTGTCCGCGGTGACCTTGGTGATCGTCGAGCGCAGGGAGTCCGGCAGGCTGCCGAGCACCTTGAGTGCTTCCTTGATCGCCTTGCTGCCGAGCGAGCGTTCCACGTTGGCGACGTCGATGGTCGGGATGCCGTCCGTGGAGGCGTCGCCCACCTGGTTGAGCACGCGTCCCTGGCTGTCGACGGCCACCATCGTGTTGCCGGGGCCTTTGAGCATGGCGGCCGGCTGTTGGGCTTTGACCGTTACCGACAGGCTGTTGGGGAACTGTTTCTTCACCGTCGCTTCGGTGACGCCCGGAATGTTCTTCAACTGGCTGGCCACGTCGTTCGTGGAGACGAGCAGCAGGGATCGACCGGACTGTTTGCCGGCGATTGAGAGGATGTCGCTGCTGGAGACCCAGTCGTTGCCGCCGGAGACGCTGATCCGCGAGGTCTCCAGCCGGAACACCGATGAGAAGAACAGGAGCCATATGAGCGCGGACACGGCGGCGAGCGCCGCCAATGCGGCCGCGGTTCGGATCGCGATGACCTTGAGGCTCAGACGGCGGCGTTCCTTGAGGCGCGCGTTGAAGTCCACGATCTTGGGTCGTGTGGGCACGCCGAGCACGCCGGCCGTCTCGTTGAGCGTTTTTGCCACCACGTCCTCGCTGGGCATGCGGCGCATGTCGACGAACCCCTTGCGTACGCTCGTCTCGCCGGCGGGTTTGCCGCCGGATGCGGCGGATCGTGCCGTCCGACCGTGACGGCGGGACGTTTCTGTGCAGGCTTTGCCGGTACCGCCGGCCGTGCCGGCGTGCGAGACCACGGCGCGTGGACCGCCGCCGTTCCGGCGTGTGCCGGGTTCAGGCAGTCCGTCCTCGTCGTGGGAGCTGATGATCCGTCGCGCCATCAGCGCTCCGTCGCCGGCGCGGCGTCGTCCGTCGCGCCGGTCGGGCAGTCGAAGCGGTGCGCGGCGAGCGCGTGCAGCAGCACGTCGTCCATGGTGGTGATGTCGCCCGCGCCGACGGTGAAGATCACGTCGCCGTGGTGGGCGCGCATGACGAGCATCTGCGCGGCGACACGCATGTCGTCTACGGCCGAGATCCATGCGGCCGGTTCGTGCGCAAGGCCGGCCGCCGCATCGACGATCGTATGGGCGCCGACGCCGGGGAAATCCTCCTGCTTTTCGCGGGCGGGGAAGATGCCGCTGACGATCACGTCGTCGGCCTTCGCCAATGCTTCGGCGAACTCGCGGGCGAAGAACTTCGTGCGGGAGAACAGGTGCGGTTGGAACAGCACGTGGAGCGTCGAGCCGGGGTAGCGTCGGCGTGCGGCGTCGAGCAGGGCGGCGATCTCGGTCGGATGGTGCGCGTAGTCGTCCACGACGGTGACCTGCGCGACGGTGCCGCGTACCTGGAAGCGTCGGGCCGCGCCGAGGAACGTGCCGACGGCTTCGGCGGCCGCGTGCGGGTCGACGCCGAGCAGCGTGGCGGCGATGATGGCGGCGGTCGCGTTGCGCGCGTTGTGGATGCCGGGGACGATCAGGCTGACCGGTAGCACGAGATCCGTGTCGGTGCCGGCGAGGAGCGTGGCCGGCAGGGTGATGGCGAAGTGTTCCGCGCCGCTGCCGGCGTGTTCGCTTTCGGAAGCGATGCGCACGAACGTGGCGCCGTTGAGACCGCCGATTTCGTGTTCGGGATGCGTCGAATAGACGATGGTGCGCGCAGCGACGGACGGTTCGAGCGCGCGCAGCACGGTGAGCGCGCCTTCGTCGTCGCCGCACATGACCACGTGGCCGCGCGCATGGCCGGCGTGCTGCACGAACGCCGCATGGTAGTTGTCGGCGGTGCCGTAATGGTCGAGATGGTCAGGTTCCGCGTTGGTGATGATCGCGATGGTGGGATGGTACTTCTCGAAGCTGCCGTCGGATTCGTCGGCTTCGGCGACCAGCACGTCGCCCTTGCCGGCGTGTCCGCCGTCCATCGTGGTGCCGTCCGGGCCTTGGATGGATCCGCCGATCGCATAGCTCGGGTCGGCGAGATCGCCGGTTCCCGCGTGGACGAGGATGTGCGCGAGCATCGAGCTGGTGGTGGTCTTGCCGTGCGCGCCGGCGACGGTCACGGCGCGTCGGCCGTTCATGAGCAACGCGAGGATGTCGCTGCGGTGCACGATGCGCGCGCCGGCCTCGTGCGCGGCGACGATCTCGGGGTTGCTCGGCTTGATGGCGCTGGAATAGACGACCGTGGCCGCGTCGGCCACGTTCTCGGCGCGCTGTCCGAATTCCACGCCGATGCCGAGCGACGTGAGACGGTCGGTCTTCGCGCTGCGTTCGCGGTCGGATCCGTCGACCGCGACGCCGTGCTCGTGCAGCATCTCGGCGAGCACGCTCATACCCGCGCCACCGATGCCGATGAAATGCGTGCGGCCGAGGTCGCCGGTCGTCTCGTGTTCGTCGAACGCGGCCACGGTCGGGTCGAGCACGATGGTGTCAGTCTGGTTGGTTTCGCTCATAGTCCTTGTCATCCCTTGTTGTTCACCAGTGCGAGCACCTTACGGGCCATCACGTCGGCCGCGTCGCGGATGCCGTAGTTCCATGCCTTTTCGCCGAACTGGCGCAGCTTGATCGGATCGGCCAGCAATGCCGGCACATTGTCCTTCACCCATTGCGGCGTGCAGTCGCGGTCGGCGACCATCAGGCCGCCGCCGGCCTCGACCACCGGCTGCGCGTTGAACCGCTGCTCGCCGTTGCCGATCGGCAGCGGCACGTAGATGGCCGGCAGGCCCAGCGCGGCGAGTTCCGACACGGAACCGGCGCCGGCGCGGCAGATCACGAGCGCGGCGCAGGAGAACGCGAGGTCGATGCGTTCGAGATATTCGGCGACATGGTAGTCGCCGCCGGTCGCGTCGTCGAACAGTCCGGACAATGCGGATTCGCCGACCTGCGCGGCGACGGTCGCGCGGACCTCGTCGATCTTGCCGCGGCCGGTCAGGTGGATGACCTGCGCGTGTTCGAGCAGCTGCGCGGCGGCGCCGGACACGGCGCGGTTGAGGCTGACCGCGCCCAGCGATCCGCCGGTGACGAGCACGAGCGGACGGTTCGGGTCGACGCCGAGCCGGGCGGCGGCCTCGTCGCGCACGGCGACGCGGTCCGCGGAGAACTTCGCGCACAGTTGGGCGATGGCCGGGCGCAACGGCAGTCCGACGCGTTCGACCGGCACGCCCTGGCGGGCCTTGAGCCCGGTGTGCTCGTATGCGGTGCCGATGTAGTCGGCCCACCGGGCGCCCAGTTTGTTGGCCATGCCGGCGCGCGCGTTCTGCTCGTGGATGGCGATCGGGATGCCCATCTTGTGTGCGGCCGCGTACACGGGCGCGGAGGCGTATCCGCCGAAGCCGACGACCACGTCGGCGTGGCGGCGTTCAAGAATGTCTCGGACCTTGGCGGTTTCGCGCCGCCAGCGTCCGGGGAAGCGCAGCGCGTCCAGATTGGGCCGGCGCGGGAACGGCACCTTTTCGATCGTGTCGAGCTCGTAGCCGGCCTGCGGCACGAGGTCATGCTCGAGGCCGACCGCGGTGCCGATGACGCTCACCTGCACGTCCGGGTCGATGCGCCGGATGGCGGCCGCGACCGCGAGCAATGGATTGACATGGCCGGCGGTACCGCCACCGGCGAGAACGACGTTGCGAACTCCTGTACTCATAATTCCCTCAGCTTAGCCCACGGCCGCAACACCTCGCGGCCTATATTCTTGCGTTTTCCGCCTTGATCTGCGGCTGCGCGCGCATCATGCCCACGGCGGCGCCGGCGGCGCACAGGCACATGATCATCGACGAGCCGCCCGACGAGACGAACGGCATCGGCACGCCGAGCACCGGGAAGATGCCGATGACCACGCCGATGTTGACCAGCGCTTGGCCGACCAGCCATGTGGCGATGCACACCAGCACCATCGCCACGTAGCGTTCGCGGATCTGCAACGCCACGCAGATCAGGCACCAGCCGATCACGACGAACAGCAGCAGCACGGTCAGCGCGCCGACGAAGCCGGTCTCCTCGCCGATGATCGCGTAGATGAAATCGGTATGCGCGGCCGGCAGGTACTGCCATTTCTCGCGCGAGTTGCCGAGCCCCACGCCGAGCAGACCGCCTTCGGCCAGCGCGTATTTGGCGTGCATGGACTGGTAGCATACGCCTTGAAGGTCGGTGCACGGCTTGTAGGCGGCGAGGATGCGGCCCATGCGGTTGGGGCTGGTGATGACCAGCATGCCGACGCCCGCGGCCATCACGCCGACGCCCGCGGCCATCCATTTGATCGGGAACCCGCCGATCAGGAACGCGACCGCGCCGATGAACACGACGATCAGGCCGGTGCCCAGATCCTTGCCGAGCATGATCAGGCCGAGCGCCGCCAGATAGATCAGTCCGGGGACCGCATAGGCTTTGAGGCCTTCGTTCACGGCCCGTTTGGAGGCGCGCAGCAGCGCGAACGGCATCCATACGCACAGGGCGAGCTTGGTCAGTTCGGCCGGCTGCAGCGAGACGGGTCCCAGCACGATCCAGCCGTTGTTGCCGGTCTCCTCCTCGCCGGTGCCCAGCGGGGTGAGCGTGAGCATCTGCACGAACAGCGCGCCCAGCATGGCCACCGGGCAGAATCTCAGGTAGGTCTTGATCTTCAACCGCGACAGACCGAATGCGCACGCAAGACCGATGGCACAGTACACGCCCTGGTTGATCGCGCGTTTCCACGGCGACAGTCCTTCGGAGACGAGACTGACCGACGAGCTGGAGAACACCATGATCACGCCGAAGCAACACAGCGCCAGTACGGCCACGATGAACCCGTGGTAGCACCACAGCGGGTTGAGCAGCGAGCGGATGCCGGTGAATTCGGAGAAGTCTCCCCCGTCCACGCCGTCCGCTGCCTCGGTCTGCCGGCGACGTGTACCGTATGACTCCGGCATCTGCCTGTCGGATTGCTTGCCGGCCTTGCCGGAGGCGATGCGTCTACCGTTCGCCATGCGCCCCCGCCCAACGGGTCGCGGCCGCCGCGAACCGGTCGCCGCGGTCGGCGTACGACTTGAACTGGTCCATCGACGCGCAGGCCGGTGCCATGAGCACCACGTCGCCGGACTTGGCGTACGTGCCCGCGGCTTCGACCGCGCGGTCCATGACGGTGGCGTTGTCGTCCGGGGCGATGACGGTCAATGGGATGTCGGGCGCGCTGGCGGCGAATGCGTCGAGCATGGGCTGCTGGTCCTTGCCGATGATGACGGCGGCCTTGATGGTGTGCGCCTGGTCGGCCACGAGATGTTCGAAGCGGCTGCCCTTGGCGAGGCCGCCGGCGATCCACACGACGGACTTGGCGCCGAAGCTGTTCAGCGATGCGTTGGCGGCGTGCGCGTTGGTGGCCTTGGAATCGTCAACGAAGCGGATGGTGCCGCCATCGGCGAGTCTCGCGGTGGCGACGGTCTGGATGCGGTGGCCGCCGGGCGCGAAGCCCTGCAGCGCGCGCACGGCCGTCTCACGGTCCGCGCCGTAGCCAAGCACGAGCGCGAGCGCGGTCAGGGCGTCTGCGAGCAGATGCGGGTAGACGGTGCCGTCCGGTTCCATCAGATGAGTGAACCCGACGATCGGCGCGACGCGTTCCGCCACGCCGGCCTCGCCGCCCGCGACGCCGCTCATGTCGACGATCCAACCGTCCTTGACACCGATCTGGCCGTCCGTCGGCTCGTGCAGCGTGAAGCCGACCTTGCGGCAGCCCGGCGTCGTCTCGGCCTCGAACGCGAGCCCGGTGACGCGCTCGTCGTCGGCGTTGTAGACGAGCGTGCGGGTCACGTTGTGGAAGACCTTGGACTTGTCGGCGGCGTAATTCTCGATGCCGCCGTGCCAGTCGAGGTGGTCGTCGGCAATGTTGGTGATGGCCGCGCATTCGAGCGCGAGCGAGTAGGTGAAGTGCAGCTGGAAGGAGCTCAGTTCGACGCACAGCGCGTCATGTTCCGGTTCGACGGCGGCGTGGGAGACGGATTTGCCGATGTTGCCGACCGCGGGCGCGTCGAGGCCGCATGCGGTGAGCATCTCGGAGGTCATTTCGGTGGTGGAGGTCTTGCCGTTGGTGCCGGTGATGCCGATCCATCCGGCGTGCGCGCCGTGGCCGTCGCGGTCGGCGCGCAGCCGCCACGCGAGCTCGACCTCGCTGATGACGGGGATGGCGCGGCGCTGGGCCTCGAGGATGAACGGAGTGCGCGGGTTGAACACCGGGGAGGTGCACACCAGGTCGACCCGGTCCCAGTCCACGTCGTCAAAGGAGTGCAGGTCGGCGGCCTCGTTGCGCTCGTCCACGCTGAACACCTTCGCCGCGCGCGGGCGCAGCACTTCGACCATACCCCTGCCGGAGACGCCGAGTCCCGCCACCATCACCGTTTTGTCATCCAACCGCATGTCATCAACCATGTCAGACCTTCCGTTCATCGATATCGTCACCTACAGTAGTCGTCCCGATCGGATACGGGATCAGCCGAGCAGTCCGGAACGCGCGACCCAGTCGGCGTAGAAGACCATGAGCCCGCACAGCACGAACAGCAGCTCGACCATCCAGAAACGCACCACGACCTTCGTCTCGGTCCAGCCGCACAGTTCGAAATGGTGGTGAATCGGGGCCATCTTGAACACGCGCTTGTGGGTCATCTTGAAATAGCCGACCTGGATCACGTCGCTCATGGCCTCGATCACGTACAGGCCGCCGAGGATCACGGCGAGGAATTCGGTGTGCGTGGCGATCGACATCGCGGCGAACAGGCCGCCGAGCGCGAGCGAGCCGGTGTCGCCCATGAAGATCGTGGCCGGGTTCGAGTTGTACCACAGGAATCCGAAGCATGCGACAGCCGCGCATACGGCGATGATGGTCAGGTCGAGCGGGTCGGACACCGCGTAGGAGAAGCCCTGGTGGGTGCCGCCCTTGATGTGGTAGGTCTCCCAGAACGCGATCATCGCGTAGCCGGCGAACGAGATCATCGACGAGCCGGCCGCGAGGCCGTCGAGTCCGTCGGTGAGGTTGACGGCGTTCGTCCATGCGGCCATGAGGAAGTTCACCCACACGACGAACAGGATGATCGAGACGATGCGGCCCGCGAATTCGAAGCTGATGAACGGCGTCTCGATGAAGCTCATGCCGGCCTGCGCGCTCGGGAACCCGGATTTGGTGGGGATGATGAGCGCGAGCACCGCGTAGATCGTGGCGAGGATGAACTGGCCGATGAACTTGCCGGCGACGGTCAGACCCTCGTTCTGCTTCTTGCGCACCTTAGCGAAGTCGTCGACGAAGCCGAGGCATCCCATCGAGAACATGGCGAACAGCACGAGCACGGCCGACCAGGAGGGCACGCTGCCGGCGTTGATGTACCGGTAGAGGGCGGAGGCGCCCCAGCCAAGCAGCACCGCGAAGTTGATGACCACGCCGCCGAGCGTCGGCGTGCCGCGCTTGATCTGGTGCGACTTCGGGCCGTCCTGGCGGATGTACTGCCCGTAGTGCAGCTTGTGGACCAGACGGATCAGCAACGGCGTGCCGACCATGGTGACGACCAGCGACACCAGAATGCCGATGATGAGTGAAATCATGGGTTCCTCTCCAGTTCCGACTCGTTCTTATCTTCTCTTGTACGTCTTGTTGCCCCTACCCCGGGCGCGCTACGCCTGCGGAGCCCAGCGCGAGGCCAGCGCGCTCAGCCCGGAGGCGTGCGACCCCTTGAGCAGCACGACCGACGACGTGTGTTCGGCGGCGAGCCGCATGACCAGCGTGTCCGCCTCGTCGGCACCATGCACCCAGTCTACCGAGACGCCGTCGCGGCCGGCGGCCGCGTCTCGCGCGCCTTGCGCAAGGTCCGATGCCAGTTCGTCGAGGTGCGGGTCGGTGCCTCCGACCGCCACGACCGCGTCGGCGCCGACCTCGACGGCGTAGCGACCCATCTGACGGTGCAGATCGGCTTCGTCACCGCCCAGTTCGAGCATCGCGCCGAGCACGGCGATGCGGTACGGCTTGTCGGCGTCCGACGCGTGCCATGCCGCGAGCCCGTCGAGTCCCGCGCGCATCGAATCGGGGTTCGCGTTGAACGAATCGTCGATCAGCGTGAACGAGGCCCCGTCGCGTTCGACGGCGGACACGGCCATGCGGTGCGCGCTGATGCGGTGCTGGCTGGCGAGCACGAGGGCGATGCGCTCGAGCGGCATGCCGAACTGCAGTGCGACGCTGGCGGCGGCCAGCGCGTTCATGACGTTGTGACGGCCGCGGATGCCGAGCGATACGGCGGTTTCGGCGCGTCCGCCGGCCGGGTCGGCTGCGATCATGGAGAACGCGGGATGCCCAGTCTCGTCCTGTGTGATGTCGCGCGCGGTGAGCGTGCCGATGCAGCGCGCGTCGTCCGCACGGCCGTCTGCCAGGTCGTCCGCGAGGCCGAACCAGCGCACTTTGCCCGGCGCGATGGCCTTCATCGCGGCCACGTGCGCGTCGTCGGCGTTGAGCACGCTCACTCCCCCGGGCAGCAGGCCGCGGACGATCTCGCTTTTCGCCTGGGCGATGCGCTCCACCGAGCCGAACTCGCCCAGATGCGCCACGCCGACCTTGAGTACCACGGCGACGTCGGGCGGCGCGATGGTGGTCAGACGCGCGATCTCGCCCACGTGGTTGGCGCCCATCTCCGCGACGAAGAATCGCGTGCCGGCGTTGACCTTCAGCGCGGTCAACGGCAGTCCGATCTCGTTGTTGAACGAGCCGACCGGAGCGACGGTCTCGCCCAGATCGCCCAGCAGATGCGACAGCAGGTCCTTGGTCGTGGTCTTGCCGACCGACCCGGTGATGCCGACGATGCTGAACGGCGAGGATTCGGCGCGGCGGCGTTCGAGGTTGTGCTTGGCGAGCAGGCCCAGCGCCGCGACGGTGTCGGGCACGACGATCTGCGCGATCGGCGCGTCGACCTCGTGGTCGACCAGCGCGCATGCCGCGCCCTGTCCGGCGACGGCACCGACGAAGTCATGGCCGTCCACGTGCTCACCGGCGATCGCCACGAACACCGATCCGGCGCCCGCCTGCCGCGAGTCGCTGACCGCCGAAGTCGCCACGGGGGCGTTCACGTCAAGCCCGTCCGCGCGCGTCAGTCGGCCGCCGACCGCTCTGGCGATCTCCTCGAGTCCCATCGGCATCATGCCGTTCGTGTTGCGTTCCGCCGTCATCTGTCACACCTCTCTTGTTGCTTACGTACGTTCCGTTGTCGCCCGTCGCGGCCGCGCGCCGCCGGGCCGGTGGCCTACTTGCCCAGATCCCTGCTCACGCGCAGCGCGTTGCGGATGTTGTTGCGCCGCACGCCCGCCGCCATCACCATCGCGATCGCCAGCGAGGACCGCTTTACGTCGCCGATGCCGGTGTCGTGCATCGAGGGGAACTGCATGGCGATCTGGTCCGATTCGACGCTGCGCCCGGTCAGGTGCGTCTGCGCGTCCATGATGAAGCCGTACCGTTCGCTCGCCTTGCGGGCGATGTCGCGGTTGCGCGGGTCGCTGTCCATGCCGTCGACGCCGAGCACGTCCACGTTGACGCCGCCGAGCGCGTCGGCCTGCAGCGTACGGTCGTCGAGCGCGATGACCACCGCGGCCGAACCGTCCTCCTGGCACACACCGAGCGTGCGCTGCAGGTCGAGCACGCCGATCGGATATTCCAGCGGCAGCGGCCGCTCGAGCGATTGCGATCCGGATGCGTCGATCACGCTGACCGGGTTGCCGAGCATGTGCAGCAGTCCCGACAGCCGCTTCACATTGCGGTGCATGTCCTCACCGTCCGTGTTCGACGAGCTCGAGGCGAGCGCGAACACGGCGAGCATGCTCGCCGGCGAGCCCGCCACGTCGTTCGCCATCGCGCCGAAGCGTTCGCCGGCCGTGTCTCCGATCAGCACCGGCAGTTCGGCGTCGGCCACGACGTCGCGGCTCTCCTCGGGCACCAGCGCGGCGTATGCGCCGTGTTCCAGCGCCTGTTCGATCATGTTCGCGTCCGCCGTCCCTCGAGGCACGTACAGCGCGCCAGGGGTGACGGACGCCACGCTGTCAGCGATCGAGTTGATCGTGACGTTGCCCGCGAACGGCGGCACCAACTCGTATCCGTAATGATCCGCAAGATAGCCCAGTGTGATCCGTTCGGAGACGCCCTCACTCACCGCACTCATCGCTTCGCCTTTCCGTCACGTCCGTCCCTACCATTCCACTGGGATAGCATCAGTACGTTCCGCGGACGGGGACACATTGTATTTCTGCATAAGGAATTCACCGATCGTGGCGAACACCGGGCCGGCGGTCAAGCCGCCGAACGAGCCGACCTTCGCGTCCTTCATCACGACGGTGATGACGAACCGCGGGTTGTCGGCCGGGATGATGCCCGACCAATCGGAGATGATCGACGTGAGCTTGCCGTCCTCGCCCGCGACCTCGGCGGTGCCGCTCTTCGCCGCGATGCGGTAGCCCGGCACCGACACCATGTTCTTGTACAGGTCGGAGACCGACTCCATCGCGTTGAGCACCTGCGAGGCGACGGATTCGTCGACGACGCGCACCGCGTTGCCGTTCTTCGTCTCGCTGACATGGCCGTTCGAGTCGGTGGTCGATGCGATCAGACGCAGCTTGGGCATGACGCCCTTGTTGCCGATCGTGGCGATGGCCTGCGTGATCTGCAGCGCGTTCATCGCGTAGCCCTGGCCGAACAGGACGGTGTTGCGCGTGCGCAGATCCCAGTCCTGGTAGTTCGACAGGATGCCGGCCGATTCGCCGGACAGGTCCAGTCCGGTCTTCTGGCCGATGCCGAACTTCTTCAGGTAGTCGTAGCGCTGCTGGTCGGAGTAGTTCGACGCGGACAGGATCATGCCGACGTTCGACGAGTTCTTGAGGATGCCCGCGTATGTCCAGTGCTCGTCGGCGTGCGTCTCGGCGTCCTTGTAGGTCTGGCCGTCGTCGGTGGTGATGGTATCGGGCACGGTGAACTGGTCGGTTGCCTTGTGCTGGCCTTCCTGCAGCACACCGGCCATCGTGAACACCTTGCCGATCGATCCCGGTTCGAAGACCTCGCTGACCACGCGCGACGTGTTGAGCTTGGCGTCGTCGCTGCCGGCCTCGTATTCGTCGGTGTCCTCGAGCGCGAGGATGTCGCCGGTCTTGATGTCGGCCACGACGGCCATCGCCCATGAGGCGTTGTATTTCGCCTTGCCGTCGATGAGCGCCTTCTTGACGTACCAGTCGACGTTGCTGTCGACGGTGAGCGTCACGTCCGAGCCGTTGACCGCGTCCTTGGAATCGGTGAGTGTGCCGGGGATCATCTCGCCGCCGAGTCCGCGCTGGTATACCTGGTAGCCGTCCGTGCCGGTCAGGGTCTTGTCGAGGCTGGCCTCGAGACCGGCCACGCCGTTGCCCTGCGCGTCGACGCCGCCGAGCACCGGGCCGAGCATGGTGCCGCCCGAGTAGACGCGTTCGTTGGTCAGTTCGCCGTAGACGATGCCGCCCAGGTGCAGGTCGTCGATCTTGCGCTTGATCTCAGGGGTCACGTCCTTGGCGATGACCGCGTAACGGCTGTTCGCGTCGCTGAGCTTGGCGCCGAGCTCCATCGCGTTCATGTCGGTGAACACGGTGGCGAGCAGGCGCGCGACGGCCGCCGCGCCGGTCGCGCCGACCGGCTTGCCGTTGATCTGGTGGCAGTAGCTTTCCTTGCCTTTGGCGCAGGTGGTCGGCGTGAACTCGTTGGCCAGTTGCGGGTCGGCGATGATGTTGTAGCGTTCGACGCTCTGCGCCAGGACGATGCCGTTCGCGTCGAGGATCTTGCCGCGCTTCGCATTGACGGTGATCTGCGTGGTGCGGCCCTGCGTGGCGGCGAGCGCCGTGTTCTTGCCGAGCAGCTGGAGGTTGGCCAGTTGCACGAGGCACCCCGTCGCCACGAAGGCGAGTGCGGCGGCGACCGCGAAGCAGCGTGATGCGAAGGAACGCAGCCGCTTGGCTTTCAGGGGTGGTCTGTTGTCGTTCACTGGGTGTTCCCTTCCTGCGACGTGGTCTTGCCGTCGGTGGAACCCGTGCCGTTCTTGGCGTCGGTTTTCGTCTTGCCGGTGGAGGATGCGTCGGTTCCGGGTGCCTGGTAGCCGCTCAGGTCGATGGACAGGGATCCTTGCTGGAGCACCATGCCCATTTCCTCGGCTTTCGCCGGCAGTGAGGATTCGAGCGCATCGAGCTTGGCCTGGTCCTCCTCCACGTCTTGGGTGAGCGTGTTGATGTTCGCCTGCACGGAGGCGGCCTCGAACGAGTTCTCGACCATCTGGGTGCGCAGTACGAGGGCGCCGACCAACGTGGCGGCGAGGAAGACGGCCGCGATCACGATGTGGATGAGCGAGGTGCTGCGCGATCTGGTCCACACGACGAGTCGGGTGATGCCGTTGGCGACGGCGCCGCGCGCCGAGGCCGATTCGGAGACGACGTGCAGTTCGGGGCGTACGGGGGCCGCTGACGTGGACGGGCGGCTGCTGGCCGACTGGCGGCTGGGCGCCGGCACCGCGTTGGAGCGCGACGAGCCGGAACGGATGGTTCTTCCGTGGCTGCTCATCGGCGGTTCCTTCCTTGCTTGGTGCGGCCGGCGGTCTTTTCGCCGCCGTGTGCGCGTCCGCGGGTTTCGCGGCGCGGCTGTCTGTCGTGTGTCTCGCGTGGGTCGGTGTCGCCTCGTTCATATCGGCGGCCGTTCTCGACGAGCCCGCGCATGCGGTGTTCGGGTATGGGTCTGGTCAGTTCGACGGCGCGCAGGCGCACGGATGCGGAGCGTGGGTTGGATGCGATCTCGGCTTCGTCAGCCTTGATCGCGCCGCGGGTCAGTTCCTTGAAGAACGGCTGCGCTTCGGGCGGGATCATCGGCAGGCCGGCGGGCGCGTCGACCTTCAGGCCCTCGTTCATGAAGCCTTTGACGGTTTTGTCTTCGAGCGAATGGTAGGACTCCACCACGAGGCGTGATCCGACGGCCATGTGGGCGGCGATCTGCGGCAGCGTGCGGGCGAGTTTGTCGAGCTCGCCGTTGACTTCGATGCGCAGCGCCTGGAAGACTCGTTTGGCGGGGTTGCCGGCCGGGCGGTGGGCCTGGGGCACGACCTCGTCCACAAGACGGTTGAGCTGGGCGGAGGTGGTCAGCGGTTCGCGTTCACGGCGCGAGACGATCTCGCGCGCGATTTGGCGCGCGAATTTCTCCTCGCCGTATTCGCGGAAGATGCGGGTCAGTCCCGGGGCCGAATATTCGGCGAGGATCCGGCGCGCGGTCAGTGTCTGGGTCACGTCCATGCGCATGTCGAGCGGGGCGTCATGCGAATAGGAGAAGCCGCGGTCGGTCTCGTCGATCTGCAGACTTGACAGGCCGAGATCCATGAACACGGCGTTCACTTCGTCGATGCCCAGGTCGTCGAGCACGTCGGCGAATTCGTCGAATGCGGCGTGGACGGGCGTGAACCGGTCGGCGAGGCCTTCATCGTCCATGCGCTTGGTGGCGAGGGCGAGCGCCTCGGTGTCGCGGTCGATGCCGATGAGCCGCGCGTGCGGCGCGGCCTTGAGGAAGTTCGTGGCGTGTCCGGCGAGGCCGAGCGTGCAGTCCACGGCCACGGCCCCGGGCTGCGCCAGGGCAGGCGCGACCAGATCCACGCACTGCTCGAGCAGCACTGGCTGGTGAATGGCTGTCACATCGATCATCAGAATCCCACCGCCGGTAATACATCGTCGGCGATGTCGGAATAACCCTGCTCCTGAGCGGCCAGGTATTCCTCCCACGCCTGTTTGTTCCAAATCTCCGCACGAGTGCCCACGCCGATCACGACCACATCGGTGCCGAGGTTCGCGTAGTCGCGCAGCATCTGCGGCACGAGGATGCGCCCCTGCTTGTCGGGTTCCTGGTCGACCGCGCCGGACAGGAACACGCGCAGGTAGTCGCGCGCGGCCTTGTTGCCCATCGACGTGCGCTGGATCTGCATGGCGATCCGGCGGAACTCGATCTGCGGCAGCAGGTAGACGCACCGCTCCTGGCCGCGTGCCATCACCATGCCCGGGCCGAGGGCCCCGCGCAGTTTGGCGGGCAGGGCGAGACGACCCTTCGCGTCGATCTTCGGCGTATAAGTGCCCAGCAGCAGCGGGGGCAACGCCCCGCCCATGCCGTCCATACCGCCCGCGTACTGGCTCGCGGAGGTGTTCTGGACGTTCTGCATGGTCTGCTGGTCGTCCATTTCCACCTCCTTGGTTCAGTTGTCGATCGGCCATCGGGCACACTCATGCCACAACTGGTTCACCACTTTACCCCACAGCCCGCCACAAAACCCCACCTTTTCACATTTTCCGCCCGTTTTTGGCATACTTCTTCCCCCAACTCCCCCGATCGGCACGACAGGCCGTGCGCGTTCACGAAAAGTTCATTCCGCCGCCGGGCCGGCGACCCCGCCGACGTAGGTGCCGGGGAGTACATTGGTATGCCTGAGTTTTCACCGGAGCCAAGGAGAGTAGAGGGCATGTCGGAATATTCGGCGCAGATCCACGAGGAGCAGCGGGCGGTCGATCGGGCCTACGGAAGGCTCGACGCGCTGCGCGCGCAGGTCAAGTCGCGGCTGGACACCGTCCGCGCGGCCGGATCCCACGGCTCGCCCACCCAGCGCACCGAACGCGACTCCTTCGCGACCATGTACGAGGACCGGCTCACCCAGATGCGCGCGGTCGAGGACCGTCTGGTCTTCGGCAGGCTCGACGACATCGACTCGAACCGACGCTACATCGGCCGCATAGGCCTGTCGAACGACAACCACGAGCCGATCCTGACCGATTGGCGCGCCGAGGCCGCGCGTCCGTTCTACGAGGCCACCCCGTCGAACCACGGCGACATCGTCATGCGCCGCCATCTGACGTTGCGTTTCCGCGAGGTGGTGGGCATCGAGGACGAGGTGCTCGACGTGGATTCCAGCCAGGTCGACCGTGCGGCCGCGTCCGGCACGCTGACCGGCGAGGGCGCGCTGCTCGCCTCGCTCAGTTCCCGGCGCACCGGCAAGATGACCGACATCGTCGCCACCATCCAGGCCGAACAGGACCGCATCATCCGCTCCGACATGAACCAGGCCGTGGTCGTGCAGGGCGGCCCGGGCACCGGCAAGACCGCGGTCGCGCTGCATCGCGCGGCCTATCTGCTGTATACGCACCGGCGCATGCTCGAACGCTCCGGCGTGCTCGTCGTCGGCCCGAGCTCCACGTTCCTGCGCTACATCGACCAGGTGCTCCCCTCGCTCGGCGAGACCGGCGTGGTCAGCCGCACCATCGCCGATCTGGTGCCCGGCTTCGCCGCCACCGCGACCGATTCGCCGACCGCCGCCATGCTCAAGGGAGACAAGCGCATGGCCCGTCTGGTCGCCGACGCGATCGCCGCGCGCGTGCGCGTGCCGGCCGATCTGCCGACCGTGCGCGTCAACGGCTTCGCCGTGCCGATGCTCGCCGTCGACATCAAGCAGGCGCAGCTGGACGCCAAGCGCACGCATCAGCCTCATAACAAGGCCCGTGAGACGTTCGTGCGCAGCATGCTCGCCGCGCTGCGCACCCGCTACGCGGAGCAGCTCGACTACACGCCGGACGAGGCCGAGCTCTCCCGCGTCACCTCGATGCTGCGCATGGACGACAAGGTGCGCAAGACCCTCAACCTCGCCTGGCTGCCCATGAACGCGCCATGGCTCATCGACCAGCTGTGGGCTCGCCCCGAACGACTGCGCTCCCTTGCGCCGTGGCTCACCGACGAGCAGATCCACGAGCTGGCCCGACCGAAGGGTTCCCCGCTGACGCGCTCGGACATCCCGCTGCTCGACGAGGCGATGGAACTGCTCGGCCCGGATCCGAAGACCGTCGGCCGCACGAGCGCGCAGGACGCGGCGCGTGCCGAGGAGGAGCAGTTCGCACGGGACACGCTGGCGCAGAACGGCATCGGCTCGGGCATCGTCACCGCGCAGATGCTGGTCGACAACATCAACGGCGCCGACACGGAGCTGACCGCGCAGCGTGCCGCATCCGACCGCGAATGGACGTACGGGCACATCGTCGTGGACGAGGCGCAGGAGCTGACCGCGATGGACTGGCGCATGCTCATGCGCCGCTGCCCGTCGCGCTCGTTCACCATCGTCGGCGACGTCGCGCAAACCTCAGCGCTGGGCGGCACCCGTTCGTGGCCGCGCGTGATGGACCGGCTGTTCGGCCGGGGCCACTGGAGCCTCAACGAGCTGACGATCGATTACCGCAACCCGCAGGAGGTGTCCGATCTCGCGTCACGCTTCGCCGAGGCGGAGGGACTGTACATCTCGACGGTTAAGGCGGTGCGCGCGCTGCCAGATTCGGTGCGCCGCGTCACCGTGGATGACCGCGCCGCGCTGCTGGACGACGTCGCTGCGCGCACGGTCGAGCTGACCCGCGAGTTCGTCGGGCAGGACGGCACCGGCCGCGTCGCCGTGATTACGCCCGACTCGCTGCGCGCCGACGTGCTGGCTCATGTGCGCGACGCCCTGCGCCGCGCGCTGCCGGCCGACCAGTTCGCGCGGCTGAGCGAGCAAAGCGCGTGGGACGAGCAGGTCAACGTGTGCGGCACGCAGGAGGTCAAGGGACTCGAATACGACGCGGTGGTCGTCGTGGAGCCCGGACTGATCGAACAGGAGGCGCCCTCGCGTCTGGTGGCCGCCTCGGACCTGTACGTGGCGATGACGCGTCCGACCCAGCGCCTGCTTATAGTGCGGACAAAAGCGGACGAAGACGACCTGAGCATCTAAGGTGGAACCATGCCTAAAGCGTTGTTATTGGAAAACATTCATCCCTTCGCCGCACAGTCGCTGCGCAACCACGGCTTCGAGGTCGAGACGCGCAAGGGCGCGCTGGGCGAGGATGAGCTCATCGACGCGCTGGAGGGCGTGGACCTGCTGGGCATCCGCTCGAAGACCAGCGTCACGCGCAAGGTGATCGACGCGTGCCCGAATCTGACGGCCGTCGGCTGCTTCTGCATCGGCACCAACCAGGTGGATCTCGACTATGCCGGCAAGCACGGCCTGGCGGTGTTCAACGCGCCGTACTCCAACACCCGTTCCGTGGTGGAGCTGGTGATCTGCGACATCATCTGCCTGCTGCGCCGCATCCCCGCGCACACGCACCATATGAAGCAGGGTGTGTGGGACAAGTCCGCCGCCGGCTCCCACGAGGTGCGCGGCAAGACGCTCGGCATCATCGGCTACGGCAACATCGGCTCGCAGCTGTCGGTGCTGGCCGAGGCGCTCGGCATGCGCGTCGTGTTCTACGACACCGAGGAGAAGCTCGCGATGGGCAACGCCCACCGCTGCGACACGCTCAACGAGCTGCTCGAACAGTCCGACGCGGTGTCGATCCATGTGGACGGCCGCAAGGAGAACACCGGCTTCTTTGACGAGGAGCAGTTCCAGCACATGAAGCAGGACGCGATCTTCATCAACCTGTCGCGCGGCTTCGTGGCCGATCTCGACTCGCTCAAGCGTCATCTCGACTCCGGCCACATCTCCGGCGCGGCCGTCGACGTATTCCCTGTCGAGCCGAAGAAGGTCGGCGACCCGTTCTCCACGCCGCTGGCCGACGAGGACAACATGATCCTCACCCCGCACATCGGCGGCTCGACCCTGGAGGCGCAGGAGGCCATCGGACACTTCGTCTCGCAGCGTCTCGAGGACTACTGGGAGAAGGGCTCCACGATGCTGTCGGTGAACCTGCCGCAGATCACGCTGACCTCCCTGCCCGGCACCGCCCGCATCGCCCACCTGCATGCGAACCTGCCCGGCGTGCTCGCCAAGGTCAACCGCGTGCTCGGCGAGGAGAACATCAACATCGCCGCCCAGGCCCTCGGCACCGAAGGCGAGCTCGGCTACGTGGTCACCGACGTGTCCCAGACCCCGAGCGCGGCGGCGTTGGACGCGCTGCGCCACATCGAGGGCACCATCCGCATGCGTGTCATCCGCTAGTCGCCTGGTTCGGTGTCGTTCATCCGTATCCGTCCGTAGTCCGCATCCATCTATATCCGTCCGCGCCGCGCTCCGTCTTCCCGGCAGAGCGCGGCGTTGTCATATCCATGATCGCCGGGAACGCAGGGGCTTATATGGGCATCGTATTCCACGAATCGGGCAACGTATTCCACATCATGAACCGCGGGTTCAGCTACATCTTCATGGTGCTGAAGAACGGACAGCTCGGGCAACTGTATTTCGGCGCTCCCCTAGCCGACCGCGACGGCTTCGAACATATGCTGGTCGCCGCGCACCGCGACATGGCCCCCTGCCCGTTCAAAGGCGACGGCGATTTCTCGATGGAGGACATCAAACAGGAGTATCCGGTCAACGGCAACGGCGATCTGCGCAACGTCGCGTGCGTGATCGAGACGCCGGACGGCGCGCGCAACGCGGCTTTCCGGTACGTCTCGCACCGTATCCTCCCCGGCAAGCCGACGCTCGACGGACTGCCAGCCACGTACGTCGAATATGACGACGAGGCGGAGACGCTCGAGATCACGCTGCGCGACGATCTGCTGGATCTGCGCATGATCCTGAGCTACACGACGTACCGCGACCTGCCGGTGCTCACGCGCAACGTGCGGTTCGTCAACGACAGTATCGCGGCCGATGACGGCAGCACGACCGGCGGCGCCGACGCAGCCGACGCTGACGGCACGGTCACGCTGCGCCGCGCCCTGAGCGCCAGCCTCGACCTGCCGGACGCGCGCTGGAGCATGATGCAGTTCACCGGCGCGTGGGGCCGCGAGCGCCGCCCGCAGACGTTCCGGCTGCATACCGGCGTGCAGGAGATCTATTCGCTGCGCGGTCACAGCAGCCACCAGTTCAACCCGTTCCTGATATTGAAGCGTCCGAACACGAACGAATCCGCAGGCGAGGCGATCGGCGCGGCGCTCGTGTACAGCGGCAATTTCCTCGGTTCGGTGGAGGTCGACAACTATCACGTCACCCGGCTGATGATGGGCATCCATCCCGAAGGGTTTGCGTGGACCCTGCGGCCCGGAGAAACGTTCCAGACGCCGGAGATGGTGGTCGCGTACACGCGCGACGGGCTGAACGCGTTGAGCCAGTCGTTCCACACGCTGTTTCGCACGCGGCTCGCCCGCGGCTATTGGCGCGACCGGCCGCGGCCGATCCTCATCAACAGCTGGGAGTCCACGTACATGAGGTTCGACGAGGCGAAACTGTTGTCGATCGCGGGCAAGGCTCATGAACTGGGCATCGATCTGTTCGTGCTGGACGACGGCTGGTTCGGCCACCGCGACGACGCGACGAGCTCGTTGGGCGATTGGACGGCGGACCGGCGCAAGTTGCCGGACGGCGTCGAGGGATTGGCGAGGAAGATCAACGATCTGGGCATGATGTTCGGCCTGTGGTTCGAGCCGGAGATGGTCAGCCGGGATTCGGACCTGTACCGTGCGCATCCGGATTGGATGATCCGTGTGCCCGGCCGGGAGCCGTTGCAGGGCCGCAACCAGTACGAGCTTGACCTGAGCAAGAGCGAGGTGGTCGACTATCTGTTCGACTCGATGAGTGCGATTCTCGCGTCCGGCCGCGTCTCGTATGTCAAGTGGGATATGAACCGCAGCATCACCGACGTGTTCTCGCAAGGCCGGCCGGCCGCGTTCCAGGGCGAGCTGCTGCACCGGCAGATCCTTGGCGTGTACGCGCTGTACGAGCGGCTGACATCCGCGCTCCCGAAGGTGCTGTTCGAGTCGTGCGCCTCGGGCGGCGCTCGGTTCGATCCGGGCATGCTGTATTACGCGCCGCAGGGTTGGATTTCCGACGATACGGATGCGGCGGAGCGCGTGAAGATCCAGTTCGGCACGTCGTATGCGTATCCGGTCTCCAGCATGGGCAGTCATGTTTCGGCGGTGCCGAACCATCAGCTCATGCGCGTCACGCCATTGAAGACCCGCGCGGACGTCGCGTATTTCGGCACGTTCGGCTACGAGCTGGATGTGAATCGGATGACGGACGGCGAGCAGGAGCAGATGCGCCGGCAGATCGCGTTCATGAAATCGCATCGCGAGCTGATCGATACGGGCGACTTTTTCCGGCTGATCAGTCCGTTCGACGAGTCGGAAGTGGGATTGCAGCCGGGTGCGGAGGCCGCGTGGATGGTGGTGTCGGCCGATCGACGGCATGCGCTGGTCGGCTACTATCGCATGATCATGCCGGTCAACGAAGGCTATCGCACGCTGCGATTGGCCGGACTCGACCCGGCTGAGACGTACACGGTGCGCGACACCGAGTTCCCGTTGCCGGCGTCGCGGTTCACGTACGGCGGCGACGAGCTGATGGCCCGCGGTTTCGACATCTCCGACACCGGGTTCGGCCCGTTCACCACCGACATGTATCAGGGCGACTATCTGACCCGCCTGTTCGAGGTCGACGCGGTCTGATCTGTGTGCCCGTGCGACGCATCGCTCCCGCTCGCGGATCTCGTAACATGTCGCCGCCCGTTTTGGACTACGATATGCGTGGAACACAAGTCAATCCACGTCCATAAAAGGAGTACTGACGGTGAGCGAAGTGGTAACCGACAAGGACAAGGAATACGAGGCCGAGGAGTCGAAGACGGCTCCGGGCGCGAACCAGCCGATGAGCGACCGCGTGAACAACCGGTCGCTGCGTCCGAACAGCGACGCGTTCAAGGCGTTCATGAAGACCGGCTGGGACAATCAGGAGCCGGCCGTCGAGCCGCTGGAGTCCTCGAAGTTCACGCCGGCGCGTCTCGAGGCGCTCGGCAAGGCGTTCCCGGGCGAGCGCCTGGTGATCCCGGCGGGCCAGCCGAAGGTGCGCAACAACGACTGCGATTACATGTTCCGTCCGGACACGTCGTTCGCGTACTACACCGGCTTGGGTCAGGATTACGAGGCGGGCGCGGTGCTCGTGCTCAACCCGGTCGACCCGGACTCCGACGAGGCGAAGGCCGGCAAGACGCATGTGGCCGAGCTGTTCGTCGCCCCGCGTGCCGACAATTCCACCGAGGACTACTACCGTGACCCGCATTACGGCGAGTACTGGGTCGGCCCGCGCGCCGGTTTGAAGGAACTGCATGCGATGACCGGTCTGGAGACGCATGACATCGCGCAGCTTGCCGACGCGCTCGGCAAGGATGTCGGCTCCGAGGCCGGCGCGGTGCGCGTGCGCGTGATCTCCGACGCCGACCCGCAGATCACCGCGCTGGTCGAGGGTATTCGCGAGGCGAACGGCTACGCCGATCCGGACAAGAACGCCGCGGACGACGACAAGCTGCACGAGTTCTCCGCCGAAGCCCGCATGCTCAAGGACTCCTATGAGATCGGCGAGATGCGCAAGGCGATCGCCGCGACCAAGGACGGCTTCGACCGCATCCTGACCCGTCTGCCGCATGTGATCGACAAGCCGAACTCGGAGCGCATGCTCGAGGGCGCGTTCAACTCAAACGCCCGCGAGGAGGGCAACGGCCTGGGCTACGATACGATCATCGCGTCGGGCGAGCACGCGCCGATCCTGCACTGGATGCGCAACACGGGCGTGGTGCGTCAGGGCGACATGCTGCTCATCGACGCCGGCGTGGAGGTCAATAGCCTGTACACGGCCGACATCACGCGTACGTTCCCGGTCGGCGGCAAGTTCACCGATCTGCAGAAGCGTCTGTACCAGGCGGTGCTGGACTCCCAGCAGGCCGGTTTCGAGGCTGCCAAGCCGGGCGCGACCTACTCCGACATCCACCACGCGTGCATGCGCGTGATCGCGGAGCGTCTGCACGAGTGGGGCATTCTGCCGGTCGGCGTGGAGGAGTCGCTCTCCCCCGAAGGCCAGCAGCATCGCCGTTGGCTTGCCTGCGGCGTGGCGCATCACCTCGGCCTTGACGTGCACGACTGCGCGCAGGCCCGTTACGAGTCCTATCAGGGCGCGAAGATCACGCCGGGCATGATCTTCACCATCGAGCCGGGCCTGTACTTCGCGAAGAACGACCTGCTGCTGCCGCCGGAAATGCGCGGCATCGGCATCCGTATCGAAGACGACGTGCTCATGACCGAACACGGCCCCGAATGGCTCTCCGCCGGCATCCCGAAGCAGATCGACGAGGTCGAGCAGTGGATGGCCGATCGCGCGGCCGCCGCGTTGGTCTGATCGTTTTCCTTGGCTCCCTCTCACCAGAGGGAGCCAAATCATTCTTACAAGACCGTCATTTCGACCGAGCGTAAGCGAGTGGAGAAATCTCTCAGATCTCGTTGCTTCTCAAGATTTCTCCGCTCGCTTACGCTCGGTCGAAATGACATTGTCTTCCAATCCGTTCCCACAAACTGTCATTTCGAGCGGAGCAAAGCGAAGTCGAGAAATCTTAAGAAGCATCGCATCTCTGAAAGATTTCTCCATTCGCTTCGCTCGGTCGAAATGACATATTTTTCGAAGGACCTACCTATGCCAACTCCCGATTTCGTATTGGAGCTACGTAAAAAGATCGGCCATGATCTCCTGTGGCTGATAGGCGTGACCGGCTGTGTACTGGATGATTCCGGCCGCATCCTGCTCGGCCGGCGCTCCGACACCGGCAAATGGGCGATGGTCTACGGCATCAACGAGCCGGGCGAGCAGCCGGGCGACACGGTGATCCGCGAGATCAAGGAGGAGACCGGCGTGGACGCGGTCGTCACCGATCTGGTTGCCGTGATCTCCTCCGACAAGGTCATCACCTACGCGAACGGCGACAACACCATGTACATGGACCATTCGTTCCTGTGCACGGTCAAACCCGGCGGCAACGCCGACCCGTTCGTCGGTGACGAGGAAAGCCTCAACGTCGGCTGGTTCGACCTTGACGCGCTCCCCCAGCCGCTCGCCAAGAGCACCATCGAACGCCTCGCCCTGTTCCGCCGCTACATCGACGACAAACGCCACGGCGACGCCCACGCCTTCTTCATCACCGACGGCAAACTTCACTGACATCGCGGATGTCATCCCGCTCATGAGCCGCCAATCCCCGTATGATGGTGGCTCATGAGTATGTCTTCTCTCCTCGACGGCGAGCTGCGCGATTACGCCGACCGCCGTTTCGCCGAACGCGCCGATCTGATCACTAGACTGCCCGCGGCATCGTCGCTGCTGGATACGTTGTCCGACGACCGGCTGACGCTGATGCAGCTCGCCTACGGCACGTTGCCGGCCAACGATGTCATCGACTGCGATCCGGCCGTACTGCTCTCGTTCGTCGATCATGCGCTGATGCTGCGTCGCACGATGGCGTGGACGCGCGATCTGCCGGTCGACCTGTTCGTCCATTACGTGTTCTGGCCGCGCATCAACAACGAGGCACTGGCCGACTGCCGTCCGTTGTGCTATCGGGAACTGGCCGACCGCGTGCAGGGACTTGACGCCACACATGCGATGCTCGAAACGAACTACTGGTGCGCCGAACACGTCACCTATCATCCGTCCGACAACCGCACGCTCAACGCTCTCGGAGCGTTGAATCTCGGTCTCGGCCGTTGCGGCGAGGAGTCGACGCTGCTGGTCACCGCACTGCGTGCGATCGGCATTCCGGCCCGGCAAGTGTACACGCCGCGATGGGCGCACTGCGACGACAACCACGCGTGGGTGGAGGCGTATGTGGACGGCCGTTGGCGGTTCCTCGGCGCGTGCGAGCCGGAGGAGGTGCCGGATCGCGGCTGGTTCGACAAGGCGTCGACGCGTGCGATGCTCGTGCATGCGCGCGTGTTCTGTGATTTTTCCGAAGGCAACGTCGATGCGTCGGCGAGCGCGGGCGGCGACGGCACGATGCTGCTGTGCAATCTGACCGCCGACTATGCGCCGACGACCGATCTTGCGGTGACGGTGACGGATGACGGAGGCCGACCGATCGCGGGAGCGAACGTGGCGTTCGAACTGCTGAACATGGCCGAATACTATCCGATCGCGACCGCCGTCACTGACGAACGGGGACATGCCCGCATGACGCTCGGCAAGGGCAGCCTTCGCGTGCATGCCAGTCACGACGGCGTGTTCGCCGACATGATCGTCAACACCGCCGATACCGATGCCGTCACCGTCGTACTGCCAATCAACGCTGTCATCGATAAGCCGAATCTCTCTCTGTCATCTCGACCGAGCGCAGCGAGCGGAGAGATCCTGCCACCCATCACGCACAACTCCCCATCATGGGCACCCATCGACCTCGTCGCTCCCCCAAGCGGCACGCCGCGCAGCTTGCCATTGACCGACGAGCAGCAGCGTCGCACGATCGAACGCCGCGCACAGGCCGAGTCGATGCGCGCCGAACGAGTGGAGGCGTTTGCCGATCTCGTCGATCAGCCGACCCGTCAGGCACTGGCCGATCGGTACCGATCCGTATCACCCAATGCCGCCGATACCATCCCGTCCCTGCTGGCCTCCGCCGGAGCCAACGTACCCGTCATCGCGTCGTTCCTGCTCGCTGACACCAACGACGATCCCGGTATCGCCGACCAAGACCGTCTCGCGCTGCTGTCGGCGCTGAGCGTCAAGGACCTGTGCGACGTGTCCGCCTCCGCGCTCAATGATGCCGTTCATTCAGCCGCCAAGGTACGCGACTATGCACTGAATGTCGCCCTGTCCGGCACCGCGGAAGTCGACCGGTATGATCGGTACGCGCGCTACGTGCTAAATCCGCGAGTCGGCAACGAACCGCTGACCGGCGACCGCACACGTCTGCAAGCCATGCTCGAACGCACGGCCGACACGGATGCGCTGCGCGCCCAACCGCAGCTCATCCGTCAGTACCTGCTCGATCATGTCGACGCCGCACAGTCCAAAGAGGAGACGCCGGAGCCGATCTCTCCCACCGGCATGCTGACGGCCGGCATCGGCACGCCGCGTTCGCTGGACACCGCGTTCGTCGCCGTCTGCCGCGTGCTGGGCGTGCCGGCGCGGTTCGACCCGCAGACCGGCGAACCCGAGTATTTCCAAGGCGAATCGTTCCACCATCTGCCGGCGATGCATGCGGCCGATGATGCAGTCGCAACGGCCGAGCCGACGGCGACGCTCACCGTCGTCGCGCCGACTGGCGAACACCCCGCATACGGCACGGACTGGAGTCTCGGCCGACTGGTCGGCAACGCGCACGGCACCGATTTCGCGTCGCTTGACCTGTGGGAGAGAGCATGGGACGGCGAACGCATGCCGTTGACGGTCGAAGCTGGACTGTACCGGCTGATCACCACGGTGCGGTTGCCGAACGGCGGCCAGCAGACCAACGAGACGACGTTCCGGCTGGATGCCGGCGACGAGCGGACGGTGACGCTGGCGATGCGCGAGCCGAGCGAGGACGAGCTGCTGGAGCATATCGTCGTCGATGACGCAACGCTCCACGCGGCGGCATGTGACGACACGAACACGGCCGATGACGGAACTGAGACGGCATGCGATCGTCACGATGGCTACGTCGGTTCGGATGAGACGCGTCATCTGTCGCAACTATTGCCTGACCGCGCGATCGTCGCGATTCTCGACGCGCATGGTTCGGAACCGAGCATCCATGTGCTCGACGAGCTGATCGCGCGTCTGCGTCGCGATGCGCACGATGACGGTTCCGTCGGCGAGGTTTCGACCGATATTCCTGTCGTGTTCGCCGCATGCCCGGTCGATGCGCCGTTGAGCGCCACGCTGCGCTCGATGTTCGACCGGCTCGGCGGCGACTCCCCCGCCGTGTGGCGATGCGACGCGACGACCTACGAGCGACTGACGCGCGGCATGTACGTCGACCCCGACAAGCTGCCGATGATCCTCGTCACCCGTAAGGAAGGCGACCGGATTATCGGCACCTACGCCTCCACCGGCTACAACGTCGGCTCCGTCGACCTCGCCTTCCGCCTCGCGGCGAAATAACAAAGATGGCGCCGGATATTGCGATCCGACGCCATCTCAGCCATCATACAGACCGATTACTTGAGTTTGCGGCCAGCGCACCAGACCTCGTCGACCTGCCAGGTGGCGGGGTCGGTGAGCAGCAGGTCGGCGGCGTAGCCGGGGGCGACCAGGCCGAGCGGCGCCCCGGTGACCGGGTTCGGCCGGTCGAAGCCGAATGCGCGCGCCGGCGTCAGGGTCGCGGCTTCGACCGCCGCGGCCGCGTCGAACCCGAGTTCGAGCACCGCACGTTGCACGGCGACCTCCAAGAGCAGCGTCGAGCCGGCGATCGCCCCGTTGGAGACGAGCCTGGCATGCCCGTCCACCACGTTCACATCGAGCGCGCCGAGCTTGTACGCGCCGTCCGGGCAGTCGGTCGCGGCCATCGCGTCGGTGACGAACGCGATCCGGTGCGGCGCGAACCCGAAGCCGAGCTTGACCATCGGGTTCTGCACGTGGAATCCGTCGTTGATCAGTTCGATGGTGACGCGCGGGTCCTCCACGGCCGCCGGAATCGGGCCGGGTTCGCGGTGGTGCAGGCCGTTCATCGCGTTGAACATGTGGGTCATGATGCCCGCGCCCGCATCGAAGCCGCGTTTGGCGGTCTCGTAGTCGGCGTCGCAGTGGCCGACCGCCGGCACGACGCCGGCCGCAGCGAACTGCTTGATCGCACCGATGCCGTGCGGCAGTTCGGGCGCGATGGTGATCTGGCGAATGCAACCGTCGGCCGCGTCGAGCAGTTCGTCGACCAGTTCGGGCACCGGGTCCTTCAAGCATTCGGGATCATGCGCGCCCTTGCGGGCAAGCGCAAGGAACGGACCTTCCAGATGCGCGCCGAGGATATCCGGTCGTTCGGCCATCTTGGCACGCACGGTGCGCACGTTGCGTTCGATCACGTCGATCGGATTGGTGATCAGCGAGAGCACCTGACGGGTCGTGCCGTGCACGGCATGGCCTGCTCGCGCGACGTCGATGCCGTCCGGACCGTCGTCGAAGCTCTTCTCCCATGCGCCGTGCGCGTGGATGTCGACGTAGCCCGGCGTGAGCACGCGTCCGCCCGCGTCGATGATCGCGTTGTCGTCGGCCGGGTCGATGCCCACCGACCGGCATGCCGATTCGAACGCCTCCTCGTCGGTGCCGGTGGCGACGATCACGCCGCGCGCGTCGGAGACGACCCAATAATGTTCCTGCACGCCGCGCGCGTCCACCTTGCGTGCGTGATGGATGGCGATGGCCGACGGCTCGCCGGTGAGCGCGGCCGTCACCCGGGCGACGGTCTGTTCGTGTGGTTCAGTCATACGAATTCCTTTCCGTATACGTACACGACAATGATAGGTACACAAAGACGGGCTCCCTGCCTTACAGGGAGCCCGTCAACGGATCAGATGCCCTGCCACGCCGGCTTGTGCTCGAACGCGTAGCGGTAGTAGTCCTTGTGACGAAGACGGCTGGCGGCCTCCTCGTCGATGATGACGGTCGCGTGCGGGTGCAGCTGCAGCGCGGACGCCGGGCAGAACGCGGACACGCCGCCCTCGATGGTCTCCTCGATGGCCTCGGCCTTGCCCGAGCCGAACGCGAGCAGCACGAGGTGACGGGCCTTCAACACCGTGCCGATGCCCTGCGTGATGCAGTGGGTCGGCACCTGGTTGATGTCGTCGTCGAAGAAGCGCGCGTTGTCGATGCGGGTCTGCTCGGCGAGGGTCTTGACGCGCGTGCCGGACGCGAGCGAGGAACCGGGCTCGTTGAAGCCGATGTGGCCGTCGGTGCCGATGCCGAGGATCTGTACGTCGATGCCGCCCGCGGCCTCGATCGCCGCATCATAGGCCGGGCCGGCGGCGGCGATCTTGTCGCCGTCCTCGAGAGGCGCGCCATCGAGCACGTCGCCGGGCACGTGCACCTTGGCCGGGTCGAGGCCCAAGGGCTCGACGACCGTGCGATGGATGGTGGAATGGTAGGACTCGGGGTGGGTCAGCGGCAGGCCCAGGTACTCGTCCAACGCGAAACCGCGCACCTGCGACACGTCGATATGCTCGGTCTTGACCTTCGCGGCCAACGCCTTGTAGGCGGCCAGCGGGCTGGAGCCGGTGGCCAGGCCCAGCACCGCGTCCGGCTTGCTCTTGATCAGTCCGGCGACGCAGTTCGCGTAGATCTCACCGGCCTCGTCCTCGTTCTTGACAATGATGACTTCGGTCATGGCCGTCCTTTCATCCTTCGTTCCGCGGGGCGCCCGGTCCACGATGGCCGAGTCGGTCCCCACACGGGTGGTTTTCGTTTCAGGCTCGCCGCACCGCACTGTGCGCTCGCATATGCATTCACAACGACACCTGTAATTGTTAATAGTACTTACATAAATAGAAAACCGCCATCTTTCGGCGTTTTCCCGGTTGCCGCGCGGAAAGTACCAGCTATAATGAAAAGACAGTTATTAGGAATTCGATGACGCATTCCTTGACGCAACGACTCACATACGGGACCATCGCAAGGAAAGGCGGCAGACATGGCCGAACACACCTACACGGGATCGTTCCCGTTGCATACGCCGGGAAAGATCACCAAGGCCAGTCCATCGGACGTACGTCGCAAGAACCGTTCGCTGATCTTCAGCCTGCTGTTTCCCTCCAACCAGTGCTCACGCGCCGAACTCGGCCGCCGCACCGGTCTGTCGCGCGTGGCCGTGTCCGACGTAGTCAACGACATGCTCGACGAGGGGTTGATCCGCGAGAACGGGTTCGAGACGGCCGCCACCGGCAAGGGCAAGCGCGGCACGCTGCTGAGCATCGACACGAACCGGCTGCGCATCATCAGCCTCGATCTGTCGCAGGATCATCTGGTGCAGGGGGCTGCGACCGATCTGCTCGGTCTGCCGCAGCAGCGCATGGAGATCGCGCTTGGTCCCGACAATCCGATCGACGTGGACATGATCGTCCAGTTCGTCGACGAGCTGCGCGCCGATCTTGATGTCAATCGCATCATCGGCATCGGTATCTGCGTGCCGGGCGTGATCGACAACGGTGTGATCCGCGAATCGACGGCGCTAGGATGGCATGACGTCGATCTTAAGGCGACGTTGGAACGTCGGTTCGGCATTCCGGTCACGGTTACGAACGATGTGGTCTGTTCGATGCTGACCGAACGGTTCTTCGGCCAGGGCGGTCCGAACATGCTGTTCGTCAAGAACGACCGCGGTATCGGCTCGGCCACGCTGATCGACGACGTGCCGGTGGTGGGCGAGCATCATGCCGGCGGCGAGATCGGCCACATCTCGATCGATCCCGATCATGGGCCGCAGTGCCCATGCGGCAAGCGCGGATGCATGGAGCGGTTGATTTCCGCGACCGCGCTGCGCGAGCGGATGGCTAAGGTGCCGAAATCCGAACGCCCCGAGATCATTCGCAAGGCCGGAGAGTATCTGGCCGCCGCGCTGGCGATGCCGATCGGCCTGCTCGACATCACGGATGTGTGCGTGTACGGGCCGGCCGACATCATCAACAACACGTTCCTCGATGCGGCGCAGGAACGGCTCGACCGTGCCACCGCCTCCAAGTTCCACGCCCGCAGCATCGTTCGCCGTTGCCAGTGCGGCGCGGACATCACGTTGCGCGGCGGCGCCATCGCCGTCATCCGCCACTACATCGAGGAAGGCTGAGTCGGCTTTCTCTCCCGCTCCGTCTCCACTCATTCCCACCCGCCCATATGTCCACAGGCCGTAACCCGACACCAGCAAACCCCTCCCGTTGAGCTGCGGCCGTCTCGAAGGCAAAAAAGAGGCCGTAACTCAATGGGAGAGCATGGCTCCTGTTGAGTTACGGTCGTCTCACAAGCAAAAAACGGCCATAACCCAACAATGGGATGGCGGTGATGTTGAGTTACGGCCGTCCATAACGCCGATGGTTACGCCAGGGCGGCGCCGATGGCGCCGAGCGGGGCGTCGGCCGGGGCGAGGCGGATGCGGGAGACCAGATCCAGTCCTTTGAGGAACGGGCATGTGGCTTCGCGCCGGTGCAGTTCGCCGGCCGTGACGTCCAAGAGCGGCTGGCCGGTCTTCGCCATGCCGCCGCCGAAGATGATCATGCGCGGGTCGACCGATTGCGCGGCGATCTGCACCGTGTCCACGATCGCATGCGTCACCATGCCGAGCACACGCACCGCATCTGCATTGCCGCCGAGGGCCTTCGCGATGAGGCCGGGCATGGGCGGCACACCGTCCTCAGTCGGCCACATCCGCGCCACGGACGCGCCCGAGCACACGGTTTCGAGGCACCCCCGCTGGCCGCACGGGCAGGGGAACCGGTTCGGGTCGACCGGCACATGGCCGATCTCCCCCGCCGCCCCGCTGGAACCGTGCTGCAGCACGCCGTCGATGAGGATGCCGGCGGCCAGTCCGGTGCCGAAGTTCAGGAACACGATCGTGCCATTCACGTCGTCGCCGCACAGCACGTTCGCCGCACCGACGGCCGCCGCGTTCACGTCGTTGTCGACATGCACCGGCATACCGCCGAGCCGTTCGCTCACCAACGGCCCCAGATCAAGCGTGTCGATGTCGAGATTGACGACGTTGGCGATGCGGCCGGTCGCCGAATCCACCCGTCCGGGCGTGCCGATGCCGACGCGGGCCACGCCGGACAGCCGTTCGCCGGCGACCTCGCGTACCAGGGACACGACATCCGCGACGACGTTGTCTCCGCCGCGACGGGCCGGCACGCGATGCGAGGCGACGACGGCGTGCGCCGCGTCGAGCAGCACCGCTTCGATCTTGGTGCCGCCGATGTCGACGCCGACCAGATAGTGACGATCAGTCATGATCATTCCACCTTACTGTTGCGTAAATCCGAGCGACGTCAGGAACGCCAGCGTCTGCTCCTTGCGTTTGAACACGGCCGTGTTGCCGAGGATGCGTTCGCACACGCTGCCGAGTTCGTCGTGCACAGCAGTACGGATCGCGTCGCGGTCGCGCGAACCGTCGAGCGCGGCGGTCAGCTCGTCCCAGATCATCGTGAACTCGCTGACCTTCTGCGGCAACTGTCGGCCTTCCGCGAGCGCGTCCTCGATCATGCCGAGCTGGCCGACGAGACGGCCAGGCAGGATGAACAGGCCCTGCGCTTCGATCAGTCCGATCGGCTCCTGTTTGATCGGCCAGTATTCGGGGTGCGCGTGGAATACGCCCTCCGGGTATTCGTCGCTGATTGCGTTGTTGCGCAGGATAAGGCTCATCTCGTAGCCGCGTGCGGTCCTGATGACGCTGGGCGAGAGCGCGGACTGCCGGTTGCCGTCCGCGTCGTGGCTGGCGATGCCGGCCGCCGCGTCGTCGTAGTCGATCCACGCCTTGCGGATGATGTCGGCGAGCGCGATGATCTCGTCTCGCGAGCGGGAGACGACGCGCATCGCCGTGCCCGGCCAGTCGAGGATCTCGACCGTCGCGCCGTCATGCCCGGCCAGTGTCAGGCTCGCCCAGGTGGCGGCCTTGAACATGGGCAGGATCTCGCCGCCGCCCTGGTAGTGGTCGTGGGCGAGCACCGAGCCGCCGATGCGCGGCAGTGCGGCGTTGCATCCGAGGAAGTAGCCGTCGAACCGGTCGACGAAGTCGAGCAGGTGGCCGAACGTGTCGCGGTCGACGTGCATGGGCGTGTGCTCCATGTTCACGCAGATGCCGTGCTGGTTGAAGTACCCGTACGGCGAGAACTGCCAGAACCACGGGGTGCCGCCGAGCGTGACCGGCATGGTGCGCAGCGTGCGCTTGTCGCGTCCCGCGAAGCCCTCGTTTTCGTGGCAGATCGTGCAGGCCGGGTAGCCGCCCGCGACCGCGTTGCCGGCGGCCGCCTTCTTCATGTTCTTGAATTCGGGTTTGGCGAGGTTGATGGTGACGACGAGGCCGTGCGAGTCGAAGCGCGGGTTGCGTTCGAGCGTGGCCTTCTTGACGTACGTGTTGGCGACGCAGTAGTCGTAGAACCAGCGCATGGCCGCCATGCCGCCGCCTTCCGCTTCGACGGCGGCGAACCGGTTCTCGATGGCGGAGGGAGCTGCGGAGAGGATGCCCATGACCTCGTCCGCGATGGATGCGCCGTCTTCCGGTTCGATCAGTCCGGCCGTGACGGCGGCCGTGCGGAACGCTGTCACGAGATTGTCGACGGTGCTCTCGCCGGCCGTCGCACCGGTCGGATGGTATGAGCCGAGGTCGAAGAGCGCGAAGATGCGGTTGCGCGTCCAGTCGGCGTCGCGCGGGTCGAGATCGAGATGGCGGATCGCATGGTCGACGAGCGCGTCGATGGCCGCGTACACGGCGTCGAGCGGCGTTGCGGCCGCGGCTGTCTGCCCGTCCATCAGTGCGTCTCCCCCATCACGTCGGCGACGATCGCCGCGGTGTCGGCCGCCTTGGCTTCCATCTCCTGCACGAGTTTGATCTGCGTGCGTGAACGCACGAGGTTGTGCTCGGGGTATTTGGTGGCGAAGTACACGTCGCCGGCGAGATAGTCGGCGAGGAATCGCATGCCGCATTCGATCGTCATCATGATCGCGCCCATCGGCAGCAGTTCGGCCTCGCGTGCGGTGATGCTGCTGCGCAGTTCGCCGACGAATCCTTCCGTGTACGCGCGAAACAGGTCGGTGCTGAAATGCACCTTGTCGAGGTCGGGTTCGTCCTCGAGCGCGGTGGAGGCGCCGAAGCGGATCGAATCGCCGAAGTCGTAGAGCATGGAGCCGGGCATGACGGTGTCGAGGTCGATGATGGCGCGCGCCTTGCCGGTGTCGGCATCCATGAGGATGTTGTTGAGCTTGGTGTCGTTGTGGGTGACGCGCAGCGGGATCGTGCCGTCCGCAAGCCCGGAGGTGATGGCGTCGTAGATGTCGGCGTGGGCCATGTAGAAGTCGATTTCGCCTTGGCAGGTCTTCGCACGGTCCTTGACGTCGGCGGCGACGGCGGCCTTGAAGTCCTCGAAACGGTGGGGCGTGTCGTGGAAGTGGGCGATGGTTTCGGTCAGCTGCGCGGCGTCGAAGCCTGAGAGCTGGTTCTGGAACGCGCCGAACGCCGCGCCCGCGCCGCGGAACACGGCCGCGTCGGAGACGAGGTTGTAGGAGACGGTGTTTTCGATGAATGCGTAGACGCGCCATGCGCCGGACGGCTCGGTGACGTAGGTCGCGCCGTCGTTGGTTCGGATGATGTCGAGCGTTTCCTGGCCCTGCTCGCGCAGGTAGGCGGTGACGAGTTCGACGTTGCGCATGAGATGCACGACGTCGGGGAAGATGTCGGTGTTCATGCGTTGCAGGATGTAGCGTTTCGCGTCCGTGACGACCAGATAGGTGGCGTTGATGTGGCCGTCGCCGTACGGGGTGATGCTTTCGACCGTTCCCTCAAGCGGGAAGCGGGATGCAACTTCGGCGAGCGTGGCGTCGGTGTCCGTCATGGGAACTCTCCTTCACGATCCGTTGAACGGCGGCTCGCACGGGCGGGCTGCGCATGATCGCAGACATCCTGCCCGGCGGCACCGTTATTTGTTAATGATATATACATAAATAAGGGACGGCAATCGCCCTATCGCGTGGCGGTTTTCTCTCACCGGGCAACGCCCGGTGAGAGAAAACCGCCGTGCGGGGGTGTTCAGATGCGCCGCCAGGCGATGGCGCTGGCGTCGAGGTCGAAGTGCTCGCGCGCGCTGTTCGGCAGCGTCACGTCGGTGGACTGCGGACGGTCGGTGTTGTTGATCACGCAGTACCAGCCGGACTTGGGGAACCGCGCGACCTCGCATTCGGGGTTGGTCGAGCTGTAGGCCGCATACCGGTCCTCGTGATGGCTCGCGTAGAACAGGATGCGTTCGAGCAGTCGCGCGTTCGCGGCCGAATACGGCAGTCCGGACACGTATACGCCGCGGCCGGCCCCGTACTCGTTGACGGCGAGCTGCACTTCGCCGCCGTCCGCACGCAGCAGGGTCACGTTCTCGTTCACCGGGAATGTGTTGGCGATCGCCTCGCCGAAGTCGATGCCGCCGAGCGACGCCTTGCCTTGGCCGCCGCCGCAGCCCGACAGCGGGATGCGGTAGCCGGCCGACTGCCATGCCTCGCGCGTGGCCGGGTCGACGGGCACGTCGGCGGTGATGAAGTGGTCGGGCGTGACGGGCGGGAAGTACTTGTCGACCGACAGGGTCTGGAAGCGTTCCTCGTCCACGCCGAGCACGTCGGCCAGCTGGAAGAAGCGTCCCTGGAACCATTGCGAGCTGGGTTCGCCCACGCCGACGAGCGCGCCGCCGCCGCGCACCCAGGCGCGCAGCGTTTCGGCCAGCCGCGGGTCCTTCGCCCAGATGTCGCCGCCCGAGTATGCGGTGTCGACCGGGCCGCCGGTGATGATCACGTCGATGTCGTCGTCCACGCCGTGTTCGATCACGTCGTCGAAGCTGACGAACCGCACGTTGACGCGCATGCCGGACAATGATTCGAGGATGCCGTAGTACGAGTAGGTCTGCTTGTTGGGCAGGGCGTGCGCGACCGTGTACGCCATCCACGAGCGCATGCGGCCCCACGAGTTGAGGATCGCGACGTTGAGTTCGCCTTCGGCGGCCTCTCCCCCGGTGCGCTCGTGGATGTCGCGGAATTCGTCGGCGATGTGCGTCACCGCGTCCACGAATTTGGGGAACTTCGCGGCGAGCGACAGGTAACCGCCGTAGCCCATGCGCGCGATCGGCGAGCGCAGGATGGCGCGGCGGGCCTTGCGCCAGTTGTCCCATGCCTCGATGCTCGGGTCGTTGCCCTCGTAGAACGTGTCGGGGAAGAAGTACGGCAGGAAGCGGCCTTCAGTGTATTTGACGCCCTTGATGTCGGCGATCATGCGGGTGGTGGTGCCGTCGCCGATCGAGCCGACCACGGCATCGAGGCCGAGGTCGGAGAATCCGTCCTTGTACGGTTCGGTGCCGATCCACTGGTCGCCGAGGAACATCATGGCTTCCTTGCCGGCCGCATGCGACATGTCGGCGAGCTTCTTCACGTTCTCGCGCACGAAGCCCGACAGGAAGTCGATCCAGTCGCGCTGGGCCTTGCGCGGCACGCGCCATGCTGAGTTGTAGCAGCCTTCGTCCACGAAGTCCTCGGGGCGCAGCCGGTATCCGTACTGCTGCTCAAAATCGTCGAGCGCGGCCGGCGAGACGGTACACGAGCAGCCGAACCAGTCGACGATCTTCTCGCGGTGCTTCGGGTCGAAGATGAGCGTGAACTGGTAGAAGAACGTGGTGAAGCGTACGACGTCGGTGTCGGGGTTCGCTGCAAGCCACTGTTCGAACGTGTCGAACACGAACTTGCGGGTGGCCGGATGGTAGATGTCGAACGGGATCTCGTGTTCCTTGTCGCCCCAGTCGTTGGTCAGATGGTTGTACATTTCGACCGGATCCCAGATGATGTAGGCGAGGAACGAGACGGTGTACTCGTGCATCGGGGTCGCACCGGTGACAGTGACCGTATGGGCCGCCGCGTCAACCGTCCAGTTCGCCGGGTCCACGACGGCGCCGGTGGTACGGTCGACGACCTCCCAGTATCTGGCCGGGTCGGCGTCGTAGTTCGGAGTGAGCTGTTCGGCGAAGAACCCGACCATGAGGTCGATGGTCACAGTGTCGGTTTCGGCGAGTTCGCGCTGGGTGAGCAGATAGACCTGCGGGGTCTCGTCCATGTGCAGGGTGATCCACTCGTTGTGGGCGCGAGTCGGGAAGTACGCGCTGTAGATCTTCTTGCCGAGCGCGCGCACGGCGTCGTCGAGCTGGGTGCCGTCCGAGTTGCGGATCGCGTCCGCGCCCCACAGGTCGGCAAGCTCCTTGGTCTTCTCGGCGAAGTTCGATTCGCTCGGAAGGGTGAAACGTCCGGTGGTCATGAAGTATTGCTCCTTTGCAACGATTCTTGGCTCCCCTTGCTAGGGGAGCTGTCAGCCGAAGACTGACTGAGGGGTAGCCGCACCCCATATGTTCGACACGTGTTCCCTCCCCCAGTCAGCTTCGCTGACAGCCCCCTCATCTGAGGGGGCCAAGGAGGAAATACGCAATTAAGGACTCGCGCTGCGCTCGGGCTCAATGCTGCCTTCGCTTGCCTATCGGCTCGCTCAGGCTGACGCTACGGGAAGCCCACCGGGCTTCCCGCTTAACTCATCAGCCTTTAACGGCACCTGCGGCGAGGCCGGCCTGCCAGTAGCGCTGGAGGCCGAGGAAGAGGATGATCACGGGCAGCACGCCGAGCAGCGCGCCCATCATGAGGGCGCCGCGCTCGTTGAACGTGGCGAGCGAGACCATGCCGTACAGGCCGAGCGTGACTGGCTTCAACGTGTCCGCCGAGATCATCATGAGCGGCAGCAGGAAGTTGTTCCATGTCGCGACGAACAGGAACAGGAAGATCGTCACCATCGCCGGCGCGAGGATGCGCAGCACGATCGTGAAGAAGATCCTCGCCTCGCTGGCACCGTCGATGCGCGCGGCCTCAAGCAGTTCGTTCGGCACCGAGGTCTGCGCGTACACGCGGCCAAGGAAGAAGCCGAACGGCGAGACACAGCACGGGATGATGACGGCGAGCATCGTATCGGTCAGGTGCATCGCGTGGAAGATCGAGTACTGCGGGATGGTCAGCAGCGCGGCCGGCATGAGCATGCAGCCCATGATGACGCCGATGGCGAGGTTCTTGCCGCGGAAGTTGAACTTGGCGGTGGCGTAGCCGGCCATGACGGCGACGAGCGTGCCGACCGCGGCCGAGACGCCCGAGTAGATCAGGGAGTTCAGCACCCAACGCCAGAAGTTGCCGCGCGTCCAGCCCAGTAGCTTGCCGTAGTTGGTGGCGATCGCGTTCGGCAGGCCCTCAATACCGACGGCGAACCATAGGCCGTTGCTACCGGTCATCTGACTGGGCGTCTTCGTGGACGCGATGACCGCCCAGTAGATCGGGAACAGGAAGTAGATGAGCGTCAGCACCAGCACGACGATCGTGACGGTTTTGACGGCCGCGGACGGCTGCATGGAACGCGGCAGGTCGTTGGCATGCAGGTCGCGGATGCGGTCGGCCTTTTTGCGCGCGCGCAGGGCGGCGCGCTCCTTGGGGGTCATGCTGCTCATTCCTGGTTCACCTTCCTTTCTGCGAGGGCATACAGCGCGGCGAGGATGCCGGCGATGAGCGCCATGACGATGGCGATGGCGGAGGCGGGGCCATCGCCGCTCGGGGTGAGGGTGCCGCGCGAAGTGTAGAGGGCCATCATCATCGGCGTGAACGACTTGGAGATGCTCGGGTCGGACACGGACATGATCTCCGGCTCGTTGAACAGCTGGATGGTGCCGACGATCGACAGCAGCATGGCGAGCAGGGCGGCGGCGCGCACGTTCGGCAGCTTGATGCGCATGGCGATCTGGAATCCGTTCGCGCCGTCGATGCGGGCCGCCTCGTACAGGTCGTGCGGGATGGCCTGCAGCGCGGCGAGGAAGATCAGCATGTTGTAGCCGGTGAACGTCCAGGTGGTGATGTTGGCCATCGAGCCGATCACGATATTCTTGGCGAAGAAGTCGACGTTGATGCCGATGGCCGCAAGTCCCTTGACGATCGGCGAGATCTGGCCGTTGTACAGGAACACCCAGATGATCGACGCGACGACTCCGGGGATCGCGTACGGCAGGAAGTAGCCGAGGCGGAACACGGTGACGCGCTTGACGATGAACGAGTCGAGCAGCATGGCGAGCGCCAATGCGGCGATGATCATGAACGGCACCTGGATGAGCGTGTAGAGCAGCACGCGGCCGATGCCGGACCAGAACGCGTTGGAGGTGACGACGTACTGGAAGTTCTGCAGTCCTACGAACTTGTTGACGAGCTTGCCTCCGCCGTACGCGCCGCCCCCTTCGGCGACCTGACGGAAGAAGCTGGAGTAGATGGCCCAGACGATGGGCAGGATGAAGACGAGCGCGAACAGGATGGCGAACGGGGCCATGAAGCCCCAGCCGGTGCGGTTCTCGCGCTTGGCGGCGTCGGAGCGCTTCGGCTTGGACGATGGTCCGGCCTTGGTGGCGTTCGCCGCATGCGTGGTGTCAGTCATGGGAACGACCTTTGCTTTCGAAGATACGATGCGATGCATAAGGAAAGGCCGGAGCGTTGGACTCCGGCCTTTCTTCAGATGGTGTGGGAACGGCTGTCATCTGCCGGAAAAGGACCGGTCAGCAACCTGTTCGTCACTCCTTGACGGACAGGTTGAGGTTCTTCAGCGTGTCGATGGAGGTCGTCTGCGCAACGGAGAAGATGTCCTCGACCTTGCCGGAGCCGTCGACGGCCTTGGCCGCGGTCGTGTTCATCGCGGTGGCGACGGCGGAGAAGCCCGGCATGTAGGTGAAGTCGCCCATGTTGTTGTTCGCGGTCTTGAACTCGGCCATGATGTCCTGGCCGCCGAAGAACTCGGCCCACTTCTCGGGGGTCTCGGCGTCGGCGGTGGTGGCGGCCGGCACGAGGCCTTGGGAGACGAGATCGGAGATCTGGGTGTTGAACCAGTCGAGGAACTCCATGGCCTCCTTCGGGTGCTTGGAGGTCTTGAGCACCGCGACGCCGGAGCCGCCGTCGGGACCGGTCTTGCCGTCGTTGCCGAACCAGTCGCCAAGCTGGGCAACCTGCCAGTCGCCGGCGCCGGTCTCGCCGGCGGAGGCCATGAACAGCGGGGCCTCCCATGCGGCGGCGACGGTGCCGATCAGCGAGCCGTCCTGCAGCGAGGCGTCGAAGGAAGCGTCCCAACGGGCGTTGGTGGTGGCGGCCTTCGCGTCGATAAGCTGCTGGTAGAGGTCGGCGACGGCCTTGGAGCCGTCGGTTTCGGTGTTGACGACCCACGCGTCGTCCACGACCTTGTACCAGCCGCCGGAGGCGCCGGCCAGGCCGGAGATCATGTTGCCGGCCTCATCGGGCTGGTAGGACATGATGTACTTGCCCGCGGCCGCGGCCTTCTTGGCGGAGGCGATCATCTCGTCGGCGGTCTTCGGCACGGAGATGCCGAGCTTGTCGAATTCGGCCTTGTTATAGAAGTAGACGAGAGGGCCGGTGTCCTGCGGCAGACCGAAGTACTTGCCGCCGACCTGCATGAGCGAGTACGGGCCGGACGCGAAGTGATCCTTGTACTGCTCGGCATACTGGGTGACGTCCTGCAGCATGTCCTTGGTGAAAACTTCGGGAAGCTCGGCGTAGCCGACCTGCGCCAGATCGGGCGCGTTGTCGTTCTTGACGTCGGTCTCGAGCTTCTTGATCATCTCGGAGGCCTTGCCGTCGAACTTGGTGGCCTTGACCTGGATTTCGGGATGCTCTTTGTTCCACTTGGCGACGATGTCGTTGACGAGCACCATGCCGTCGTTGTCAGGCAGACGATGCATGTAGGTGATGTTCACCACGCCGCCGTCGGACGAGTCGCCGCCCGCGTTGTTGTTGTCGTTGGTGGTCGAGCCGCAGCCCGCGAGTCCCACGGACAGTGCGGCCACCGCGGCCAGGGACGCCATCATTCGTTTGTTGACCATTGTTCCTACTCCTCTATGAGATGGGAGCCACCGCTTCGTTGCGGCAACTACGATGTAAATATAGAGGCTTGACGGTTATTTGTCAACTATCTTTACATGAACAGCGTGTCATCGGTAAATCCGCGGAATATCAACGATATTTCACATTACACACCGACCTAAATACCATAAGTTAATTAGCTTTACTATAACATCGTTAACAATAATGGCGGGGTTGCGCCGGCCAGTCTTCTAGTCAGCCGATGCAACCCCGCCACCGCAACCTGACGGATACGCGCAAACGCCCCGCATCACGCATGGGCCGCGGCCACGGCGGCCCGCACGACATAGCGGTCAGTGCGTTCGAGCGGCGTGTCACCGCCGCCACCGGGTCCGCCCTGCGCCGACACCAGCGTCTTGGCCGACAGGTGCACGGCGTCCACGCCGGTCGAGCGGATATCGCCGATGCGGTCGACCTTCACGCCGCCACCGGCCTCAATCTGGATGCGGCCTGCCGCGTGATGCACCAGCGCGCGCAGCCGGTCAAGCCCCTCGGGCACGCTCGGCGCGCCGCCCGACGTGAGCACACGGTCGTAGCCCAGCTCAATCAACGTGTCGAGCGCCAAGAACTGGTCGGGCACCATGTCGAACGCGCGATGGAACGTAACCTGCACGTGGCGGTTGCAACGCCGGGCCTCCTCGTGCGCGGCATCGACCAGTTGCGCGGCGAAGTCCACGTCGATGCGCCCGCTTTCCGCCAGCCCTCCGACCACCACGCCCCGCGCGCCGGCGAGAATGGCCGATTTCACGTCGATCAACTGTACCCGCTTCTCGCGCTCGTCGAACACAAACGATCCGGCCCGCGACCGGATGAGCACCTGCACGCCTTGAGGCACCCCCACATGGGCGCACAGCTGGATCATGCCGTAGCTGGGCGTCAGCCCGCCCGTGGCGCCGAGCGCCGAACACAGTTCGATGCGGTCCGCCCCTTCCTGCAACGCGACGACGGCACCGTCGACATCCTGCACTGCGATTTCCAGCGTCGTCATCTTCTTCTCCTTAACATCCGCGCCGTCAGCCCCGACGACGCCAGCAATACCGGTTCTGCCAGCGTATCATCGTCCGTCCGACCCACGGCCCGGCACGACACGCCGAACGGGTTCGATTTGGCACTCGAGATTAACCGCGTTAATATATCAATCAAGTTCAGATTCAAGGAAGATGTGCGACGAAGCTGGACACAAGGAGGTGAAGGACACATGAACGCAACCGCGACCGCATCGCAGGCATCCATTTCGGAATCCAACCGTTCCCGCATCCTTCAGCACCTCTATCATAACGGCATCAGCTCGCGCGCGCAGATCGCCAAGGCGCTCGAACTGACCCCCGCGGCCATCACCAAGATCACCGCCCGTCTGCTGGAAGCCGGCATCATCACCGAGACCGGCGACCTCGAAGGCATCAAGAACCGCCGTTCCATCGGCCTCAAGCTCGACACCGCGCTGTTCCACGTCGTCGGCGTGAAGTTCGCCCGCAGCCTCGTGGAGATCGGCCTGTTCGATCTCGCTGGCAACCGCATCAGCCTCGAGGATCTGCCCACCGTCAGCGACAGCACCATCCCCGCCACGATCCGGTCCATCCACGAGCACGTCAACCGGCTCCTCGCCGCCGACGACGAGATCGTCGCGATCGGCATCGCCGTACCCGGCCCCTACCTGCGCGACCAGGGCCGCACCGCCGTCGTCTCCTCCATGGCCGGCTGGCGTTCCGTCAACTTCATCGAAGAATTCGCCGACGCGTTCCCCGTGCCGGTCTACATCGAGCAGGACGCCCGCGCGGGCGCGCTCGCCCAGTATCTGTTCGACCGCGACAGCACCTGCGAGAACCTCGCCTACTACCTGATCGGCGAGGGCGTGGGGCTGGGCGTGATCGACAACGGCCGGCTCATCGACGGCGCCCAGGGCGCCGCCACCGAAATCGGCCACATCAGCGTCGACGTGCACGGCATCCCCTGCGACTGCGGCAACGTCGGCTGCCTCGAACGCTACTGCTCCGCGGTGGCCGTACACGAGCAGATCGTCGCGAACGATCTCGTGCCGGGCGCCGCGAACATGACGCACACCGAGGCATGCCGCGCCCTGTTCGCCGCCGCGAACGACGGCGACGAGCGCTCGCTCGATCTCGTGCACCGCATCGGCCGTTACGCCGGCTACGGCTGCGTGACAATCCTCAACGCCTACAACCCCGAGCGCATCGTCATCGGCGACATCGTCTCCGAAGCCGGGCGGCCACTGCTCGACGCGATCCTCGAAACCGTGGCCGAACGCGCGATTCCCGACATCGCGCAGGCCACCACCATCACCCTGTCGCCGCTGCCCACCGACGCGACCGTCACCGGCGCGGCGGCCGTGGCGATCACCGAATTTTTGGAGCACCCCTCGGTGTTCTTCGACGACGTCTAACCGCGTCGCCGGCCTACACGGCAAACCCCAAACAACCAACTGTCGACGCCAACCGCGCCAACCATAGAAAGGAACCATCATGTCCAAGCCAATCGTGCTGTCCCTCGGCGAACTCCTGTGGGATATGCTGCCCACCGGCAAGCGCGCGGGCGGCGCCCCCGTCAACTTCGCCTACCACGCGATGATGAACGGCACCGAAGGCTGGTCCATCAGCGCCGTCGGCGAGGACGAGCTCGGCGACGAGCTGCTCGTCGAGGCCGAGAAGGCCGGCATCCACACCATCATCCAGCGCAACGCCTGGCCGACCTCCACCGTCGAGGTCGCGCTGAAGAACGGCATCCCGGAGTACACCATCGTCAAGGGCGTCGCCTGGGATCACCTGCTGCTCACCCGTCAGCTCATCGAGGTCGCCGAACAGGCCGACGCCGTCTGCTTCGGCACGCTGGGCCTGCGCTCCCAGGAGTCGCACGACACCATCGTCGAGCTGCTCAAGCACACCAAGGCCTCCGCGATGAAGTTCTTCGACATCAACCTGCGCGGCGACCACTACTCCAAGGAGCTCATCGAGGAGCTGCTCGGCTACGCCACCGTGTTCAAGATCAACGACGCCGAACTGCTGCTCCTGCGCGACATGTTCGACATCCGCGGCACCTCCGACGACGAGGCCTGCCGTTGGTTCATGACCGAATACGGCCTGGACTACGTGATCCTGACCGGCGGTTCGACCTTCTCGACCATCATCTCCAAGAACGGCGAATCCTCCACGCTCAACACCCCGCACGTCGAGGTCAACGACACCGTGGGCGCCGGCGACTCCTTCTCCGGCACGTTCACCGCGAAGATCCTGCTCGGCAGCACCCTCGCCGAGGCCCACCGCGCGGCCGTCAACACCGCCGCCTTCGTGTGCACCCAGGCCGGCGCGTGGCCGAAGTACCCGGAAGTCATGCCGGACTACCTCGCCGAAGCCGCCGAGTGACGCAGTACGGTTCCCGTGGACGCGCGCATCGCCACGCGCCCACGGGAACCGTTCGGGCCGACGATGACGCCGGCCCCTCCCCTTTCGTTTCATCGAAATTCAACGCGAATCCCCCTTTTCCTAGGCCATTCGCGTCCCCGAACCAGACATCGTCAGTCGAAAACCCAACAATCACACAAACAAAGGAGTAATCATGGCCATTCAGGACACCGTCACGGGCGTGCAGCACGTCGGCATCCCGACCACCGATCTCGAAGGCACCATCGCCTACTACGAGAAGCTCGGCTTCACGTGCCTCGGCATCTACCCGAACGGCGAGGACCGCTGCACCTTCCTGCGCCTGAACAACCTCACCCTCGAGGTGTGGACGATGGACCCGACCCCGATGGAGAACGGCGCGATCAACCACTTCGCGCTCGACTCCACCGACATCGAGGCGTCGTTCGCCGAGGCGCAGAAGCTCGGCCTGAACTTCGTCGAAGGCTCCATCCAGCACATCGACACGTTCTGGGAGCACGGCATCCGCTACTTCAACGTGCTCGGCCCGAACCACGAGGTCATCGAGTTCTGCCAGATCATGTAGCCGCACGCCCGCCGCAAGCGGGTCGCACCGGCCTTTCCCCATCACACCACGCCGGCGTCCACGCAGCGTCGCGAACGCCGGCGAACCATGACACCAGTGTTTTCCAAAAAGGGATTTAAAAAGGGATAACAGGGATTCACTATGAGCAACACAACCTCCGCAAAGACGCCGTGGGTGGAGAGCCCCGACGGATACCTTGACCGCACGCCGGTCCTCCAGTTCGCCATGACCTCAGTGCTGTTCGCCTTCTGGGCGATCGCCTCCAGCCTCAACGACGTGCTGATCACCCAGTTCAAGCCCGTGTTCGAGCTGACCGACATGCAGACCGCCCTCGTGCAGAGCGCGTTCTACGCCGGCTACTTCATCATCGCCATCCCCGCCTCGCTGTTCATCAAGCGCACCAGCTACAAGGTCGGCATCATGACCGGCCTCGCGTTCTTCGCGCTCGGCTGCTTCATCTTCTTCCCGGCCTCACGCCTGATCACGTACGAGATCTTCCTGTTCGCCATCTTCGTCGAGGCGATCGGCCTGAGCTTCCTCGAGACTTCGGCCGACACGTACGCCACGCTGCTCGGCCCGAAGCGCCTGAGCACGCTGCGCCTGAACGTCGCGCAGACCATGAACGCGCTCGGCCTGCTGACCGGCGTGCTGCTCGGCAAGTACTTCGTGTTCCAGGACTCCAACCTGCACACCGAGATGGAGAAGCTGCGCAAGACCAACCCGCAGGCCGCGCTCGACCTCGCCTCCGAGCAGCTCGGCCGCACGCTGCAGCCGTACATCGTCGTCATGATCGTCATGCTCGTGTTCATCGTGCTGTTCGCGATCGTCAGGTTCCCGAAGTGCCGCCCGCAGACCAAGGAAGGCGACGTGGCCAAGGCCACGCTCGGCGAGACGATGACCTATCTCGGTCACAACGGCCGCTTCTGGCAGGGCATCGCCGTGCAGTTCATCTACATCGGCGCGCAGACCGGCATCTGGTCGTTCACCATGCGTCTGGCGCTGAACGTGTCCGAACAGGCCGGCGCCCCGATCTCCGACCGCGAGTCCGCGAACTACATGATGATCAGCTACATCATCTTCTTCGTCGGCCGTATCTCCGCCTCCTACTTCCTGTCGAAGTTCCGTGAGACGCGCGTGCTCGCCATCTACATGATCGTCGGCTGCGTGGTGCTCATCGGCACGGCCTTCGTGCCCGGCATGGCGTCCGTCTGGCTCGCGGTGCTCGTCTCCCTGTTCCTGGGACCGGGCTGGCCGACGATCTACTCGCGTACGCTCAAGACCGTCGAGGACCGCCGTCACACCGAGACCGCCGGCGCGATCATCGTGATGGCGCTGGTCGGCGGCGCGATCCTGCCGATGGCTCAGGGCGCGCTCTCCGACGCGGTGAACATGCAGTTCTCGTTCATCCTGCCGGCCATCGAGCTGCTCATCGTCGGCCTGTACTTCGTCTCCGAATTCAAGCGCGACAAGTACACCCCGGCCCAGCTCAAGGCCATGACCGAGGACGGCGAGATCGCCAACTGATCCGCCCGGATCGCCGGTCTTCCGCCTTCCCCAAGCTCCACCACTCCCCTTGCCGGTATCGCTCCCGGCAAGGGGAGTTTTTCGTATCCTGCGTGATGCGTGGCGTGTCGGACTACTAAAGCGGTTTAGAATAGTGCCGTACCAATTGATTAATCTCGTTAACAAAGAAGTTGGACCGGATATGACCTACACCGAAGTACCGCAGTCCGTCGCCGCGTTCATGCAGCGCATCACCGACCTGTGCGGCACCGAACACGCACGATGGGCCGAGAACTTCAACGCATGCTTCGCCAACACGCTGCTCACCACCGTCAAGCGCCACGAGGACGGCACCACGTTCCTGCTCACCGGCGACATCCCGGCCATGTGGCTGCGCGATTCGACCGCGCAGGTGCGCCCGTACCTGGTGATCGCCAAGGACGACCCGGACCTGTCCGACATGATCGCCGGACTCGTACGCCAGCAGTTCCGCTTCATCGCCATCGACCCGTACGCGAACGCGTTCAACGAGGAGCCGAACGGGCACACCTGGGACCCGAACGACCGGTCGGACTTCTCCAGCCCGTGGCTGTGGGAGCGCAAGTACGAGGTGGATTCGCTGTGCTATCCGATCCAGCTCGCGTGGCTGCTGTATCAGAATACCGGCCGCACCGACCATTTCGACGCCGGGTTCGTCGCCGGCGTGCGCCGCATCCTCGACGTGTTCGAGACCGAGCAGGACCACGCGGCGCGCTCATCGTACTTCTTCGTGCGCGACTGCGACATCCCCACCGAATCGCTCGCCAACGACGGCAAAGGCTCCCCCGTGGCCGTCACCGGCATGACATGGTCGGGATTCCGTCCGAGCGACGATGCCTGCACGTACCACTATCTGGTACCGGCGAACATGTTCGTCGTCGTGGTCATGGACTATCTCGAACGCATCTTCGGCGGCGGCATCCTTGACGACCCCGAGATCGCCGCTCGCGCGAAGACGCTGCGCGGGTCGGTCCGCGACGGCATCGAACGGTATGCGAAGACCGTCAACCGCGACGGCGAGACGATCTGGGCGTTCGAGACCGACGGACTCGGTCATTACAACATTATGGACGACAGCAACGTGCCGAGCCTGATGGCCGCTCCGTACCTCGGATTCTGCGAGCCGGACGATCCGACGTATCTGGCGACGCGACGCACGCTGCTGAGCGACGAGAACCCGTACTACTACGAAGGCAGGCATCTGCGCGGCATCGGCTCGCCGCACACGCCGCCGCGTTACGTGTGGCCGATCGCGCTGGCGATCGAGGCGATGACCAGCGGCGATCGCGACGTCGAGGAACGGATTCTCGATCGGCTCGTCGCCACCGACGCCGGCACGCACCTCATGCACGAGGGCATCGACGTGGACGATCCGACGAAATACACACGCGAATGGTTCAGCTGGTCGAACATGATGTTCTGCGAGCTGGTCATGGACTACTTCGGCATTCGCGTCACACGATGACGGTATTGTGGAAAGCGTTTTCCGTATTATTCGGTAACGGCGACATCGTGGCGACCGGGCAGCGCCGGACGCGCGAGACCGTCACTCCATCCAAGGAAGGAAAGATATGAGCACCAATCCCAAGTACACGCTCGACACCGAGGCCAACCGCATCTTCATGGCGTCCGAAACGTATGAGCTGCTGAATTTCGGTAAGGGCTTCCCGGCCGCGGTCGGCGGCTCCGGCTGGCTGAACTCCGACGGCACGATCGACCCGTCGCACGGCGAGGAGACGTGGATTACCAGCCGCATGGCGCACGTCTACTCGATCGGCGAGATGCTGGGCTACCCGGGTGCGGGCGAGCTGGCCGACAAGGCGCTCAATGGCCTGACGGGCGTGCTGCACGACGACGAGAACGGCGGCTGGTACCCGCAGGTGCATGAGGACGGCACCCCGGAGCCGGGCAAGGTCTGCTACGCGCACGCGTTCGTGATCCTCGCCGCGTCCTCCGCGCTGCTGGCCGGCCGCCCGGGCGCCAAGGAGCTGCTCGACGAGGCGCTGGCGACCTACGACAAGCACTTCTGGGATGAGAAGATCGGCCTAGCGGTCGATACGTGGAACACCGAGTTCACCGAGCTCGATCCATACCGCGGCCTTAATGCGAACATGCACACCACCGAGGCGTTCCTCGCCGTGGCCGACGCCACCGGCGACAACTCCTACCGCGTGCGCGCCGGCCGCATCATCGACCATGTGATCGGCTGGGCCAAGGACAACGAGTGGCGCATCCCGGAGCACTTCGCCTCCGACTGGACCGTCGAGCTCGAGTTCAACGCCGACAAGAAGGACGACCAGTTCAAGCCGTACGGCGCCACCCCGGGCCACGGCATCGAATGGGCGCGTCTGATCACGCAGTGGGCACTCAGCTCGTTCGCGAACCTCGACGGCGCAGCCCCCTACATCGAGGCTGCCGAGCACCTGTTCGCCCGCGCCGTGGTCGACGCGTGGAACGCGGACGGCACCGTGGGCCTCGCGTACACGACCGATTGGAACGGCAAGCCGGTGGTCACCGACCGCATGCACTGGACGCTGGCCGAGTCGCTCAACACGTCCGCGACGCTCTACGCGGCGACTGGCAAGGACGAGTACGCGCAGTGGTACGCCACGTTCGCGCAGTACGTCGACGAGCATGTGATCGATCACGAGGGAGGCTCGTGGTTCCATCAGCTCGACAAGGACAACCACGTGATCGGCACCGTGTGGCCGGGCAAGTCCGACCTGTACCACGCGTTCCAGTCCACGCTCATCCCGTTCCTCGACCCGGCGGTGTCCATCGCCACCGCGGTCAAGAACGCGCAGTGATCCGACTTACCTCTCCCTTTCCTCTATGACGGGAGGGCGGCACCGCCTGACCAGCGGTGCCGCCCTCCCGATTTTTGTATGCGATCAGCGTTCGGAAGACATGTTCGACAACATGCTTCCGGCACGGCTCAGTACGTCTTGATGCCGAGATCGATCGTCAGCACGATGCCGGCGATGACGGCGGCGACGCGCATGACGTTCGCGGGGATGTGCCGCGTGATCGGCGGCGCGATGTAGCCGCCGATGAAGCAGCCGATGCACAGCATGATCGCGGCCGGCCAATCAACCACGCCGCGCACGATGAACACGACGGACGCGGTGATGTTCGCGCCCGTGCCGATCAGCGTCTTCAGCGCGTTGATCTTGTGGAACGGGCCGATCTTGGCCGCGTCGAGCACCGCCAGCGCGACGGTGCCGGCACCGGCGCCGAAGTAGCCGCTGTAGACGGCCACGGCGACCACGCCGAGCCACACCCACCATTTGTCGTCGCGCAACGGCTGGACGGGCTGGTCCAGAGCGCCCGGCGTCTTGCCTTCCAATTGCGCTTGCGCCGCCGCGGCGGCCTGCTTGGCCTGCATGCGCCCGCGTGGGTTGAACGCGATCACCAGCGAGCTGAACAGGATCAATGCCGGCGCGAGGTATTCGAACACCTTCGGGTCAAGGGCGAGCAGCAGGATCGCGCCCAATACGCCGCCCACCGCGCCGATCGCAATGTATACGACGGAACGCAGCGTCTGACCCTTGAGCTCCTTGCGCGCGCCCAACATCCCACCGATGCCGGTGCCGACCACGCCGACCGTATTGGTGGCGTTGGCCAGCACCGGTGGGATGCCGAGCGCAAGCAGCGCCGGATAGGAGACGAGCGAGGACGCGCCCACCGCATAGCCGACGAATCCCGCGCCGACGCCGGCCAGCAGGATCAGCAACAACGTCAATATCGAAAATCCCGCGACCACAGCAGCCCTCCTCCGATACTTGCGGCCAAGTTGCCGCAACCTTGAGCGAGGATACGCCACTCAGGTCTTTCCCGTCCGTTTTGCGCGGTATATGGACAGGCTCCAGTATGCCGAAATGGGCGAAATCGAATTCGATTTCGCCCATTTCGGCATACGAGGTTACCACACTACGATGGCGTGGATCAGTGCACCGGCCAGTACGGGGCCACTTCCCGGTCGAACGCGTCGGAGACGCGCTTGGCGACCTCGTCGAACGGCGTGTTCCACACGGTCTGGTTGAAGATCTCGCATTCGATGTCGCCGCGCCAGCCGGTGGCGGCCACGGCTTCGGTCAGCGGCTTGAAGTCGATCATGCCCTCACCCATGTAGTGACGGCTCAGCAGCACGTCCTTCTCGAACGGCGTGCGGTAGTCGCACACCTGATAGGTGGCGATGCGGCCTTCGCGGCCCGCTCGTGCGATCGAATCGAGCACCTGCGGATCCCAGAAGATGTGGAACGTGTCGACGGTCACGCCCACGGCCTTCGGATCGAACGACGAGGCGATGTCGAGCGCCTGGCCGAGCGTGGACACGCACGCGCGGTCGGTGCAGTACATCGGGTGCAGCGGTTCGATGGCGAGCGTGACGCCGGCATCGAGCGCGTCCTTCTCGAGTTCGAACAGCGCGTCCTCGATGCGGCCGCGTGCGCCGGCGAGGTCCTTGGAGCCTTCTGGCAGTCCACCGACGACGAGCACGAGCGCCTTGCAGCCGAACGCGGCGGTCTCCTCGATGAGCTTGCGGTTGTCGTCGATGGAGGCGCGGCGGGCCGGGCCTTCGGGCATGGTGAAGAAGCCGCCGCGGCACATGGTGGACACGCGCAGGCCGGAGTCGGCGACCATCTTGACGGCTTCCTTGAGGCCCACGGCCTCGACCGGCTCGCGCCACAGGCCGACGCTCTGGTATCCGGCCTTGGTGAGCGTGTCGATGGTCTGCTTCAGGTCGGCGTGCTTGATCGTCGCCTGGTTCATGGACAGAATCGGATTGGTCATGATTGCAACATCCTTTCAATGATTGTCACGTCTGCCGAGCGTTGGAATTACTGTCATGTCGACCGAGCGTCAGCGAGCGGAGACATCTTTGCAGCGGTTTCCTTCCGCCGCTTCGTCATCGGCCGACATAACGCCGATCAGCGAATCCCGTTGATGGCGAGGAACGCGTTCCAGCGTTCGGCGGCGAGTTCGAGCTGCTCGAACGCACCGCAGTCGTTGGCAAGTTCGACGACGCGGCTCAGGTTCGGCAGGCTGCGCGCGGACTGCAGCCCCCCGACCATCTGGAAGACGGGCTGGTGGCCGTTGAGCCAGCTCATGAACGAGACGGAGGTCTTGTAGAACTCGGTCGGATGGACGAACACCTGCTGGGCGAGCGCCTGCGTGGGTTCGAGGATGCGCAGGTATTCCGCTTCGTCGCCGCGATCCAATGCCTGGATGGCGGCGGAGGCGTGCGGGGCGAGCACGCTGAACGCGCCAAGCAGCGCGTTGGAATGCATGACGACGCGGCCGCCGGTGCGCGGGTCGTCCTGCTCCGCGTCCTTGATGAGGTCGACGTAGTGGAAGTCGTCGCCGGTGAGCATCATCGTGCCTTCGGGCAGCATAGCGCGCATGTAGCGTTCGGAGTCGGCGTCGAGCAGCGACATCTTCACGCCGCGCACCTTGCCCGGATTGTGTTCGATGATGGTGAGCACGGTCTTGGACGCCTCATGCCAGTCGGAAGAGCCGAAGTAGCCGTGCAGCTGCGCGTCGAAGACCTCGCCGAGCCAGTGCAGGATGACCGGCTGCTTGGCCGCGCCGATCACTTCGTCGTACACCGTGATGTAGTCGGCCGCGGACCGTGCGGTGCGGCACAGGTGACGCGAGCACATGATGACCGGACCGTCGCCGGCCTCCTCGCACACGTTCAGCTGTTCGAGATAGGCGTCGACGATCTGGGCGAGCGTATAGTCGCCGCCCTGCTTGAGCTGGTCGGTGTTGACACCGACCGACACGAGGTCGGCGACGCTTCTGCCCCAGCCTTCCTTGGCCGCGTATTCACGGGCGGCCGCACCGGAACGGCGCATAAGCTCGGCGGTGGCGGCCCAGTCCATGCCGAGATTGCGCTGCGCGGTGTCCATACAGTCGGCGACGCCGAGGCCCCACGACCAGACCATGCGACGGAAGCCGATCGTCGCATCCCAGTCGACTTCGGCCGGCCGGCCCGGCGTGTTGTCTGCCCATGCGAGCGGCACGACGTGCGCCGCCGCGTAGGCGACGCGCGAGGTGAGCGGGCGCGTCGGCTTGGCGAACGCGGTGGCCGGGTTCGCCTCGACCGTGCGCGTCGCGCCGTTCTTGTCGATCAATGTGAATGCAGTCATATCATTCCCTTCCATGCAGCAATCCCATACGTCAATCCAACGAACCGGACTTCGCAATGTGCGCGCGGGCATCGTGATCGCGCGCACATTGCGAAGTCGGCCCCTCGTCTCGCGTCGCCGACCACGCCGATCAGCGGATCAGTAACGGCCTTCCGGAACCAGCACCTTCGCACCCTTGGCGGCGGATTCGTAGCCGAGTTCGGCCAGCCGCACGCCGCGCGCGCCGGAGGCGAAGTCGTACGGGTAGTCGGTGCCTTCGGCGAGCGAGCGGATGAATTCCTCCCACTGCGCCTTGAAGCCGTTCTCGAACGTCTCGTCGGTGTTGATCTCCTGCCAGCCGGCCATATAGTCGTGCGGATCCGGCACGTCCGGGTTCCAGAACGCCTTCGGGGTGACGTCGCGCACCTGGATCTCCGCGCCGAACAGGCCGACGACAGCGGAGCCGCGCGTGCCGTCGATCTGGAATTCGAGCAGTTCGTTGCGGTAGACGCGCGTGTTCCACGAGGAGTTCATCTGCACGGTGATGCCGTTGTCCAGTTCGAAGATCGCATAGGCGGCATCCTCGGCGGTAGCGTCGTACTTGTTGCCCTGCTCGTCCCAGCGTTCGGGGATCTCGGTCTTCGCCTCGGCGTAGACGGACTTGATGTGGCCGAACAGGCCCTCGATCACGTAGTTCCAGTGCGGGAACATGTCGGAGATGATGCCGCCGCCGAGTTCCTTCTTGTAGTTCCAGCTCGGGCGCTGCGATGCGCGCCAGTCGCCTTCGAACACCCAGTAGCCGAATTCGCCGTGCACCGACAGGATGCGTCCGAAGAAGCCGGAGTTGATCAGGCGGCGCAGCTTCAACAGGCCGGGCAGGAACAGTTTGTCGTGCACGACGCCGGTCTTGACGCCGGCCTTCTCGGCCAGTTCGACGAGTTCGCGCGCGTCCTCATAGGTTTCGGCGATCGGCTTTTCGGTGTAGATGTCCTTGCCGGCGGCGATGGCCTTCTTGATCGCGTCCGGTCGGGCGGAGGTGACGAGGAAGTCGGCGTACAGCGGGTATGCCGGGTCGGCGAGCACCGAGTCGAGGTCAGTGGTGTACTTGAGGCCGCCGTGCTTCTCGGAGGCTTCTTTGAGTTTGGATTCGTGGCGTCCGACGAGGATCGGATCGAGCTGGACGCGAGAGCCGTCCGCGAGTTCCACGCCTCCCTGTTCGATGATGGGCAGGATGGAGCGGCACAGGTGCTGCCGGTATCCCATGCGTCCGGTCGCACCGTTCAGAATCACGCCGATGGTCTTGTCTGCCATGTCCGTTCGTTTCCTTTCATTGATTGCGGCTTTGCAGTCACGGTCTTCTGTCTTGCGCTCAGCCGATGCCGACCGGCGGCGATCCGTCGCACAGCTTTTCGGTAAGCGCTTTCCATTGCTTACCAATATACACACCGGCAACCTGTTGGGCAAATCACAGAAACGCCGACGGCAGCACGCATCTCCACATCAATCCTCGATCGACAGTCTCGGTAAGCGATTTCGAAAACATATGTTCTCGGCAGGCATAGGGCACGTCCTCCCAGCATCGCGGCCTGCAACGAGCCACTCGCACTGCGCAAAGGCGATCGTGAGCGCCTACGCTTCATGGCCTTCATAGCAGACCAATGGATTGCATTCCGGACAACCGCGAGCAGGTCAGGAAATACGATCCAAGGCGCAGAAATCACCTGCGGAGGAGCAAAGAAGACGACCGTCCCGCACACCACGCGCACACCGCGATTCATCTAGGGTCCGGCAGCGCCCGGGGTGCAAGGCGAAAACCAGGCATTAGCACGACATGTCCGGCACAGGGTGTTCAACAAGGCTGGGCAGAGACCGAAACGGCATCGCCTGAATAAGAGAACCTGACGCGCAGGAGGAATTACGGCTCGCACGCCTTTCGCCCCTGGCGCGACTTTCCGGCCAATCTTTTACAAGTCGTATAATATTTGGCATCGGTTTTGATATGGAGGGGTCATGGGCGAATATGTGCGGCATGGGCAGCGTCAGTCGGATCTGATTCTCGACTGCGCCGAGGATCTGTTCCTGCGGGACGGCGTGGATGTCGTGTCCATTTCCGACATCGCCCGGGCCAGCGGTGTTTCCAGGCCCACCGTCTACCGGTATTTCAATACCAAAGAGGATATCTTCTGGGCGGTGTATTACCGCTTGCAGTCCTCATGCATGAAGGAGCTGACGGAACGACTGACCGCAGCGCCGGACACGTATCACCGATTCGTCGCCTACGTCGAGGTCATGTATAAGACGTTCGACGGGAACGAGCGTTATCTACTGGCCCAGGACATCTTCATGAGCAAGTACATCCGGGCCAGCGAGGATCCGCATGCCACGTTCTGGGACAATCCCTACAACACGTCGGGGATCCGCCCGGGCGGGATCATGCGCTATTTCGTGGATTTTCACGACGGGAGCGTAAAAGGTTCCCTCGATCCGACGACCACCGTCGTGTCGTTCGCGTATGGGGTGTCGTCGTGCATGGCCGTGTGTTTCAAGAGCCGCCGGGCGATCCCGGTGAAGTACGGCGTGGATCCGGTGGACGTGCTGCGCACCCAGATGACGTGGATGCTGGATTCGGTCAGGGCGTGAGCCCTTGGGAGCGTCTATTCGTCGACGAGGCGTGCGCGCACCCGGTTCACGGTGTCGTCTCCCACGCCGCACGCGTGCAGGTACGCCTCGACGGATCCGTATCCGTCGACGTATTCGTAGGCTTGGCGGATGGTGTTCGCGTTCGACAGCATTTCGGGCGGGATGTCGTCCATGTCTATCGGATAGTCGGAGGCAATCGAGTCAAGGAACCGTTGGTCGTTGAGGATGTACGACTGCGTGGTCTGGTAGTTGGCTTCGATGTCAGCGACCTGCACGCCGGCGATCATCAGCAGGAGCATTGACAGCACGCCGGTGCGGTCTTTGCCGGCCGCGCAGTGGAAAAGTATGGCCCCGGCGGGCGCCTTGTCGCCGATGTATTCGATGAGGTTCCTGACGACGTCCTTGCGCTGGTCAAGCAGTTGGACATAGAAGTCGCCGATCGTATACGCGTTGCCCCGGTCTCTGAGTTTGACGGTCGCGTCGTCGATGTCGCCGACCATGAACGATATGTGATGGTAGTCGATGTCGGGATCGTCTTTCATCACGTCCGGGTGTCTGACGGTTTCCTCCTCGGAGCGCAGGTCGATAACCGAGCGGATCCCGTAGTCGCGGAGGGTGGCCACGTCGGCGGGGCTGAGCGTGGACTGGTCTCCCCCGCGCAGGAATCTTCCCCATCGCGTGGCCAGCCCGTCCGAGGTGGGGTATCCCCCCAGGTCGCGTACGTTGCATGAGTTCTCGAGCGGTATGCGTCGCAGCGGTGTCGCGGATCGCATGTCTTGTGTTCCTTTCTATGTCAGTCGGTTTTCATGGCCTTGCGGATTGTGAGCGAGAGGGCTTCGAAGAGCATCATGGTCAGGTAGACGACGACGATGATCGTGCTGATCTCCGCGTAGTCGAAGCGCATGATGGCCTTGTTGAGCATGCTTCCCACGCCGGTGACGCCGAGCATGCCCAGGGATATGCCCGCGGCTACATCGGTTTCGAAGCAGATCGCGACCCATGCGATCAGCTTCGGCATGACGGATTGTGTCACGCCTTTGAGCGTGATGTCGTGCCATCTCGCGCCGGTCGCCTTCAACGCCTCGATGTGGCGGTCCCCGTCCTCTTCGAGTGCTGATACGAAGCTGCGGGTCAGGTATCCGACCGTCGGGAACAGCAGTCCGATGACGCCGCCGGTGTTGCCGAATCCGACGGCGGCCACGACGATGAGCACCCATACGAGCATGGGAACGGCCCTGATGACGGCGATCACGGCCTTGATGGCCGCGGCCAGTATGGGACATGGCGTGGTGTTGCGTGCCGCGAACGTGGCGAGCACGTAGGCGATGAGGGCGCCGATGACGAGCGCCGCGAACGCGAGGCTGATGCTGATGAGGGTTTGCAGGACGATTTCGGGTATTTTGGCGGGTGCGAACGCGATCATGCGTCGCGCCACGCTGCCGAAGTTGCCCAGGCGTTTGGTGAATTTGCCGATATCGAGGCCGACGCCCCACAGGCTCACCGCGAACACGGCGATTAATGCGATGGCCGCGAGGGTTCGTCTTGCGATGGTGGCGGGACTGGTGATGGTGATGTTATCGTTCATTTGATGCTCGACCTTATCGTGTTCGTCATGAGTTCGGTGATCAGAACGATGGCGATGACGATGATCATGATCGCCAAGGCTTCCCGGTATTTAAACAGCCTGATGGCGGTTTGGATCTGCACGCCGATGCCTCCGGCGCCCACCATGCCGAGGATGGTGGAGGCACGGATGTTGAGCTCGAACGAGTAGAGGGTCCAGTTGACGAACGCGGGCATGAACATGGGCATCAGGCCGTGCCAGAGGATCTGCGCGCGGCTTGCCCCGGTCGCGGCCAGCGCTTCGCCGGCGCGTCCGGACAGTTCGGTCAGACTTTCACCGTAGCTACGCGCGAGGAAGCCGAGAGATGAGACCGTCAGGGCGAGCAGGCCGACGATGTTGCCGACTCCGAACGCGTAGACGAACAGGCTGGCCCATACGAGGACGGGGATGTTGCGCATGAGGGATGCTATCGCCCGCGCGAGCCATCGCAGCGGTTTGAACGGGTTCGCGGCCTCGCTCATGAGGATGCCCAAAGCCAGGGCGAGCAGTGTCGACAGGTAGGTGCCAACAACGGCGAAGAGCACGGTCTGAATCGCGTATGGCAGGTAGTGCGCGATGTTCGTGAAGTCGGGAGGGAGGAACTTGCGGGCGAAGAAGACCGCGAATTGCGGGAACGAGGATACGATGTCGACGGGTTTGACCTCGAGGTATGCGAGGGCGGCCAGGAAGGCGGCGAGCAGACCGGCCGCAGTCAAGCTCCCCCGGTATCGGCCAAGACGCTCGCTGATCGTCGGGTTCATGGTCTGGCCCCCTGCAGCGTCATTTGCTCCTCCTTGCCTTCGTAGATGGAGGCGATGGTCTTGTCGTCCAGTCCCCTTGGGGATCCGTCGTAGACGATGCGCCCCTGTTTGATGCCGATGATGCGGGTTGCGTATCGTTTGGCGAAGTCGACCTGGTGGAGGTTGACCAGGCAGGTGAGATTGCGCTCCCCGGTGGCCTCGACGAGCGAGTCCATGACGACGTGGGCCGATTTCGGGTCGAGGGACGCGATGGGTTCATCGGCGAGCAGGAGTTTGGGGTGCTGGATGAGCGACCGGCAGATGCCGACCCTTTGTTTCTGCCCGCCGGATAGGTCGCCGGCCCTTTTGTGCATCTGGTCCCTGAGACCGGTGTGTTCGAGGAGTTCGGCGGCCTCGCGGATGTCGTCGCGAGCATAGAGTCCGAGCAGACTGCGAGCGAACGTCATCCGGCCGAGGCAACCGTGCAGCACGTTTTTGATAACGCTGGTACGGTCGATGAGGTTGTAGTCCTGGAACACCATGCCGATGTGGCTACGTTCGATTCTGAGCGCCCGCCCTTTGAGAGTTTCCATGTGGACACCGTCGAAGACCATGCTGCCGGAGGTGGGGTCGATCATCCTGTTGATGCATCGGATGAACGTGGATTTGCCGGCGCCCGAGGGACCGATGACTACGACGAACTCGCCCTTGGCGAAGTCGGCGTTCACATCGTCCAACGCCTTGGTTTTGCCATCGTAGGTCTTCGACAGGTGCCGTATGGACAGGAGCGTGTCCTTGCCCATCATTTGCTCCCGAGGTCGATATGGAGCAGGTCGAGGAGTTCCTTCGAGGATTTGTAGTCGTCCTCGGTGACGGGCACGAATCTGATGTCCTTGCTGCCGTGAACGGTCTCGAAGTATTCGGGGTCGTCGTAGGAGAGGAAGAACTCCTTGAGCTTCGCCTTGAGGTCAGCGGGCAGGTCCTTGCGCACCACATACGCGGGGTTCGGGATGGTGTCGGTCTTGTCGATGACCTTGATCTTCGACGCGTCGAGCTGGCCGGCCTTCTCCATCTGGGTCATCACGCTGGCCGCGACCGCGGCGGCGTCGTAGTCGCCCATTTCGACGCCCTTGGCGGAGGTGGTGTGGTTGCCGGAGAACGCGACGGTGCTGAAGAAGTATCCGCCGGATTCGAGCTTGTCGGGGTCAAGGCCGAGTTTCTTGACAAGGTACGCCTTCGGGTACAGGTAGCCGGACGAGGACGCCTGATCGACGAACGCGAACGACTTGCCCTTGAGATCCTTGAGACTGTTGATATCGCCCCTGTCCGCATTGGTGATGAACGCGGTGTGGTAATCCTCAGCGGTCGGCGTGGACACGAGCAGTTCGGCTCCGGCCCGCTCCTTGGCCTGGAAGTAGCTCATCGGACTGACGAGCATGACGTCGACCTTCTTGTTGGCCATGCCCTCGACGCCCGCGGTGTAGTCGGCGTTGTCGAAGCTGTCGACCTTGATGCCAAGAGCCTTCTCCATGGCTTGCGCGAACTTCTCGTGTTCGCCGTCCGTGCCCGGGTTGTTCTCATTGGGCATCTGGGCGACGACGATGTGGTCGGGCCAGTCAGGATGCTCCTTGTTCGCGGTCGCTGCGCCGGCCTGCGTGCAGCCGGCCAAGATCATGGCCGCGGCAGCCATGACGGCGATGGCTGCGATGGTTTTGCTCAGGTGTTTCATGGGATTCTCTTTCCTCTTGTCGTTCACCTTGCAAGACCAAATATACGATACAAATTTTTACATGGTGTAAGAATTTGTTGAATGGGACATGAACATCTCGGCAACGCCCGATGCCGGACTCCACCAAGGCTTCCCGTCGCCGCCCGTTTGCTCAACGGACGCCCGGCGCCGAATTGGTTGCAGCACATGGGGATCCGACCAACGCGCAGCCACGCGAGCTTGACATCGCCCGTCATTAGGTTTAACGTAAAACACAGTTGTTGAGTAAGGCGTGACTGTTCACGCACGTCAAAGGAGAGACTCGTGGGCCAGCTGATGAAACCGTTGACGTTTCTGCTGATCATCCTGATCGGCTATCTGCTCAAGCGTGTCGGCCTGTTCGGGGCGAAGGACTACCGCATCATGCAGGTCGTGGTGTTCGATGTGACGCTGCCGGCGGCGATCCTCGTCTCGTTCGCGACGAACCCGCACAGCGTGGACCTGCTGTGGGTCACGCTGTTTGGCTTCCTCGCCGCGTTCGTGCCGGTGCCGTTCGTGTTCTGGGCCACGCGCAGACGTCCGGTCGCGGAGCGCGCGTTTCTCATGCTCAACTCGTCCGGCTACAACATCGGCAACTTCTGCTTCCCGTTGCTGCAGGCGTTCTACGGTTCCGGCGCGATCGTGACCGGCGCGATGATGGACATCGGCAACGCGGTCATGACCACCGCCGGCAGCAACGTGATGACCACCACGCTCCTGCACGTCGACCCGGGCCGGCCGATCACCGAACAGCACGCCGGGGACGCGCCGACCCTGCCCGCGCCTCCCCGACCGGCCACGAAGGCCGGCCGCCGCGCCGCACGGCTCGCGCAATTCAAGGCGATCATGCTCGGCTTTCTCAAGTCCGGCCCGTTCGACATGTACATGATCATGACCATCGTCGTGCTATTCGACCTGCCGATCCCGACGCCGCTGGCCGACGTGCTCACGCCGCTGGCGGACGCGAACCCGTTCTGTTCGATGCTCATGGTCGGCATGCTCATGGAACTGCCCGGCAGCCGCGACGACGTGCGCGACCTCATGCAGGTGATCGGCTGGAGGATCCCGTTCGGCGTGCTCTTCGCCCTGGCCGCGTGGTTCCTGCTGCCGCTCGACCCGGTGACGCGTCAGGCCGTGGCGCTCATGTGCTTCGCGCCGACCGCCGTGTTCTGCACGCTGTTCACCGACCGCGTGCTCGGCAACGCCAGACTCGCCGGCTTCACGCTCGCCACCACCAGCATCACCGCCATGGTCCTCATGACCGCACTCCACATGCTCATGCAATAGCCCCCGCCACGAATCGGCCTCCGGTACGCCGCAGACCGTCCGCAACCACAAAACGTCCACCAACCACAAAACGTCCACCAACCATCCAATCAAACCAAGGAGAATCATCATGACCACCTGCCATATCACCGTCGATGCCGCGCAACTCACCGGCACGCTCGACCGTTCCTGGCGCTACATCGGCTACGACGAGTGCAACTACACGTACATGCCCGAAGGCAAGGAACTGCTCGCCAAGTTCGGTGCGATGCCCGACGCGCCATACTACGTGCGCACGCATTTCATGTTCTGCAACGGCAGCTGCCACGGCACGCAGAAGTTCGGCTCGTCGAACATCTACCGCGAGGACGCGAACGGCAACGCGATCTATGACTTCACGTACTACGACCTCATCCTCGACACGATCCTCGCCACCGGCAACAAGCCGTTCGTCGAACTCGGCTTCATGCCCGAGAAGCTCGCCGATCCAAAGTACAAGGAGCAGCCCGAGCTGGGCGGCGTGAACCACTACCGCGAGGTCGGCTGGACGTATCCGCCGGAAAGCTACGACAAGTGGCATGACTTCATGCTCACCGTCGCACGGCACTTGGCCGAACGGTACGGCGAAGACGAGATCAAGACCTGGTATTTCGAACTGTGGAACGAGCCGGACATCTTCTACTGGGCCGGCACCGACGAGGAATACTGCAAGCTGTTCGACTACACCGAGCACGCACTGCACGAGGCGCTCCCCTCGGCCAGGCTCTCCGGCCCCGCCTGCACGAGCGTCTACCTGCACAACGGCGGTCGGCGGCTCATGCAGGCCTTCCTCGCGCACTGCCGCGAGGGGCATAACTCCTGCACGGGCGGCACCGGCGCACGGCTCGATTTCATCACGTTCCATGCAAAGGGCGCGCTGCTGCCGAGCGACGACATGGCCGCCAAGTCGGTACCGAGCGTGGGCAGCCTTGTCCATCAGACGGAACTCGCGCTGGACGTGATTCGCGACGAGGGCTTCGCCGACCGAGAGGTCGTGATTTCGGAGGCCGATCCTGACGGTTGGGCGGCGGGCGGCATCGCCGACAACCCGAACATGCGCTTCCGCAACACCGAGTATTACGCGTCGTGGGTGGCGGCCGCGTACACGCGTCTGCACGAGCTGTGCGTGAGCCGCGGCGTGACGGTACGCCCGCTCGCATGGGCGTTCATGTTCCCGCAGGAGGAGTGTTTCGCCGGCACGCGCACGTTCTCGACGCTGGGCATCGACAAGCCGGTGATGAACACGTTCCGCATGTTCTCGCAGCTGGGTGGGCGCACGGTCGCGTTGCACAGCGACTGCGAGGCCGACGGATCGTTCGACCGCAGGCTGGTCGCCGATTTCGACGAGAAGACGCCGACCACGTACACCGGCGAGGGCGCGCAGACGGTGATCGCCGGCGTGGCGACGCGCGGCGGACGCGACGACGATGACGCAGCCGATGACGCGCTGCGCGTGCTCGTCTACTCGCACTGCGACGACGTCGACCTGCACGAGAGCCACGAGGTGGCGCTCACGATCGACGGCCTGAAGCCCGGGCAGTACCACGTGACCCACCAGCGCATCGACCACGACCATTCGAACGCGCACACGCTGTGGCTGGCCGAAGGCAGTCCGAAGTATCCGCAGGGCGAACAGTACGACCGTATCCGCAAGGCCGGCGCACTGCAGGAGCTGGGGCCGGAGCGGACCGTGACAGTGCCGGCCGGCGAGGCCGCGGCCACGCTGCGGTTCGCGATGCCGACGCACGCCGTCTCGCTGCTGACCGTGACCCGCAAGTAACCTGCGAGCGATCCGTCACCGACCGCGATTGACCATGACACGACCTGCATGTGCCGCTTCGACGCATGCAGGTCGTTTAAGATGAACGATATGAACGAGCAGCACGAGCACGCGGCCGATTCCGCGGATATGTCGACGCCGGTCACCTTGGCCGATATCGCCAAGGCGACCGGCTTTTCGCAGATGACCGTGTCCAACGCGTTGCGCGGCAAGCCGAACGTGAGCACGGCGAACCGCGAGCGCATCCGTCAGGTGGCGCGCGAGATGGGCTATCAGGCGAATGCGGCGGCCATGATGCTACGCAACCGTCGCAGCGGCATCATCCAAGTCGTGGTCGACGATTTCGAGGTGCCGTTTCATGCGCGCATCGCCAAATATCTCACACAGGAGGCCGTCCGGCACGGCTATCAGGCCGTGGTGCGCCAGTCGTCGAGTTCCGAACGCGAGGAGATCCGCGCGATCCGCCCCGATCCGGGACTGGTGTACGACGGCATCATCCTCGATGCTCCGAACATCACCGAGGATCAGGTGATCGGCCATGTGCAGGGCAAGCCGGCGCTGGTCATCGGCGATTGCGCGTCGTTCACCCGCGTCGATTCGATGGACACCGCCTGCGTCGACGGCGTGACGGAGGCTGTGGAACACCTGTGGCGGCAGGGTTGCCGTTCGTTCCGCATCTTCGGCGCGCAGCGTCCGTCCGGCCAGTCATCGGCGCATGAGACCGGCAAGGGGTTCGGCGTACGGCGCACGGCGGCGATCGAGGAGACGCTGCGTGCGCACGGCATTGAACTGGCGGCCGCACAGCGCATGGACTGCGAATGGACGATGGCCGGCGGACGCGATGCGACGCGGCTCATGCTGGATGATCCCGCGTGGAAGGCGGATGTCGCCGCCGGCCGGTGCGTCGGCATCGTCTGTCTGTCGGACGTGATCGCGTTGGGCGCGCTCGGCACGCTGGCGGCGGCCGGCGTGGCAGTGCCGGGCATGGCGAAGATCACCGGCTTCGACGGCATTGAGATGACGAAATATACGAATCCGCCGCTGACGACGGTCGAAATGGACGTACCTGCGATGGCCCGCACGGTGATGCGGCGCATGATCGCCATGGTCGAGGCCCGGGCCAAAGGCGAGCCCATTCCCCCAACCTCGCACGAATCGATCCCCTACCGGCTTATTCCCCGCGCCTCCAGCGTGCTATCGTGACGGATATCGCGGCAACTGCGCGCATATCACGGCAGCTCACCGGCAAACAGTCATTAACGGCATCACAGCGTATCCGTCATGTCATGTCTCGCGCACCAGACGAGGCAGCGAATCGACGCGAATCATCGACGCCGTGGCGATGACGCCCAATATCACGCCGCAATAGGCGGCGATCATGCCTCGCAGCGCCACATCACACCAGATCGTCAACGCGTCGCTCGTTCCGGAGGCCGACGGAGCGAGCACCATCGCCAGCAGTCCGCCGACACTCAAGCACGCAGGCAGCATCCATCCCGACACCGTGGCCGCGACATGCAAGGCGATCTGCGCCACACCGGCGCCGAAGTGCCGTTCCATCGCCAGCTCGACCAGTCTCGTGCGCACGCATACCGCACCGATCGCGGCGAACACGATCAACGCGATCAGCGGCGCGAATCGACTCGGCCGCTCGGTATAGTCCTCGGAATCCGGCGGAGTGGACGACAACAGAGGGTTGAGGTTCGTGGGCAAGATCACGTCCGCGATGCCCGGAGCATCCGTTCCGGCATCGGCGACCGCGGCGTACAGCGCGTCGCGTATCGAAGCGGTCATCGGCCACGCGCGCACCCAGCAACTGTCGAACATGCCACTGCGTTCGCTCGCCGGCGTATCGACGAACATCACGCTTGCATACTGCGGCTGGCGTCCGTCATTCGGCCAGTCATAGATGCCGGTCACGGTCATGCCGCCGCCATTGCGCATATGCAGTTTGTCGCCGACACCAAGGCCGAGCCGGTCGGCGATGCCACGCGCGACGATCAGGCCACGACTGCCCTCAACGTCGAGGATCGGCGATGGATCGGAGGATGTTTCGTACGCAACATAGGGTGCGTCAGGCAATGCCAGAACGGTGACCGGCTCCGTGACGCGTATCGCCATCGCGCCTTGGACGCCGGAAATGGATGTCAGGTTGCCGCATGCCGCACCGTCGATGCGTTCCGGAGCGTTGACGATCATGATGTCGCCTCCCGCACGACGGTATGCGGCGGACCCGTCGAGTAGCTGCCGCACGTTGAGCGCATCGGATCCGCAACATAGCAACAGGATGATGACCGCGGCCACGAACCACAACAGTGGGTTGCCGACCGAACAGTGAAGGTCTCGCGACGCTTCGGACAGTGGCCAAAGCCACGGTCGGTTGCGATGTTCCGCAGACCTATGGGACATCCGATGATTCCGATTGCCTGCGCCGTTCATTCCAATGCCCCTAAATCGAGTACATCGTCGCAGGCGGATCGCAGTTCGCCGTCATGTGTGGCGACGACCGCGACGCATCCGAGCGCCGACAGCTCCCGAATGCAGGAGATCACCGTGCGCGCGCTGGCACGGTCGAGGGACGCGGTGGGTTCGTCCACCAGCAGCATGTCGCAGGATGTGGCCACGGCTCGCGCCAGCATCAGCCGCTGCGCCTCGCCGCCGGACAGGCTTCCGTAATCGTGCCTCGCAATCTGCGCCAGGCCAAAGCGCCGCAGTATGACCCACGCATGGCCCTCTGCGGTACTGCGCGGCAGTCCATGCACCATCATCGGCAGCACGACATGGTCGATCACGCTGCGTCGGGACACACCGATCGGTTTTTGCGGCACCCAGTTGAACGAACTGATTCCACGTTGTTCCACCTTCCCCTCCGCCGGCGTCAGCCATCCGGCAAGCAGGGCCAGCATCGTGCTCTTGCCACATCCGGACGGCCCTACCAACGCATGCACGCGTCCGGCATCAAGTTCGGCGTTCACATGCCGGAACAGGAACCGTCCCGGATCATACGCATAGCCCACTTCGCTCAGCACGACGCACGGCTCCGCATCCTCAGTCATGAGCATCCCCCGACGTTGGGCGCAAGCCGTACGTCGCCGTCCGGTACGGTGCCATCCATGGTCTGGATATAGGACCGGCCAAGCATCGAGCCGACGACGCGCACCGGTAGTGCACGGCCATCGATCACCACACACGCCTGGCTGTCGCTGCCGGGGGTCGTGCCGATGGCCGAGGCCGGCACCACGCCCACTTCCACCGGTGTACGCAACGCCCATTGCACGCTGATCTTGCGTACCCCGTTCTGAGAACCGCTTGACAGAAACGGCAGGGAACGAGAAAACGACGTGAGGTCGGAGATCTCTCCCGTGTCACTGATGTTGAGCCGTTCGTCACCAGCCAATACCACGCGTTTGCCCGAGGCGACGCCCGATGGCAGGCTTTCCGCCTTGGCCGATCCTGCGACAGCGGGCAATACGGCGATCGGCTCGCCTTGCTGTAGTTCCTGGCCGAGTACGGCGGGACATGTCGCCACGCTCACCGTGTCGGCAGGCAGCCATGCCATGTCCGTAGTACGGATCGTCGTATAGTCATCCGGCAGCGGATGGCCGACGTTGGCGGACACGGTTTTGAATGCCTCGATGGTGTCGTTCGTGATCGTGTCGCCGGAAAGCGTTCCGGCTCGTATTGCCGTCAGCGCATCGTTCAGTGATGCCGCGTCCTCACCGCGGGCACCCACCGGTAGGTCGCGCCAGAACGGTTGTTTGGCGGCCAGCATCAATACGCCTCGCCCGTCGATAGATACCAGCGATGTGCCTGATGAGAGCACGGCTCCCGGCTCGCATGACGATGCAGTGACCATGCCGGATCGCGGTGCGGTGACCGGCGGCATGGCGATCTCCTCGGCGTCGATGGTGATCGAACGGGCGTCGTCCGTCGTTCTGCGTTCGATGGCGATCGAGGCGTTTGGGTCGGCGGCGGACAATGATCGCGGCGTATGCGGGGCGACGATGATCGACGCGGTCCCTGCGCCAAGCAATATGCAGGAGACGGCCAGCAGCGCGGTCATCTGGCGGCCCGGCATCCGTTTCCTGCCGGCACGCGACCGTCTCCCGGGATCATCGTTCCCGTAGTGTTCACCGTCGCCGACGACATGCTTCCTCAACCGGAACATCGGTCTCACCTGCCGGTCAACGGCGAATGCGCGATATGATGCAGCGGATCGTTGACGCATTGGTCTAACTGCCGCTTGGTCGGACTGGCCTCGTCCAACGAGTCGTAATCGGACAGCGGACTGGTGCCATTGTCCACCAGCCGTTCAAATTCGTCGTAGGTGTATCCGGCATCCAGCAGACCTTGCTCTTGATAGCACTGGAATCGGTATGGTTCCAAGTCGACGTCGTCGGGGTTGCGTACCGCCTGGTAATACACTTCCTTGATGCTTTCATATCCCGTATCTAGGCCGCATGTCGTGCTGATATCGGCTCGCTGCTCCTGCGTATATCGGTCGTTTTCCTTCTCCACCAACCCTCCTCCGTTATCTCCGAACCAGTAGTCGACACCGACCTTGAGCCCGTATTGCGCATAGCAGTTGATCGAGCGACGTTCAGCCTCGTTCATTTCGTCCGCCGTGATCCTGCGGTCGGCGATGACTTCACGAATGAAATCGGCGTGCGTCCATGCCGCGTCGTCCTTCAGCGTCGCGACATACGAATCGGTCAACGTGACCGTATCCGTATATCCCATATACGTCAGTTGGGTTCCCGACGGCGCGGACCCTTCGTCCACTTTGACGCTTCCATTCGCCTCGGCCGAAGGAGCCGCACCGCCGTCGCCGCCGACGACGGTCGCACCGCAACCGGAACAGCACAGCACCGCTACGGACAAGGCCGCAAGTTTCCTGAAAAACCCATGCATAACAAAACCCTACACCAAACGATCAGGTGAAATGCGGGAGGCATCGTGCAAGCAGGCCAATGGATACGCGGTCCTTCACGCCATCGGACACACGCACGCCTTCGTCGGCAAGGCCTCGGATCACGCCAAGCGCCAACGTGTCGTTGCAGCACACCAGTCCGTCCGCGTCAAGCCGACCACCGCGAGCCAGTTCACGCCCGACGTCGGCGGCACAAAAAAGTGGCGGTTTTCTCTCGCTGACGGTACCGTCAGCGAGAGAAAACCGCCACTCGGACGGACATATGATGGCGACGACCGTTTGGCGCTGGCGGGCCATCATCATCGGCGAACCGCGAGTCAGTATTCCTCGCGGTACTTGAGCGGCTTGCCGGCGGCGGCGCGGGCGACCTCCTCGGCCACGTTGAGGCCCATCGCATGCAGCTCCGAACCGGTCGACCCGGCGATGTGCGGGGTGAGGATCACGTTCGGCATATCCCACAGCGGCGAGTCGCTCGGCAGCGGCTCGGGCCAGGTCACGTCGAGGATCGCGTTGATGCGGCCGGTCTTGAGTTCGGCGATCAGCGCATCGTGGTCGATCACGCGGCCGCGCGCCGAGTTGAGCAGCGTCGCACCGTCCTTCATGAGCGCGAGTTCGCGCGCGCCGATCATGCCACGCAGCGGCGGGATGTCTGGCGCGTGCAGCGAGACGATGTCGGACTGGGAAAGCACCGTGTCGAGGTCGGCCTTGGTCGCGCCGTACGAGGCGGTTTCGTCTGCGGACATGTCGATCGCGTAGGCGAGCACATCGAGGCGGGTCATCTGCAGCATGGTCATGAGGCGGCGGCCGATGCGCGAGGAAGCGCAGACCAAGCCGACGGTTTTCTCGTAGTTGCCAACATTCGCGAACACGCTTTGCACATCGACCCAGGCTCCCCATCCGCGCTGTTCGTGGTACATGCGTTCGGCGCGGAAGAACTGCTTGTTGGCGAGCAGGATGTTCGCGAAGCAGTATTCGGCGACGGGCAAACCGTTGAGGTATCCGGAGTTCGACAGTTCGATGCTGCGCGCCTTGGCGGCCTGTTTGGCCGCATCGTCGGTGAAGATGCGGGCCGCGGCGCCGCTGGCCGCGAAGATGCCCTTGAGGTTCGGCATCGCGGCGAGCACCGCCTCGTCGATCAGCTGTTCGCCGCCCCAGCCGGTGATGATGTAGTCGGCTTTGGCGATGCGTTCGGCGTTCGCGGGGTCGCGGAAGTCCGTCACGACGACAGGCTCGCCGGTCTCGTCACGGTCGTAGTCGGCGACGAGATCGAGCTCACGCCACGCGTCGGTCCCCATGATCTTGCCGATCAGATCGGCCGGCCGGAATGAGAACACGACGAACGGTCTGCTTTCCCGCTGCGTTCCGGCAATGTCCGACGACTGCAATGACTCCTGCGCCATACTATGCTCCTTTGACGATGGTCCCTCAGACCGACAAGATTCCTAAAAGCTGGCGTGCTTGATTATATGCCGACTGAAAACGCTTTCCAGCGCGTTGCCATGTCTTGCATACGGAGGTTGCCCGCCATCCGGTTCCCGGGATTGTGCGGAAACAATCCCGGGAACCAGCCCATGCGCATATGAACATGCCACCGCCCGGAATTTCAACGATTCGCGTCTGGCCAATGTGCATTATTGTGCGGTTTTCGGTTCCCGGGATACAAGCCGTCAATCCCGGGAACCGCCCCCAACCCACGCAAGCCGCCACGACAACAAGCCAGATCAGGACCGCTCGCCTACAACAGGGCCGCAGACCTTCACAGGCTCCTTGGCCGGGACAAACCAGCAGTGGCGGTTGATCAGGTTGACGATCTGGCCGGTGATGACCGCAGCGACGACCGTGCCGAGACCGAGGCCGTCGATGCGGCCGAAGAAGACGAGCGACATGACACCTGCGATGATGACCAACGAGACGTCGAACGATTCGACGGCAAGTCCGGTCAGGAAGCAGATGATCCGCTTGACGATATATGGCATGTTCGTTCCTCTTCCATACGTGTGCGTCCGTCGCCGACCACCGACCATCACAGGGAACCACCAGCGATTGCATCGGCGCGGATATGTCAACCGATCGTCACTATAGCACAGTTTGGGAAGCGCTTACCATAAATAAAACTTGATCATATGAACTTATATAACATAAGTGAGCTATCTAACAGCAACCGCTTACCCGATGATCGGCGCGTCACCGACGCACACGGCTTCCAGCCGCCGCGACTGGTGCTTTGTCGGGCTTAATGCGAGGGGTTTGACGCTCCCTCAGTCGGCTTCGCCGACAGCGCCCCGCAATTGCGGACGGCCTGCGGCCGCGCCATGTCGGCTCGCTGTCGCTCGCACCTCGCCTACAAACGCCGCCGGCGTTTGCTTCACGGCTCGGCCCTCAGCCGAGGGAGCCAAGAATAACAATGCGTCAATTCAAGCCCGGCAAAATGCTAGTTCACGGATGCGGCATGCTCGGAATCGCGCAGACACGGCCTGCCCTGCACCACCTCGACGCGCGACGGCGGCAACGCGACCCGGCCGCGGCGCGAACGGATCTGCTCGTAGAGCAGACGGAACGCACGCTCCCCCATTTCATGGAAGTTCTGCGTGTAGCTCGTCAGCGCCGGCTCCCACATCGGCGCGAAGCTGCGGTTGTCGAAGCCCACGACGCTCACATCGTCCGGCACGCGGCGGCCGGCTTCGCGCAGGCCCTTGATCACGGCGATTGCCGTCTCGTCGCCGCCGGCGAAGATCGCGGTCACATCGGCACGCCCGCCCAGTTCGCGTCCGGCGCGCACCGCAGCGTCCAGGTCGCCATCCGCCACCACGACCGGCTCCGGGACCGTAAGGCCGCGCTCCTCAAGCGCATCGCGCCACCCGTCGGCGCGCGAATTGCCGCTCTCCCCCTCGACCGGACCCACATAGCGCACGTCACGATGCCCCAGATCGAGCAGATGCATCGTCATCCACCGGCCGCCGTCACGTTCGGCGTTGATGATCTGGTAGTCGCCGTCGCCGAATCCGCCGCCGACGACGACCAGCGGCAGATCCTTCGGGACGTGCTTCAGAGCCTCGACGCCCGAACGATCGTATTCGTAGACGATCACGCCGGCCGGGCGCACCGCCAACCCCATGCGCACGCGCGCGGCGACCGAACCCATGTCCTTCTCGTCAAGCGAAACGATATTGAGCAGAAACCGACGTTTGCGAGCCGCGGCCTCCGCACCGTGGTTCGTCGCCGACGTGGAGAACGCATCGGGGTTGGCCGCGAACACCGCCACCGTGTCCATCTCCTGATTCGACAAGGCCCGGGCGACGGCGCTCGGTTCGTAGCCGAGCTGTTTGATGGCCTCGGCGATGCGGCGTCTCTTGTCCTCGGCGACGTTGACGGTGCCGTTGAGGTAGCGCGACACGGTGGGCGCGGAGACGCCGGCCAGCGCGGCTACGTCCTTGATGACCGGCCTGCCATGGTCCGCATTCCTCGCCATATATCGTCACCTTTCCGTTCCCGGTCGCGCATGTTCTCCGGCAATCCGTCGCACGGCGGCACCGTTTCGCCGTGCGTCACGCATCGTCCGGCGTCGTTTCAGCGCGCAGATGCCGCCGCCTGTCGCCGTCCGACCCCGCACACTTCGCCCGCGGCGATATCCGCGAGGCCCCGGCATTGCCGAAAACCATTGTAATCATTGCGAAACGCCGAAGTCGAACCGCGCCGCTTGCCACAGTCGGCGATTCACGCTATTATGAAACCGGTTTCAGAAATGAAGCCGAACATAAGTAACTGCGTACGTCAAACGATTTACGCACCAACGAAAGGAAATATTATGTCTCTCAAGGATTCCATGATGCGCGGTCTGGCTATGTACGGCATGAGCGCGATGGCCAAGTCCGCTCCGGCCAGCAGCAAGGTGCTCAACGACATCATCAACGCCGCCAACGACGAGAAGATCGCCCGCTGAGTCGCGAGCCCCCATCGGCTCACGAAACGACGATCCGTATGCATAACTCAATACGACATAACCGAACAACAACTGAATAAACGGACAACGGCGTCCACTACATTTTCAAGACTTTCCCAAAACGACGAGGCGGATTCGCACCAGCGAACCCGCCTCGTTTCGTCATACATCATGCGCCATGCATCATGCGTCGTGCACGCACGGCCGTCAGTCGCGACCGATGCGTGAGCCGAAGAACGCGTACCACGCGTCATACAGGAACAGCGGCACCATCGCGAGCATCGCCATCTCGATGCCGGCCGCATCCTGGATGACGCCGAGCACGAACGTGATCACCGCGCCGCCGACGATGCTCATCACCACGATCGACGAGCCGGTCTTCGCCGCCGCGCCGGTAGCGCCGCGCAAGGTCAGCGAGAAGATCGTCGGATAGCCGATCGAAACGAACAGGAACGAGACGAGCAGCGCGATCACGGACACGCGTCCGAGACCCAGGAAGACGACGACCATGAGCGCCGCGCCGATCAGCATGTACCAGCCGAGGATCTTGGCCGGATCGAATCGGGTCATGAGCGGCGTGGTGAGGAACCGGCCGAGCGTGAACAGCAGCGCCATCACCGACAGCAGCGTGGTGGCCAGTCCGGTCGTGATGCCCGCACCCCAATGCTTGAGCGCATAGGCGGAGAACATCGCCATGCCGCCGGTCTGGATGCCGAGGAACACGAACTGCGCGAACACGCCGAGCAGGAAGTACGGCCGGCGCAGCAGGTTGGCGAACGAGCCGCTGCCCTGGTTCGAGGACGCGTCCGATGCGACGTCATCGTCGTCGCCCGGAGGGGTCGGCAGTTTGACGGCCACGAAGATGATGAGCAGCACCGCGAGCGCGATGCCGATCGTCAGGTAGATGCCACGCGTGTCGGAGAGGAACTTCGTCTTCGCCTCGTCGAATCCCGGTTTGCCGGGCGCGACGGTGTCGGACAGGATCTGGCCGAGGATGAGCGGCCCGACGACCGTGCCGATGCCGTTGAAACTCTGCGCGAGGTTCAGGCGGAACGATTCGCCCTTCTCGTCGCCGAGCTTGGTGATGTACGGGTTGCAGTTCGCCTCCAGCGAGGCCGCGCCGAGCGCGATGACGAACATGGCCAGCAGGAACAGCACGTAGTTGGACGTGCCGGTGGCGGGCGCGACGATGAACGAGCCGATTACGAACAGCGCGAGGCCGCAGATGATGCCGCCCTTGTATCCGAATCGGCGCGCGACGAGGCCCGCGGGGATCGCCATGACGAAGTACGCGCTGTAGTACGCCACCTGCAGCAGCGACGTCTGGGCGCTGTTGAGCTGCATGTAGTTGCCGATCGGCGTGTTGAGCGCGTTCACGAGGTTCATGGTCAGGCCCCACACGAAGAACAGCGAGGTGACCAGACCGATGGCGAGCGCGACCGCCGTTTTCGACTGCGATGCCGATGGCTTCTGCGGTGTTCGGCCGCCCGCGCGATTGTTGATGGTGTCGTTGTCAGTCATGTCGTCCGCCCCTTTCCCGTTGTCCATGATGACGCCAGACCGCCATCAGCCGCGCGAACAGCCGGTGCCGTCTGGGTCAATCCATTGTACAGAACGCCTCGAACCGGTACGACACGCGTTGCGGCAAGAAGGCGTGAGACAAGAAAAGCCCCGCACGAGGCGGAACTGGATCGATCAGGCGGCGAACGGTTATCGTCGCACGCCGATGACGGTGATGTCAGGGTCGGCGACCGTGGTGCAGCCGTCAAGCAGGACGGCGGGGCGTTCGTCGGGACGGATCGAGCGCAGCCCTTCGTTCATTTAGCATGATTATGCTAAATTAATAGACGGAGGTGATCCTTATGGCCGATCAGATGATCCGTCCCGTGTCGGATCTACGCAACAATTTTGCGGACATATCCCGCATCGTGCACGAGACAGGTGAACCTGTTTTCCTCACCAAGAACGGTTTCGGCGACATGGTAGTGCTCAGCATGGAAGCATACGAAAACCTGCAGCTCGACAGCCGGATATATGACATGCTGCTGGAAGGCGAGCGCGAAGCCGAAACCACCGGCAAGCGGTTTAGCCCCAAGGAAGCGATGGCATCCATGCGAGCCGCGATCGACGGAGCCATGCGTGTATAGGGTGGAGATCCTACCGAAGGCCGTCTCCGATATGAACGAGGCCGTTTCCTATATCATGCGCGAATCGGAAAGCCCGCATACAGCGGAAACATTGGCCGTTAACCTGAATGCGGCAATCGAGGGACCTGCCGACTTCCCATACTCTCACCCCCTATATATTCCGATACGGCCACTTCGGCACGAATACCGACGCGTCATGGTCGGCAATCACGCGGTGTTCTACTGGGTCGACGAGGCAGCCGCTACCATCACCGTCGCCAGAGTCATCTACGCCAAACGAGACTTGGCACGACATCTACGCTGACGGTTCCGCAGTACATCTCGATGTATCTCAATCTCCTGCTGTGGTATGACCGTCTCATTGGCATGCCGTTGTCGTTCATCCTTCCGCATGACCACATCCACGCGGCAGTCCGTCTACTCTGTAATAGAGACGCCACACACCGGTTCGGTCACACGGCAACCTACGCCGCAGCGGTGTGCGACGGCACACATGAGAGTCAGAAGAGACGAAGGGACCTTCGATGGGATACATCGCCTATTTCAGCCGGCCGTTCATGCTGGCGGTCGTGCTGTGGCCGTTCGTGTCGGCCGTACTTACGGTGCCGGTGCTGGCGCTGCTGTACCACCGCTACAACCGCATCCGCTTCTCGCAGGCGCTCGTCGCGTACGGCACGGTGCTGTACGCGATCGGCCTGCTGTGCTTCACGCTCTACCCGATGCCCGAGGACCCGGTCGCCTACTGCGCCGCGCATCATCTGGCGCCGCAGCTCAACCCGCTGCAGTTCATCAGCGACATCCGCACCGACGGCCTGGCCGCGATCATGCAGCTCGCGTTGAACGTCGTGTTCTTCCTGCCGCTCGGCTTCATCATGGGCCGCGTCTTCCGCTGGCCTCTCGCCGTGGCGCTGCCGTTCGGCTTCATGACGAGCCTGATGATCGAGACGTTGCAGCTGACCGGTTTCCTCGGCTTCTACCCGTGCTCGTACCGGCTGTTCGACGTGGACGATCTGATCACGAACACGCTGGGCGCCCTGCTCGGTTTCGCCGCCGCACGGCTGTTCGACCGTCTCGTGCCGCCGCGCGCGAACGATCTGACGACGGTGACGCAGCCCGGATTCCTGCGCCGCTGCATCACGTACGCGATCGATCTGACGGTGATCACGGCCGTGGCGCTGCCGACGACCATGCTCGTCACGGTGCTGTACGACATGGTCGTGGTACGCGATATCGCGACGTGGCAGTCGATTCCGGTCGTCGGCCATGTGTTCGGCAACGACGTCACGTTCTCCGATGCGGTGACGCTGGTCGCGCTGCTCGTCTTCGAACTGCTGGTGCCATGGATGCGCGGCGGGCGTACGCTCGGCGGCGGGTTCACGCACATGACCTGCGAGACGCGGCCGCGTTCCGGCTGGCGGCGCGTGCTGTTCTATGCGGTACGCACGGCGGTGTTCGTGATCGTGATCTTCATGCGTCTGATTCCGCGGGCCGGCCTGTTCACGCTCGCGCTGCTCATCTTCTACTGGGTCAAGAAGCAGATGCCCTACGACCTGCTGCCGGCGGACGCCGACACGACGTCGCAACAACCGGCGGATGCTCAGTCATCAGCGTCGAACATGGCGACCATATAAATCGGCAGGTATGTCACCCGACCTACGATCTCAACGTTCGTTTCCGCCAGCACGTATGCCTCGTCTATGCCGCAGTTCGGCGAATCCAGCGCATGGTCGAGCGACGCGTGGGTCCGATACGACGATCCGGATTTGATCTCGAATACCAGCACGCGCCCTGCGGCTGTTTCGGTTACGAAATCAAGTTCTCCCATGCGTTTGCTGGCACAGTAGTATGTGGCGAATCCATGCGAGTTGAGTTCCTGCGCCACCGCGTTCTCATATACGCCGCCAACGTTCATGTTGGTCTTGCCATCAAGCAGATCGATGGATGCGCGCTTGATGAACGTACCGGTCAGCAGTCCGACATCGGAATAGAACAGCTTGAACCGGCTGTCGTTCTTCGAGATGAGCAGCGGATGCCTTGGTTCCGTCGCATTGTATGTGGCGATCGCCACGTCCGCATTGATCAGCCACAGGAATTCGTCCGTCACCTGATCGAACCTCTTGACGTTCTCGATCGAGCTGAATTTGAACCGCTTGCTGGTGCCGGTCAGTTCGCTGGGAACAAGGTCGTAGATGTTCTGGATGACCAGCCGGTTCTCCTTGGGCGCATATTTGGCGATGTCCCGCTTGTATACGCGGATGATTTCGGACTGAGACACGCGCACCTGATCGATGGTGCCGTTCTTCAGGAACGCGTTGACCGCATCGGGCATGCCGCCAACCAATAAATAGCGGTGGAACAGCTTCAGCAACCGTTCATGAATGAAATCCGCCACCGGCGTGCGATCGGCGAATGCCTTGCGTGCCATCCGCCATGCTTCTTCCGGCAAACCGTTAGCCCAGCAGAACTCCTCGAAATCCAGCGGGAACATCTCAACCTGCGTGAGATACCCCCCAGGCAACGCATCCACGCCTTCCAGTTTCACCCCAAGCAGCGAGCCGGACAGAATGAAGTCGTACTCGCCCTTGTCGATCAGCAATTTGATATGCTCCATCACGTTCGGACATTCCTGAATCTCATCAAGGAATATGGCCGTCTCGTGAGGCACCAGCGGAATGCTGGCGACCACGGAAATACGAAGCATCAGATCGTCTGCATCCGTCGCCGCGGCGAACGACGAGCGTGCCGCACTGTCATCGGCAAGATTGATCTCCACTCGGCTACGGTAATGCGCCTGCATGAATTCGCGCACCAGATACGTCTTGCCGATCTGACGAGCGCCCGTGACCAGCAACGCCTGCTTCGACTTGTCCCGCTTCCAGGACTCGAAGCACTCGTACGCCTTGCGTTTCAATGCCATGTATCAGACGCCTTCCACCCGCGTATCGTATGGGTCCCATATACATACTACGACTGACTGCATTTTTCTACAATTTGACTACCCGGTTTTTCGCATTTTTCATAATTTCATATACTTGTTTTTTACACTTTTAACCATTTTCAACAAGCCTATTTCGACACTTTCGACACTTTCCGCAACATGACGAATTCATGTACGATCGATGCCTCGTCATTCTCGTCATTGAGTTACGGCCGTTTCGGAGACGAAAAAAGGCCGTAACCCAGCAATGGTCCCGTCATTGAGTTACGGCCGTTTCGGGGACGGAAAAAGGCCGTAACCCAATGACGGACTCGTTGTCTTGTTGAGTTACGGCCTGATGGATCGGCGGATGATGGCCGATCCGTTGCGTCGCGCGCGGGATCGGCCGTACATACCGGATCAGCTGCGGATCACAGCTGGGATTCGGCGGGCAGGGCCTCGATGGCCTTGCGGGCGGCGACGAGGGCCTCCTCGAGCGGCTCGACCTGCGGATACCAGCGGCGCTCCCACTCCAAGGAGAGCGGGCCGGTGTAGCCGCCGTCCTTCAAGAGCTTGCAGCATTCGGCCAGCGGCACACGGCCGGTGCCCTGCAGCACCGGGGTCTGGTCGCCCGGGAACGCGCAGTCCTTGATCTGCACGACGCCACGGCCGTTCACCAGATACGGTTTCAGATACTCGAACGTGGCGGCCGGCACCTCGCCGACGCGCCACGGGTGGGCCAGATCCCAGATGGAACCGGCCTGGTTGCCAGGAGCAAGACGATCCAGATAGTAGTGGATGATCGCGTTGCGCTCGCCGTTGGTGTGGCTGTCGTGCGTTTCGATGAGCGGCTGCACGCCGAGCTTGTCGGCGGTCGGCAGGGCGCGGGCGATGATCTCGGCGCCGCGCTTGGAGACGCCGGCGAGGTTCATACCCTTGGGCAGCACCATGCCGGGGAGCCTGTCCGGGTCCCAGCTCGGCTCGAGCGGCGCGGTCGGGAAGACGCGCACGTACTTGGCGCCGAGCACGGACGCCATGTGCAGGCAGTGTTCGAGGCTGGCGACCAGTTCGTCGTCCTCGCGGTCGGTGTTGCACACCTGCACGCGCGAATCGACGCCGAAGATGGTCACGCCGGCCTTCTCGGCGAGTTCGTCGCGCATGGCCTTGAGTTCGTCGTCGGTCGAGGCCATCGTGAACTTCATCTCGTCGCCGACGGCGACCTCGATCTGCTTGACGCCGGTGTTCTTGAACGTGCGGGCGAGTTCGTCCATCGTATCGTACGGTGCGCCGAGGGTCGACGCGGCCAGTTCCCATGTCATGATTGATTCCTTTCGATTGTGCCGTCGGCGCGGCGGTCTCCCGATTTGCTGGCGGTCGCGACCGCCACTATCGCGTGAGGTTCAGCAGTCGTGTGACCTGTTCTGCGGTGCGGGTGACGTTGGCTGCGGCGTTGCGCAGAAGGTCGTCGAGGCTAGCCGCGCCGGGTGCGGTGCCGAAGACCGCGTCGATGCCGATTTCGTGGAGTTCCTCGATGCCGTCGCCGATGTGCCCGGCGATGGCGATGACCGGTTTGCCGTGCCGTTTGGCGGTGGCGGCCACGCCGGCCGGTGTTTTGCCGAATTTGGTCTGGAAGTCGATCGATCCTTCGCCGGTGAACACGATGTCGGCCCATTGCGCGGCTTCGTCGAGTCCCGCACGGTCGATCACCAGGTCGATGCCCGGACGGAATTCGACGTGCAGAAAGGCGAGCAGCGCCGCGCCGATGCCGCCGGCGGCTCCCCCACCCGGCAATGCGGCGACGTTCGAGTCCAGTTGGCAGCCGGCGACCTCGGCGAAGCGGGTCAGTGCACAGTCGAGCAGCGCCACGTCATCCGCGGATGCGCCTTTCTGCGGTCCGAACACGGCGCTGGCGCCGTTGGGACCGGTCAGCGTGTTGGTCACGTCGCATGCGGCGATGATCGTCACGCCGTTCAGTCGCGGGTCGAGTCCGCTCATGTTGATCGCCTCCAGCTTGGCGAGCGCCGCCCCTCCCGGTTCGAGATCATGACCGTTCGCATCGAGCAGTCGCGCGCCGAGCGCCTTGAGTATGCCGGCGCCGGCGTCGTTGGTGGCGCTGCCGCCGAGGCCGACGATGATCGTCGTCGCGCCGGCGTCGAGCGCGGCCTTGATGAGTTCGCCGGTACCGTATGACGTGGTGATCAGCGGGTTGCGTTCGTCGGGCGCCAGCAGTGCCAGTCCGCTTGCTTCGGCGGTTTCCACGACGGCGGTCGTGCCGTCGCCGAGCAGTGCGTATCTGGCGGCGGTCGGACGGCCGAGCGGGTCGTGCGCGATGGTGCGGCGCATCTGGCCGCCGGTCGCGTCGGACAATGCCTGTGCGGTGCCTTCGCCGCCGTCGGCCATCGGCACCATGCGGATGTCGGCATGGGGGTCGGCCTGTCGTATTCCCTGTGCCATCGCCTGTGCGGCCTCGTTGGCGGTCAGGCTCTCCTTGAAGGAGTCGGGAGCGCATACATATCGCGTCATGGCTACCAGCCTACCGCACGACACGCCGGAACGGAAAGCGCTTACCAATATATATCCAGCAAACCACTGTCGCAAGCCAAACGAAATACACGGTATACTGGTAAACGCTTAATACTGTTTTCCGAAGATGCGCAAAGGACAGTGACACCGTGGCAGAGCAGAACGACAAGACGGCCGCCCCCGCAACGCTGATGGACGTGGCGAAAAAGGCGGGCGTATCCATCGCCACCGCGTCCCGCGTGCTCAACGGCAGCACACGCAAGGTGCGCAACGATTCGTACGTGAAGGTGATGGAGGCAGCGAAACGGCTCAACTACCGTCCGAACGCCTACGCGCAGGCCGTGGCCAAAGGCACCGCACCGAGCATCGTGCTGCTCGTCTCCGATATCTCCGACCCGTATTTCGCCTCCGTCTCGCAGGCCGTGGTCAAGGCGGCCGGCGAGCAGGGCATCGCCGTGACGATCGGAGTCGCGGCCGGCCCCAAGGAGGAACTGGAGGCCGTGCGCAAGGCGGTGGCAACCCGCCCGCGCGGCATCATCATCTCGGAAAGCGAATACGTGGACTCCCCCGAACGCAAGACGCTGGAGGCGGAGCTCAAGCAGTACGAGGCGTCGGGCGGCCGCGCGGTGTTCATTATGAACCGCAATCTGCCGTTCCCGGCCGTGGATGTGGCCAACGAGGTCGGCGCGCGCGCGATCACCAAGCTCGTCGTCGACTCGGGCTACCGCAGGCCGGCGATTCTGAAGGGCGACGACAACCATCGCTCGTCGCGCGAACGTCTGGCCGGCGTGATGGATGTGCTCGCCAAGGCCGGCATCGATGTCGATCCCGCGGCGGTGGTCAACGGGCGGTTCAGCCGCACCGAAGGATACGCGGCCGTCATGCAGATGGTGCGCTCCGGATTATTGACGGCCGGCGATGGCGCGGCGTACGGCGGGGCCGGCGTGGATTCGATCATCGCGTTGAACGACGTGATGGCGATCGGCGCGATGACCGCGCTTCGGGCGAACGGCATCGAACCGGGACGCGAGATCGGCATCACCGGGTTCGGCGACATCCCCTATTCCGCGGACGTGCATCCGTCGCTGACCACCGTGCATCTGCCGCTGGCGGAAATGGGCCAGGCCGCGGTCGGACGCATCCTGGCTGCGCCGGACGATACGGACGGCACCGTCTCCACGCAGTCCGCGAACCGGCTCATCTTCGTGCAGAGCGCGCCCGACATCGTCCTGCGCGAATCCCTGCCAAGGCGCTGACCAACCCGTCACCGGCGGCAGAGTCTCCGCCCCGCGGCATCCACCGGCCGCCGTCCGGCATCATGCCGCGAACCGCAGCCGGTATTCCTTGGGCGTCGCGCCCAGTCGCCGCCGAAACACGCTGATGAAGTAGCTCGCCGAGGAGAAGCCACAAGCCCGCGCGATTTCGGCGATCGAGCCATCGGTGCCGGCCAGCAGACGCTTGGCCTCCTCGACGCGCCGCTCGGTCAGGTATTCGTTCGGCGTATGGCCGACGTACCGTTTGAACAGCATGCAGCATTGGCTGCGACTGACCCGTCCGGCCGCCGCGATGTCGTCCAGACTCAGCGGAGCCGCGAACCGCTGTTGGATCAGGCCCGTCATATTGAGCACGTCGATACGGCGACGCTGCTCGTCGGCATCCCGATCGTCATCGTCGCCGGAGGAGCCGAACCGATCAAGCACCGCGTCGAGCAGTCCGATCGCGGTGGCGACGGCGGGCAGCGGATCGATCGGCGTCCCGCTGTCAGCGGCGGCCTTTCGCCGATCGCCACGCAACTGCACGACCAGCCGGTCGATGCCGGCCAGCACGTCGAATTGCCATGGCACGTTCGGCGACAATCGCATCGCATCGTCGCGATGCTGGTCGAACGCGCGTTCACAGCGCGCGGCGACATCTCCGGTCAATGATTCGACCAGCGACGGGCTGATCACCGCGCACGAGAACCAGCTTTCGAGACGTCCGGGAGAGAACCCATAGTGCAGTCGGTTGGCATTGACGACGAGTCCCTCGCCCGGCCGCAGCACGAACACCTCGCCGTTGACGAAATAGTGCAGGGTGCCGCTGATGACATGGATGTATTCGAGATCGCGATGCCAGTGGCACGGGCATCGGTAGTCGGCGTAGATCGACAGTGGGTCGCGCGACGCGTAGATCGGCAGTTCGGCGAGGTTGTAGCGGACCCGTTCCGACAGATCGGACAGCAGATCCAGACGCTTGTGCGTAGACTGCGGCATCGCGGACCTTCTTTCGTGCGGATGGCCGATATCGGCTGTTTGTACGATTTTGATATTACCATGACCGGTTTTGCTACCAATCAGCCATCACGCAACATACGGAAACATATCATAATAAATAACTTCTTACTGCAGCAGAAGATACGAACACAGCACCGAATCACACCGTCCTGTAGATGATTCCGCTATCTATGGGGCATACGTAAGGAGTATCATCATGTCTGGTTTCCACGGTCTCATCGCACGTATCGCGACACTGTTCAACGAGGGACTGGCCGATTATTTCCGCATCTGCCGCCAGTGGATGCGCGAGCAGCTGGCCAACCCGGACGAGGACAACTGGCTCGCCATCTGGTACCCGGCATCGGTTGCCGACATGGCATGAACCGCACCTTCGCCACACCCGTTTGACCATACCGACGTCTGGCGTACGACTGTACGCATCGCCGTGTATGGTCAAACGCATGAGCGACGGCAGACAACAGTCACGACGGTTCGACCCCGAACGCAAGCAGCGCATCATTGACGCCTGTCTTGACGTGATCGCCGAACGCAGCGTAAGCGGCACGTCGCACCGCATCGTCGCGGCCGCGGCCGGAGTGCCGCTCGGGTCGATGACCTACCATTTCGACGGCATGGCCGACCTGCTGCATCAGGCGTTCGACCAGTACGCGCAGCAATGCATCGACCGGTTCGCCGCGCGCATGGCCGGCGCGACGAACACCGACGAGGCCTGTGCGGCGATCACCGAGCATATCGCCGGAGCCGATCTGCTGGGCTCGCAGCGCGATCTGAACATCAACCTCGAGTTCTATACGCTGGCGGCCCGCGACCCCGCATACCGGGACATTTCCGAACGGTGGATGGCCGCCAGTCGCACGCAGATCGAACGGGTCTTCGACCCCGCGACCGCCGTACTGCTCGACGCGATGATCGAGGGACTGACCTTGCACCGGGCGCTGGGCACCACGCCGATCGACCCCGCCCTCATCGCCGAGGGCGTGCGCCGCCTGATCCGCGGCAGGTGATTTCACAGCATCAACGTGCGCTGCTTCGCACATCACCCCCTCCCCTGTCATCGTACCGCCGGTTGGGCGATCCTCGGCATGAGGTTCGTCCAACCTGCCGTCGTCGTATCAGCCGCCCGTCACTCGGGGCTCTTCAACGCGCCGACCATGTCGATGCGGTCGAGCGACCGGTTCGTCGCCGCTTCGACCAGCACCGTGAACACGAGCGCGAGCACGGCGGCGGCCGCATAGCAGTACCAGGCCACGTTCGGTACGAGATTCATGCCCGGCAGGTCGAGTTTGCCGATCAGGAAGCCCAGCAATCCGCGCCCGCACGGCAGACCGACCGCGATGCCGATCGCCGCGAGCAGCAGCATCTCCTTGTTCACGTAGCCGTGCACCTCGCGTCGACGGAATCCGAGCACCTTGATGGTGGCAAGCTCGCGTTCGCGCTCGGAGATGTTCGTGGAGGCAAGCGTGTACAGCACCACGATCGCGAGGATTGCGGCCATGACGACGATGAAGCCGATCATGACGAAGAACATGAGGAAGCTCTTCGAGAAGTCGCGTTCCTGTTTGGCGGAGCTTATGACCGACAGGTATTCGCCGTGCTGCGCGAGGTCGTCCGCGAACGCGATGTTCTCGTCCATGTCGTCGGCGTTCACGTTGACGAGATCGGCGTTCGCGGCGAAATCCGCATCGAACGCACGCTCGTATGCGGACTCGGTCATGACGACGAGATTGCCGGTGTAGTACTGCGCGACATCGACCACCGTGACGTCAACGCTGTTGGCCATCGTGTCGGTCAGAGTAACCGTGTCGCCGTCCGCAAGCGCGAGTTTGCGCGCGGCATTGACGGTGACGATCACGCCGGCATGGTGGTTGTGGCCGGCATTGTTATCCGGCAGCGCGATCGGGGTTCCGGCCTCGGTGTGCAGTTCGAGGTAGCCGTTCAACGACTCGCCGTCCGGGATGACCATGAGTTGTGCGCTGATCTTCGCGTCGTCGGCGGAATCGTCGCCGGCCGCGTCCAACGTCACGTTGCCCAGCTGCAGCGGCAGGGTCGATGCGACGCGCGCGTCGTCGTCCAGTTGCCGTTGCGCATCGTCATGGTCGGCGGCGGAGGTGACGGCCATGACGTCGTACGGCGCGATCTCGCGGTGTTGGCGCGGCATGAGCGTGAGCGCGGAGCTGCCCATGCCGAAGCCGGCGGTCATGAGCGCGGTGCAGCCGAGCACACCGATGATGACCATCAGCGCGCGCGACTTGTAGCGCAGCAGGTTGCGGGCGGTCACCTTGCCAAGGAAGCTCAGATGGTTCCAGACCAAGCCGACGTGTTGCAGGAAGATCGTGCGGCCGGCCTTGGGAGCCTTGGGACGCATGAGTTCGGCCGGTTCCAGCCTGAGTGATCCGGCCGTAGTCGCAGCGGCCGCCCCGGTGATCGTCACGACGAACAGCAGCACGCCTCCCACCGCGAGCCTCCAGTCCACGAGCAGCGGATAGCCCGGCAATACGTAGAGGCTCGAGATCAGGCGCCGCGTGAACACGAACGGCAGACCAAGCAGACCGAGCGCATCGCCGAGCAATCCGCCGAACAGGCAGGCCGCGCCGGCGTACACCAGGTATTTGACCATCGTCTCGCCGCGCGTGTACCCCAATGCCTTATAGGTACCGATGAGCTGGCGATCCTCCTCCACCATGCGCGTGACGGCGGTCAGGCTCACCAACAGCGCGATCACGAGGAACAGGACGGGGAACAGCGTGCCGAGACGCATGATCATCTCGCTTTGGGTGTTCACGTCCTCCCAGCTGGTGACGGAACTGCGGTCGCTGATGATCCATTTCGCGTCGGGCAGTGCGGCGACACCGGCTTCGATCTTGGCCTTCGCGGCGGCGAGCTGTTGTTCGGCGGCGGTTTTGGCCGGCAGCCCGTCGGGCAATGCGTCGACCTTGGCCTGCTGTTCGTCGAGCCTGCTCATGGCCTTGGCGAGCGCGGCGTCGCGCACGGCGTCGGTGCGCGCCTGTTCACGGGTCTTTTGGATGGATTCGATCGCGCTCCTCGTGTCGGCCACAACGCCCAGATAATCGTCGTCGTATGTGTTCATCGCGGCCGCGTCGGCGACGGTGAGCACGGCGGACGTGTACGGCACGTCGTCGCCTGCGGCGAGCGAGTCGATCGTGACGACCATCGGATATACGGTTTTGCTGCCGGAGACGAGCGTGAGCGGGCCGGACGGGTTCACGATGTCGTTCGGGTCGATGATCGCGCCGACGATCGTGTACTCGCCGTTTGCGAAGGTGCCGGTCGAACCGGTCGCATCGTCCGGCGTATCGTCCGACGACGGGTCAGACGAACCGACCGCGGCCGCCGTCATCGAATCGTCCGGTTTGAATTCGAGCGTGTCGCCGATCGACTTGCCGGCATCGTCCAGATACTGCCGCGTCACGGCAATCTCATGACCGGATTTCGGCAGACGGCCGTCGGTCACGTACGGCCGGTCGATGCCGCGGTCGTTGAGCGAGGTGACGGTGGCGGACGCCTGTTTGCCGTCGATCGTCGTGGTGACATTGGCCGCGTATTCGCCGGCCGCGTCCTTGATGCCGCGTACTGTGCGCAGTGCGGCAATGTCGTCGTCATCGAGTCCGAGCGTGGAGACGATCGCGATGTCGTGCATGCCGGTTTCGTCGAAGAACTCGTCGAGTCCAGCCCGGATGTCGCGGCCTACCGAGTTGAGGCCGCCGAGCATCATCACGCCGACCGCGACGATCACCGTCATCGCGGCGAAACGCTTGCCGTTGCCGCGGATCGCGCGCCACGCGTCCTTCCAGAGTGCAGTTTTCCTCATCGCGACTCCCCTACCATTCGATATCCGCGATCGGAGTCGGGCTCGGGTTCGCCTTGATCTCGGTGACCTTGCCGGAACGGAAGCGGATCAGCCGGTCGCCCATCGGCGCGAGCGCGGAATTGTGCGTGACGAGCGCGACGGTGATGCCGCGATTGCGGCAGGAGTCCTGCAGCAGTTGCAGCACCTCCTTGCCGGTGTTGTAGTCGAGCGCGCCGGTCGGCTCGTCGCACAGCAGCAGTTTCGGGTTCTTGGCGAGCGCGCGGGCGATCGAGACGCGTTGCTGTTCGCCGCCGGACAGTTGCGCGGGGAAGTTGTTGAGCCTGTTGCCAAGACCGACCTTCTTGAGTGTCTCGCGCGCGTCGAGCGCGTTCGGGCAGATCTGGCTGGCGAGTTCCACGTTTTCGAGCGCGGTGAGGTTGGGAACGAGGTTGTAGAACTGGAAGACGAAGCCGACGTCGAAGCGGCGGTAGTCCGTCAGCTGCGCCTCGTTGGCCCTGGTGATGTCCTTGCCGTCGAGACGCACGGAGCCGGAGGTGGCGCGATCCATGCCGCCGAGGATGTTGAGCGCGGTGGATTTGCCGGCGCCGGACGCGCCGAGGATGACGGCGAGCTCGCCCTGTTCGATGTCGAACGTGGCGTGGTCGAGCGCCAGCACGGCGGATTCGCCGCTGCCGTATCGGCGGACCACGTCGTGGAATTCAAGGAATGACATGTCGATCGTGCCTCTCTTTGCGATTGACCGTTGCGATTGACTGACGCATTGGATTGCGTGCGATTCCAAGAAATACATCAGTCTGTCGGGTAAATAAATCCACGTAATCCGACATTATGTAGGGTTTGGCGGCAGGATCGGCCACGCGGCATCGAAAACACGATATCGTGTTGAGTTAGCCGATCACTCAACCAGGAGACGACATGGCACGACCGCGAGCCGAGGAACCGGGCGCACCGCAAAAGATGCAGGATGCGTTCTGGCGTTTGCTGGAGGACAAGCCGTATGCGCAGATCACCATCAGCGACATCACGCGTGCGAGCGGCCTCAACCGCAGCGCGTTCTACTACCATTACGCCAACATCCCCGAACTGGCCGACGACGCGATCGCCGCGATCTACGAGCAGCCGGACATCACCGCATTCATCATGCACGTCATCCGTCAGGACGAAGGAATCGACGGCATCCGCGACTATGCGCTCGCTTGCCTATCCTCGCCGCAACGCATCCGCAGCATCCGCCGTCTGTCGCTGATCGCCGGGCCGCACGGTTCGGCCGGACTCGCGACGCAGCTCAAAACCCATGTCGTCGAGATCTGGCTGACGGCGCTCGGCCGCGATCCCGCCACACTGAACCCCGGTCAGCACATGCTGCTGGAGTTCGCCTCAAGCGGCATGCTCGGCGTGCTCGCCAAGGCGCCAGCCCTGCTCACACCGGACAACGTCGAGTGGCTCAGCCGTTCGATCATGCCGAGCATCGTCTCACAGCTCATCAATTCGCTCAGGACCGGCGGCGACGAGCCGATACGCAAGGAGCCCGACGCGTAGACGATACGTGTCGGGCTCCCGTCCGCGGCGATCGGCGGCCGCTGCTCACGCAGCCTACTTCATGAGTTTGCGCAGCACGTACTGCAGGATGCCGCCGTTGCGGTAGTAGTCGGCCTCGCCGGGCGTGTCGATGCGCACGACCGCGTCGAACTCGGTCTTCGAGCCGTCGGCGTGCGTGGCGGTGACGTGCACGGTCTTCGGTGTCGCGCCGTGGTTGAGCTCCTCGATGCCGTCGATGTCGTACGTTTCGGTGCCGTCGAGGCCGAGCGACGTGTAGCTTTCGCCGGCCGGGAACTGCAACGGCAGCACGCCCATGCCGATCAGATTGCTGCGGTGGATACGCTCGAAGCTTTCCGTAATCACCGCGCGAACGCCCAGCATGAGCGTGCCTTTGGCCGCCCAGTCGCGCGATGATCCGGTGCCGTACTCCTTGCCGGCGAGCACCACGAGCGGCGTGCCGGCGGCCTTGTAGTTGAGCGACGCGTCAAAGATCGTGGACGGCTCGCCGGTCGTGAAGTCGTAGGTGAAGCCGCCGGGCGTGACCTCGTTGCCGGTGGAGGCGAGCAGCAGGTTGCGCAGGCGGATGTTGCCGAACGTGCCGCGCACCATGACCTCGTGGTTGCCTCGGCGCGAACCGTAGGAGTTGAAGTTCTTCGGCTCGACGCCGCGTTCGGTCAGGTACTTGCCGGCCGGGCTGGACGCCTTGAACGCGCCCGCCGGAGAGATGTGGTCGGTGGTCACGGAGTCGCCGAGCAGGGCGAGCACGCGTGCGCCGTGGATGTCGGCGACCGGGTCCGGCACGGCCTTCATGCCGTCGAAGAACGTCTGGCGGCGCACGTACGTGGACTTCGGGTCCCATTGGAACAGCTCGCCTTCGGGCACGTCGAGGCCCTTCCAGCGATGGTCGCCCTCGAACACGGACGCATAGTCCTTGAGGAACATCTCACGGCTGACGGTGCCATTGACCACGGCGGCGACCTCCTCGTTGGTCGGCCAGATGTCCTTCAGGTACACGTCGTTGCCGTCCGGATCCTTGCCGAGCGGCTGCGAGGCGAAGTCGAAGTCCATCGTGCCGGCGAGCGCGTACGCGATGACGAGCGGCGGCGAGGCGAGGTAGTTCATCTTGACGTCCGGGCTGATGCGGCCTTCGAAGTTGCGGTTGCCGGACAGAACAGCGGTGACGGTCAGGTCGTTCGCGTTGATCGCCTCGGAAATCTCCGGCAGCAGCGGGCCGGAGTTGCCGATGCAGGTGGCGCAGCCGAAGCCGACGAGCTCGTAGCCGAGCCGGTCAAGATCGTCCTGCAGTCCCGCGGCCTTCAGGTAGTCGGCGACGACCTGCGAGCCGGGGGCGAGCGAGGTCTTGACCCACGGCTTCGGGGACAGACCACGCGCGACCGCGTTGCGGGCGATCAGGCCGGCGGCGATCATGACGGACGGGTTGGACGTGTTTGTGCACGAGGTGATGGAGGCGATCGCCACGTCGCCGTTGGTCAGATCGAAATCGCCGCGGAAGTCGGTGGACACGGCGACCGGCTCCTTGACGGTCTTCTCGGTCTCGTACGCGGGCAGCGTCTCCTCGAACGTCTGCTTGGATTCGGACAGCACGATGCGGTCCTGCGGGCGCTTCGGGCCGGCGATCGACGGCACGACGGTGGACAGGTCGAGTTCCTCGTATTCGGAGTACTGCGGTTCGACGTAGTTCGGATCGGAGGCGTCGCCCCACAGCTTGTTGACCTTCGCATAGGCTTCAACGAGCGCAACCTGCTCGTCCGAACGGCCGGTGAGGCGCAGGTAGTCGAGCGTGACCTGGTCGATCGGGAAGATACCGCAGGTCGAGCCAAATTCGGGGCTCATGTTGCCGATGGTGGCGCGGTTGGCGAGCGGGACGGACGCGATGCCGTCGCCGTAGAATTCGACGAATTTGCCGACGACGCCGTGCTTGCGCAGCATGTCGGTGATGGTCAGGACCACGTCGGTGGCGGTGACGCCTTCGGGAATGGAACCGGTGAGCTTGAAGCCGACGACGCGCGGCACGAGCATGGAGATCGGCTGGCCGAGCATGGCCGCCTCGGCCTCGATGCCGCCGACGCCCCAGCCGAGAACGCCGAGGCCGTTTTCGGTGGTGGTGTGCGAGTCGGTGCCGACGCACGAGTCGAGATAGGCGAGCTGGCGTCCGCGCTCCCCCGCCTTCGTCATGATGACCTTGGCGAGGTATTCGATGTTGACCTGGTGGATGATGCCGGTTCCCGGCGGCACGACGCGGAAGTTGCGGAATGCCTGCTGGCCCCAGCGCAGGAACTGGTAGCGTTCGCCGTTGCGCTGGTATTCAATGTCCATGTTCTGCTCGACCGCGTCGGCGACGCCGTACTTGTCGATCTGCACGGAGTGGTCGATGACCATGTCGGACTGCACCTGCGGGTTGATGACCTCGGGGTCGCCTCCGAGCTGCTTGACGGCGTCGCGCATGGTGGCGAGGTCGACGATGCACGGCACGCCGGTGAAGTCCTGCATGACGACGCGGCTCGGCGTGAACTGGATCTCGTGGCTGGGCTCGGCGTTCGGATCCCAGTCGAGCAGCGCTTTGACGTGTTCGTCGGTGATGTTCGCGCCGTCGATGTTACGCACGAGATTCTCGACCAGCACCTTGAGCGAGTACGGCAGATGGTCGATGCCGGGCAGGTCGGCAATCGAATAGTAGTCATAGTCCGTGCCGTTCACGCTGAGCGTGGACAGCTGGTCGTCGCGTACGGACATGTTCCCCTCCGGCTTCTAGGACTGTAATCGGTAACGTCGCCGATTATCTGCCCTTCACAATACCGGCATGTTACCGTGGCTCTGGCGTGTCGGCTTGCCATGTGAGATAATCCGCGCCGCCGCGGCGACGATCACATGGCACAGGACGAACACGGCGGCCGACAGCAGCAGCGCGACGGCGGTGGCGGTGATCTCACGGCCGGTGGGCACCTCAAGCGCGAAGAAGCTCGCGACGAACGGGATCAGCATGCCGATGACGCCGGCCGCGGCGAACGCGGCGACGAGGATGCCACGCCACGAATTGAGCGGCTGCGCAACGCGGGCGAGGACCAGCACGCCGAGCACAAACACGATGATCGCGTTCGTGGCGCGCAGGCTGGCCAGATCGGCGGCGTTCTCGACATTCCAACCCATGATGGACGGCAGCATCCACGACGAACACAGGACGGCCAAGGCGATCGCGAGCCCGCCGGGCAGGGCGAACCGGACGACGCGGTGCAGGAACCCGGGGATGTAGCGGCGAGTGTTCGGCGCGAGCGCGAGGATGAACGCCGGCATGCCGATCGTGAGCGCGCCGATGTAGGTAATGTGCCGGGGCAGGTACGGGAACGGGATGGCCGTGAGGACCACGCCGAGCGAGATGAGCGCGGAGTACACGGTCTTGACGAGGAACAGGCTGGCGACGCGTTCCATATTGGCCATGACCTGACGGCCGCGGGCGACCACGTCGGGCAGATGGCTGAATCTGGAATCCACGAGCACGACCTGGGCGACGGCCTTGGTGGCAGGCGCGGCGTTGCCCATCGCGATGCCGAGATCCGCCTCCTTGATGGCCAGCGCGTCGTTGACGCCGTCGCCGGTCATCGCGACGACGTGGCCGTCCACGTGCAAGGCCTGGACGATGGCCTTCTTCTGGTCAGGCAGGACGCGGCCGAGCACGTCGACGGTTTCGAGTGTGCGGGCCAGTTCGTTGATGTCGCTCGGCAGCTTCCGCGCGTCCATCGCGACGGGCGTACGGTCGCCGGTCAGACGCACCTTCCGTGCAATCGCGCCGACCGTGACCGGATTGTCGCCGGAGATGATGCGGCAGCGCACCCCCTGCTCGCGGAACCATGCGAGCGTGCCTTCGGCATCCGCGCGGATCCGCTCCGCGCACAGCACCAGCCCCACCGGCCGCGCCTGCGGATTGACCGCCGCCTCGGCCTCGTCTCCACCTTTGACGCTGGCGGAGCCTCGGCTCGTCCCGTAATTAAGGACGGCCTGCGGCCGCGTTTGGCTGGCTCGCCTGTCGGCTCGCACATTGCCTGCGAACGACTCTGTCGTTCGCTGAACGGCAATGTCCCGGCTGAGGGAGCTGTCACGGCCACGCCGTGACTGAGGGAGGGCACACCCAACCACCTCAGAAGTCACTGTCGCGATCAAGAGCACACGGTTGCCGTCCGCGGCGAGCGCGTTCACCTGCGCGAGCACATCCGCGTAGTCCCCGTCGAGCGCGTTCAGCAGCACCTCCGGCGCCCCCATGTACCAGGTCGTGCCGTCTCCGTCCGTGATTGAACTCCACTTGCGGGCGCTCGAGAATGGCACTCGCGCGGCGACCTGCCCCGCACCGAATCCTTCCCCTCGCAGTCCGGCGAGCACCGCCTGACCGGTGCCGTTCGGTTGTTCCTCGTTCGCCAGGTCGTACAACGCCTGTTTCGCCGTCCGTTCGTCGCAGTCGGCGTCGTCGAGCATCATCACGCGGTCGAACGCGATGCCGCCGTCGGTCACCGTGCCGGTCTTGTCGAGGTTCAGGCAATCCACGCGGGCCAGTGTCTCCACCGATTCGAGTTCCTGTACGAGCGTATTGTGCCGGGCCAGCCGCATAGCGGCGATCGCGAAGTTGAGCGAGGTGAGCAGCACCAGTCCCTCCGGGATCATGCCGACCACGCCGGCGACGGCCGAGACGACCGCCTGCCGCCACGCGCCGGTCGAGATCGCCGCCGACCAGCCGCCGACGGTCTGTATCTGCGACCAGATGAGCAGCGCACACAGCGGCACGACGAGGAACGTCATGAATTTGAGGATCGTGTTGATGCCCTTGTTGAGGTCGGACACGGTCTTCTTGTATACCTTAGCCTGTGCGGTCAGGCTGGCCGCGTACCCGTGTGCGCCGACCGCGGTCACGCGTGTCAGCGCCATGCCGGAGACGACGGTCGAACCGGAATACACCGCGTCGCCGCTCTTCTTGCGCACGGTGCGTGACTCGCCGGTGAGCATCGATTCGTCGAGTTCGATGCCGTAATCGTCCACGACTTCGGCGTCGGCGGGCACCTGGTCGCCGGAGCGCAGCCAGAGCAGGTCGTCGAGCACGATGCCGTCGTGGGAGACGGTCGTGTCCCGTCCGTCGCGGTGGACGACGTAGTCGGCGGCGACAAGGATGGACAGTTTGTCGAGCGTGCGTTTGGCCTTGAGCTCGGTGACGATGCCGATGCCGGTGTTGATGAGAATCACGAAACCGAACACCGCGTCGCGCCATGAGCCGGTGAGCAGCACCATGACCATCGCGGCGAGGATGATGCCGTTGAACAGGGTGAACACGTTGGCGCGCACGATGTCGGCGACCGACCGGGATGTGGAGGTCTTCACCGTGTTGACGCGCCCGTCGGCGACGCGTTCGGTCACTTCGGCTTCGCTCAGACCGGTTTCGGATGTCTGCGGCATGGAAAGACTCGCGCTCATGCCCACCAGCCTACCGCGCCCGTCCGTCCGCGCACTCATCCTGTGGACGGATGTGGAGTCCCGTGTGATGCGGTTCGGCTACGGTCGGTTCAGTTCGGTCGCGTTCATGGTGCTGACCATGATCTCGCGCTCGTGCGGCTTGTCGTCCATGATGTCGGCGAGCGCCTGGGCGATCGGCTGCGCGTCCGCCGCACGGTCGTTGAGCGTCAGCGTCGCGGCGAACAGCGTCTTGTCGACGGGCGTGTTCGTCGGGTCGAGCAGCGCGACCGGGATGCCGGCGCCGCGGGCCTTGCGCAGCACGTCGTTCCAGTCGTCCGTGTTGTCAGAACCGAGCTGCAGGCCATTGATCACGATGACGGTGGCCCGTCGGTCGATCAGATCGGTCACGCCCCGCCGCGCGGTGGCGTCCGGATCGGACATGTCGGCGACCGGCACGTACACGGCGTTCACGCCGGCCGTGTCGAACGCGTCCATCGCCATCCTGTCCACATCGGCGCTTTGCGCGGCGCCGACCAGTCCGATGAGCATGTCCTGCTTGATCTTGCCGATGTGTGCGACCTCGGGTTCGCTGTCCTGCGTGTCGCCGACCGCGCGACCAGCCGGCTCGCAGGCGGCCAATGTCAGGCAGGCGGCCATACAGGCCAGCGTGGCGGTCAGGCGACGGAACACGGTTCGGCTCATACGCTCGATCCTACTGCATTCACGCGCGGCGGAACAGCGCCACCGTCTCGACGTGGTGGGTCATCGGATAGATGTCGAACGCGCGCACGTCGGCCAGTTCGTAACCGAGTTCGCGCAGCGTGCCGGTGTCGCGGCCCAGGCTGGTCGGGTCGCATGCAATGTAGATGATCGAACGGGCACCGGAGGCGGCCATCTGGCGGCAGACCTTGGCCCGGGCGCCCGCGCGTGGCGGGTCGAGCACGATCAGGTCGGGATGTGCGAGGTGTGCGGGCACGTTGGCGAGGGTTTTCGCCACGTCGCCGCATCGCGCGTCCACGTCGGTCAGGTTCAGGTGCCGCAGGTTGCGTTGCGCGCTCTTGACGGCCGTGCGTCCGCCCTCGACGCTGAGCATGCGCGTGCGCGGCGTGACGAGCGTGGCCAGCGGCAGCGTGAACAGGCCGGAACCGGAATACAGGTCCCAGATGCAGGCGGACTGATTCTCGCCGATCTCCTGGCGGGCGAGCGAGATGACGTGGTTCGGCAGGGCGATCGGCGCCTGGCGGTGAATCTGCCAGAAGCCGTTCGCGTCGACCGTGTATTCGAACGTGGTGCCGGCGATGTCGGCGCGTTCGACGAGCCGCTGGCTGCCGGAACGCAGTTCGCCGTCGACGAGCACGGCGTAGTTATCGGCTTTGTCGTTCGTTTCGGATGAGGGACGCGGTTCGGGTACGGACAGGCGGATCTGCGAGCCGGGTTCGAAGCCGCCGTCCCAGATATGCTCGCGTTCGGCCACGGCGAGCAATGTCTTGGTCGCGAGCGGCATCGTGTCGATCGGCACGCGCACGTGCGAGCCGCGTCGGCGCATCGAGGGCTTGCCATTGTCGTCGGCGATCATCTCGATGCGGGTGCGCCAGTGGAATCCGCCGAGCGCCTCGTCACCATCCATGCGTTCGATCGGCACGGGCACGTCGATATGGCCGAGCCGACTGAGCTGTTCGGATACGGTGACGGCTTTCCAGCGCAGCTGGCCGGGCAGACTCACGTGCACGAGATCGGCGCCGCCCACGCCGCCGTCCATCGCGAGGGGGCCGGCAAGCGGCCACGCGGGGGCCACGCGGTCCTCGCTCGCCTCGATCACTTCGGTGACCTCGCCTGTCCAGAAACGGTCGTCGCGGTCGTGCGGCTCGTCCAGCGTCACGCGCACGAGCTCGCCGGGCAGGGCGAAGCGCACGAAGACGACGCGTCCGTCGATATGGCCGACGCACCGGCCCTGGTCGGCGTAACGTTCGATGCGCACCTGAACGTCCATCACGTAGTACTCCTTGCGGTCTGGTTGTCCGGACAAACGGGGTATCCGGTTACTGGTTGTCTGTCTGCGCGGCAGCCTTGTGACGGTGCAGCGGGGTGGCGATGATGAGGTACGACACCCAGATCGCGAGCGCCCAGAACGGGATGCCCATGAGCAGTCTCGCCGTGCCGAGCAGGGCGACATGGTCGGTCAGATACAGCGGCACCTGCACGAGTAACCGAAGCGCGAACACACCGATCCACAATGCGGTCACGATCATGTATGCGCGTTTGAGCGCGCGGTCACGCATCCAGTCGTTGAACCATGCCTTGAAATGCTCGGTGGGCAGGGACCGGATGAATTCGATCATCAGGCCGAGGCCGGGCACGCGCACGATCAGCGACAGCGTGAGCAAGACCAGATACACGGCGTTCGAGATGAAGCCGAACATGTAGTAGTTGCGCGCCTCATGGCTTTTCCACGCCCAAATCAGACAGATGCCGACCGCGATCAGGCCACTCAGCGCGCCCATCGCGGACTGGCGTTGCACGAGCCTGGCGACCACCTGGATCACGGCCAGCGCGGCGGAGACGGCGATCGTGAGGTTCAGATCGCTGGTGACGATGAACATCACGACAAACATGACGCCCGGTAGCATCGATTCGACGACGCCGCGCGGGCCGCCGATCGCGTCGATGACGGAGAAATCACCGCCGTCGCCCACGTCGGCGAGCGAGGCCATGCCGGTGCGTTTCTTCTGGTTCTCTTCGGCCATATCGGCTGATGCGGTCCGTCAGCGGACTTCAGAGAACATCGGGCCGCGCGAGAGCGTGGTCTTGACCTCGACCTGCTGGTCGGTGTCGAACGGGCCGTCTGGCCTGTTCGGGATGTCCTTGAGGTGCTCCTTGCCTTCCGTCTCGCCCGCGGCGGCCGCGGCGGCGGCCTTGCGTTCGGCCGGGGCGACGGGCGGGTGCATCGGGATCAGGTCGCGCGGCGCGAGAGGCTCCTCGCCGCGGTCGACGACGACGTCGACGAAGAACTTGTTGAGCGCGATCGTCTCGTCGGCATTCGGATCGGTCGCGGCGGTACCGGAGAAGATGCCGCGCAGCATCCAGCGCGGGCCATCCACGCCGACGATGCGGGTGACGAGCACCTTGCCGCCCTTGAGCTGGACCGGCAGCTTGATCTCGGTGCCGAACACGCCCGGCTGTTCGGTCGCGCCCTTGTTGGCGGCGATCAGGTCGGCGCGCACGTCGTCCCACAGGCCGGCGCTCTTCGGCGCGGCGAACGCCTCGATCTCGAGGCTGGACGTACCGTAGGAGATAGTGGAGCCGAGGATCTGCTGGTCGGCGCGGCTGGCCTTGAGACGCAGCGACAGGCCCTGCAGGTACGGCAGGTAGTATGCGCCGAGGTCGAGGTGCATGTCGTAGTCGATCACGTCCTCGTCGTTGACGTCCCACGGGCCGTATTCCTCGCCGCGACCCTCGTATGCGCTGACGATCTCGGTCGGGTAATGCTCCTCGGCGGTTTGGGCGGCGGCCTCGTCGGCGGTGTTTTCGGTCTCGTCCTTGGCCTCGTCGGCGGCCTTCTCGGCCTCGCGCTCAGCGGCGTCCTCGTCCTGGTGCTTCTTCTTGCCGAATCCAAACAGTCCCATTGGTGTTCCTCGTTTCGTTATGCGGTTGCAACCTCGACTAGCGTAGCACTACACCTTGTGATTGGCTGTCAGCGGTGCGGATCATCCGGCGGCTAGACGATATGCGCCGCTGAGATCCCCGTCAGCGGTGCATATCGTCTATCGGACAGCGGAAATCACACGTCATAGGTGATCGTCAGCGGCGCGTGGTCGGACCATCGCGCGTCGTAGGTGGGCGCCTTGTCGATCACGAACCCGCGTGCCGTCTCGGCCAGTTCGGGCGTGGCGAACTGGTAGTCGATGCGCCAGCCGACGTTGTTGTCGAACGCGCGGCCGCGCTGGCTCCACCATGTGTACGGGCCTTGGATGTCGCCGGCGAGGTCGCGCATCACGTCCACGAACTCCAGCTCCCCCAGCCAGCGGTCGACGTACCTGCGTTCGGCGGGCAGGAATCCGGCGTGCTTCTCGTTGGCTTTGGCGTTCTTAATGTCGAGCGGCGTGTGCGCGATGTTGAAGTCGCCGCACAGCACGGCCTGACGCCCGCCGTGCGCCGCCTCGTCGCGCAGCTGGCCCATGCGCACGAGCATGGTGTCGAGAAACCGGTATTTCTGCTGCATCTTCACCGGGTCGTCGGTGTTGCCGGCGTGTACGTACACGCATGCGACGGTGATCTCGTAGCCTTGCGGCGTGCGGATGTCGGCTTCGATCCAGCGGCCCGAGTCGACGTCCTCCTCCAGTCCCGGCAGGCCGTACCGACGTGCGACGACCGGCAGGTCGGACAGCAGGGCGACGCCGGCTCGGCCCTTGACGCGGCAGATCTCGTTCATCGAAGTCAGTTCGGCCGGATCGGACACGGCCCCAGCGGTGGCGTACTCGAAGCCGAACCCGCCGATGATGCGGTCGATGTCGGGCTGCGGGGCGCGCACCTCCTGCATGCACCAGATGTTAGGGGTGTTGCGGCCTGCCCAATCGGCGATGCCCTTGCGTTCGGCGGCACGGATGCCGTTGACGTTCGACGTGGTGATGGTGATGGTCATGCGGCTCATGATACACGCCGCATACCAAAACAGGCTCCCCTTATGCGTCAAGGGGAGCCTGTCAGGGCGTATTGCGATTCAGGATCAGTCGAGGCCGAGCTGGAGCTTGCCGCCCGGGATGGCGTCGAGCAGATCCTTGGTGTACTGCATCTTCGGATGCGCGAACACCTCGTCGGTGGTGGCGTGTTCCACGAGCTTACCGTGCTGCATCACCACGACCTCGTCGGCGATCTGGCGGACGACGGCCAGATCGTGGGTGATGAACAGGTAGCTCAGACCCTGCTCGGCTTGCAGGTCGTTGAGCAGGTGCAGCACCTGGTCCTGCACGAGCACGTCGAGGGCGGAGACGGCCTCGTCGCACACGATCACATCCGGGTTGAGGGCCATCGCTCGCGCGATTGCGATGCGCTGGCGCTGGCCGCCGGACAGCTCGTTCGGGTAACGGGTCATTACGGACTCGGGCATCTCGACCATGTCGAGCAGCTCGCGCACACGCTTCTGGCGGCTCTTCGTGTCCCCGATCTTGTGGATGCGCAGCGGCTCCTCGATCGAGCGGTAGATCGAGTACATCGGGTCGAGCGAACCGTACGGGTTCTGGAACACCGGCTGCACGTGGCGGCGGAAGTCGAGCAGCTCCTTGCCCTTGAAGCCGGCGATGTCCTTGCCTTCGTAGGTCACGGTGCCGGCGGTCGGCTCGAGGAGCTTCAGCACCATGTTCGCCACGGTGGACTTGCCCGAGCCGGACTCGCCCACGATGGCCAGCGTGGAGCCGCGCTTGACGGAGAACGAGACGTCGTCGACGGCCTTGAACATCTCCTTCTTGCGCGGGAGCTTGAATTCCTTGGTCAGGTGGTCGACGGTGATGATGTTCTCGCTCTTTTCGAGCGCATCCTCTCCGACGACGTGGTGCTCGAGCAGCGCGTCCGCGTTCTCGCCGCGCTCGTGCGCGGAGATGATGCGCTGGGATGCGAGCGACGGGGCCGCGGCAACGAGACGCTTGGTGTACGGATGCTGCGGGTGCTGGAGCACCTCGAGCGACGGGCCGGATTCGACGACCTGGCCCTTATACATCACGACGATGTGCTGGGCGCGTTCGGCGGCCAAACCCAGATCGTGGGTGATGAACAGCACGGCCGTTCCCAGCGAGTCGGTCAGGTAGTGCAGGTGATCGAGGATCTTCTTCTGCACGGTCACGTCGAGCGCGGAGGTCGGCTCGTCGGCGATGAGCAGCTCAGGGCGGCACGCGAGGCCGATGGCGATGAGCGCGCGCTGGCGCATGCCGCCGGAGAACTCGTGCGGGTACTGGCGGGCACGGGTGGCCGCATCGGGTAGGCCGGCCTCGGACAGCAGGCCGGCGATGCGGTCGTTGAGCGTGGAACCGGTGACGTGCTTCTTGGCGATGACCCATGCGTCGTCGTCGGCCACGCCGGCCTTGATGAGGTCGTCGGCCACACGCCAACGGGTTTCGGAGCCCGGCACCCACTCGTCCTTGAACGCCTTCATGAACGCGTCGGCCTTCTCGCCGGTCACGCCGATCTTGGCGAGCGCGTCCTTGGCGGCGTCGAGCAGCGCGGGCAGCTCGGCGGAACCGATGAACGTTTCATCGTCGTTGGACTTGACGGCGACCTCGTCGCCCGCCAGGGCCTTCGCCAGCGCGGAACGCTTCTCGTGCGCCACGTCCATGCCGTTGGCCTTGAGCGCCTCCTTGACCTGGGTGCCGATGCGGTACACCGGGTTGAGGTTGCTCATCGGGTCCTGCGGGACGAGGCCCATCTTGGTGCCGCGCAGCTTGTCGAACTCCTTGGGCTTCAAGCCAGCGATCTCCTGGCCGTCGAGCTTGATGGAGCCGCCGACCACGTGGCCGGTGCCGGGCAGCAGGCCGAGCACAGCCATGGCGGAAGTGGACTTGCCGGAGCCGGATTCGCCCACGATGGCCACCCACTGGCCAGGGTAGACGCTGAAGGAGGAGTCGCGCACGGCGTGCACGGCGCGGTTGTCGTCGGTGGTGAAGTCGACCTTGAGGTCCTTGACTTCGAGCAGCGGGCCTTGGGCCTTCTGCATCTCGACGAGCTTCTCGTTGCTATTCGTAGTTTCCATGTCACTCATCCTTCGAGACTCAGGCCGTACGGCTCTTCGGATCGATGGCGTCCTTGACCGCGTCGCCCATCATGATGAAGCTCAGCACGGTGATGGCCAGCGCCACGGACGGGTAGAACAGCACCATCGGGTTGGTCATCAGGTTGGTCTGCGCCTGGGAGATGTCGCCGCCCCAGCTGACGGTGGTGGTCGGCAGACCAATGCCGAGGAAGCTCAGCGTCGCCTCGGACACGATGTAGGAGCCGAGGGAGGTGGTGCCGATCACGATGATCGGGGCCATCGCGTTGGGGATGATGTGGCTGAACAAGTTGCGCATCGGAGTGGAGCCGAGCGCGGTGGATGCGGTGTTGAACTCGAGGTTCTTGGCCTCCATGACCGAGCCGCGGGCGATTCGCGCGGTGGACACCCAGCCGAAGAGGGCGAGCACGAGCACGACCTTCCAGATGGAGCTGTTGGTGCGGAACATCTGCAGCACGACGATGGCGCCCAGCAGGAACGGGATGGCGTAGAAGATGTCGATGATGCGGCTCAGCAGGGCGTCGACCCAGCCGCCGAAGAAGCCGGCGACCGCGCCGATGAGCGTGCCGACGAGCACGACGATCAGCGTGGACATGATGCCGACGGACAGCGAGGTGCGCGTGCCGTACACGGTGCGGGCGAACACGTCGCAGCCCTGGAAGTCGTAGCCGAACGGGTGGCCCGGCTCCGGGTCGCCCAGTGAGTTGTCGAGGTTGCAGTAGTTCGGGTCGATCTTCGTGAACACGCCCGGGAACAGGGCGACGAACACGATGAAAACGATGAGGATGCCCGAGACGATGAACAGCGGGTTCTTGCGCAGCGTGCGCCACGCGTCGGCCCACATGCTCGAGGCCGGGGCGGATTCGTCGACCTTGTCGACGTCCTGCAGCGGCGTCTCCTCGATCGGGGCGACGTAGCGCTCCTGGCCGGGCAGCACGACGGTTTCGGGGAAGGTCTTGGTTTCGTCAGTCATGATGCTTGTCCTCCTCTCGATCACGCGTAACGAATGCGCGGGTCAAGGGCCGCGTACAGCAGGTCGACGATCAGGTTGCAGATCACGAAGATCAGCAGCAACAGGGTCACGATGGACACCACGAGGTTGCCTTCGCCCTTGAGGATGCTCTGGTAGGTCAGGAAGCCGACACCGTGGATGTTGAAGATCTGTTCGGAGATCATCGCGCCGCCCATGAGCGCGCCAAGATCCTGGCCGAGGTAGGTGACGACCGGGATGAGCGAGTTGCGCAGGACGTGGCGCACCATGACGGACATGTTGCTCATGCCCTTGGCGCGCGCGGTGCGCACGTAGTCCTCGGCGATGTTCGAGGAGATTTCGGAGCGGGCGAGGCGGATGATGTACGCCATCGACACGGAGCCCAGGACCATGGCGGGGAACAGCAGGTCGAAGAAGCCCGGGTCGGAACCTGCGGTCACGGGGATGAGGCTCCACTCGACGCCGAGGAAGTACTGGCCGGCGAAGCCGGTCACGAAGGTCGGCACGGAGATGAGCAGCAGGGAGATGAGCAGGATGACGGTGTCGTACCACTTGCCCTTGTTCAGGCCGGAGACGATGCCGAAGATGACGCCGAAGATCGCTTCGAAGCAGAAGGCCATGATGCCGAGCCTGATGGTCACCGGGAACGCGCGGGCGATCTCGTCGATGACCGGCTGGCCGGCGAACGTGTTGCCGAAGTTCAGCGTGAGCGCGTTCTTGAGGAACAGCAGGTACTGGATGATGAACGGCTTGTCGAGGTTGTATTCGGCGCGGATCTGGGCGGCGACCGCTTCGTTGACCGGCTTGTCACCGAACATCGCCTTGACCGGATCGCCCGGCAACGCGAAGACGAGTGCATAGACCAGCAGCGTCGCGCCAAGAACCACGGGGATCATCTGCAGGATACGTCGCAGAAGATATTTACCCATCGGTTTCTCCTTATTCTTATGGATCGGCCGTGATAACGGAAAGCCTGAAGGCATGGGAAAGATACCCGGCCGATCGCCAAGTACCTCGTTAGTCTACCTTATGGTTTGACTTGAATGTTTCGTGGGGATGACGTGAAGATGAAATACGACATCCGCATGTACCTATATATAAGGAACGGGGAACGGAATCGCTTCCGTTCCCCGTCTCACTACGTGGTCAGTTCGACCGTATGATCAGAGCAATCACTCGGACTTGAGGGTGATGTTCTCGTACATCGGCACGTTCTGCCAGTTGAGCTCCAGGCCCTCGACGTTCAGCGAGGCGACCGCGACGGCGTTGGAGTAGTACAGCGGGATGGACGGCAGATCGTTGAGCAGGATCTCCTGAGCCTGCTGGTAGATCTTGTTCGCATCCTCGGTGGAGGTGGCGGCGTACGCCTTGGTCATCAGGGCGTCGAACTCCTTGTTCTTGTAGTCGCCATCGTTCGAGCCCTTGCCATCGGCAGCGGCGGAATCGTACAGCTGGTACAGGAAGTTCTCGGCGGACGGGTAGTCCGGCTGCCAGCCGGTACGGAACGCGCCCTTGATCTGGCGATCAGTGACGGCGTTACGGAACTCCTGGAAGGTCGGCATCGGGTTGGTGGCGACGTCGATGCCCAGGTTGTTCTTCAGCTGGTTGACGATGGCGTCGTAGATCGGCTTGGCGCCGCCGTCCGCGTTGTACGCGAAGGTGAGCTGACCGTCGTACTTGGAGATCTTGTCGGCCTTGGCCCACAGTTCCTTGGCAGCGGCCGCGTCGAACTTCAGGTTGTCAACGCCCTTGAGGGAGTCGGAGTAGCCCGGGATGAGCGGGGAGGTGAAGTCGACGGCCGGGGTGCCGATGCCGTTGAGGACCTTGTCCGTCAGCTGCTCGCGGTTGATGGCCTTGGAGATGGCCTGGCGACGCAGCTGGCCTTCCTCGGTGGTCACGTCGAAGTGCTCGAGGTTGGACGGGATGGTGAAGGTCTGGGAGACGGAGCCGGCCTTGTTGTAGGCCTGCAGCTTCTTGTTCTTCTCGAAGGTCTTGGTGGCGGAGGCCGGGACGGACTGCATCACGTTCAGGTTGCCGGACTGGACGTCGGCGTACTGCGCGTCGTCGTCGGTGTAGATCTTGAAGGTGATGCCGTCGTTCTTGGCGGCGTCGTTACCCTTGTAGTCGTCGTTCTTGACGATCTTGATTTCCTTGTTGTGGTCCCAGGACTCGAACTTGTACGGGCCGTTGCCGACCGGCTTCTCGCCGAAGGCCTTCGGATCCTTCCAGAAGGATTCCGGCAGCGGGGCGAACGCGGAGTAACCGACCTTGATCGGGAAGGTCGCGTTGGGCTGGTTCAGGTCGACGACGAAGGTGGTGTCGTCCTTGACCGTCAGGCCGGACAGCTGCTCGTCACCCTTGAGCTTGTCGGCGTCCTGCAGCTCGTCGAAGCCCTTGATGGTCGAGAAGAAGGAGGAGGACTTCTGCGCGTTCTTGGCGTTCGCGCCGTAGGACCAGGCCTTGGTGAAGGATTCGGCGGTGACCGGCGTGCCGTCGGTGAACTTCCAGCCGGACTTCAGCTTGATGGTGTACTGGGAGGCGTCGTCGTTCGGGGTGATGGACTCGGCCACCTCGTTCTGCGCGTTGCCCTTGGCATCGAAGGACACCAGGCGGGAGAACAGCAGGTCGATGACCACGCCGCCACCGGTCTCGTTGGTGTTGGTCGGGACGAGCGGGTTCTGCGGTTCGGAATCACCGGCGGTGATGATCATCTTGCCGCCATTGGCAGCGGTGTTGCTGGCGTTGTTGGAAGAGCCGCAGCCGCTGAGCAGCATGGCCAGAGAGCAGGCAGCAGCCGCGAAAGCAAGAGCTTTCTTCTTCATGAATTTCTCCTATTCCATTGATGGGCCGGCCCGCGTCCCGTCTTCCTGCCGCTTATGCAGCAGTTTCGGACGGACGAACCGACTTACGCAAAAGGGTTGACCGCCCGTCCCGCCGAGCCCAATCGGCCCGGCTTCCCGGATCGGCCAACCCCTTTGCTGATCAATCCTCATTGTGTCCCATATCCTCGTCATGCGCCAGTTCGTTGTCCGTAACGTGGAATGACGCCGATCTTAGGCGATCTCACCGATCTCGTTATCGCTAATCGCCCTGCAAATCATAAGGTTTCGTTCATCTTCGACCGATATGCTACGTATTTTCGGCTCATCATTCGTTCCACGAAAATCGTCATTCGTGTTACGCCCACGTTAACTATGCGGCAAGGTCACGCCCGCGGGAACGCCTGCGCATACCGGGCCTTCAGCTGTTCGATCGACACGTGCGTGTAGCGCTGCGTGGTCTTAAGCGAGGAGTGTCCCAGCATCTCCTGCACCTCGCGCAGGTCCGCTCCCCCGTCGAGCAGATGCGTGGCGGCGCTGTGACGCAGCGCGTGCGGGCTGATGTCCGGCACGCCGGCCGTCCGCGCATTCCGGTGCACGGTCTCGCGCACGATCCGCTGGTCGATCCTGCCGCCCCGGGCGCCCACGAACAGCGCGTCTCCGCAGTCGCCGGCCAGCGCCGGTCGGCCGTCGCGCAGCCAATCGGTCATCGCCTGCGCCGCGGGAGCGCCGAACGGCACCACGCGCTGCTTGTTGCCTTTGCCGGTCACCTTCACCGTCCGGCTCGCGAAATCCACGTCCCGTATGTCCAGTCCGGTCAGTTCGGCTACGCGCATGCCGGTTGCGTACAGCAGTTCCAACATCGCCGCATCACGCAGCCTGACCGCGTGCCGCCGCAATCCACGTTCCGACCGGCCGTCCGCTTCCCCACTGTCATCGTCCTCGGCCGACCGGGCCTCGCCGTCGGCCTCGTCCATGAGCCGTTCGGCCTGCGCTTCGGTGAGCACCGCCGGCAATGTGTCGGCGATCTTCGGCGTCATGATCACCGCTGCCGGATCGGCCGGCATGCGCCCGTGCTCGTGCGCCCATACGAAGAACCCGCGCACCGCCACGACCTTGCGGGCCATACTGGAACGCGCATGCGTGCGCGACTCGTGCGCCATCCACGAACGCAGGTCGTCGGTCGTGATCTGCCCCAACTCGTCGATGCCGCGTAATGCAAGCGTGTGCAGGCACGAGCCGACATCCGCACGATACGCTGTGAGCGTATTCGCGCTCAACCCCTTGTTGGCCTTGAGATAGGCGAGGAAAGCGGCCAGCTCGTCGTCGAATGCCATCGCTGTCCTCCCCCGGTCACCATACCCGTCTCCTTATACACTATGCATAGCATCATCGACGGGAAACGGGGACGATATGGGACGTCATTCTGCCACGCACAGCACATCATCGGCATCGATCGGAGCAGGGGCGTCCCGCGGACCGGCACGTGCCCGAATCACGCCCGCCGGCCAGGACGGGGACGAGGTCGTCGCCCGTGCGATCGACCTGACCAAGACCTACGGCGACAAGGATTCGCAGGTCGTCGCGCTCGACCACGTGAATGTCGAGTTCATGCGCGGGCAGATGACGGCGATCATGGGACCGTCCGGTTCGGGCAAGTCCACGCTCATGCACTGCATGGCCGGACTTGACCAGCCGACGAGCGGCAAGGTTGTGGTCGAAGGGCTCGAGGTGTCCTCGATGAACCAGCGGCAGCTGACCAGGCTGCGCCGCGACCAGATCGGGTTCATCTTCCAGTCGTTCAACCTGGTGCCGACGCTGACGGCCGAGGAGAACATCCTGCTGCCGTTGCAGATCGCGAAGCGACCGATCGATCTCGACTGGTTTAACAAGGTGGTCGACGTGGTCGGGCTGCGTTCAAGGCTCACGCACCGGCCGAGCCAGCTGTCCGGCGGCCAGCAGCAGCGCGTGGCCTGCGCGCGTGCGATCATGGCGCGGCCGAGCGTGATCTTCGCGGACGAGCCGACCGGCAATCTCGATTCGCATTCGAGTCGCGAAGTGCTGGGATTCCTGAAGGATTCGGTGCGCGAGTATGGTCAGACGATCGTGATGGTGACGCACGACCCGCGCGCCGCCTCGTATGCGGATCGCGTGCTGGTATTGGCCGACGGCCGCATCACGCAGGATCTGCGGCACCCGACGTATGACGAGATTCTCGAGGTGTTCGCTGGCGAGGGCGATGAGGCGGCGGAAGATTTCTCCGCTCCGCTGCGCTCCGGTCGAAATGACAATGAGGATACGACTCCTGGCGAACCTTCCCCGTCATCTCGCTCGAGAGACCTTCTCCCGTCATCTCGACCGAGCGCACCCTCCCTGTCATCTCGACCGAGTGCAGCGAGCGGAGAGATCTCTTCCGAGGAGCGCGCATGATCCGCATCGGTTTGCGCGACGCCCGCGCCCATTTCGGCCGCTTCATCATGTCGATCATCGCGATCGCGCTCGGCGTGTCGTTCGTGGTCGGCTCGTTCTGCTTCCGCGAGATGATGGGCAATCAGGTCGACCAGATGATGGCCTCGAACTCCGACGCGGACGTGTATGTGCGCGGCAGCAAGGAGGACAAGACCGCGGACGACATGATGGCGATGTCGTCCGGATCATCGTCTTCATCTTCATCATCGTCGGCATCCGGCTCGTCGTCCTCGTCCGACGCATCCAAGACCTATAACCGCATCGACGCGTCGCTGGCCGACACGATCGGCAAGGTCGACGGCGTGAAGACCGTCGCGATCACCTACTCCGTGTCCGGCATCGTGCTCGTCGGCAAGGACGGCAACGCCGCGTCGACCACCGGAGCGCCCACGGTCGCGCTCGGTCTGAGCCAGGGCACGTGGCGGTCGGCCACGCTCACCGACGGCCGTTGGGCGAAGGCCAAGAACGAGGTCGCGCTGCATACGTTCGCCGCCGAAACCGCGGGACTGAAGATCGGCGACACGACCAAGCTCGTCTATCCGGACGGTGCGGCCGACGTGAAGGTCGTCGGCCTGTTCTCCACCGATTCCAGCCAGGCCGGCGCGATCATCGTCGGACTTGCGCCGAACGTCGCCAAGGATTACTTCCAGCAGGAAACCGGTCAGATCAACATGGTGCGCAACATCGGCGTCTACGGTTCCGCCAACGATGGCAAGCCGCTGACCGTCGCCCAGCAGCAAACGCTCGCCGACCGGATCAACAAGGCATTGCCGGCCGGGTCGAAGGCCCGCGCGGTCACCGGCCAGCAGGTGCGCGACGACAGTGCGGCGGCCACCAAGAAGGCGCTCGGCTTCATCCAGCCGCTGATTCTGATCTTCGCGGTGATCGCGCTGTTCGTCGGCTCGTTCATCATCGCGAACACGTTCTCGATGATCGTGCGCGAGTCGATGCGCGGCTACGCGCTGCTGCGTTCGGTGGGCGCCTCCCCCATGCAGGTGTTCTCCACGGTGATCGTGCAGGCGATCGTGCTCGGCCTGACCGGTTCGGTGTGCGGCATCGGACTCGGCTGGGGCATGGTGCGACTGATCGTGTTCGGCATGGATCGGATGGGTATGCCGATGACCGGCGCGGTCGACCCGAGCGCGTCGGATATGCTGGTCGGCTTGGTCGTCGGCGTGGTGGTGACGTTGCTTGGCGCGGCGCTGCCGGCGCGGCGTGCGGCGATGGCCCCGCCGATTCAGGCGATGAACGAGACGGTGAATCCGGAGAAGCCGGTGTGGCCACGTGGCGTGGCGGGCATGCTGATGATCGCGTGCGGCGCTCTCTCGTGGCTGTTCTGCTGGCGCATCGCATTGGCGAAGGCCGATGATACGGTAACGATCTCGCCGTGGAATTGGCTGAATGATTGGGGTATGTCACTGGGCACCGGGTGGCCGCTCGGCGTGGGCGCTGGACTCGTGGTGTTGGGCGTGATCGTGCTTGCCCCGGCATTGGTCGGGCCGACGAGCGTGGTGCTCGGCTGGATTCCGGCGCACGTATTTGTCGTCACCGGCCGACTGGCGATGCGTAATCTGGCGCGCAGCAAGCGGCGTACGGCGAACACGGCGGCCGCCTTGTTCGTGGGCGTGGCGATCGTAAGCTGTCTGGGCGTGGTCGCCTCGTCGGCGAAAGCGTCGGTCGCGGGCATCGTCGACAGCGGTCTCAAATCCGATTTTTCGGCCATGTCCGCTTCGAGCGGTCGTATTCCCGACGCCGCGATCGACGCGATCAAGAAGACGGACGGCGTAGGTTCCGTCTCGCAGTCGCGCATGCTGCTCGGTGTCACGTACGGTTCCGGCGACGACAAATCGTCCGCGATGACGTTCGCGGAGCAGCCGTCGCTGTTCACCGAAGTGTTCGCGCCGGTCACGAATGCGGGAGACGCGGATCGTGCGCTGCGAGACGGAGAACTGGTCGTCGGCATTACGGTCGCCAAGGACAACGGCTGGAAGGTCGGCGACACGGTCACGGTCAACGGCCGGCAGATCGTGGTCAACGAAGAGGCGACCGCGAAGGCGCAGGCCGAGTATCAGTCGCAGGTGCAGCAGAAGATCGCCGGTTTGCAGACCCAGGCACAGACGCTGCTGGCGGCCGGCGACACGGCCGGCGCACAGGCTAAGGCCGCCGAGGCACAACAAGTGGCCGAGGATGCGAAGAACGTGGATCCGTCCACGCTGGTGAAGACGAAAACCGTCGAGACTCATGTGCAGGCGAAGGTCGGCGCGATCATCGAGAACTCGGTGTACCGGTCGATGGTGCTCATGAACGATGCGCTGGCCGGCAAGATCGCCAACGAGTACACGATGTTCACGATCATGCTATTCATCAATGCGAAGTCCGGCGTGGATACGGCCAAGCTGAAGACGCGGCTGGTCGACGCGGTGAAATCGTATTACGTGGTGAACGTGCAGGATCGCGAGGAGTTCAAGTCGACGATGAGCACGATGGTCGATCAGATTCTCATTATCCTGTACGCGTTGCTGGCGTTGTCGATCGTGATCGCGGTGTTCGGCATCGTCAACACCTTGGCGTTGAGCGTCTCGGAGCGTACTCGTGAGATCGGTCTACTGCGGGCGATCGGCACGTCGCGCATGCAGGTGCGCGGCATGCTAGCGATCGAGGCGGCGATGATCGCCGTGTTGGGCACGCTGCTCGGCGTGGTGGTCGGCACGGGCGCAGGCGCGGTGATCCAGCAGGTGTACCAGTCGAACGGTCTGGAGAAGCTCAGCGTGCCATGGGGCCAGTTGGGCGCGTTCCTGGCGCTGTCGATCGTGATCGGCGTGATCGCCGCCCTGCCGCCGGCCCGCCGCGCCCTCAAGGTCCCCGTCCTCAACGCCGTCGCCACCGACTGATCGGCTGTCGTTCCCCGATTGAAAATGATTACGGCCGTAACCGAGTCACATGGTCCGATCATGGACTCAGATACGGTTGTTATTGCGTCAAAAGCAACCAAATCACCTTGCCGTTAAGCAGGCGGCAGCGCATATTCCATCACGTATGACGCTGGCGGAGCCTCGGCTCCCTCGGCTGAGGGAGCTGTCAGCCGTAGGCTGACTGAGGGAGCGTCGCGGCCGGTAGGCCGCCAAACAAACACCGCATCGCGCAACGCGCGATACCACATGCAATACACGCGCCAACATATTCACCTCGTCTCCACGTTGAGGGGGCTTTGACGGGTTACGATGGAAGACACGTTCATCGCCGAAGGAGGCCATCATGCCGATTCCCAATGAGATTCCCGCCCATGCGCGCGTAGTGGTGCGCGTGTCCGAAGGCGTTGATCCGGTCGATCATCGTATGAAGTACCGCGACTACGTCGGACACGTGCTCTCGTGGGACGGGCATTTGCTCGAACTGTCGCGCGACGCCGCCGCCAACGGCTCACGCCCCGCACAACGGGTAAGCATCGACGCGGATACGATCATCACCCTGAAGCCCGTCCCCGAACGGAATTTCACCCGCCCGTAGCAGTCATGGGCACGTGCAGGTGCGGTCCTACACCGCGGAGCGCACCTGCACTCGAACGGCATGGTCGCTGGCGAATCCGATGATGTGTTCGCCACGACGCGCAGATGCCAGCAGATCGGTCTGCCAGTGCGGCGGATCGAATGGCACGTCACGTTCCTCGTAGCACACGGTTGCCGATCGCTGAGCCATCTTGTAGTCACGGAATGGCTGGCCGTCTGTAAAGAAGCGGGTCATCGCATCGTCGTCACCGTAGTGCAATGCATCGGCCACGGCCGTCAGACGAACAGCCACCGACCGCAGCAATGCCTCCACGTTCGCCGCGTCCTCGTCGACCATCGCCCTCGTACGGTCGGGGTCGGTCAGCGCGACGCGCGTCATGTCACGCCATGATCCGGCGGCGAGCGCGGCGGCGATGTTGCGGTTCGGATCGTCGGTCAGCTGGTTGATGAGTGCGGTCGCGACGACGTGCGGCATGTGCGAGATCAACGCGGCGGCCTGATCGTGCACCGTATCGTTGAGTACGATCACACGGTTGCCGACGCCTTCGGTGATGAGTCGCATCACGGTATGACAACGCGCGTATGCAGTGTCATCACGCACGGTGACCGCCCACAGCGCATCGTCATACAGTGCCGGATCGGCGGCCTGCCACCCGGACAGTTCGTTGCCGGCCATCGGATGCGCGCCGACGTAGCACTCCTCCAGTCCGGCTGCTTCGACTTGGTCGCGCACCATGCCTTTGACGCTGCCCACGTCGGTGAGCGTGGTCGCGGCCGGATCGAGTACCGGCTTCAATACGGCCAGAATCGCCGGCATGGCCTTGAGCGGATTGCATAGTACGATCACGGCCGGTTTCGCCGCGGCCAATTCGGCCAACGTCGGTACACAGCGGATACCGTCGGCCTCGGCCTGCGCATACGGATGGTCACGATGATTCCATGCGATCGTTCGCACGCCGCGCCGCACGAGCCGCCGCGCCAACGAGCCGCCGATCAGGCCGAGTCCGACGATGCCGACGGTCATATCGGTCATGCCAGCCGAATCCGTACCGTCATGCACATTTTCGACGGTCACACGAACATCACCGTTGCGTACGTTGTCGTTCCCAGCTACCACAGCAGCTCCTTTCGTGTCGTATCGTCGTCCTGCCACGCATTGCTCGAGTCATTCACATTATCGGAGTCAAGCCGCACTCCCCCGTTGGGCAGCGACCATGCGTAGACGGGCGGGCTGGGCCGTTCGCGGCGCGGGTAGACGGCCAACGTTTTCACCCAGTCGCCATGTTCGGCGACTTCGGTGAGCACGGCGCGGAAATGCTCCTGCCACGGCGCGGCATCCATCGTCGCGATGAAGCTGTATGTGCCGTCGCGTCCCTTGATCGGGCGGGAGATGAAGCTGGTCATGTTCAGGCCCGCGTCGCGCAGTACATCAAGCAGATTGGCGAGCACGCCCGGACCGGTGTACAGCGGGATGAACGCGACGACGGATTCGAATTCGGTCGTATCGGCCCGCATCCTCGCCAACAGTTCCGCGACCTCGTCGCGCGGAGCGAGCACCAGGAATTCGGTGTGCGCGCCCGGATAGTCCTCGACCGCCGTGGCGACGCGGGTCAGCCCGTACAGTTCGCCGCAGATGGATGGGCCGAGCGCGACCTGACCGGGTTTGAGATCGCGGCAACCGGCGCCGTTCGACGCGGCCGGCACGGCTTTGAGATGATGGTCCGCAGCGAATCGCCTGCACTGTGCGAGCCCGTGGGGGTGCGCGGTGATCGTCGTGCAGTTCGCGATCAGTTCGTCGGCATAGGATGCAACGACCTGATTATTATCCGCGCCGTGATCGTCGGTCTCGCCGGCCCTGACAAACGCGTCGAACGACACGTCCACGCCGACCCGGGCGAACGCGGCCACGTTGCGCGAGTCGATGAGCGCATCAAGATTCGGCACGACATAGCCTTCGATGTTGTTCTCCCACGCGATCACGCCCCAATCGCCGCCGGTCTGCACGGCGTCGAGGATCGCGGTCACGTCCGGTTCGGCGGCGAGCGTGATGCCGTCCGGTTCGAGCGGGCGCAGCACAGAAGCCGCGCTGATCGCCGCCTGATGGGTGAACGTGCCTTGCGGGCCGAGATAGTGCAGTATGCGGGTCATGAGATCACTGTTCCTGAGATGCGGAGTCGGACCGATCATTCCCAGTCACAGCATCGCCGGACGGATCAGATTGCGTATCGTCGTACGCGTCATCGGTCGAGGCCGATTCCCCATCGTGTTCGGACGAATCCGCAGTCGTTGCCGAATCAAATGTTGCGGTCTGTGCGGTCTTCGGCGCGTCGAGGCGAAACCATGTCGGAGGCATGAACGCGAACGCGAGCTGCACAATAATCATGCCGATCAGCCACAGGTAGCCGGCCTTCTGGCTGAAATACGGCATGCTGTCGCTGTTGAATCCGATCGGCGTGAGCGCGTCGTTGCCGCTGCCGGCCGCAATCATCCATGCGGTCGTGGTCGAAGCGATCAGATGCATCGCCAGTCCGGTGATGCCGCACCGCGAGCGGGCGCACCATGTGGACAGGCCGAGAATCATGTAGGCGAGCACCAGCCCGTACGGAATGTTCATCGACGCGCCCATACGGTGCGCGAACGTGCCGATCACCGCCGCGCCGACGCCGGCCGCCACGGTGATGAGCAGCCGAACCGGATACCCGAACCGGTACGACCACGGCAGCTGTTCGATGTCGCTTGATGCCCTGTGCAAAGTCATGCGTTCCAGTATAGGAAAAGGGACCGCATTCGCGATCCCTTTCGCTCAATTCATGTCCGAATAATCAGGACTACTTGTTGGCCTGGTTATTCTGCTGAGCCGTGAAGCGGGAGACCCGGTGGGTCTCCCGTAGGCGAAGTGAGCGGGCGCGCTACAGGCGCCCGCGAAGGTCGTCAGAACAAGCAGGTCACTTCGTGGCCTGATTGTTCTGACGACGCTGCTTGGCGCGCCACTTGTACCAGTCCTCGCGGCCGAGGATGATCTTGCGCACGCGGATGGATTCCGGCGTGACCTCGACGCACTCGTCCTCGTTGGCGAAGTCGAGCGACTCCTCGAGGCTCATCTTGACCGGCGGGGTCAGGGTTTCGAGCACGTCGGCGGTGGAGGAACGCATGTTGGTCATGTGCTTGGCAAGCGTGATGTTCACGTCGAGCTCGTCGGGCTTGTTGTTCATGCCGACGACCTGGCCCTCGTAGACCTGCGACTGCGGTTCGACGAAGAAGATGCCACGAGCCTGCAGACGCTGCATGGCGTACGGGGTGGCCACGCCGGCGCGGTCGGAGACCATCGAGCCGTTCTGGCGAGTGACGATCTGGCCGGCCCACGGCGCGTAGCCGGCGGACAGCGAGGAGGCGATGCCGGTGCCACGGGTGGCGCTCAGCAGCGCGGTGCGGAAGCCGATCAGGCCACGCGACGGCACGGTGAACTGCAGACGCACCCAGCCGGAACCGTGGTTGGACATGGAGTCCATGCGGCCCTTGCGGTCGGCCATGAGCTGCGTGACGGTGCCCATGTACTCTTCCGGCACGTCGATGGTGGTGTTCTCCATCGGCTCGTTGATCTTGCCGTCGATGGTCTTGGTGACAACCTGCGGACGGCCGACGGTCAGCTCGTAGCCTTCGCGGCGCATCTGCTCGGCGAGCACGGCCAGCGCGAGTTCGCCACGGCCCTGCACCTCCCACGCGTCCGGACGGTCGGTCGGCAGCACCTTGATCGACACGTTGCCGATGAGCTCGCGGTCGAGACGATCCTTGATCATACGGGCGGTGAGCTTGTGGTCCTTGCCTTCGCGGCCCGCGAGCGGAGAGTCGTTGACGCCGAAGGTCATGGAGATGGCCGGGTCGTCGACGTGGATGAGCGGCAGCGGCTTCGGATCGTTCGGGTCGACGATGGTCTCGCCGATCATGATGTCGTTGACGCCGGCGACGGCGACGATGTCGCCCGGGCCCGCGGATTCGACGGGCTGGCGCTCGAGACCCTGCGTGCGCAGCAGCTCGACGACGCGGAAGTTCTCGAGCGAGCCGTCCACGCGGGACAGGCCGTAGTTCTTGCCCTTCTCGAGGGTGCCGTTGTAGATGCGCACGAGGCCGAGTCGGCCGAGGAAGTCGGAGGAGTCGATGTTGGCGACGTGGGCCTGCAGCGGCGCGCCTTCCTCGTACTCCGGGGCCGGGATGTACTTGATGATGTCCTCGAAGAGCGGCTCGAGGTTGTCGTTGTCCGGCAGGGCGCCGTTCTCCGGCTGGTTGGCGGACGCGTAGCCGGCCTTGGCGGCGCAGTAGACGACCGGAAGGTCGAGCAGGTGATCGAGGTCGAGATCGATGCCTTCCTCGACGACGTCCTGCGCAAGGCCGAGCAGCAGGTCGGTGGATTCGGAGACGACCTCTTCGATGCGGGCGTCCGGACGGTCGACCTTGTTCACGCACAGGATGACCGGCAGCTTGGCCTCGAGGGCCTTGCGCAGCACGAAACGGGTCTGCGGCAGCGGGCCTTCGGACGCGTCCACGAGCAGCACGACGCCGTCGACCATCGAGATGCCGCGCTCGACCTCGCCGCCGAAATCGGCGTGGCCGGGGGTGTCGATGATGTTGAGCGTGATGCCATCCGGGTAGCCGTACTTGGCGGCCAGCGGGCCGGTGTATTCGACGGCCGTGTTCTTGGCGAGGATGGTGATACCCTTCTCGCGTTCGAGCGCGTTGGAGTCCATCACGCGATCCGGCACTTCCTCACGCTCGTTGAACACGTGGGACTGCTGGAGCATCGCGTTCACCAGCGTGGTCTTGCCGTGATCGACGTGCGCCACGATCGCCACATTTCGAATATCACCACGAACCGCCATCGAAACCTCTCTTAATATCGATTGTCGTTGCTTGCGTAATTCTTCGGTACGGTAATTGGTTCACCTATATGCACACAAACCGTCACAAGCATACCCATACGCTTCGACCTGCCGGCCGAGATGCGCGAACGGAACGGGGCCCGCCCAGCGTGCGGCGCTACAATGCTGCGCGATGGCACAGGTTAGGGATACGAAACGTAAGACAAGCAAGGCATCGGCAATGAGCGAGAAGACCAAGCCGGGCAGCGAGGGCACTCAAGACAAGGCGAAGACGACCGCGAAGCAGACGCGCGGCGGCACGGCCGGCACAGCCAAATCCAAGAAGACGAAGACGGCCAAGACCGCGGCGACGCGCAATACCAAGCGCAGGGGCGCAAGCAAACGTCCAAAATCCGCACGCGGAACGAGAACAACAAGGGCGGCAAGGATCACAAGCCCGAAACAATGGTGGGCCAAGGCGACGCTCGGCCAGAAGATCAAAGCCACGCTGGTTTCGCTGGTCACGATCATCTGCGTGATGGCGCTGGCGATGGGCACCGTTCGCTTCGTGCAGTGGCGCATCGAGGTGCGCGCGGCCGAAGCGCGGCAGGCCGAGCTGGTGAAGACCTACGACTTCGATCCGGGCGACATCATCTCCGACGGCCAGTTCTTCAACGCAAACGCGTTGAGTCAGGCCGAAATCCAGTCGTTCCTCGACGAGCAGGGGGCCGCATGCTCCGGCAAGGACTGTCTCAAGTCGAAGACGTTCGACACCACCGACCAGCCGGCCGACGAATACTGTTCGGCGTACGCCGGCGCCAAGCACGAGACGGCCGCGGCGATCATCTACAAGGCCGGCAAGGCGTGCGGCATCAGCCAGAAGATCCTGCTCACCGTCCTGCAGAAGGAGCAGCATCTCGTCACGGCCACCGAGATCACCGATTTCCAATACAAGTCCGCGATGGGACTGAGCTGCCCGGACGACGCGAACTGCGATCCCGAATACGCCGGATTCTTCAAGCAGGTGTACGGCTCGGCGAAACGCTACCAGTACTACGTCGCGCATGAGGACCGGTACGGTTACCACGCGAACGCGCTGAACTTCATCCAGTACCATCCGAACAAGGCGTGCGGCGGCACGAACGTGTTCATCGACAACAAGGCGACCGCATTGCTGTACATCTACACGCCGTACCAGCCGAACGACGCGGCGCTGGCGGCCGGCGTGGGCGAGGGCGACGCGTGCTCGAGCTATGGCAACCGCAATTTCGCGATCATCTACCAAAGCTGGTTCGGCTCGATGCGGTGACGGCGGTGCCGCTGCCGGACTTGTCCGACGGACCGGCGGGCCCGTTCGGCGGCGGGTCGCCGGCCCGGAAATCACAGGAAATCGCGGTTTGATATCACAGCTCAATCTTGGGGCTGGCCGCGAGCAGCGTGCGCGTGTAGTCGGCTTCGGGATAACGCAGCACGTGGCCGGTCACGCCGCTTTCGACGATATGCCCGTGCCGCAGCACGGTAATCACGTCGGACACCTCCTGCACGATGCCCAGATCGTGCGTGATGAACAGGCACGCGAACCCGTGTTCGAGCTGCAGACGGCGCAGCAGGTCAAGCACCTTGCGCTGCACGGTCACGTCGAGCGACGAGGTGGGTTCGTCGGCGATGAGCAGCGACGGGTTCAACGCGAGCGCGCGGGCGATGCCGACGCGTTGGCGTTGGCCGCCGGACAGCTGGTGAGGGAACCGGTCGGCCGCGTCGGCGGGCAGTTCGACCTGATCGAGCAGTTCGGCGATGCGACGGCGCTTGTCGGCTTCGCTGAAGCCGCCCTGTACGCTCATCGGTTCGCTGATGCTCCACGCGACCGTCTTGCGCGGGTTCAGTGCCGAACCGCTGTCTTGGAACACGTATCCCATATGCGAGAGGATCTCACGCTTGCGCCGGCCGTGCGCCTTGGCGAGATCCTGACCGGCGATGAGCACCGATCCGGAACTCGGAGCGAGCTGGCCGGAGATGACCTTGGCGATCGTGGTTTTACCGGCGCCGGATTCGCCGACCAGCGCGCGGGTGCGGCCGGCGACCAGGTCGAACGAGATGTGTTCGACCGCGGCCTTGCCGTGCCGGTAGGAGACGGCGACGTCGTTCAGCGAGGCGATCGTCTCGCCTCCGGCGAGCGCGGCGCTCTCCTCGCTCTGTTCGTCGGCGGGCGCACCGGCACCGGCGACACGTTCGCCGACCCGTGCAACGCCCTCGCCGCGGGACCCGCCGTCCGAGCCGTCGTCGGCAGCATCATCGTCATCCACGTGCAGTCGCGGCACGGCGGCGAGCAACATCTTCGTATAGTCGTCGGCGGGCGCGCGGAACACGTGCTCGACACTCCCCTGTTCGACGATCACGCCGTCGTGCATCACGTACACGTCCTGCGCTGCCTGCCACACGACGCCCATGTCGTGCGTGATGAGCAGCACCGCGAGGTCAAGTTCCCGGGCCAGTGAGGAGATGAGTTTCAAAATGGCCTGCTGTGTGGTCACGTCGAGCGCGGTGGTGGGTTCGTCGGCGATGAGCACCTTCGGCCGGTTGATGATGGCCATCGCGATCATGACGCGCTGCAGCTGCCCACCCGACAGTTCGTGCGGGTACGACGACCAGACGCGTTCGGCGTCCTCGAGGCCGACCTCGCGCAATTGTTCGAGCACCTTGCGCTTGCGTTCTGCGGCGCTGAGGTTCTTCTGGTGGTATTTGAGTGATTCGGCGACCTGCATGCCGAGCGTGAACACCGGGTTGAACGCTGTGGACGGTTCTTGGAACACGGTGCCGATCAGCTCGCCGCGGATGCGTTGCAGCGGCGCGTCGGCAGCCAGCAGGTCGATGTCGCCGCCGGATGCGGACGGGTCGCCGATGAGGGCCCGGCCGCGTACGGAGGCGACGGACGGGTCGAGTCTGGGCAGGGCCATCGCGCTGACCGACTTGCCCGAACCGGATTCGCCGACCAGTGCGGTGATGCGTCCGGGGAACAGCTTGAGGCTCACGCCGTGGGTCACGTCCCGTCCGTCGAAGCTGACGGTCAGGCCGTCCACGGTCACGATCGCGCGTGGTTCGTTCATGATGCTTGGCTCCTGTTCGCAGTCGGCTCGGCACGGGGTGCCGCAAACGGTCGGATGGTGCAAGGCGTGCGCGCCGGGTGCCGGGCTGCGGAGCCCCGGTACCCGACGCGCACGCCAGGATCGGCGGATGCCGGACTCTAGTTCGCGCTGACGAGCGAGACCTGCGTGTAGTCCGGGTATGCCGGGAAGTCGCCGATGATGAAGTTCGTCACGTTGGATCCGTGGATGAACGTGTTGTGCGAGTAGATCAGCGGCACGACCGGCGCGTCGGCCATGATCTTCTTGTCGACTTCGGCCCAGGTCTTGCCGGCCTCGGTCTGGTCGACCGTCTCGGTGGCCTTCTTGATCAGGGCGTCCACGTCGGCGTTCGCGTAGCGGGCGAGGTTGTAGTTGCCGCCGCCGATCTGCGAGGAGTCGAACAGCGGGGAGATGTTCGCGTACGGGGACGGGAAGTCGGGCTGCCAGCCGGAGATGACCAGATCGTAGTCGCCTTCGTCGTTGGTGATGGCATCGGAGTACACGTCGTCGTTGAGCGTCTGGATGTCGACGCCGATGCCCGCGCGCTTGAGGCTGGTCTGGATGGACGACGCCTTCTCCGCGTTGGCGGACGTAGTGACGAGCTTGAGCGTCGGCACGCTCGTGCCGGACTCCTTGATGAGCTGCTTGGCCTTGTCGACATCGCCGGTGGAGTCCGCCTTGTACAGGTCATATTCCTCGCGGCCAGCGATGCCGGGCGTGATGAGCGTGGTGGCGAAGCCGCCGGCGATCTCGCCGCCGGACGCGGTGCGGTACGCCTGCTTGTCGACCGCGTATTCGATGGCCTGGCGCACCTTGAGGTTCGTCACGCGCTTGGTGTTGATGGCGAGATATTCGAGGGCGCCGTCGCCGCTGGTGGCGAGCAGCTTCTTATAGGTCGGGTTGGCCTGTGCCTGGGCGAGCTGCGCGGCCGGCACGAAGCCGGAGAGGAAGGAGTTCTTGCCTTCGCCGGTGCCCTGCATGATCGACTGCGCGGCCACGGAGGTGTCCTGGCCCATCTTGAACACGATCTTGTCGGGGCCGGCGGTGCGCACCTCGTCGGTCTTGGAATCCCAGTACTTGTTGCGCACGAGCACGGCCTGCTTGCCGGCCTCGTTGGATTCGACCATGTACGGGCCGGAGGCGACCGGGGTCTTGCCATAGCCGGACGAGGGGGCCTTGCCGTTGGGAACCGGGGTGAACGCGGCCAGCGAGGCCACCCACGGCCAGTCGCCGAACGGAGCGTTGAGGTGGAAGACGATGGTCTTGTCGTCCGGCGTCTCGATCGAATCGAGTTCCTCGCCGTCGTACGGGCCGTGGTAGTCCTGCGCGCCTTCCAGCAGCGTCTTGTGGTAGCTCAGGCCGCCGGTCAGCGAGTCGGCGAACGAACGTTCCAGGCCGTACTTGATGTCCTTCGAGGTGATGGCGGTGCCGTCGGAGAACTTGAGCCCGTCCTTGAGCGTGTACGTCCAGGTTCGGCCGTCGTCGCTCGCGGTGCCGGTGTCGGTGGCCAGGTCGGGCACGACCTTGGTCTCGCCGTTGGCGGTCACCTTCCATGCGGTCAGGCGGCGGAAGATGTAGCCGTTCGACGTGGTCGGCAGGCCCTGGCTCTTCGCCGGGTCGAGATCCATCTCGGTGCTGGACGTGAGGATATTGAGCGTGCCGCCCTTGACGGTCTCGCCGGTGGCGGAGGTCGTCGTGTCGGTCGCGTTGTTCGCGCCGCAGCCGGCCAGCGCGAGCACGGCGGCGCATACGCCGGCCGCAAGCGCCTTCAAGGCGATTTTTCTGGTCATGGTGTTGGTTTTCCTCTCTTGTTTCTGTGCTGTTGGTTTCTCGGGAAACCGGTCGCAGCCGGTTCCTTCAAAGGTGTGACAAGGCGCAGGGGCTGCGAGGTAAGGACGGCTGAGGCCGACTCCCGCAGCCCCGCGGCTCAAGCGTTCGCCAGCGTGACCCTCGGGTCGAGCAGGCTGTAGCAGATGTCGACGATGAGGTTCGCCACGATCACGAGCACCGCGGCGAACAGCGTCGCGCCGACGAGCACCTGTAGGTCGAGATTCGAGACGGAGTCGAGCAGCAGGGCGCCGAGTCCCTGCATCGAGAACACCTTCTCGGTGAGCACCGCGCCGCCGAGCAGGCCGCCGAGGTCGAGTCCGAACATGGTCATGACCGGCAGCATCGCGTTGCGCAGCGCGTGCTTGAATACGATCACTGATTCGGGCACGCCCTTGGAGCGTGCGGTGCGGATGTAGTCCTGGCTCAGTTCGCCGATCATCTGCGTGCGGGTGACGCGCGTGTAGCCGGCGGCGCTGAGGATCGCGAGCACGAGCCACGGCAGGATGAGATGGTAGAGCCAGCCGGCCGGATCGTCGCGGAAGTTCACATAGCCGCCGGACGGGAAGATCTGCAGGCTCAACGCGAACGCGATGACCGTGAGCAGGCCGATCAGGTACGACGGCGCGGACACACCGACCACGGATAGTCCGAGCAGCGTGCGGTCGATGAGCGTATCGCGCTTGAGCGCGGCCCACACGCCGGTGGCGACGCCGATGACGAGCCAGAGCACCGCGGCGCCGACCGCGATGGACGCGGTGACGGGGAACCGGTCGAGGATCAGCTGGGTGACGGATTCGTTAAGCCGGAACGAGTAGCCGAGGCAGGGCGCGCTGCACACGACGGCCGCGCCGCCGGTGCCGAACGTGCGGCCGGCGAAGATGCCGGCGATGTAGTTGCCCATCTGCTCGTACCATGGCTTATCGGTGCCCATGAACGCGGCGACGCGACGCAGCTGTTCGGGCGTGCACGGCTTGCCGCACGACAGCTGGGCGGGGTTGGTGGGCAGGAGGAAGAAGATGAGGAACAGCGCGAGAGTAATGAGCAGGATCACGATGATCGAGCTGGCGACTCGCTTGCCGATGTATTGCAGGATTCTCATGCACGCACCCCCTTGCGCGGGTCGATGGCGTCGCTCAGGCCGTCGCCAAGCAGGTTGAAGCCGAAGGTGAGCAGGAACAGCGCCATGCCGGGGAACAGCAGGTACATCGGGTCGACGAGCGCCCACTGCACGGCGTCGGAGATCGAGCGCCCCCACGAGGGGGTGGGCGGGTTCATGCCCACGCCGAGGAACGACAGGCCGGCCTCCGCGCCGATGCGTCCGGGGATCGACAGCGTGATGTTGACGATGAGCAGCGGCAGAAGGTTCGGGAGCACTTGGTGCCACAGCACGTGCGCCGGGGACGCACCCATCACGCGGGAGGCGACGGAGAAGTTGCGCTTGCTCAGCGTGAGGGTCTGTCCGCGCACGAGTCGCGCGATGCCGGGCCAGCCGAAGAAGCCGAGCACGAGCGTGAGCAGCAGCGGGCGCGGGAAGCCGGACGGGACGACGGCCGACAGCGCGATCGCGAAGATCAGGAACGGGAATCCGAAGAACACGTCCATCGTGCGTGAGATCAGCGAGTCGACCAGTCCCGGGAAGTATCCGGCGACCAGACCCAGCGCCACGCCGATGACCAGCGAGATGATCGAGGAGAAGACGCCGATGCCGAGCGAGATGCGCGTGCCGTAGGCGACGATCGAAAACAGGTCGACGCCGCGCAACGGCGTGACGCCGAACCAGTGCTGCGCGCTGATGCCGCCGCCGAATCCGCTCGGCACCGAGGCCGCGCCGAGCGCTTCGGGATGCTCCGCGTACGGGTCGTTGCCGGTGATCGCGGACAAGGGCCCGGCGAACACCGCCAGCAGCACGAACAGCAGCACGATGCCGCCGCCGACCACGATGGACGGCCGCAGATAGGGGGACGCGGCCTTGCCCGCCGCACGCCCGGACGATGCCGAACCGGCCGCCGCCGTCGCTTCCGTCATAGTCGTTCTCCCTGCTTTCCCGCGTCCGACCGCCTGCCGCAGCCACCGGTATTCGAATCCGGATGGAGGCATGGTCGGCTCGCGTGTTTTGCAAAAATCTAGAGCGTTAGTTAAGCACTCTTCGACATGCGGACACGCTGGACGCTTATCGATTCTTCTGATACCCCGTTATCGGGGCATGTGTTGCAAGGGTACGGCATGATCCGCCGCAATGGGAGATCCGGTCTCGTTTTTTCGTCGTTTTACGCCGCGAGAAGAAAAACGGGCGGCCGCACGTAACGGTCGCCCGGGTTGGGTCAGTGTTCGATACGCCGGCCGACATACGGTCGCATGAGCATCGTCGTGACGACCGCACACAGCGAGAAGATCGCGCCGAACGGTCCCAGCCAGGTCAGGCCGAGCGTGTCATTGACGACGCCGCCCACCGCCGATCCGATCGCGATGCCGATGTTGAACGACATCGAGTTGAGTGACGCGGCGAGGTTCATCGAACCGGGGTGCGATTCGGCGGCCACGTCCATGTACAGCACCTGCGACGACGCGTTGAACAGGTACATGAACATGCCAAGCACGATGAGCAGCACCGCGCCGTAGAGCGGGATGACGCGGGCCAGCGCGAGCGAGCACAGCAGCACGCCGTGCGCGAGGAACACCCAACGCAGATGATAGAGCGGCTCCACTCCCCTGCCGTGTTCGGCGAGCTTGCCGGCGTGCAGGTTGCTCCACAGGCAGGCGACGCCGTAGACGACCAGGCCGAGGCTCAGGTACTGTTCAGGGATGCGCACCTCGTCGCGCATGATCGGCGTCAGGTACGTATAGAACACGTAGCTGGAGCCGGCGCCGAACACCACGGCGAGCACGCCGAGCCAGATGCGACGGTCGAAGAACAGGCGGAACTGCGAGAGGAAGCCGACCTTCATGAGATGGCTGTTGCGCGGCAGCACGGCGACCATGAGTGCCATGAGGATCACGGTGAGCAGGTCGATCAGGTGGAACGTCCAGCGCCAGCCGAACGTGTTCGCGATCCACGTGCCGACCGGCACGCCGACGACGGATGCGATCGAGAAGCCGGAGAACACCCATGCGATGAACTTGGTGCGGTACCGGTCGACGGTGATGTCGGGCGCATAGGTCATCGCGATGGCGACGAGCGTGCCGGAGACGAGCGCGATCATGACACGTGCGACGACGAGGATCGCATAGTTCGGCGCGAACGCGCACAGCACGTTGCCGGCGAGGAAGACGCCCATGAGCGTCATATGCGTGGCGAAGCGCGGGAATCGGGCGGAGATCGCCGAGCCGAGCGGGGTGACGGGCGCGTAGACGAACGCGAACAGCGAGACGAGGTTGCCGACCGTGACCTCGGAGACGGACAGGCCTTTGGCGATGTCAGGCAGGATGCCGACGACGATGAACTCGCTCATGCCGAGCATGAAGCTGATGGCGATGAGCACGACTACCGGAAGCGTAAAAAAGCGGGTGCCGGAGGCACCCGCGTTCTTGGAAAGAGCCATGCGAGAATACTACAACTTGGGCAGGTATGTCTTGAGCTCGTACGGCGTAACCTGGCGACGGTACGCGTCCCACTCCTGGCGCTTGTTGCGAATGAAGTACTCGAACGCGTGCTCGCCGAGCACGTCGGCCACGAAGTCGGACTTCTCCATGATCTTGAGCGCCTCGTCGAGCGACTCGGGCAACGGCTGGATGCCCATCGCCTGACGCTCCGCGTCCGTGAGCTCCCACACGTCGTCGCTGGTCGGCTCACCGAGCGTCATCTGCTTGTCGATGCCGTCGAGACCGGCGGCCAGCAGCACCGAGTACGCGAGATAAGGGTTGGCGACCGGGTCGAGAGCGCGGAACTCCATGCGGGCCGAATTGCCCTTGCCGGGCTTGTATTGCGGGATGCGCAGCAGGGCGGAGCGGTTGTTGTGGCCCCAGCAGATGTAGCTCGGCGCCTCGTTGCCGCCCCACAGGCGCTTGTACGAGTTGACGTACTGGTCAGTGACCGCGCAGATCTCCGCCGCATGGTACAGGATACCGGCCGCGAACTGGCGGGCCGTCATCGACATGTTGAACTCCTGGCCGGCCTCGTAGAACGCGTTCGCGTCGCCCTCGAACAGGCTCAGATGGGTGTGCATGCCGGAGCCCGGCGCATCGGCCAGGGGCTTGGGCATGAAGCTGGCGTGGATGCCGCGCTCCAGCGAGATCTCCTTGACCACCGTGCGGAAGGTCATGATGTTGTCCGCCGTCGTCAGCGCGTCGGCGTAGCGCAGATCGATCTCGTTCTGGCCGGGGCCGGCCTCGTGGTGCGAGTACTCCACCGAGATGCCCATCTGCTCGAGCATGTTCACGGTGGCGCGGCGGAAGTCCATGCCGGGGCTGCGCGGCACGTGGTCGAAATAGCCGCCCTCGTCGATCGGGGTGGGGGCCTTCGACCAGTCGTCCTGATGCTCGAACAGGTAGAACTCGATCTCGGGATGCACGTAGAACGTGAAGCCCTTCTCCTTCGCCTTGGCGAGCGCGCGCTTCAGCACATGGCGCGGGTCGCCGAGCGACGGCTCGCCGTCGGGCGTGAGGATGTCGCAGAACATGCGGGCGGTGCCTTGGGGGCCGCCGCGCCACGGCAGGATCTGGAAGGTCGACGGGTCGGGCTGGACGATCATGTCGTCCTCCGACACGCGGGTCATGCCCTCGATCGCCGAGCCGTCGAATCCAAGCCCCTCCTCGAACGCGGCCTCCAGTTCGGCCGGCGCGATCGCCACGGACTTCAACGTGCCCAGAACATCGGTGAACCACAACCGAATAAAGCGCACGTCGCGTTCCTCGACCGTGCGCAGCGCAAACTCCTGCTGTTTATCCATAACGACCTATGGTTCCATTCGCGTGTTACGAACCTCGTTAACAAACCGGGGCCCGATGCCAATCGGCCGGCGACGGCGTTCAACGACACGCGGTAAGGTAGTGCCTGTGAGTGTGAGCGAGAGCAATATTCTGAAGACGGCCAATGCCGACCATCCGATCATCGACATGACGTCCTGGCGTCAGGCCCCGACCCCCGACGAACGCGAGCAGGCCGGTCTGGACCGCCGTTTCCGCGTGCCGCTGGAGAGCCACGCGCTGTGGCAGGTGAAGGAGAACCGTCGTGACGTGATCGGCCTGCTGGAGGAGCAGTCGCGCCAGCGCGTGGCCGATCTTATTCCGCTGCGTTACCAGCGCATGAGCGTGTCCGCGTTCACGTTCTACCGCGGCACGGCGCTCATCATGGCGAACGATCTGGCGCGCACGCCGGTCACCGGCATCCCCGTGCAGGCGGTGGGCGACGCGCACATCGGCAATTTCGGCATGTTCCGCTCCCCTTCGCAGCGCCTCGTGTTCGACATCAACGATTTCGACGAGACGACGACCGGCCCGTGGGAGTGGGACATCAAGCGGTTGGCCGTGTCGGTGGAGATCTGCGGACGCGCGAACGGCATCCGCAAGCTGGAACGTCGTGAGGCGGTCAAGCGTTGCGTGCATTCGTACCGCGACCATCTGCAGCAGTTCTCGCAGATGGACTATCTGGATGCGTGGTACGACCACATCGACGTGGAGGCCGCGCTCGACCATTACGAGCGCACGGTCAACGGCAAGCGCAACCGCACGCTACGCGACGCGGCGGCGAAGGCCGCGATCAAGGACTCCAACCGTGCGGCCGCCAAACTCACCTACCGCGACGGCGACAAGTTGCGGTTCCGTTCGAAGCCGCCGGAGCTGACGCCGATCAACGAACTGCACGACTACGCCGATTTGGAGGCGCTGCAGGGTCGTCTTGAGACGCTGTTCAACAGCTACCGTCATTCGCTGTACGAGGATCGCCGCCATGTGCTGAGCCATTACACGTATCATGACACGGCGCGCAAGGTGGTAGGCGTCGGCTCGGTGGGCACGCGCGCATGGGTGTCGGTGCTGACCGGCCGCGACATCGACGATCCGCTGATGCTGCAGATGAAGGAGGCGAACGAGTCGGTGCTCGAACGGTTCGTGGGCCGTTCGAAGTACGCGACGCACGGCGAACGCGTGGTGCAGGGGCAGAAGCTGATCCAGTCGACGGCGGATGTGCTGCTCGGCTGGGCGAGTTTCATGGCTGAGGACGGTCACAAGCGCGACTATTACGTGCGTCAGTTCTGGAACGGCAAGGGATCGATCGACATCGATCATCTCAACGATCTCGCGTTGTCCGATCTGGGCCGCATGTGTGCGCGGTGCCTGGCTCACGCGCACGCGCGTACCGGCGACCGCATCGCGATCGCATCGTATGTGGGCGAGGACGAGACGTTCGATGAGGCGATCGCGTCGTTCGCGTCGGCCTACGCGGACCAGAACGACGCCGACTACGCGCTGTTCAAGCAGCTCATCGACTCCGGCGAACTGCCCTGCGCGTCCTGATCACCAGCGATTCATGATATGGCGAAGCCCGGCTGCTCATATGAGGAGCCGGGCTTCATTATGTCTCACTTCGCGACTTCGAGAGCTTCCTCGAGGGTGAAGGCGCGGGCGTACAGGGACTTGCCGAGGATGGCGGAGTCGACGCCGAGACCGGCCAGCTCCTTGATCGCGCGCAGGTCGTCGAGCTTGCTGATGCCGCCGGACGCGGTCACCTTGGCGTCCGTGCGTTCGGCGACCTCGCGCAGCAGGTCGATGTTCGGACCGGACATCATGCCGTCGCGGGCCACGTCGGTCACCACGTAGCGCGAGCAGCCGACCGAGTCGAGGAACTTCATCGTCTCGAACAGGTCGCCGCCTTCCTTGACCCATCCGCGGGCAGCGAGCGTGTGTCCGCGCACGTCGAGGCCAACGGCCACACGCTCGCCGTACTTGCGAATCACGGAGGCCGTCCAGTCGGGATTCTCGAGTGCGGCGGTGCCGATGTTCACACGTGCCGCGCCGGCGTCCAGGGCGGCGTCGAGCGAGGCGTCGTCGCGCACGCCGCCGCTCATCTCGATGTTGACCTTGTCGCCAAGTTCATGCACGATCTCGCGCAACTGGGCGCGGTTGTCGCCGGTACCGAACGCGGCGTCGAGGTCGACCAGATGAATCCACTGCGCACCGGATTCGACCCACGTGCGGGCCGCTTCGAGCGGCGAGCCGTAGTCGGTTTCGGAACCGGATTCGCCTTGGCGCAGACGCACGGCCTTGCCGTCGCGCACGTCGACAGCGGGAAGCAGGGTAAGTGACATGATGATAGCCTTTCTTGATGTTCGGGTCAGAACGTGGCGATCCAGTTGCGCAGCAGCTGCGCGCCGGCTTCGGCGGACTTCTCCGGATGGAACTGCGTGGCGGACAGCGGCCCACGCTCGTAGGCGGCCACGAACCGGCTGCGTCCGTACGTGCACCAGGTAACGCGTTCGGGGGCGTCGCCGAAGTCGATCTCGTACTTGGCCAGGTCGCCCGGATGCACATCCGTCGCCGCATACGAGTGCACGAAGTAGAACCGCTCGTGTTCCACGCCGTTCATCAACACGGAGCCTTCCGGCGCCTCGACCGTATCCCAGCCCATGTGCGGCACCACGTCCGCATCAAGCAGGTCGACGCTGCCGCCGATCAAGCCGAGTCCGGCAGCCTCGTGGCCGCGTTCGCGCCCCTGCTCGAACATGATCTGCTCGCCGACGCACACGCCGAGCACCGGCCGGCCGGCGCGCAGACGGTCGGTGACCACGCGGTCGCCGGACATCTCCTTCAGTCCGTCCATGCACGCGGCGAACGCGCCGACGCCGGGCACAACCAGGCCGTCGGCTTCAAGCGCCTGACGGTAGTCGGAGGTCAGCGTCACGTCGGCGCCGAGGTTGGCGAGCGCGCGCACCATGGAGCGCACGTTGCCGAATCCGTAGTCGAAAACCACCACTGATGTCATGTTGTTCTCCCGTGCTGTGTGATTGCTGGCGGAGCGTTGGCCGCCCGTTCGCGATTCGTTATTGGATGCTGGATCCGCCGCGGCCGAATTTGGTGTGTTCGGCGAGGATCTTCATGGCGGCGTCGTGGTCGTAGTCGGAGGATGCGACGATCTTCACGCCCTGCTTCTTAAGATCGGTCAGGGTGGAGATGCCGAGCATGAGGTCTTCGACGAACGGCGGGGTCGCGCTGAACAGGATCGGCGGGGCGAAGGTCTGCGCGGGCTTGCCCTGCAGGTAGAGCGTCGCCTCGAGTTTGTCGGCGCGGTTCACGGCGAGGATGACGCTCATGCCGGATACGACGATGGTCATGTCGCGGGCCGCGGCTTCCGGTCCGTCGCCGTCGAGGTTGCGCAGCACGGCGATCGCGCCGTCCGGAGAGCCGATGCAGTCGGCGGAGATGTCGGACAGCTGGCAGAACGCAGCGAGCAGTTCAGCGGAGGCGATGCGGGTGATGACGACCGCGACCTTGGCCTTGTTGCCGAGCAGACCGGCAAGCTCGTCCTCGAATTGCGCGGACAGGTCGGTCCGATCGCCGCCGGCGGTGTCGGCCGAGGCCACGCCGTCGTCGTGCGGATCGCTGGAATCGTCGCCGTTGCCGGAGTCGTTGAACTCCTGTTCGAATCCGGCGAGCGCGGCTTCGAGTTCCTCATCGCTGAACGAGGTGCCGTTCGTGTCGCGCGAACCGTTCGCGTCGTTCAGGCCGAAATCATCCGGGTTGAACTCGTCCGGCACGTTGAGGTCGTCGTCCTTGTTCGTGTCGTCGTTACGGTCGTCGGCCATCACAGCGCGCCCTTCGTGCTCGGGATCAGGCCTTCGATGCGAGGGTCGGGTTCGATCGCGAACCGCAGCGCGCGCGCCAGCGCCTTGAATTCGGCTTCGGCGATGTGGTGCGGGTCGCGGCCGGCGAGCACCTGCATGTGCAGGCAGATGCCGGCGTGGAAGGCGATCGATTCCATGACATGGCGTACGAGGGAACCGGTGAAGTGGCCGCCCATCATGCAGTATTCGAATCCGGCCGGCTCGCCGGTGCACACGCAGTACGGGCGCCCGGAGATGTCGACGACAGCCTTGGCGAGCGCCTCGTCGAGCGGGACGGTTGCGTCGGCGAAGCGACGGATGCCGCGCTTGTCGCCGAGCGCCTGCTTCAGCGCCTCGCCGAACACGATGGCCGTGTCTTCGACGGTGTGGTGCACGTCGATGTCGGTGTCGCCCCACGCCTTGATGGCCAGGTCGATGAGCGAGTGCTTGCCGAGCGCGTTCATCATGTGGTTGTAGAACGGTACCGAGGTGTCGATGCTGGTTTTGCCGGTGCCGTCGAGGTTCAGTTCGAGGTCGATGTGCGACTCGCTGGTTTCGCGAATGATGTGCGCGGTGCGTGCCATGTGTTGCTCCTTACACTGCTTATGTCTCGTATTCGAGACTACTCGGTCTGCGAGGTCTGTGCGGATGGCGCGGCGTCACTCGGCTTCCACGATGCGCAGCACCTCGGCGAGTGCCTCGCGGAAGCGGGCCATCTCGTCGTCGGTGCCCATGCACACGCGCAGCCAGCCGTCCGGGCCGACGACGCGGATGAGCACGCCGCGCTTCAACAGTTCGTCGAAGATGCTCTCGCGCTGGTCGAAGTGACCGCCGAAGAGCAGGAAGTTCGATTCGGAGGCGGCGACCTCGAGCGGCTGGCCCTTGTAGGTTTGGGTCGTGAGCCATGCGGCGGTGGCCTCGCGGGTCTCGCGCAGGTGGGCGACCTGGCTGAGCTGTTCGTCGGTGTGCTCGAGCGCGGCGAGGGCGGCGGCCTGCGTGACGGCGGAGAGGTGGTACGGCATGCGCACGATGCGCACGCAGTCGATGATGCCCTTGCTTGCGGCGAGGTAGCCGACGCGGGCGCCGGCGAACGCGAACGCCTTGCTCATGGTGCGACTGACCGCGAGGTTCGGGTGCTGGCCGATGAGCGTGACGGCGCTGGGCGTGCCGGGGTTGCGGAATTCGACGTACGCCTCGTCGACGACGACGATCGGATGCACGCCTTCGGCCGCTCCCGCGACGTCGGCGGTTTCGCACACCTCGAGGATGCGTTCGAGATCGGCGGGAGGCAGCGGCGTGCCGGTCGGGTTGTTCGGGCTGGTGAGGATCACCATGCTCGGCTTGATCTCGTGGATCGCCTCGATGGCGGCGTCCACGTCGAGCGTGAAGTCGACGTTGCGGTGGGCGAGCTTCCAGCCGGTGAACGTGTCGCGCGCGTATTCGGGGTACATGGAGTACGTCGGATCGCAGCCGAGTGCGGTGCGGCCAGGGCCGCCGAACGCCTGGAAGAGCTGGAGCATGATCTCGTTGGAACCGTTCGCGCCCCACAGCTGGTCGACGCTCAGGCGCGCGCCGGACTCCTTGGCGAGGTAGTCGCTGAACGCTTGACGCAGCGCGATGTGCTCGCGGTCAGGGTAGCGGTTGAGCGTGTGGGCGATCTCGCCGACGCGGCGCGCGATGGTGGCGCACACGTCGGGGTTCGGCTCGTACGGGTTCTCGTTGACGTTGAGACAGACCGGCACGTCGAGTTGCGGCGCGCCGTACGGCGTTTCGCCGATCAGGTCGTTGCGCAGCGGCAGGCTTGCCGGGATCGCGTTGGTTTCTTCAGTCATGCTTTTCTCCCCTGTTATCACGGTGATTCACCGCATGCATGCCGTATCATGTCGAGCGAAGCGAGGCCGAGCGAAGAAATCTTCCAGAGCATCCCTGCCTTGGAAGATTTCTCCGCTCGCTGGCGCTCGGTCGAAATGACACGGTTCCGATATGCCTTAGCGCAGGCCGGCTTCCTTCTCCTGCTCGCGCAGCGTAGCCTTGTCGTACGGATCCTTGACGAAGCGGGACAGCACGCATTCGCCGTGGGCCGGCAGATCCTCGGACACGGCGAACGCGTTGATACGCGCGGCGAGGGCCTTGAGACCCTCCTCGTCGTATTCGATGACCTCGACGGGCTTCATGAACGTGTGCACGCCGAGGCCGGCGGCGAAGCGCGCGGTGCCGCCGGTGGGCAGCACGTGGTTGGAGCCGGACATGTAGTCGCCGAGCGGGACCGGCGAGTAGGGGCCGCGGAAGATGGCGCCCGCGTTCTTGATGCGAGCCACGACGGCGTCCGCGTCGGCGGTCTGGATCTCGAGGTGTTCGGCCGCGTACGCATTGGCCGCGTCGATCGACTGGTCGAGGCCGTCGGTCAGCACGATCGCGGATTGTGTGCCGGACAGGGACGTGTGGACGCGTTCGGCGTGCTCGGTCTTCGGCACACGGTAGTTGAGGTTCTCCTGCACCTTGTCGGCGAGTTCCGGATCGTCGGTGAACAGGACGGACCCGGCGAGCTCGTCATGTTCGGCCTGGCCGATGAGGTCGGCGGCCACGAGGCTCGGGTTGGCGGTCTTGTCTGCGATGATGCCGATTTCGGTGGGGCCGGCGACCGCGTCGATGCCGACGAACGCGGAGACGAGCGACTTGGCGGTGGCGACGAAGATGTTGCCCGGTCCGGTGATCTTGTCGACCGGATCGCACAGCACCTCGCCGTCCTGCGGCTCGCTGCCCTTGGCGCCATAGGCGAACATGGCGATGGCCTGTGCGCCGCCGACCGCGTATACCTCCTTGACACCGAGGATGGCGCAGGTGGCGAGAATGGTCTTGTTCGGCAGACCCTTGTCGTTGTCGCGGGCCGGCGGGGTGGCGATGGCGAGCGACTCGACGCCGGCGGCCTGCGCGGGCACGGCGTTCATGATGACGGACGACGGGTAGACGGCCTTGCCGCCGGGCACGTACAGGCCCACGCGCTGGATCGGGATCCAGCGTTCGGCGACGCGCGCGCCCGGAGCCAGATCGGTGTGGAAGTCCTTCGGCACCTGGTTCTTGGCGACGGCGCGGGCACGGTGCACGGATTCCTCGATGGCGGCGCGCACTTCGGGGTCGAGCGTGTCCAGCGCAGCCTCGATCTCCTCTTCGGGCACGCGCAGGTGCTCGGGGCGCACATGGTCGAACTTCTCCTCGAAATCACGCAGGGCCGCGGCACCGCGTTCCTTCACGTCCTCGAGGATCGGGCGCACCAGGTCGGTGGCTTCGGAGGTGCCCATGGCGGCGCGCGGCATCGCGGCCAGCAGTTCGGCACGGGACAGTTTGCGACCACGCAGGTCGATGATACGCATGATGTTCTCGCTCATAACGCCCCATCGTAACAACGCGGCGCCACGAACCGCCGTCCAATGTCCGTTTTCACCCAAATCGTGAGACATCCCGCGTATTTCGCTGATCTCCGCTCCGCTTTTCCATCGGATATACGGATATAACGCTCCGACAGATGTTCCTTGAACTAGATGAGCGGCGCATCGCGTAAAGCCTGTGCGCCGGAATCGCCTATCGCCATGTCCGGAATGCCGATGAGCTTGATCGCCTGCGTAACGAGAGCAATGATATCCGGCCCTTCAGCAGTTACGGAACGGTACACTTCCTCGAAATCAAGGTTGCCATAGTCATGAACGATCCAATCACGGGTACCGGCGATGGCTTTCCACGCTACATCCGGCTGGGATGAGACAAACTGTTTCGACAGTTTCTTGACGTGCTCGCCGACTTGAGCGACCGCCATGGATACTGCATGCTGGCGAAGCTCATCCTCTTCAAATTGTTCGAGCGTGACCCCATTCAGAAACAACAACGCCAATTCAAGCTCATGACGTATCTGCAGCAGATGGATCAGATCTCGCCGAGGGTCAGTTCCGGAGTGTGAACCGCTCATGCTTGCTCCTCACTATCGATCGGCAAAATACGCAAAATCGGTTTGGACATCACGTTGCGCACGAATAATGAACGAATCATCTCATCATACGGCTTCTTCTCCGGCTGGGTGATGTAGTCGACATCAACCAGGTCGATATCGCGACCGAACGCATCTCGTAAGTCGTTTCTGAAATTCGACACCCTGCGTACGCGCATATCATCATGTGTGGTGCCGTAGATGAAGTCAACATCGGAATCCGGTCCCGCCTCACCGCTGGCCATCGAACCGAACAAGTACAGTTCGGTAATCCCATACCGACGTGCAAGTGGCCGTGCAAGCACGGCGATATCGGACGGCGAGAGAACCCTCTCCCCTCCGCTTGTCCGCACTGCCGAAACCGTTGCCGCTGTCATGGCTCCATCCTATCCTCACCGCTTCCTAGTCGTGTTTCATGTGATCGGCCCCTCGTCACCCCAGTGGGGCGACGGACGGGTAGAGGGCGGCGAAGCGGGGGTAGAGGGCGTCGTAGGCGCGGGCGGCGGCCGGGTCCGGCTGGTAGGTGGTGGTTTCGGCGACGGCTGCGACTAGGTCGGGGCGGTCGAAGACGAGCGAGGCGAGCGCGACGGCGGGCAGGATGTCGGCGTTGGCGAACACTTCGACCGGATGGTGCAGCATGTCGGCCATGATCTGGCACCATGCGGTTTCGCGCGCGCCGCCGCCGATCAGCGAGATCGAGGTCGGCGGCTCGTCGAAGCTTTCCATGCCTTGCCGGATGGAGAACGCGACGCCTTCGAGCGCGGCGCGCAGCATGTCGCCCGCACTCGTGGCCGGCGAAAGCCCCACGTAGGCGCCGCGCACGGTCGGGTTCATCACCGGGAACCGCTCCCCCACCAGATACGGCAGGCACAGCACGCCGTTCGCGCCCGGCGCGGCCGCCTCGATCAGATCATGCGCACGCTCATAGTCGCCGTTGGCGAACAGTCCGGTCGCCCAACGGTGCACGTCGCCGGCGTTGAGGAACGGCACCGCGTTGACGAATCCGTCCGTCACGCCGAACGCGAGGTTCGCGGCGCCCGGCTTGTTCACGAACGGTTCGGACGAGACGGTGGCGATCCAGCCGGACGTGCCGAGGTTGATGTTGTATTGGCCGGGTCTGGTGACGCCGCTGGCGAACGTGGTGGCGCCCGCATCGCCGATGCCGGCATATACGGCTGTGCCCGCCGCGAATCCGGTCTTCTCGGCCGCAGCGGCCGTCACCGAGCCGACGATGTCCTGCGGACGATGCAGTTCGGCAAGCAGCGAGGCGTCGATGCCGGCCGCCTCGCACAGTTCCCCGCTCCACCGCCCGGTACGGATGTCCATCGCGCCGGCGGTGGAGCAGGCAGCCACGTCGCCGATCGTGACGCCGGCGAGCCGTGCGATGAGATAGTCCTTGGAACTGATGAGCACGTGCGTGGTCCGTGCGAACGCGTCAGGCTCATGGTCGCGCATCCACATGAGTTTCGGTAGCGGCAGGCATCCTTCGAGTCGGTTGCCGACCGTGGCGAGGAACCGTTCGCGACCGCCGTGGTATGCGCCGGCGAGCGCATCGGCCTGCGTTTCGGCGCGTCCGTCCGAGTACAGGATGGCGTGGCGCACGGGTTTGAGATCGTCGCCGAGCGCGATGACGTCCTGCATCTGCCCGCTGAAGATGATGCCGGCGATACAAGCAGGGTCGAAATCATCATCGTCGAGCGCCGCGTCGCGCAGCATCGTATGCGCGACCTCGCACATCACCCGCCACCATTGCTCCGGGTCCTGTTCGCGCACGCCCTCGTCGACGATCAGATCGAGGTCGCCGCTCGCCGAGGCGACGATGCGGCCGCCGCCGTCCACCAGCGCGCCCTTGATCGCCGTCGTCCCCGCGTCGAACACCGCCGCATATTCCCGCATGTTGCGTTCCCTCCTGTCGTTGCCGTCACCGTGTCAAAACGTCAGGCGCATCTGGTGCCAGACGACGTCGCCGTGGGTGGAGTCGGAGATACCTTCATCTACGTAGCCGAAGCGGGCGTAGAAGTCGACAAGCCGATCCTTGCAGGTCAGTACCAGCCCGAGCCGTCCGGCCGCGCGCGCATCGACGATCACATGGCGCATGAGCAGGCTTGCGTAGCCTCGATGCCGCCAAGCCGGCACGGTATCCACACCGAAGATCATCTGCCAGTCGCCGTGCGGATCATGCCGAGACGGATCATCGTACATGTCGTCATCCAGATCACGGTCGTCGGTTGCGAACCCGTTGATGAACGAGATGATCGAACCGTCCTCACCGCACAACAGCCAAAAACATTCCGGATATGCGGCCAGCCGTGCATGGATCACCGCCGCGCTCGCCGCCTCAGCCGGCGGAAAGCACACCGACTCGATGCACGACAGTTCCACGGCATCCTCTGCAGTTGCATGTCGTATCGTCAGGTTCGCATCATCAGCCATCAGTTCATTCATGTCCACCATTTATATCGCATGATCTGCATGACAGATACGAATTATCCGCCCAACATCCATAGCGAATCGTCTTATCTCCGTAACGAATCGATCCTTCCGTCTTGTGCGGACAGCATACGTTCCACGAGATCGATCATCAGCTCTTTTTCCTCAGGGGCACTGACCGCGATCAACAATGCGACAGCGGCGAGGTCATTGTTAGTGATGACCGGTCTGGTGACGGCATCGAATGCATCCGCATTCCCGTCGAGAAAACTGACGAACATTGCGGCGGCCATGCGCTTGTTGCCGTCGGAGAACGGATGGTCCTTCACGGTGAAATACAGGAGATGCGCCGCCTTTTCCTCGACCGTCGGATACAGATCCTGACCGTCAAAACTCTGATATATCGCGCCAATGATACGTTCGAGCGCATCCCCACGTTCCTGTCCGAGCAGCGTGTCGGCAGGATACTCCTCGCGTAAACGCGCTGCTATGGCCCTCGCATCCGCAGATGTCAGTTCCCATACCGGTTTCGCACGCGGATCTGGGGCAAGTTCATGCGCATCATAGTCACGTAGCATGTCCAATCCCGGCAGATAACTTGATACGACATCCGCTATTCCCACAGCAAGATGGTCGCCGCTCCGGGAGAGTACTTTGACGACCCTCTCCAACTGCTGCAGCCGGTGCTCGTTGACGGCATATCCGTTGATGAGATACCTGTGCAATACATTGGTGGCCCAGCGACGGAAACTAGTGGCCCGCCGTGAATTGACCCTGTATCCAACCGAAATAACCATATCCAAGTTGTACACATTCACAACCCGACGGATACGACGGTCTCCTTCTATGCGAACTTGTTCCATTTTGGAACAAGTTGACCCGTCGAGTTCTCCGTCAGCAAGGATATTCCTTATATGTTTGGTCATTGCCTGGCTTTTCGTACCAAATAATTCCGCCATCTGCGCCTGGGTCAGCCATACAGTATCGCCTTGTACGCTGACTTCCAATTGCACGGAGCCGTCCTCGGCCCGATAGAGTTCGATGTCCCTGACCATGTCAGTCCTCCCCGTGAGATGAACACGCGACGCACGTGTTCCGGTCATTCGACAGTCACTCTCCGCATCTACTGGCACATCCAGCTGCGTCCCTCTTTATAGAACCCTATCAAGGCAACGAAATACGACACGCCACCGGTCACAGATGCAAATACAGGCGGGCAATCATGTCAGCCGGTGATCAGGGGGCCGAGCGCGTCGTCGGGGTCGGGGACGGGAACCTGCTGGCGGCGGACGGCATCCGACCATGACGATTGTTGTGCGGCGGGCGTGACGGATGCCGGCAGACCGCTCGCCCCGGCGGAGGCGGGGCACGGCACGTACCGGTAGACGGCGGCGGGCCGCTGGCGGCCTTCGCGCACCTTCTCCCCCGTCTCCTCGATCTGTCCGCTGGCGAGCATGCGCCGGCGGAAATTCGCCAGGTCGACGGATTCTCCGGTGATCGCCTCGACCACGCCGTGCAGCTGGCGCAGCGTGAATTCGGGGCCGACCAGCCGGGCGACGAGATCGGGGTATTCGATGCGTTCGCGCAGCCGGCGCAGCGCATGATCGATGATCTCGCGGTGGTCAAACGCCAGCTCGGGCAGATCGTCTTCCGCGAACCAGCGCACGTTGTCCGCTTCGGCGAAGTCGCGGGTCTCGGCCCGGCCGACCAGCGCCCAGTAGACGATCGACACCATCGGCAGCCCGCCGCGCGACCGATCGGGACCGCCGAACGTATGCAGCTGCTCAAGATACTGCGGATGCAGGTCGGTGGTCGATTCAAGCGCGAGATACGCGGACTGTTCGAGTGACAGGTCGGCGCGCAATTCGCCGCCCGGCAGCGCCCACTGCCCCAGATACGGCTGGCGCACGCGGCGCACCAACGGCATCCACAGGCGGCTGCGCCCGGTGCCGTCCGGCGAGCCGAGCGCCAGGATCACCACTGATACGCCGATTTGCGGCGGCTGATGCCGTCGCTCCGAAACGTTCCCATATCCCATACGGCAGTAATCTACTCTCCGGACGAGTCCTCGCTGGCCTCGCCGATCGCGTCCGCCGAATCCGGCAGGAACGGCGCGAGCGACGGCAGCTGGTCCAGCCCGTCCAATCCCATGTAGTCCAAGAACAGCGCTGACGTGCCCAGCAGCGCCGCATGCGATTCCGGGTCGGTGCCCTGCTCGCGGATCAGCCCGCGGATGGACAGCGAACGGATCACGCCGTCGGAGTTGACGCCGCGGATCGCCGCGACCTGCGCGCGCGTGACCGGCTGCTGGTACGCGATGATCGCGAGAGCCTCCAACGCGGCCTGCGACAGCCGCGCGGTCTGGCCGTCGGTGACGAACGACGCGACGATCCGTTCGAATTCGGCGCGGCTCGCATACTGCCATCCGCGCGAGGTGCGGCGTAGTTCGAAGCCCCGGTGTTCGGCCTCGTACTCGGCTTGCATGCATTCGAGTGTGTTCGCGATCTCCTGTTCGGCCGCGCCGATCACGCGTGCCAGATCGGCGGGCTGCTGCGGCTGGTCGGCGGCCATGAGCACCGCCTCGAGGCAGGCCCGCAATCCGCCCGGATACTGGTCGGCGGCCGATTCGGTCCGTGTCGTCCCGGTTCCGATGCCACCCGTCGTGGTCGTGGCGTTCATGTCGTTCGTGGCGTTCATATCGTCGCTCATGCAAAGTCCCTCTCGCTGATGTCCGCGTTGCCGGCTGTCTCACCCGTGCCGTCATGCACCCAGCGCACGTGCAGCGGCGCGTACGGGCCGTCCTGTTTGAATTGCAGTGCGCCCTGTTTGAAGAACGCGAGCACCGCCAGGAACCGGGCCACGATCTCGATGCGCGAGGCCGCGTCCTGCGTGAGCTGGGCGAAGGTGAGCGCCTCGCCGTCAGGCAGGGACGACAGCCGTTCGCGCACCAGATCGGCTTGCGCCTGCAAGTCGACCAGCGGCACATGCAGCTGGCTGGTGGCGACCGTGTCCGCGGGGGCGTCGGCGATGGCCCGCGCGGCGATGCGTGCCAGGTCGTCGGACCCGATCGTCCAGGTCAGTTCGGGCAACAGCGCTGCCATCGACGCGTCCAGTGCGGCCGGATGCGCGAACCGCCCGCGGTTGGAGTCGATCCGCGACCGGAAATCGCCCGCCGCGGTCTTGAACGCACGGTATTGCAGCAGTCTGGCGAACAGCAAGTCGCGTTCGCGCAACGCCTCCAGGCTCTGCTCGTCGCGGTCGCCGTCATCGCCGCCGGGCAGCAGCGCGGCGCTTTTCGCTTCCACGAGCACGCTCGCCACGTCGATGAACGCGCTTGCCTCGTCCATGTCGCCGGTCTTGTCCATGCCGCGCACGTAGTCGAGGAATCCTTCGGTGATCGTCGAGAGCGACACCTCGGTCAGTTCGAGCCGCTGGTCGGCGATCATGCCGAGCAGCACGTCGAACGGGCCGGAGTACACGTCGAGGTTCACACGGAATCCTTGCGCGGGTGCGGTCGACGAGTCGGAGTCGGAATTGGAGTCGGGACCGGATACGTGTTCATCGCGCGCGGACAAGGGCACGGATTCGTCGTGTCCGGACGGAGGCGTGGAAAGTCGTGGGGGCTCGGCGTCGTGGCTGGGCCCAGGCAAAACAGCATCGCTCATAAGGGTGTTCTGATGGTCGTGGTGTCCGTCGGCAGGCCCGTGCGGTCAGGCGATCACGCCGCGGGCGACGAGCTCGCGCGCGACCTCGCGGTATTCCTTGCTGGTCTTGTGGTTCGGCGCGAAGATCGTGATCGGCGCGGCGGCGACGGTGGAGTCGGGCAGTTTGATCGACCGTGAGATGACGGTGTGGAACACCTTGTCGCGGAACGCCTCGTAGATGCGCTGCAGCACCTCTTCGCAGTGCAGGGTGCGCGTGTACATGGTCACGAGCACGCCGTAGATCTCGAGCCCGGGGTTGATGCGGGTCTGCACCTTCTCGATCGACTGCATGAGCAGGGCCACGCCGCGCAGCGCGAAGAACTCGGCGGCCACGGGGATGATCACGCCGTCCGCCGCGGTCAGGGCGTTGACGGTGAGCAGGCCGAGCGAGGGCTGGCAGTCGACGATGATGACGTCGTATTCGTTGCGGATCGGACGCAGTACGCCGGCGAGGATCTGCTCGCGGCCGACCTCGGTGACGAGCTGTACCTCGGCGGCCGACAGGTCGATGTTCGCCGGGATGATGTCGAGGTTCTCGAATTCGGTGTGCTGGATGACCTCGTGCACATCCATGCGCGGGTTGAACAGCGCCGTGTAGATCGTGTTGTCGATGTTGTTCGCGTTGATGCCGAGCCCGACGCTGGCCGCGCCCTGCGGGTCGAAGTCCACGATGAGCACGCGACGACCGTACTGGCTCAACGCCCCGGCGATGTTGATGGAACTGGTGGTTTTACCGACGCCGCCCTTTTGATTGCACATGGCGATGACCCTTGCCGGGCCGTGCTGGTGCAACGGCTCCGGGGCGGGAAACGTTTCATATTCACGTCCAAGCAGATCGGTAGGCATAATGCCTCTCATCATAACATCAGCCCGTGTCGGCGCGCCGTGCGCGAACGGCTACCTCGCACGCGGGTGCGCGGTCAGATACGTTTCGATCAGGCCTTCGGGACTGACGTGCGTGTAGATCTGCGTGGTGGTGACGGACGCATGCCCGAGCAGCTCCTGCACGGTGCGCACGTCCGCGCCGCCTTGGATCAGATGCGTGGCGAAGGAATGGCGCAGCGTGTGCGGATGCAGCGGCTTGTCGATGTGCGCGCGTTCGCCGGCGAGACGGATGATCTCCCAGACCGACTGGCGCGACAGGCGGCGCCCGCGTTTGTTGAGGAAGATCGCTCGGCGTTCAGGATTGCCGTTGGAGACGCGTGCCTCCAGCGTCGGACGGGCGACGTTCAGATATCGGGTCATCGCCTCGCACGCGTAGGTGCCGAGCGGTACGAGCCGTTGCTTGGAACCCTTGCCCATGAGCCGGGCGACCCGAGCATCCAGGTCGATGTCGTCGAGGTTCGCGCCGACCGCCTCCGAGACGCGCGAGCCGGTGGCGTACATGAATTCGAGCAGCGCCTTGTCGCGGCAGGCGACCGCGCCTTCGAACGTGCCGGCCTGTGCGCCGTCGGGAACCGGGACCGCGTCGAGCAGGCGCGTCACCTCGTCCACGGTGAGCACGTCGGGCAGAGTGCTCGCGCCCTTGGGCGCCTTGATGCCGGCCGACACGTCGTCATCAACCGCATGTTCGGCCAGCGCGAACCGGTGGAACATGTGCACGCTGGCGAGCCGACGCGCCTTGCTGCGGGCCCCGTCGCCGCTCGTGTCAAGATAGGCGATGTAGTCCTCGACATCCTGTTTGCCGATGCCGTCCGGTTTCGTGATGCCGCGGCCGGCCAGCCAGGTCAGGTATTTGCCGAGGTCGGACTCGTATGCCGCGACCGTCGCCTTCGACAGTCCGCGTTCCACGTCAATGTGCGCGATGAACCGCTCGCACAGCCGTGTCAGTGCATTGTCGTTGTGTTCCATATCGGCCCATGATATGCGAGAACCCCGCACAATGGCGGGGTTCCGTTACACAATCAGTCCACCGGACTGTCGATTTCACGCCCGGCGTGCTGTCGCACGCCCTTCGCGGATGCCCATATTGCATCCGCTCACCTCGGCTATCGACAGTCCACTGGACTGTCGATTTCACGCCTCGGCAGGAGCGTTCACGTCGGCCGGCAGGGCGTTCTTGGCCTCGGCGACGATGGCCTTGAAGGTCTCCGGATCGGAGACGGCGAGCTCGGCGAGAGCGCGGCGATCCAGCTCGATGCCGGCCAGCTTCAGGCCCTGCATGAAGCGGTTGTAGGTGATGCCTTCGGCGCGGACAGCAGCGTTGATGCGCTGGATCCACAGCTTGCGGAAATCACCCTTGCGAGCCTTGCGGTCGCGGAAGTTGTAAGTAAAGGAGTGGAGCAGCTGCTCCTTGGCCTTGCGGTACAGGCGGGAGCGCTGGCCGCGGTAGCCGGAAGCCCTCTCGAGAACAACGCGACGCTTCTTGTGGGCGTTCACTGCGCGCTTGACACGTGCCATAATCTATTCCTCAGCTTTCTAAAAGTTTCTTCGCGAATCGGCTTCAGGCGGCTCAGCGGCCCAGCAGCTTCTTCATGACCTTGGTCTGCGACGGAGCCAGCACGGCATCGGCCTTCAGGGCGCGACGCTTGCGAGCGGACTTGTGCTCCAGGTTGTGGCGCATGGCGCTACCATTCTGAACCAGCTTGCCCTTGCCGGTGACGCGGACGCGCTTGGACGCGGCGGAATTTGTTTTCATCTTCGGCATTGCTGCCCTCCTTGTTGGTTACTTCTTTTCGGAAGTCGTGTTGTCTTCGGTGCCGTTGACCGCGGCCTTCGCCTCGGCTGCGGCCTGTGCCTGGGCCTCCTGCTTGGCGGCCAGACGTGCGGCCTGGCGGGCCTGGCGTTCGGCGCGGGACTGGTCGCCGCGGCGGCGCTGCTCGGACTGCGTGTGCACCTTCTTGCCCTTGGGCGCAAGCGTCATGATGATGTTGCGGCCCTCCTGCTTGGGAGCGGACTCGATGGTGCCGTACTCCTGCACGTCGTCGGCCAGGCGCTGCAGCAGCTCCACGCCGCCGATCGGGCGGGACTGCTCGCGGCCGCGCAGCATGATCGTGACCTTGACCTTGTCGCCGCCGCTCAGGAAGCGGGTGACGTGGCCCTTCTTGACTTCGAAGTCGTGGTCGTCGATCTTCAGGCGGAAGCGGATCTCCTTGATCTCCGCGGTGCTCTGGTTGCGGCGGGCTTCACGAGCCTTGATCTTCTCGTTGTACTTGAACTTGCCGTAGTCGATGAGCTTGGCGACCGGAGGCTTCGCGTTGGGTGCCACCTCGACGAGATCGAGGTTCGCTTCCTTGGCCAGGTTCAGGGCGACGGAAGTCGCGATGACTCCCACCTGCTCGCCGTTCGGTCCGATCAGACGCACCTGGGAGACGCGAATCTCGTCGTTAATGCGTGGTTCGTCGCTAATGATGACTCCAATCCTCATGTTCCTGCTGCGAAACAACCCGGATGGTCGCGATTCATCGCGCGGATTCATGGCAGACCGGAGCGGACGCCGTCAGGCGCCGTTCATATTCCATGCCGAATGCATGTTCATATGTGCCGTATCATCCCGATACGAATCCCGGCGTATCGCCGCCGGAACAGGCCATTGCCGTGAACCCGAGGCCATGAAAGGCTTCCAGGTGGGGGTTGCCCCGCTTTCTTGATTTCTCAAGCCTTGTAGATAATACCATACCCCTCGACCGGGCGTGTCGCGCATGGGGCCGCCCCGCCAGTGCGGCGTCCCGTCACTGCACGGCGCGCAGCAGACCGGCGATGCCTTCCTTCTTCAGCAGGTCGCGGTACGGGCCGGCCTGTTCGGCGATGATGTTGTCGATCGCGCGCATGCCGAGCACCTCGACCGGCGCCTTGTCGTCGGTCAGGATCGTCGCGTCCGCCTTGTCACGCGGATCGTCGACCTCTGTCATCCGTCCGGCCACCGCGTTCATCGTCGCGGCGAGCTCATGGCTGTGCGTGCGGTCGTATGCGCGCGTCTCCAGCGTTCCCGGATCGGACAACGAGTCCATGTCCTCTCCTTCCTTCATCGCGGTCGTCGCCCCGCTAATGTCCATCGTCTTGGCGAACAGTTCGCGGTTCGTCGTGTTCGGCACGTCGGCCGTGCGCACGTTGGCCGAACCGAACACGGTCGAGATCGTGTCGGTGAGCGCCTCGTTGATCGAACCGCGGCCGTCCGAGATCATGTTCATGTTGACGACCATCACGCCGCCGGGGTTGAGGTGCCGCTCCACCATCGTGAAGAACTCGGTCGAGCTCATCTGGAACGGGATGGTGATGTCCTGATACGCGTCGACCATGATCACGTCGTACGTGTCGCGGCTGGCGGCAAGCCACGCGCGCCCGTCGTAGGTCGACACGTCGATGTCGCTCGGCTCGTTGAAATACTCCCCCGCCAGCCGCGTGATCTTGCCGTCGATCTCCACGCCGGTGATCGCCATGTCCGGATAGTACTGGCGCAGCTGTCGCGCGTACGTGCCGGTGCCCATGCCGAGGATGAGCGCGGAGCCGGCATGGTCGGCGAGCGCGGGCGCGGCCAGCGCGGTGTCGTAGTACATGCCGGTCAGCCCGGGCTGTTTCATGGTGACGGACTGCACGCCGAACAGCACGTTGGTCGACAGGATCGTGCGGTCCGACAGGTTTTTGACCTGCAGGTAGTTGTAGATCGACTCGCCCTCGTACGCGACGATCGAGCGGTTCTCCCAGAACGCGAAGCCGGTCATCGGCGAGAACACGCCGGACAGGATGAAGATCACGGCCGCGACGGCGCAGGCGACGCGGCGCACGCGCGCGGCGAGGAAGTAGACGACCGGCAGGCACAGCAGGGCGCCGGAGAAGATGAGGAACGTGACGAACGTGCCGACGGCGGGGATCGTGACGAAGGTCGGCAGGAACGTGCCGAGGATCGAGCCGACCGTGTTGCACGCGGACAGCCGGCCGACGACGGACGCGTTGTCGTCGAGCGAGTCGGTGGCGAACTTGTTGAGGCCGGGCGTGACGGTACCGAGCAGGAACAGCGGCGGCACGAAGATCGCCATGCAGCTGACGAACGCGGCGATGACGAGGAAGTTCGTGGAGACGGAGACGATGAGCAGGCCGGAGATCGCGATGATGAGATATTTGCCGACGAGCGGGATCAATGCGATCCAGACGGCTGCGACGAGGATGCGGAAGTACAGTTTGTCGGGGTTCGGGTCGCGGTCGGCCCAGCGGCCACCGAAGACCGCGCCGAGCGCGAGCGCGATCATGATGGTGCCGATGATGATGGTCCACACGATCTGCGAGCTCGAGAAATAGGGTGCAAGCAGTCGCGACGCACCGAGTTCGGCGGCCATGACGGCCATGCCGGAGAAGAATTCGGTGACGTACAGGAAGATCTTCGATTTGAGGATCGGCCGTTCGTTCTTCGCGTTCGCCTTCGCCATATGCTTCCCCGTTCTCGTTCGCCCGTTGCCGACATCTTGCGAGACTACACCACAGCATTCCTTGCCGCACTGCCCGATATCGCCGTGAGCGAGGCGTAGAGTGGTGCGCATGAGCGAACAGACTTGCGTGATTTTCGGAGCCGGCGAGTATTACGCCGACCGTCCCATCGTGCCCGAGGGCGCGTTCGTGATCGCAGCGGACGGCGGGCTGGACCATACCCGTGCGCTCTCCATCCGTGCCGACGTGGTGATCGGCGACTTCGATTCGCTGCACGGAGGACGGCCGGCCGATGCGGAGCATACGATCGCGTTGCCGAGCGAGAAGGACGATCCGGACATGCTGTCCGCGCTCAAGGTCGGCTGGTCGCACGGCTGCCGAGAATTCCATATCTACGGCGCGCTGGGCGGGCGCATCGATCACACGATCTCCGGCATCCAGCTGATGACGCTGCTCGCGCATCACGGTGGCATCGGGTTCCTGCACGGCGACGGCACGATCGTCACGGCGATCTGCGACGGCGCGTTGTCGTTCCCGGCGCACGAGGCCATGCCGGGCCGCATGGTGTCGGTGTTCTCTCATGCTGATGTCTCGCGCGGCGTGAACGAGCCGGGACTCAAGTACGAGCTGATCGACGGCACGCTGACCAGCGACACCGTGCAGGGCGTGAGCAACGAGTTCCGTTCCGGGGTGCCGGCCGAGATCAACGTGCACGACGGTACGCTGATCGTCACGTTCCCTGCCGAGGCTCCGACGCCTTCGGTGACGCGCTATCGCGAGTTCGGCGGCGATCTGGGCGCGCTCGACACGCATGTCTCCCCCATCCTCGTGAAGTGAGCTCGGCAGCCGGTCACTCGCCGTGGGAGCAATGGCATGTGAGCGTTCACGAAATGTTTGCCCAATAAGCGAAAACACGCCCGCGAATCGTTGCCAATAGTACAGACGACGCATTAGAGTGGGTCATGTTGGTAAACAATGGCCTTGTGTGTGTTCGCGCGCAGGGTCACCCTACAAGGGAGAATTACATGACAGTTAAGATTGGTATTAACGGCTTCGGTCGTATCGGTCGTCTTGCCTTCCGCCGCATCTTCGATCTGCAGCAGAAGGGTGGCGAGGCCGCCGATATCGAAGTCACCGCTATCAACGATCTGACTTCCCCGTCCGCTCTCGCCTACCTGCTGAAGTACGACAGCACTCACGGCACCTTCAAGCACGCTGACGGCACCCCGGTCGACGTCAAGGCCACCGACTCCGCCATCGTCGTGGACGGCAAGGAGTACCCGGTGTACGCCGAGCCGGATGCGAACAACATCCCGTGGGTCAAGAACGACGGTGTCGAGTTCGTCCTCGAGTGCACCGGCTTCTACACCTCCGCCGAGAAGTCCCAGGCTCACCTGAACGCCGGCGCCAAGAAGGTCCTGATCTCCGCCCCGGCCAAGGACGCCACCACCCCGACCGTCGTGTTCGGCGTGAACCACGAGATCCTGAAGCCGACCGACAACATCGTGTCCGCCGGCTCCTGCACCACCAACTCCATGGCCGCCATGGTCAAGCTGCTGAACGACAAGTTCGGCATCAAGGTCGGCTTCATGACCACCGTCCACGCCTACACCGGCACCCAGATGATCCTGGACGGCCCGCGTGGCAAGAAGTCCGGCCGCGACCTGCGCGCCGCCGCCATCAACACCATCCCGCACTCCACCGGTGCCGCCAAGGCCATCGGCAAGGTCGTGCCGGAGGTCAACGGCAAGCTCCAGGGCCACGCCCAGCGCGTTCAGGTTCCGGACGGCTCCATCACCGAGCTGACCACCGTCCTGAACACCGAGACCACCGCTGACGAGATCAACGCCGCGTTCAAGGAAGCCTTCTCCGACACCCCGTACTACGGCTACAACGAGGATGGCATCGTCTCCGGCGACATCATCGGCGACACCCACGGTGGCGTCTTCGATCCGACCCAGACCGACGTCAACACCGTTGACGGCGTGACCATGGCCCGCACCGTTGCCTTCTACGACAACGAGTACGGCTTCACCTCCAACATGGTCCGTACCCTCGAGTACTTCGCTGAGATCTCCGAGTGAATCCGTGCGGGTTCGCCCGCTGATTCATAACGAATCGATCTGGTAGAGGAAAGCCTCGCCCCGCCCCGTGCGGAGCGAGGCTTTTTGCGTGATGAAGCATGACCGACCGTACGGCGGCGTGTTCAACCCGCGCTGTAGCACGACGACTCTATAGTGGGGCGATATGAGCAAGAAATCCAAGAACGAGAAGGGCAAAGGCTCGACACCGGCGACCGTGCAGCTGGAAAAAGCCGGTGTGCCGTTCGAGACGTACGAATACGAGCATTCCAACGACCATATGGATGACGGCTACGGCGTGGAGGCGGCCACCAAGCTCGGTTTCGACGAGCATCAGGTGTTCAAGACGCTGATGGCCGACACCGGTTCCGAACGCGTGGTGGGCGTGGTGCCGGTGAGCGGGCATATGGATCTGAAGGCCCTGGCCGCGGCGGTCGGCGCGAAGAAGGCCGCGATGGCCGATCCGAAGGTCGCCATGCGTGAATCGGGGTATGTGGTCGGCGGCATCTCCCCGCTCGGCCAGAAGGTGCATCACAAGACCGTGCTTGACGAGAGCGCGCTGCAGTACGACCGCATCCTGCTGTCAGGCGGCAAGCGCGGCTTCTCCATCGGCATTGCGCCGGCCGATCTCCTCAAAGTACTGAACGCCGTCGCCGCCCCCATCGGCACCTGGTGACGGATTGCCCCGACATATCAGCATCGCAATGATGCCGGCAGAGCCTCGGTTCCCTCGGCTGAGGGACATTGCCGTAAAGCAAATAGCAGAGCTATTTGTAGGCAATGTGCGAGATGACAGTCGAGCCAGCAAACAAGCCAGCCGTAGGCTGTCCGTAATTGCAGGACACTGTCAGCGAAGCTGACTGAGGGAGCGTCGCGGCCGAAGGCCGGCAATAACACAGCATCGTGCGACGCGCGATTCTAGTGCATGCCACGTATGACGCGAGTGGCGGCTTGCTCTCGCCGACCGACGTCGGTCGGCGAGAGCAAGCCGCCACTTGGGATTTACCGGCCATCCATCCGATCAGATCACGCTGTATTCCTTGAGCAGCGTGGTGATATCGGTGCCGTCGAGCTTCTTCAAGACCTTGCCGAGCACCGCGCGCTCCACGAAGTTAAGCTTCATGTCCGTCACGGGCGCACCGTCGCGCAGCTTGACGGTCGCGTTGAGCAGGTTCCTCACGTCGTAGACGCTGCCCCACACCTCGGGCACGCCGCGGTCCACGTCGAGCAGCGTGTAGACCGCCTCCATGCCGGTGCGCATCGAGTATTCGGTGGTGAAGATCGTGTCGCGTGGCGTTTCGGCGAACTGGCCGAGGAACGCGAAGTTGACCGCGCCGTCCGGCACGACGTCCGGACGGTCGCCGGCCGCGCGCGGCATGAAGAACGCGGTGATGTACGGCATCATGACCGGCACCGTGTTGGCGTGCCGCTTGGCGAGCGCCTCGATCTTGTCGGTCGGGACTCCCATGTGGTAGAGCCACTCCTCGCAGATCTCCTCGCCGGTGCATTCGGTCATCGGCTTCTTCACGTAGTTGCCGGGCTTGTCGGGGAATAGGCCGTACACCCATACGCACAGCTGGTCTTTGGGCTGGTCGCGGAACTGCTGCTGGCGGTTGAGCGTCCAGCTCATGAGCCAGTTGGAGTCGGTGACGGTGACGATGCCGCCGGTGACGACGTTGCCGGAGAACGGGTCGCGCTTGCAGATGCGCTGGATGTACGGCGGGATCTCCTTGTCCAAGGTGGTCACGGTGGCGCTCATCCACTTGGTGGCCTGCGGGTCGGAGCAGAACGTGTCGGGGTGACCGAAGCTCGGATCCTGCTTGGCGATGCGACGCCACATGTCCCAGCCTCCGCCGGGCTTCAAGTCCGGGTTCCACGGGGCCGGCGAGTTCTGCGAGCCCATCGTGGAGTTCTCGACGCAGCCGCCGTTGGTGATGAACACGTAATCGTCGGGCGTCAGGTCGACGGACGACTTGTCGCCGTCGTGGTCAAGGTCGATGCGCACGGCGATCTTCTTGGTCGGCGTGGAATACGGATTGCGTTTGAACACGCCGGACGTGGCCTGGATCTTCAGTATCGTGTCCTGACCTACGCCGGTGTGCTCACGCTTGGGACCATCGCCGCCACCGATCGCGAACTCGACGTTCTCGACCTTGGTGTTGTAGTGGAACTGCACGCCGTGCGCCTCAAGATACCTGACCATCGGCAGGATCATCGACTCGTACTGGTTGTAGCGGGTGAATCGCAGCGCCGAGAAGTCCGGCAGACCTCCGATGTGGTGGATGTAGCGCTTGATGTACAGCTTCATCTCGAGCGCGGAATGCCAGTTCTCGAACGCGAACATGGTGCGCCAGTACATCCAGAAGTTCGAGTTCAGCACCTCGTCGTCGAAGAAGTCGGTGATCGGCTTGTCATACAGGTCCTCGTCGGGCGTGAAGAACAGCTTCATGATCTCCATCGACGCCTTGTCCGTGAGTCCGAACTTGCCGTTCGTTTCGGCGTCGTGGCCGAGATCCTTGGTAGCGCGGCACAGCGAGTAGTTGGGGTCGCGCTTGTTGAGCCAGTAGTATTCGTCGAGCACGGAGACGTCCGGCGTTTCGATGGACGGGATGGAGCGCAGCAGGTCCCACATGACCTCGAAGTGGTTGTCCATTTCACGTCCGCCGCGCATCACGTAGCCGAGGCCGGGGATTTCGGCGCCGTCGCACGCGCCGCCGGGCACGGAGTCCTTCTCGAAGATGTGGATGCGCTCGCCGGGCATCTGTGCGTCGCGCACGAGATAGCATGCGGCGGACAGTGCCGCGAGCCCGGTGCCGATGATGTACGCCGACTTGTGCTCGACGCCTTCCGGCTTGCGCGGGCGGGCGAACGCTTCGTAGTTGCCGTTGGAATAGTACATGTTCCGCCTCCTTGACGGTGGAGTTGACATCACGTCAACCTTGACTCGATAGACATGATGTCGCATTTTCTCGACTCCCGCTATAGACACTAGCCCGTGTTGTGTCGAAAATCCAGAGGCCGCCCGGTTCATCGTGCCGAACCGGTATGCTCGTATGCGATATCGCAATCGAATGGATCTTCAGACAGTAAGGAATCCCATGGCACTGACCAAGAAGCAGACCAAGCAGCTGCGCGCGCTGGCGAACCCGCTCAAGCCGCTGCTGTTCATCGGCAAGAACGATCTGACCGACGCGGCCGTCAAGCAGGCGTCCGAGACGATGGACAGCCACGAGCTGCTCAAGATCGCCGTGCAGGACGGCTCCGGCCTGACCGCGAAGGAGGCCGCGGAGAGCCTCGCCGGCCAGATCGGCGCGGAAGTGGTGCAGGTCATCGGCAACCGCTTCGTGCTCTTCCGCCGTTCCAAGCGCGACGACATCGAGCACATCCAGCTCGTGCGCGAGTAATCCTCGTCACAATCCACACGGCTCCCGCGCGCCATGCCGGGAGCCGAACCATACCCGCCGGCCCACCGACCTATAATCTGACCGCAAAGGAGCATCAGATGACCACCACCCAACCGCACGAACCGTTCGCCATCACCCACGCCCAAGTCGTCACCGGAGACAGGGCCGGCACCACGCTGGAGGACACCACCATCCTCGTCGGCCGCACCGGCCGCATCGAACAGGTCTCCCCCAGCATCGCCACGCCCATCCCCGACGGCTACCGTATGCTCGACGCGACCGGGAAAACCGTGATGCCGGGACTGATCAACGCGCACGTCCACCTGTTCTCCGACGGCCGCCCGCTCAACCCGAAGATGGCCACGCCGCGCGGCCAGCGCATCACCGCGTCGATCATGCATTCGCCGGTCGGCAAGCCGTATCTCAAGGCCCGGGCCAAGGCGAGCGTCACGACATTGCTCAATTCGGGCGTCACCACGATCCGCACGCTCGGCGACGTCGGCTATGAGGCGGTCGAGCTGCGCGAGAGGATCGGCGACGGCCGCATGACCGGTCCGCGCATCCTCGCGTCCGGACCGCTGCTGGCGATTCCGGAAGGCCACGGCGCTCCCCTGATCGCGCTGACCGGCGAGAGCCCGGACGACATGGCCCGCAATACGCGGGAAAACCTCGAGCATGGCGTGAACGCGATCAAGATCGCGGCAACCGGCGGCGTGACCGACGCGCAGCGGCCGGGCGAGGCCGGCAGCCCGCAGATGGGCGTCGATCAGATGCGCGCGATCTGCGACGTGGCGCATGAGGCCGGCGTGATCGTCGCCGCACACGCGCAGAGCCCGGAAGGCGTCAAGCGCGCGCTGCTGGCCGGCGTGGACACGATCGAGCATGGCAGCGAACTCGATCCGTCGATGATCGAACTGTTCCGGCACAACCCGCATGCGCTGCGCGGCTGGTCGGCGTTGGTGCCGACGATATCCGCCGGCCTGCCGATGACGCTGCTCGATCAGCAGACGACCGGCATCACGGACATCCAGCTGGCGAACGCGCGCACGGTGGTGGCCGGCATGCTGGCCGGCGCGAACGACGCGCACGACGAGGATCTGCGCGTGGGCGTCGGCACGGACACGGCGATGACGTTCGTGACGCAGTACAACACGTGGCGCGAGCTTGATCTGCTGGTCAAGCGGGCCGGGTTCACGGCGGCCGAGGCGGTGCACGCGGCGACATTGGGCAATGCGGAGATTCTCGGCGTGGATGATGTGACCGGGTCGATCGAGATCGGCAAGGCGGCCGATCTGCTCGTGCTGGAGGGCGATCCGCTGCTCGATCTGCGCGTGCTCAAGGAGCCGGTGCTGGTCGTTGCGAACGGCTCGCCGGTCTGGCACCCGAAGGTGCGCCGTTTCGACGACATCGACGCGCTGCTCGACCGCGCCTACCGCGAGTAGGCGATCGGCCGAAATACGGGAATCGCCCGCATCTCCTTGCCGGAGTGCGGGCGATTTCCGTATCGGCGTCTCGATCGACGGGCCGGATCAGATGTTGCCGCGTACGTGCTGGTCCGCCCACGACTGGGAGTGGGTGAACGTGGCCGGGTCGGCGCTCACGTTGCCGTGCGGATCGTGCAGCGCGTCGATGGCGGCGAGTTCGGCGTCGGTCAGGTCGAAGCCCGCGCTGGCGAGGTTCGCCTTCATGCGCTCCACGTGCTTCGACTTCGGGATGATGATGCGGCCCTCCTGCGTGTGCCAGCGCAGCACGACCTGCGCCGGGGTGACGCCGTGCGCCTTGGCGGCCGCGACGACCGGCTCGGATTCGATGTCCTTGCCGTGGCCGAGCGGGCTGTAGGCTTCCGCGACGATGCCGTGCGCCTTGCAGAACGCGAGATTACCCGGCTGGCTGAAACGCGGGTGGACCTCGATCTGGTTGACGGCCGGCGTCTCACCGGAGTCGTCGATCACGCCGCGCAGATGCTCAGGCAGGAAGTTGCTGACGGCCGGCACGCGGATCGCGCCTTCGTCGCGCAGCTTGAGCAGTGCCTGCCAGGTCTCCTTGTAGAAGCCGGCCGCGGCGAACGGCCAGTGGATCAGATACATGTCGACCACATCGACCTTGAGCTTGCGGCGGGACTCGTCGAACGCGACCATCGCGGAATCGTAGCCCTGGTCGCAGTTGCGCAGCTTGGTGGTGACCCACACCTTGCCGGCCATGCCGGTGGCCTTGAGCGCGTCGCCGACCTGTTCCTCGTTGTAGTAGGCCGCCGCGGTGTCGATGTGACGGTAGCCGATCTCCAACGCCTCCTCGACCGCGCGCTGCGTGTCTTCGGGCGGGATCTGGAACGTACCGAAACCGATCTGCGGGATCACCGAATGGAACTTGTCGTTCAACGTGATCTCAGGCGATGCCGCAACGCCGTTATCCTCAGCCATCATTGCCCCTTTCAGCATGACATGTCCTATGCAATCACCATGCTATACCCGATATGGCATACAAAACAATCGGATGGACACGCGACCGGCCGAACCTCCACGGCAACGATCACCGCACCGGATGCTCGATCAGATCACGTTCGATCCACGCCATCACCAGATCGGCGAGACGGTTCACCTCGTCGTCGCTCAACGCGCGGCCCTTCGGGATGTGATGCCATTTCTCGATGCATCCGCGGCAGCAGGTGGCGGTCGCGTGCTGCGCGGTGAATACCGGATGCCCGCGCCACGGCGTCTGCCGTCCGTCGTTCCTCGGCTCGGCGTCGCCCACCCGCGCGCGCAGCATCTCACGCGCATGCCGGTCGATCACCGCCTTGCCCTTCGCCCGCGCGTACGCCCGGTCCTTGTCGGACAGCACGAACTTCGCCCGGAACGCCGACTTCGACAGTCGTTCCAGCGTCTGCCCGATCCAGCGCGATTCGTCGCCGTTCGTTCCGTACGACCGGCCGTTTGCGCCGTTCGTACCGTTTACGCCGTCCATATCGTCATCCATGCCATCTGCCATAGTTCAGGCATATCGCCGCCTCTGGTCAATGCGGGCGCAGGCCATAGTCGCGCTCCTCCGCGCGAACCGTCACGAGCGGGGGAAACATCGCCGGACGACGAAACCGGACCGCCCGTCACGCGGCGGGCAGGCAGCTGGGGCCGAACAGCATCTTGATGTCGGCGAACAGCGCGGTGTCGCGTTTGATGCGGAACCGGTCGCCGAACGTGAGCACCTGCGCGTTGCCGTCGTCGTCGAGCACGGCGAGACGCACCTCGCACAGTCCCGGATGCGCGTGCAGCACCTGCGCCAGACGGGTCACGTTGTTGCGTCCCAGCGCCATCTGCGGCAGGGTGATCAGCAGCGGCCGTTCGTCGGCGGCCTCCAGGGTCGGCACCTGCATTTCGGTGGCGCGCATGCTCACCGTTTCGTCGCGCACCTCGACCTGTCCGCGGATCTGCACGATCTGGTCGACGGCGAGGTCGGCGAACGCGGCTTCGTACACCTTGCCGAAGAACATGCACTGGATCGAGCTTTCCATGTCTTCGACGGTGACGATCGCCCACGCGTTGCCCTTCTTGGACACGCGTCGGTCCACGCCGGTGATCAGTCCGGCGATCGTGACCTGCTGGCCGTCGCCCATCGTCTTCGCACGGTCGATCAGATGCGCGATCGACATTTCGCGCAGGTTGGCGAGCACCGACTGCATGCCGGACAGCGGATGGTCGGACACGTACAGGCCGAGCATCTCGCGTTCGAAGTTGAGCTTGGTCTTCTTGTCCCATTCCTCGATGTCGGGCACGTTGACGACCGCGTCGCCCATCGCCGCCGCACCGCCGTCGTCGTCATCGGCGAACAGGTCGAACTGACCTTCCGCCTGCTTGCGTTTGATGCCGACGACCGAGTCGATCGCGGCCTCGTGCACGGTGAACAGCGCACGGCGGTTCGGATCGATCGAATCGAACGCACCGGCCTTGATGAGCGACTCGACCATGCGCCGGTTGAGCGCGCTCAGCGGCACGCGGCGGATGAAGTCCATGAAGTTGACGTACTTGCCGCGCGGCCCCTCGCGTTCGGCGATGATGTCCTTGACCGGGGCCTCGCCGACGTTGCGGATCGCGCCGAGACCGAAGCGCACGACGTCGCCGACGGCGGAGTACTCGTACACCGATTCGTTGACGTCCGGCGACAGCACCTGAATGCCCATACGGCGCGCCTCGCCGAGGTAGAGCGCGGTCTTGTCCTTGTTCGTGGACGCGCCCTGCAGCAGGGCGGCCATGAACTCGACCGGATAGTGGGTCTTGAGGTACGCGGTCCAGTACGAGATCAGGCCGTAGGCGGCCGAATGCGCCTTGTTGAACGCGTATCCGGAGAACGGGACCAGGATCTCCCAGATGGCCTCGGCGGCCTGTTCGGAGTAGCCGTGCTCCTTCATGCCGGCGAAGAACGGCACCTTCTCCTTGGCCAGCACCTCGGGCTTCTTCTTGCCCATCGCTCGTCGCAGCACGTCTGCCTTGCCCAGCGAGTATCCGGCGAGGATTCGCGCGGCGGACTGCACCTGCTCCTGGTAGATGATCAGGCCGTAGGTCTCGTCGAGCACCTGCTTCAACGGTTCGTCGAGCTCGGGATGGATCGGCGTGATCTTCTGCAGGCCGTTCTTTCGCTTGGCGTAGTTGGTGTGCGACTCCATCGACATCGGGCCCGGTCGGTACAGGGCGATGAGTGCGGAGATGTCGTTGAAGTTGGTGGGCTTCAACGTGCGCAGCAGCGAGCGCATGCCGTCGCCATCGAGCTGGAACACGCCGAGCGTGTCGCCGCGCGAGAGCAGTTCGTAGGTGGCCTTGTCGTCGAGCGGGATCTTGGTATGGTCGATGCTGCCTTTGCCGTTGAGCTCGATGTTACGGATCGTGTCGCGGATGGTCGTAAGGTTGGACAGGCCGAGGAAGTCCATCTTGACCAGGCCGAGCGTTTCGCAGGTGTGGTATTCGAACGTGGTGGTGACGGTGCCGTCGACGCGTTCGAGCAGCGGCGACGTGTCGGTGATCGGCTCGGAACCCATGATCGTGGCGCACGCGTGCACGCCGGTCTGGCGGATCAGGCCCTCGATGCCCTTGGCCTCCTCGGTGATGCGCTTGGCATCCGGATCGGAATCGTACAGTTCGCGGAACTCGCGCGCCTCGGCGTAGCGTTTCGCGTTCGGGTCGAAGATGTCGTGCAGGCTGATGTCCTTGCCGCCGGTGGCGGCCGGCGGCAGCGCCTTGGTGACCTTCTCGCCCATCGAGAACTCGTATCCCATGATGCGGGCGGAGTCCTTGAGGGCCTGCTTGGTTTTAATGGTGCCGTAGATCACGCACTGCGCGACCTTGTCGTGGCCGTACTTGTCGGCCACGTATTCGAGCACCTTGGCGCGGCCGTCGGGGTCGAAGTCCACGTCGATATCAGGCAGGGAGACTCGTTCCGGGTTAAGGAAGCGTTCGAAGATCAGACCGTGCTTCAACGGGTCGAGTTCGGTGATGCCCATCGCGTAAGCGACCATCGCACCTGCCGCGGAGCCTCGGCCCGGGCCGACCATCACGCCGTGCGACTTCGCCCAGTTGATGTAGTCGGCCACGACGAGGAAGTAGCCGCAGAACTGCATCTGGCAGATCACGCCGCATTCGTAGTCGGCCTGCTTGAGCACCTCCATCGGCGGATGCCCGTCGTAGCGCTTCTCGAGGCCCTCCTCGACCTTCTTGAGGAACAGCGAGGTCTCGTCCCAACCTTCGGGGCAGTCGAACTGCGGCATGAACGCGCCGTCCTCGTGGTCGTCGAAGATCACGTTGCAGCGTTCGGCGATCTCGAGCGTGTTGTCGCACGCCTCCGGGAAGTCCTTGAACAGTTCGCGCATCTGTTCGGCAGACTTGATGTAGTAGCCGGAGCCGTCGAACTTGAACCGGTCCGGGTCGTCGAGCCGGCTGCCGGAGTTGATGCACAGCATCGCGTCCTGCGCGTCGCGGTCCTCCTCGAGCACGTAGTGCGAGTCGTTAGTGGCGAGCAGCGGCGCGTTGAGTTTCTTCGCTATGGTGAGCAGGTCGTTGGTGACCTGCGTCTCGATCTTCAGGCCGTGGTCCATGATCTCGATGAAGAAGTTGTCGCGGCCGAAGATGTCCTGGAATTCACCGGCGACGCGCAGCGCGTCGTCGAACTGGCCGAGGCGCAGACGGGTCTGGATGATGCCCGAGGGGCAGCCGGATGACGCGATCACGCCCTTGGAGTACGTAGAGAGCACCTCCTTGTCCATACGCGGGTAGCGCGCCACGCGGCCTTCGAGGTTGGCCACGGACGAGGCCTTCATGAGGTTGACGAGGCCTTCGTCGTTTTCGGCCCACATGGTCAGGTGGGTGATCAGGCCGCCGCCCGACACGTCGTCGCTGCGCTGGGCTTCGGTGCCCCAGTGCACGCGCGACTTGTCCTGGCGAGCGGTCTCCGGCGTCACGTACGCCTCGATGCCGATGATCGGCTTGACCCCGGCGCCGACGGCGGTGCTCCACAATTCGTATGCGCCGTGCATGTTGCCATGGTCGGTGATGCCGACCGCGGGCATGCCGAGCTCCTTGACCCGGTTCACCAGATTCGGGATCTTCGACGCACCGTCGAGCAGCGAGTAGTGCGTGTGATTGTGCAGATGGACGAAGCTCTTTCCCGATTCAGTCATGCGTTCCACCATACCGCATGCCCTTGGCGGGGCATGGCGGCACGGCTTCGCTGCCAGATGAACCGGCGCTGGGGCTGTGTTGGGGCGGCGGCTCAGACGAACAAGCTCATGTCGCTGGTCTCGCCGGCGCCGAGGAACGTGCTCACGCCGCCGAGTTCCACGCCGTCGATGAGCTCCTCCTTGCGGATGCCCATGATGTCCATCGACATCTGGCAGGCGACGAGCCGCACGCCGTGGTCGGTGGCCTGCTTCATGAGTTCCTCGAGTGAGGCGACGTTCTTGGATTTCATGATCCAGCGGATCATCTTCGCGCCGATGCCGCCCATGTTCATGCGGCTCAGGCCCAGCTGCTTGGTGCCGCGCGGCATCATGAAGCCGAACATGCGCTCGACGAGGTTCTTGGCGACGCGCATGTGCTTGGGCTTGCGCAGGATGTTCAGACCCCAGAACGTGAAGAAGATCGTGACCTTGCGGCCCATCGCGGCCGCACCGTTGGCCATGATGAACACGGCGATGGTCTTGTCGAGGTCGCCGCTGAAGACGACGAAGGTCTTGTCGTGCAATACGTCGCCGCCGGCGGACGCCGATGCCGTGGACTGCGGCACGGCGGCGGTCGTGTCGCCGGTCGGAGCGCCCTTCTCCAGTTCGGCATGGATGACGCCGTCGCCGCCCTCGCGCGTCAGGCTGAGCAGCGTGTTGCCGGTGCGTTCGGCCCATACCGCGATGTCGGAGCAGAACGCGTCCTCGGTGGCCTCGACCGCGAGCTTGGTGCCGACCGGTTCGGGGCGCAGCGCGTCGGCCACGGCCACGATCGGGCCAGGGCATTTGAGGCCCTTCGCGTCGATGTGCAGCATCTTGGGCGCGGCGTTTGCGGCGGGAGCCGTCTTGGGCACAGTCGTATCCGCAACCGCGTTGTCGACCGTCGCATCGTCCGCGTATCCGGCGTCGCGCAACGCGGCGAATCCGCCGTCCAGGTTGATCGCCTCATAGCCGCGGTCGGTCAGGATCTCGCACACCTGCTCGCTCCAGTCGCCCACGCGGCAGAACACGACGACCGGTTTGCCGGCCGGCACCGAGCCGAGTCGCTGGCCGATCTGGTCGAACGGGATGTTGATCGCGTCCCTGACCGGATGCACGATCACCTCGTCCGGTTCGCGCAGATCCAGCAGCGTGACCGTGCTATGGTCGAGCGCGGCGAATTCGGCCGGCATAATGTGCCGGTATTCGTCGCCTGATTCGTCTCCCCCGTGCAATGCGATGGCCATGTCATTCCCCTTCCTTGACTGTCGTATGCGGTATCTCAGATGGCGCAGGCCGGCTGGACGTACCGTGCCGGGTCGAGCGCGGTGATGCCCGGATGCTCGCCGCACACCGCGCATTCGGGCACACGTTCGGGCAGCGGCACGCGGCGCACGTTCATGGTGAGCGCGTCGACGGTGAGCATGCGGCCGATGAGCGGCTCCCCCACGCCGACGATGAGCTTGACCGCTTCGGTGGCCTCGAGGCTGCCGATCACGCCGACGACCGCGCCGAGCACGCCCGCCTCCTTGCAGGTCGGCACTTCGCCCGCCGGCGGCATTTCCTCGAAGATGCAGCGGTAGCAGGGGCCTTCGCCGGGCACCACGTCCATGAGCTGGCCGGCGAATCCGACGACGCCCGCGTGGATGAACGGTTTGCCGGCGAGCACGCATGCGTCGTTGATGAGGAATTTCGTGGCGAAGTTGTCGGTCGCGTCGATGACGAGATCGTACGGTTCGATGAGCGCGGCGATGTTGCCGGCGTCGACGAGTTCATTGTGTTCGTCGACGGTCACGTCGGGGTTGAGCGCACGGATGGCCGCGGCGGCCGACGCGACTTTGGGCTGGCCGATGCGGGAGGTGGTGTGGGCGATCTGGCGTTGCAGGTTGCTCAGGTCGACCACGTCGCCGTCCGCCAGTCCGATGCGGCCGACGCCGGCGGCGGCGAGGTAGAGCGCGACCGGCGAGCCGAGGCCGCCCGCGCCGATGATGAGCACGCTGGCGGCCAGCAGCCGCTTCTGCCCCTTCGCGCCGACCCCTTTGAGGATCAGATGCCGGGCGTAGCGTTCCAGCTGTTCGTCGTTCATCGCCATATCCGCGCTCCCCTTCCGCCGGTCAGGCCGGCCGCAATCAGCGAATCCTACTTCTGCAGCAGCGATTCGGGCGACTTGTACGCCGGGCCGTCGGACACGGAGTTCGCGAACGCGCGCAGCGTTTCAATCGACGTCTTCGCGGCGACGATCTGCTCGCGTACGCGCAGCGGCGACGTGCCACCCTTGCCGTTGCGGGCGGAGACGGAACCCTCGGTGGAGAGCACCTCACGCACCTGCGGCGCTTTGTCGGCCGGCAGGAAGTCCTTGAACACGTCGATGAAGTCCTCGTCCGTCAGGTCCCACAGCTCCTGGCCGCGGCCTTCGGCGATCTTCACGCACGCGCCCGACAGCTCGTGCGCATGGCGGAACGGCACGCCGTTCTTGACGAGCCATTCGGCGATGTCGGTGGCCAGCGCGAAGCCGGTCGGCGCCTCGGCCTCAAGACGGTCGTGGTCGAACTGCATGGTGGCGACCATGCCGGTGAACGCAGGCAGCAGCACCTCGAGCGTGTCGACCTGGTCGAACACGGCCTCCTTGTCCTCCTGCAGGTCGCGCGCGTACGCGGTGGGCAGGCCCTTGAGCGTGGCGAGCAGGCCGGTCAGGTCGCCGATGAGGCGACCGGACTTGCCGCGCGCAAGCTCGGCGATATCCGGGTTCTTCTTCTGCGGCATGATCGACGAACCGGTCGAATACGCGTCGTCGAGGCGCACGAACGCGAATTCCTGCGTGTTCCAGATGATGATCTCTTCGGAAAGACGGCTGATGTCGACGCCGGTCATGGCGGCGATGAACGCGAATTCGGCGACGAGATCGCGCGAGGCGGTGCCGTCGATCGAGTTGGCGGTCACGTTCGAGAAGCCGAGCTCGCGGGCGACCGCGACCGGTTCAAGGCCGAGTGTGTTGCCGGCGAGCGCACCGGAGCCGTACGGGGACGCGTCGATGCGCTTGTCCCAGTCGGCGAGGCGCTGCACGTCGCGCAGGATCGGCCAGACGTGGGCCATGAGCTGGTGCGCGAGCAGGACGGGCTGGGCGTGCTGCATGTGGGTGCGGCCGGGCATGACGGTGCGGCCGGCGGCGACGGACTGTTCGATGAGCGCGTTGGCGAGGGCCAGCAGGAGCTTCGCGATGACGCGGCTGTGGCGGCGCAGCCACATGCGGATCAGGCAGGCGATCTGGTCGTTGCGCGAGCGGCCGGCGCGCAGCTTGCCACCGAGTTCGTCGCCGGCGATGGCAAGCAGACCGCGCTCGAGCGCGGTGGCCTCGTCTTCGTCGTCCTCGATCGGGGCGAACGCGCCGGAGTCGACACGGCGCTGGAGCTCGTCGAGCGCGTTCTCCATGCGCTGCAGCTCGTCGGCGGTGAGCAGTCCCGCGCGGCCGAGGGCGCGCGCGTGGGCGCGCGATCCGGCGATGTCGTCGTCGGCCAGGCGCCAGTCGAACTGGGTGGACTTGCTCAGTCGGGCGAGTTCCGGCGACGGACCGGAGGTGAAACGACCGCCCCACAGGGCGAGATGCTCGGTGTTCTGCTCGGCGCTGTCAGCCATGCGTGTTGCTCCTTAGCTTCTGGTGCTGTTGCTGTGCGTGGATAAGCGGGTAGGCTTCTCATGCTCGTAAACCATGAAAAGCCTACCAGTCTCCGTAACCATTCATGCGAGTGCGATCACGCGCTTACTCATCCGCGTCGATGTCGTATCCGCCGCCGAGCACGAACCTGGTCAGTATGCGGCGTACTTCGCGGTTCGCCTTGGGTTGCGTCAAAACCGTGTGCCGCATCTGCTCAAGCGCGGCTTTCGCTCGCTTCTTGTCGACGGATTTGACCAGCGCGTCGAACCGCCCATATTCGTTGAGCGTCAGTTCGGTGACATGTTGCATGAGAAGTTCGTCGAGCAGCGACCGGTCGACGCCGGTGCGATCCACGAGCTTGTCGATCTGTTCGTCTTTCTCGCGCCGTGCGTACCGGGTGATGTAGTCGCGCAAGGTCATGCCGGGGTCGAGGTGCACGTCGCCACGTTCGACATCATGCAGGAACAGTTCGGCGAGCCGCTGCTCGTCGGCGGATAGTGCGGCGAACGAACGATGCAGTTCCTGCGATGCAGCCTCCAGCTCGGGACTGTTTTCGGCGAGCGCTTTGAGCCATTTGTCGAAGTTGGCGTTCATGTAATCGGTGTCGATGAGTCCAGTGTCGATTTCGGTGAGATAGCCTTCCAACTCGTACGGAGCTTCCGTATCCTCGGAGCCTGGGTCATCCCCGTCTTCGTTGTCATGGTCGTCGAACAGTTCCTTGTACCGCTGTGCGAGGATCAGGTACGTACGTTCGTCGATCTGCGGCTGAACCGTGGTGGTCTTGCCGTCTTCGTCCACGCACTCGAATGTCGGCGTGTCCCATGTGAATCCCTGTATTTTGGCCGCTTCGAGCGCCTTGTTGAGTTCCACGAACTCCTTGGCGAACTTGCGTTTCGCTTCCACGGATTGAGGCAGTTGTGCAAGATCGCCCGCACCGGCCGACGCGAAGACGTCGCGGATTTCGGCGAGACGCTCGTCCATGGCCTTGACGTTGTCGGGAAGCTTTTGCACGAACAGGTCGAGCGGACGGTCTCCTGAATACAGTTTGACCGCGGCTTTGATGTTCTCGCGCATGGTGTGCGGCTCGCGGTAGTAGCGAATCGTGCCGAATGGCTTGTCGGGTCCGAACAGTCGGTTGGTACGGCTGAAGGCCTGAATAATGCTCTCGTATCTGATGATTTTGTCGAGGTACAACGTGTTCACCCATTTTGAGTCGAAACCGGTGAGCATCTGGTCGACGACGATGAGCAGGTCGAGCCGTGCGTCGCGGTTCGCGTCGATGGTGCCGTAGGGGGCTTTGTGCGATAGTCGCGAGGAGATGTCCTTCTTCATCGCCGGCCAGTCCACGATGCCGAAATGTTTGCCGTACGTCGTGTTGTAGTCGGTCATGATTTCGGCGAGCGCGTCGCCTTTGACGGTCGCCCCGTCGTTGTTGTCGATGTTTGGGTCGAACAGGGCGGTGACGCGTAGTTGCGGAGCCTGCTGTTTGAACAGGTGATAGTAGTTGATCGCTTCGGGGATGGAGCTGGTGGCAAGCATGGCGTGAAACTTGCCGCCGTGGCTGAGCACGGGGAATTGTTCGATGATGTCTTTGACGACCATGCCGGCGTGCGGTTTGCCGATGCCGTATTCGCCCGTTCCGAGGCATCCTTCGATGCTGGGTGCTTGGTTTCCGGCCGCATCGACCGCCGACGCCATGGGCATTTGGCGTTTGTCCATGTAATGCTTGTATACGTCGGCCTTGTCCGGGTCGTTGAGCGCTTCTTCCACGCTCGAGGCCTTTGCCTGGTGCAATGCGACGGCGAGCCGCACGTCGGCGTCCTTGTAGGTGGTGACCATGGTCGGGTCGAAGCCGAGCACGTTGTGGTCGCGGATACCGTCGGCGATGCTGTAGCGGTGCAGGCAGCCGCCGAAGATCATCGCGGTGGTGGCATGCTTCTTCTGGTTTTCGTCGAGGATCGGCGTGCCGGTGAAGCCGAAGAACATCGCGTTCGGGAATGAACGGCGGATGTCCTGCAGCATGTCGCCGAACGTGGAGCGATGACATTCGTCGACGATGAACACGACGCGTTTGGCGGCAAGCCGGTCGAGTTCGGCTTGCGTGACGCCGCGTTCGCCGAGTTTCACGTTGCTCATTTTCTGGATGGACGTGACGATGAGCGTGTCCTTGGGATCGTCGCTGGAAAGTTTGTCACGCAGCACGCCCGTGTTTTCGGTGCCTTGCACGTCATCCTCGCTGTCGGCGAAGGACTGGTATTCCTTGAGCGACTGCGTGCCGAGTTCGATGCGGTCCATGAGGAAGATGACCTTGTCGGCGTCCTTGGAGTCGGCGATGAGCTGCGCCGACTTGAAGCTGGTCATGGTTTTGCCTGAACCGGTGGTGTGCCACACGCAGCCGCCCGGTCGGCCCGGCACGGCAGGTCGGGCATCCCAGTCGCACTTGCGTACCGCGTCGGAGATGGCGGATGCGGCGTAGTACTGGTAGCTGCGCAACACTTTCAGGCATCCGTCTGCCGAGTCGGCCACGGTGTAGAAGCCGATGAGTTGGTGTGCCATCGGAATGGACAGGAGTTTCGCGCAGAATCGCTTCCATTCGTCTTCGCCGGGGTGCTTGCCGCCGCAGATGGGCTCGTTGTTCCAGTCTGCCCAGTGGAAGTAGTAGCTCGGGTTGAACCGGTCCGCGCCCGGATTGGCGAAGTACACGGCATCGTCGGGGTTCATGGCGACGAATACCTGCACGAGCCGGAACAGTCCGGCGAACACGCCTTCGTGTGCGTATTTCTCGATCTGATTGGTCGCCTGGCTGACGGGCACGCCGCTGCGCTTCAATTCGATGTGGATGAGCGGCATGCCGTTGATGAGCAGCACGAGGTCGCCACGGCGTGAGTGGAGCATCGCGTTCTTGGCCGGGTAGACCGGCTGCTGCGCGATCTGGTACGTGCTTTTGCCGCCGGCGATCTCCTGCCGGTCGTAGATGTAGAGGCTGACTTCCTTGCCGAAGTGCGCCTTGTCCTGTCCGTTGTCGCGTTTGATGGAAACGGTGCGGCCATTGACGAACGAGTTGAGCGCGAGCGGCGTGCGCAAGGTTTCGATCTGTTCAATGATCTGCGCCATCTCGCCGTCGGTCAGCGGATATTGACCGAGCTGGTCGATGCCGCAGTTGTTGCGATAGAGGATGGATTTCCAGTTCTCGAGCAGATCATGTTCGGTCGGATACTTGAGCACGCCGTCCTTCCATCCGTGCTGTTGCAGCACGGCGATGACGTTCTCCTCGAAGTCTGCTTCATTGTCGAAGATCATGATCGATTCCTTCTTCGTATTGCTTATTGCGCGTCGGTGCGCAGATGACCTGCGGCTAGCGATTCGTTGCTGATCGGCACGGCGGGATCGCATGGCGACGCGATACGCCGGAATATCGCTTCCAGCATCGTGTAGTTCTGGTCTTCCGCCGCGAGTCTGCTGGCTTCGTCGTTCTCCTCGCCGCTGACGAGACGCCAGTCGAGATCGTATCCGGCATCATGGCACAACAGCGTCCAGAACAGGCGTTGCACGCGGCCGTTGCCTTCACGGAACGGATGGATGAAATTGTAGTTGTCGTAATGGTAGGCCAGCCGTTGCGCGAATCTCGGCGGATCAAGACCGGCAAGCATGTTGTCTTTCCACAGTTCTCCCTGCGCCCAGCCGACGCCCATGTCAATGTTCGTCGACGGCAGGAAGAATTCGGCACCCTCGACGTTTTTGCGGATTTCCACGGTGCGGATCTCACCGGCCCAGTCATAGATGTCCTGGAACAGGATGCGATGCAGCATACGGAAGTCGTCCAACGATCCGCTCATGTGCGGAATCGGTCTGGTGAAGAACTCGTTCATGCGCAACGCGACGAATTCGCCTTCGGCGTTCTGCAGTTCGTCGTAGGTCGTCGCGCCGACCAGATTACGCAGTATGCCGGTCCGCCGATCGACATACGGGTCGACGAACCGGTCAGGCATGAGCGGCGGCTTCCGGCTCGTGCTTGTCGACCTTCCAACGGCGCTTGGTTCTGGTCATAAGCTCCTCGATGGTGAAGTCGCCGTCGACATACTGTTCGGCATCACGCCGGAACTCGGCGGAGACGTAGGCACCTTCCATTTCGCCGGAATGGATGGCCTCTTCCATGATGCGTTTGCGATCCATGATTCCTCCGATTCCTAAACGAACATCTTATCGAGCAAGGATTTCTTGATATTCTGTAGCAACATCAACTTACGCTGATGAAGGGTGATGAGGGCGTCGAGCCGCGAGAAGAACCGGCCGATGGCCTGCTGCTCGGCAAGACCAGGAGCCGGGACGGACAGCTCCATCACCTTGCTCTTTGATATATTGAACCGCGAAATGCCCTGCGCCAGCAACGTCATCTGCGCTCTGACCTCGGACGATCTCAACATATACGCCAAGTATTTTGAATCAAAAGTGCCATCTTGCCTATAACCGAAACAGAAGCTGTTCAAGTAGACATTCGGCTTATTGACAGGCCAAACAGAAGACATGCCGACTTCCTCGGGCGTCTCCGAAGACACCGTAAACAAGGCATCACCTCGTCTGACCTCGTTCTGACGATGGTCGATCTCGATTGCCTCTAGACGATCTGCATCCGCAACCGGGTTATCAAATACATTCGTGTAAGGAACAAAACGAGCCTCGCCATGTCCGAAATCTTCCTTCGCCTTGCCCGACAACCCCGAATATGTCGTTCCGCAATCCCCCAACTTACGCTGTTCCCAAGGGTCAGTAAAACCGGAGAAACGAATACGCGGCGCCAACTCACCCTCTCGAGGGAACATCTGTTCGAGCATCGACTTCTTCAGCACAACCAACTTGTCGTACTTACGCTGATGAAGGGTGATGAGGGCGTCGAGCCGCGAGAAGAAGGAACCTATCCGTTTCTGCTCCCCAGCTGAGCAGACAACGACCTCTGACTCATTGATTGCCTGCTTAGACAGACTCGGCAATCCTGTCGATTCATCCTTGCTTTTCCAGTCAGTATTCAGGAAAAGACAGAGCGCAAAATTCAAATCAACATCGTTGCACGGAATCGCATAAAACAGCGTATCCACAGTCCAAAATGGCGCGATAAGTTTATACGGACGGTCGATAGTGCCTTTTCTTCCGATGCCAATGGCGTCCACGTCATACGACAACGCCTCACTGACACTCGTCATGTAACCGCCTGTTCCGTAAACCGGAATATCACCCTCGGAAAGATGTTTGTAGTCACGGCCACTGCAAACATCAACTATTTCCTCCAACTTACGCTGTTCCCAAGGGTCAGTAAAACCCTGAAAACGAATCGAAGGTACGTTCGAATCAGCCATCTCACTCACCTCCCAGCAGGGCCTTGAGTTCGGCGATGCCGGCCATGTCGAATTCGTCGCCGGTCAGCTGGTCGAGCATCAAACCAAGTTCGCGCTCGGCGTCATGAATCTGACCGCACACGTCGGCGTACGTGGTCGCGTACTTCTCGTTCAAGGCCGCGACCTTCGCCACGAGTTCATCGAGTACGGCGGTCGGCAGCGCTTCGAGTTTGGTCTGCAACGGTTCGATCCACTTGGCGCTCAGCAGTTCGGTCGTCTGTTCGTCGGTCAGATGCTCGATGACCGTCGCGGTCTTGTCTTCCAGCGCAGCATTGAGTTCCTTGATGGCCTTCTTGACCGTCTTCTCCTCGTCGATCAGTCGGTTTGCGGCCACGATCGTACGGTCGAAATCGGTGTCGGGATGCTTGCCGACCGCCTTGGCGGCCTTCTTCACTTCGGCCGGCACGAACGCGTCGCCGTCCTCGTTGATCGCATCCGAGCTCTTGTCGTCCTCGTCCACGTTCTCCAGCAGATCGTTCAGTTCCTGCCCGATCTCGCTCAGACGACGTTCCTGTGCGTCGATTTCGGCCAAGTCGGCCGTCATCAGTCGTTCCTGCACGAGCGAGAACGGCAGAATATGACCTCGCCAGCCGTCCTGCACCTCGACATCCTTGCCGCCCTTTTTCTTGACGGTCATGTTCGCGTCGACCTTGCGCACCGCGTCGAACCCTTCGTTATGCAGTGTTTCCAAGTCGTCGGCAATCGTCTTCCAACCGTCCACGAACACCTGGTACGCGGCGTACGCGTCCACCAGCGGCACGTCATGCAAACGACGGAACAAATCATCGGCCAGTTCCTCCGGCTTGCTGGCGATATCCACGTCGGCGTATCCGTCGATCAGTTCGCCGTTCAGGAACGCGCGGTAATCGGCGAAACGCTGCCGATACTGCTCGACGTACTGTTTTACTTCGGCATTGCCATACACCGTGTCTTTTACCGAACCGCCATTCACATGTGCGATATGACCGTTCTTCATGTCGAACAGCTGCGACTTGAGGCTCGGGAACACATTCCAGTAACTATGCAGCGCATCGATCTCCTGCACCGGCACACCGCCGAACATCGTGGCGTAGACGTCCCACTGCTCGGCGGGTTCGGACGAATCCACGTAGCGCGGAATATTGAGGTTGTAGTCGTTCGCGCGAATCTCGTCGATGCTCACCAAGCGGCTGAACTTGTCGATCGTCTGCGAACCGGTCACCGCGTCCACGATACGCCGGATGTCGCACGCGCGCAGCTTGTTGTTCTTGCCGTCCTTCGCGAAACCCTTGGATGCGTCCACGATAAGCACATGGTCGTCGTCGCGATGCTTGCGCAGCACCATCACGATGGTGGGGATGCCGGTGCCGAAGAAGATGTTCGCCGGCAGACCGATGATGGCCTGGATATGGTGATGCTCCACGAGATTCTTGCGAATCGCGCCTTCCTCTCCCCCACGGAACAGCACGCCGTGTGGCAGGACGATGCACATCATGCCGTCGTCGCGCAGATGGTACAGGTCATGCAGCAGGAACGCATAATCGGCCTTGGACTTGGGTGCGATGCCGTATTCGAAGCGGACGTCCTCGCCTGGTGCCGGCGGCTCCCAGTTCTGCGAATACGGCGGGTTCGAGACGACCGCATCCACGAACAGCGGCGTATACGTTTCGTCGCGAGTCTCATCGGAATCGAACCACGGCCAGTCGGCTTTGAGCGTATCGCCGTTGCGGGCGAAGATATTGCTGGGCAGGATGCCGCGCATCACCAGGTTCATACGCGTGAGGTTGTACGTGTTTTCCTTGAGTTCCTGCGCATAGTACTTGATGCCGTTCGGATTGCCGTTGCGGCGGGCGACGGCCTGACCGATGTGGATGAGCAGCGAGCCGGAACCGGACGTGGGGTCGTAGATCTCGATCTCGTCGCGGCCCTGCAGATGCCATGCGATGATTTCGCTCATCAGTTGGGAGACCTCGCTCGGCGTGTAGAATTCGCCGGCCTTCTTGCCTGCGTTGGAGGCGAACTTGTCGATCAGGTACTCGTAGATGTAGCCGAGGGTGTCGTAGCCCTCGCGGCTGTCCATCGGAATGTCCTTGATGAGGTAGATCAGGTCACGGGCGGCCTTGGAACGGCTGCGCTCGTCGGTGCCAAGCTTCGACAAACCGGTCTGGAGCGTTTCGAAAATACCGGCGAACACACGCCGGTGCGCAGGGTTGATGTTGCGCTCGAACGCCGACAGCGCCTCACGCACATCGGCAATGGTGAAGTCGGAGCCTGAGGCGATCCATGTGGAGAACAGGTTGTCGTAGGAGATGAAGTAGCCGCACAGCTGGCGCACATCCTCCACGGTTTCGGTATCGTCCTCGACCAGTGCGGGCAGGTCCTCATCGGTCCAATCATCCTCATGCAACCGTGCCACCAGCGTTTCCGAGAGGAACTTGTAGAAGATAAAGCCAAGAATGTAATCCTTGTACTCGTTCGCCTCGATCTTCGAGCGCATCCGATTGGCCGATTCCCAAATCCTCGCGGCGAGCTGCTGCTTATTCATTCATATGCTCCTTGTTCCTGTACACTTCATCGAGAGTCTTGCCTTGATCGTTCACCCATTCGGTCCAGCCATTTTGGCTACCACCGAGAACGAACACTGCGGCCGTGGACGGGCTGGCGAAGGTCACGTCATGGTCAAGCTTCGCCTTGCCTTTTTGACTGCCGAAGAGCTGCTCGCGGGCGGCGATAGCTCCTCGGTTCTTGATAATGCCGCGTCTCAGTTCAACCTCGGAACCGGCAAGGACGGTAAACCGCCCGGTTACCTTATCGTATTTCCCGGTTGCCGAGATTCCGTTCTTCTTGGTGTGAAATCCTTCGCTCACATGCGCCGCGGTTTCCGAACGATTGAGATCATAACCGAGGACTTTCATGCGAAACAGCATGCTCTCGTGCAGCTTCTCGACCCGTTGCTCTTTATACGGGTTCACATGCGGACTGGGAAGATACGTATTATCCGTCTCGTATGAGCCGTTTCGCTGGACAAAGTCAATCGCTTTCGCCTCCAGGGCGTCCAACACATCCCTGTCGATGTTGATGTCGCCGTCAAGGAACATGACGGCCTTGTTCCAGAACTCCTTCTTGGCCTTATGGTCTTCAAGACGGGCAAGCCCCTGCGTGGTCTGCCCGGCATACACGCGGCCGAGCACGCCGTGGTCCTCATCCAACAGGTAGTACACGCCCCGTTCCGGCACATTTGGCAGTCTCTTTGCTTCAGCCAACTTATCTCTTGGAACCACGATGGTGACCAACGACTCGCCTTCCACACGGCAAATGCGAATGCCATCCGGATCATTGTCGATAAGCTGCATGGTCATGGTGGTGAGATGAATCATCGCTCGCCATCCTTGATCAGCTCATTGATGAGGCAGACCCTCACGAATGCCGAGAAGCTCATGCCGCGAAGCGCTGCGGCCTCCTTGGCGGAATCCCGGAGATTCGCGGGAATACGCATGGTGACAGGAACCGTATCACCATCGACAAGGTACGCTCGTATCTCGGTTTCCCCAGCGCCCTTTTCTATGAGGTTTGAATAAGTCATCGCCTCGCCGCACTTTCAAACTGCAATACAAATGCATTCATTATACGTCTGCTTGGGAACAGCGTAAGTTGGGGGATTGCGGAACGTTTCATCGTGGTGAACGATTCACTGCCGCTGATTATGTGGATGAAGGCATCCCTTGTATTCACTATGGCGAGATTTACACAAGTTATGGTGACACTGCTTATGATGTCTTTTCTCATCTTCGCATCGATATGGCAAAATCTCTTCGATACGCCCATCCGGGAGATTTGATAATTGCCGCAACGAGTGAAAATGTTGAAGATGTATGCAAAGCTGTTGCGTGGCTTGGCGATTGCAATGTCGCGATTCATGATGACAGTTACGCCTTTGCGCATGATGGCGATCCGGTTTTCTACTCGAGTCTGTTCAAAACGAAACATTTCTATGATCAGAAGGCTCAAGCGGCGTATGGCGTGAAGGTAATGCGTGTCGGTTCCGTGGCTCTGGAACGCATGTCTGTATCTGTACCGTCGCTTGCCGAGCAGCGGGCCATCGGCCGGTTCTTCTCTCGTCTTGATGCCCTTATCACCCTTCATCAGCGTAAGCGCCAGAAACCGTTCGACGGCGTTGAAGCTGGCGGAGCCTCGGTCCCCTCGGCTGAGGGCCGAGCCGTGAAGCAAACACCGGCGGTGTTTGTAGGCGAGATGCGAGCGACAGCGAGCCGACAGAGCACGGCCGCAGGCCGCCCGCAATTGCAGGACGCTGTCAGCGAAGCTGACTGGGGGAGCGTCACGGCGCGAAACGCGCCGCCAACAGCACAGCATCGCGCGCAGCGCGATACCTTACATCAACGTCGATAACGCCCGCATCACAATATCCACGTCCTTGTTTTCCAATTCGCGGATGACATGCAGATACGTATCCTGAGTCGTGTTCATGCTCGCATGCCCAAGCCGCTTGGAAACGCTGGCAATGGAGACTCCGGCAAACAACAGTAACGACGCATGCGTATGCCGAAGCCCGTGTATCGAGATCACCGGCACGCCGACTCGTTCGCAATGCTTGGCGAGAATGCCGTTCGCCGTTGAGTTGTATACTTTGCCGCCATCCTTGACGAAAATGGGCTTGCTCTCCGGCAATGCTTTCAGCAGCGCCGACAGCTGCATGATGAGCTGCCAGTCAAGTTGCACCTTGCGAACGGATGAGGCGTTCTTCGTCGGGACGAATCCACCGCCGTTCTTGTAATCCCACGTCTTGTTCACGGAAAGCGTCTGGTGCACGAAATCGAAATCATTCGGGGTCAGACCCAGCGCTTCCGAAAACCGCAGTCCGGTCTTCGCGATGAGCAGTATCAGCCAATCCCAGCTTGGCTCCGCGCCAAGCGTGAGATCGGCGAGGATCGCGTGCAATTCGAACTGGTTGAGATACTTCTGCTTCTTCTGCCGGGGCTGCTTCCCTTTGATGATGACCTTACGGGTAGGGTCGCGCTGGATGAATCCTTCGTCGACGGCATCGAGAATGGCGCCCTTCAACTGGTGATGAAAGTCCATGGTCGTTTGCCGTTCGTGATATTCGGCATAGCCGTTGATGAGTTTCTGATAGCTGACTCGGTCGAAATCGGACAGTTTGAGATCGGGGATGAGTTTGGCGAGCCATGCCTGCGTGATCCTGTATTTCTTCATCGTCACGTCGCGGATCGCGCCTTCTTTGTAGACGCTGACCCATTGCGCGTAGTAGTCGCAGAACAGTGTTTCTTGCTTGGTGTCGGTCATGATGAGTCCTTCGTTATGGATATTTCGACTAAAATTGGGTTATAACCTAAGAAAAATGGCAATGGAGAAAGTTTATTAGGTTATAATCGGAAAAGTAACCTTAAACTATAGCTATACTGGTTTATGACCGTCAATCCTGGCGGGATGAAAGAAAGGGCTCTACCATTATGTCCCACCTGACTTTGCCTCGCCCGGACTATCTTGCCGTGATCGAACCCTATATCGACGCTCCGCTGGTGAAAATCCTTACGGGAGTCCGTCGTTGCGGCAAATCCACGCTGATGGGGCAGATAGCAGACAGACTGACGCAGCGCGGCGTCGATCCGCGACGCATCATCAGATACTCCTTCGACTCCATGCAATATGACGGTTGGAGCGCGGCGGAGCTGTACCGTCAGCTGTCCGATGCCCTGCCGTCAGCGGATGCAGATGAACCCGCGCGTGCTTACCTGTTTCTGGACGAGGTGCAGGAAATCGACGGCTGGGAACGCGTGGTCAACTCTCTGATGTCGGAGCACAACGTTGACATCTATGTCACCGGATCCAATTCAAGGATGATGTCGTCGGAAATTTCGACGTACCTGACCGGCCGATACATCGCCTTCCGCGTGTTTCCCTTGTCGTTCCGAGAGTATCTGGGATTCTGCGACGAATACGGAACGGGAGACGGAGACGGCGACACGCACCGCCGTCTCGGCGGATACATACGCCGCGGAGGATTCCCCGCGACCTGTCTCACCGCATATACGGACGGCCAGGTGTATGCGATCGTCCGCGACATCTACAATTCGACGATCTTCACCGATATTGTGCGCCGCAACAGCATTCGCAAGGTCGACCAGCTGGAACGCATCGTGAGATACACCTTCGACAATATCGGGCGAACATTCTCGGCATCGGGCATAACCAAATATCTTAAGAGCCAGAGCCGTTCCATCGATGCGGAAACCGTCTATTCCTACCTGAGGAAACTCGAATCGGCCTATATTCTCCATCGCTGTTCCAGATACGATCTGGAAGGCAAGGAGATTCTGAAAACGCAGGAGAAGTTCTATCTGGCCGACACCTCGTTGCGGTATGCGGTGCTCGGATATCGTCCGGACAGTGTCGCCGCCATGCTGGAGAACCTCGTGTATGTCGAACTGCTGCGCCGTGGATGGCAGCCGTGCATTGGTAAAATCGGAACCGCTGAAATCGATTTTGTCGCCAGTAAACAGGATCGCGTGATGTACATTCAGATCGCGCAGACACTAGGAGACCAGAGCACGCGGGATCGCGAATACGGACGACTGCTGAGCATCCGCGACAACCATCCGAAATACGTACTGTGCACCGACGAATATGCGGAAGGCAATTACGAAGGCATCATCACCATGCATGTCGCCGATTTCCTGTTATCGGACGAGTGGTAAATATCAGCTTACGCTGATGAAGGGTGATGAGGGAATCGAGGCGGGAGAAAAACCGGCCGATGGCCCGCTGCTCGGCGAGCAACGGCAACTGAATAGGCATAGCAGCAAGCTGCTTGCCGGATATCTCAAGAAAGGTCGATCCGGATGCTTTCTCTTCCGCCCATTTCTTAATACGAGCACTCATCGAATAGATGAAATAGACATCTGCATCTGCACCGATAACAAGAGACTGGAATCCTTGATTCGTGCATGCAGATCGGCGTAGTATAGCCGTATTCCCAATCCCAGCACGACTTGTGAAAAGAATCGTCTGATCTTTCGGTAGCATCTTCGCAGAGCAATTCTTAAACCCTTGCTCGGTGATCCGTCTTACACTGCCATCGGCGTAGATTTGTTCTCCCAGTTCGACGGGCGAATACCAATCAATATCACCATCCCAGTAATCAGGATTGCTCGTGTCGGGTGTGCCACCTCCAACAATTTCAGCAACATCACCCAACTTACGCTGTTCCCAAGCAGATGGGGAAGGCTGGCTGCGCGGATATGCAAAAGACCTCTTCGCATGGTGCGAAGAGGTCTTGACGCTACGTACGGTCGGTCAGCGCGCGGGAAACGTCACTCGACGGCGTTGTCCGGGACTTCGATGCCGTTGCCGAAGCGGACGTCGCGGGCGGCGGCGACGCGGGACGGCAGGCCGTAGATGTCGATGAAGCCGTTGGAGGACTTCTGGTCGAAGGTGTCGCCGGAATCGTAGGTGGCGAGCTTGTAGTCGTACAGCGAGGCGTCGGAGCGACGGCCGGTGACGACCGCGCGGCCGCCGTGCAGGGTCATGCGGATCTCGCCGGAGACGTACTTCTGCGTCTCCTCGATGAACGCGTTGAGCGAGCGCACGGCCGGGGAGAACCACTGCGCGTCGTAGACCAGCTCGGCCCAGCGCTTGTCGATGTCGCGCTTGATGCGGTGCTGCTCGCGCTCGAGGCAACAGTTCTCGAGCTCCTGGTGCGCGGTGATGAGCGCCACGGCGCCCGGCGCCTCGTACAGCTCGCGGGACTTGATGCCGACAAGACGGTCCTCGATGAGGTCGATGCGGCCGATGCCCTGCGCGCCGGCGCGGCGGTTGAGCTCCTCGATGGCCTGCAGCGGGGTGACGTCGCGGCCGTCGATCTTGACCGGAATGCCCTGCCTGAACTCGATGGTCACCTCGTCCTCGACCGGCGGGAAGGCCGGATCGTCGGTGTAGGAGTAGCAGTCCTTGGTCGGCGCGTTCCACGGATCCTCGAGGAAGCCGGTCTCGATGGCGCGGCCCCACACGTTCTGGTCGATGGAGTACGGGGACTTCTCGGTCTGGGTGATCGGCAGCTTGTGCTCCTTGGCGAACGCGATCTCCACGTCGCGGGTCAGCGACAGGTCGCGGATCGGGCTGATGGCCTTGAGCGTCGGGTCGATCGAGGCGATGGACACCTCGAAGCGGACCTGGTCGTTGCCCTTGCCGGTGCAGCCGTGGGAGATCGTGTCGGCGCCGAACTGGTGGGCGGCGCGCACGAGGTGCTTGGAGATGAGCGGGCGGGAGATGGCGGAGACCAGCGGGTACACGCCCTCGTACATGGCGTTGGCCTTGAGGGCCATCATGCAGTACTCGTTGGCGAACTCGTCGCGGGCATCGACCACGTAGGATTCCACGGCGCCGCAGGCGAGCGCGCGCTGCTTGATGGTCTCGAGGCTTTCGCCGCCCTGGCCGACGTCGAGGGAGACCGCCACGACGTCCTTGCCGGTGCGCTCCTTGAGGTATGAGATGGCGACGGACGTGTCCAGGCCGCCCGAGTATGCGAGTACGATGCGCTTGTTATCGCTCATGATTGCCTTTCTGTAAAAGTCAGCTGATGCAAGTATATGCACATGCTTGTATATTTATGCATTCGGCGTGGCGGGCGTATCAGTTTTTGGACGCGATGGACAACAGCCATTGTGCACGGGCCTCGGCCGTCTCGTCGTCGGAGCAGATCACCATCACGGTGTCGTCGCCGGCGATCGTGCCGAGCACGCCGTCGATCGGCTGCTTGTCGACCACGCTGGCCACGTACTGCGCAGCGCCGGACGGCGTGTGCACGACGATCAGGTTCTTCGCCGCGGCCACCGACGTGACCAGGCCTCCCAGCACCTTCGCCATCTGCTGTTCGGCCTTCTCCCCGATGCCGGCGGCCTCGTGCACGGCATGATCGCCCACGGTGTAGGCGATCGTGCCGTCCTTGAGCCGCGTCTTCATCGCGTTTATCTCGTCAAGATCACGGCTGAGCGTGGCCTGCGTCACGTCGATGCCCTCATCGGAGAGAATGCCGGAGAGCTGCGACTGCGACGTGATGATGTGGTTGAGCAGGATCTCCTCGATCACGCTCAACCGCGCGGCTCGCGTCGCGGGACGCTGCACCGGCGTATTGGAGTCATTCATGCGAGCAGGCTTTCGTCGCCGCGCTGCTGGCCGACCAGCCAGGTCAGGAGCGCCTTCTGCGCGTGCAGACGATTCTCGGCCTCATCCCACACCACGGACTGCGGGCCGTCGATCACCGATGCGGTGACCTCCTTGCCGCGGTAGGCGGGCAGGCAGTGCTGGAACAGCGCGTCCGGCTTGGCGAGCGCCATCAACTCGTCGTTGACCTGGTAGTCCCAGAACGGCTTGGAGCGAATCGCGTACTCCGCCTCCTCGCCCATCGAGACCCATGTGTCGGTGAAGACGCAGTCGGCGTCGGCTACGGCCTCGCGCGGATCGGTGGTGACGAGGATCGAGCCGCCGTTCTCGGCGGCGATGCGTTCGGCGTCCTCCACGATGTCCTTGCGCGGCAGGTAACCGTACGGTCCGGCGACGCGCACGTGCATGCCGGCGACCGCACCGGCCAGCAGGTAGGAGTTGGCCATGTTGTTGGCCGCGTCGCCCACGTAGGCGATGGTCTTGCCGGCGAGCGCATCCACGCCGCCGCGGAACTGCGCGATGGTCAGGAAGTCGGCGAGCACCTGGCAGGGGTGGAAGTCGTCGGTCAACGCGTTGACGACCGGGCATGTGGCGTATTTGGCCATCTCCTCGACGCGGTCCTGGCCGAAGGTGCGCCAGACGATGCCGTAGGCCATGCGGGTGAGCACGCGCGCGGTGTCGGCGACCGGCTCGCCGCGGCCGAGCTGGGATCCGGACTTGTCGATGACGAGCGGATAGCCGCCGAGCTCGGCGACTCCGATGGAGAAGCTGGAGCGGGTGCGGGTGGAGGGCTTGTCGAACAGCACGGCGACGGCCTGCGGGCCGGCGAACGGCTGCTTGTAGAAGCGGTTCTCGCGGAACTTCATGCCGAGTTCGAGGACCTGCTTCTGCTCCTCATGATTGAGATCGTCGTCGCGCAGCATGTGGCGAAGCTGACCGGTCATTGGATACTCCTATCAGTCGTTTCAGTCGTTGGGAAGATCGTTGGGGATGCGGGCGAGGATGGCGACCGCCTGGTCGATGTCCTCGGCGGTGACGTTGAGCGGCGGCGCGAGACGCAGCGCGTCGGCGGCGACCGCGTTGACGATAAGGCCGTGTTCGAGCGCCCAGTTCATGGCCGCGTGGGCGCATGGATGGCCAAGCTGGATCGCGTCGAGCAGGCCGCGGCCGCGTACGGATTCGAACAGCGGGTTGTCGGCGGCCATGATGCCGTCGCGCAGCTGCCTGCCACGCTCCTCGGCGTTGGAGACGAGATCCTCGTCCTCGATCACGCCGATCGTGGCGAGCGCCGCGGCGGCACCCAGCGGATTGCCTGCGAACGTCGAACCGTGCGATCCGGGCGTGAACAGAGCGGAGAGCTTGGAACCGAAGGCGATCATGCCACCCATCGGGAAGCCGCCGGCGACGCCCTTGGCGAACGTGACGATGTCGGGCACGATGCCGCCGGAGAGGTCCTCACGCTGGAAGGCGAACCATGCGCCGGTGCGGCCCATGCCGGTCTGCACCTCGTCGATGATGAGCAGCGCGCCGTTCGCGTCGCACATCTGGCGTGCCTTCTTCACGTAGTCGGCGCCGAGCGGGCGCACGCCGGCCTCGCCCTGGATGAGCTCCATGATCACCGCGGCGACCGGCCCCTTGCCGTAGTGGCCCTGGCCGGTCTGGGCGAACGCCTCGTACAGGGCGACCGGGTCGCCGGCCTCGACGAATTCGATGTTCGGCACGAGCGGCTCGAACGGCGTGCGGATGGCGGGTTTCCAAGTGGCGGACAGCGCGCCGAGCGTGCGGCCGTGGAAGCCGTGGGTGAGCGCGATGATGCGCGCCGGCTTGCCGCCGATCGAGGGGGTTGCCCCCGGCAGCGTGCGGCCGTAGAGCTTGGCGAGCTTGATGGCCGCCTCGTTGCCTTCGGCTCCCGAGTTGCCGAAGTAGACGTGCGAGCCTTCCGGCGCACCGGCGAGCTTGACGAGCTTGGCGGCGAGTGTGATCTGCGGTTCGGTGGCGAAGTAGTTGCTGGTGTGCGCCACCTTCGCGGCCTGGCGGCTCACGGCCTCCACCCACTTGGGATGCGCGTAACCGATCGAGTTGACGGCGATGCCGGCGAGGAAGTCGAGGTATTCGTTGCCGTCGACGTCCCACACATGCGCGCCCTGGCCGTGGTCGAGCACGCGCAGCGGCGTGCCGAACACGTTCATGTGCACCTGGGAGTACTCCCCCAGCCACTTGGAATCCTCGGATCCCAACGTTTCCTTCTGCTCAGTAGCCATACGAACTCCTCATTTCGACACCGTCCTCGGGCACGACCATCGTGCCGATGCCCGCGCTGGTGAAAATCTCGTTCAGGATGGAATGCGGCTTGCGGCCGTCGATGATGTGCGCCTGCGGCACACCGCCGTCGATGGCGCGCACGCACGCCTCCATCTTCGGGCGCATGCCCGATTCGAGGTCGGGCAGCATGTCGCGAAGGTTCTCCACGCCGATGCGGCCGATCAGCGAATTGCGGTCGGGCCAGTCGGCGTACAGGCCGTCAACGTCGGTCAGAACCACAAGCTTGCGTGCGCCGAGCGCTGCGGCGAGGGCCGCGGCGGCGGAATCGGCGTTGACGTTGAGCACTTCGGTCGCGTCGTCCTCGTTCGGGGCGACGGAGGAGACGACCGGGATGCGACCGGCCGCGATGAGATCCTCAACGGCCGACGCGTCGACGCTCACCACGTCGCCGACCAGGCCGACGTCGGTAGGTTTGCCGTCGATGACCGGCCTGCGCTGCATGGCGGAGAACAGGCCTCCGTCCTCGCCGGACAGTCCGACGGCGAGCGGGCCGTGCGCGTTGATCAGGCCGACGAGCTCGCGCGACACCTTGCCGGTGAGCACCATGCGCACCACGTCCATCGCCTCGGGAGTGGTGACGCGCAGGCCGCCCTTGAACTCGGACTTGATGCCGAGCGCCTTGAGCATCTGCGAGATCTGCGGGCCGCCGCCGTGCACGACGACCGGGTGCAGACCCACCTGCCGCAGGAACACCATGTCCTCGGCGAAGCACTGCTTCAAGTGGTCGTCGATCATCGCGTTGCCGCCGTATTTGACGACGATGCGCTGGCCGGCGAACTCCTCGAGCCACGGTAGCGCCTCGATGAGCACTTCGGCCTTCTGGTCGGCGCGCAGGTCGGTGTGCACGTCGAAGTGGAAACCAGGTCCCTTGATATCAGCCATTGGTCTTGTCTGTCAGCTTTCGTAGTCGGCGTTGATGTGGACGTATTCGTGGGTCAGGTCGTCGGTCCAAACGGTGGCTTCGGCGTCCCCGGCGTTGAGGTCGATGTCGATGTGGACCTCGCGCGGGGTCATGTCGACCTCGCTGCGGTCGCGGCCGGCGCCGCCGTTCTCGCAGATGCGCACGCCGTTGACGTCGACGGTCACCTTGGCCACGTCGTAGGGCGCCACGTCGGCGGGCACGGTGCCCAGCGAGGAGACGATGCGCCCCCAGTTCGGGTCGTTGCCGCTGATCGCGCATTTGAGCAGGTTCGATGCGGCGACCGCGCGGCCGCAGGCCAGTGCGGCGGCTTCGGTGGTGGCGCCGGTGACGCTGATGCGGATGTCGTGGCTCGCGCCTTCGCCGTCGCCGACGATCTGGCGGGCCAGCGACGCGCAGGCGGAGGCGACGAGGTCGTTGAATTCGTCCGGGTCGGGTTCGACGCCGGAGGCGCCGGAGGCGAGCAGCAGCACCGTGTCGTTGGTGGACATGCAGCCGTCCACGTCGATGCGGTTGAACGACGTGTTCACGCCGGCGTTCAGCGCGGCCTGCAGCTGGCCCGCGGACACGACGGCGTCGGTGGTGATGACGCACAGCATGGTGGCCAGCTGTGGGGCGATCATGCCCGAGCCCTTGACCATGCCGCCGATGCGCCAGCCGGCCTTGCTTTCGAGCTCCACGGTCTTCGGCTTGGTGTCGGTGGTCATGATGGCGTGGGATGCGTCGGCGCCGGCCTCGGCGGTGGCGGCCAGCGCGCCGTAGGCGGCCTTGGCGCCGGCGAGCACATGGTCGAGCGGCAGCAGTTCGCCGATCAGGCCGGTGGAGCATACGGCGACGTCGGCGGCCTTGGCGTTCACGAGTGCCGCCACGGTTTCGGCGGTGGCTTCGGACTGGCGGTATCCCGCCTCGCCGGTGCATGCGTTCGCGCCGCCGGAGTTGAGGATCACGGCCTTGAGCCGGCCGTCGGCGACCGCCTTGCGCGACCACTGCACCGGGGCGGCGCAGAAGCGGTTCGAGGTGAACACGCCTGCGGCCGCGTCCAGCGGGCCGTTGTTGACGACGAGTGCGAGGTCCTTCTTGCCGGCGTGGGCGGAGATGCCCGCCACCACGCCTGCCGCGGAAAATCCTTGTGCGAATGTGACGCTCATGGTGCTACTCCAATCTTGGTCAGGCCCGCGTCCTCCGGCAGGCCGAGTGCGATGTTCAGCGACTGCGCCGCCTGGCCGGCGGTGCCGCGGTTGAGGTTGTCGATGGCGGCGAACGCGATCAGGCGGCCGGCGTTGCGGTCGGTGACGACCTGGACGTGCGCGGCGTTCGACCCGATGACGTTGGCGGTGGCCGGCAAAACGCCCTGCGGCAGTACGTTGATGAATTCCTGCCCGGCATAGGCGTTCAGCCAGATATCACGGATCTCGTTGTCGGACATCGAAACGGCCTTGTCGGTCATCGGCGCGGAAACGACGGCGAGGATGCCACGCGACATCGGCACGAGGATCGGCGTGAAACCGAGTGCGAAACCATTGGCGGCCGAGGCGCCGAGGCCGGCCGCGTGCGCGAGGTTCTGTAGGATCTCAGGGATGTGGCGGTGCGTGCCGCCCACGCCGTAGGGCACGGCCGAGCCGAACGCCTCAGCGGCCAGCAGGTTCGTGCGCTTGAGGTTCTTGCCGGCTCCCGAGTATCCGACCGCCAGATCGGCGACCAATCCCTTGGTCTCCACGAGTCCTTCGGCGACGCCCGGCTGCATGGCCAGTGTCGTGGCGGTCACGTTGCAGCCAGGCCCGGCGATGCGCTTGGCCCCGGCCAACCGCTCGCGCTGGCGGCGATACTCGCCGGAGGCGTCCTTGCCGAGCAGCAGTTCGGGCATACCGTACGTCCAGTGCTCGTAGAAGTCGCCGCCGTAATAGGCGTCCCATGCGGCACGCTCCTCGAGACGGTGGTCCGCGCCGAGGTCGACGACCACGGCCTCGGGGTCGAGCTGCGCGGCCAGGGCGCCCGACGCGCCGTGCGGCAGGGCGAGGATGATCACGTCGTGCCCGTTCAGCACGTCGGCGGTGGTGTCCTCCACGGTCAGGTCGGCCAGCTGCGGGATGTGCGGCATGTGTTTGCCGAGCTTGTCGCCCACCGACGAATGGCCGGCGACGCACGTCACCTCGAAGTCGGGGTGTGCGGCGAGAATGCGCAGCGCCTCGCCGCCGGCGTATCCGGTCGCCCCCGCCACGGCCACGGTATATTTCGCCATATCGTTGCTCTTTTCCTTGACGATCACGAACAAGCAGTCACTATACACTTTATGCAGTACATTGCATAACTATGCAGTGTTGTGGTATCGGCATGCGAAACCACGCCGCAGGGGCGGGTGAGCACGACGGCACGCCCCCGAATACGACGAAGCGCCTCCCCTGATCGGGAGAGGCGCTTCAGGCACAGGTTCCGTTCCGCCGCGTCACGCGCTGACCGTGCCGCCGGTGCCGCCGTCGCCGGTCTGGCTTTCGAGCATGTCGAGCATCTGCTGGTAGTAGTCGAACATGCTCATGCCGTTGACCGCGAGCCAGATCACCATGATCGTGTAGAACACGTTGATGAACACGGCCGCGAAGCCCAGCCAGAACCCCTTCATGTGGAAGAGCCGGGTACGCCGCATCGAGGCTGCGCCCATGATGGCCGGCAGCACGGGCAGCGGGAACAGCAGCGCACACACCAGCGAGAAGATCGACAGCATGTCCCAGCGCCCGTACAGCGGGTTCTGGTTCGGATCCTCGACGTCGATGCCGTTGATGTAGCGCGGCGTGTGCGGCGGCACCGGCTGCTGCCGGTATGCGTTGCCGTACGGCTGTCCCTGCCCGCCGTTCTGCTGTGCCGGCTCGTACGGGGTGCCGATCTGTGCGGGGCCGCCGAACGGCATGTATTTGCCGGTGGGTTCGCCCTGATACTGGTTGGGCGCAGGTGTGGCCTGCTGCTGCCCGTTTGCGGACTGCTGCTGGGCCGCCGGCTGCTCCTGCGGCTTGCCGTAGACGTAGGGGTCGTATCCGGCCGGATACTGGTTTGCCATCGCACCGTATTCCGGCTGCTGGTACTGCCCGTACTGCGGCTGCTCGTCCGGCTGGTCGCCGTTGTTGGTCTGGGAATCGGTCATGGTCTGGGAGGTCCTTACTGTTGGTTGAAAAATGGGGCTTCCCGTCTTGCGGGCAGCCCCATCCCTCATCGAAGATCACGCACGCAGCTGCGCGCCGAGTTCGCCGGCCTTGTCGACGATCGCCTTGCGGATCGCCTCGCTGTCGTCGGCGGTCAGCGTCCTGTCGGGGGCGCGGAACACGACGGCGAACGCGAGCGACTTCAGGCCCTCGCCGATCTGGTCGCCGGTGAACACGTCGAACAGTTCGATCGATTCGAGCGCGTCGCCTGCGGCCTCGCGGATCACGGCCTCCAGCTGGGCGGCGCTCACCGCGGTCGGCACGGTGAAGGCCAGATCCTGCTTGACGGGCGGGAACGTGGAGATCGGCTTGGCCTGCACGGGCTTGCCGTCGAGCGTGGCGAACAGCGCGTCGAGATCGAGCTCGAACGCGGCGGAGTGTGCCGGGAAGCCGAGCGCCTCGTTGACGTGCGGGTGCAGTTCGCCGACCATGCCGACGAACGTGTCACCGGCCATCACGCGTGCGGCGCGGCCGGGATGCCACTGGGCGGGCACGTCGGCGGCGGCCGGCTGGTCGAAGGTCAGGTCGGCGCCCAGACGGTCGGCGATGCGGCGCACCGCCTCGACGGCGTCGCTCCAGTCGACGGCGCGCTTGCCGCCGAGCCAGCCGGCGTTCTCGGCCAGGCCGGTCAGGATGCCGGCGACGTGCATCGGCTGCTTGGGCAGTCCGGCATCAAGTGCGGCGAGCTGCTCGTCGGTCGGCTTGATGCCGCCGGGCAGGGCCGGAATGGCGGGCGCGTTCGGATCCCACAGGTAGACGTGGCCGATCTCGTACAGGGCGATGTTCTCGAGGCCGCGGCGCAGGTTGAGCTGCACGGTGCCGGCGAGGGTCGGCAGGATGTCGCGGCGCAGGTACGGGCGGTTGCCGGCCAGGGGGTTGGCGACCTCGACGCTCACGGGCTTGATGGTCTCGGGATCGTACGAGAACTCCTTGTATTCCTCGTCGCCGATGAACGGGTAGCTCAGCGCTTCGACCATGCCGTATTCGGCGAGTTCGTTGGCGACCTCACGGCGATGGCGCTGCTCGGAGGTGAGTCCGACCGTGCCTTCGACCGGTGCCGGCGGCACGGTGACCGGGATCTCGTCGTAGCCGACGAGTCGGGCCACTTCCTCGACCAGGTCGCACGGCTCGTTGAGGTCCGGACGCCAGCTCGGCGCGGTCACGGAGAACTCGCCGTTGCCGCCGCCGGCCACGCGGCAGCCGATGTCGGTGAGGATGTCGCTGATGCGGTTCACGTCGAGGTTCAGGCCGGCCACACGGGCGACCTCGCTCGCCTTGAAGTGGATCGGGCGGCGGAACACGACGTTGTTGACGTCGGTCGGATGTTCGCTCGGCTCGCCGTCGCCGTAGCGCGACAGCAGCTCGGCGGCCATCTGGGCGGCGGCCGGCTGCAGCTGCGAGTCGACGCCGCGCTCGAAGCGACGAGACGCCTCGGACGGGATCTTGTGGCGACGAGCGGAACGGGCGATCGTCACCTGGTCGAAGTGCGCGGCCTCGAGCAGGATGTTCTTGGTGTCCGCGGTGACTTCGCCGTACAGGCCGCCCATCACGCCGGCCAGGCCGAGGATGCGCGAGCCGCGTTCGCCGTTCGGCGAATCGGTGATGAGTAGGTCCTCGGGGCTCAGATCGTGGTTCTTGCCGTCGAGCGTGGTGAGCTGCTCGCCTTCGCGGGCACGGCGCACGACGATCGGGCCTTCGATCTTGTCGAGGTCGTAGGCGTGCATCGGCTGGCCGAGGTCGAGCATCACGTAGTTGGTGACGTCCACGGCGAGCGAGATGGAACGCATGCCGGCACGTACGAGGCGGCGGCGCATCCAGTTGGGCGTGTGGGCGGCCGGGTTGAAGCCGCGCACGGCGCGCGCGTAGTAACGGTCACAGCCGGGCACGCCGTGGATCGGGTTGTCGTCCTCGATCTGCACGTCGATGTCGGGGGTGACGTTCGGGTCGCCGGTGACTGCCGGGGCCTTCTCGTTCAGTTCGATCGCCGGATCGACGTAGGTTGCGCCGGTCGAATGATGGTATTCGCGGGCGACGCCGCGGTAGGAGAACGCGTAGCCGCGGTCCGGGGTGATGTTGATCTCGAGCAGCGGCTGGTCGAGGTGCAGCAGGTGCATCGCGTCGTCGCCGGGCTTCAGGGCCTCGTATTCGGCCGGGGTGAAGCCGTAGTTGCGCAGCAGGATGATGCCGTCGTGGTTGTCGCCGAGTCCCAGCTCGCGTTCGGAGGCGCACATGCCGTTGGAGATGTGGCCGTAGGTCTTGCGCGGTTCGATCTTGAAGTCGCCGGGCAGCACGGCGCCCGGCAGGGTGACGACGACCTTCTCGCCGGCGGCCATGTTCGGCGCGCCGCAGATGATGCCGCGCGGCACCTTGTTGCCGTTCTCGTCGGTCTCGTTGTATTCGGGGCCGACGTCGACGTGGCACCAGTTGATGACCTTGCCGTTCTTCTGCGGTTCCGGGGTCGCGTCGACCACGTAGCCGACGACGATCGGGCCGGTGACCTGCGAGGAGTGGATCTCCTCTTCCTCGAGGCCGACCTTGACGAGGTCCTTGGCGAGCTGCTCGTAGGTCAGGCCTTCGGGCACCTCGACGTGGTCCTTGAGCCAATCGATATCAATCATGGGCATGGGCTATCTCACTCCCCCATCACAAACTGTTCGCTGAATCGCACGTCGCCCTCGACGAGGTCGTGCATGTCGTTGATGTCGTGGCGCAGCAGCAGCGTGCGCTCCACGCCGACGCCGAACGCGAAGCCGGTATACACGTCCGGGTCGATGCCGGCGGACTTGAGCACGTTCGGGTTGACCATGCCGCAGCCGCCCCATTCGAGCCAGCCCGGGCCGCCCTTCTTGTCGGGGAACCACAGGTCGAGCTCGGCGCTCGGCTCGGTGAACGGGAAGTAGCTCGGGCGCAGGCGGGTCTTGGCCTCGGGGCCGAACATGGCGACGGCGAGCTTGTCGAGCACGCCCTTCAAGTCGGCCATCGTCAGGTGCTTGTCGACGGCGAGCGCCTCGCACTGGTGGAAGACCGGCGTGTGGGTGGCGTCGAGCTCGTCGGTGCGGAACACGCGGCCCGGGGATGCGATGTACAGCGGCACGCCGCGGGTGATCAGGGCGCGCACCTGGTCGGACGAGGTCTGCGTGCGCACGACCATGTTGCTGCCGACGAAGCCGGCGGCGTCCTTGGCCTGGTTGCCCTTGACGTAGAACGTGTCCTGCATCTGGCGTGCCGGATGGTCGGGGCCGAAGTTCAGGGCGTCGAAGTTGTACCATTCGGTCTCCACTTCGGGGCCGGCGGAGATCTGCCAGCCCATCGAGGTGAAGAAGTCCTCGATGTCTTCGATCACGCGGGAGATCGGGTGGCGCGCGCCGAGCGGCTTACGCTCGACCGGCAGCGTCATGTCGACGGTCTCGGCGGCCAGGGCCTTGGCTTCCTCGTCGGCCTTGACCTGCGACTCCTTGGCGCCGAACGCGCGGCCGAAGTCGGCGCGCAGCTTGCTCATGAGCTTGCCGGCGTCCTTCTTCTGGTCGACCGGCAGCGCGCCGATGGCCTTGCTGGACTGGGTCAGCGCTCCGATGACCTCGCTTTTGATGGCTTTCAGTTCCTCCGAGCTGGAGGCGTTCTCGATTTTCGCTATGCCGTCGTTGACCGCGTCGGTCACCGCTTGGGCATCGAATTGCACTTCTGCCACGAGCACCCTTTCCTTGACTTGCATCATCGCATGTTCGAAAACATGCATTTTTCAAGCATTAAACCAACTTCACATTGTCCCTATACGACTCGACATAGGGGCGTGTGAAGGCTCACGTGCGTCGTATTGCCGCCGTCCCGACGCGTCACCGGGTCATGGCCAGGCTCATGAGCATCACCGCGGCGGACGTGCCGAGGTTGAGCGATTCGGCCTTGCCGTACAGCGGGATGGAGACGATGCGGTCGCACTGTTCAAGTACGGTCTGCGGCAGTCCGCGCGCCTCGTTGCCGAACAGGATCGCCTCGCCGACCGGGCTTGCGCCGGCGGCCAACGCGTCACGGCGTTCGGCGAGCACGTCCGGCAGGGATTCGGGGCTACGCCGCTCCGTGCCGTACACGTCGGCCGCGACCACCGTCATGCCCTGTTCGCGCGACCATGCGAGAAACTCGTCCGTTCCCATCGTTACAACGGGCAGGTGGAACAGCGATCCGGCGGTGGAACGGATGACTTTCGGGTTGAACGGATCCACGCATTCGTCGACGAGCACGACCGCTTCGCATCCGGCCGCGTCGGCCGCGCGGATCACCGTGCCCGCGTTGCCCGGGTCGCGCACCTGCCAGAACGCGGCGACGAACGGCTCGCCGTCGCCGTCATGCCTGGCGTCGTCGTACCGCAACGCCTCCCGCATGGCATGCAAGTCGCCCACGGCGGCGATGCCCTGCGCGTCGGAGCTGATCTTCGCCATGACCGCGCGGGTCGCCTTGTGCACGTAGATGCCGGACTGCAATGCTTTGCCGGCGATCTTCGCGATCACGGGGTTGGCGAACGGCGAATCCGGCTGGTCGCCGTTCACCTCGACATAGAGATCCTGCACCACGTCCGGATGCCAGGTCACGGCCTCGCGCACGGACTGCGGCCCCTCGATGAGGAACCGGCCGGCGCGATCGCGGCTGCGGCGGTTCGTCAGATCGGCGGTGCGGCGGATTCGTTCGGCCTTGACGTTGGCCAGTACTTCTGCGGAAATCGGCATACCCGCTACCCTACCCCATCCCCGCTATGTGCGCGGGGACGAGGAGAACGGGCCCAGTTCCGACCGAATCAGAACCGTATGCGGCCGGCGAATCCCGACCTGCGGATCAGTACGCGCCGGCGATCGCCTGGTCGAGGTCGGCGATCAGGTCGCGCGGGTCCTCCAGGCCGATCGACAGGCGGATCAGGTTGTCGGTCACGCCCGCGGCGCGGCGGTAGTCGTCCGGCACCTCGCGGTGCGTGATGTTCGCCGGGTCGACGATCAGCGAGCGCGCGTCGCCGATGTTCGGCACGTACGAGAACAGCTTGGTGCCGTCGAGGATGCGGCGCACGTTGGACGCGTCGCCGTCCACGAGGAACGAGAGGATCTGGCCGACGCCGTTCGGCAGGTATTTGGCCGCGAGCGCGTACTGCGGCGTGTCGCCGAGGCCGGAGTAGTTGACCTTGACAACGTGCGGGGTGCGCGTCAAGTGGCGGGCGATCTCGGTGGCGGTGGCGACCTGGCGGCTGACGCGTTCGGGCATGGTCTCGAGGCCCACGAGCGTCAGGTACGCGTTGAACGGACTCTGCACCGCGCCGAACGTGCGCAGGTACTTGATGCGCACGCGGCGGATGAACGCCTCGGCGCCGAACTTGTCGGCGAAGCTGCGCGGCGTGCCGTCGCCGTCGGCGATGACCTGCTGGAGGCGGGTGAACTGCGGGAAGCGTCCGTTCGCCCAGTCGAAGCGGCCGGCGTCGATGATCGCGCCGCCGATCGCGTTGCCGTGGCCGGTGATGCCCTTGGTGGTCGAATGCACGACGATGTCGGCGCCGAATTCGATCGGGCGCAGCAGATACGGGGTCGGCACGGTGTTGTCGACGATGAGCGCCACGCCGTGACGGTGCGCGACTTCGGCGAGCGCTTCGATGTCGGCGATCTCGGTGCCCGGGTTGGCGACCGTCTCGGTGTAGATCGCTCGCGTGTCGGGCCCGATGAGCGATTCGACCTCGGCCATGTCGTTGATGTCGTGCACGAAGTCGGCGTGGATGCCAAACTGCGGCAGGAAGTCGTCGAGCGCGTCGACCGAGGCACCGTACAGGTTCTTGGAGGCGATGATGCGTCCGCCGCCCTCGCCCGCGCACATCAGCGCGTAGGAGACGGCCGCCATGCCTGAGGAGACGGCCACGGCGCCGACGCCGCCTTCGAGCGCGGCGAGCCGCCGTTCGAGCACGTCCACGGTCGGGTTCGCCACGCGGGAGTATTCGAATCCTTCCGTCTCGCCGGCAGCCAGCGCCCGGCCGCGGTCGGCGTATTCCAGATCGAACGCGGCCGAGGCGTAGATCGGCACGCTTGCGGCGCGCGCGTTGTCCGCCCGGTCGTATCCCGCATGGATGGCCGCAGTGCTCAGATCCGTCATGATTGATGTTCTCCCCCGATGGTGTGGATTGATGATGGCAACCGCCATATTATGCGTCATCGCGTCCGCCATCGCCACATCCGTCTTGAATCGCGTCACATACCGGAACCGCGCGTCTGCCCGCTGTCGCCGTCGGCCGTTACCGGCCGCAGCCACGCCGGTCATGGATCCGCGCCGATCGATGGCACAATGGTGTCTGACAACGTCGCCTGAAGCAAAGGAGCATCCATCCATGACCACCGTCGCCATCGTCGGCTGCACGCATGCCGGAACGTTCGCCGCCACGTCGATCCTGAAGCAGCATCCCGATTGGACCGTGCACGTGTTCGAGCGCAACGACTCGCTCTCGTTCCTCTCGTGCGGCATCGCGCTGTGGGTGGGCGACCACGTGTCCGATCCGAAGAGGATGTTCTATTCGTCGCCCGAGGCGCTGGCCGAGGCGGGCGCGACGATGCACATGCGCCACGACGTGCTCGACGTGGACGTGACCGGCAAGACGCTGCACGTCAAGGATTTGGAGACCGGCGAGGTCGCCGAGTACGCGTTCGACAAGCTGGTGGTCACGACCGGTTCCGCGCCCGTGATCCCGCCGATCGACGGGTTGGATGCGGCGATGGAGGCCGGCACGGTGATGCTGTGCAAGAACTGGAACCATGCGCTGGCGATCAAGGAGCGCGCGAGGAGCGCGAAGTCCGCGGTGGTGATCGGCGCGGGCTACATCGGCGCGGAGCTGGCCGAACAGTTCAGCGAGATCGGCGTGAAGACCACGCTGGTCGACGCCCTGCCGCGCGTGCTGGCGAACAATTTCGACGCCGCGATCAGCGACGAGGTCGAGCATGCGTTCGAGAGCCACGGCGTGACGCTCGCGCTCGGACAGAAGGTCGTCGCGTTTCATCCGGCCGCCGGTTCGGACGGCGTGGACGGTTCCGGCGTGACCGTCGTGACCGAGCAGGGCGAGTACACGGCCGACGTGGCGATCCTCGGCGCCGGTTTCCGCCCGAACACCGAGCTGTTCCGCGATCAGCTGCGCATGCTGGGCAACGGCGCGATCGTGATCGACGACTACATGCATGCCTCGCTGCCGGACAACACGGTGCTCGAGGACGTGTTCGCGGCCGGCGACAGCGCGACCGTGCGCTACAATCCGACCGGCGCGGACGACTACATCCCGCTCGCCACGAACGCGGTGCGGCAGGGCCTGCTCATCGGAGAGAACATCGTGTCGGCCGTGAAACGCTACCCGGGCACGCAGGCGACGAGCGCGGTCCAGCTGTACGATCTGGCGATGAGCGCGACGGGGCTCACGCTGGGAGGTGCCGAGAAGCGCGGCATCGCGGCCAGATCCACGACGATCACGCAGGACTATCGTCCGGACTTCATGCTCACGACCACGCCAGTGACGGCGACGATCGTGTGGAGTCCGGTCACGCGGCGCATCCTCGGCGCGCAGTTCCTGTCGAAGCACGACATCTCGCAGGCCGCGAACGTCGTGTCCGTGGCCATCCAGGCCGGGTTTACGATCGATCAGCTGGCCGGCGCGGACCTGTTCTTCCAGCCGAACTTCAGCCAGCCGATCAACTTCGTCGGCGCGGTGGCGATCCAGGCGGTCGCCGAAAGCTGAACCAAGTCAGGCCATCAGTCGTTCGGCGAGCGCGCGGAATTCGCGCCCGATGCCGTCGGCCCGCAGCGCGCCTTCGGGCGTGAGCACGGCGGGCCGGCCGGCCTCCCCCGTCTCGCGCAGTTCGGGTTCGAGCGGCAGCTGCGCCATGAGCGGCACGTCGTAGCCGAGCGCGTCGGTGAGCTGTTCGGAGACCCGCTGTCCGCCGCCTTCGCCGAAGATGCGCAGTTTTTCGCCCTTATGCTCGTACCAGCTCATGTTCTCGACCACGCCGCGCACCTTCATCGGCACCTGCAGCGCGACCAGACCGGAGCGCACAGCCACGTCGGACGCGCTCGGCTGCGGGGTGGTCACGACCACGAGTTCGGCGTTCGGCAGCGCCTGAGCCACGGAGATCGCCATGTCGCCGGTGCCGGGCGCGAGGTCGAGCAGCAGCACGTCGGGTTCGCCCCACCACACGTCGGCGAGGAACTGTTCGAGCGAACGCTGCAGGCGCGGGCCGCGCCACAGGATCGCCCGGTCGGCGCCGGCGAACATGCCGATCGAGATGAGTTTGACGCCCCACGCGGTCACCGGCATGAGCATGCCGTTCAAATTCGTGGGCTGTGTGTGCACGCCGAACAGCTTCGGCAGCGAGAAGCCGTAGATGTCCGCGTCGATGGCGGCCGTGTCGTAGCCGAGCGCGGCGAACGTGGCGGCGAGGTTCGCGGTGACCGACGATTTGCCGACGCCGCCCTTGCCGGAGGCGATCGCGAAGATGCGGGTCTTGATGCCGGGCTTGTTGAACGGGTTCTGCTTGCGTTCGGCCTTGAGGTCGGCGACGAGGTCGGCGAGCTTGTCGTGGCTCATCGACGTGACTTCGATGTGCGGGGTGAGCCGCGCGTCCGGGTAGGAGGCGACCGCGCCGTTGATCTGGTTGGTGATCGTCTCGCTCAGCGGGCAGCCGGGCACGGTCAGTTCGACTTGGATGGTCACGTCGTAGGCGGGCTGACCGTCGGCCGTCGCCCCGCCCGTCCCGGCCTTGCCGTCCGCCGGCACCGCGTTGATCGCCGCGATCATGCCCAGATCGGTGACCGAGCGGCCGAGTTCGGGGTCGATGACCCTGCTGAGCCGCTCGTAGATGGCCGCCTCGATGTGCCGGGTGTCTGCTGTCATATGTCGTCCTCCTTATTGCCTCACCTAGACTAGCGTGAGATCGCACGGCATGCCAGAGGCAGTCATCCCGGGAACCGGGGCCGGGCAAAAACGTTGCAGGAGCCGGGAAGCGTAATGCAACATGCCGCGGATGGTCTCATCAGACATACCCGCCAGCCACGCCATGATATCCGGTCTAATGCTCTATCTGGTTTCTCTCACTTCTTGGCTGTATGGTATCGAGTCGCACGGCCCGTTCCAATCTTCCTAACCAGCCCAGCGTCAATCATCTCCCGCAGCAGTTTGCCTGCACTGGATTGTGCAAGACCGGTCACCTGTTGGATTTCGCTGCGGGAGGCACCTTCCTGCCTTGATACGAGTGATAGGACGGTTCGTCGCCGTTCATCAATCGTTTCGCCCGATCGTAGATATTGATCATCCGCGACTGTCCTCAGACTGCCGCGATCTGCCGGATATGGACGCGCACTGGGATTATGGGATGGCAGCACCAGTCTGAACGCGTTATCGCTGATCTGAAATTCCGGCTGAACGGGTTCCGAGCGATAGTCATCGATGATTTTCGGCACCCCCGTGCCATACGCCTCGACCCATCCCAGACGGTACAGGATCGATGCGAGTCTCGGGTTGCGCTGCAACGAGGTGCCCAGCATCATATCATCCTTGGTCATGCCCGCGGGCAAACCACCGAAGTTCACGAATTCCACGCGATCATCGAACACACTGACCAATCCGGGACCCGCCAGCGAGTAATCACGGTGCACCACAAGGTTCAGTAATGCCTCACGCAACACGGACGGCGAATAGTCACGATGATCCACACGCCGCAGCGCCCCGTCGAACGTCGAACGGGTCGAGTTGAAACGGCCTATGTATTCGGCCACTCCTTGGAACTGACCAAACAACGAACCCGTGAACTCCTCACGACTGTTGAACGTCGACTTGTCCGTGCCCTCGAACACCGCAGCCTTGATGGAAGCCGCGCATTGATCGGACAACAGCCATGCCAGGTTAGTGTACGTTCCAGCGTCATTGATCAATCCCAACGTACGCTTGGACTGCTCAGTGAAAGCGATACCCGTCTGCGCGAACACCGATGATGCCCTATCGAACGTCAATGATTGCTCCACGCTTTCCATCTGCTCGAACGAGAGGCCGGCGGATTCCCTGATCATTGAGAGAATGGCCGTCTCACTGGCTTGAATCGAGCCGGCACCAAGGCGAATGTACACTCCGGCAGGCCGAGGGCCTTTGTCGCTGAGATAGTACGGACGATTCGTGCCCGGCCGGATGCCCACTGTCACCACATCCATCCCATCGCGTTGGACCGGATAGATCGACGTGAAACGGGCCAGATCGGGGTGTACTCCGTTACTGATCGACTGCATGATCCTGAGCATGCAATCATCGACGTCATTCACTCCCACGGCCTTGCCGTCATCATTCACACCGACGAGGATCGTTCCGCCTCCGGAATTCGCAAACGCGATCGCGGTTTTCTTCGCGCTGTCATTCCAATCGGTTTTGAACTCGAGATACTGGCCTTCGCGATCTTCCATCTGCTATCTTCCTGCTGTTTTCTGCTACTTTTCTGCCACTATAGCAGAAAAGTAGCAGAAAACAGCACGCATCTTTGCCGGCAGCAAGCACAGCACAAGCAACTGGAAAACCATGCAGTCGGTGTGTCTGCACCGCACCGTGGATCAGACCTCGCCCGTCTCCAGCAGAGTGGCGAACTGGGCCTCGTTCAGCATGGGGATGCCAAGCTCCTCGGCCTTGGCGGCCTTGGAACCGGCGTTCGCGCCGACAACCACGTAGTCGGTCTTCTTGCTCACCGAGCCGGCCGCCTTGCCGCCGCGCTCGATGATCGCCTCCTTGGCGGAGTCGCGCGAATAACCTTCCAACGAGCCGGTCACGACGACGGTCTTGCCGACCAGCGTCTGCGGCAGGTCGCTCACCTCGGCCGAGCCCACGCCCACGCCGGCACGCTTCCACGCGTCGAGCACGGCGCCGCGCCAATTGCCCGGCTCGCGCGCCTCGGCGAACCATGTCACCACGGATTCGGCGATCTCCGGCCCGATGCCGTCGATGGCGGACAAATCTTCCGCGCTCGCCTGCTCGATCGCATCCAGCGAACCGAACGCGGAGGCGATGAGACGCGCGGTGGGCGGGCCAAGCCGGCGGATGGACAGCGCGACGAGCACGCGCCACAGGTCGGCGTGACGCGCCTTGTCCATTTCGTCGAACATCTTGCGCGTGTTCTCACCGGGCCGGATGATGACCGGCACGCCGGTCGCCACTCCACGCACGGTTTTGTGGTCGACGCGCACGACGACCGCGTCGGCCGGCACGTCATAGTCGGGGTAGTGCTGCCGACCCGCATCGACCTCGATCTTCGCTTCGCCACGTTCGGCCAGCTGTTTGGCCGTGAGTTTCCTTGCCGCGGTGGGCGCGGTCCAGAACGCGGGCACCTGATGCCACAGGCCCGAGCCGCCGATCCGCTTGCGCACCTTCTTCTTGCGCCCGTTGGCGTCAACCGTCTCATGCACTTCGATGATCGCGGCCTCACGCCACACGCGCACGTCCTTGAGGTCGGCGGCGGTCAGATCGAACAACCCGGCCTCGCTGGAGAGCACCGGCGTCTGCACGGGCGGCAGTTGCAGCCCGGCGACCGGTTCGTACGGTTCAGGTTCCTCGCCCGGTTTGACGAGGATCTCGGTGATGTTCGGCGCGTAGGTCGCGACCGAATCCGGCCGGTTCTCCTCCGGATTGGTCAATGCGATGGCCGACTGGTCGCCCAGATGCTCGATGTCGAACGCCTTGCGCGAGGCGAGGTTGATGATGCGTTCGGTCAGCTGCGCGGGGCAGCTTTCCACGTTCGGGCAGCGGATGTCCTTATCGCCTTCCTTGGCGGGCGCGAGTTTCGCTCCGCACGACGGACAATACTCGGGCATGACGAACTCGCGCAGCGTGTCCTCGCGCCCCTTGCGGCGTTCCAGCACCGGACCGACAAGTTCGGGGATCACATCGCCGGCTTTGCGCACGACGACCGTGTCACCGATGAGCACGCCCTTGCGTTTGACCTCGGACGGGTTGTGCAGCGTGGTGCGCGCGACGGTCGAGCCGGCCACGTACACGGGTTTCAATACGGCGACCGGCGTGACGCGGCCGGTGCGGCCGACCTGCACGGTGATGTCGAGCAGTTCGGTGTTGACCTCCTCGGGCGGGTACTTGTACGCGATCGCCCAGCGTGGTGCGCGCGAGGTCGCGCCGAGCGCACGTTGGAGGCCAAGATCGTCGACCTTGACGACGATGCCGTCGAGCGCGTGCTCGATGTCGCCGCGATGCTCGCCGTAGTAGTCGATCATGTCGAGGATCTGCTGGAAGTTCGTGACGGTGCGGTTGTGCGGCGAGACCGGCACGCCCCACTTGGTGTACAGCTCATATGCCTCGGACTGGTCGTTGACCACGTCGTGCGAGCCGGCCGCGCGCCCCGCGCCCCAGCGCAGCGTACCGATGCCGTGCGCGTAGAAGCTGAGTCGCCGGGTCGCGGTGATGCGCGGATCCTTCTGACGCAGGGAGCCGGCGGCCGCGTTGCGCGGATTGGCGAACGGGGCGCGGCCGGCGTCCTCCTGTTCGTCGTTCAACGTGCGGAAGTCGTCCCAGCGCATGAACACTTCGCCGCGGATCTCCACGAATTCGGGGATGTCCTCGGCCGGGCCTCCGAGGTTCGCGGGGATGGAGCCGATGGTGCGCACGTTCAGGGTGATGTCCTCGCCGGTCACGCCGTCGCCGCGCGTGAGTCCCTGTTCGAGCACGCCGTTGCGGTAGATGAGGTTCAACGCGAGACCGTCGATTTTGACCTCGCAGCTCATCGGCAGCGGCTTGGATTCGGGCCAGTCGAGGTCGCGGATAACTGAATCGTACCAGTCGCGTAACTCCTCGATCGAGAACACGTCGTCGAGGCTCATCATGCGCGACGGATGACGCACGGATGCGAAGTCGTTGGAGAACGTGCCGCCGACGCGATGCGTGGGGCTCTGCGGCGAGTCAAGCGACGGGAATTCGGCTTCGAGCCGTTGCAGGCAGCGCAGGCGAGCATCGTAGGCGGCGTCGGATGAGACGGGCGCATCGTCGATATAGTAGGCGATCTGGTCGGATTCGACCCATGCGGCCACTCGCGCCCACAATCGTGCGGCGGCCTCGGACGACATCGCGGCGACATCGAGCCGGTCGAGTCGCATCGCGTCGTCGTCGGTCGGCTGCAACGCGGCGATCCATGGCTCGCTGCCGGGCGCGAACCGGTTCAGACCGGTATCCTCCACCACGGCCGGGGCAGCGGCGGTATCGCCGTTGCCGTCCGCGGGCGTGTCGAAATCCCATGCCAGTTGTTCGTCCGTCATGCACCCTCCATAATGATCGATCGCACACCAGTCTACCGGTGGAGTCTACCGGTGGCTGCGCTGAGCCCGTCAGCGCAGGACTCGCGGGCGTCCTGTTCGACGGAATCGCTCGGTGTGCCCCCTTAAAGATCGGCTAGACTGACATCACCGGCCAAAGGAGGCTCTTATGGATATCTTCACCATGCTGCTGTTCGTGCTGCTGGAGATCGTGCTGATCGCGATCGGCATCGTCTGCCTGTTCGCACCGAATACGATGTGGCGCATCGAACATGTCCTGAGCGTGCGCGGCGGAGAGCCGACCGACTTCTATATCACGATGACCAGGATCGGCGGCGTCGTGGCGTTGGCCGCCGCCGTCATCCTGCCGTTCCTGCCGATGATCCTTCACTGACGGCCTTGGCGGTGCGGCCGCCGAGCCAGCCGCACCGCCGTTCACGCGTTGAGCGAGCGCAGGAACTGGGCCTGGATCACGTCGATGCCGTCCGCGTCGTCGTCGGCCATGCGCGCCCACGCCACCGACAGGGTGCGGGCCGGCACGAACATGCCCTCGTCCACGCTCACACGCGCCGCGTCGCGGATGATGCCGCCGACCTCGGTGCGCGGCCAGACCGGCAGGTCGTGTGCGGCGAGCACGGATTTGGCCGCCTCGACGCTGTCGGGAACGGGCACGCATTGCGAGTCGGCGCGCGCCATGAGTTCGCGCAGTTCGCCTTCGAGCGCGCCGATCTGCCCGGGGCTGATGTGGTCGCTCATGATGTATGCGGCGGCCGCGGTCGCGAACTGGTCGTGCATCCACTCGCAGTAGGCGAACCGGTAGTAGGCGAATGCCGCATCGTCCCGGTCGAGCGCCACCCGCAGGGCGTTCAGGCAGGCGGCGCGCGCCGAATCCCAGTCTTCGAGCCGTGCGAGCTGCACGGCAAGTTTCAGGTGCGACAACGGGTATGACGGCGCGTACGAAACCATCGCGTTCAGATGCGGCAGGGCGGCCTTCGCGCCCTTGATCTGGGCGAGGATGTCGGCGACCTCCATGTGCGCGTAGAACAGGTCGTCGGGGATGAGCACGGTCTGCTCGCCCGGCGTGGCGAACAGCCGGTTGTAGACGACGCGTTCCGCATATGAGTTGAAATAGCGCGGCACGCCGGGATTGTTCGCGTACATGAGGTCGAGCCGTTCGATCTCGGCCTCCATCACGTCCATCGCCCGGTCCATCTGGCCGGAGAACAGCAGGTCGTGCGCCTTGTTGCGTTCACGGTCGATGCCGGCTCCCAGCTGGAAGGTGATGTCGGGCGTGTCACGTCCGTCGATGAGCGCGCTGGTGACCTGCGGGGCGAGCGAACTCAGCTCGGGGTCGCCGATGCGGTCGATGAGGCGCATCGCGCGCTGCGCCTTCTCGACGGACGGCATGGCGGCGTCGGCGGCCAGACGGTGGAATTCGGCGACGCCGCGCTGCAGCAGGTCGGCTCGCTGGATCGACAGTCCGGTTTCGTCCGCGGTGCCGAACACGCGGGCGACTTCGGGGCTGAACGCGGCATCGGACAGTTCCGGCTCCTCCTGCGATCCGGCTGGCGCGAACCGGCTGTCGCGCAGGTCGAACCCGGCTTCGGTAGGCGCGAGCGCACCATGCTCGTCGAAGCGCAGGTTCGCACCGAACGCGCGGTACGTGTCGACCGGGTGTTCCAGACCGTCCTCGTAGAGCCGGGCCAGCAGGTCGTCGCGGTCGAATTCGACGGTAACCATCGTGCGCACGGTCGGGCTGGTGCGCAGCGCGTTGAGTGGGTCGGATGATTCGTCGGATGCACTGCCGGACGTGTCGCCGCCGAGGTCGTTGAACGCGCCCATCGGATCGTCGGGATTGTAGTCGTCCGCGATCGCGGCAGAGTCGGTGTCGTCGGTGTTGGTCGACGGCATGGCGAAGGACACTTCGTCGAGGTCGATGCCGCGCATGAGATCCTCGAACTGGCTGTCGACGCTTGACTGGTCGTCGCGCCCGGTCTGGCCTGTCTGACCGGTCTGACCGGTCTGGTCGGTCCGATCCGCATCGGCCGGGGTCTGTTCGGCCATGCCGTCGCCGGACGCGATGCGGTCAGTGGCGCCGTCGGCCTGCGAGGTCGCGCCGGTCGCGGCCTGCGAGGCGGGATCGGGGGTCGCGTCGTCGTGCGAGTCCTCGACGGGGCGGGGCAGGCTGAGCGACGGGTCTCCATGGAAGTCGCCGTCCTTGGGGTCTGCCTTCGTGCCGCCCAGTCCGATGTCGCCGCGGCGCACGCGCTCGAACGTGCGCAGCATCTTGCCGACCATGCCGGAGATGGCGGAGTCCTGTTCGGCCACGGCCTCCTCGAGGCCGATCGAGTCGATGTGCAGCGAGACGCGGCGGATACGCTCGTCCGCTCCGAACAGCAGCGTCGCCATCATCAGGCCGACGCGCAGGTTGTAGTCGGCGCTCATCGCCGCGCGGTCATGTTCGTCGAGCGGTACCCACATGTGCCGTTGCGCGTCGTAGCGGCTGCTCGGCATCATCGACGGGCCGGAGGTCGTGAATCCGATCGCGGCCTGGCCGTCCGCAAGGTTCGAGCGGAATTCCACGTCGAAGCGGAACGGCAGTCGCAGGCGGCGCAGCAGCGTCGACACGGTCTGCCGGTACAGCCATTCGGAAGGTTCGCCGGTACGGGCGAGCGGGTCGGGATGCTGTTCGGCGAGGCGTTTGCTGACCGCGCGCGCTTCGTCGGCCAGCCGCAGCACCGCGTGGCGGTCGTCGCCCATGCCGGATGCCGGGTCGACGGCGTTCAGGTCGAGGTCTCCCACGCTGGCCTGAACGCTGGCCGCCGTTCCGGCAGGACCCGGCCCGCCGACGTTGCCGTTGCCGTTCGCGTCGAAGATGAACGCCGGGTCGGGTTGGAGCACGCCCAATGCCGGATTGTCGAGCAGCATGCGGTCGATCTGCGCGGCCTGCGCGCGCGTGACGGTATCCTCGATCGGCGTGAGCCCCTGCCGGGCGTTGCGTTCGAGCCATGCGCTCACGTTCGCGAACCGGTTGAGGTTGCCTTCGATGCGCAGCGTCTGCAGGATCGCGGGGAACTGCAGGTTGCCGTTCCAGGTCAGGAAGTAGCTGCCCGAATACGTGGACGTGTACAGGTGCAGTGGTTCCGCGCCGTGCACCGCGTCGAGCCCGGTGGCCGGGTCGAGCGCGCCGGCCTCGTGCATGAGGTCGGAGAAGTGATCCTCGAGTCCGGATGCGCGCATGCCGTGCGCGCGGGCGTCGAGCGTGTCGCGCAGGCAGCGGCGGATCGCGCCGATCGGCGCCTCGCGGTTGAGCCTGCGGAAGATGTTGCCCGAACCGAATCCGATGAGCAGACCGTTCATGGCCGGCAGGAAGTACGTGGCGAAGAATGCGATCGCGATCGCGTCGCGGTATTCGAGATCGTAGCGCATCGAGCCGGGCAGTTCGGCGCGCACCTGTTCGAGCGTGTACCGGTTGCCGGTCTTGAGCCAGGAGGCGAGCCAGTTCATACGGCCGGCGTCGTCGCGGCCGATGATGCCTCCCTGCACGCAGTCGAGCATGCGCGGGCCGGACTCGCCGTGCGAGCCGTGCGAGCCGTGTCCGGACTCCGCGCGCGCCGCCGCGTGATGGCCGAACCGCGGACCGTCCGGCAGTCGGATCGATCCTTCCTTGCCGAACTGGAACCGCGCCTGCATGTTGTACGTGTCCATCGCCGGATCCTCGCCGGCGAACACGCGTCCCTTGTCGTCCGCTATCGCGACCTGCGCGAAATGGTCCCGGTCGCTGAACGCGCCGAGCGCAAGCACGCTGCCCTGCCGGCCGGGCAGCTGCACCCAGCCGAACCGCAGCGAATCCTCCTCCTGCCAGACCAGCTCGTCGAACACGTGCCGTTTGACGAGCGGACCGAGTTCGACGGCATGGCCGGCCAGCACTTTGGGCATATCCTTGCCCGCGTCGGCCGTATGCGTCGCGGAGAACGGCGCGAGCGGCGTCCTGCCGCCGAATGCGGCGTCGCCGAGCGAGCGCACCAGCCTGCCGATCGCGGCCGGCACGCCGCGGCCATGACTGTGGTGTGGTGTGCGTTGGAACATGACCCACATTCTTCCAATCCAGCCCGACATGAAGCCTATAGAATAATGGAGTGCCTTCAACATTCCGCCGCCCCATCGTCCGTCCGCGCACGCTGCTCGTCACCATCGTGGCGATGCTGCTGATCGCGCTGCTCGAATGCTTCGCGTTCAACCTGCCGTTCTGGGCCACCCTGTCCGCCAGCACCGACACGTCGGCCGCCGCGAACACGCTCGGCCCCGGTCTCGAACGCACCGAGAACGGCCTGCTGCGCGTCACCGACCCGACCGGCGCATGGCTCGAGGTCAAGTCCGACGGCACGTCGCACTACGCGCGCGTCGATCTGGCCGACGAGACGATGCGGCTCATGAACAGCAAGACGCTCACCGACGATGCCAAACCGGCCGCCGTCTTCCACCTGCGGTTCGACGCGAACGGCACGGCCGGCCGCACGCAGGCGATGTCATTGTGGTCGCCGCGCTCCCTGTACCCGCGCACCGAGGCGAGCGGCACGATCCGCGTATGGGTGCAGGAGCCGAAGGGCACGCTCGTGCCGATCGACGCGGTGCGCGCGAACGTGCGCGTGCCGTTCCAGTGGAGCTGGACGCGCGTGGTCGTGCTCGCCGCCGCAGTGCTCCTGTTGCTGCTGTGGCGGCCAGGCTCGCGCCTGTGGCGCACGCCGCTCGACCCGTCCGACCGCAGACAGCGCATCGCGCTCGCCGTGGTATTGGCGGCGGTGGCCATACCGACGATGAGCGCGGTGGTGTGGATGGTGTCGGTGTTCGGGCCGATGGTGTTCCACAACGAGAATGGCTACACGTACGACTACGACCAGTACGCGCATGTGGCCGACGCGCTGCTGCACGGCCGGATCTGGCTTGATCTCAAAGTGCCGGCCGAGCTGGCAGTCGCCGACGCGCCGCACAGCATCGTCACACGCAGCCGTCTCATGGCCGACGGCGTGACGCCGATCTACTGGGACTACGCGTACTACGACGGCCACTGGTATTCGTATTTCGGCGTGGTGCCGGCGCTGCTGCTGTTCGTGCCGTACCAGATGGTCACCGCGTGGATGGCGGACGGCGATCCGCTGGGCGTCAACGGCCGGATGCTGCCGACCGGCGCGGCCGACCTGCTGCTCATGTATGGGTTCCTCGTGTTCGCATGCCTGATGGTCGTCCGTCTCGTGCACCGGATCGCACCGCGCGCCTCGGTGGCGAGCACGTCGATGGCGATGGCCCTGTTCCTGGTGTGTTCGAACGCCTGCTATCTGTGGTTCCGCACGAATTTCTACTCGGTGCCGATCGCCGCGTCGATGATGTTCACCTGTCTCGGTCTGTGGCTGTGGATGGGCGCGATCCGGCCGCAACGGCACACGGGCACGGGCCGAAGCCCGCGCGACGGTCGCACGCTGTGGCGGATCGGCGGCTCCGCTCCCCTGTCGCTGCCGCATCTGGCCGGCGGCGCACTGTGCATCGCGCTCAACTTCGGATGCCGGCCGCCGTTCTCGCTTGCCGCATTGCTGGCGATCCCGCTGTTCTGGCCGCAGATCCGCGCTCTGGCCGATGGTCTGCGTCGCCGCACGATCACGCTGCGCCACGCGCTGGCCGCGCCGCTTGCGGTCGTCGCACCGGCGATTATCGTTGTGCTCCCGCTTATGGCCTATAACAAGGCGCGGTTCGGCAGTCTGTTCGATTTCGGCAGCGCGTATCAGATGACGGTCACCGACATGACGAGCTTCCGTCTGCCGGCAGCCGATATCCCGTACATGATCGTCTACTATCTGTTCCTGCCGTTGCGGTTCACCGGCGTGTTCCCGTATCTGGCAATCCAGCCGACGCCGCTGCCCGAATGGGGGTTCACCGAGGCGATGGTCGGCGGCCTGTTCATCACCTGTCCGCTGGCATTGCTGGCGTTCGCGCTGCCGCGGATGCGTCGGCGCGTCGCCCGACCGTATTGGGCGACGCTGATGTGCGCGCTGGTGATCGGACTGCTGCTGGTCGTGGTCGATATCGTCGAGGGCGGCATGGGATGGCGGTACATGTGCGATTTCGGTTGGCTGATCGCGATCGCGGCGATGCCGGCGTTGCTGCGCGTGGTGGAGGGCCGGGCCGTGTTCGAACCGTGGCTGTACGACGATCTGGATGATTCGCCGTACAGCCGCACGCCGATCTGGCGGCATGGCATCCGTCTGCTGGTTATGCTCGTGCTCGCGGCGATGCTGGCCGTGACGGTGCTCTCATGCTTCGTGCCGGGGCGCGACGATTCGCTCGACCACAACAATCCGGGCTTCTTTTATGACATCCGCTCCTGGTTCACGCTCCTCGGCCTGAACTGACGTCACATATCCTGAGTAAGACGTGTCATTTCGACCGAGCGCAGCGAGCGGAGAAATCTTTTCCCGCAACCGTTCCGAAAGATTTCTCGACTCGGCTCCGCCTCGCTCGAAATGACACGCAGAGGCAGACAACCAAAAACCGACGCATCCAGCGAACCATCAGCAAACCACCGGCGGTTTCCCTGCGGTTCACCGGAAGTTTTCCAAGACTCGAGTCATACTAATGGACGATAGCGCATCATCCGATCATCTGTTACGAAACGAAGACCCGTCCCCATGAAGAACGTCATCCGGCTCAATCCGACCGTCAGAACCAATGTCATCCGCGGCGTCGCGGCCACCGTCGCCGTCATCGTCACCGTCGTGCTGTGTCTGCTCACGCAGGACAACGTGAGCGCCACGATCAAACAGAACCGCATCGAACGGCTCAACGCGCAGATCGCCAACGTATACACCGCCGACTACCAGCAGATGGCCGACGAAAACCTCGCCAAGGCGCGCGACAAGGAGACCCACGACGTCGACAACATCTTCGTCGCCGACAATCCGTACGGCACGAACACCACGTCGCTGTACGTCTACTTCAACTCGCGTTACGAGACCGCCGTCACGTACACCGTCTCCGCCGCCGGCTACCCCGACTTCACCGCCACCGCCAACCAGGGCGAGGACTACACCACTGAACACGAGTTCCTCGTGCTCGGCCTCATCCCCGACGTGGAGAACACGATCACGTTCACGCTCACCGATTCGGGCGGCGTGAGCACCGAATACACGATCACACATCAGGGCCCGTCGCTGCTCGGCACCGAGGCCGTGCGCCTCGAACAGACCGACGGCAGCCTCGAGCCGACCGCCGCGTTCACGTCGGCCGGCTCGTCGTCCACCGCCGCCGCATCCGCGATCACGCAACAGCTCGGCAACGGCCTGTACGCGATCCTCGGCAACGACAGCGACGAGCAGGACTTCATGTACTACTACGACGCGTACGGCGTGCTGCGCGGCGAAGTGCCGGTCAAGTACTACCGTTCGCACCGCCTGCTGTTCGACGACGACGGGCTCATGTGGTTCTCCGCGTCCACGCACACGATGGTCGGCATGAACCGGCTCGGCAAGCTCGAGAAGATCTACGATCTCGGCGGCGACTTCATCCTCCACCACGACTACGCGCTCGATTCGGACGGCAACATCGTGCTGCTCGCCACCGACTTGAGCCGCGACGACCACGCCGTGCAGGATCAGGTCGTCAAACTCGACACCGATACCGGCAAAACCACGCTGCTGCTCGACTTCGGCACCATGTTCGCCGACTACAAGTCCACCACCGACCACTCCGGCATCGACGAATCCGACCCGACCGCCACGAACCGTTGGGACTGGCTGCACTGCAACACCATCCAGTTGCTGCCCGACGGCTCCGCGCTGTTCTCCGCACGCGAGACGTCCACGATCATCAAGGTCAACGACCTTGAGGGCACGCCCACGCTCGCGTACATGATCGGCGAGCAGAGCGTGTGGGACGGCACCGAATACGCCGACCTGTTCCTCACCAAGGACGGCGACTTCGGCGACACCGGCGGTCAGCATTCCATCACGTACGTGGCCGACGACTCGCTGGCGGACGTCCAGTACTACCTGTACATGTTCGACAACAACTACGGCTACGCGATGACCCGCCCCGACTACGACTGGACCGTGATCGACGGCATCAGTACCGCCGGATCGTCCAAGGACAAGGACTCGCGCTCGCAGTACCGCCGCTATCTGGTGGATGAGAACGCGGGCACGTACGCCGAGGTCGCCTCGTTCGACGTACCGTACTCGCCGTATGTGAGCTCGGCGCAAGAGCTGGGCAACGGGAACATCCTGATCGACACGGGCATGCAGGGCCTGTTCGGCACGTACACGGCCGACGGCGAGCTGCTCGCACAGTACAGGATGGAGCTCAACACGGCGTACATCTACCGCGTGTACCAGTACAGCTTCAAGGGCTTCTACTTCGCGTAACGCGCGCCAGCGCCCCGCCACACCGCCCCCCCTTCGCGATCTCCTCGCGGCCCCTCGCTCCCCTCACCCCCCAGGTCACACTCCGTTCCGCGCCGCGGAGCGTGACCGGGCGCGGGCTGGGTAAACCGTCGATTCTGCAAAACCCTTATGTTCCAACGGTTTACAAACACGGTCATGACTCACAATCCGCTCCCGGTCACGCTCCGCGGCGCGAGGATGTCAGGCCGTTGCATCGTGCATCGCAACGATCCCCTGCCGACTACACTGGGGAGTCATGGGACTGTTTGATTCGTTGTTTGGGGGACGCACGGCGGCCGATCGCCCGTCGTCGGTGACGTTCGTGATGGACGGGGCCGGGCACCGGTACGAGGACGGCAACGTCGGGTTGCTGCCGACGACGCTCACGATCGGACCGGATACGCGGCGCGTGGCGGTGATCGGACTGAACGGATCCGGCAAGACGACGCTGCTCAAACTGCTCGACGGCGCGCTGACCGCGAGCGTGGGTACGGTGGCAGTGATGGCGCATCGCGGCGACGAGACCGGCGACGACGCGACCGACGACAACGAGACCGATGCGGCCGCCAGCAATAAGGCCGCCCATGACGGCGATGTGCTCAATCCCGCGATCAAGCGCGATCTGAAGCGCATCGAGGATCTGGTCGGCCGCGTGCGTCGCGAGGAGATTCCCGACAGTTACTATCGGGCGAAGGACATCCGCGAGGCGATCGACCTGCCGTTGAAGAAGCACAAGGTGCCCGAATCGGAGCGGCAGCAGATCATCGGCGACCTGTTCGCTCATTTCGATCTGACGTCGGTGGCGCGCGAGCCGGCCAGCGCGTTGGACAGCGAGAAGCGGCATCTGCTGGCGATCGCGTCCGCGCTGAGCTTCTCCCCCGCCGCGATCGTGGCCGACGAACCGACCAAAGGACTGGACGAAATCGGTTCGGCGCATGTGGCGCGCGCGTTGTTCAGTTACGACAGGCAGGTCGTGTTCGCCACGCACGACATCGATCTGATCCAGCGCCCCGAGTACGCGATCGACCGCACGCTTGTGCTGGACGACCACCAGCTTGTCTTCGACGGCTCCCCCGCCGACGCCGCCGCGTTCTACACCGATCTCATCCGCAAAAAGTACGAAGCCGCCAAAGCGTCACGCCAGTAGGCTCAGCATCGTCAGCATATGAAGCTGGCGGAGCCTCGGCTCCCTCGGCTGAGGGAGCTGTCAGCGAAGCTGACTGAGGGAGCGTCTGCGGCGCGGCATCGCGATGTCTATCACAGCAATCCATTGACCGTGTCGAGCACGACGCGCACGTTGCGTTCGAACTCCTCCGGCTCCGGCAGCAGCGAGATCGCCAGGTAGCCGTTCGACGTCATGTCGAAGAAGTATCCCGGCTGACCGGAGACGCTGTGCCGTTCGATCATCGCGAGCACCAGTTCGTTCTCGTCGATCACGCTCGGCACGCGTAGCAGCACGTTCCAGCCGCCTTCGGCCCGCAGCACGCTCACGAATCCTTGCTCATCCGCATCGAGCAACCGATGCAGCAACGCGAGATTGCCGCGCACACGCTCGCGCACACGGTCCGTCTGCGAGCCGGCCGCATCCAGCAATGCCGGAATCTGCCGCGCGATGATATCGCTCATCGGCAGATAGTCGTCGGCGATCACGTCCAACCGTCGCTGTGCTTCGGCCACGTCCGCATCCGGCCCGGACACCTGGATCCAGCCGACCTTCGCATGCGGCGCGGCGAGCATCTTCGAGAATCCGTCCAATGCGAACGTAAGCACGCCCGGCTCCCCCGCCAGCCGCGCATTGCCGTCGAACGGTTCGAGCGAATAATCGTAGAACACCTCGTCGGCGATGATCGCGACGCCCCGTTCACGGCACAACGACACGATGCGTTCGCGTTCGGACGGTTTGACGTACGATCCGGTCGGATTGTTCGGATTGATGAGCACCAGCGCACGAATACGTTCGCCGTGCTCGCCGTTCAGCAATGATTCCAGTTCGGCGACGTCGATGTACCAGGAGCCGTCGAACTGCAACTGGTATTCGACCGTGTCCACGCATTCGAGCCGTGCGATCGACTCGATGAGTGGATAGCCGGGCTTCGGCGCGAGCACCGCGTCGCCCGCGTCGCACAGCAGTTTGATCAGCCACGAGTAGGCTTCCGACGTGGAACTCAAGATGTACAGGCGATCCGGGTCGATGACCGAGGTGGTCGCGCCGTCTGCTTCAGCGACAGACGCGCCGCCGGCATCGTTCGCCGTGCCCGTGCCATAGGTCCGCGTCAGGAACGAGGCCAATGCCTCACGTGCCGCACGCTGCCCGCGCGGATCGGCGGTGTAGACCTCCGGCACCAATGCCGGGGCCAGTCCGTGCCGGGTCGGGTTGGAATCGTTGAGCTTGCCGAGCGTCACGCCGTCCCGCTTGCACCGGGCCTCGGCTGCGGCGATCGGATTGGGCGCACTGATATCGACTCGTGAGGAAAATCGCATGGCTGTCAGTCTAGCCACGCATCACGAAAACCCGTCAGTCACTCGTGGCGGAAAACGCTCACTGACAGCCCACTCAACGAGCGAAAACCGCCACTCCGACCACGTCGTGGCAGAAAACGCTCGCTCACGGCGATCTCAGCGAGCGTTTTCCGCCACGAGGGAGAGCAGCATCGCCCATATGGCAGCAAAAAGGCTCCCCACAAGGGAGGAGCCGGTAAGGATTTACGCGCGAACCGTCGTCACTGCTTGGTGCTGGCGTAGTAGGCGGCGCCGACGATGCCGGCCTCGTTACGCAGCTTGGCGGGCACGATCGGCGTCTTGATGTCGACGTACGGCAGGAACTTGTCGCTCTGACGGCTCACGCCGCCGCCGACCACGAACAGGTCAGGGTTGAAGTACTTCTCCATGAGACCGTAGTACTTGGTCAGTCGCTTGGCCCACTTCTTGTAGCCGAGCTCCTTCTGCTCGCGGATGGCGGAGGACGCGTACTTCTCGGCGTCGAGGTGCTTCTCGTCCAGGATGATGTGGCCGAGTTCGGTGTTCGGCACCAGCGTGCCGTTCATGATGAGCGCGGTGCCGATGCCGGTGCCCAGCGTGGTCGCGATCACGAGGCCGTTCTGTCCCTTGGCCGCACCGTACTGCTGCTCGGCCAGACCCGCCGCGTCCGCGTCGTTGACGACGACGACCGGACGGCCGCACGCCTCGGAGAACACTTCGGTCACGTCCACGCCGATCCACGACTGGTCGAGGTTGGCCATGAAGTCGAGCTTCTGGCCGGGCTTGATCGGGGCCGGGAATGCGATGCCGACCGGCGCGGAGACCGGAACCTCGAAGTGATCGAGCTGCTGGCGCACGATCGCCGCGACCGCCTGCGGGGTGGAGACCGCCGGGGTGAGGATCTTCAGACGAGGCTCGGCGAATTCGCCCTTCTCGAGATCGACCGGAGCCGCCTTGATGCCGGAACCGCCGATGTCCACGCCGAAAGCCTGCGCTGTTTCAATCATCATTGACCTCTCTTTCCGTGACTTTTCCGCGGAAAACGGAAAAACGATATCGAACCGGTATGGGCATTGTATAACGCGCGTTGGTCGACACGCGTCATTGATTCCACGGCAGAATCGATTCAATCCGTGCGTGGACGTGGGATAATCGGCAGGTATGGAACATACACAACTGATTGACGCAGTCAATATCCGCACCGCGGTGCGCGCGTACGACAAGGATCCGGTCGACGACGATACGGCCCGCCAGCTTTCGATGACGATAGACGCGGTGAACACGCTCGCCGAAACCAACATGCAGCTGATCCTGAACCAGCCGAAGGTGTTCGCGGCGGCGAACGAGTCCGGCCATCTGAAAAACGCGGCGAACTATATCGCGCTGGTCGAGCCGAAGGACGATCCCGTGGCCCGCGAGCGCGCCGGTTTCTACGCCGAACGGGTCACGCTAGCGGCCACATTGCGCGGGCTCGGCACGCTGTGGGTCGGTGGCAGCTGGGATCGCGAGGAAGCGGCGAAGCACTGCCGGATCGGGAAGAACGAGGAACTGTACCTGTGCGTGGTGGTCGGCTATCCGGAACATCACCTCGCGTATCAGGCGAAGTCGTATGACGAACTGACCGAGTTCCAGCGTTCGCACCGGCCGACGAAGTCGTTCGAACAGTTCACGGCCGGCATGAGCGATGATGAACGCGCAGCCTCGCCGGACTGGTTCAGGGCGGGCGTCGAGGCGGCGATGAAGGCGCCGAGCGCGATGAACCGTCAGCCGGTCACGTTCACGTACCATGCGGCGGACGATACGGTGGCGGCCCATTTGGACCCGAACGAGGATTACCGCGAGACGTTGAACGACTTGGGCATCGCGAAGCTGCACTTCCAGATCGGCGCCGGCACCGGCGAGTGGGCATGGGGCGACGGCGGCCTGTTCATTCACAAGCGGTGACCGGCAGCGCCGTACCATACGCGTGCCACGTGGCAGAAAGCGCTCACCGATCCCCCGATCAGCGAGCGCTTTCTGCTATGCATGACGGCTGTGCGCCGTACGACCGCACGATCATACGATCGACCGTACAGCGGCACCCTACTTGAGCGGCGGCATCGGCTTCCAGTTCGGATCGTGCATGAGCTTGCGCGAATCCCACCAGCCCTTGGCGATCTGCACGAGACCGGTCTTCACATGTTCGCGGTCGACCATCACGAGACGGATGACCTCCTTCGCGGCGGTCGCCGCCGTGCCGAGCGCGAACAGGAACGGGCGGAAGTCGCCGTGCGCCATGAAATAGCGGGCCATGTAGCCGCGGTTGCGCATGATGTGATACCGGTTCATGTCGGAGGTCGAGTTGAGCTGGCGCAGGCCGGCGATATCCCAGTTTCCGATCTCGCGCGTGCGGCGCAGCACGACGTCGGGCACGATGATCGGATTGGTGACCTTGCTGGCGAGGTAACCGTAGATCGTGTCGTCCCAGTAGATGAAGAAACGCGGGTCGGGCAGACCGATCTTCTCGACGACGCGGCGGCGGAACAGACCGCCTTCGAAGCACAGCGTGTCCATGACGCGGTAGCCGGCGCGGCCGAACGCGGCGGGCGCGATCGGGTTCGGGATGCCGAGCGGCACGATGAAGTCGTACTGCCAGTAGAACGGGCCGCCGTCGAAGTCGTATCGGCTGCCTTGGATCACGTCGTGGCGCGGCGTCCATTTGGCGAGCTTTTCGATGCCGTCGGGTTCGACGGCCACGTCGTCGTCCATCACCCAGAACCATTCGGCGCCGAGTTCGTGCGCCTTCTTCACGCCGGCGGAGAAGCCACCCGCGCCGCCGAGGTTGGCGGTCTGCGGCGCATATACGACGCGTGTCTCGTTGCCGCTCGCGTCGGCCACAGTGGCGCCCCACTGCTTGGTCAGGCGGGCGGAGAAGTCCTCGACCATGCCGCGCGTCTCGTCGGAGTGCTCGTTGTCGACAATGACGATGCGCCACGGCGCGACGGTCAGCCGTTCGATCGAATCGAACAGTTTGGTCAGCAGCTGCTGGCGCTTGTAGGTGACGACGACGATCGCCAGTTTCTCGATACTCTTCTTTGCGGCATGCTTTTCGCTCATAGGTTCCATTGTATGCACGACCATGAGCAAGGGCTGACATCCGTAGCAGATATCAGCCCTTATGCCTCACTAAAAAGTGGAGTCAAGCCACTTATCGGTATCGATGCAGCCCATCCAAAAAAAGCTTTGTTTCGCCGCCGCTGATGGTGGATGGTTCGCACGCTTCATCGACACTGTCGATTGTAACACCGTGGCTACCCGCTCCGATACGATGACCAATGTCGCTTCTGTCCAGTCGCACGGACTTGAGCGTCCCGTCCTGGATATCAGGATGAGCCACTGCCGCGCCAGCGGCTGTTGGCGTGGCCTCACTAAGGAGCACAGCAATGTGCAAGTCAAATGAGGAACCGCCACAAGGAGACTTGTGGCTATTCATGACGGTGATTCTGGTAATCATCGCAGCAAAGATCGATACGATCACCGCTGATGCCATGTGCATGATCTTCATGATCTATGTCATGGCGATGGATTACCTGCATCGTCGGTAAATGGGTCGGTGCTCTTGGAAGCGAGAGCACCGGTTCCTCATTGATCTGAGACTCGTCGCCCGCGGCGCAGGTCGCGGATGATGAGGGCGGCCACGGTCAGGGCGATGGCGGCGAGGGCGATGATGCTGACGGCGGCGCCGGTGTTGGCGGGGTTTTTCGGCGTGGACTGGTTGCCCGGTGTGGTCGGCTCGTTCGGTTCGCTCGGCTTGTTCGGATTGCTCGGTTTCTCGGGCTGAGGCGCCGGGTTCGGCGGGGTGACGGTGCCGTTGTCGGAGAACTTAGGTTCGGCAGTGACTGCCAACGTCAGCGTGCCGCCGGTGGTTTCGGGCACGGCGATGAGGAACGGGTCGCAGCTGTATCGTTTGTTGGCCGATGCTGCTGCGGTGCGGGAGATCAGATAGATGCCGGGTTCGAGATCGGTGAAATAGGCGCGACCGGCGGCGTTGGAGGTATCGCTGACGGAGTACAGCTTGTGTTTGACAGCGTATGCGTCGAGTTGCTTGGCTGCCGTGTTGAGTTCGGATGACGTGAGTTTGGCCCACGACTGATCGAACTTCGAGAATGACTTCAGCGTGTGGAATGCGCGAATCGTGCCGGTTTCGGCGTTGAGATCGGCGGATGCGATGCGTACGATGGCATACGTGTCGCCGGCGAGGGCGGTCTGATTGGCGGTGTCGCGATCCCATTGCGCGTCGATGGTGATGCTGCCGTAGACCGTGGCGGCCTGCGCGGTGCGCGCGGGTGTCGTGATGAGTGCGAACGTGAGCACGGACAGTGCCGTGGCGATGGCAAGGAGCACGCCGCACAGGCGCACGGCGATGCCTCGTCGCCCATCCATCTCAGCCATGTGTGGCTCTCCTTTCAATCAAGTATTTATTGTGTTCGGCGTAAAAGCTGGCGGAGCCTCGGCCCCCTCAGTTGAGGGGGCTGTCAGCAAAGCTGACTGGGGAGTGTAAAAGCTACGGAACGTTCCTTGGCTTCTACGCTCCCTCAGTCATGCTGCGCATGACAGCGTCCTGCAATAAAAGACAGCCTTGCGGCTGACTATTTGCTGGCTCGCCTGTCGGCTCACACATTGCCTACAAACAGCTCTGCTGTTTGCTTAACGGCAATGTCCTAACCGAGGGAGCCAAGAAAATCACTGCGCGCTATGCTGCGCACGCACGTGTCGCTCGCTCCTCCACCGGTATACGCGCCATCCAATGAGCAGCACGATCAGTCCGATGGACGGCAGCAGGTACTGCAGCGGAATGTCGACGTGGAACGTCGGCTTCGCCTCGCTCTCCTGCTCGGGCGTATACGGGATGCGATGCGCGCGCACGAGCAGCCGGTGCGTGTTGACCGCGTACGGCGTGCACGTGATCAGCGTGACCAGGTCCTTGCCGTTTTCGATGGCGAGTTCCTTGGTGTCGGTCGGCAGGACCGTGGTGATCTTGTCGACCTGATAGGCGTAGGTGTCTTTGAGAATCTTGATGTAGAACCGGTCGCCCTTCTTCATCAGATTCAGGTCGGTGAACAGTTTCGCCGTGGGCAGCCCGCGGTGCCCGGAGAGCGCCGCGTGCGTGGATGCGCCGCCGACCGGCAGCGAGGTCTGTTCGAGGTGACCGACGCCGACCTGCAGCACCTCCTCGGAGGTGCCGTGATAGATCGGCATGGTTTCCTTGAGCCGCGGAATGGTGAGGTAGCCCATCATCCCGTCGCCGTTCACGTTGAGGAGTTTCATGTACTCGGCGTCCGTCGCCTCGGTGTCGACCGCGCCGGCGAGGGCGTCGGTCAGTCCGGAGCTTTCGGCCGCGAGTTGCTCGTTGTATTTATGGGCGGCGGCGAGTATCTGCTGATACTGTTCGTCAGTCAGCGAGTCGATCTTGGAATCGTAGTTGCCGACGACGCGGGACGCGTTCTTCATGACGAGGAAGTTGCTGATCGTCGGATAGAACAGCACGAGCAGTCCCACCACGATGACCACCAGCGGCATCAAGCCGCGCAACTTCTTACCCATGAATCTCCTTATACGCATTCCTTGCGGAACTCGTCGCCTCTATTTTCCAAGGACAATCCTAGGAAAGCTGGCGGAGCCTCGGCTCCCTCGGTTGAGGGAGCTGTCAGCGAAGCTGACTGAGGGAGCGTAGAAGCCAAGGAACGTTCCATAACTTTGACGCTCCCCCAGTCAGCCTACGGCTGACAGCCCCCTCAGCCGAGGGGGCCGAGAGGTGTCAGCTACTTGGTCGACTTGCGGTTCGACTTGACGTACCAAGCCGTACCCAGCGCCACGATCAGCACACCGAACACGGAGAACAGGATCGTACCCATACCACCGGTGGACGGGAGGGTGAGGCCCTTCTTGTTCAAGAACGGCACAACCGGCTTGTCCTTGGTATCGGTACCGGTAGCGGTAGCCGCATACGTACCATCGGACTTTGGCGTGTAGTAATCGATCTTCCAGTCGGTCAGACGCTTCGTGTCCTTATCGTAGTTGGCGGTGATCACGACCTTGATCTTGTGATCCTGCTTGGTGTAACCACCGGCAGGCGCGGCGGATTCCTCAAGGTAGTACGTTCCCGCTTCGAGGCCGGAGTAGGTGATACGACCGTAAGCAGGAGTCTCGATCTCAGACTTAACCTGATTCTTTGTATCGGAATCTTCCTTCTTGTCATCAGACGTGGCAAGTCGCGCGGTCGTGGCGGTGGAGCCAGTACCGGCATTCACGACAAAGTCGATCGGAGTCGCGTCAGCAGCAGCACTCTTGTAGAGCTTGAACTTGGCGCCGGCAAGACGCAGAGAGGACTCGTTGTACGTGTCACCGGTGTACTTGTCTACGGTGAAACCAAAGGTGTGGACTTTGACGATGCTCGGCACGGAGGTGCCAGTGCCATCGGACTTCGGATCGTTGCTGTACTCGACAGTCGCGGAGTTCTGGTTACCGGCGTTGCCGATCTCCGCATCCGCGTTCAGTGTCGCAGAATACTCAACGGTGATGGACTTGCCAGCATAAGTGTCCTTATCGCCGAAGTTAGCCTTGAAGTCGTTCATCTCGACAGTCAGCGTGTTGCCATTGTCCTTCGATGGGTCGGTCACCGTGTAGTACGTCTTGTCGGCAATGTTCTTCAGTTCGGTGCCATCGACCTTGACCGTCACAGAATTGACGGTGTAAGTGAGGCCCTTGGACAGGGTATCGTGGAACAGGAACTTGTACGTGGTGTACTCGGTCATATCCGGCACGGTGGAGGTCAGCGTGAAGTTGACGGTATCGCCGATGTTCTTGTCGTCGGCCTTGTTGTGATCCTTGTCATCAACGGTCTTGTCGACGGTCGGGAATTCCTTCTTCAGGTTGATCGACACGTTCGGATCAGTCACGTTCGCGAGAATCGCGTGGGACTTGCCATCGATACCCAGCGGAGCACCCTCACCGGTCGGCGGAACAACAAGATAGTAGCCAAGATCAAGCTCACCAATAGTGACTGCCGCCTTCGCGGTGCTATCAGTAACAGCAGCGGCCGCAGAGCTTTCGACCAGCTTAATGCCGGAATCCGTCTTCTGCGCCCAAGCAGAAGCAAGATCGGCAAACGTGGCAAGATCCTCTTCGGACAGGCCCTTGATGTAAACCTCCGCCTTCGCGGACACATTAGCGTCCGTCACACCTTCGATGCCAGGACCACCGTTAGCCTTGGATGCCTTGAAGAAGTCCTTCCAAGCATTGTCCAATGCATAATCATAAGTGCCATTGTTATCATTATCCGTGGCCGTGAACATCTTCACGTACTTCACGGTCTTGCCGACAAATGCACTCTGGGCAGAGGTGACCGTCAGCGTAGCACTGCCGGCCGCGGTGGCGGTGACGGCGCCGAGCCCGGCGGTGCCGAGCATGGTCGCAGCGGCGATGATCACCGCGGCGAGTTTCTTGATCAGTGACTTCATCACTGTTCCTTTCTCCTTGGTTTCCCATGATTTCCGGTTGTCTGCCGGAAAGGACGGATTGGACATTGGGTTGCCCGCCACCGAAGCGGCGGAAATCTTAGGGAGCGCTGGTCGCGCTGTGTTATTCCGATCGTGCAAGCTCTCACTTATGTCATTTCGAGCGAGGCGAAGCCGAGTCGAGAAATCTTTCAGGGGCGTTGCCGGCAAGAGATTTCTCCGCTCGCTGCGCTCGGTCGAAATGACACAAGAAGAATCACGCTCGGTCGAAATGACAGGATGAAGACCACTCTCGGTCGAAATGACGGGGAATCTACGCATGATGCTTACCTCGCTTTCGGCGAGCGCCGGTCTTGCCGGTGTCATGCAGGTACCATGCGGTGCCGAGTCCGAGGATGATCACGGCGAGCATCGCGATCCACTGCGTGCCCGAGCCGCCGGTGTTCGGCATTTCGGTCACCGTGTTCGTCACGGTCGCCACGTATTCCTTGGAGTCGTAGGAGACGTTCACGTGGTATCCGGCTTCGGTCGGCGTCTTGTCGTAGTCGCGCACCGGGTCCTTGCCCGGGTAGGTCATGGCGATCTCCTTGACCGTGTACGTGTAGTAGCGCACGGTCTGCGTTCTGTCCGCGGCCGTGTCGATGAACGCGACCGGCAGTCCGGAGATTTTCTTGCGCCACACATCGGCGTTGCCAGACGACGCGTTGGACTTGTCCATCACCACGTTCCACGGGTTGCCCTGCTTCGTGATGGTTGCGCATTCGTCCGTGGAGCAGTCGATCGTCTTCGGGGTCACGGTTTTACCATTCGCATCCGTATACGTTGCGGTGATCCGCAACGTGATCGACTGCGGACGCACGACCTTCGCACCGGCGTCTTTCCACACCTTCTTCAAGGTGAGGTCCACGGTCTGGCAGCCGTCCAGACCGCACGGGTCCTGGCCGTCGTCCGGTTCGGGCGTGAGTCCTCCGTTGTTGTCGGTCACCGCCGTGCCGAGCATGAGATCGGCCTGAGCGGCGGACACGTACACGGCAAGTGGTTCGGCCTTGTTCGTGCCGTTCTCGCTCTCGTCGTTCACACCGCCCACGTTGTTGGCCATCACGGCGTCCTTGTAGTCGGAGAATTGCTGGATATCGGGATTCGTGTACTGGTTGGCGGTACCGGGCACCAAGCTACGGGCCAAGTGCGCCACGTCGTACCGGTTGAGATGCAACTTCAGCACACCGCTGGTACCTTCGGAACCTGTGGAACCGGTACCGTCATCCATATGCGAGCCAAACGTGAACTGTTTCCTGTCCTTGGTGAGCGCGTACGACCAGTTCCACGGCACGTCACGGTAGATGTGGTACGTGTTGCCGTTGCCTTCGATGCCGTACACCGTGTTGAAGTCGTAGACGGATTCAAGGTTCGTCTTGCCGGAGAACGGACCGACCAGACCGCTCGTGCCACGGATCGTGTCCGCGTAGGTCATATCGTTGTTCTCGAGCAACCCCTCGTCGTTCACGGCCACAAAACCGCCGGCGTAACCAGTCTTGAGATCCTTCGTGCCATCGGACTCCTGCGTCGCTCCCCCGCCGAACACGTCGTAGCCGTCCGAAATGCCCTGGACCAAGGACGTATTGATCTTCGTGCGGTTCGCCTTGATGAGCTGCACCTTGACGTTGTCGACGTCAGAGGAATTGACACCCTTCTTGGAGCATCCGACGGTGACGTGCGAGTCGCCGATGAAGATGTCCGCCGTGTCGTCCGTATCGTCGTCTTCAGTGCCATGCTTGTCGAGCGCGACGCCGACCTTCAATCCGAGCAGGTTCACGTACAGCGCATTGCCGTCGGTGAACAGTTCCAGATCGATGAACTCGGTGAGCCGGCCGAACTTCTGTTCCTTCCAGTCGTCCAGCTTGTTGCCGATGTTCTGGATCTTGTCGACATACAGGATATCGAGCAACGGATTGACGATGTACTTAAGCAGCAAGTCCACCAGTGCCGAGTTCACACCGGCATCCACCAGATACGCCTTGGTGGTTTGTCCGACGAAGCCGCCGGCAATTTCGCCGCTGGACACCTTCTTGAGATTCGTGACCTTGTCTCCGGAAATGCGGGACAGGTCCGCATACCCGACGAAGCCGCCGGCAATTTCGACACCCTCGCGGTCTTCCGCCGTCAGCAGTTTATTGCGACCATACTCGGCACCATCATGCGTGGCGGTGACGGTATATCCGGCATTGATTCCGGTCACCGTCGAATCTTCGACGTGCGACCCCCAGATGTCGAGCACTCCTGCGGTTAAGCCAGCCAACAGGCCGTTCGCGACCTGCGCCTTGCTGGCGTCGACCGTGCCGGACTTGCCGAGATGGCCGATGAAGCCGCCCACGTAGTTCAGACCGGTGACACTGTTGAGGTTGGTAACGCCGGACTTCTTGACGGAGCCATTGATCAGTCCGCCGCCAAAACCGCCGGCGGAACCGGTGAAGCGGGTGGTGTCGAGCATGCCGGACTTGTTGGAATCGTGCGCCTTGACCTGGATGCCGTCGGCCACGCCTTTTACTCGACCGTCGTAGATGAACGTGCGGAACGCTTCGAGCACGCCGACGTTGCCGACATTGAGCAGCTTGAGTACCAGATTCGTGTCCTCAGTGGTGCCGGACGTGCCGCCGCCTACGGAGGCGACGGACGACACGTCGGCTAGGCCGAAGAAGCCACCGGCGTACTGGCCTCCTTCGACGGCTCGCAGATCGGATACCGTGTTCTCGGACGGATCGTTGGACGTGTCCGTTGCAGTGCCAGAACCCTTGGCGGAGTTGCGGTCGCCGAGGATCGCGGCCTGCAGCGAGCCCGCGAAGCCGCCGGCCGTGACCGCATACTTGGTGGTCGCGACTGCCGAGTCGCCGGTGCCGGTGGCCAGGGTGTACTTTCCTTCGACCGTGTAGCCCCACGCCGTATCGTCCGCGCTCACATGAGCGCCGCGAATGGTCACGACCGTGGCCTGCAGCAGGTTCACCAGGTGCGCGGGGTTCGCGTTGTTGATCAGGGAGTTCAGCACGATCTGCAGGAATCCTTCGGACGCGTTGGTGTCCACGTCCGCGGTCGAGCCGGAGACGGCAAGTCCCACGTAGCCGCCCACGTTGTTGGTGCCGGACACCTTGCGCAGGTTGGACACGTCGGCACGGGCCGCCTTGGCGTCGCCTTCCAGCTTATTGCCATTGGAATCAAGGTCGCCCCAGATCTGGCCGCCGACCGTCATGCCGACGTAACCGCCGGCGTTGCCGTTGCCGTACAGAATCTCGGTACCGGTCACCTTGACCGTCATGCCCTTGCGGTAGCCGACCACGCTGGACGACTTGATGACCGGCACGAAGATCTGTGGCATACCAAGCAGCGAACCGAGGTCCAGATCGACCAGACCGAGCAGTTCGACGCTGCCGAACTTGGCGACCGAACCGGCTTCCATCGAGCCGACGTAGCCGCCGGCCGCACGCATCGCGGTGACGTTCTTGACGTCCTGCGACTGGCCGTCGGTGATCGTGCCGGTGCGCATAAGACCGACATGACCGCCGGCCACACCGGAGTCGCGCAGGTTCGCGCCCAGCTCGTAGCACTTCGCCAGCGCATCCTTGTCGTTCTTCGCGGCGGCGATGCACTTCTGGCGTGTTTCCGTATCGCCTGCGAACTGGCCGCGACCGGCGATCACGTTGAAACCGAAGACGTAACCGTTCAGGAACTCATCAAGAGCAGTCTGATCCGCAAAGGCCTTCGCCTTCCCGGCCTTGGTAACGTCGGTGAATTCCTTGCCGTATGCACCGTACTTGCCGATGTTGTCGACCCATGTCTGCCACTGGTCGAGGCTCACGTTGCGCAGCGGACCGGTCACACGGGTGTGTTCCTCGGTCGGGTAGACCAGCTGGAGCGCGCTGACGATGCCAGCGGCTTTCACCAGACCACCGAGAACGGAGATCGTACCGGCATCCGCGGTGTCGGCGGCTTCCATGAATCCGGTGAAGCCGCCGGCGAGTTCGTGGCCGTAGACGCTGCGGATACGTGCGGCATACGCCTCATGCTGGGTCACTGCGGCTCCGGCGATGCTCGACCATGCCTTGCTGTTGTTGCCCCAAACATGGCCACCACGGTTATGGCCGACATAACCGCCAGCCATGCCTCGGCGGGTAGTCGTGTCGGATGCGGCTTGAGCACGCACTGCACCGCCGCAGATCACGGCATCGGTAGAACTGTTACGGATGGTCGGCACGAAGGTCTGAATCGCGGATGCCGCATTGCTCGCGTCAAGCAGGAACTTGAACACGTTACCCTTGCCCAGTACGTTGGCGGCGGCACCGGGCTGCATCGTGCCTACGTACCCGCCGGCGGCAACCTGGCCGAAGATATAGACGAATTCGTGCGCGTTCGAGTTCTGAATATGACCGCCTTCGATGTCGCCGACAAAACCACCGGCCATGCCAAGCGGATCAGACTTGTTATCCGCACCGATATGATCGGCCGCGCTGGAACGCACCGAATAGCCGCCGGTGCCGCCGGTCACGTCGGAATGTTCGATGGTGGAGACGACCACGTCAAGCACGCTGAGGATCTCCTGCACATTGATTTCACCGACCGTGCCTCCGAGCAGATCAAGGCCTTCGCCCACGGCGGCGGTGGAACCGATGTCCATCTTGCCGATATAGCCGCCGGCATATCGTGCGGAATCCACGGCGTAGGAGCTGCCACTACCAAGATAGGTATTGCTGATAGTGGCAGCATCGGTCGTTTCCAGATTCTTGGGAGCCTTCACCGTCGTATGACGCAGCTGCGTGACCGACGACGTGCTCACCTGCACGCCGGAACCATAGCCGATGAAACCACCGGCGGAACCGGCGTTGAGGTCGGTGGTGCCGTCGCCGGCGAGTCGCTTGGCCAAAACGGTGAAGCCGTAGTCCCCGTTTTCATTCACGGAATCCGGATCGGCGGAAGCAGCCTTGAACGTATCAAGGTCGGACTTGACGCCTGCATACAAGATGAACGGTACGTAACCGGAAACGAGGCGCAGCAGGCTGGTGATATCGACCGTACCGAGTTTGCCGAGCAGGCTGATGCCGCCCTTGCCGGCCGTGGCAAGCGCACCGGACACGACCTTGCCGCCGAAGCCACCGGCATACGCGCCGCCGGTCACATGGTCGATGTTGATGACCGCCCACGGGCTGGCCTTGACCTTGGTCTGCAGCTCCTCAAGAGTGGCATCTTCCTTAATCTCGTCGGCGGTGAACACGTTGATCTTGCCGCTTTCGAAGTTTCCGGCGAAACCACCAGCGATATCACCCTCGACGTAGCCGCCGTTCACATAGGACACAGTTGTGTCCTTATAGTTCGGGATGAGGTACGGCACGGCACCGAGCAGGCCGTTGATGGACAGCAGCTTGGCATCCTTCAGTCCCGGCAGCAGACTGGTGTCTTCGGAGTCGTTGATCGCGTCAGCCAATCCGCCGGTGGTGGAATAGCCGACGAAACCGCCCGCAGTAGCGTCGGCATGCTCGGTATCGGCAGTTACCGACTTGAGGTTGGTCACATGCGCATCGATGGTCTTGGTACTGTTGGCCTGACCATAGAAACCACCCGCGTTGTAGTCGTTGGTCTCACCGGCCGTGTTCTTGCCTGTGGCGGTGACGGTGAACCCCGCCCCCACGCCGGCAACACTCGCATTGCGGACCTCCACGGAGGAATACTTCGCCACCGACAGCAGACCGGAAACCTGAATGAGACCAAGAAGGTTGATACCCTGCGTGCCCACGGTATCGCTCGGGCCGGTGAAGCCGATATAACCACCGGCTTCGCCCTGCGCCTGAACACCGGCGAGATTCGTCAACGGCACATTCTGCACGTTGCCGCCGGTTGCGAAACCAATGACGCCGCCGGCATAACTTCCATTCGCCGAAACCGTCAGGCCATTCGTGGCGTCGCCTTCAACGGTGACATTCGACAACTCAAACGTCGCGAACTGATTGTCGTCGCCGAGCGTGGAGGGAAGATCTTTGAAAGCTTTTTTGAGTTCCTCAGTGATATCCCCGATAACATCATTGATGTTCAGAACACCATTGAGCAGCGCCGCAACGGCAGCCGGCTTCAGTGAGCCTGCGACACCACCCGCATATGAGCCGCCAGCCGTCACCGAGTGCGCGCCCTTGATAGATGTTGAGCGCGGGGCCGGGAACGCGCGCGGATTGTTGTACTTCCACAACGCGAACTTCTCGAGGTGCTCTTTCGAGGAATCGCCGATCACCGTACCGTCACCGGCACCGATAAGACCACCCGCGTAGTCTCCTTGAGCGTTCACGTCGATGGTTCCGTCCATCTGCGTGCCAAGAATCGCGGATGGGCTCACGCCAGCAAGACTCAGCAGGTCACCGGAATTGTTGGTGTTAAGCGCGTTGCCTTTCAACAGGTTGGCGACGAGGTTCACCACGCTCTTGACCACGGTCTTGCTGGAATCGTCGGCACTGCCCAGGTCAAGGGCCCAACCGACGGATGCCTTGCCGGTGAAACCGCCCGCATATGATTCGTCTTTATCAGTGTCCTTGTTCTTGGCAGCTTTCACGGAGACAGTACCGGATACACCGTCGTTCACCGCATAGGAATTGGCCATCGCGCCGGAGAATCCGCCGACGTACGAGATCGCCTGCACGTGGACGCCGCCCGTGGCAGTCAGCGTCGATTCCTGAATGAGGCTCTGCGGCTTAAGTGCCGACAGTAGATCCACGTCCAACGACTTGAGCAGGCCACCGATCGCACCGTCACGAGTGACGCCGGCAAAACCGCCCGCATACATGTTCGCTCGAACAGTGAACGCATTCTCGCTGGAAACAGCCGAATTTTCGATGATCGTGCCGGACTGCATGCCGACAAAACCGCCCGCGAAATCGGAGTCGGCATTGCCCAGGGTGACGCCCGTCTTGAAATTCGTGACCTTGGACCCGGAAATAACGGGGTTGTCATATCCAGTAGGAATAAGGCTGTCCAGCCCAAGTACACCAGACAGCAGCCAATTCACCAAATCACCGGCACCCAGATATGGGATAAGGTTAAGGATTCTGGTCAATAGCTGGGTCAGATCACCCAAAGTACCGGAAAGAACCACATCATATTGGGTGGAGCCTTCCGCATAACCGACGAATCCGCCCGTCATATTCTTGACATTGAAAACCGAGACATTCTCGACCTCGCATGCGACAACATGCGAGTCCCCATAGATACGGCCTGCAAATGCCCCCGTAGCAAAATTGGACGGATTCTCCGCATGCAGAGTCAACAGTTTCTGAAGATTGAGCTCAATGTGAAGAAGCTTCAGCAGATTGTCGAGAATCCAGCCGAGTCCCTCGGTAATAGTACCCAAAAGAGTGGCGTTGTCCTTCGCTTTCGAGGACTCGTTCGAGACAGTGACATCGCTGAGTTTTAGATTGGCGACGGTTACACGTCCAGACCCTAACAGCTTGCCGGCCGCAAATGTCGTAGCGGGCGAGATCGATGCAAAGAAGCCGATGCCCTGCTGATTCTGGGTATCCAGTTCGCCGGTCTGATGAACAACGACATTGCTGATGACGGGCTTCGCAACGTTTTCGTCTTTCACGCCAAGGCCATCATCGGCAATCTGCTCAAAAAGATTGCCCTGAGTATCGCCATTCGCAGCGATCGCACCAACCACGGTCCCGGAGAACATGAGCGGGATCCAGTTCGTATTGTTTGCGTTCTCTGCGTTCTTGGACAGGTCGATGTTGCGGAAGATGATGTAGTTGGCTGTGGATGTATACGTCTGACCGGTAACCGCGTTGGACGCCGCAACCTCGGCACCTTTATCGTCAAGAGTGACGTAATGGTATTTGCGATCTCCCACCTTGGGGAACGCGCCACCGTTGTCATCGCTGTCGGCTTTTTTGTCACGCAACGTCGCGTCCGAATTAAGATCGGCATCGCCTGAATACACCTGAGTCTTTACATCAGGAATATCCACCCAGCAATCACGCTTATATGTAATGCCAAGAATGGTCTCCGTGCAACCGTTCTTCTGGTATTCCTCGGTCTCAATTTTCCAGATCGGCTTGATGACTTTCTTGCCCGAACCGATCGCGCGCAGCTGCTGCTCGTTGCCGATGAGGATGTAGGTTTTGCCGGCGATTTCCTTGGTGACCTGGCCGGCGAAGTCGCGGCCGTCGAGGGTGGCGTCGGCGTCGGCTTGGGCGGCCGGGACGGCATCAGCGGTGTCGGCGGACTGATCGGACGCGTCGGCTGAAGCCCCAGAATCCTTGGACTGGCCGGCGTTCGTCTGATCGGCGGACTCGGTGTCGGCGTTGTCGGACGTGTTGGCGTTGTCACCAGTCTGAGAGACATCGGCGCTGTCGGCGGCGTCATTGGTCCGCACGGTCTTCGTTTCGCCGGAGGTCAGGCCGTTGCCGGAACCGAACACGTTGTCGTTCGTGAATACAGTATTACTGTCGTTGTTGAACGAGTCATTCGTACTGGTCTGGTTCGCGTTGTCGGCGGCGTCATTCACATTGGTTTGAGTCGAGCTGCCGGCAGTATCGTTCGTATTAGAGGTATCGGTCGCGTTGTTGGCGGCTTCGGTCTCGTTCGTGCCGTTCGTATTAGCCGTATCGTTCGCATCGGCCGTCTCGGCGTCAGCCGTCTCAGCCGCACGCGGCTGGGCGAGCGATTCCGCCGCGGACACGACAGTATTATCGGTCACGACCTTGCCGTCGGAGATGACGGTCACGCCGGAACCATCGATCGAATTGAGAACGCTATCATTTTGTGCGTATGCGGACGGCACCATGCAGGTCAGCGACAGAGCAACGGTGACGACGGCTGCGACGCCACGACGTAGGTACGGTGACGCGAAGTCCACGCCAGCCCTACGGCCAGCACGCGTGCGGAGGTTTTCACTCCGGGACTTCCGACTCATCATCGCACCTTCCGGTCTTACGAACAACGTTCGCTTCTTCGTGAATGCGATGCCATGATTACCCCCCCCCCGAGACACGAAAACCAGACAAAATCAGTCCAAAAATCTAGCTGCTACGTAGATCAAACCCCTGTTGCGCAAACGTATTCATTTCACCGATGCAACATTTGGCAAGCGCTTGCCATTGGCTACTTATCTTGATAAGTCAAAACCGTTCGAGACAACTGATATATAAATGTCAACAATTCACCTGCACACGTATTCAGAATGTGATCTAGGCGACACGCCGTCCCCCCGATTCCCCGATCACCCACCGACCCATATCCCGCATAGCGAACACCGCCAGCGCAAAATCCACACTCCCGCGTATACATAGGCACGTAAGTTTCAGGGAAGGTGAAAATCCTTACTGGCGGTAAACGCGCGGCCGACACCATAACGGCCGTTCAAGCGCAAGCCCGCGACCCGCGCAAGCGGCTGATCCGGTGAGAATCCGGGGCCAACGGTTACAGTCCGGATGGAAGAAACGGAGCTCGATATGAGTGTCTCTTCGCATACCACCAACGCCACTTCTACCGCCGCCGGCAGTGCTTCGTCGCGCCCGGACACCGCGCACTCGACCGGCGTGGCCGACTCCGGCCGCTGGTCCACCCGTCGCATCGCCATGTACGCGCTGTTCGTCGCGCTGGCGATGGCCACCAGTTTCGTGGAGTTCCCGATCATTCCGGGCATCCAGTGGCTCAAGTACGACCCGTCCGGCATCGTGGCGCTGATCGCCGGCTTCGCGTTCGGCCCGGCCGCCGCCGCGATCGTGAGCGTGCTCGGCTTCGTGCCGCACCTGTTCATGGATCCGTGGGGCACACTGATGGCCGTGCTCGTCGCGCTGTTCCTCTCCGTGCCGGCCGCGATCATCTACCGCAAGAACCGCACGCGTAACGGCGCGATCATCGGCCTGATCGTCGGTGCGGTGTGCGCGCTGGCCGTCGCGATCGTCGGCAACCTCATCGTCACCCCGATCTACGCACACATGACCGTCGCACAGGTCGCGGCGCTCATCGTGCCGGCCCTGCTGCCGTTCAACCTGCTCAAGTTCGTGATCCACGGCGTGGTCACGTTCCTGATCTACAAGCCGATCACCACGCTGCTCGACAAGTAGTCCACGAAAGAACCGATAAACGGTCCGATTCCACCCACTTTTGGTCTCTGCAATGGTCTGAACGGCTCATGGATGGCCGAAAGTGGGTAAATCTGGACTCAAAATCTCACTGAATCTCAAAGGTGGGTATTTCGGTACCATTTACGACCCGTATGACCGGGTTAGTGGTACGTAAATACCCACCTTTGAGATTTCCCGCTTTCTTGAGTCCAGATTTTCCCACCTTTGAGATTCTGCGGAATTATGAGTCCGGATTGTCCCACCTTCCGCTTCCTGCCACGCTCCAGCCCGTCACGGGCTTCTCCCAGCCCCATTCACAATCCATCTCCCAGTCCCTTTCCCATCACCGACCGACATCATTTCGAGGAGTCATGATCGAACCCGCAGCAACACTCACCGGTATCCGTTTCAGCTATGACGGCGGCGCAAGCTGGGCGTTGGACGGCGTGGACCTCGTCATCGCGCCCGGTGAATACGTGTGCCTGACCGGCGCGAACGGCTCCGGCAAATCCACGTTGGCTCGCCTGATCGCCGGACTCGCCGCGCCCGACGCCGGCGATATCACGCTGCTCGGCCATCACGTGTTCTCGTTGGGCACTGCCGACGGGTTCGGCGCGAATCCCGCGGAATACCGGACGGCCCGGCGCGGCATCGGCGCGGTGTTCCAGAATCCGGAGGACCAGCTCGTCACCACGGTGAGCGAGGACGACGTGGCGTTCGGTCCGGAGAATCTGGGATTGGACCGTTCGACAATCGGTTCGCGGATCGACGAATCACTGGATGCGGTCGATATGGCCGCGCATCGGTTTGACGATCCGACGAGGATGAGCGGCGGACAGCAGCAGCGCGTGGCGATCGCCGGCATGTTGGCGATGCACCCGTCCATGCTGGTGCTGGATGAGCCGACCGCGATGCTCGACCCGGCCGCAAGAGCCGAAGTGATGCGGATTCTGGACGAGCTGCATGCGCAAGGCACGACGATCGTGCATGTGACGCATCACGATGACGAGATGACGCGCGCGACCCGCGTAGTGCGGCTGGAGCAGGGTCGGATTGTTGCCGATGAGCCATCGCCGGTCTCCCCTGTCGTTTCGATCGCGCAACCCGACCCTGTCATGTCGGCTGAGCGACCCAACCCTGTCATCCCGTCCGAGCACCGCCCCCCTGTCATTTCGACCGAGCGAAGCGAGCGGAGAAATCTTCCACAAGCAACCACGCCGGAAGATTTCTCGACTTCGCTACGCTCCGCTCGAAATGACAACGTCATCATGCCGGGAAACGACACGACGGCTGACAACACCATAGTTGTCAGTCATGTGACCTACCGGTATGCCGGAGCCGACTCCCCTGCGCTCGACGATCTGTCGCTGACGGTGAAAGCCGGCGAGGTCGTGGCGATCATGGGCGAAAACGGCGCCGGCAAGTCCACGCTCGCACGCCTGATCTGCGCGCTCGAGAAGCCGCAGTCCGGGTCGATCGCCGTCGCAGGCATCCCCGTGGCTGAAGATCGCGGCAAGCGCCCGCCTCGCACGCTCGGCCGCAAGCAGCGCGAGACGTTGCGCCGTGAGGTCGGATTCGTGATGCAGCATCCTGAACGGCAATTGTTTGCAGACACGGTTGCCGAGGATGTGGCATACGGGCCGCGTAATCAGCGATTGGGCGAGTTCGAGGTCGCAGCCTGCGTGGATGAAGCGATGCGGATGCTGCATATCGAGCATCTGGCCGATCGCTCGCCGTTCAGCCTGTCGGGCGGCCAGCAGCGGCTTGCGGCGATCGCCGGCGTGATCGCCTGCCGGCCGCGCGTGCTGGTGATGGACGAGCCGACCGCGAGTCTTGATGCCGATGCAAACGCACGTATTCACGAGTTGATCCGCACGCTCAAGTCGCAGGGCGTGACCGTGCTCATCATCACCCATTCGCTCGATGAAGCCCACGCCGTCGCCGATCGCATCATCACACTGAGCGCACATGAGAGCGGTCACAGTTCAACCGCGCCGTCACTCGACCCGTCCAAGCAATATTCTTCTGTCATTTCGACCGAGCGCAGCGAGCGGAGAAATCTTTCACTCCCCGCTGCCCCTACCGATTCCGCGCAACGCGATATCACTTCAACATCCGCACATCCCGTACATACAGCATCGTTCATCGCCAAGCTTGACCCGCGTGTGAAGATGGTGGCGTTCCTCGCGATGATGTTCACCGCGTTCGCCATCAACACGCCGGCGCAGCTTGCGCTCGGCGCGGTGCTGGTCACGGGCATCGTCGCGGCGTCACGTATCAATCCGCTGCGATTGCTTGCCTCCGTGCACATGTTCCTGGCGATGTTCGTCGTCATGGGCGCGCTCAATATCTTCTTCGTACGCACCGGCATCACGCTCGCCCAGTTCGGCCCGATTCCGATCACCGACGACGGCGTGACCATCGCCATCCTGTACGCGCTGCGATTCGCGCTGGTGATCATCCTCGGCGCGGTCATGCTGGAGACGACCACACCGACCGAACTGACCGACGGATTCGGCTCGCTGCTCTCGCCGCTGTCGCGCATCGGCCTGCATACGCAGGAGATCGCGCTGGTGATGAGTCTGGCGTTGCGGTTCCTGCCAACGCTCGGCTCTGAGGCGAAGGCGATCGCCGACGCGCAGGCCGCCCGCGGCGGCAGTATCGAAACCGGCTCGCCCACCGCCCGTCTCAAGGCGATGACCGCGCTGTGCGTGCCGATGTTCGCCGGCGCGATCCGTCACGCCGACAATCTCAGCCTCGCGCTCGACGCGCGCTGCTACGAGGAGGGCATCCGCCGCACCCATTGGCACGAACTGCGCGTTCGCACGGCCGACCTCGCGTTCGCCGCGATCACCGTGATCTACATTGTCGCTCTGGTTGCGATTCCGGGGTTGTTGTACTGATTGGGGTGGAATCGCGCGTCGCGCGATGCTGCTTGTGTTGGCGGCACTGACGTGCCGCGACGCTCCCTCAGTCAGCCCTACGAGCTGACAGCTCCCTCAGCCGAGGGAGCCGAGGCTCCGCCTCAGTCACTGCGCGACTGGAGCGGTCCAGGCGTAGCCGACGGGGGCGTCGCCGTCGGAGCGGGTTTTGTAGGTGACGTGGATCTGTTTGCCGCCGAGCACCGTGTCGCAGAAGTCGAGCACGACGGACCAGTCTTCGGGCGTGTAGGCGTGGCCGCCTTCGCGGTAGTGGATGCCGCAGCGTTCGGGCACGCCTAGGAACCGGTACACTTCGCTGGCCGCCAGCCACGAGACCTGCGTGCCAAACTGGTTGGCCGCGCCGTCGTCCAATCCTTCGACCACGATCAGGCCGCGCGGCGCGGTGCATGCGGCGAGCGTGTTCGCGTCGAACGGCATCTCGCACTCCCGGTATGGCCGCTCGCCGTCCGGCGTGCCGTATGCGGCCGCTTCGGGCACAACCCAGTGCGGGAACCAGTTCGCCATACGTCCGATGCGTTCGAAATGGCCATATCCTTCGCCGAACCGGTTGCCTTGCAGCCGCATCGATCCCATGCCGCCGCAGCCGGAGCCGGCCGGTGCGGTCACGGCCACGCGCGTGTCAGTCAGGCCGCAGCACAGCGCGGTCTTGCCGAACCGTGAGTGCCCGGTGGCGACGATCCGATTCGCATCGATGCAATCGCGGGTCAGCAACCAGTCGATCACGCGGCTTTGCAGCCACGCCCATACGGCGAACGCATGCCACGTATACCCCGGGTACGCGCGAATGCACGGACTTGCGAAGAATCGTTCCGCGTCGTCGGGCGCGGCCTCGTCGATCTCGAATCCGGCGACCGCATACCCGCGACGCGCCGCTTCGCGCAGCATACTTTCCTCAACGCACAACCCGCAGCAATGATCGGGAGCAGCGTAATTCGGCAGCACCAGCGCACCAACTGGCTTCCCGTCATCCGCAGGCCGGCACACGTGCACGTTGAACGCGATCGGCACCCCACCCGGCGTATCGGCAATCGTCAACCGCACCAACTCAAATACGGCCTTACCGTCCAGCACCGGCGAACGATCCAAGAACTCGGCCGCGACCTGACCGGCCGCCGGCGCGGGCGGCATCGTGCCATACAATCCACGCAACGCCAGGCCAACCAAGTACTCGCGCTGCGCCGGCCACTGCTCCCGCGTGCGAATCCGCTCCCCGTCCGGCCCCTTGAATGGGTCAGGCAGCAGCCAATCGCCACGCATGGCCGTAGCGTCGTCGATCTTCTTTCCATCACCATCAGTCGTCTCTGCCATCTTGCATCCCCCATTCATGCGATCATCCGCAACACCGGTATGCGATCGAACTTCTGCGGCAGTCGCCTGCCCCGCCCAGTTCCGCAATCTCCGAAAAGCCGAGACGCAGCATTCCGCCAAGCTCATCGCATCCACCAGTCTAATCCGTCTCGCAACGATGCGAAAACGTTCGACCAGAAGTCACCTCACAGCATACTTATGGCGTGTCGCCCGCCGCCCGCGCAACAATGTCATGACCGATAATCTGATTCACAACGACACCATCGATACCCTCCTCAACCGTCGCTCGATCCGCGCGTTCAAGCCGGAACCGCTCGACGAGCAGACCATCGCCACGCTCGAAACCGTCGCACAGCACGCCGCGTCCAGCCAGTTCCTCAACGACTGGTCCGCAATCCGCATCACCGATCCGGCACTCAAGCAGAAGATGGCCGAATACGGCCATCAGGCGTACATCGCGACCGCTCCCCTGCTGTACGTGTTCGTGTTGGACGAGCACCGCAACGCCGCCATCGCCAAGGCGAAGGGCATCGACACGGACTCCGACGAGTTCACGCTCAAGACCAGCTACCGGTTCGCGCAGGCGCAGAACGACGCCGTGCTCGCGCTGCACGCGATGGAGACGGCCGCGTTCTCGCTCGGTCTGGGCTGCGTAATCCTCGGCTCGCTGCTCAACGACGTGAACGGCCTGATCGACTCGCTGAACCTGCCCGAATACACGTATCCGGTGCTGGGACTGGCTATCGGCAAGCCGGATCAGGAGCCGGCGTTGAAGCCGCGCATGCCGCGTTCGATGCAGTTCTTCGAGAATACGTACCCGTCCGACGAGGCGGCGACGCTCGAGCCGCTCGCCGAATTCGACAAGGCAGTGCACGAGTATTACGACCTGCGTCACGCCGACCGTCCGGTGGACGCGTTCAGCGATCAGATCGCGAAGAACGCGACGGCTGACATGGCCGGTCATGCGATGGCCAAACCGGTCGCCGCGCAGGGCTTCCGTCTCGATCGCTGACATCGCGGCACGACGCCGGCCACCGGAATCAGCATCCAGGATCGCGACCGGCCGTCGACTATTGCCAACCAACCGATATCGACGGCCGATACAGCCGCATCGGTCGCGATCCGCCCATCTATGACCGCAGGTGACTCCCCGCCGGATCACCTGCGGTTTTTGTTGTCCGTTCACCGGCGCGTTGCCTGCGAACAGCACGGCCGCCCGCCTATACTTGGGCGAATGGACAACACATTTGTTATTCGCAGCATAGTCAATGAAGATAGTTCTGCAACCGTCAGCGATTACGGCGCGCACGTGGTCAGCTGGACTCCCGCCGGCGAATCCGCGGTCGTCTGGCAGCCGAAGGCGATCTACCTGAACGAGGGCACCGCGATCCGCGGCGGCGTTCCGGTGATCTTCCCGTGGTTCGGCAAGGGCTACGAACATGGGCACATGACCGACCGTGCGCCGAAGCACGGCTTCGCCCGCGTGAGCTTCTGGCATGCCGACACCGACACGATGACGGATCGCCACGTGCTGTACACGCTGGATTCCGCCGACATTCCCGCCGACGAGCTCGCGCAAATCACGGACGGCGAGAACCCGCAGTTCCACGCCGAATACGACGTGTCGGTCGGCAAGGAGCTGACGATGGCGCTGACCGTGGAGAACACGGGCGATACGGCGTTCACGTACGAGGCGGCGCTGCACTCGTACTTTCATGTCGGCGACGTGTGCTGCACGCAGATCTCCGGACTGGTCGACACACATTATTACGACGCGGCCGACGGTTTCAAGGAACGCGAACAGACGACGAGCCCGCTCACGTTCGACGGCAGCATGGTCGATCGCATCTACGATTCGCAGAACACGCTGCTCATCCACGACGAGGCGCTGCACCGTACGATCATGGTTTCGAAGACCGGTTCCGAGGCGACCGTGGTGTGGAACCCGGGCGAGGAGGCCGGCAATGCGATCTCCGATCTGGCGCAGGGCGAATGGCGTGACTTCGTGTGTGTGGAGGCCGCGGCGAACCGTGACCATGCGATCACGCTTGAGCCGGGCGAATCCCATACGCTCAGCCAGACGGTTGTGATCAAGTAGCGAAGACCGTATCGATCTCTAGCAGCGTGGCGACGACCGACAATCGGCACACTGCCGGAGATGACGAAGGCCGGCCGGACCATGGTTTCCCGTGGTTCGGCCGGCCTTCGTCATATGGTCAGATATGCCAGATCTACGATCGGTATCGCAGGTCTCAGCGCTGGCGCGCGGCGCGGATGCGGAATGCGGCGACCAGCGAGATGATCGAGATCACGCAGATCACGATCATCGTGGCGAACACGCATGCGCCGCCGACCGCAGTCGCGTGGCGGAACGCGGCCGATCCTTCCTCGCCGGCGCCGGCCTGTGCCACGCCGAGGATCGTGGAGAACAATGCGGTGCCGACCGCGCCGCCGAACTGCAGCGAGGTCTGGAACACGGCGTTGCCGTCCGGCGTGAACTCATGATCGATGCCGCTCAGTGCGCTGGTCATGATGTTCGAATAGCCGAGCGCGTAGCACAGGCCGAAAATGAAGTAGAATCCGGCCAGCAACCCGGGCGTCAGATGCATGGAGAAGACAAGCAGCAGCACCGGCCCAAGCGTGGCCGTGCCGATCGCGGCGAGCACCGGTCGAGGCGCGCCGAACCGATCGTAGAGCATACCGCCCACGGGAGCGAAGAACGCGCCGATCAGCGCGCCCGGCAGCACGAGCGCGCCGGCCACGAACGCAGACGTGCCGAGCGACATCTGCGCCACGTTCGTGATCACGTATCCGAAACCGATGCCGTTGATCGGCATGAGCAGATACGGCAACAGGTGCAGCAGCACGACCGGATCGCGCAGCCAACCGAGTCTGATCAGCGGCGAGAACGAACGTTTCGACGACCAGCCGAAGAACAACAGCGAGCCGACGCCAACGACCAGACTGACCGCGGCCAGGATCGCGGAGCGAACCGCGCCGGATCCGCCGGACACGGCCTCGCCGACCGCCACGCCGGCCTGGTTGAGCGAGAAGATCAGCCCGCACAAGGCAAGCACGATCGCGGCGAACTGCAGCGGGTTGAGCTGGGCGGCCTCGGTCGGGCGGGTCTGACGGATGCACTTGAGACCGACCGGCAGGGACAGCAGCAGCACGATCGGAATGACGATGACGAAGATCGCGCGCCACGGCAGCACGCTGGAGATCGCACCGCCGACGGTCGGGCCGATGGCCGGCGCGACGGTAATGACCAAGGAGCCCACGCCCATGAGCTGGCCGACCTTGGAACGCGGCGCCTGCTGGAGGATGATGTTCATCATGAGCGGCGTGGCCACGCCCGAACCGACTCCCTGGATGACGCGTGCGAGCAGGATGAGCGGGAACGCGTGCCCGACGATCATGATGAGCGAGCCGGTGACGGCCAACACGACGGCCGCGATGAACAGCGTACGCAGCTTGAACCGGCGGTTAAGGTACGACGACAACGGCATGGTGGCGGCCACAACAAGCAGGTAGATCGTGGTGATCCATTGCACGGTGGCGGTGTCGACGTGGAATTCGACCATGAGCTGCGGGAACAGCACGGTCATGACGGTTTCGGTGAGGATACCGACGAAGGCGAGCGAACCGACCGCGACGATCGAGCCGATCAGGCTCAGCGGGATGCGTTCGCCGGGTTGCGTGACGGCCGCGGAGCCGCTCTTGAGCGCATTGGACGCGTGTGCACGCGCGGCGCCGGTATTCGTGGTATGTGTGATGTCGGTGCGTTCCGTTTCGGTATTGCCTGTCTGATGCGTCGTAGGCGATTCCATGCGTACTCACGTTTCTTGTCTCTCAACGCTCATGACGGCAGTCGCATGGCGGCGACCACATGCGGTCATGATATCTGCGGAATGTGGTTTGCCAACCGTTCGGGCGTCTTGTCTCGACGGATCGCAACCGGTGTTCGGTCATCCGTTTCCGACCCTAACCACCGCACACCTTAGTCGATCATGCTGGACAATCACGCCGACCGGACGATACGGCCGTGCATCTCGTTTCGGGGAGCGTTACTCCCCTTCGTGAAGGATTTTGCGGATCTTCTCCAGTCTCAGCTTCACCTCATGCTCATAGCCACGGTCGTTGGGATGATAGTATTCCCGCCCGCGCAGCTCCTCGGGCAGGTATTCCTGCGGGGCGACCGCGCCGGGCCAATCGTGCGCGTACTTGTAGCCTTCGTGGTTGCCCCACTCCTTCATGAGCTTGGTGGGCGCGTTTCTCAAATACAGCGGCACCTGGCCGATCAGCCCGGCATCCACATCAGCGAGCGCGGCGTTGATCGCGTTGTAGCTGGCGTTGGATTTCGGCGCGGTGGCCACGGCGATGGTCGCCTCGGCGAGGATGATGCGCGCTTCGGGCATGCCGATCATCGCGACGGCCTGCGCGGCGGCGACCGTGACTTGCAGGATCTGCGGCGCGGCCATGCCGACCTCCTCGGCGGCCGCGATCATGATGCGCCGGGCAATGAAGCGCGGGTCCTCCCCCGCCCGCAACATGCGCGCAAGATAGTGGATGGCCGCATCCGGGTCGGAGCCGCGCATCGATTTGATGAACGCGGAGATCACGTCGTAATGGTCGTCGCCGTCCTTGTCGTAACGCACGGTCGCCACGTCCATCACCTTGCTGACGATGTCGGGCGTGATGATCGGACGGCGCGCGCCCTTCTTGCGTTCCTGGTCTCCGGTGGCAGCGCCCGCCGCGGCCTCGAGGATCGTCAGCGTCTTGCGCGCGTCCCCGCCGGCAAGGCGCACGATCTCGTCGACCGCCTCGTCGGTGATCTTCACCTCGCCCTTGAGCCCGCGCTCGTCTTCGACGGCACGGGTGATGAGCAGTTTCAGATCATCCGGCTCGAGCGATTCGAGCTTGACGACGACCGACCGGCTGAGTAGCGGCTTGATGACCGAGAAGCTCGGATTCTCGGTGGTGGCGGCGATGAACGTCACGTCACGGTTCTCAACGCTGGGCAGCAACGCATCCTGCTGGGATTTGGAAAAGCGGTGCACCTCGTCGATGAACAGCACCGTCTCCTTGCCTTCGGCGACCAGACGGTGCCGGGCACGGGCAAGCACATCTCGCACGTCCTTGACGCCGGAGGTGACGGCCGATAACTCCTCGAACGCACGGCCGGATTGCTTGGCCACGATATACGCCAACGTGGTCTTGCCCACGCCGGGAGGCCCGAACAGGATGATCGAACTGGGAGCGGTCAGAGACCCGCGCGAAGCGGGATTGGCTAGACGACGCAACGGACTGCCCTCGCCGAGCACCTGCGATTGCCCCACCACCTCGTCGATGGTGTTCGGCCGCATGCGCACCGCCAGCGGGCGCGTCATCGCCTCGTCGCCGCCGGCACTCGCCTCAAACAGATCGTTGTCGCTCATGCAGTCCACCATACCCCAAGACTCGAACATTCGTTCGAGTCGGAGTGTTTGGCGGTGTACCCGTGGTCGATCACTCGCCTGCGGTGGCGTCCGACTGCGTTGCGGTGCCGGCGTTCGTGTCACCGGATGCCGTGCCGGATTCCTGACCAGCCGTGCCGTTCGCCGTTCCTTCGGTGGTTCCGGTGCCCGAACCGGAGCCGCCGGCGCCGTTCTCGGTACCACCTTCCGCGCCGGTGCCGCCGTTTTCGCCGGCACTTCCGGTGGCTCCCGAATCGGTGCCGGGAGTCGTGGTCGTGCCGGAACCGGTGTTGCCGTTGCTGCCCGTGTTGCCGGCATTGCCCGAGTTGGTGGCGCCGCCATTGCTCTCGGATCCGGAGTCGCCGCTACCGGTGTTGGCGTTGTTGTTGGCGTTACTGTTGGCGTTGTTGTTCGCGCTGCCGCCGTTGCTTGAATTGTTCGAATTGCCGGCGCTGCCGGAGTTCGTGGTGCCGCCGGCGTTGCCGGTGTTGGCGTTCTGCTGCGTCTGGGACTGCTGGGACTGTTGCTGCTGTTGCGCCTGCTGCTGGGCTTGCTGCTGCGCCTGCGCGGCCGCCTGCTGGTCCGCCTGTGTCTGCGCGGAGGCGTTCACGTCGTCGCTGGCCGTCTGCAGCGCCTTGAGCGCCGCTTCCAGCTCCTTGACGGTCGGCTTGTCCTTCTTGAGCAGGTCGCTCGCCGATGTGATCGCCGTCTGCAGCGTTTCACGCGTTGTTTCATCCGCCACGGCACCGAGCGTGTTGTCAAGCAGCGTCTGCGCGTCGGTCACGGCGGCGTCCAACTTCTTCTTGGCTGCGTCGCGTTCCTCATCGGTCTTCTTCGTCTGGCTCTCCGTCACCGCGTCGGCGGCCTTGGTCAACGACGTCGCCAGCTCTTTCACCTTGTCGGTCGCATCGTTGACGGCGGCGGTCTGCTTGGTCAGATCGTCCACGCTGGCATCGGTGCCGCATTCGCTGACAGCCGAGAGGTTCTTCGCGTTGCTGACGACGGTCTTCAGCGTCTCGACGGTCGTCTTGTCAACGACTTGGCTGGCAGTGACCTTCTGCGTGACGACGGTGTCGTTGAGTGCAGACTGTAACGCGTCGGCCGCGTCCTGGTACTTCTGGTACGCGCTCTGGCATGCGGCCAGCTTGGACGCCTGCGTCTGGTCGGATTGGCGACCGTTCCATACATGCGCGCCGCCGATGGCCAGCGCGATGACCGCGACGAGCGCGACACCGCAGATTGCGATCATCTTCGGATTGAATCGGCCGGACGCGGCTGCGGCGGCCGTTCCCCCGACGTTCCCCGCATGTTCCGCGGCGCCGGAGGAAGCGCCTGCGCCCGTCGCGGCGCCCTGCGGAGGCATGATCGGCCCTGTCTGCGAGATGCCGGAAAAGTCCTCGGCGCCGGCGTCGACCACGTTGCTGCTGCCGATGATGTCGGCCGGCGCGCCCGGTACGGCGTCATCGCCCGGCAGCGCCGGATTCAGCGGCAATGCCTGGGTCATGGGCGGATTCGGCACCGGCGGGGTCGGCGGCATCACTTTGGTCTGACCGTCGTCGACGGCACCGGCCGCGATGGTCGACGGATCGCCGATCACCATCGTCGGCGCCTCATCGAGGGCCGTCTCCTGACCGGCACCGGCCGTTCTGCCGGGCTTCATCACATTGTCGGTCGTCGCAGCCGGCATCACGCGGGTCTCGCCGTCGTCCGCCGCGTTTGCGGCATCCGCGGCATCCGCGGCATCCGACGCATTCCGCGCACTATTCGCCGCATCATCGGATCCGTCGGCACCGTCCACGCCGATCGGCTCCAGTACGGGCTTCACGTCATCGTCCACCGTCCACTGGCCGCCGATCGGGGGAATCGAAATCGTCGGAATGTCGGTCGGCACGTCGTCGTTCGGTAGTAACGATGTCGGCGCATCGTCGGACAGCACGCTGGGCACCGCCACCGATCCTGTCTCAATCGACGGAAAGCTGAAATCCACCACCGTTTCAGGCTCTTCGGGTTCCTTCGACACGTCGAACGACAGATCCGCCTTGTCCAGGCCGCTCGTACCATCAACGGCCGGGTTCACCACACCGTTCCCATCCGTCTTCACGCCGGCGTTCTCGTCGTCCCCCGCCGGATTCACCACATCGTTTGCCACTGTTGTTCGTCCTTACTCGCTGCCGTGACCGACTACACTCGTGGTTCATCATAATAGGGGGCGTGCAACAAGTCGGCCCGTTCGCTCGCGGATCGGCGCACGGGCCGCATTCCGCGCCACGCATCGGCCCGCGTATGCCACAGGCCGTCTCAGACAACGCTCAGGAAACGTTCACGAACATCGTACCGACCGGGCAGGTTCGATCCAGTCACGATCCAGCCCGCTGCCACGATGACGCGGTTTCATAACGGTATCGGATCGCCCAAGTTCGATCCGCAAGGAAAGCACAAGACCATCAACCAAACGGAACCGCGCCGGACGCGCCCGTCCAGACGGACGCCCGCACGGCACCCGCGCAAAGGATCATCATGTTCGTAGTGAAAAACGCATGGCGAAACGTCATACGCAACAAGGGGCGCAATATCCTGATCGCCATCATCGTCGCGATCATCGCGGCGGCGGCCACCATCGGTCTGGCCATCCGTCAAGCCGCGGTGACCGCGCGCGAGACCGGCCTCGAGAACACCACCATCACCGCGCAGATCAGCTTCGACCGCAGCAAGGCGATCAGCGAGATGCGCGAGTCGTCCAGCCCGTCCGACTCCGACTCGTCCGACAGTTCCGACTCCGACTCATCGTCCTCGTCCGGCTCCAAGCCGGACTTCGACGCGATGCGCGAAGCCATGAGCGACAAGCAGCTTTCGCTGTCCGACTACGAAAAGTACGCGAAAGCATCCAGCGCGGTGAAGTCGACGTACTACACCGAGACCGCGGGATTGGCCGAAACCGACGACGTGCAGCCGGTCGAGGACTCCACGTCGTCGTCCAGCTCGTCCTCCTCGTCCTCATCATCATCCGATTCGTCCGATTCCAACAGCGACTCCAACGACGACAATAAGCAGTCCGGCGACGGCCAGCAGGGCCAGCCCGGCGGTGATATGGGCGGCGGCATGGGCGGCATGACCATGACCTCCGGCGACTTCTCGCTCGTCGGCTTCTCCTCCGACGAGGCCGTGGCCAACGCCGAGAACGGCACGTTCACCATGAGCGACGGCGAGGTGTTCGGCTACGACTCCGATTCGGACGGCGACGTGATCATCTCCAAGGAACTCGCCGACTTCAACAACCTCAAGGTCGGCGACACGTTCACGCTCGAGAACACGAGCGACGAGGACACCACCTACACGTTCACCATCGTCGGCATCTACGAGAACAGCACCGAGTCGTCCAACCAGATGGGCGGGCCGATGGGCTCGACCGCATCCGACCCGGCGAACGCGATCTACACGTCCGTCTCCACGCTGAAGTCGCTCGGCCTCGACTCCGACTCGACGACCTCCTCCACCGATTCGAACGGCAACACGACCGAGACCGCGGCCGCGCAGCTCAACTACACGTACGTGTTCTCCAGCAAGGACGACTACGAGCAGTTCGTCTCCGACGCTGAGAAGGCCGGCCTGAGCGACGACTACACCGTCTCCTCCGCCGACGTGGAACAGTACGAGTCCAGCCTCGTGCCGCTCGATAACCTCGCGCAGTTCGCGCTGACGTTGCTGTGGATCGTGCTCGGCGTGGGCGCGGTGGTGCTCGTGGTGCTCACCCTGTTCAACGTGCGCGAACGCAAGTACGAGGTCGGCGTGTTGACGGCGATCGGCGTGAAGAAGGTCAAGGTGGCCGCGCAGTTCACGTTCGAGCTGCTCGTGGTCACGATGATCGGCCTGGCGCTTGGCGCGGCGGGCGGTGCGATCGCCTCGGTGCCGGTGTCGAACCAGCTGCTGGCCGCGCAAGTCGAACAGCAGGAGTCTCAGGCGTCCAGCCAGAACGCGCAATTCGGCCGCGACATGCAGGGGCCGGGTGCGCCGGGCGGCTCGTCATCCAGCTCTTCTGATTCGTCCGACTCCGATTCGTCCAGCAACAGCTCGTCGTCTGACAGCTCGTCGTCCACCGAGTCGAACTCGAACAACGCGCCGAGCCAGCCGAGCGGCAACGGCCCGCGCGGCATGATGGGCCAGGCCGTGAACTACGTCTCCAGCGTGAACGCGACCGTGAACCTCAAGATCGTCGGCCAGCTCCTGCTCATCGGCCTCGGACTGACCCTGGTCGCGGCGCTCGTCGCCGTCGTGTTCGTCATGCGCTACGAGCCGCTGCAAATCCTCGCGGACCGCTCGTAATCACCGGCCCATGGCTCCCCTCCCGCCGAGGGGAGCCATCCATCACACTTCATCGCACAAGGACTTTCATCATGACCGAACCAACCCCTATTCTCGAACTCGACAACGTCAGCTACTCGTACACCAAAGGCGGCAAGAAGGTGCTGAACAACATCAGCCACACCTTCCGCACCGGCGAGGTGTATTCGATCACCGGCCCGTCCGGCGCGGGCAAGACCACGATGCTCTCGCTCATCTCGGGCCTGACCTCCCCCACCGGCGGCAAGGTCGTCTACAACGGCAAGGACCTCGCCAAGCAGGACCGCTACGACTACCGCAGCCACGACATCGGCGTGATCTTCCAGAGCTTCAACCTGCTGCCGCAGCTGACGGTGGCGGAGAACATCATCCTGTCGATGGACGCTTCGGGCAAGACGTTCGACAAGCCGAAGAAGGACATCGCGGTGCAGCTGCTCGAACAGGTGCACCTGCCGGCCGAATACGCGAACGAGCGTATCCTGCACCTGTCGGGCGGCGAACAGCAGCGCGTGGCAATCGCACGGGCGCTAAGCTACGATCCGAAGGTCGTGGTGGCGGACGAGCCGACCGGCAACCTCGACATGGCCACGCAGGACGACATCATGTCGATCTTCCGGTCGCTGGCCCACGACGAGGACCGCTGCGTGATCATCGTGACGCACAGCCCTGAAGTGGCCGCCGCCTCCGACGAGGTCTTCGAGCTGGCCCCGCTGCGCCGTCATCGCTGACCGGGTTTCGTGATGCATGACGAGAAACTCCCCGCGAGTATACGCTCTCGCGGGGAGTTTCTCATCATGACGGCGACGGCAGGCTGACGATGCGAACCGATTATGAGAGCAGCGGCTGGTTCCAGAAGCCGGTCTTGATGGCGACCGCCAGCGCGAACACCGGCACGACCACGGCGATCACATAGCCGACCGCATCAATGCCATGCAAACGGGAAACACGAGCCTGCGAGCGAGGCCGGTCGGAGCCGAAACCGCGGGCCTCCATCGCGGTGGCGAGCTTGGTGGCACGGCGAATCGAGAGCACCAGGAGGCCGAACGCCTGCGCCATCGCGCGTTTGACCGCGCCTTCGTCGCCGAGGCCGCGCGAACGGCGCGACAGACCGAGCGCACGCCAGTCATCCTGCAGGAGGGTGAACATGCGCATGCCGGCCAGACCGCCGTACACGAATCGGGACGGCAGATGCACGAGCTGGACGAGTCCGTCGGCCAGATCGGTCGGGTCGAGGCCGAGAATGAGGATGACCGATGGCATGGCGATGGCGAGCACGCGCAGGAACATCGCGCAGCCGAGGTACAGGGAGCCTTGCGTGACGTGGATGACGCCGAGCTGGAGGTAGCTCGCGCCGGACGCCTGGCCGTACAGCACGATGGAGATGAACGCGCCGGCAGCGCCCACCCAGATCGGCCAGGTCTTGCGGCAGACGGCGAGCGGGTTCACGCCGCCGATCCACAGCAGGATGAATTCGAGGCCGAGCGCGATGGACGCGCTTACCACGTCGAGGCTGAAGAACATGGGGATGCACATGATCAGACCCATCGCGAAGCGGGTGACCGGGTTGAGTCTGGAGACGAACCATGACGGCGACGCCGGTTTGGCCGCCTCCACGCGTTCGGTCGTCGGCGTGACGTGCACGGTCGCGACGATGTCTCCGTCATGGGAGTCCGCCCCATCCACGTCATTCCGGCCGGAGCCGGCCTCACTCATGTCATTTCGACCGGAGCGAAGCGGAGCGGAGAAATCTTTCCGGACGCCATCACGCGAAAGAAGATTTCTCGACTCGCTCCGCTCGCTCGAAATGACAGGGTGAGGACCATGCTCGCTCGAAATGACAGGGTGAGGGCCATGTTCGCTCGAAATGACAGGACGGGAGCCATGCTCGCTCGAGACGCCAGCGCGCAGACCGTCCTGTGTGAACATGATGCGGCGGGCGCCGAGCGCCTCGACGAGCGGTTCGTCGTGCGTGACCATAATGACGGAGGAGCCTTCGTCTCGCGCGATGGCGATGAGCCGCATCATTTCGGTCCATGTGGCGAAGTCCTGGCCGAACGTGGGTTCGTCCATGATGAGCACGCGCGGCGCGGCGGCTAGCATGGACGCGACCGAAAGCCGTCGTTTTTCGCCGCCCGAGAGCGTGTACGGGTTGGCCGGCGCGAAGCGGGTCAGGCCGAGCCGGGTGAGCATGTCGTCGGCGATGCGGTTCGCGTCCTCGTCCGTTTTGCCCATCGATGTGGGGCCGAGCGCCACTTCGGCGCGCACGCTCGCCGTGGCGAACTGGTGCTCCGGTTCCTGGAACACCATGCCGACGCGCCCCAGCAGTTCGCGGCTCTTCCATTCGTGCGGGTCGTCGCCGCGCCCGGTCGGCACCATGTCGGCGCTCACACGCACATGCCCGGCGATCGGCGGCAGCAGTCCTGCCAAGGTGAGCGCGAGCGTGGATTTGCCCGCGCCGTTCGGCCCCATGAGCGCATACACCTCACCGCCGTAGAACTCGAGGTTCACGTGTTCACCGAGCGCCTTGCCACGGCCGAACGACAGGTCGTCGGCGCGCAGCACCGGCTCGCCGGCATGTTCGGGGTCGATATGGGATGCCGGGTTCAGCGGCCGCATTGCCCCGTCCGGATCGCGATACTCAGTGGGGATGCGACGGCCGGGCACCCATGCGCCGCCGGCCGCGAGCACGTCGCCGACCGTGGAGAAGACCTCGTCGGGCGTGCCGTCGGCGATCACGCCGCCGGTCAGATCGTCCGGATCGGGTTTGCCGAGCACGATCACCCGGTCGATCAGGTCGAGCCATACGTCGATGTGATGTTCGACGACGATCATCGTCTCATGCGTGGTTTCGAGCACATGCCGAACCGCGTCGTGTACCTCGCGCACGCCGGCCGGGTCGAGGTTCGCGGTCGGTTCGTCGAGCAGCAGCAGTCCCGGATGCATGGCGAGCACGCCGGCGAGCGCGAGTCGCTGGCGTTGGCCGCCCGACATGTGCTGCGTGGATCGGTCGAGCGCAAGATCACCGAGTCCGACGATATCCAATGATTCGTGCACGCGCTTCCAGATCTCGTCGCGCGGCACGCCGAGGCTTTCGCAGCCGAATGCGGCGTCGTCGCCGACCCGTTCGAGGATGATCTGCGAATCGGGATCCTGCAATACCAGTCCGGCGCGGCCTCGTGCGGCCCGCGCGTCAAGCCCGTCGACAGTGAGCGTGCCTTCCTCTTCGCCGTCGTCGGCACCGCCGAGCACGCCGGCGAGCGCAGCCATCAACGTCGATTTGCCTGCGCCGGACGCGCCGAGCAGCAGCACGCGTTCGCCGGGCCGGATGTCGAAGTCGACGTGCCGCAATGCGAAGTCGCGCCGCGTGGTGTGCCGCCATCCCCAGTCGTGAGCGCTGACCGCGGCCGGCGCGATACCGGTTTGCGGAGTCGATGCGATGGCAGGCATGGTATCGGCCGTGATGTCAGACGCACCGTCGGCCGCGGGATCGTCAGGGGAAGAACCGGTCATCGAATGCTCGACCATTGGATCGTGCCTTTCCTCTGGGACGTCGGCCGGATGGCCGAACGCCAACGAATATCAGGCACGGGAAGGCGACGTCCGTGCGCCGGCATTACCCGGTCACGTTCAATCGGTCGGGACGAATCCCATCTCAGCCATGCCGTTACGGACAGTATTCGCAACGGTTCGCAGCTCCCGTGTCAACCCCACGAGCATAACCCACCCCGGAGTCAAGGTCACCGTGTCTTGAAGTAGCGGAAGAGTTGGGATTCGCGGACGAATAGTCCGGCGAGGACGGCCGCGAGCATGCTGGCGGCGAACAGCGCGAGCGGCGCGCGTATCGCAGACAAAAGGATTGCAACGGGGTCGCCGGCCGCCATGCGCCAGCAGTAGGCGGCGATGAGGCTGCACGCCGATATGGTCCCGAGCCCGCTCCACGTGAGCGTCTCCAAGCCGATGCCGAGCAGCTGCGCGCCTTTGGATTGGCCGCAGTGCAGCGCGCCCGCGTATTCGAGCCGGCGTCTTCGCACGCCCACGACGCCGATCAGCAGTCCGGCCGCGAGTCCCGCGCAGGGCATCCACCGGGTCATGCGGCTCGTGTACGAGTCGTGCGCGTCGTAGTGCGAGTCGAATCCCTTGTTGACCGCCATGACGCCGGCCTGGCCACCCGTCGACTCGCCGGAGACGATCACGGTCGAATACAGCAGGTTGTCGGTCTGACCACTGGCGGGCCATTGCCTGGCCCAGCATTCGCCGAACGGCGCGGCTGACGCGGATACCGGCACGACGAGCGCGTATGCGAGACGCGTATCGCGCCCGTCGTTGGGCCATGCGAACACGCCCGCCACCGTGGCACCGCCGTGGTCGGTGGCGAGCCGGGAACCGACCGTCAGGCCGAAATCGTCGGCGAGATCGGCGGACACCCAGATGCCGGACGCGTCGACCCTGTCCGATACCGGCGTGGATGACGCGTTCGCCTGACGGTCGCCGGCGGCGAGAATGCGCAGCAGTCCGGGCGTGACCTCGTACGACGCGATGTCCTTGCCCGGCGTGGACAAGGGCGTGATCTGGTCGCCGGCACGCAACACGCCGGACGCGTCCGGGCCGTTCGCCGCGTCCGGCAACCGGTCGCACACGGTCCCGTCGATCAGATCGCCGGACGCGATGATCATGCGCGTGTCGGCCAGCGCGTTGATGCGCGTGACCGCCTGCGTCTCCAGGCCGACGACGCCCACCGCCTCGTAGCCGCCCAGCAGCAGTCCGGAACAGAGCACGGCAAGCATCATCGCGACCGCATGCGTGGTGCCCGACGCGATGTCGCGCACGCATTCCGAGACGATCGAACCAAGCCTCATGACACACCACCCCGCTCACCCGCATCACCACCGGCCGGCATGTCCGTATCCTCGCCGGGACGCGGCGCGTAGTCGGCCAGGTCGATCACGCGGCCGCACGCGTCACGCGTGTCCGGATCATGCGTGGCGACCAGCACGATCATGCCCTGCCCGGCCAGATTGCCCAGCACATGGCTGACCGAACGCGCGGTGCGCGTGTCCAACTGCGCGGTCGGCTCGTCCACCAGCAACAGATCCGGCCTTGAGCACACCGCACGCGCCAGCATCAGCCGCTGCGCCTCCCCGCCCGACAGATCCGAGAACCTGCGGCCGGCCGCGTACTCCAGATCGAACAATCCCATCGCGGCCAACGCCTCAGGCTCCGCGTCACGCCGACGCATCCCCTTGGCCAACAAGGGGAACACGACATGATCCAACGCGGTACGCCGCGCGACCCCGTACGGGTTCTGGAACACCCAGCCGACACGCTCCACGCCCACGCGCTCCACCGTGCCCCGATACGGCTTCTCCCAGCCCGCCAGGATCGACAGCAACGTCGATTTGCCACAGCCCGAAGGCCCGCACACCGCGACCGTCTGCCCCGGTTCCACCGTGAAATCCAACCGTTCGAACAACACGTCCGTGCCCGGGAACCGATGCGCCAGCCCATGCGCCGTCACGCGTCTACCCTCACCCCGCGCAGTCCCCGGCACGATCCGCGGGACCACGACGTCGTCCGCGGCGCCTCCCGCGCCACCGGCCGCCACGCCGCGCATCACCGGCAGCTTTCGTTCGCGATGCGGCTGCCGATCGCCACGCGGGCGATCGACGACACGTCAGGCCCGCCATCCCCGGTCCGCACCAGGCTCGCGCCCAGTTCGGAACCCACGATCGACACCCTCACCACGTCAAACGCGCCCGCATCATCCGGGGAATCGTCCCTCGGCACCGCGACGCAACCCTGTGTACCGTCCACGCCGAACACCGCGCCGGCCGGCACGCGCAGCACCGTCACCGGCTCGGCCAACGCGAGCGACGCGCCCAACCCGGCCGCCAGCGTCGCCTCGTCCATCAGCCGGTAGTCATCGCTCGCCGCGACCCTGTCCAGGAACGCCGCATCCGTGATCTCGACGGACCCGGCCGGCAGCGTACCGGTCTGGCCGAGCACGCTGACCGTACGATCCATATCCGCCGCCCGCCCGTTCTTGACCGTCAATTTGGTCAACATGCCGGGCACCTGGCCGACCGCCATGCCCGCCGTCACGCCGACGCCCACGACCGCGTCCCACGAGCCGACCCGCACCGACACGGCCGGAATCCACAACACGTCCGCGATCCGCAGACCCCCGTCCGACGTGTCGCCCCGATCGTTCATCAACCGGCGCACGCCCTCGGACGTGTCCCACAGATACTCATCCGAACCAGGCACGCCACCATACCCCAACCGGTTCAGCTCGTTATTCAACGCGAGCACGTCATCGCCCCTGTCCCCGACGACCAGATCACGATACAAGGGAGTGGCCGTGCCCAACGCGACCACCACACGATCGTTCACCCTATACGCGGCCTTACCCGACTCCAAACCGCCCGCGGACCAGTCCGCGGTCACCGTGCCCGACACGTTGCCGACCAGATCACGCGCCGACGACACCGTCGGAACCAACGTCACCTGCTGCGAACCCGCATACTCCTGCACGCCCACCGGCACGCTCGTCACCTCCCCAGCGGCACCCAACAACCCCGGAGCACGATCAGGCAACCACAACGCACACGCCCCCACCGCCAACGACACCGACACAACCACCGCCAGCAACACCCACGTCACAGACAGACATCCGCCGCGCCGCCGAATGTCCCGGTTCGTCGCGGCACCCTTGCCGTCCTTGTCATCATGAGACATCTTCTTCCCTTCCGTCAGACCGGAACACCCCTATGACAACGATTGCACGACTCGCCCGCGACGCCCGAAGGCAGCCGCCGTTTTCCGTAAGAACCATATCCCGCAATGGCATGGATTCACCCTCACCACAATTGCTCTTTGTCGTCCCCGGGACGATACGACAACATGTTGTTGGCGACTTCGCACGATTGCACGTCGGGATTGCTTCGGTCAAATGAATATGGATCGTTTTGTCCGTCGTCGCGCTTATGTTCATCATCATAATCTTCGCGCGAATAGGTTCTAGGAACCAGACCATTGCGATGCAGACAATCCACAAACCCGTCCTCTATGTTTTCGTAAAGATTCGGGTTACCCTGTTGGACCCCGTACACGTCGTCCACGTAGGAGATGTACTCATCAAAGCACTCACCGGAATCCTGCTCGTATTTCTTTTCCTGAGCCTCGGTTCCCGCCGAACGCGCGGCCTCGGCAAACATACCGTTGGAATACTTGATGAGCTTTAATCCGGTGTATCCTTTGCCGACCATGCAGGTCTTGTATCCGGACCATGCCTGCTCATAGTCAGAAGTCGACACGCTTCCTGACTTCAATGCACGGCGCAGTATGTCCCGCTGGAAATCAGAAAGATCGGGCATATCTGCAAATCCTTCGATATATGAGGAAAGCGACGATGCCAACTTTCCGGAAGGCGCGGCATTGCCATCGTCATCGGCAACAGTCGCGCCTTCCCCGCAACCGGAAAAAAGCAGTATCATACACATCATGTACAGGACGATCACTCGTCCTGTACATGAGCCAAGGTCATTCCTCATAATCACCATTCCTCATAGCAACGAGTAATCCGCGAGATCATTCACATACGTCTTACCGCCGTAGACCTCAACGTATACCTATGGAAGCTCCTCGCAGCAAAGATTTTTTACGGATATTCATGAGAAACCTCTTCCTTCGAGATTGTTTCGACCCATATATTGTTTGACAAGATATGTGCGATACGCAACCCATCGTCTACTGCTTTTGTGTAGAGATAATAGAGGGCATCGCCGTGGTTCATACACAAATGCAGTACTGGCCTTTTGCTCGGGAACAACCTCCGCCATATAATGTCACAAACCTATCTAGGAGGATATCGTGTCAAAGTTTCTCATTGCTCTGCTAACGATTGCATTGTCCTTCGGTACGACGGCACCAACCAACAGCAGCCCCAGCACGCTCGAAACCGCATATTCCGCCAGCCTCTTCGTCGTCTGTCCGCCATATCTGTGGTGGTGGTGCGGCAAAAGATCCTGACAACGTCGGCGTGGCATGATTCGGCAGCCGCAAGCGTCGTCACTCTGGCTGGCAGACAGCCAACCACCTGTGTATTACCGACGAGTAGCCATCGTTGACAACGATCCGCGATCGTTGGCCTCCCTGCGAACGTTGATCAAGGAACAACTTGCTCGATCTTCGGTGATATGGACCACTGCGAACGGCAGTGAAACCGTACAATTATGCTCACAAACCGAGACCATGCCGAATCTGCTCATGCTCGACATGTCCTTGGAAGGGCTGCAGGGACCGGAAGTGATCAGACGAATTCGCAGAGTCTCCGGCAATACCGCGATTCTCGCCATCACCAGTTTCTCCTTGCCGAGATACACATATAAGGTTCAGCGCGCGGGAGGGCAGGGCATAGTCAGCAAAAACAACGAAAATGATATACTCAATGCCGCAGCCGCATTACTGTCCGGACAAGTGCAAAACGGATTTGAATCCCCCAAAATGGCCCATATTCGCATCACTCATGAGCAGTCCACGCAACCTGCTTTGACCATCAGGGAAGCGGAGATCATCGACCTCGTTGCGAACGAGGGACTGCTTGACGCAGAGGTCGCCACAACGCTCGGCATATCCGAAGCCACGGTACGAAAACATATGCAGAACATCATGACCAAACTCGGCGCCCGAAGCTCCCGGCAGGCTGTGGCCTTATGGATGAACCGCAATGATTGCTGACCATCAGGAAATGATATGAACATGATCATCGCCTCGCTTTCCCGATACCGGATCTATCGGGTACGCGCGCTGCTTTCCCTCTTCGTGTTGCTGCTGTTCGTCTGGGAATGGTCGCAGTATCCACCACACGGCATGCTCGACACGATACTCGCCCTTGTTGCCGGCAGCGCCATCGCCCTGACGATTCCGTTCCCCATTCCGGCAAGCTGCTGCATCTTCGTCGTCGATATTCTAGTGACGATGCTGTCCGGAAGCGGCCCCACCACGATGTGGGCCTCGCTGCTCGCCATCGGTCTTATCGCCTATCACAGTTCCGCTGGTATCATTTGCGCGACGGTCGTGTGCGCATGTCTCGCGCAATACGTCATGATGCAGCTGCCGACTCCTCGCGATGTAGGCCGGGAAAGCATGTTCTTCTTCGGTCTGATGTTCTTCTTCGCCGCATTTGCCGGGAGAGCGCTGCATTGGCGAGAAGAGGCGTTCCAACACCGGCTGCAGACTGAGCGATTCAGGCATCGCGAACAGATCATGGAAGCCAATAATCATGCCGCTCAGGAGATACATGATTCCGTCACCGGCGATCTGTCGCTCATCGCGCGCACGGCTCAGCGGCAAATACGAATCGGATCACAGGAACGCGAGCAATGGGAAGCCGTCGAACGATATGCGATGGAAGCACTGACGGATGTACACCGTGTGATCGAACAGTTGGCGAGCACGAATGACGACGCCAACGAACAGCCACGGTCCGACGTGGCCGTATCGATACGCCGATTGATAGACGACAATGAGCAGCGTCTGCATGATGCCGGATTCAACGGACGATGCACCTTCAACGTGGATGATGACGCCGCAGCACTTCCTGACGGCCGACGCACTATCGCGATCGGGCTCATTCGCGAAATCTACGCCAATATCATCCGCCACGGCAATCCAAACGAATCGTACGAGCTTTCCGTAGTCTGGAACGTCCGAGGTATCGAAATCACCGAGTGCAACACCGTCGCATCGCAGGACGATCTCACCGACGGTCACGGCATCGTCCAATACCGCCAGTCCATCGAACGCATCGGCGGCGTTCTCGATTGCGAACGGAACGGCGGCGAATGGGTCACCTTCGCGCAAATTCCCGCCTGACTATCCCATCGGATCCCACACCGGATCGTCCATACCGCCGGATACCGAACCATTGGCGACCATGCACCCCCGCACATGCATATCAGAGAAATCGACCGATGACTCTCCTTCGCTTGCGGAACGATCCTTCTGGTATGTTTCCAGTGAATACTCCTTTGGCACCAGATTCTCCCGGTGCAAACAGTCCACGATTGCCTGATCGATGTCCATCCACAATGAAGAGTTGCCGACCTGCACGCCATACGTGGTGTTCACCCACCCGGAATACAACGCGGAGCACTCCCCTGTATCCCGCTGCAGACGCTTGTCCTGCGCCTTGCTCAACCCGCTGATATCCACGGATGCGACACTGACCATCCCATTCGGATAATGGATCAGTATCGGTTTGGTCCATCCCCGATCCACGATGCATTGCGAGAAGTCCGACCACACTCGCTCATAATCGGCGACCGTAATCTTCCCCCCGTTATCCAACGCCCGCTCCAGCACGGCCCGCTGTGAATCGGCCATCGGAGGATCGTTCGCCAGTCCTCCCTCAAGCTGACTGGATACGAATGATTCCGCAGAGGACGCCAGTTTCATGCCATCCGTCATCTGCTCCCCTTTGTTTCCATCCTGCGGTGATGCAGAAGGCTGCGGGTTCTCCATATTCACAGTCTGCCTTTCGCCGTCCATATCTGCCGGTTCAGAACATGCCGACAACCCCGTTATCATCCAAAATGTCAGCATTCCAATCCCAAAAAGAGATATGATTCTGCTCATCTGCTTCCCCATCATTTACAATAAAGTATTTATTCATCCGCACGTGGAATATTACAAATGGTTTATCTTTAACAATGATTCCAATAAGCCAGTATCAGCAAAGACTGTCGGAACCCTAAATATATAGAATTTATAAAGCTCATCCAGATTTTATATTAATACTGGCTTATCGGAATCTAATACATGAAAGTCTGAAGATAACGTCCGAAGTTTTGCTTATGCGGAATTTCATAGCAAACCTTTACTCTCAAATATCTGTATAGCGTGCAACTATATTGCTGTCAATTGGTACCGCGCTTGCAACATTGCTTCGACATGCCTTGTGGGCTTTACCTAAAATTAAGAATACAATACAAACAACATTAATATAAGAAGCCATCTACACAATATGAGTAGCTTCGCCGATCGGCAACCGGACCAAGCTTCGGTCCTGCCACAACGGCCGGTTGCGGGGCAAGTCACTGCTTCGTTGCACGACTTGCCCCACAACCAGCCGGGCACCGTCTACTTGCCGAGTTTGGCGAGCAGGAGTGCCTCGGTGATGACGTTGTGCTTCAAACCGTAGAGGCTGATGGACTCGTTCGGGCTGTGCGCGTTGGCCTTCGGGTCCTCCGGGCCGGTGACGAGCACCTGCGCGGACGGGAAGATGCGCTGCAGTTCGGGGATGAACGGGATGGAGCCGCCCTGGCCCTGGTTGATCGGCTCCACGCCGAACGCCTCGCGCATGGCCTCGAGCGCGTCCTTGGTGGCCTCCGCGTTCGGATCCATCGCCCAGCCCATGCCGTTGTCGGTGGGCTTGACCTCGACCTCGGCGCCGAACGGGGCGTGCGCGCGTAGGAAGTCCGCGAGCGCGGCCTGCGCCTCTTCCGGGCGCTGGCCCGGCGCGGTGCGCAGGGACAGGCGGAACGTGGTTTCGGGGGCGATCACGTTGAACGAGCCTTCGACCGGGTGAGCGTCGAAGCCGATCACGGTGATGCTCGGCTTGGTCCACAGTCGCGAGGCGAGCGATCCGGTGCCGGCGAGACGGTAGCCGTCGACCACGCCCGCGTCGGCGCGCACGCCGGCCTCGTCCACGTCCTGCTGCAGGCCGCCGACCGGCTCCTGCGCGAGCACGCCGGGGATGGCGAGGTCGCCGTTGGCGTCGTACATGGAGGCGATGAGCATCGCGGCGAGCGTGTTCGCGTCGAGGATCGGGCCGCCGTACTGGCCGGAGTGGACCGGGTGGGTCAGGGAACGCACGGTCACGTCCACGCCGGTGTTGCCGCGCAGGGACGTGGTCAGGGACGGGATTTCCGCGGACCAGTTGCCCGAGTCGGCGACGACGATCACGTCGGACTCGAAGTCGCTCTTGTGCTCTTCGATGAACGGGATGAAGCTGGCGGAGCCCATCTCCTCCTCGCCTTCGATGAACACCTTGATGTTCACCTTGAGATCGTCGCCCAGGGCCTTGAGCGCGCCGGAGTGGATGGCGATGCCGCCGCCGTCGTCCGCCGAGCCGCGGCCGTACAGGCGGTCGCCGACGGTGGTGGCGACGAACGGGTCGGTGTCCCACGCGGACGCGTCCGGCACGGGCTGCACGTCGTGGTGCGCGTACAGGAGCACGGTCGGGGCCGCCGGGTCGACGATATGCGAGCCGATGACCTCCCATGCGCCGGGCGTGCCGTCCGGATTGTGCGACTGGACGACCTTCGCGTCGACGCCGACCTCGCGCAGCTCCTCGGCCACGAATTCGGCGGAACGCTTCATATGCTCGCCAGTGATGCCCTGTGCGGAGACGGATTTGAGCGCGATCTTGCGTCCGAGCAGATCGACGATGCGGCCGAAGTCGGCTTCGACGCGCGAACGGATCTCATCGGCGGTGACTGATGCCATGATGCTCCTTTATATAGTGCGTGCAAACGGTATGTCTCAAGCCATTGTAGCGGTCTCGTCGGCGGGCCGGCGGCGTCGAGGCGTGGCCGTACTGTGGGCTGACATGACATGGAATCCGTTCAAGAAGAAGGAAGAGGCCGACAAGCCCGCGGACGCGCAGGCCAAGGCCGAACCCGCGAAGTCCCCGCAGGAGAAGAAGGGCCGTCCGACTCCGAAGATGAAGCAGGCCCAGGCGCAGAACATCCGCCCGCTGGTGCCGGCCGACCGCAAGGCCAGCGCGAAGGAGGCCAAGGCCCGTCTTCGCGCCCGTGAGGACGCCGAGTACGAGGCGATGCAGAAGGGCGACGTGGCCCATATGCCGAAGGCCGAGCGTCTGCCGTGGCGTGTCTACATCCGCGATTACGTGGACGCCCGTTTCAACCTGGGCGAGTTCTTCATCCCGGTGGCCGTGGTGATCATGTTCGCGTCGATTCTGGTGACGACCGTGGCGCCGCAGCTGTCGTTGCCGCTCATGATCCTCATGTACGTGTACCTGTTCGCCGTGATCATCGATGTGTGGCTGATGTGGCGCAAGCTCAAGGTGAAGCTGGTCGAGAAGTTCGGCGAGCGTTCCGTCGCCCGCGGCATGCGTTCCGGCTCGTACGCGTGGAGCCGCGCGATTCAGGTGCGCCGTTGGCGGCTGCCGAAGCCGCGCTATCCCAAGCGCGGGCATTTCCCCGAGTGATCGTCATGGCTCCCTTTACGGGAGCCATTTTTCTTATCAACTCTCGGCTCCCCTTGTTAAGGGGGGGGCTGTCAGTCTTCGACTGACTGAGGGGTAGCCAAAAGCTTCGGAACGTACCAGGGCTTCGACGCTCCCCCAGTTAGCTTCGCTGACAGCCCCCCTCAGCCGAGGGGGCCAAGAAATCGGCAAGGAGGCACAACGTGGAACAGCGTGTGGAACAATTTGACATCGCGATCGTCGGGGCGGGTCCGGGCGGCTATTCGACCGCGCTGCGCGCCGCGCAGCTGGGGCGCTCGGTCGCGCTGGTCGAACGCGACGCGACGCTCGGCGGCACGTGCCTCAACCGTGGCTGCATTCCGTCGAAGGCTCTTATCACCGCCACGCACACGATCGATACCGTGCATCGCGCGGCCGAGCTCGGCGTGAACGCGTCGGTCGATGGCATCGACTTCGGCAGGCTGCACGACTATCGTCTGCACATCGTCGACACGATGACCAAGGGCCTGGCCGGACTGCTCGCGCACCGCGGCGTGACGGTCTTCCACGGCGAAGTCACCGGACTGGATGATGCCGCGCCGGCCGGCACGACACCAGCCGATGCAACGCAATCCTCCTCCCCCGCCCGGCACACGCTCACCGTCACTGGCCGCGACAGCTCCCCGGTCGAACGGTTCGTCAAGGCCGGCGTCCCGCAACCGCTTGAGCCGACCGTCATGATCGAAGCATCCGACGTCGTCGTCGCGACCGGTTCGCGTCCGCGTCCGCTGCCGGGCATCGACTTCCGCGGAGCGCTCATCGACTCCACGCAGGCGCTCGAACTCGACGAGTTCCCGGCCAGCGCGGTCGTCATCGGGTCAGGTGCGGTCGCGCTCGAGTTCGCGTCGATGTGGGCGACGGCAGGCTGCGACGTAACGTTGCTCATCCGCAAGGACCGCGTGCTCTCAGGCTGGGACCGGCGTGCGTCGGTGACGCTCACGCGCGAACTGAAGCGGCATGGCGTGAAGATCGTCACGCACACGGCCGTCACGCAGGTCGACACCGGCGCGAACCTTGGCGCGACCGTGCACTACACGCGGCAGGCTGGTGCCGATCAGTCCGAACAGCTGACGGTGTGGGGCGAGATCGCGCTGGCCGCGATCGGCCGTGACCCGATCACCGACGCCGACTGGATAACGCGCAGCGGACTTACGCTGGATAATGCCGGCATGGTCGTCACCGACGACTTCGGTCGCACGAATCTGCCCGGCGTGTGGGCGCTCGGCGACATCACCGAAGGCCCCGCGATGGCGCATCGCGCGTTCGAGCAGGGCATCGTCGTGGCCGAGTCGATCGCGGGGCTCGACCCGAAGCCGGTGGACGATACGAGCGTGCCGCAGGTTGTGTTCTCCTCGCCCGAGGCGGCGAGCGTAGGGCTGACGCTCGATCAGGCGCAGGCGCGCGACGACCTGGAATCCGTGACGGAGACCGTGTATCCGATGCTCGGCAACGCGCGAATGCTCATGTCCGGTTCGGCCGGCTCATTGTCGATCGTGTCGGGTGCATACGAGGCTGATCCGGATACGCCGGTCGTGCTCGGCGTGCACATCGTCTCGCCGCTGGCTTCCGACCTGATCGCGGAGGCCGAGCAGATCGTCGGCAACCGGGTGCCGCTGAGCGAGGCGGCCCGTCTCGTCCACCCGCATCCCACATTCTCCGAAACGCTCGGCGAGGCGCTGCTCAAGGCCGACGGACGGCCGCTGCACACGCGCTGACGGCACGGCACCGTTACCCCGACGGCACGGCGATGTCGGGGTAACGGTGCTGGTAGAGTGGTGAGATAGTGTGTCAACCTTTGAAAGGTGAGGAATTACATGGCTGAGAAGGAAGCGAAGCCGAAGAAGAACGGCATGTTCGCGCGCATGTCCACGACCGTCAACCAGATCAAGCAGATCTACCAGTACACGGCCGCCGAAGACAAGTCGCTGCCGTGGATGATCAGCGTGACGCTCGCCGCGCCGGTCGTGCTGTTCATCATCCTGGGCATCGTGTTCCACTGGTCGGTGATCTCGTGGATTCTGCTCATGATCACCGCCGTGATGCTTTCCATGCTGCTGGGCACCATGCTGCTCACCAACCGCGCCGACAAGGTCGGCTATGCGAAGATCGAGGGCCGTCCGGGCGCTGCGGTCGCCGTGCTCAAGAACATCAACAAGGCCGGTTTCAACTTCCCGGAGCAGCCGGTGTGGGTCGATCCGAAGACCAAGGACATGATCTGGCGTGGCACCGGATACAACGGCATCTACCTGCTCGGCGAAGGCGACTACAACCGCGTCAAGAACGCGATGAACCGCCAGGAGGCCAGCATCAAGGGCGTCACCGCCGGCTCGCAGATCCCGGTCTACCGCATCTACGTGGGCACCGGCGCGAACCAGACCCGTCTCAAGGATCTGCGCAAGACCGTCGTCAAGCAGAAGGCGTACCAGCCCAAGTCCAAGCCGACCGGCTGGTGGGACACGATGTGGTACAAGATCAAGCCGACCACGCGCTTCATCCTTACCAAGAGCGAGCTGGACACGCTCAACAAGCGTCTCGACACCCTGCAGACCCGCGCCGGCTACGGTATCCCGAAGGGCATCGACCCGACGCGTCCGCAGCGCGCGAGCCGTCGCGCCATGCGCGGCCGCTGAGCTTGAGGCCGACTTTTCAGGGGTTGCGATCATTGCGATCGCAACCCTTTTTTCATTCCTGATCTCATTAATCGAACACGCAAACGGTCGCTTACGTAACATGCCGTAACACGGCAATCGCGTCATTCCGCGGCACAGGCCGACCGAACGTCCCTGATTCGCCGTCTCGAAACATTCTCGTAACCGAAACGACGAGCGGGCGAAACGCACATTCCTAGACTGTAAGCCTGTAAGTAACTTCACGAAAGGAGCGGTCCCGTGACCGAACTCAAGTCCAAGGAAGACGCCGAGGCCCTTATCAACAAGGAAGGCATCGAGTATGTCTCCGTCCGTTTCACTGATCTGATCGGCGTGCAGCAGCACTTCACCGTGCCGGCGAGCGAGTTCCTCAAGGACGCGTTCACCGACGGCATGCCGTTCGATGGTTCCTCCGTCGAAGGCTTCCAGGCCATCAACGAGTCCGACATGAAGCTCGTGCCGGACGTCACGACCGCCTTCGTCGATCCGTTCCGCAAGCACAAGACCCTCGACGTGGCCTTCTCTATCGTCGACCCGCTGACCGACGAACCGTACTCGCGTGACCCGCGTCAGGTCGCCGGCAAGGCCGAGGCCTACCTGAAGTCCACCGGCATCGCCGACACCGCGTCCTTCGCTCCGGAGGCCGAGTTCTTCATCTTCGACAAGGTGCGCTACGAGAACTCCATGCAGCGTTCCTTCTACGAGGTCGACTCCATCGAGGCCCCGTGGAACACCGGTCTTGACACCGAAGAGGACGGCACCCCGAACATCGCGTTCAAGAACCGCGTCAAGCGCGGCTACTTCCCGGTTCCGCCGATTGACCACACCCAGGATCTGCGCGACGACATGGTCGCCAACCTGCAGAAGGTCGGCCTGATCCTCGAGCGTTCCCACCACGAGGTCGCCGGCGCCGGCCAGCAGGAGATCAACTACCGCTTCAACTCCCTGCAGCACGCAGGCGACGACCTGATGAAGTACAAGTACGTCGTGCACGAGACCGCCGCTCTCGCCGGTAAGGCCGCGACCTTCATGCCGAAGCCGCTCGCGGGCGACAACGGCACCGGCATGCACTGCCACCAGTCCCTGTGGAAGGACGGCAAGCCGCTGTTCTACGATGAGAAGAACTACGGTGGCCTGTCGGACATCGCCCGCTGGTACATCGGCGGCCTGATCAAGCACTCCTCCTCCGTGCTGGCCTTCACCAACCCGTCGCTGAACTCCTACCACCGTCTGGTTCCGGGCTTCGAGGCCCCGGTCAACCTGGTGTACTCGGCCCGCAACCGTTCCGCCGCCATCCGTATCCCGCTGGCCGGCACCTCCCCGGCTGCCAAGCGCATCGAGTTCCGCGCTCCGGATCCGTCCTGCAACCCGTTCCTGGCCTTCTCCGCCCAGCTCATGGCTGGCCTGGACGGCATCCTCAACCACATCGAGCCGCCGGAGCCGGTCGACAAGGACCTCTACGAGCTGCCGCCGGAAGAGCACGCGGGCATCAAGCAGGTCCCGAGCTCGCTGGCCGAGGCGATGGACGCCCTTGAGGCCGACCACGACTTCCTGACCGCCGGCGACGTGTTCACCGACGACCTGATCGAGACGTGGATCGACATCAAGCGCGGCGAGATCGATCAGGCCCGTCTGGCCCCGACCCCGCTGGAGTACGAGCTGTACTTCCACATCTGATCTTCGGATTCAGATCGCTTGCAGAAGACCCCGACCGATTCGATATCGGCCGGGGTCTTCCCGTATGTGCCAGCGTCCGTCCGTTGATGGGCGGCGACGTCCGTGGCACGCGTGTGTCAGAAGCGGATCAGCGACTTGATGACCTTGCGCTGGTCCATCGCCTCGTAGGCATCTTGGATGTGGTCGAGATCGTATTCGCCGGTGAACACGCGACCGGGGTTGATCTCGTGCTTGAGCACCGCGTCGAGCAGACCGGACGCCAGATCATAGTGACGCACCGGGGCCGGGCCACCCTTGATGCCGATGTTGCCGTAGAACGTGCCCTGCGCGCTGATTTCCACGTTGTGGGGCAGTCCGACGCGGCCGATCACGCCGCCGCGGCGGATCAGGCCGATCGCCGTGTCGAACGACTGCTTCGATCCGACGCATTCGAGCACCGCGTCGGCGCCGTAGCCGCCGGTCATCTCCAGCACCTTATCGACCGCGGCCTGATCGCGTTCGGCGACGATGTCGGTCGCGCCGAACTCGCGGGCGACGGCCGCACGGTCCTCGTGCCGGCTCATCGCGATGATACGCTTCGCTCCGAGCATGTGGGCAGACAGCACGCCGCACAGGCCGACCGCGCCGTCGCCCATCACCACGGCGGTGTCGCCCGGCTTGACTTCGGCGGAAACGGCGGCATGGTATCCGGTCGACATCACGTCGGCGATGGTCAGCAGCGAGGCGAGCGTCGCGTCGTCGTAGTCGTCCGGCGAACCAGGCACCTTGACGACCGTGCCGTCGGCCTCGGGCACGCGCACATATTCGGCCTGGCTCGCGCCGAAATAGCCGCCGTGCGGGCACACGGACTCGAAACCGGCCTTGCACACCGGGCAGATGCCGCAGCTGTACGGGAACGGCAGCACCACGAAGTCGCCCGGCTTGACGGATTCAACTGCGGAGCCGGTCTGTTCGACCACGCCGATCGACTCATGGCCGATCTGCGCGTGGCGCGGATGGTCGGACAGTCCGCGGAAATACCACAGGTCGGAACCGCACACGCAGGCGCGCACCACGCGCACCACGGCGTCGGTGTCGGCCTCCAGCGCCGCTTTCGGCACCTCTTCGACGGCCATGCGGCCGGGTTCGACGAAGATCGCCGCTTTCATCATCGCGCTCATATCAATCTCCTTAGTTGATGGTCGAACGTTGGTTTCACGAACGCCTTCAACGCTAGGAAGTTCAAGCACTTGAAGTAAAGCGGGCGACACGCCGGGCCCGGCCGCATGGTCGGTTCGGTTCGGTTCGGATCGGATCAGGTAAGGAAGGAAGAGGAGGAGACGGGGACGATGGGGAGGCTTGAGTCGTGGTGGTGACAATGGTCGGGATGACCGGCCGGCGGCGCGGCGGTCAGGCGCGGCGGCTTGCGGCGGCGCGCGAGCGGATCTTGACGATCACGTACCACACGGCCAGCACGACGATGATCGCGGCGACCGCGACCTGGAACCGGTCGAGGAAGCCGAGGATGTTGCACCAGCTCGAACCGAGCAGGTAGCCGGCCATCACGAGGATCGTGTTCCATACGAGCGAGCCGAAGGCGGTGAGCAGCGTGAACCGCAGCAGGTTCGTGCGCGCGATGCCGGCGGGGATGGAGATGAGGCTGCGCACGATCGGGATGACGCGGCCGATGAGCACCGACGCGGAACCGTAGCGGGCGAACCATGCGTTCGCCTTGTCGATGTCGGACGCGTCGGTGAGCGGCAGTAGCGCGAACAGGCGGCGCATGCGTTCCGCGCCGATCGCGTAGACGATGCCGTACAGCGCCCACGCGCCGACCACCGAGCCGGCGGTGGCGCCGCCGATCGCCTCGACGAGCGTCATATGGCCTTGGGCCGCGGTGAAGCCGGCGAGCGGCAGGATGACCTCGCTGGGGATGGGCGGGAACAGATTCTCGAGGAAGACGGCCACGCCAGTGCCCAGACCGCCCATGACGGTCATGAGGCCGACGAGCCAGTTGGTGATCGCACCGATGAAACCGCCGGTATCGACGGGGCAGGACGTGATGGCGAGCGCGGGCGCCGCGATGGTGAGGGGTTCTGTGATCATGACCCTCACGCTACGGGGCGCCCGCTTAGGCAACGCTAACCGACGCGACACGCGCGACGCGTGGCGAGGATCGTCCGTCACCGTCCCACGTGCCGAACCGTATCCGTTGACGCGCGTCGGATCACACGCGCAGCACGACCTTGCCGAACACGTCGCCGCCCGCCACCTTGGCGAATGCGGCCGGCGCGTCGACGAGCGCATACGTCGAGTCGATCGCCGGATGCAAATCGGCGTGTTCCACGAACCGCAGCAGCCGCGCGAAGTCGTCGCGCGATCCCATCGTGGTGCCTTGCACGCGGATGTCCTGGAAGAAGATGCGGGTGAGTTCGGCGCCGGGCTGGTCGCCGGTCGTCGCACCGCAGATCGCGATCGTGCCGCCGGGACGCACCGATTTGACCGAATGGCTCCACGTGGCCGCGCCGACCGATTCGATGACCGCGTCGACCTTGCGCGGCAGTCTCGCGCCCGGCTCGAATGCCGCGTCCGCGCCGAGGCCGAGCGCACGCTCGCGTTTGCCGGCGTCGCGCGAGGTGACGAACACCTCGAGTCCGGCCGCATGCGCGAGCTGGATGGCCGCAGTGGACACGCCGCCGCCCGCGCCCTGCACGAGGATCGTGTCGCCGGGTTTGACGTTCGCGGATGTGAACACGAGCGAGTAGGCGGTCAGCCAGCTCGTGCCGAGCGCGGCGGCCTCCTCGAGGCTCAGGTTGTCGGGCTTGGCGAACACGTTGGCGCTCGGCACCTGCGTCTTCTCGGCCATCGTGCCCTGATAGCGCTCGGAGAGGATCGTGCGGCGTTCGCCGGGCATGACGCCCGCGTTGTCGGTGCCGACGACCGTGTACAGCACGACTTCGCTACCGGCCTTGAGTCCCTTGCGCACGGGGATGTCGTCGTCGAGGATACCGGCCGCGTCGGTGCCGAGGATCATCGGGGTCTGTTCGGCGGCCAGTCCCACGCCTTTGAGGCTCCACAGATCGTGATGGTTGATGGTCGCGGCCTTGACCGAGATAGTCGACCAGAACGGGCGTGGCTCGGGTTCGGGGCGTTCGCCCACCGCGAGTGCGTCCAGCGGGTGTTCGGCGTTGACGCCTGCTGCATATACGGCCTTCATTGGCCCTCCTTGTCGTCGGTTCCTTTCCTCGGCTCCCCTTGTCAGGGGAGCTGGCTCGCACAGCGAGACTGAGGAGTAGTCACAAGCTGAAACATTCTTCTGCCACTATACCGGTCTTGCCGAATGGATAAGGATGCGAAATCGCCGACGTCCTTGTTCACCACATGAATATACGGAGATGTTGCGGGTATTTGCGAGAATCGCCGGGCCGTACGGCATGCCATGCGTTAGGGTGGTGCATTTGGAACAGCGAGAAAGGGGCAACTGCGTTATGAGTGGTGGGATGTTGCATACGATTCACGGCCCCGCCGACCTGCACGCCCTTGACGCCTCGCAACTGCCCGCCCTGTGCGCGGAGATCCGCCGCACGCTGATCGCATACGGCCACCATCACGGAGGCCATATCGGCTCGAACCTCGGCATGGTGGAGGCCACAGTCGCCCTGCACCGCGTGTTCGATTCGCCGCGCGACAAGATCGTGTTCGACGTGTCGCATCAAAGCTATGTGCATAAGATGCTCACCGGCCGCGCTGACGCATATCTTGACCCGACCCGCAATGATGAGGTGACCGGCTTCACCAATCCGGACGAGTCCGCGCACGACCAGTTCGTGCTGGGCCACACCGGCACGTCGATCTCGCTCGCGTGCGGTCTGGCGAAGACGCGCGATATGACCGGCGGCCACGAGCACGTGATCGCGGTGATCGGTGACGGCTCGCTCAGTTCGTCCATCGCGTTCGAGGGACTGAACAACGCTGCCGCGCAGGGCGGCAATCTCATCATCGTGTTCAACGACAACGAGATGTCGATCGCGGAGGATTACGGCGGCATGTACGGCCCGCTCGCGCGCCTGCGCGAGTCCGGCGGCACCGCGGAACCCAATATCTTCAAGGCGTTCGGCCTGGACTACCGGTACGTGGAGGACGGCAACGACGTGGCCGCGCTCGTGGATGCGTTCACTGCGGTGCGTGACACCGATCATCCGGTCGTCGTGCATATTCATACGCGCAAAGGTCTGGGATTGCCGGTTGCGGACGGTACCGATACAGTCGATGCCGCCGCCACGACGACGTGTTCCGTGACTGCGGACGGTACGAATACGACGGATTCGTCGGCCGCGCTGGCATCCGGCGATGACGACAATGACAGCGATTCCGGCGACGCCGTCGTGGCCGCCGAGGATCTGGCGGTCACCGAAGGCCGTTGCGAGGCGAACCATTGGATCAACCCGGACAGCGCCGCCGGCCGTCCGCTCGGCGCACGCAAGCATTACGGCCAGCTCGCGATGGCCCAGCTGGAACGCCGGTTCGCCGCCGAACCCGGACTTGTGGTCATCTCCCCCGCGACCCCCGGTTCGAACGGCATCACGCGCGCGTTCCGTGCCCGCGCCGGCAAGCATTACGTCGACACCGGCATCACCGAGGAACACGCGGTCGCATTCGCGTCCGGCATCGCCCGCGCCGGCGGCCGCCCGGTGCTGGCCACATCGGCCACGTTCTTCCAGCGCACGTTCGACCAGCTGCAACAGGAACTCTCGCTCAACCACACGCCGGTCACGCTGCTCGACTTCGGAGGCGGCCTGTCCGGTGCGGACAACACGCATTCCGGCGCGTTCGACATCGCGATGTTCGGCAACATCCCCGGGCTCACCTGCCTTGCGCCGACCTCGGGCCAGTCGTTCCTCGACATGCTCGCGTGGTCCACGAGCCCGGCCAACGACTCCCCCGTCGTCATCCGCGTCCCCGGCGACACGATCCTCACCACCGAACGCGCGAACAATGATCACGTCGTCCTATCTTCCCGTCATTTCGAGCGAAGCGAAGCAACACAATGTCATTTCGAGCGAAGCGAAACGACACACGACTCCCGTCATTTCGAGCGAAGCGAAGCGGAGTCGAGAAATCTTGTCGGCGCGACGGCCCCTCGCAAGATTTCTCCGCTCGCTGCGCTCGGTCGAAATGACATGGACAAAACAGCTCATCCGTGGGAACGGTACCGCACCGATCACGCGGGATCCAAGGTCGCGATTCTCGCGCTCGGCAACGAGTATCCGCTGGGACGGCAGATCGTCGCCGCACTGGCCGACGGTCACGACGACACCGACGGTCACGCCGCGAACCATTCCCCGATCAACGCGACGCTGATCGACCCGCAACAGTTCTCCACGATCGACGAGGCCACACTCACCGCACTGACCGAGCATCACCGACTCATCGTCACGCTGGAAGACGGCCAGCTCGAAGGCGGCTGGGGAGAGAAGATCACCGCATGGTACGCGAACCACGCCGACTCCCCCGCAACCGCGCGCATGCGCGTGCTCAACTTCGGCGCGGCCAAGGAGTTCACCGACCGCGTCCCCCTCGCCAAACTCAACGACCGCTACGGCCTGACCGTCGCCCACGTCACCGCCCGCATCCGCGCCATGCTTGGCCGCTAACCACGTTCAGAAAGCGTCCAGAAAACTTCCAGAGGCTGTTGGCGAACCGGCCAGCCGTCCTTTCGCGACACTCCAGTGCACTCCACAGAAAGCGCCGTTTACTGGAGTCATCCAAGCGAAAGGATGCGATCATGAACAAGATCAAGCGCACAGCAGCCCGTCGTACCGGCACCGCAACCCGCGCAGCACTTGCCACACGACCGACGCTCGCGACCACCAAACTCATCGCCATCGCCGCGGCCGTCTCACTCGCCGGCGGCATGGCCGCGGGAGCCGGCACCGCCTACGCCGTCCGCCGCTCCGTTAACTCCTCCTCCGCCAACAGCATCACCATGAACGCGCCCGGAGGCATGGGCGGCGGCGCGGACACCATGAGCTACGACTACTCCGGCTCCTACACCGCCGCACTCACCGCGGACGGCAAGGAAGTCACCTCCTCCAGCGACACCACCACCGCCACCGATGCCGACCAGAACGCGGCGCTCGCCCAAAACGGCGGCACGCTCACCATCGAGAACGCCACCCTCACCAAGTCCGGCGACTCCGACAACGCCGACAACAACAACTTCTACGGCACCAACTCGATCTCGCTGACCGTCGGCGACGGTTCGAAAACCGTCATCTCCGGCAGCAAGCTCACCGCGTCGAGTTCCGGCTCGAACGGCGTGTTCGCCACCGATTCGGGCACCGCGCTCGTCTACGACACGACGATCAGCACCACGTCCGACAATTCGCGAGCGCTTGACGCGACCTACTCCGGCACGATCCTCGCCGGCAAGGTCACGGCCGACACGCAGGGCGACCACAGCGCGACCGTCGCGACCGACCGCGGCGGCGGCAACGTGTCCGTCACCGATTCCGAACTGAGCACGGCCGGTTCCGGCTCGCCGCTGCTCTATTCGACCGGCGACGTGCAGGTCAACAACGTGACCGGCACCGCGTCCGGCAGCCAGATCGCCGGCATGGAGGGTTACAACACGATCCTCATCAGCAACTCCACGCTGGAAAGCACGAACACCGGCAAGACCGGCTCCGACCCGATCGCCAACGGCGTGATCATCTACCAGTCCACGTCCGGCGACGCCGAGTCCGCCACCGGCGAGCACGCGACGTTCCAGGCGAAGGACTCCACGCTCAAGTCCGCGATCGAATCCGGCTCGATGTTCTACTTCACGAACACGACGGCCGACGTGGTGCTGTCCAATACGACGCTCGACTTTGACACCAGCAAGGCCACGTTGATCAACGCGTCCGGCAACGACGCGAACAACTGGGGTTCGGCAGGCTCGAACGGCGCGACGGTCACGTTCACCGGGCGAGACCAGACGTTGGAAGGCGACGTGACGGCGGACACGATCTCGTCGGTCGACCTGTACTTGCTGGAAGGCTCGACGTGGACCGGCGCGGCTTCGATCACCGAGAACTCGTCGGCCGCGAACGGCTCGACCAGCGACGCGCCGATCACCGTGAACGTTGACGGAACGTCGACGTGGGTGGTCACCAAGGATACGACGATCTCCGCACTGAACGTCGCCTCCGGCGGCAAAATCGTGGACGAGGACGGCAAGACGGTGACGATCGTCGCGAACGGCAAGACCGTGGTGTCGGGCGACAGCGACATCACCGTGACCGTGACCGGTTCGTATTCCACGACCGTCGATGCCAGTTCCGATACGGAACTCGCGACCGAGACGATCGACCGCTCCGACTTCGACAGCCAGTTCGGCACCAGCACCAGCTGGACGATGGCGTAACACTCCCTATTCCCTCAACCATCACATCACGCACTTCATACAACAAAGGAATCATCATGAGCAACGAGAACACCATCAAGAACACCGACACCACCACTGCCGCCACCGAGGCCACGACCCCGATCGAGTCGGCGAAGCGCACCGACTGGCAGTGGAGCCAGGAGGAAACGCGCGTCCAGCAGCCGGCCGTGCAGGCCACGACCGCCGCCGAATCTTCCGCCGAGACGCAGGCCGATCAGACCGATCGGGCCGACGCCCAGCAGGCCACGCCGCAGTACGCCGCGCAGGGGCAGGATTACGGCACCGCCTACGGTCAGCAGTATGGGCAGGCTTACGGCCAGCAGCCGTACGGGCAGTATGGCCAGCAGTATGCGCAGCCCGGCCAGCCGAACGGCGGCAACCCGTTCGCGCCGAACGGCCAGCAGCCGTACGGGCAGCCCGGCCAGCCGATGCAGGGTCAGGTCCCGGCCCCGCACCAGACCAATCCGAAGACCAGGTTCTGGGCGATCGTGGCCGGCGTGTCGCTAGTGTGCGGCCTGATCGGCGGCGCGTGCGGCGCGGCGATCGTGAACGCGGTCAGCGGCGGCAATGACGGCAACGGTTCGAGCCAGCAGATGCAGATGCCCGGCGGCGGCATGGGCGGCCAGTCCGGCAACTCGAACGGCGGTCAGTCCGGCAACGGCCAGATGGGTGAACCGCCGAGCATGCCCGGCAACGATTCAAGCGATTCCAATGGTTCCGGCCAGTCCGGCAACTCCGGTCAGTCCGGTTCCGGTAGCTCCAACGGCCAGTCCGGCAACAGCTCGTCCAACGATTCGAGCAGCTACACCGGTACCGATTCCGATTCGATCGAATCCTGATCATTAGTCAAGACGCGAGTGGGCCTCGCCGTGCATCACATCATGCATGGCGAGGCCTACTCGCGTCTTGCTGTCCCATCGCCGCCGGCAGAGTCGTTACAGAATGATCGCGGAGACGAAGGTGAGCGTGAGCAGCGAGCACAGCGTGGTCACAAGCACGAAGCCGACGCCGTATTCGGGCATGTTGTTGGTGCGTCCGGTGAACATGGCGATCGTGGTCATGGTCGGCAGGGCGGAGACAAGCGTGATCATGAGGATCATGTCGTGCGTGATTGGCATGGGCAGGAAGCCGGCGATCGCGTTGAGCAGCGCGTAGAAGCCGAGCGGGAACGCGACCATCTTGACCAGCATGCCCACGTACAGTTCGTAGCGTGTGAGCACCGTCCACCAGCGGGTGAGCGCGAACAGGCCGCCGAGATAGATGAGCGACATCGGGGTCGCCATCGCGCCGATCCTCTGCAGCGGGGCGAGCACGATCTGCGGGATCTGAATGCCGATGAGGATGAGGATCAGCGCGGTCATGTTGCCGACGAACGCTGGATTGACGAACCGTCGCAGCAGGGCGAGCACACGTCTGCCGAATGACGGTCGTGCCGAGCGTACGGCTGCGGCTGTTGCGGCTGCCGTCGTTGCGGTAACGTTGTCAGTCGTAGCCGGTTCTCCCCCATCATTGTCCGCACCGCCGTGCGTACCGTCCTTGACCGGATCGCACAGCCATACGCCGTACGTCCACAGGATCGTCTGGTCCACGAACGACATCAGCGCCACGAACAGCGCGGCCTCCTTGCCGAACAGCGACAGCAGGATCGGGATGCCGATGAATCCGGCGTTGCCGAAGATCATCGAGCATTGGAAGATATGCGAACGATTGCCGCGCAGCCGCAACACATGCGCGACGACAAAGAACACGGCGATCAGCAGCGCGTACATGATGATCGTGAGTACGATGTCGCCGCGGTTGTCGATGAGCTGTGTGCGGGTCGTGCCGTCCACCGCGTTCGAGAACACGAGCAGCGGGATGAGCACGCTCAGCAGCAACGAGCACATGCCGTTGAGCGCGGTCTGGCCGTACAAGCGCAATCGCACGCAGATGTAGCCGACCATGAGCATGATGAAGAAGCCGACCAACTGGCCGACCACGATTTCGAATTGTCCCATTTCCCTTGTTTCCTCTTCCTGACGAGCGCACCGCTCACTGCACGTACCGACGGCGCGCGTAGATGCCCCAGTCCGGCCGCGGCTCGTGCTCGCGGATGCTGGTGCGCACGTCGCCGTAGAAGTCGAGCTTGCGCAGCACGTGATCATAGGCGGCGTCGAGCGCGCGCCGCTGCTCCTCGATCGCCTCGCGGCGGTGCTCGAGCAGGGCCATCATCTCGTCGATGTGCCCGGCCTCGTCGGCCTCGTAGGTGAAGAACCGCTTGAGTTCGTCGATGGTCATGCCGGCGTCCTTGAAACAGCAGATCGAGCCGAGACGGTCGACGTGCTCGCGCCGGTAAACGCGCTGGCCGGTCGCGGTGCGGCCGACGTTCGGCAGCAGTCCTTGGTCCTCGTAGTAGCGCAGCGTCGACGGTTCCATGTGGAACCGATCGGCCATCTGCCGGATCGTGTAGGTCTCCTCACGGTCGTCGCAATCGGTCATCGTATCGTCTCCCCGGCTCGTCTTGCGTATCCCGTACGACTTTACTCGCAACGTTGCGACACGCCGACAGACGATTCTCGGTGCCACAATTTGCGTTCAAGCGTACTTGAAGCGCAATGATAGTACTAACAGCTATCGGACACGCGTTTCGTATGACAATATGCGACCGTGATACGAGCCGCACGTCCGGCAGCCGACGACCGTACACCAGCCACGACACCACCGTCGCGGCCGTCATCAATGGGAGGATGATATGTTCGAACCGACTTTCGACTACACGCCCGCAGCCACTCGCTACGATTCGATGCGCTACAACCGCTGCGGCACCAGCGGACTGAAACTGCCGGCGATCTCGCTCGGCTTCTGGCACAACTTCGGCGACATCACGCCGTACGAGCAGATGAAGTCGCTCGTCTTCACCGCGTTCGACCACGGCATCACGCACTTCGACCTCGCCAACAACTACGGCCCCGAGCCGGGTGCGGCCGAGAAGAGCGCCGGCCGGCTGATCCATCAGTACTTCGCCAAGCACCGCGACGAACTGATCGTCTCCACCAAGGCCGGCTACGAGATGTGGTCCGGACCTTACGGCTTCGGCGGCTCGCGCAAGTACCTGATCTCCTCGCTCGACCAGAGCCTCGAACGGCTCGGCCTCGACTACGTGGACATCTTCTACCACCACCGCCCGGATAACGACACCCCGCTCGAGGAGACGATGGGCGCGCTCGCGCAGATCGTCGCCAGCGGCAAGGCGCTGTACGTCGGCCTGTCGAACTACGACGGCGAGCGTCTTGCGAAAGCCAGCGCGATCCTCGACGAGCTGCACGTGCCGTTCATCATCAACCAAAACAAGTACAACATCCTCGATCGCACGGTCGAACGCAACGGTCTGAAGGACACGGCCAAGAAGCTCGGCAAGGGCCTGATCACGTTCTGCCCGCTTGAGCAGGGCCTGCTCACCGACCGCTATCTCAACGGCATTCCGGCCGATTCGCGCGTGGCGCACGATCCGCGCTTCCTGCACGAGGACCGCGTCGAGAGCGTGCATGCGAAGATCGTGGCGCTTAACGAGATCGCCTACCAGCGCGGTCAGACACTTGCGGAGATGAGCCTCGCCTGGCTGCTGCGCGACGACACGGTGACCAGCGTGCTCGCCGGCGCGTCCAAGCCGCAGCAGATCCTCGACAACATCGGCGCGCTGAAGAACACCTCGTTCAGCGATGAGGAGCTCGCAGCCATCGACAAGATCGCGCTCGGCTGAGCACGGAGGGTGTTTTCCGCGACCGCCAACGACGGCGGCACGGCGCCCACCCCTTTGCCAACACCCCTTACCGGTGCCCATGCCGGTGCATTTCATCTAACCAATGGACGATACGCACCGGCATGGACACATCAGATGGCGCATATCATCCAGGCGACAGACGACACGCACCGCTCACATTGTCGAACATATGTTCGACAATAGTCTGCATGACCGCCACTCGAACGTATCTCGCCATCGACCTGAAGTCGTTCTACGCCTCAGCCGAGTGCGCCGACCGCGATCTTGATCCGTTGACCACCAATCTGGTGGTGGCGGACGTCACCCGCACCGAGAAGACGATCTGTCTCGCGGTGTCCCCCTCGCTCAAGGCGTACGGCATCGGCGGGCGCGCACGCCTGTTCGAGGTCGTCGAGACGCTGAACCGGGTCAACGAGGAGCGTAGGATGCACGCACCCGGCCACCGGTTCACCGGCGCATCGTCCGACGCAACGAGGTTGGCGAACGATCCGCAGCTGAAAATCGATTACATCGCGGCTCCTCCGCGCATGTCCTACTATCTGAAGACCAGCGGGGACATCTACGGCATCTACCTGCGCTATGCGGCCGCCGAGGACATCCACGTCTACTCGATCGACGAGGTGTTCATCGACGCGACGCGGTATCTCAAGCTGTATCGCGTCACCGCGCACGAACTGGCACGTCGGATCGTGCAGGACATCATCGATGCGACCGGTATCACCGCAACGGCCGGCATCGGCACGAACATGTACCTTGCCAAGATCGCGATGGACATCGTCGCCAAGCATATGCCCGCGGATCGCGACGGTGTACGCGTGGCCGAACTCGATGAGGACTCGTACCGCCGTCTGCTGTGGGATCATCGCCCGCTCACCGATTTCTGGCGCGTCGGGCGCGGGTATGCGCGCCGGCTCGAATCCGTCGGCCTACTCACGATGGGCGATGTGGCGCGTTGCTCGCTGGGCCGTGCGAACGATTACTACAACGAGGCCCTCCTGTACCGTATGTTCGGTGTGAACGCCGAATTGCTCATCGACCACGCATGGGGCTGGGAACCTTGCGAAATCGCGGATATCAAGGCATACCGGCCCGCGGAGAATTCCCTGAGCAACGGACAGGTGCTGCATCGGCCGTATTCTGCCGATTCGGCACGGCTGGTCCTGCGCGAAATGGCGGATGCGATGTCACTGGAACTGGTCGACAAGGGACTGGTGACCGATCAGGTCGGCCTGTACATCGGCTACGAAGGCAAGGAGGGGTTCGAAGGTTCCGCGCCGGTGTCGACGAACCGCTATGGCAAGAAGGTACCGCGACCAGCAAACGGCTCGTTGGAATTGGACGAGTATACGTCGTCGACAACAACGATCATCGACGCGATGACGCGCCTGTACGACCGGATCATCGATCGGACGCTGATGGTGCGGCGACTCAACATGACGGTCGGCCGGCTGCGCCCGGACTCCGGATCCACGGACGGCATACACGCCGCAACATCGCACACGGCCGAACGCCATGAGGAGCAGCTGAGCCTGTTCGACGAGGTCGAACGGGAGGACGTCCGACACACCGATATGCGTCGCGAACGCAACGTGCAAGAGGCACTGCTCGCCGTCAAACATCGGTTCGGCAAGAACGCCGTGATCAAGGGCATGAATCTCGAACCGGACGCCACCGGCCGAGATCGCAACAACCAGATCGGCGGCCACGCCAGCGGCACCGCCGCCTCGCTGCGAGAAAACCGCCAACAGGCCAATAACCAATCCGGTGAACCGGCCAGTGGCAAGTCCATCCCGGTCCACTACATGTCCCCATTCGCCCAGCATCCCGATCATGACGACGCTACTCCATCAGAACTCCGACCCCGGTCAACGCTACGCATCACCCACCGATACGACGACATCATCGACTTGCCGCACCATGCCTCCGCCGAGCACCCGCCCATGACGCGTCTCAACCGCGCCGCCCAGTTCATGCCGTTCGCGGCGCTCACCGGCTATGATCAGGTGCTCATGCAATCTCTGCACGAGCGCGAAACCGCCATCCATGCCGCCGAGACCGCCGGCGACACCGACTGGGGCAGCTAAGTACAGCTAGCGTCTACCACATAGGGCACGCCCAGCAGCTCATTGCCGCCAGTCGGTGGTGCCGGAGAAGAAGCCGGAGATGCCGGAACCGGCCGAACCGGAGCCAGCGGGCGCGACTTCGTACATCTCGACGATGCGCGGGTCGCCCGACTCGGCGGCCATCTGCGTGAACAGGCGCTGCGCCTGCCAGCGCGACGCGCCCCAGATCAGATACCACAGCACGCCGGTGCCGAACACCATCATGAGCAGCGTCCAGTGGAACAGCCCGTACCCGTAGGCCACGAGCGCCACGGCGGTGATGAACAGGATGTACGCGCGGCGGATGCACAGCGTCACCGCATTGCGCATCACCGACAGATACCTCGCCTTCGGGTATTCCACGATCAGCACCATCGCGATCGAGAACGCGGCGAACAGGAACACGAGGCATACGGCCAGCGCTGGCGTGACGTACACGCCCCACGGGAACTGCGTGAACAGCGCGATGTTGTAGACGAGCGCGAACCCGACGAGCGCGCAGCTCGCCCCGGCCGCGAGCGCACGCGGGAAGAGCCGCGCATAGGCGCGGAAGTACGGGCGGAACATGGCGACGGCGACATCCTGGCGCACGTACAGCCCGGCGATCCAGTCGGGCGGGAACGCGGCCACCTCACCGTCGGGATGACCTCCATCGGCGCGGGCAACCTCGGCCTCCAGCATGCGCTTGACGCGCACCCGCGAACCGCGCGCGAGCAACGCCGGATGGTCGCGGAACATCGCGTACAGCGCCGCAACCGCCGGCGAGGAGAGCCCCGCGGCCGCGAAGTACAGCGGCCAGTAGTTGAGGTCGTTGACCACCAGCATGACGATCACGAGCGGCAGCGCGGCGATCAGGCAGCAGATGCCAGCCAGGATCATCACCACCACCGAGTTGACGATATGCATGAACGCGTCGGCCTGGAACCACTTGTTGGTCGCGTCGGGCGAGGCGTTGTTGTTGCTGCGGTCTTCTGAACTCATGATTGCAACCTTACTGCGTTGCGCGGCGGATGGCCGGCGGTGCGACGGATAACAGAAAAACGGTCTGCATGGTTACAGGCACACCATGCAGACCGTGTGTGGGTTTCGGCCGGCTCGGCGGCGCAAGGAGGATAACGCCGCCGAGCCGGCCGGCCGAGGGCCGAAGAGCCGATCGGAAGGAGGGATCAGCCCTTCATGCCGGAGGTGGCGATGCCTTCGATGAACTGCTTCTGGCCGATGAGGAACACGACCAGGATCGGCAGGATGGAGAGCACGGAGCCGGTCATGATCATCGCGTAGTCGGCGTTGAACTGGCTGATGAACGTCTTCAGGCCAAGCTGGATGGTCTGCAGGTTCTGGGCGCGCAAGTAGATGAGCGGGCCCATGTAGTCGTTCCACGTGTTGGTGAACGTGATGATGCCGAGGGCGGCGATGGACGGTCCGGACAGCGGCAGCACGATGCGCGAGTAGATGCCGAATTCGCTCAGGCCGTCGAGTCGGGCGGCTTCGGAAAGCTCTTCGGGGATCGTGTCGTAGAACTGCTTCATCATGAACACGCCGAACGCGCCGAACGCCTGCAGCAGGATGATCGACCAGCGGGTGTCGACCAGACCCCACGAGGAGAGCATCTTGAACTGCGGGATCATGTAGGACTGCCACGGCACGGCCATGGTGGCGATGTAGATGAGGAACAGCGTGTTGCGACCGGCGAACTTGATGCGCGAGAAGCCGTAGGCGGCGAACGAGCCGGTGAACACCTGCAGGAAGGTCACGCAGATCGCGAAGAACACGGTGTTGCCGACCCACAGCAGCATGTCGGACTTGGTCCAAATGTTGATGTAGTTCTCGAAGTGCCACACGCTCGGCAGCCACTTGAACGGCACCATGAACACTTCGTTGTTCGGCTTGACCGAAGCGAGGAGCATCCAGACGAACGGCAGCAGCGTGAACGCGGCGACGGCGATCATGGCCACGTAGCCGATGACGGTGCCGACGACCTTGAGCGGGCTGACGGGCTTCTTGTTGAACGGGATGTCCGCGGAAGGAGACTTGGCTCCCGCGACCGGGGTGATGCTTGCGGCAGTCATCTTACTTCTCCTTCTTGTTGTTGTACCAGAACTGGATGAGGGTCACGACCATGCACAGTGCGAACAGCACGAGCGAGACGGTGCCCGAGTAGCCGAAGTCGGAACGGTCGAAGGCCACGCGGTAGACGTACTGCGCGAGCATGAGGGTCGCGGTGCCCGGGCCGCCGTCGGTCATGACGAGGGTCAGGTCGAGGATCTTGAAGGACTGGATGGTCAGCGTGACCATGACGAAGAACAGGGTCGGTCGCATGCACGGCACGGTGATCTTCCAGAACTGCTGCCAGCCGTTCGCGCCGTCGATGGACGCGGCCTCGTACAGTTCGCCCGGAATGGTCTGCAGGCCCGCAAGGATGAGGATCATGAAGTAGCCGACCTCACGCCAGGTGGCCACGATGATGACCGCGACCATGGCCCACTTGGTATCGCCCATCCAGCCGGGGGCCCAGCCGCCGGTGAAGACCTTGATGACCTGGTTGATCACGCCGGACTTGGCGTCGAACAGCATGTTCCACACCTGGGCGGCGGCGACGATCGAGGTGATGTACGGGAAGAAGGCGACGGTGCGGAAGAACGCGCGGCCCTTCAGGTTGGTGTTGAGCAGCACGGCCAACGCGAAGGCGATGGCGAGGGTGAGCGGGATGTGGACGATCGAATAGACGATGGTGTTGACGAACGCCGCGTGGAAGTTCGAGTCACGCGACAGTCGCGACCAGTTGGTCAGACCGTTGAACACCGGATCGCCGAAGGCGCTCCACTTGGAGAAGCCGATGTAGAACAGCTGGATGACCGGGATGAGAATAAGAACGAGGAAGCCGATGAAGTTCGGCGCGATGAACCCGATGCCGTTGATGAGATTGCGCCGGCCGATGGCCTTGTTGGCCTTGCTGTGGTCGGGCGGTGCGACATGTGACTGTGCAGCCGAGGTAGCCTGTGTCATCGCTGCAACACTCCTTTGTATATAGTGCGGTGAAAATGCGGATGGATTGATGACGGGAATCGATGTGGGCATGATGAACGGGAGCCCGGACTGTTTCCTGATAGGTACAGCCCCGACCCCCGTTCATCGGCATCCGGTCAGTGGCGACCGGTGGAGCCGGATCGTTCCTTACTCGACGACGCCCTGATCCTTGACGTCCTGAGTGGCCTTGGCCAGTGCGTCATCAACGCTGGAGGTCTTGGTCATAATCGAGGAGTTGGCGGTCTTGAGCACGTCCTGGATGGTGTCGGTACCCTTGCCGACCGGGTTCTCCGGGTTGGTCTTGTGGGTGGTCCAGGCCTTCTTGGACAGATCGTCGTTGGCCATGCCGTCAGTGCCGAAGTAGGTGTCGGCGACGGAGTCGGAGAAGTAGGCCGGGGTGGTGCCGATCTTGGCGAGCGCCTCGGAGCCCTTCTCACCGGAGGCCCACTTGACGAATTCCTTGGCGGCGGCCAGCTGCTGGCCGGAGATGTTGGAGGAGACGGCGAGGCCGGTCGGATCGGCGAAGGTCACCGGGGTGTCAGAGGTGGAGGCGTCCGGGTTCTGCGGGATCGGAGCCATGCCCCACGTGAACTGGTCGGCGTCGCCGGACTTCTGCTGGCTGACGAGCGTGGCGGCGAACCAGGTGCCCATCGGCAGCATGGCGGCCTTCTGGGTGCCGAACTGCGCTTGGTACTGGACCTTGGTGGAGTTCGAGGTGTTCCAGTCGATGGTCAGGCCCTCGTCCTGCCACTTGAGCGCACGCTCATAGTAGGGCTTGAGGTAGCTGTAGTCGCCCTTGAAGAAGTCGTCGTAGGCGCCGTCGGTCTGTGCCACCGCGAAGCCCTGGACCACGGACTGCCAGTTGTGCTGGTACATCGGGTAGACGGAGTTGGCGTCGTAACCGGCCGCGGGCAGCTTCTTCTTGAGTTCCTCGGCGGCCTTGGTGTAGTCGTCCCACGTCCAGGTGCCGTCAGGGGTGTCCACGCCGGCCTTCTCGAACATGTCCTTGTTGTAGAAGAGTACCCAGGAATCCTGGCGGTACGGCATCGCGTAGTACTTGCCATCCTCGAGCTTGTACTGGGAGACGTCGATGTTCTTGTCGCCGTCGTAGCCAGCCGCGATGTCCGAGAGATCCGCGAGACCGCCGGATTCCGCGGCGTACGTGTAGTACTTCTGCAGGTTCTTGATCGGGAAGACGTCGGGCTGGCTCTTGCCGGAGATGTCGGAGGTCAGCTGCTTGTCGTAGTCATCGGCGGAGTACTGCTTGATCTTGACGGTGATGTTCGGGTGATCCTTCATGAAGCCGTCGGCCAGGGTCTGGAACTCCGGGGTGGTGTCGAGCGACCAGCCGGCGAACGTGATCGTGGTCTTGGCGTTCTCGTCCAACGCCTCGGTCTTGCCGCCGCTGGCGTTGTTGCTCGAGCCGCAGCCGGCGAGCAGCATCACCGCTGCACCTGCGAACGCGGCCGTTTTGAAGAGCGGAGAGACTTTCCTCATGGTGTTTTTCCTTTCCTTCCATTCCGACATCATTGCCGAAACCCGCTTGGTGAGCGTTCGTTGTGGTCACCTCGTAGTGATCACTGCTGCACCTTGCGCTTGACTTTGATTATTCACTGATTGATCGTTCCTGATAGTCGTTTGCCAAAATTTTCCATGTTTGCGATCACCGACGATTGACACGATCAAATTATCCGTTATCGTTCACAACGTAGCGACGACCGCCTATGTACCGCTACAAATCAACCGATCGGCATCACATGAGCCATGATCATTTCGCATGCGCGCACGTCTCACGAACCAGCAGACGCGTCGGCAAGACGACCGGCCGCGAGATACCGACGCTGCGATGCCGCACCTGATCGATGAGCAGTCTGGCCGCCTGCTGCCCCATCTCACGCCACGGCGTCGCCACCGAAGTCAACGCCGGCGAGATCAGCGAGCCGAGTTCGATGCCGTCGAACCCGATCACCGACACCGACCCCGGCACGTTCACGCCGCGGTCACGCAGCTCGTTGACGAAACCGATCGCCATGAGATCGTTGTAGGCGAACACGGCCGTGGTCGGGTTCGCGAGAAACGCGTCGACCGCAAGCGCACCGCCCTTACCGGTCGGCGCGTTCCCGTCGATGCGCCGTAGTCGGATACGCGCCGCCGCGCATTTGGCGTACAGCGCCTGCCATCGGGTGCTTTCGCTCCAAGACGCCTCCGGGCCGGCCAGATACGTGATCTCGCGATGGCCAAGACCGGCCAAGAGATCGACCGCCTCGCCAATGCCCTTGGTGCAGTCCGCGATCACCGACTGAATACCGCGCACCGTGCGGTTGACCATCAATACGGGCTTGGTCTGCGCCACTTTGCGGATCGTCGCGTCCGAAACGCGAGAGGAGAGGAACACGAATCCGTCCGCATGCGGCAGGGTGAGGCTGGCAAGCTTGCGCTCCAATACATTGCCCTCCTCGGTGTCCACGATCATCAGCCCGTAGCCGTTGCGCAGACATTCGTGCTGGATGCTGTGCGCGAGGTCAGAAAACAGCGGGTTCCTCAGATCGGCCACGAACGCGGCGATCAGACCGCTCGGCTGGTCGCGCGAGAACGGTTCGACCGTCTCGTTGCGATATCCCAGTTCGTCGGCGATCAGCCGGATGCGCTTGGCCGTCTCGGCGTTCACCCTGCCGGGACGCGACAACGCGCGCGACACGGTGGATACGGACACGCCGGCCGCGAGCGCAACGTCGTTGATCGTCACCCGTCCTTGTGCCATGACGAATTCTCCTTGCTCCATTGCGATCATGCATATGCTCGATGTGCAATCAAGTCTAATGCAAAAAAGTGCAACAACGATCATGATCGAACATGATCGTGATATGGTATGCCGTAATTCATGATCGCGCGCCGACGAAGGTGTGCGACATGCGCGTCGAAAAGCACGTGCGGCGAATGCACGGGCACGATGCGGCAGCAGGAAAGCGAAGAGGCAATGACCGTTCTCACCGAAACAGCCACAGGCACGTCGGCGGCCGGCGCAACCGGCACCGACGAGAAGAAGTATTTGCCGGCCGAGCGGCAGGACATCATCCTCGGCATGCTCTCGCGCGGCATCGTCGTGCGTGTCGACGAACTCGCCAAAACACTGGACACGACGCCGATCACCGTACGCCGCGACCTCAACACACTCGCCAACGCTGGCCTGATCCGTCGCGTGCGGGGCGGCGCAACCGCGCTCGGCGACGATACGCAGATCGCCGACTTCTCCGGCGACGCCGCATCGGCCCCGCCATCGCCCGTCCGCCAGTCCGCAGCCTCCCGCGCAAATCGACCGTCCGCGGCGGTCGCGTCACTGTCATCACTGCCGTTGCAACCGTCCGCCTCGGCCATCCCACCGTTGTCGTCCCCGCAAGCCTCCCGGTTCGCCGACGCCCAATCGCACGGCATGACCCCCACGCTGTCGGGCACGATCGGCGTGATGTTCCCCGAACCAAGCTTCAACTGGCCGGTCACGTCGCAGGCCATCGACAAGGAGGCCGCCGCTCACGACCTCGGCGTCGAGACGCGATCGACCACATACGACAACGGCGACGAGATCGCCATCGTGGAGGATCTGCTGTCCGATTCGTCGGTGATCGGGCTGATTCTCGCGCCAAGCGTGCGCATGCAGGGATCGGATATCTGGCAGTGGCTCAAGGACGCTCCAGTGCCGGTCGTGCTGGCCGAACGCGAGCCGCCGTTCGGTGTGGACGGACTGGACATCGTAATGACCGACTACCGCACCGGCGTACGGCAGGTGATCGACCGGTTCGTCGCGCTCGGGCACCGCCGACTGGGACTCGCGCTCACGCATACGCCGGTGTCGGACTACATCGAAGACTGCTGGCGGTCGGTGACCAAGCGACTGGACACGGTGGACAGCGCGTTCGTGCGCACCAACGTCGCGCCGTACGATTCGGTCGGCGTCGAATCCGTGGCCAAGCAGGCGATCGACGAAGGCACCACGGCGATGCTCGTCCATTCCGACTGGCTGGCGATGTCGCTTGCGCAGACGCTGGAACGGCACGGCGTGGCGATGCCGGCCGACCTGTCGATGATCTCGGTGGACGGCTACATCACGCCGAACTCACGCCCGCTGACGGCGATGCGTTCGGTGCACCGCGAGCTGGGACGGGTTAGTGTCGACCTGCTCATTTCGCGGTACCTGCATCCCGAGCGGCCGGCGCGGCGCGTGATGGTCGCGCCCGAATTCGTCGAACGAGGCTCGCTCGCCCCTGCCAGATAGCCGCCGGGCCGAACCTTGCGAACAGGCTGATGTAGCCGGCAATTGGTAAGCTGGATTGCTAGTGAAATCCCCTGTCTCCTATGGTTCGGAAGGAGCTTGGCTTGTCGGCTGAACTCGAAGATATCCACGAAGAATGCGGCATTTTCGGCGTGTGGGGCCACCCTGACGCCGCCCGTCTCACCTATTTCGGACTCCACGCACTCCAGCATCGCGGCCAGGAGGGCGCCGGCATCGTCTCGAACGACAACGGCCATCTCATCGGCCACCGCGGGCTGGGCCTGCTGACCCAGGTGTTCGGCGACGAGCGCGAGATCGCCCGTCTCAAGGGCGACAAGGCCATCGGCCATGTGCGTTACGCCACCGCCGGCTCCGGCACCACCGACAACATCCAGCCGTTCATCTTCCGCTTCCACGATGGCGACATGGCCCTGTGCCACAACGGCAATCTCACCAACTGCCCGTCGCTGCGCCGCGGCCTCGAGGACGAAGGCGCGATCTTCCACTCGAACTCCGATACCGAAGTGCTCATGCACCTCATCCGCCGCTCCACCAAGCCGACCTTCATGGACAAGCTCAAGGAGGCGCTCAACACCGTGCATGGCGGCTTCGCGTACCTGCTCATGACCGAAAACGCGATGATCGGCGCGCTCGACCCGAACGGCTTCCGTCCGCTCTCGCTCGGCCGCATGAAGAACGGCGCGTATGTGCTCGCGTCCGAGACCTGCGCGCTCGACGTGGTCGGCGCTGAGCTCGTGCGCAACATCCGCCCCGGCGAGATCATCGTCGTCTCCGATCACGGCTACAAGATCGTCCAGTACACCGACAAGACGCAGCTGGCGATCTGCTCGATGGAGTTTATCTACTTCGCCCGCCCCGACTCCGACATCTACGGCGTGAACGTGCACTCCGCCCGCAAGCGCATGGGCGCGCGCCTGGCCGCCGAATCTCCGGTCGAGGCCGACATGGTCATCGGCGTGCCGAACTCATCGCTGTCAGCCGCGTCCGGCTACGCGGAGGCCGCGCACCTGCCGAACGAGATGGGCCTGATCAAGAACCAGTACGTCGCCCGCACGTTCATCCAGCCGACGCAGGAGCTGCGCGAGCAGGGCGTGCGCATGAAGCTGTCCGCCGTGCGCGGCGTGGTCAAGGGCAAGCGTGTGATCGTCATCGACGATTCGATCGTGCGCGGCACCACCTCGAAACGCATCGTGCAGCTGCTGAAGGAGGCCGGCGCGGCCGAGGTACACATGCGCATCAGCTCGCCGCCGCTCAAGTACCCGTGCTTCTACGGCATCGACATCTCGACGACCAAGGAGCTGATCGCCGCGAAGAAGTCCGTCGAGGAGATCCGCGACTACATCGGCGCCGACTCGCTCGCGTTCCTTTCGCTCGACGGCTTGGTCGAGTCGATCGGACTGGGCGCGGACGCCCCGTACGGCGGTCTGTGCGTCGCGTACTTCAACGGCGACTATCCGACCGCACTGGACGACTACGAGGACGATTTCCTCAAGTCGCTCACCCCCGAGGATCGTGTGCGTCTGCCCGAGTTCGCGCTCTACAAGAGCAAGTACGAGGGCAACGAGTACGCGGTGAAACCCGCGGAATAGTGTTCCTCCCCGATCGATCAACGTCATTTCGAGCGAAGCGCAGCGCAGCCGAGAAATCTTTCAGATGCCCGGCACATACAGATTTCTCCGCTCGGCTATCGCCTCGGTCGAAATGACACGGTGAATCATCACTGCAATCCGTCTTACAGACAACTTTCCCCGCAACGAACACCACAACATAACCGCACATTCAAGAAAGGAATGTCATGCCCAAAGCCTATGAGAACGCCGGAGTGAGCGTCGAAGCCGGCTACGAGGTCGTCAAGCGCATCAAGTCGCACGTCGCCCGCACCAACCGTCCGGGTGTGGTGGGCGGCATCGGCGGCTTCGGCGGCCTGTTCGATCTCGCCTCCCTCGGCTATCAGGAGCCGGTGCTGATTTCCGGCACCGACGGCGTGGGCACCAAGCTCGTCGTCGCCAAGCTGGCGAACAAGCACGACACCATCGGCATCGATTGCGTGGCCATGTGCGTCAACGACATCGCCGCGCAGGGCGCCGAGCCGCTGTTCTTCCTCGACTACATCGCGTGCGGCAAGAACGATCCGGCGCTGCTCGAGCAGGTCGTCGCGGGAGTCGCGGACGGCTGCGTGCAGGCCGGCGCTGGTCTGATCGGCGGCGAAACCGCCGAGATGCCGGGCATGTACGACGAGGACGAGTACGATCTGGCCGGCTTCGCGGTCGGCGTGGCCGAGAAGTCCGCCATCGTCGACGGCTCGACCATCACCGACGGCGACGTGCTCATCGGCCTGCCGTCCACCGGCGTACACTCCAACGGCTTCTCCCTCGTGCGCAAGGCCCTGTTCGAACAGGCCGGCTACACCGTCGACACCGAGCTGGACGAACTCGACGGCGCGAAGCTCGGCGACGTGCTGCTCACCCCGACCAAGATCTACGTGAAGGCCCTTGCTCCCCTGTTCAAGGCGGGCGTGGTCAAGGGCGTCGCGCACATCACCGGCGGCGGCTTCATCGAGAACGTGCCTCGCATGATCCCCGACGGCCTCGCGGCTGAGATCAACCTCGGCTCGTGGCCGGTGCTGCCGATCTTCGACGTGCTCGAGAAGGCCGGCGAGATCGACCACATGGAGATGTACAACATCTTCAACATGGGCATCGGCATGGTGCTGGCCGTTCCGGCCGAGCGCGCCGACGAGACGCTCGAACTGCTCAAGGCCAACGGCGAAGCCGGCTATGTGATCGGCAAGATCACGCCGGACACCGACGGCACGCAGATCGCACTCAAGTAACTTCCCGTTTTTCGTGGCTCCCCTCCGTGAGGGGAGCCACTTACTTGTCAGATACGAAAGGACTCATCAACAATGGGACAGAAGGTTCTGGTCATCGGCTCCGGCGCCCGTGAGCACGCGATCGCGCACGCCCTGCTGCGCGGCGGCAGCGTCGACGAGGTCACCGTCGCCCCGGGCAACCCGGGCATGGCGCTCGACGGCATCCGCGTCGTCTCGCTCGGCTCCTCCAACCACGCCGCGCTCATCGACTTCGTGAAGGACAACGGCTACGACTGGGTGTTCATCGGCCCGGAGGTTCCGCTGATCGAAGGCATCGTGGACGCGTTCGCCGCCGCCGGTATCAAGGCGTTTGGCCCGTCCAAGGCCGCCGCACAGATCGAAGGCTCGAAGGACTTCGCCAAGCAGCTCATGGTGCGTCACGGCATCCCCACCGCCAAGTACGAGACGTTCCACGAGCTCGAGCCGGCCGTCGCCTACGTGCACGAGCACGGCGCACCGATCGTCATCAAGGCCGACGGTCTGGCCGCCGGCAAGGGCGTGACCGTCGCGATGGACGAGGACACCGCCGTCAAGGCGCTCGACGACATCTTCATCGACCATCGCTTCGGCAACGCGGGCGCCAAGGTCGTCATCGAGGACTTCCTCGAAGGCCAGGAGTTCTCGCTCATGAGCTTCGTGAACGGCACCGAGTTCTGGCCGATGCCGATCTCGCAGGATCACAAGCGCGCCTACGACAACGATGAAGGCCCGAACACGGGCGGCATGGGCGCGTACAGCCCGGTGCCGCAGATCGGCCAGGACGTGGTCGATACGGCCCTTGAGACGATCGTCAAGCCCACTGTCGAGGCGATGGCCGCCGAAGGCACGCCGTTCACCGGCATCCTGTACGCGGGCCTGATCGCCACCGCCGACGGCCCGAAGGTCATCGAGTTCAACGCCCGCTTCGGCGACCCGGAGACCGAGGTCGTGCTGCCGCGTCTGACCTCCGATCTCGGCGCTGGCATCAACGCGATCCTGAACGGCGAGACTCCGACGTTCGAGTGGAAGACCGACGGCGCGACGCTCGGCGTCGTACTCGCCTCCAAGGGCTACCCGACGAACGTCATCAAGGGCGCCCCGATCCCCGAGATCACCGTCGACGCCGATTCACACGTCTACTACGCGGGCGTCGCCTCCGACGACAAGCACGGCCTCGTCGCCGACTCCGGCCGCGTGCTTCTCGTCGAGACCTCCGCGGATTCCATCAAGGCCGCACAGGACAAGGTCTATCAGATCATCGACGTGCTCGACACGCACGGCATGTTCTATCGCCACGACATCGGCTCCAAGGCGCTGAACGCGTGATGATGGAGCGTTAGCTTCGTTACGGAGCACTCGACGTACTTTGTACGCCTTCGTGCTCCGCGCTTTGCTACCGCACGCATCATCACACGTTCAGTGTGTTAAGCATGCCTATATGAAAATGGGGTTTGTTCCTTTGCAATAAAGGAACAAACTCCATTTCGTATGTCATTCGCTGATGCCGGTACCGCGACCGAGGAGCAACGACGAGGACACTTCGTTATTCAGCGTTGCGTAGCATCAGCGAATGATGCGTGCGGAGACCGCCGTCCGAAACCGAAGGCGTGCTCAGACGTCGAGGTTGAGGAAAGGCGATATACGCTCCATCATTCGCTGATGCCGTACTCCTTGGCGAGGAGGGCCCACAGCTCCTCTGCCGCCTTGTCGACGTTGTCGTTGACGATGGTGACGTCGAATTCACCTTCGGCGGCGAGCTCGACTTTGGCGGTTTCCAGACGGCGATTGCGTTCCTCTTCGGTTTCGGTGCCACGACCGGTCAAACGACGAACGAGTTCGTCGAAACTGGGCGGAGCGATGAAGACGGAGAGAACCTCCATGCCGAGCTCCTTGGCGCGTTCCTTGACGCGACGGGCGCCTTGCAGGTCGATTTCGAGGATGGTGGGCGTACCGGCAGCCAGATGCTCCTCAACGGGCTTAAGCGGCGTGCCGTAGTGCGCGAGGCCATGCACGACGGCGGTTTCGAGGAACTCCCCCGCCGCTTCCTTGGCGATGAACTCGTCGTCGGTCATGAACCAGTAGTTCAGGCCGTTCACTTCGCCCGGGCGCGGCTTGCGCGTGGTGGCGGAAACGGACACCCATACTTCGGGGTGCTTCTTGCGCAATGCGGTTTCCACGGTGCCCTTGCCCACGCCGGCGGGGCCGGTGAGCACGAGCAGTCGGCCGCCGCGCAGCGCCTGTTCGTCGTTGTTGTTGTCCATAGCATCGTCCTTGGTCGTGCCGGTATCGGCGGCATCAGACTGAACCGAAGTTTCTGCCGGAGCCGCGCCGGCCGTCTGCTGCGGCGTATCCACTTCGGCGGAAGCGTTCGTATCGTGTGCCATCGTCGTGCGATCGTTCTTGCGCGTGTCTTCGGTCGCTTCCAGCAGCGCCTGACGCACGTCGATGGAGATCGCATCGGTCGCCTCGGCCAAAGCCTGGATATCCGGGCCGTGCGAGGCGATGAAACGCGACACTGTCACGAGCACGTTGCCGCTGGTGCCCTTGAACACCGAGCGCAGGTCCTTGGCTTCCGCGCCCTGCCAGCCGTAGCCGGGAGACAGGATCGGGCCGGTGAACTGCGCGGGGTCGATGCCGCTGTCGTCGATCCACTGGCCGATGGTCGCGCCGATGATCAGGCCGACCGAACCCATGCCGTTGATGCCGGCGTTGAATTTCTGCACGGTGCTGGCCACGCCGAACGCGACGGTCTTGCCCTTGTAGTCACCACGCTGGCGGATGGCGGTCTGCAGGCTCGCGCCCTCCTCGTTGGAGGTGAGCGAGGCGACGAACACGCCGCGGCCGTTGTTGAGCGCGTCGTTGATCACGCCGGACAGCGAACGTGCGCCGTAGTACGGCAGCAGGGTGATCGCGTCGGCGAGCAGCGGTGCGCCGGGCTTGAAGTAGGCGTCGGAGATGGCCGAGATCGTCGTGGCGAGGCCGCCGTGCAGACAGTCGACGATGGTGATGATGCCCATCTGGCGTGCCGCGTACAACACGCGTTCGAGCGCGGCGATGCCTTTGGAACCGTAGCGCTCGAACATCGACGACTGGAATTTGACGGCGGCGGCGCGGCCGGACGCGGCCTGCAGCATGCGCATGGCGTACAGTTCCGCGCCTTCAGCATCGACGTTGTAGCCCCAGTCAGTGAGGAGCTTGCGATGCGGGTCGATTCCTACGCACAACGGGCCGTACTTGGCCATCGAATTGCTCAGGCGCAGACCGAAATCCGAGCGCTGGGCTTGCTGCTCTTCACTGCTGAGGCTATTGGTCATTTGTTGTCCCGACCTTCCATTTCGAACAACTGCTGCGAATGTTCCTGGATGCTCATGATCTGGTAGTCGTTCTTCTTGACGGCTTCGATGGCCATGAGCACGGCTTGGAATTCGGTCATCGTCGTGAACTGCGGGATGTCGGCCGCGATGGCCGCGGCGCGGATGGAGTATCCGTCGGAGCGCGAGCCGCGCGAATTCGGCGTGTTGAGGATCAGGTCGATGTCGCCGTCCTCGATGAGTTCCACGACGTTCTTGCCGATGCTGCCCTCCGCATGGTTGACGACGATCGGCGCGTCCGGATCGGTGTCCATGCGCGTGTTGATCTTGTCGACGATCTTCGAGTCGATGCCGTAGCGGCGCAGCACGGATGCGGTGCCTTCGGTCGCCCAGATCGTGAATCCGAGCTCGACCAAGCGCACGGCGACCATCGGCAGCTGGCGCTTGTCGGTGTCGTTCACGGAGATGAACACGTTGCCGCCGGTCGGCAGGCCGCCTTCGTAGGCGGCGAGCTGGCTCTTGGCGAACGCGTGCGGGAAGTCGCGGTCGAAGCCCATGACCTCGCCGGTCGAACGCATCTCGGGTCCGAGCAGCACGTCGACGGTCTTGCCGACCGGCGTGCGGAAGCGCTTGAACGGCAGCACGGACTCCTTGACGGCGACCTGCTGGCCGCGGTGCATCACGCCGCCGTCGCCCTTGGGCAGCAGCAGGCCGTTGGCACGCTGGTCGGCCACGGTCTCGCCGGCCATGATGCGCGCGGCGGCCTTGGCCAGCGCCACGCCGGTCGCCTTGGACGCGAACGGCACGGTGCGCGAGGCGCGCGGGTTGGCTTCGATGACGTACAGTGTGTTCGCCATAAAGGCGTACTGCACGTTGATCAGGCCCTTGACGCCGCATCCCTTGGCGATGGCGTAGGTGCCCTCCCTGAGGCGACGGATCTGGTCATCGCTCAACGTCGACGGTGGCAGGGTGCAGGCCGCGTCGCCCGAGTGGACGCCGGCCTCCTCGATGTGCTCCATGATGCCGCCGATGTAGAGTTCCTCGCCGTCGAACAGCGCGTCGACGTCGATCTCGATGGCGTCCTGCAGGAACTTGTCGATGAGCAGCGGGGAAGGCAGACGGCCGGACACGACGGTATCAGCCTTCGCCTCGTCGAGCGCGCGGTTGACGTACTTGACGAGCTGAGCATCGTCGTACACGATCTCCATGCCGCGGCCGCCGAGCACGTAGCTCGGGCGCACCAGCACCGGGTAGCCGATGTTGTGCGCGGCCTCGCGGGCCTCGTCAAGGCTCAGCGCGGTGCCGTAGCGCGGCGCGTTCATGTGCGCCTTCTTGAGCACCTCGCCGAACAGCTCGCGGTTCTCGGCCAGATCGATGCTTTCCGGCGTGGTGCCGAGGATCGGCACGCCGGCGGCCTTGAGTCGCGCCGCGAGCGACAGCGGCGTCTGACCGCCGAGCTGCACGATCACGCCCTTGACCGGGCCCATCTTCTTCTCGGCCTCGTAGATCTCGAGCACATCCTCGAAGGTGAGCGGCTCGAAGTACAGGCGATCGGACATGTCGTAGTCGGTCGACACGGTCTCCGGGTTGCAGTTGACCATGATCGTGTCATAGTCCTTGCCGAGCTCCTGCACCGCGTGCACGCAGGTGTAGTCGAACTCGATGCCCTGGCCGATGCGGTTCGGGCCGGAGCCGAGGATGATCACGGCCTCGCGCTCGCGCGGGCGCAGTTCCGTCTCATCGGCGTAGCAGCTGTAGTAGTACGGCGTGACCGCGTCGAACTCGGCGGCGCAGGTGTCGACGGTCTTGTAGACCGGGCGCAGGCCGTAGTTCCAGCGCAGCTCGCGCACCGTGTTCTCGCCCTCGTCGCCGAGGCCGCGCAGGTGGGCGATCTGCAGATCGGACAGGCCGGCCTTCTTCGCCTTCTTGAGCAGCTTCGGGGTCAGGGTCTCGGCGGCGCGCACTTCAAGCGCCATGTCGTTGATGAGCACAAACTGGCGGATGAACCACGGGTCGATCTTGGTCGAGTCGAAGATCTGCTGCTCGGTCGCGCCGCCCCACAGGGCGCGCTGGATCTGCAGGTAGCGGTGCTCCGTCGGAATCTTGATCGCCTCAAGCAATTCGGCGACCTCAGCCGGCGACGGCTTCTCGCCGTCCCAGTTGAAGCCCATGTGACGCTTGTCGATCGAGCGCATGGCCTTGCCGAGCGACTCCTGGAAGTTGCCGCCGAGGGCCATCGCCTCGCCGACAGACTTCATGGAAGTGGTCAGGCGCGGGTCGGCGCCCGGGAACTTCTCGAACGCGAAGCGCGGCACCTTGGTCACGACGTAGTCGATGGTCGGCTCGAACGAGGCCGGCGTGGACTGCGTGATGTCGTTGCGGATCTCGTCGAGCGTGTAGCCGAGGGCCAGCTTGGTCGCGATCTTGGCGATCGGGAAGCCGGTGGCCTTGGACGCGAGGGCCGAAGAGCGCGAGACACGCGGGTTCATCTCGATGACGATGATGCGGCCGGTGTCGGGGTGCACTGCAAACTGGATGTTGCAGCCGCCGGTGTCGACGCCCACGCCACGGATGATCGCGATGCCGATGTCGCGCAGCTTCTGGTATTCGCGGTCGGTGAGGGTGAACACCGGGGCGACGGTGATCGAGTCACCGGTGTGCACACCGACCGGGTCGACGTTTTCGATCGGGCAGACGACCACGACGTTGTCGTTGCGGTCGCGCATGAGCTCGAGTTCGAATTCCTTCCAGCCCTCGATGCCCTCTTCGATCAGGACCTCATCGGTCGGCGAGTAGTGGATGCCGGCGCCGGCGATACGGTGCAGCTCCTCCTCGTTGTGCGCGATGCCGGAGCCGAGGCCGCCCATCGTGAAGCTCGGACGCACGACCAGCGGGTAGCCGAGTTCCTCGGCGATGCGGTCACATTCGCGCAGCGTGTGTGCGATACGCGAGCGGGCCGACTCGGCGCCGGCCTCCTCGACGACCTTCTTGAACAGTTCGCGGTCTTCGCCGCGGTCGATGGCCTCGAGCGAGGCGCCGATCAGCTCGACGTTGTACTTCTTGAGTACACCGGCCTCGCCGAGCGCCATCGCGGCGTTGAGTGCGGTCTGGCCGCCGAGAGTCGGCAGCAGCGCGTCGGGGCGTTCCTTGGCGATGATCTGCTCAAGGATCGGGGTCGCGATCGGCTCGATGTAGGTGGCGTCCGCCATCTCCGGGTCGGTCATGATGGTGGCCGGGTTGGAGTTGACCAGGATGACGCGAATGCCTTCCTCACGCAGCACGCGGCATGCCTGGGTGCCGGAATAGTCGAACTCGGCGGCCTGTCCGATCACGATCGGGCCGGAGCCGATGACCATCACCGACTTGATGTCCGTACGCTTAGGCATTGCGCTTTTCCTCCTTGGTCGTCTTCATCAGGTCAACGAAACGGTCGAACAGATATGCGGCGTCGTGCGGGCCGGCGGCCGCCTCGGGGTGGTACTGCACGGAGAACGCGGGGATGTCCACGCACTGCAGGCCCTCGACCACGTCGTCGTTGAGGTCGATGTGCGAGACGAGCACCTTGCCGTACTTGCCGTGCTCATACGGGGCGTCGACCGGGTCGCCGATCGGCGCGTCCACGGCGAAACCGTGGTTGTGCGCGGTGACCTCCACCTTGCCGGTGGTCAGGTCCTTGACCGGCTGGTTGATGCCGCGGTGGCCGAACTTGAGCTTGTAGGTGCCGAAGCCGAGCGCGCGGCCGAGCAGCTGGTTGCCGAAGCAGATGCCGAAGAACGGGTAGCCGGCGTCGAGCACCTTGCGCAGCAGCTCAACCTCCGGGTCGGCCTGCTCCGGGTCGCCCGGGCCGTTGGAGAAGAACACGCCGTCCGGGTTGAGGTTTTCGATCTCCTCGAAGGTGACGGTGGACGGCACGACGTGCACGCGGCAGCCGCGTTCGGCCATGCGGTGCGGGGTCATGGCCTTGATGCCGAGGTCGACAGCTGCAACGGTGAACAGCGGCTCCTTGCCTTCGAACTCGCCGCACGGCTCGATGGTGTAGGTCTCCTTGGTGCTGACCTCGTCGTACAGGCTCAGACCCTTCATCTGCGGGGTGGCCTTGACCTCGTCGAGCATGGATTCGACGGTGCGCGGTTTGCCGGTCGCCGCGTCGATGAGCGCGTCGCCGGAGAAGATCGCGGCGCGCATCACGCCCGCGGAACGCAGGTGACGCACCAGCTTGCGCGTGTCGATGCCGCTCAGGCCCACGATGCCCTCGCGCTTGAGATCATCGTCCAGCGAGCCGGTGGCGCGCCAGTTGCTCACGTTCGGGCTGGGATCGCGCACAACGTAGCCGGCAACCCAGATGCGCGAGGATTCGGGATCCTCCTGGTTGATTCCGGTGTCGCCGATGTGCGGGAACGTCTGCACGACGATCTGACGGTCGTAGCTTGGGTCGGTCAGCGTCTCCTGGTAACCGGTCATGCCGGTTGCGAACACGAGCTCGCCGTGGGTAGTCCCAAGCGCACCGTAAGGCTCCCCCACATACACTTGTCCGTCCTCAAGAACAAGAACGGCTTCATCAGGGGAAAAACTCACGGCTTCGGAATCAATCTGGTTCACCAAAACCCCCTCAATATCTCGGGTCAACTGTCTTTCACGATAGCGGCCGGCGGGGACTCGTGGAACCCGCGCAAAGCCGCAAGTTGCACTGTTTTATTCGGACTCGCCGTCTGACGGATCGCCCTGATCGGCGTCGTCTTCGTCGGCGACGATCTCGTTCGACGGGTCGTCGTCCTTGGACTGCTCGGACTGGGTGAGATTCGCGATCACCGTATCCTTGTCGGTGCAGATCGCGCTCAGCAGGCCGTGGATGAAGGCCGGCGAATCGTCGTCGCACAGAGTCTTCGCCAGACCCAGCGCCTCGTCGATGGCGACCTTGTCGGGAACCTCGTCGTTGAACAGGATCTCCCAGACGGCAATGCGCAGAATGTTACGGTCAACGACCGGCATACGCCAGACCTTCCAGCCGGTGGAATGGTCATTGAGCGTGCGGTCGATGCCGCGACGATGCTCAGCGACGCCGCGAACGACGTCGACGGCGTAATCGGGAAGCGGGGTCTGCGCGCCCGGCTCGGCGATGCGCTCAGCAAGAAGGGACAGGATGTCCTGTCCCTTCTCGTCCGCTTCGTACAACGTATTCAGAGCCCTCTTGCGGGCGGTGGAACGTGCCATGAAGCTCTCTATTCCTTTGATCTTATCGGGTCACTCGAAGATCGACGATCCGAATCAGCCGTTCTCGCGGCCCAGGTAGGAACCGTCGCGGGTGTCGACCTTGACCTTCTCGCCCTCGTTGATGAACAGCGGGACCTGGATCTCGGCACCGGTCTCGACGGTGGCCGGCTTGGTGCCGGCGTTGGAGCGGTTGCCCTGCAGGCCCGGCTCGGTGTGGGTGATCGTCAGGATGACGGAGGCCGGCAGTTCGACGGACAGCGGGGTGCCGTCGTGGAAGGACACGATGCAATCGGTGCCCTCGAGCAGGTACTTGGCCTGGTCGCCGACCAGCGACTTCGGGATGTAGATCTGATCGTAGGTGGTCATGTCCATGAAGACGAAGTTCTCGCCATCCTCGTAGGAGTACTGCAGGTTGCGGTTGTCGACGGTCTCGAACTCCATCTTCATGCCCGCGTTGAAGGTCTTGTCGACGATCTTGCCGGAGAGCACGTTCTTGATGGTGGTGCGCACGAAGGCGGGGCCCTTGCCCGGCTTGACGTGCTGGAACTTGGTGACGGTCCACAGCTGGCCGTCGAGGTTCAGAACGGAACCATTCTTGATGTCATTGGTAGTCTGTGCCACAGTTACTCACCTATTCGTTTGATTGAATGTGCGTGAAGCTGAAAATTAGCCTTGGCTATTATGCCATACCGCCTATACAGGCGTTTTCGCCTCGCTCCCAATATAAGGAAACCCCCTGAACCGGTTGAGGTTCAGGGGGTTTCCTAGAACGCTAGTTCAAGCGTGTCTCGATACTCTCTGATGGAAATCAGGCGAGGATCTTGGTGACACGGCCCGAGCCGACGGTGTGGCCACCCTCACGCACAGCGAAGGTCAGGCCCTCCTCCATAGCGATCGGCTGGATCAGCTCGACGGTGAAGGTCGCGTGATCGCCCGGCTGGACCATCTCGACGCCTTCCGGCAGCTCGATGACGCCGGTGACGTCGGTGGTGCGGAAGTAGAACTGCGGACGGTAGTTGGAGAAGAACGGCGAGTGACGGCCGCCCTCGTCCTTGGTCAGCACGTAGACTTCGCCCTCGAACTTGGTGTGCGGGGTGACGGAGCCCGGCTTGGCCACAACCTGGCCACGCTCAACATCGGTACGGTTGATGCCGCGGAGCAGCAGACCGGTGTTGTCGCCAGCCTCGCAGGCGTCCATGGTCTTGTGGAACGTCTCGATGGAGGTGACGGTGGTGGTCTGGGTCGGACGGATGCCGACGATCTCGACCGGGGTGTTGACGGCCAGCTGGCCACGCTCAACACGGCCGGTGACGACGGTACCACGGCCGGAGATGGTGAAGACGTCCTCGATCGGCATCAGGAACGGCTTGTCGAGGTCGTGGACCGGGGTCGGGATGTACTCGTCGACGGCGTCCATGAGCTTCTTGATCTGCTCAACCCACTTCTCGTGATCCGGAGCGTCATCGTGCAGAGCGCCGTAGGCGGACACGCGGATGACCGGGCAGTCACGATCGAAGCCGTTCTCGTCGAGGAGGTCACGAACCTCTTCCTCAACGAGCTCGATGAGCTCCTCGTCCTCGACCATATCGCACTTGTTCAGGGCGACCAGGATCTTCGGGACGCCGACCTGACGGGCGAGCAGCACGTGCTCGCGGGTCTGGGCCATCGGGCCGTCGGTGGCGGCCACAACGAGGATAGCGCCATCCATCTGGGCAGCGCCGGTGATCATGTTCTTCACGAAGTCGGCGTGGCCCGGGCAGTCCACGTGAGCGTAGTGACGCTTCGCGGTCTGGTACTCGATGTGGGCGATGTTGATGGTGATACCACGCTGCTGCTCTTCCGGAGCGGCGTCGATCTGGTTGAAGTCGTACTCCGGGTTGAGATCCGGGTACTCCTCGTGCAGGACCTTGGAGATGGCCGCGGTCAGGGTCGTCTTGCCGTGATCGACGTGGCCAATGGTACCAATGTTAACGTGCGGCTTAGTACGCTCGTACTTTTCCTTTGCCATTACTTTTGTCCTCCTGGACGTCTCGTGTAGGATTCCCCAGGCTCGTGGCCCGGGCCTCGCTACAGTTTACTGGGTTTCTGGGTTATGTGCCACTTTGGAGCCAGAACCCAGTCAGCGCTACACGATATTAGCGCTGACTGGAGACACTGTCACGCCAAAGCGCACAGCGCGTGTCACTCGCCGCGCTGGGCCTTGATGATCTCGTCCGAGACCGACTTCGGGACCTCGGCGTAGGAGTCCATCTGCATGGTGAACATGGCGCGGCCCTGGGTCTTGGAACGCAGATCGCCGATGTAGCCGAACATCTCGGACAGCGGGACCTTGGCGTCGATGACCTTGACGCCGGTGGCGTCGGTCATGGACTGGATGTTGCCACGACGCTGGTTCAGATCGCCGATGACATCGCCCATGTACTCTTCCGGCGTACGGACTTCCACAGCCATGATCGGCTCGAGGATGACCGGCTTGGCCTTCGGGGCGGCTTCCTTGAACGCCATGGAACCGGCGATCTTGAAGGCCATTTCCGAGGAATCGACCGGGTGCATCTGGCCGTCGTACACGGTGGCCTTGACACCCACGACCGGGAAGCCGGCGAGCACACCGGACTCCATGGCTTCCTTGACACCGGCCTCGATGGGTCCGATGAACTCGGCGGAGATGTGACCGCCGGTGACCTCGTTGACGAACTCGAACGTCTCGCCGGCCTCGGTGTCGAGCGGCTCGAAGTTCATGAACACCTTCGCGAACTGGCCGGAACCACCGGTCTGCTTCTTGTGGGTGTACACTTCGTTCATCACGGCCTTGCGGATGGTCTCGCGGTACGCGACCTGCGGCTTGCCGACGTTGCACTCGACCTTGAACTCGCGACGCATACGGTCGACGATGATGTCGAGCTGGAGCTCGCCCATACCCGCGATCAGGGTCTGGCCGGACTCTTCGTCGGTGGTGACCTGGAAGGTCGGATCCTCGTCGGAGAGCTTCGCGAGGGCGATGCCCATCTTCTCCTGGTCGGCCTTGGTCTTCGGCTCCACGGCCACCTGGATGACCGGGTCCGGGAAGGTCATGGACTCGAGGGAGATCGGGGCGGACTCGGCGCACAGGGTGTCACCGGTGGACACGTTCTTCAGACCGACGAACGTGTAGATGTTGCCGGCTTCGGCGGCGTCGACCGGGTTCTCCTTGTCGGCGTGCATCTGGAAGATCTTGCCGATGCGCTCCTTCTTGCCCTTCGTGGAGTCGAGCACGTTGTCGCCCGGCTTGACGGCGCCGGAGTAGACGCGCACGAACACGAGCTTGCCGTAGAACGGGTGCGTGGAGATCTTGAAGACGAGGGCCGCGAACGGATCGGAGGTCAGCGGCTTGCGGTCGATTTCGACGGATTCGTCGCCCGGCTTGAAGCCCTTGATGGACGGCACATCCTCCGGGGACGGCAGGTAGTCGATGACCGCGTCCAGCATCGGCTGAACGCCCTTGTCCTTGAACGCGGAACCGCACAGCACCGGGTAGGCGCGACGCTCGATGGTGAGCTGGCGGATGCCCGCACGCAGCTCCTCCTCGGTCAGCTCGCCGGCCTCGAGGTACTTCTCGGTCAGTTCGTCGCTGGCCTCGGCCACGTCGTCCATGAGCTGAGCACGGTACTCCTCGGCGCGATCCTGCAGATCGGCCGGGATGTCGACGGTGTCGTACTGGGCGCCCATGTTGTCCTTGACGTCGTTCCAGACGTAGGCCTTCATGCGGACCAGGTCGACAACGCCGGCGAAGTCGTTCTCAGCGCCGATCGGCAGCTGGACGACGAGCGGCTTGGCGCCGAGCTTCTCCTTAATGGTGTTCACCGAGTAGTAGAAGTCCGCACCCAGCTTGTCCATCTTGTTGATGAAGCAGATACGCGGGACGCCGTACTTGTCGGCCTGACGCCACACGGTCTCGGACTGCGGCTCCACGCCTTCCTTGCCGTCGAAGACGGCGACGGCACCATCGAGGACGCGCAGGGAGCGCTCCACCTCGGCCGTGAAGTCCACGTGGCCCGGGGTGTCGATGATGTTGATCTGGAACTTGTCCTTGGTGTCGTGCGTCTGGCGGTTCCAGAAGCAGGTGGTGGCGGCGGACTGGATGGTGATGCCGCGCTCCTGCTCCTGAGCCATGAAGTCCATCGTCGCAGCGCCATCGTGCACTTCGCCGATCTTGTAGCTCTTGCCGGTGTAGTACAGGATACGCTCGGTGGTGGTGGTCTTACCGGCATCGATGTGAGCCATGATGCCGATGTTGCGGATCATGTGCAGATCCGAAAGCACGTCAAGTGCCATTGCTTTTCCTTAGCTCTCGTTCGGAAGAAATTACCAGCGGTAGTGAGCGAAGGCCTTGTTGGCCTCTGCCATCTTATGAGTATCCTCGCGGCGCTTGACAGAAGCACCGAGGCCGTTGGAGGCGTCGAGGATCTCGTTGGCGAGACGCTCAGCCATGGTCTTCTCGCGGCGGGCGCGGGAGAAGTCGGTCAGCCAGCGCAGGGACAGCGTGTTGGCGCGGTTCGGCTTGACCTCGACCGGGACCTGGTAGGTGGCGCCACCGACGCGGCGGGAACGCACCTCGAGGGACGGGCGGATGTTGTCCAGCGCGCGCTTGAGAACGGCGACCGGCTCCTGGTCGGTCTTCTCCTTGATCATATCGAGCGCGGAGTAGACGATGTCCTCGGCGATCGACTTCTTGCCGTCGAGCAGGATCTTGTTGATGAGCTGGGCCACGACGGTCGAACCGTAGATCGGATCGGGCAGCAGCTGGTGCTTCTTAGCAGGTCCTTTACGTGACATATCTCTTACTTCGCCTTCTTTGCTCCGTACAGGGAACGACCCTGCTTGCGGTCCTTGACACCCTGGGTATCGAGCGCGCCACGCACGATGTGGTAACGCACACCCGGCAGATCCTTCACACGGCCGCCGCGCACGAGCACGATGGAGTGCTCCTGCAGGTTGTGGCCCTCGCCCGGGATGTAGGCGGTGACTTCGATGCCCGAGGACAGGCGCACACGAGCGACCTTACGCAGAGCCGAGTTCGGCTTCTTCGGGGTGGTGGTGTAGACACGGGTGCACACGCCGCGACGCAGCGGGCTGCCCTTGAGCGCCAAAGTCTTCGACTTCTTCGGCTTCGGCGAACGTCCCTTGCGGACGAGCTGTTCAATAGTAGGCAACTTGAATTCTCCGATTCAGTGGTTTCTTTGTCTTCGTGCAGCCGCCGCACTGCGTCCACACTTTGCCCACTGATCGCAAGATCGGTCAAAGATAGCCACAGTCCACCGGCCCGATGGCCCGATCCTCTTTCACAGTCCGCATTACTGCGCGCGATCCATTCGATTCACGGGATATCCCAACCCGCATACCTGTTACATAAGGCATGCCGTTGGCACACACGAATTACTATGATACGCCACCGCCGGACAAACGACACACCTTCCGCGATCCACCTCCCGCCGCACTTTTTTCTCACATCCTTCCGGTCATCCTCTCTCACCCCTTCCGGTCACTCCTCTCTCACTCTCTCCCGGCCGCCCATCCCGGGCTTACGGCCGGTTAAAGGATCACTCCCGACCGTAAGCCCGGGAACCAAGCCCCTGTCATCCCTGCCCTTCCGGCCATGCCCCTGTACCCTCTCCCGGGCATACGGCCGGTTATGCGCGCCAAACCGACCGTAAGCCCGGGAACCAAGCCACCCCTCCCCGGGCATACGGCCGTTACACGCCCTTAAACCGGCCGTATGCCCGGAACCAACACACTGCTCCCGGGCTTACGGCCGTTTCCGGATGCCAAACCGGCATTATGCCCGGGAACAACCGTCGGAACGGGCATTCACCCCGGGCATACGGCCGGCCATGCGCCTCAAAACGGCCGTATGCCCGGGAGCAGCGCCGATCATCGGGACTGCCCCGGGGCCGCGCGTTTTGGAAAGTCGGATGCGGCATGCGCACGACGCAGGTTGAGCACCGACAACACGCACGGATAAGACCCACGTTTTGTCTATTAACCCAGCACGCCGGAAAAACGGCGGCCCGTACGGATCATCCGTACGGGCCGCCGCCGAAAGGAGGTGTTCGGTTATGTCTCTCCGCGCCGCCTTGCGCGGAACCATCGTTGTTGGACTGCAATGTTCTCAAACTGACAATGGGGTTCTGCGGCCCGGCTCTCACCGTACTTCCTTGCCGCTTTCTTTATGTTCTGTTTTCTGAAGGCGTTGCGCATGGTTCTCACAACCGCGGCGCTTCGTTGCAACCTGCAGGATTCCCGGCTGGCTCGCAACTCCGGCCTTCGCTTGTCAGTATACTCTTCCCATCGCACATGACACACGGTTTTTCGTCATCAGAAAGCCAATGTTTCCAAGTGTTTGAAGCACTCCGAAAAACATCACAACATCGAACATGCCGTCCGGATTCCACGAACGGAACCGAACATTCGATCAGCCTCGCAAAACCGCGACACGCCGAATTGGCGTACGGCGGGAATCCGTGTATAGTATCCATCTGTTGTCTGAATCCAGTCCGCTGGAGACAGCCACATGGTGGATATAGCTCAGTTGGTAGAGCATCTGATTGTGGTTCAGAAGGTCGCGCGTTCGAGCCGCGTTATCCACCCCATCACAACCCGGAACCTAGGTTCCGGGTTTTTGCGTTTTCGGCTGCGCCGCCCGGACGGCGCAGCCGGATCAGGCCATCGCGATCCATCACAGACTGCCGTGCGCCGGCGGTAAACTCGAGTCCGTCATCACGTACCCGACCATGCGGACCGCATCGCATACGGCCCGCATTACAAGGAGCCGACATGCTGTCCTTCGAAAACGACTATTCCTGCGGGGCAACCCCCGAAATCCTCGACCGCCTTGCGGTCATCAACGCCACGCAGTTCCCCGGCTACGGCACCGATCAGCTATGCGAATCCGCCAAGAACAAGATCCGCGAGGCCTGCGCCGCACCCGACGCCGACGTGTGGTTCCTCGTCGGCGGCACGCAGACCAACCAAACCGTCATCGATTCGATCACCCCGCAGTACGCGGGTGTCGTCGCCGCGGCCAGTGGCCACGTGAACGTCCACGAAGCCGGCGCGATCGAGGCGACCGGTCACAAGGTGCTCACGCTCCCCCACCATAACGGCAAGATCGACGCCGACGAACTCGACCGGTACTGCGCCACGTTCTACGCCGACGGCAACTACGAGCACATGGTATTCCCGGGCTCCGTCTATATTTCACAGGCCACCGAATACGGCACGCTGTACACCAAGGCCGAACTCGAACGCATCGCCGAAGTCACGCACCGGTACGACATGCCGCTGTTCGTGGACGGCGCGCGTCTCGGCTACGCGCTGACCGCCACCGGCAATGACGTGACGCTTGAGGACCTCGCCCGCATCGCCGACGTGTTCTATATCGGCGGCACCAAGGTGGGCGCGCTGTTCGGTGAAGCGGTCGTGTTCACCCATCACGGCAAGTTCAGCGATACGCCGAAGCATTTCTTGACGCTCGTCAAGCAGCACGGTGCGCTGCTGGCCAAGGGATGGCTGCTGGGAGTTCAGTTCGACACGCTGTTCACCGACAATCTGTACTGCCGCATCGCCCGCCGCGCGAATGAGGCGGCCGACCGCATCCGCGCCGTGCTGCGTGACAAGGGCTATACGCTCACTTTCGACGCGCCGACGAACCAGATCTTCATCACCCTCGACGAGCCGACCCGCGTCCGGCTGGAGGCCGGCGTGCGTCTTGGCTTCATGGAACAGGCCGACGAGTCGCATACGGTGATGCGTATCTGCACCGGTTGGGCCACCACCGACAACCAAGTCGAAGAACTGATCGCGCTGTTGTAACGGCGCGATGGCGAGGTCTTTCTGCAAACCTTGAGGCAGATTCCAATCGCCGCACAGGTCTTTCCGCAAACCTTGAGGCAGATGTGCCGGCTCACACGACCCCAAACCGTCCCGGATGGGCCGAATCCGGAGTCTTGCATGACGGGCATCTGCCTCAAAGTCTGCGGAAAGACCTCGTCAATCGTTGGAATCTGCCTCAGTGTTTACAGAAAGGTCCAAACGAACGGATAAAAGCATGCATATCGGTCCGGAATACGGATCCGATGTGCATGCTCACCGCCGTAAGCTAACCGTCAGGCGGCGTCCGCGATCGCCTCGCGTTCCATGTCCACGAACTTCGCCACGGACGCCTCCACCGAATAATGCTCCTTCATGTGTTCGGCGTAGCGTGCGCCCCATTCGGCGAGTTCCGTTGGATGGTCGATCCACCAGTCGATGCGTTGCGCGAGTGCGGCCACGTCGCGCACCGGGAACAGGGATTCGTTTAGCAATGCGAATTGGCCGGCCGCGCTCAGTTCGGACGAGGCGATCACCGGCACGAGCCCCGAGGCCATGCCTTCGATCACGCTCAACGATTCGATGTCCACGATCGAGGGATGCACGAACAGATCGCATGAACGCAGCAGCGCCGGCATCTCGTCGTTCTTGTGGAATCCGATTGAGGCCGGTCTTCCCAGCAGCATCTTCGCGCGGAACCGCAGGTAGCGCTGCAACGGTCCGGTGCCGCAGATCGTCAGCTCGATGTCCCTGGCATGACGGCATCGCGCGATCGCTTTGATGAGCGTGATGTGGTCCTTCTCGTGCGTGAGTCGGCCGGATGCGACGATACGGAACGGCACGGGCACGGATCCGCCGGCGGAGCGTTGCCGTTTCGGCGTGAACCGGGCGGTGTAGCCATTCGAGATCACATGCAGTTTGGCCTTGTATCCATGCGCACGCAGCTGGCCCGCGATCATTTCGGTCGGCGCATGGATATGGCCGATGCCGCCGTACAGCCACGCCTTGAACAGCCAGTACAGGAAATTCGAGATGCCCGGCACGTATTTGAGCGGTCCGGCGGAATAGGTGACGTTCTCCGGCTGCAGGTGGAATCCTGCGGTGACCGGGATGCCCATCGCCCGCGCGGCACGGGCGGCGTGGCGGCCGAAGCGGAACGGCAGGTAGATGTGCACGACGTCGGCGCCTCGGAAGGCGGTGCGGAACAGGGTCTCGCTCGGCTCGGCGAACTGCATCTGCTGCTTCGCGGCGACCCACGAGACGAGCGGCACGCGGCTCACCCGCGCCGGATACTCGGGGGCGCCGATACCGACGAGCCGTACATGATGGCCCTGACGTTCAAGTTCGTGCGCGTATTGCAGGGCCGAGTTGGACGTGCCGTTGCCCTTGTTGCCGATCGTGTCCATGACGAGCACGATGGTCAGCGGACGGTCGATCCGCGGCTGTTCCGTTTCGACGGCCTTGTCGTCGTTATCCCGGTCATCAAGCATTGCTCCATACTATCGCCGCCGCAGACCGCATCCGGCATGGACGGCAGTGCATGGCACAATGAGTGGCATGAGTGATATGAACGTTTCCCCGGTTTCCGCAGTCATCTCCCCCGCCCCGACCGCCGCGCTGGCCGCCCGCACACTCGGCACGCCGCTGGGCGCGCACCCGACGCGCGTGCTGTTCCTCGGCGCGGGCGAGCTGGGCAAGGAGGTCACGATCGAGCTGATGCGCCTCGGCGCATGGGTGTGCGCGGCGGATTCGTACGCCGGAGCGCCCGCACAGCAGGTGGCGCACGAGTACCGAGTGCTCGATATGGCGAACGCGGAGCAGCTGCGCGCGCTGTTCGACGAGGTCAGGCCGGACATCATCGTGCCCGAGGTCGAGGCGATCGCGACGGGCGAGTTGGCCGCTGCGGCCGCGCGCGGCATTCAAGTGGTGCCGAGCGCCGAGATCGCGGCGATCTGCATGGATCGCGAGCGCCTGCGCGTGATCGCGCATGAGGAGCTGGGTCTGCCGACCACGCCGTACCGGTTTGCGGGATCGCTCGAGGAGCTGCGCGCGGGTGCGGCCGAGGTGGGCTATCCGTGCGTGGTCAAGCCGATCATGAGCTCGTCCGGCCACGGCCAGTCCGTTGTGCGTTCGTCGGACGCGATCGACGCCGCGTGGACGGAGGCGCAGGAAGGCCGTCGCGCGTCCGGCGAGGGTGATGTGTCGCGCGTGATCGTGGAGGCACTTGCCCCGCTCGACTATGAGCTGACCGTACTGACAGTGAGTTCGTCGGCCGGCATCGTGACCTGCGCACCGATCGGTCAGCGTCAGGAATCCGGCGATTACCGCGAGTCGTGGCAGCCGGCAGCGACGGATGACGGTGTGTTGGAGACGGCTCAGTCGATCGCGCGCCGGGCGGTCGAGGGGCTGGTGGCGAAGGCCACGGCGACCGGCGAGCATGGCTGGGGCGTGTTCGGCGTGGAGCTGTTCGTGTTGACCGATGGCTCGGTACTGTTCAATGAGGTGTCGCCGCGCCCGCATGATACGGGCATGGTGACGATGGTTTCGCAGCGGCTGAGCGAGTTCGCGCTGCATGCGCGGGCGATTCTGGGACTGCCGGTGACGGCCGGCCATGTGGCATTGGCGATGCCGTCCGGCGCGGTGGCGGCGAGCCATGCGATCGTCGTGGCGGGCGACGGCGAGGCGGAGTTCACGAATGTGTCGGCCGCATTGGCCGAACCGGACACCGATCTGCGCATTTTCGCCAAGCCCGAGGTGCACGGCCATCGCCGCATGGCGGTCGCCTTGGCGATCGGTTCGTCCGCGGACGACGCCCGCGCCAAGGCCGCCCACGTGGCCGATACGCTCGACATCACCGTACGTTAACCGACACTGGTTGACACGAGAAAAGCCCGTGGGGCGCTCCTCCGGAATACACGAATCATTCGGAGGAACGCCCCACGGGCTTTTCACAACGCCAAAGGCGATCCCGCTCACGACAGCATGGCTTCGATGTTATTGCCGTCGGGGTCGTGGATGAATGCGGCGTAATACGTCGGACCGTAGTTCGGGCGCGGGCCGGGAGCGCCGTTGTCGGTGCCGCCGGCCTCCAAGCCTGCTTTGTGGAACGCCTTGATCTCATCTTCGTTGTGGGCGCGGAATGCGACGTGCACCGGCTGAATCGACTGGTGATCGCGCGGCACGATCAGGAAGACAAAGTCGCCGTCCTCGCCGTTGGTGAAGAACGTGCCCAACTCGGGGTCGTCCTTGCGTTCATATCCCACCGGCGCGAGCAGTTTCTCATAGAAAGCCGCACTTTTGGCAGCATCCGACACGAACAGCACAATATGATCAATCATCCTGGACCTCTCTTCCACAACACTGTGACATAGTCAGTAGTATCACAATCGCCACCGGTGTCAATGTTGATGTCCATATCGCGCACACGCCACCGCCACTGTCATATACGATGTGACAACGCGCGCGATCGCGCTTCTTCGTGCGCGACAATGAAGTCACCGGTGAAGGAGCGTGGTCATCATGATCGATTTGAGAAAAGCGTCGGCCGCCGCGCTCGGCGTCATATTGGCGGCAAGCATCGCGGCGTGCGGGCCGGCGCAACAGCAGTCCCAGACTGACGGCGATGTCGCGGCGAGCTGCGCGGTCAGCTATGCGAAAACGTATGATTCGCCGCAGGATTACATCGATGACATCGCCCCTGATCTCGTCGCCAAGGCGACGTTCGGCGATCCGACACTGTCGGGCAACGGCAGAACCATTTCGTTCACGGCGCATCTGCTGGACGTGAAGCGCGGCAACGCCCGGTCCGGCGACGACGTGAAGCTCCGGTTCACATGCGATTCGGTCACCTCGTTCATGCCGGACGGCTACCGCACCGGCGACGAGGTGATCGTGCTCGCCAGCGACGGCCTGCTGCGGCAGCCCGGAAGCGTATGGCCGTTCGACCGGCAGACGTACGACTCGCTGACCGTACGATAGTCTTCCGCCCGTCCGGCAACAACGTGGGGCGGGCAGTGCCATGCCACTCCGAAAGCCCTGTTTGTAGCCCTTTATTGGTACCCTTTTACCGTTAGTTCACCCAGAAATTCCGCTGATTTGAAAGGCGATCATGGAGAAACTGGAAAAGCTCTACGAGGGCAAAGCCAAGCAGCTGTACGCAACCGACGACCCGGACATCCTGTGGGTCGAGTACAAGAACACCGCGACGGCCGGCGACGGCGAGAAGAAGGAGGACTTCACCGGCAAGGGCCGTCTGAACAACCTCATCACCACCATCATCTTCGACCTGCTTAAGGCCCGCGGCATCGACAGCCACCTCGTCAAGCGCGTGAACGACACCGCCCAGCTGGTGCGCAAGATGGACATGTTCCCGCTCGAGATCGTGCTGCGCAACACCGCCGCCGGCCACTTCTGCTCGCGCCTCGGCGTCGAGGAGGGCCTGCCGCTCAAGGAGCCGGTGCTCGAGTACTTCCTGAAGAACGACGACCTGCACGACCCGTTCGTGAACGACGACGATCTCGTGGCGCTCGGCGTGTGCACGCGTGAGGATCTCGCCGAGATCGCCCCGCTGGCCCGCCGCATCAACGAGGCGCTCATCGATATCTTCGCGAAGATCGACGTCAAGCTCGTCGATTTCAAGATCGAAATGGGCCGCGCCTCCGACGGCACGCTGCTGCTGGCCGACGAGATCACCCCGGATTCCTGCCGTCTGTGGGACCAGCGCGACCACTCCGGTAAGGTCGAGCACCTCGACAAGGACCTGTTCCGCCGTGGTCTCGGCTCGATCATCCCGGCTTACGAGGAGATCGAGGGCCGTCTGGCCGAGCTGGCCAAGTCCGAGGGCATCGAAGTCGCCTGATCTTCGCTTCTAGGCTCCCCCTGATATCAGAGGGAGCCGATTTTCGTTTTATTTGCAATCCTCAAGAGTTTTCAGGAAAGGATTTCCATGGTTTTTCGCGTGTACGTGGAAAAGAAGCCCGGTTTTGATGTCGAGGCGCAGCAGCTCGCCGGCGAACTGCGCACGATCCTCGGCATGACCGGTCTCAAGTCCGTGCGCATCGTGAACCGCTACGACGTGGAGGGCATCAGCGCCGAGCTGTTCGCCCAGGCTACGCCGACCGTGTTCAGCGAACCGCAGGTCGACAACGTCTCCAACGACCTGCCCGACTTCGGCGGCGCGAAGGTGTTCGCCACCGAGTTCCTGCCCGGCCAGTTCGATCAGCGCGCCGATTCGGCGAGCGAGTGCATCCAGCTGATCTCGCAGGGCGAGCGTCCGACCGTCCGTTCCGCCAAGGTATACGCCCTCGACGGCGACCTGAGCGACGCGGACGTGGATGCGATCAAGCGTTACGTGATCAACCCGGTCGAGGCCCGCGAGGCAAGCCTTGCCGTCAAGGAAACCCTGAAGACCGCCGTGCCGACCCCGGGCAAGGTCGAGGTCATCGCCGGCTTCAACGAGATGGACGCGGCCGCCGGCCAGCGGTTCATCGACGAGCGAGGTCTCGCGATGGATCTCGCGGATCTCGAGTTCTGCCAGCGGTACTTCGCGGCCGAAAAGCGTGAGCCGACGATCACCGAAATCAAGGTCATCGACACGTACTGGTCCGACCACTGCCGTCACACGACATTCGGTACCGAGCTGGACGACGTGGTCATCGACGACGCGACCGTCAAGGCCGCGTTCGAGCGTTATCTCGAGCTGCGTCACGAGCTGGGCCGCGACGAAAAGCCGGTGTGCCTGATGGACATGGGCACGATCGGCGCGAAGTGGCTCAAGAAGAACGGCATCCTGACGGGTCTCGACGAGTCCGAGGAGATCAACGCCTGCACCGTCAAGGTCAAGGTCGACGTCAACGGCGAGGACCAGGACTGGCTGTTCCTGTTCAAGAACGAGACGCACAACCATCCGACCGAGATCGAGCCGTTCGGCGGCGCGGCCACCTGCATCGGCGGCTGCATCCGAGACCCCCTGTCGGGCCGTTCCTACGTGTATCAGGCGATGCGCGTCACCGGCGCCGCCGATCCGACCGTACCGGTCGCCGACACGCTGGAGGGCAAGCTCCCGCAGCGCAAGCTCGTGACCACCGCGGCCGCCGGCTACAGCTCGTACGGCAACCAGATCGGCCTCGCCACCGGTCAGGTCGACGAGATCTACCATCCGGGCTATGTGGCCAAGCGCATGGAAGTGGGCGCGGTCGTGGCCACCACCCCGGCCGATCATGTGCGCCGCGAGACCCCGGCTCCGGGCGACAAGATCATCCTGCTCGGCGGCCGCACCGGCCGTGACGGCATCGGCGGCGCGACGGGCGCGTCCAAGGCGCACAACGTGGAGTCCTTGGAGCTGGACGGCGCCGAAGTGCAGAAGGGCAACGCGCCGGTCGAGCGCAAGCTGCAGCGCCTGTTCCGCCGCGGCGACGCGTGCCGTCTGATCAAGCGCTGCAACGACTTCGGCGCGGGCGGCGTGTCCGTGGCGGTCGGCGAGCTCGCGGACGGCCTGTACGTCGATCTCAACACCGTGCCGAAGAAGTACGAGGGCCTTGACGGCACCGAGCTGGCGATCTCCGAATCGCAGGAGCGCATGGCCGTGGACGTTGCCGCCGAAGATGTGGACGAGTTCCTCAGCTACGCCCGCGAGGAGAACCTCGAGGCGACGGTCATCGCGACCGTGACCGAGGACCCGCGCATGGTGATGACGTGGAACGGCGACGAGATCGTGAACCTCTCCCGCGAATTCCTCGCCTCCAACGGCGCGTCCAAGCATCAGGTCGTGCACGTCGAGGCGCAGCAGGCGTACGAGACGCCGGCCGCATGGCGCGAGGGTTCGTTCGCGGACCGTCTGCATGCGGTCGTGACCGATCTGAACGTGGCGTCCAACAAGGGCCTGTCCGAGCGCTTCGACTCGACGATCGGCGCGGGCACAGTGCTCATGCCGTTCGGCGGCCGCCGTCAGCTCACCCCGAACGAGGCGATGGTCGCCAAGTTCCCGGTGTTCGGCGAGACCACCACCGCATCTGCTATGGCGTGGGGCTTCAACCCGTACATCATGTCCGCGAACCAGTTCACCGGCGCCTATCTGTCGGTGGTCGAGTCGCTCGCCAAGCTCGTGGCCGCCGGCTTCGAGCATGAGAAGGCGTATCTGAGCTTCCAGGAGTACTTCGAGAAGCTGCGCGACGAGCCGGAACGCTGGGGCAAGCCGACCGCCGCCGTGCTCGGCGCGCTCATGGCGCAGATCGACCTCGGCGCGGGCGCGATCGGCGGCAAGGATTCGATGTCCGGCACGTTCGAGCATCTCGACGTGCCGCCGACCCTGATCTCCTTCGCCGTGGCCGTGGGCAACATGAAGCGTGCCACGTCGCCGGAGTTCAAGGGCGCCGACCACCGCGTCGTGCGCATCGCGCCGCGCTATCTCGCGGACGGCATCACGCCGGACAAGGACGCGCTGCTCGAGGCGTTCTCGATCGTCGAGGAACTGACCGACTTCCACGACGCGCTGGCCGTGTCCACGCCGGGCTACGGCGCGACCGCCGAGGCGCTGTTCAAGATGACGCTCGGCAACCGCATCGGCGTTGCGCTGAACGATTCGATCGCCGCGGACGACCTGTTCACGCCGGCGTACGGCTCGTTCATCGTCGAGCTGGCGGACGACGCGAAGCTGCCGGCCGCGTCGAACCTCGTCGAGATCGGCGAGATCGGCACGACGACCGCCGCGTACGAGCTGCGCGCCGCGGGCGAGACGCTTGATCTGGACGCGATTCAGGAGGCGTGGGAGTCCGGCATCGAGTCCGTGTTCCCGTACCGTTCCAAGGGCGACGAGGCGGGCAAGACGACCGAGACGGTCACCTTCGAAACGCCGAAGAAGACCGTGTACGTGGGTGCTCCGGTCGCCAAGCCCCACGTCGTGATCCCGGTGTTCCCGGGCAACAACTGCGAGTACGATTCGGCCGCCGCGTTCGAGCGCGCCGGCGCGGACGTGTCGACGCTGATCGTGAACAACCTCACGCCGGCCGCCGTCGCCGAGTCGACCGCCGCGCTGGTCGAGGAGATCAACAAGAGCCAGATCGTGATGATTCCGGGCGGTTTCTCGGGCGGCGACGAGCCGGACGGTTCCGCGAAGTTCATCACCGCGTTCTTCCGCGCCCCGGCCGTCACCGAGGCCGTGCGCGACCTGCTCAAGAACCGCGATGGCCTGATGCTCGGCATCTGCAACGGTTTCCAGGCGCTCATCAAGCTGGGTCTGGTGCCGTACGGCGACATCGTGCCGATGACCGAGGAATGCCCGACCCTGACGTTCAACACGATCGGCCGTCACCAGAGCCGGCTCGTGCGCACGCGCGTCGCGTCGAACCTGTCCCCGTGGCTGGCGAAGACCTCCGTCGGCGACATCCACACGGTCGCGATCTCCCACGGCGAAGGCCGTTTCGTCGCGTCCGAGCCGGTGCTTGACCTGCTTAAGACCAACGGTCAGATCGCCACGCAGTACGTGGACGAGTCCGGCGTGCCCGGCATGGATCTCGATGTGAACCCGAACGGCTCGCTGCTCGCGATCGAAGGCATCACCAGCCCGGACGGCCGCGTGTTCGGCAAGATGGGTCACTCGGAGCGCTCCGGCAACGGCCTGTACGTGAACGTGCCTGGCAACAAGTACCAGCCGCTGTTCGAGGCCGGCGTCGAGTACTTCGCCGCGTAAGGCAGGTTGTCTCTCTTGCCATGTCATTTCGAGCGAGGCGAAGCCGAGTCGAGAAATCTCTTCTGTCTAATGGCTCTGGAAGATTTCTCCACTCGCTTCGCTCGGTCGAAATGACATCATGACACACCCAACGGGCGTGCAGATAACGACGAATGGGCGGGGTATGTCAAGATCAAACTTGGCATACCCCGCCCATTCGTATCTATACGTGATATACGCGCCGTTTATGCCTTGTCGAACTGGTCGACGAGTGCGGTCATCCAGTCGAGCAGGTCGTCGTATTCGGCCGGCATCTGTTCGGTCAGTTCGACCGTCGGCACGTTGACCGACTTGGCCGCATCGGTGATCTGATCGGTGGTCGAGTTGGCTTCCTGCGTGTTGACGACGAGCATCCTGATCGAACCATCCTTGAGCGCGTCTTGGAAGTCCTTGATGTCGGCCGGGGTCGGCTCGCTTTCGTTGGCCGACGCCTGCGCGTAGCCGGTCGGCGTCTTGTCGCTCATGCCCAGATCGTCGGCGAGATACCATGCGACGGATTCGGTCGCGCCGTACGGCAGCCCCTTCGTGGCCGCGGAGGCGTCCTTGATCTTGGATTCGAGCGCATCCTCCCGCTCATGCCATGCCTTGTTGAGCTTCGTGTACTCGTCCTTGTTCGCGGGATCGGTCTGCCGGTAGGCGGCGGTGATCGCGTCGGCCGCCGCGTTGCGCACGGCTGCGGAGAACCACACGTGCGGGTTGTCGCCTTCCGCGATGCCGGCGGCGTCGGCCGCGTCGACCAGCGTCGCCTTGGTGGATTCGACGGCCTTGGACGCCCAGTGGTCGTAGTCGGCGCCGTTGACGACCGCGACGTCGGCCCTGTTGAACGCGGCGACGTCCTTACTGGTCGGTTCGTAGTCGTGCGCTTCGACGTTGGTTTTGGTCATGATGTTGGTCACGGTGACGTATTCGCCGCCGAGATCCGTCGCCATCGATCCCCACTGGTTGATCGACGCGACGACCGAGATCTTTCCTTCATTGCCGGCCGTGGTTCCGCTTCCCGATCCGCAGGCAGCGAGTCCCGTCGTCATCATCGCAGCCGTCGCCAGCGCGGCGATCTTCTTCCATGCAGTCATACCGTTGTTGTCCTCTTCTACAGTCGTGTATTCCGGTTGACGTGCCCACCATACCATCTAATTGAGAATAATTCTCATTTTCATGCCCCGCGGCGTGTCGGATTACCGTCCGACCCCAACCGCCGCGCATCCTTTCAATAGTTCCAAGCCAGCAAACGTCCGCTTGCTTCTAGGAACCCGGCATCCTCGCGGAAAGCGGACTCCAATCAGCCATTCGCCGTCCGTTTTCCACCAATAGACAAACATCGTGGCGGGAAACGGATCCAAAGCAGGCCTCTGGCGTCCGTTTTCCGCCAACAACCCATTCCAAGTCGTCTCATCCCGTGCGGGGAATCCCCACGGAGGCGAGTTTGTCGATCAACGGCTGCCGCCGGACGACGTCATCGTACGTGAAACGGACTATATGGCTCACGCCCCACGCATACAGATCCCGCTCGCGTTCGGCCTGCTCGCTCACCACGGCCTGGATGGACCGACGATCCGTCATCGCCGGGTCGACGTATTTGCCCACGCCGTCATATTCGCCGACAACCGTGTATCCGCCCGGGAAACACCATGTGAAGTCAACGCGATACCAGTGCAGTGAATTCCTCGGGTCCACAAACACACGCTGCAGTTGCGGGGTCTGGAATCTCGCCTCGATCATCACGGCACGGGCCAGCGATTCGCCGCCGTTCTCGCTGCGAGGATCAACATGCGACAGCAGACGGCTTACCGCGGAGGTGTCACGACGCAGTCCCGCGCAGACATCACGAACATCCCGTTCCGACGCGCCGTTGCCGAACGCCGAATCGAACACGGGAAGCGCCTTGGAAAACGGCAGCAACAGCGCGCAATCGACCAGGGTCCTGGCCACCGACGTCACGCGCAGCCCCTGCGCCTCGGCAATGGGTATCTCGGTCATGAAGATGCGGCGCACGCCGCCCGCTGTGCCACCGGATGAGATTGACGATGCGACATACAGCCCAGACCGGTGAATCGACCATTGATGGTCGAGATTGCAGATGGCCGCCGCCGTGGGACCGGCGAACACCCATGACGGATAGCGAGTCGCGAGGCATCGCGCGATATGCCGCACCCTTTCGGTTTCGTTCAGGGCATTCCAGTATCGGGCATCGACGAACATGCCGTGATACGGGCTGCTCAGTTCGCCGGCATGCACCCTGCGTCTGAGAGCCTTTCCCTCAGTGTCGTTCGCGGCGAATATGCAGCTTTGCCGCCGCTGGGCCTGCATAAGCTTGTCTGCGATGATGCGATGCGTCTTCATGCCACGACACTACGGGGACGAACACGGAAATGTCCATCCGAACAGACCTATGTGGTCGAAAGGTATCCGGCCGGCGTGTCGCGGGCGTTTGTCGATAGGAGAGGCCTTTATCTAACGGCAAACGGACGCCGAACGCCCTATTCGAGTCCGATTTCCGCCAGCAATCATGAACCCTAGTGGCAAACGGACTCCAAACGGCGTTCCAGAGTCCGTTTGCCGCCAGAACCGAGATTTCCGCTCAGGAAACGGACCGCGTCGCTCCCGCAATCAGTCCTTCTGGCAGTCGGGGCACAGGCCGAAGACTTCGAGGGTGTGGGATTCGACGGTGAACCCGTGGCCGTCCGCGACCTTGCGTAGCCACGCCTCGCTCGGCGGGTCGATTTCGACGGTTTTGCCGCATTTGCGGCATACGAGATGATGGTGATGGCCGTCGTCGCCGCACAGGCGATACAGCTGTTGGCCGTCGAGGCGGATCGTGTCGGCCGCGCCGGAATCGGCGAGCGCGTTCAGCTGGCGGTAGACGGTGGCCAGTCCGATCTTCGTGCCCTCGTCGTCGAGTTTGCGATGCAGTTCCTGCGCGGAGACGAAATCGTCGCAGGTGCGCAATTGCCGCAGCACGGCGTCCTTCTGTTTGGTATGCCGTTCCGGCCCGTTCGCCGTCATATGCACTTCCCCATCCGGGCCGGCGATACGTGCGTCAAACCGTGCGCACACCGACGTTATTATCATTAGCAGTCAACTAATGATAATAACGTCGGCGACAATGCGCAACGCGGGTTCGACGGATGCGCGATTCGGCAGTCGACTGACTACAGCAGCGAGGCGGGGTCGAGCTTGGCGAGATCGTCGGCCGGCAGCACGTCGGCCGCGTTGAGATACAGGCGCGGGATGCGGTTGCGTAGGCAGGTGAAGATCTCGTAGCTGATGGTGTCGGCGGCGCGCGCCCAGTCGTCGGCGGTCGGCTCGGCGTACTGCTCGCCGCGGCCCGGCCCGAACAGTTCGACCGTGTCGCCTTCGTGCACACCGAGCGCGTCGCACGAGCCGTGCAGGTCGATCATGAACTGGTCCATGCACACGCGGCCGGAGACGCGGTACAGCTTCGGACCGTCGGCGGTCATGACGCGCACCGGACCGCCGAGCTTCTCGACATGCTTGGCGCCCTGCATGTCGAAGCCGGAGGCGGAGCGGTGGATGCCGTCCGCGTAGCCGAGCGGCACAATCGCGGTGGACGTGTCGTCGGGGGTGAGGTAGGTGCGGCCGTAGGAGATGCCGTGGCCCTTGTCAATGTGCTTGACGGTGCCGAGCTGCGCCTGCAGGGTCATGGCGGGCTTCAGGTGCCAGTCGCGCGGCGTGCCCATCGCCGGATCGGGCTCGTAGCCGTACAGGCCGATGCCCGGGCGGGTGAGCTCGAAGTGGATCTCCGGGCGGTCGAGCGTGGCGGCGGTGTTGGCCAAGTGACGGATTTCCGGGGCGATGCCGGCCTTCTCCATGCGCGCGGTGAACGCCTTGAAGTTCTCGATCTGATGGTCGGTGGCGGCCACGAATTCGGGCACGTCCGGCGAATCGGCCACGGCGAGATGGCTCCACTGGCCGACGACGTGGATCACGCCTTCCTTGGCGAGCGGCACAAGCTTGGCCAGCGCCGCGTCGAACGATTCTTCGGTGAAACCATTGCGGCCGAAACCGGAATCGACCTTCACGTGCACGCGGGCAGTCTTGCCGAGCTTGCGGGCGGCCGCGGCCACCGCGTCGATGCCCGGCAGGGACCCGACCGACACGTCGATGTCGTTGTCGATCAGCTCGTCGAACGGCACTTCCATACCGTTGTAGACCCAGGTAAGAATGTGGCAGCGGTCGGGGCCGATGCCGAGCTTGCGCAGCAGCAGCGCCTCATGGGACTGCGCGGTGCCGAGCCAGGTCGCGCCTCCGGCCAGCGCCGCCAGCGCGGTCGGCAGCAGGCCATGGCCGTAGGCGTCGGCCTTGACCACGCCCATCACCGCGGTGCCGGAGTCCGGCCCGCCGACCACGTCGACCAGATGCCGCATGTTGTCGCGCAATGCGGCGAGGTCGACGATCGCCTGCGCCGGATACCGCCGGCGCGCGGCCTCGTAATTCGCTTCGCCGGCCGGGGATGAGAACTGCCAATTCGTTACTGCGCTCAAAGTCATACGCCCTATTGTGTCTCGGCACAATGACGAATGCGCAACGAATCGCCGCACGGGTTCACCGTGCCGTCATCATTGTGCAATCATCTCGTCATCGCAGGCCTCGTCATACCGACTTCATCGCGCCATCGCGATCACCACCGCGCCATCGCCGTCCCATCCCTCGAGACAAAGCCCACGGAAACGCGAGCGTTGTCCATGCCGCGGCCATACACTGTCTACCACTCGTTCGCAGTGCCGTCATCTTATCCATCAGGCACCCCGCGAGCATTCTGATTCCCGGCGTTGAGGCGTGCCGGGGTCCCGGAAAACCGTCCGGTCCAGCCCATATCCATTCCGTATTGAGAGAAGACTCATCATGGATCTTTTTCGCAAGAAATCGGTGGATCAGCTGGTCGCTGAATCCACTCCGCTAAAGCGTACGATGCACACGTTCGATCTGACGATGCTCGGCATCGGCGCGATCATCGGCACCGGCATCTTCGTACTGACCGGCAAGGGCGCGCTGACCGCCGGCCCGGCACTGTCCGTATCGTTCCTGCTGGCCGCGGTCTGCTGCGGTTTCGCCGGTCTGTGCTACGCGGAATTCGCGTCGATGGCCCCGGTTTCCGGTTCCGCTTACTCCTACTCGTACCTAGCGTTCGGCGAATTGATCGCGTTCGTGATCGGCTGGGATCTGATTCTTGAGTACGCGTTGCAGGCGGCCACGGTGTCCGCCGGATGGTCGGGATATTTCAACAAGTTCCTTGAAGGTTTCGGCCTGCATCTGCCGGTCGAGCTGACCGCCGCGTACGGCACCACGCCGGGCGTCACCACGTACTTCAACCTGCCCGGTTTCGTGATCGTGCTGCTGATCACGTGGGTGCTGTCGATCGGCATCAACCAGACGAAGAAGACCAACGACATCATGGTGATGATCAAGCTCGCGATCATCGTGCTGTTCATCGTGTGCACCGTCTGGTACGTGAACCCGGAGAACTGGAAGCCGTTCTCCCCGTACGGCGTGTACACGTTCCAACCCGGCTCGACCCAGCCGTACGGCATCGTGCCGGCCGCGTCGATCGTGTTCTTCAGCTTCATCGGCTTCGATGCGGTGTCGTCATCGGCCGAGGAGACCGTCGAGCCGAACAAGACGCTGCCGCGCGGCATCCTGCTGTCGCTGGCCGTGTCGACCGTGCTGTACATCGTCATGACGTTCATCATGACCGGCATCGTGCCGTACCAGGAGTTCGCGAACTTCATCGACGCTCCGGTGGCCGGCGTGATCCTCGCGACCGGCATGAACTGGCTCGCGTTCATCGTGAACCTCGGTGCGCTGATCGGCATGACCACCGTGATGCTCGTGCAGCTGTACGGCCAGTCCCGCATCTGCTATGCGATGAGCCGCGACGGCCTGTTCCCGAAGTTCTTCGGCGAGGTGCACCCGAAGTACCGCACGCCGTTCAAGGGCACGTGGTTCTTCGGCATCCTGACCGCGGTGGCGGGCGGTTTCATCAACATCAACGTGCTGTTCGAGCTGGTGAACATCGGCACGCTGTCCGCGTTCATCATCGTGTCAGCCGGTATTCTGTGGATGCGCAAGACGCAGCCGGACGCGCACCGTGGCTTCCGCGCACCGCTCGTGCCGTTCACGCCGATCTGCGCGATCGTGTTCTGCCTGATCCTGATCGCAGGTCTCAACTGGGAGACGTGGCTGCGGTTCGCGGTCTGGTTCGGACTCGGCCTGGTGGTGTACTTCGCGTACAGCCGCAAGCGTTCCAAGCTGAACGTCGCCGAGTAAGCGACTGATATCAGCCGCGCAGATCGTGCGGATAACGAAAAAGCTCCCCGAGGGGAGCTTTTTTCATGCGCACATACATGATCATCACCGTCATTTCGAGCGAGGCGAAGCCGAGTCGAGAAATCTTTCGAAGCCATCGTCGGCGAGAGATTTCTCCGCTCGCCTACGCTCGGTCGAAATGACAGGAGAGATTGCTACTTGAGATCATCCCAGCAGCCGGTGGCCTCGAGATCGGCCACGGTGGCCGCGGTGTCGTCGGTGAGCACGGTGATGTGGCCCATCTTGCGGTTGTGCCGCAGCTGCGCCTTGCCGTAGTCGTGCACGTTCCATTCGGGGTGCGAGGCGATGAGCGCGCGGGTCGGCAGCACATGCTGGCCGAGCACGTTGACCATCACCGCCGGGCTCAGGAGCTTCGGCTGGATGAGCGGCCAGCCGGCGATGCCACGGATGTGCGCGTCGAACTGGTCGATCGAGCACGCCTCGATCGTGTAGTGGCCGGAGTTGTGCGGACGCGGCGCGAGCTCGTTGACGATCACGCGGTCGTCCTTGGTGACGAACAGCTCGATGGCGAGCGTGCCGGCCAGTTCGAAGCCCTTCGCCAGTCGCAGCGCGAGTTCGTGCGCGGCCTGCGCGATTTCGGGGCTGACTTCGGCCGGGGCGATCGTCATGTGCAGGATGTTGTTGCGGTGATCGTTGCGCACGATCGGGAACGTGACGTACTGCTCGCCGTTGCCGGACACGAGGATGGACGCCTCGAACGCGAAGTCCACGAATCCTTCGAGGATGCTCGGCGGGAAGCCGCCGCCGCGGTCGCCGCGCGCGCGGATCTTCTCAAGGTCGGAGTCGTTGCGCAGCACATGCTGGCCGTGACCATCATAGCCGCCGGAACGGGTCTTGAGCACGCACGGGTAGTGCAGCTCGTCGATCGCCGCATCGAGCTCCTCGAAGTTGTTCACCTCGCGCCACGGCGCGGTTTCGGTGCCGTGCTCGTTGATGAACGTCTTCTCGTGCACGCGGTCCTGCGTCACGCGCAGCAGATCGGTGCCCTGTGGCGCGGCGACGAGATGACGCACTTCGTCGATCGCCTCGGCGTCCACGTTCTCGAACTCGTAGGTGAGCACGTCGGACTTTTCGGCCAGGTCGTGGATGGCGGTCTTGTCGTCGTACTCGCCGACGATCTGGAAGTCAGCCACCTGCGCGGTCGGACAGTCCGGGGTCGGGTCGAGCACGCCGATGCGAAAGCCCATGTACTTGGCGGACAGGGCCATCATGCGGCCGAGCTGGCCGCCGCCGATGATGCCGATCGTCGCACCCGGCTGCAGCATCTTGACCGCGCCGTGCGTTTCCTCAGACAAGCTGGGCATTGGATTCAGCCACCTTTTCCTTCAGAGAGTCGCGGTATTCCTGCAGCGCGTTCGCGAGCCGCTCGTCGTTGGTGGACAGGATCTGCACCGCGAGCAGACCGGCGTTGGTCGCGCCCGAGTTGCCGACGGCCGTGGTGGCGACCGGGATGCCGCCGGGCATCTGCACGATCGACAGCAGCGAATCCCAGCCGGAGAGGGCATGCGAGCGCACAGGCACGCCGATGACCGGCAGCGTGGTCTGCGCGGCGACCATGCCCGGCAGGTGGGCGGCGCCGCCCGCACCGGCGATGATGACCTTGAAGCCGTTGCCGCGGGCGTTATGCGCGAATTCGCCCATGAGTTCGGGCGTGCGATGGGCGGAGATGACCTGCTTGTGATAGGGCACGGCGAACTGGTCGAGGATGTCGCACGCGTGCTTCATCGTCTCCCAGTCGCTGGCCGATCCCATGATGACTGCCACTTCGGGCTTGCTGTCTGCCATAAGAACCTCCGAAACGGGTGGGCTTGAATACCGTTCCACTCTACGCAAAGAGGCCGTCAACGAGCCCGACCGCGAAACGCGCCGCCCGCAATCGTCACTATGTTCGAGCGATCCGCATGCCTTCGCGTACATAGTGACGATATGGCCGGCTCAATCGTCACTATGCTCGAGTCCCCATCCCGATCACGCGAACATAGTGACGATTGCCGCCCACACACGACTCACTGGTCGCTTTTGATGGCGTCGAGCGCGGGGATTCTCACGGCCTTGTTGGCCGGCTGGAATCCGGAGACCAGGCCGATCAGCGTGGAGAACAGGATCGCGAACACGAACAGCCACCACGGGATCACCGAGATGCGTGTCACCCCGTCGCCGCCCATGATCGCATGCACGAGATTCTCTCCGCTCGGCCCGCCCAGCGACACCAGGTTGATCACGAGCGATATGACCGCGCTAAACAGGCAGCCGATCACCCCGCCGAACAGGCCGATGAAGCCCGCCTCGCCGAGGAACATGATGCGGATGTCGCGCACATAGCAGCCGAGCGCTTTCATGATGCCGATCTCGCGCGTGCGTTCGCTCACCGACATGACCATCGTGTTGGTGATGCCGATGGCCGCAACCAAGAGCGAGACCGCGCCGATGCCGCCGAGCACGAGCTGGATGCCGCGCGACTGCTCCTCCATCTGCTTGCGAATCTCCTCGTACGACGACGTGGAGAAGCCCATGTCCTTGATCTGCTGTTCGACGTCGGCCACCTGCTTGATGTCAGCGACCTTGACGAGCGCCTGCTCGTAAGTGACGGTCTTGGCGGCGGACTTGTCGGCTTTGGCGATCATGGCCTTGAGCTGCGCGATGTCCATGAGGATGCCGCTCGAGGTCGAGCTGCCTTTGTTCCAGTCCTCCTTGAGCAGTCCGGTGGCCTTGAGCTTGAACGTGTTGCTGGAGCCGTTCGCGCCGGCCGAACCACTGCCCGTACCCGAACTTGCGTCTGATCCGCCGACCGATCCGACGGAACCTGACACGCCGCCCATCATGCCCATCGTCATGCCGCCCGAACCGTCGCCCGACGAGTCGCCGGTCTGGATGGTGAGCGTGATCTCGGTGGCCATCGGGTCGAAGAACGGCTTGGCATCGTCGCCGAGCTGGTCGGCGGGCACCTGCTCGCAGTCGTTGACGCCGCACACCATGTACGTGCCGTCGCCCATGTCCTGCGGCTGGGAGCGCATGTTGGATCCTTCGGGGCGGAACTTGTCGGCGAACTGGTAGGCGAGATACTGCCCGGCGAGCACTTCGCCGTCGCGGGTCGGTGCCGTGCCGTCGGCGAGCTTGTAGCCCATGTTCTCGAGCTGGGTCATGTCGATGGCCTGGATGTCGCCGTAGGAGGCGACGTACCGGCCGTTGTCGGCGGTCATGGTGATCGAATAGTTGAGCGACATCTGCGCGCTGGCTCCGGTCACGCCGGCGATCTGTTTGAACGATTCGATCGCCTTGTCGTCGAGCTTGGTTTCGTTCTGTCCGCTGCTGGACGAACCCGACTGGCCGCCGACTCCGCCCTCGTAGTTACCGCCCTGGTACACGCTAATGATGGTCAGGTCGCCCATCTGCTTGAGCGATTGCTCGTTGATCTCGTTGATGCCTTCGCCGAGCGAGACCATCGTCACGATCGAGCAGCAGCCGACGACCACGCCGAGCACGGTCAGTATCGTGCGCGACTTGCGCCGCCACAGGTTCTGGCTGCACAGGTGCAGGATGTCGGACAGTCTCATGCGCGGCCCTCGCCGGAAGTCGCGATGTTGCCGGCCGCACCGACGACCGGCACGTCGATCGTATCGGTCGACGGCTCACCGCCGCCCTTGCCGGCAGCGTCAGTCGTGCCGCCCGCGCCGGTCCAGTCGTCCCATTCCTCGTCGATGTCCGCCTGCTTGGCCTTCTTCCTATGCCGGCGAACCAGCACAACCGTCACGATCACGGCGGCGAGCACCACCACGGCAACCACGGCCCACACCCAGCCGGGAATCCCCTGCTGGTCGACGGTGTTGTCGTCGGGCATGACTGTACCGTCGTCCGGCATCGCAGGTTCGGCGTCGGCGGCCGTGATCGTGACCGGGAACTCCTTGGTCTGCGTCTTGCCGTCCGAATCCTCGTAGGTGACGCGCAGCTTGGCGCTGATGTCGCCGGCCTGCGTGGGCGTGAACGCGAAGCCAATCGACCCGGTCGAGCCGGACGTCACGTTGCCCACGTACTGCTTAGCGTTCGTGACCTGCAGGCCCTCGCCTTCGATGCTGGCCTCGACATTGGCAATGTCGCCCTTGCCCTTGTTCACGTAGTTCATGGTGATGGTCGTCTCGGAGCCGACCGTCGCGCCCTCAGGCAGGACTGGATCGTTCAATTCGAAGCGGTCGGGCTGCGAGATCGGCACGGAGATTTTGATGTCCGACGAGTTGGAGCTGCGCGCGCCGCCGTCCACGTACTCGTATTTGAAGCTGACGGTGATGCCCTGCGCACCCGACTGTGCGTTGGCGACGGCCTGCATCGGCAGGCTCTGCGTCATCGCGTAGCCCGCGCCGAGACGGTCGAAGTAGAACGTGTTCGTGCCACCGGCGATCGCGAAGCTTTCGCCGCCATCCACGGTGACGACCATGTTGTCGACCGCGACCTTGCCCATGTTCTGGAACGTGAACGTGAGGTTGAAGTCGCCGCCGGCCGAGACGGTGCCGTCGCCGTAGTTGAAGTTGGTGATGATGATGTTCGGGACCGGCCCGGCGACGGTCTGGGTCGCGGAGCCGCCGTTGTCGTTCGTGCCGGAGTCGGTGCCGGAACCGTTCGCGCCGGAACCGTCCACGGCCTGATTGACGCTGCCGGAACCGTTCGCGCTGCCGCCGTTGGCTGAATTGTCGGTCAACACGTCACCGGTGCCGCCGTTGCCGTCTACAGTCGTGCCGTTCGTGCCGTCGGCCGTTTCGGACGTGCCGCCGACGGTAGTCGGATCGGCCGTCGACGTGGCGAACGCGGCCGGCGTCACGCAGGCTAGCAGCATCGCGGGTGCGGCCAACATCGCGATCGCGGCGGCGATCAGTCCACGCTTTTGCTCTCGTGTGGTCATGGGTTCCCTTTCCTTCTGTTCTCGAAGTATGTCTGTGCCGATCAATCCGCCGGCGTTCGTTCAGTGCGTCAGCCGATCGCTGATGATCCGGCCGTCCAACAGCGTGACGATGCGATCCGCGTACTGCGCCATGTTGTCGTCGTGCGTGACGAGCACGATCGTCTGGTTGAAGTCGCGCGCGAACGAGACGATCATCTCCATCACGTCGACCTTTGTTTTCGAATCGAGGTTGCCGGTCGGCTCGTCGGCGAACACGACTTCGGGCCGGGCAACGAACGCGCGCGCGATGCCGACGCGCTGCTGCTGGCCGCCGGACATCTGCGTCGGATAGTGGGTCATGCGCTTGCCCAAGCCGACCCGTTTGAGGATGCCGCGCGCGATCTTCTCACGCCGGGCTTTCGGCATGCCGCGGAACATGAGCGGCATCGCCACGTTTTCGATCGCATTGAGATTCGGCAGCAGGTTGTACGACTGGAAAACGAAGCCAAGGTGCTTCTGCCGGAAGGCGGCCAGTTCGCGTTCGTCGAGCTGGGAGACGACCACGCCGCCGATGCGCACGCCGCCGCGCGTCGGCTTCTCCATGCCGGCGAGCTGGTTGAGCAGCGTGGATTTGCCGGAGCCGGACTCGCCGTAGATGCAGCAGATCTGGCCGCGCGGGATGGAAAGATTGATGCGTTCGAGGGCGACGACCGTCTCGTCGACGACCGGATATTCCTTGCGCAGGTTCTTGACTTCGATCATCGGCCGGGCCTGTGCGGACGATACAGCCCCTCCCCCGACCGGTTTCGGGTGCGGTTCGCCTTCGAATATCGCCATCGACACATCCCTTCTTGATCGCACCGGCTCAAGTACGGTTCCCTATCCTCTCACAGAAGTCTGTACCACAGCAATACCGCCGGCAATCCATCTCAAGGATGATTGGCCGGGTTGAAACCGTCCGGCTATAGGGGGTAAAGTCATGGGTACATCTGTGCCGACGACGAACGCCGATGAATGACCACCGACGTTGGCACGAGGATTGAGGAAGAAAGGCAACAATGATGTCCGCCAAAAACAGCATGATGATCGCCGCGACCGTGGCGGCAGCGACGTTGGCCGCACCGCAGGCCGCACTGGCCAACGATACGGCCGTGATGCCGGATCAGGTCACGGGGACGGTACGCAACGATGCGCAAGCCCCGGCCGAGACCAAGCCGGCTCCCGAATCGGCCGCCAAGCCGACGGGCGTGACCGAAGCGCAAGCCAAAGCCGATGCGGCGGAGGCGGCGCTGGCTGCGGCTCAGGGCAAGCTTGACGATGCGACGGCCGCGCAGAAGACGGCTGCGGATGCGGCCGCCGCGGCACAGACGGCGGTCGATCAGGCCGAGGCGGCGGTGAAGACCGCCGAACAGCACGTGGCCGATGCGGATGCCGCGATCGCCGCGGCGAAGGATGCGGCCGCAGCCGCGCAAACCAAGATCGACGCGGCCGACAAGACGATCGCGGACGCCACAGACGCGAAGACCGCCGCGCAGACGGACAAGGCCGCAGCCAAGGAGTCGCTCAAGAACGCGCAGGAAGACAAGGACGATGCCGATCAGGCCGTTGCGGATGCGCAGGCGAAGATCGACGCGGCGGATGCGGCCATTGCCAAGGCGCAGGCCGCGGCGAAGGATGCGGCCGCGAGCAAGTCGGCGGCGCAGACCGCTAAGGCGAACGCGGAACAGGCCGCGACGCAGGCCGCTACGGATAAGGCGGCCGCGGAAGCGGACAAAGTCGCCGCACAGGCCGCGCTCAAGACCGCACAGGCCGCGAAGGTATCCGCCGACAAGGCCGCGACCGATGCCGCTGCGAAGCTGGCCGAAGCGAAGAAGGCCGAAGCGAGCGCCAAGAATGCGAAGGACAAGGCCGATCAGCTCGTCAAGGATCTGGAACACGACACGCTCGACCTGACCAAGCTGGAACAGGCGTTGAACGATGCGAAGGCCGCGCAGGCCAAGGCCGACGCGGCTCTCAAGACCGCGAAGGACGCGCAAACGGCGGCCGATCAGAAGGTCACCGCCGATGAGGCCGATCTGACCGCCAAGCAGCAGGCCGCGAAGGACGCACAGGCCAAGGCCGATGCGGCGAAGACCGCCGCGACGAGGCCACGACGAAGCTGAGCCAGGGCGCGATCGCGTACTTCAAGGACAAAGGCCAGGATGATGCGTACAGGGTGCTGACCGATTCGAGCGTGACCAAGTATCTCGACTATGTGCATAACGGCTCGGATGGCGATGCGACCACACTGGATAACATGATCGCGGCGGTCAAGTGGATTCAGCGGACGAACGAGCTTCGCGCCGGAGAAGGCAAGAAGGCTTTGCAGGTATCAGATACGTTGATGGCGATCGGCATGGCCGACACGGATTATGCAAACGGCAACATCGGACACCCCATGCAATTCAACACCGGAGAGAACCTGGCATGGGGCTGGAGCCAGACCGATCCCTTTAACGGCTGGTACACACAGGAGAAAGCAAATTACGAGGCACTTCAACGCGGAGAATGGTCGAAAGACGATCCGAATGCCACAGGTTGCCCCTATCCCAGCCATTATTCAGACGGCACCGTAGCATGCCAGACCGGACACTATCTCAACATCGTCGATGATGGCTGGACTATAACCGGATTCGGAGTAAGCCAAACCGGCACGATATATCCCAACGTCTGGGGACAGGAATTCCTATGGAATAACGGTACGGTGAAGACTTCCAAAGGTACTCGTCTTTCCATCGGACGAGTGATGAGTGCAGAGGATTACCTTGCCGATCTCACCGCGTACAAGTCTTCGCTGGAGAACGCCGATCAGACGTACAAGGATGCGCAGGCGGCGGCCGATGCCGCAGCCGCAGTCGTGAAGACCGCGTCCGATCAGCTTGCCGCCGACAAGACGGCCGCGCAGCAGGCCGCAGACGCGGTGACCACCGCACAGAAGACAGCCGACGAGAAGGCCGCCGCGGTTGCGGCCGCACAGAAGGCGTACGACGATGCGGTTGCCGCGCAGGGCGATAAGGCTGAAGCCTTGAAGAAGGCTAAGGCCGATCAGGCCGAGAAGACGGCTGCCTATGTTGCCGCGCAGAAGGCCACTGCTGCCGCGCAGACGACGCTGGATGAGGCGACTGCCACCGCTGCCGACGCGCAAGCTGCCGTGGATGCGGCAAACGGCAAGGTCAAGACCGCCGATCAGGCGATCGCGAAGGCCGAGCAGGACGCCAAGGATGCAGCCGCCGCGAAGACTACTGCGGAATCGCAGATCGCCAAGGCCGATGCGGACGCGGCTGCCGCGGCCAAGGATATCGAGACCGCACAGGCCACCAAGACCGCAGCCGAAGCGGATAAGGCGAAGGCCGTGGCCTCCGGCGCCTTCGTGCAGACGGTGATCGATACGTTGAACGGAAAGGTCGCCGACACGGATGCCGCCATCGCCGCCGCCCAACAGACCATCGATCAGGCCGCTGCCACCAAGCAGGCCGCACAGTCCGACCTGGATGCCGCGAACGCGACGATCGCTAGGTATCAGAACGCTCCGGCCGAGCTCGAAGCCGCGAACAAGGCGCTTGACGAAGCCAAGACCGTGCTGTCCGCCGCCACCAAGGCCAAGACGGAGGCGGATGCCGCGTATGCGGCCGCCAAGCGCGACTACGACGCGAAGCTGACCGACAAGCAGACCGCCGATGCCGAGCTCGAGGCCGCCAAGAAGGCGGAAGCCGAAGCACAAAAGAAGGCCGAGGAGGAAGCCAAGAAGAAGGCCGAAGCCGAAGAGGCGGCCAAGAAGGCGGAAGCCGCGAAGAAAGCCGCGGAAGAGGCCAAGAAGAAGGCGGAGGCCGAAGCCCAAAAGAAGGCAGCGGAGGAAGTCGCAAAGCAGCAAGCCGCCGAGGAGGCAGCAAAGAAGGCGGCAGCCGAAGCAGCCGCCAAGAAACAGGCCGCCGAAGCAGCCAAGAAGGCAGAGGCCGAAAAGCAGGCCGCCGAAGCAGCCAAGCAGAAGGCCGCAAACGCCAAGAAGCAGGCCGAAGCAGCCGCCAGGAAACAGCAGGCTGCAGCCCAGTCCAAGACCAGGCAGCAGACCGGCAAGACGCTGTCGAACACCGGCGTGGAATCCGCCACCGTAACCACGCTGGCCGCGATCCTCGCCGTATCCGGCACCGGCTGCGTGCTCATGCGCAGACGCTACGCCCGCCACGCCGCCGGCTGGGTGTCCACCGAGGAATAATCCCACCCGTGGTGGTGGCGTTCCCCGCCCGAAGAACGCCACCACCACCTATTCACATATCGATTCCGACTTCAGCCAGCAAGACACGTTCGTTCATGTCCGTACAATTGTTGTGGTGGCTGAAGCCGTTTCACCCGCGTGGCAAACAATTGATGGAGCCAGCATAGGCCTTCGCCGAGCGGTCGCAGACGCCACTTGGGCGCTGACTGCCCCGTTGTTATGGATGTTGGGGGCTGGTATCGCAGGATGCCAGCCCCCTTCTCGTTCAAGAACAAGACACGATGGCCAATCAAAGCGCGGAATATAGGCCAATGGCGGTTAATGTGTCTGATTCCCGGGCTTACACCCGGGCTTACGGCCGGATCAGGGCACGAAAGCGGCAGTATGCCCGGGAAGAGTCGGGACCAATACGGCATTTTCCGGGGCTTACGGCGCCCCGTCTCACGTCGTCGTCTCACGTCGCCGTCTGCCGGACTGAGCGTACCGTCATCGCCCAGTTCTCCCGGGCTTACGGCCGGTTCCATAGTCCAAGACGGCCGTAAGCCCGGGAGAAGAGAGAACCATCAATACGACATAACACGACAGCCATCCCCGGGCTTACGGCCGGTACGAGATGCAACAGAGGCCGTAAGCCCGGGAGGTTGACTGATGGGTCCCCTAGGGAAGTTGCAGATCCCTTTGCGATACGCGCCCCACCCTTAGCCAGAACGCGATGGGGCACAAGGACGCCACGGTGACGCTGAACACCTACGCGAGATTCTGGCCGGACAGGATGGACGACGTGGCCGACGCTCTCGCAAGGAGTTGGGGCGATTTATTCCATCAGGGATAATCAGGGACGAAACGCGATCGGGTTGAAACTGCGAAGCCCTTGGAATCGTTGAAATTCCAAGGGTTAACGTCGTGACCCCGGCCGGGCTCGAACCGGCGACCCTGAGATTAGAAGTCACATGCTCTATCCAGCTGAGCTACGGGGCCAAACGAAGAGATAGTATACCAGCATGCCGGTACGTGGCCCGCTGCGATCCGTCGGCCAGTAATGACGTCAGTCATACTGAGACAATGGTTTATAAACAACGTTATCAAAAGAATCTAATCTATTATTGGCAGAATCATAAATATCCAGATACATGGAATTCAGCCGTATATGATCTTTTCTCCACTCTAATAAGTAATAATGATAGTCATATCTATGATACGGATCACTAATATACGTCACCGATATATAATAGCCATCTTGGATATAGTCCTTGAAAACTTTCTTCTGTTGTATATCAGAAGAAGACACTCCTTGCTCCATGGAATAATCAGAGAATTTCATTATGGCCAAGGCGCGTTGAATCGGAAAGTAGTACAAAAAAACCATCAGCAATACTGAAAGGCAAATGATAAGTATTTTTCTCTTAGTCATATTGTTGCACCAAACCAATTCCAGAGATGTCTACATCGAGCCCAATTAGCAGCAGCTGAGGCGACACTCGCACTTTTATGTCTATATATCTTCGTCCACCCTCCTGGATACAAACTTCCCATCCAAGCGAGTTGCGATACAGTTTCCGGATTTTTCCCAGGACCAGCAATATGCACAATCCGCAAATCACTATAGGCAATCCCAGAATGTCCCGTAAACCAAAAGAACTTGTAGCAATTGTTGATGCTTTCCTCATTCCCTAGGGCATATGCCGTTGGAAAATGGCAACATCAACAACATAACAATGGAAACAAACGAGGCAAGAATTCTTTTTCCTCATAATAAGAACCTCCATCAAGCCGATACAGCACCATTGTTGAATGACATTGACAACATAATCGTCATTGGAAGTTTATCAAAACATAAAACGATCGTCCATAGCCAGTTTCTCAACATCGTCTCTCATCCAGCCTCACTCATTTTTGGATGATTATTGAGCCTGACAACTAGTGATATGCTCATAAAACTACTGACTGGCACATGCGTAAAGAGTTCTGCGCCATTGCCGCATTCTCCAGTATTGCATTCCGCTCCCCTAGCGGCTTCTTGCTACTTGATTCTCAGTGGAAGCACCACACCTGTCCACGGTTGACGCGTCCGGTTTCGCACTGAAGAAGACGCTGCAGGCAATCACGCACATGCGCCGCATGGTCTTTCGGATGTCGAACCGGCGGCATCCGAAAGACCATGCCGACCGCAACATCACTTGGCGTCGTTCTGGTGATGGTACTGGAACGCAAGCTCCGCAAGGTGCACGCCATGAGTGAGGAACTCGTGCGTGCGGCACACGTAGTCGTGCTCGCGGCCAATCTTGGCGATGTAGCCGTTGATGTAGTCGACCTCGGTCTTGCGGCCGCGGCTCATGTCCTGGTACATCGACGGGTAGTGCAGCGGGTTGCCGGTGCGGCTGACGTAATCGACCGACTCGAGCTCCTCGGCACGCGTGTTGATGAGCTTGATGCCGGCGCGCTCGCACGCGTCGTACGCCTCGTTGATCAGCTGCATGGCCATGTCGCGGGCGCCCGGATAGCTGATGAACTGGCCCATCGTGATCTGGTACATGGTGCACAGCGTGTTCACCACGGAGTTGAACACGATCTTGGCCATGCACATGCCCTTGAAGTCGTCGGAGATCTCCGGGTTGAGGTTGGCCTTCTGGAAGTCCGCGAAGATCGCCTTCTCGATGTCGGTGACCTCGTTGGTCATGGCGCACATGTGCATGGTGCCGGCGCCGGACTTGCCGATGAAGTCCACGTCGCCCGGGCCGTTGAGCACGGTGGCGACGAGCGCGGTGCCGCCGTAGATGCGGTCCTCGGAGAAGTACTGGGCGATCTTCTCGAAGTGGCCCCAGCCGTTCATCGCGCTGAACGCGACCTGGTGGTCCTTGAACAGGTGGGCGCAGCGCTTGAGCATCTCCTCAAGCTGCATCTGCTTCATGAAGATGATCCACACGTCCGGGTCGCCGTCGTATTCCTCCGGCGTGTACAGGTTGATCGGGATGAGACGGCGGTTCTCGTGGTCACGGCTGACGTACACGCCGCCCTGTTCGCGGATCTTGTCGATGTGCGGCGCCCACGCGTCGATGAAGTCGACGTGCGCGTCCGTGTGTTCCTGCAGCAGGATGCCGTAACGCAGGCCCATCGCGCCCGCGCCGATTACCGTATAACGCATAGTTGTTCCTTGCGATTGATTCGTTGCGTTCGATTTGGCCACCGGCATGCTCGCAAGGACGTTGTGTTGCATCGTCTCGCCGAACCCGGTGTTACCATGTTCCGTTCGTCGCCCATTGATGATGGTTCGGCGAGCGCCGCCGCAGCCCACGTGTTACGGTCTTGTGGACCGTGACGCGACGCATTCCGCGGCTTTTTCCGCGGATTATCCTAGCATTGCGCGTCAACAAAATCGCAGGGCCTGCCGCTATGCCGCGATCGACGGTTTAACGAGATGATGGACGGAAGCGGACGCGGATGACCCGGCTGGCGGTCGTTTTCGTCCAGAAGAAGCTTGTCCTGGACGAAAACGACCGCAACATCGGTCATCGGCGTCCGCTTTCATCCAGGAGTAGCCTGCTTCTAGCGGGAAACGCCCGCAATACCGGTCATCAGCGTCCGCTTTCATCCAGGAGCTGAGTCGCAGGCCGGCTCCGGCCAACCACCGCGCAACGACGGCTGGTATAACGGGAGCATGAGCGCGAATCACCATGACCGCAACCGCAACGCGGAGGCGATGTTTCACCGGCTTAATGCGACGTTTCGCAGTGGAGTCACGCGGCCGTTGCGGTGGCGACGGACGCAGTTGGATGCGATGGAACGGATGCTGCGCGAGCAGGGTGCGCGGTTGGCGCGTGCGGTGCATGACGATTTCGGCAAGCCGACAGCCGAGACGATGCTCATGGAGATCAATCTGGTATTGGAGGAGATTCGGTTCGTGCGTCCCCGGCTGGCCCGCTGGGCCGCCCGCAGACCCAAGCCGCTGCACTGGCTGTTGCAGCCGGCGGCCGGTTGGACCATTGCGGAGCCGAAGGGCGTGGCGCTGGTGATTTCGCCGTGGAATTATCCGATTCTGCTGTCGTTGGAGCCGATGGTCGATGCGATCGCTGCCGGCAATTGCGTATGTCTGAAACCGTCGGAATTGTCACCGGAGACGAGCCACACGCTGGCAACGCTGATTGACCGGTATCTTGACCACCGCGCATTCGCCGTGATGCAAGGCGGCGCGCGCGAGACCGGAGAGCTGCTCAAGCAGCCGTTCGACCATATTTTCTATACGGGCGGCGGCAAGGTTGGCCGGATTGTGATGGAGGCCGCGGCGAAGCAGCTGACACCGGTCACGTTGGAACTGGGCGGCAAGTCGCCGGTGTTCGTCGACGGCACGGCTGACTTGGATACGGCCGCGCGGCGCATCGCGTGGGGCCGGTTCGTCAACGCCGGGCAGACGTGCGTCGCACCCGATTACGTGTTGGCGACGCCGGATGTCGTCGATGACCTTGCGCAGCGCATCGCAAAGGCGGCGTATCGGATGTTCGGCATGACCGGCGGACGGCGCGATGTCGTCATGTCCGGCAGCGGTCCAAGCACAGGCATCGATCGGAACGACCGAAGGCAAACAGCCATCACATCAGACAGCATCGCGACAGAAAACAGTCGTCAACCGGATGATCGCAACGGCCATGACGGCGTGCACAAGACGCACGAATGGTCGTCGAGTTATGCGCAGATCATCAACGAGCGGCATTACGACCGGCTGATGTCGCTCATGCCGAACCCGGCCGCCCCGTCTTCCGCCGCGCATATCGTCTGCGGCGGGTACGGCGACCGGGCGAGCCGTCATATCGCACCGACCGTGCTCACGCACGTCTCACCGGACGCGCCGGTGATGCGCGAGGAGATTTTCGGTCCGATTCTGCCGATTCTGGAGATCGCAGACGCGACCGCAGCGATCGCGTTCATCAACGACCGCCCGCACCCGTTGGCCTGTTACGTCTTCTCCCGCAACACCACCGTTCGCCGTCGCTTCGAGCGCGAGACGAGTTCAGGCGCGCTCGGCTTCAACCTGCCGCTCGGCCATCTCATGTCCAGCCGGCTGCCGTTCGGAGGCGTCGGCACGTCGGGCATGGGCGCATACCACGGCCATGCCGGTTTCCTCGAGTTCAGCCACGTCAAAACCGTCGTCGCCAAGCCGACGTTCCCAGACACGATTTCCCTCATCTACCCGCCCTACACCAAGCGCAAACGCGCCTTTGCTTCCGCACTTACCAGCTTCGGCAAGTAGCACTCAACGGACTGCCCCTCAAAACAAATCATGTACATAATCCAAAAATCTTGTACATCCACCCACCAACAAAAAGATACAAAAAGTACTTTCACTCTCAAAAATTTGATATCATGTATATTATTGTAGGTTTCCATCACAAAGGTACCGTTCATGGCCGCAGATCTTCAACAACTCATTCGGGACGTCATTGCCAACAAATGCGAGACACAGACGATCGAAGTGAAAGCCGCAGCAGAGGGAACTCCTCGGGTATACGATTCCCTGTCGTCGTTCTCCAATCAGAACGAAGGCGGCATTATTCTTTTCGGCATTGACGAACAAGCCGGATTCTCCATCTGCGGAGTGTACGACGCGCAGGACCTGCACAAGAAAGTACATGGACAATGCGAAGGCATGACACCTGAAGTACGCCCGACATTTGAGACCACGACGATAAACGGCAAAACCGTTGTCGCCGCGTACATCAGCGGACGCCCTATGGGAGATCGTCCAGTGTATCGAACCATCAAAGGCATCACCGAAGGATCTTACACGCGCATCGGAGACGCCGACGTCCGTATGACGGCTGTCGAATTATACGAGATCGAATCATTCAAAGAAGGCAGACGTGATGATATCGCAACCAATCCCACCGCTTCCTCGGCAATGCTCGATAAACGAAAAACCAGTCGATTCATCAACGACGCAGCCGCTGATCGACCATTGCTCTCTCGACGCTCCGATGACGAAATACTTGCCTTGACAGGTGCCATCAGAGATGGGCGGCCGACACTCGCCGGCATGATGACACTCGGCGACTATCCTCAACAGATATACCCCAATCTGTGCATCACCGCCATCGCCGTCAATGGTACGACACTGCAACCGGATGAAAACGGCACGCGTTTTCTTGACAACAAACGGTATGAAGGTTCCATCAGCGACATGCTCGAAGGAGCAATGAGTTTCGTATCACGCAACGAAAAGACCAAAGTGGTTGTTCGTAATGGGGCACGTGTCGATGTACCCCAATATCCGGAAACCGCAGTGCGAGAAATTCTGCTCAACGCGCTGATGCACCGCGATTACGGACCGTATAGCAATGGCACTCCCATACGTCTCGTGTTATATACCGACCGTCTGGAATGTTGGAATCCAGGGGGCATCTATGGCGGACAAAGCATCAATGACCTCGGCTACGCCAATCTTCCGACGCGAAACCCCACACTGGTATCCATGCTGGAGATACAACGCATTGCAGAAAACCGACATTCCGGCATCCCCATCATACGAGAGGAAGCCCAGTCGCATGGTGTACGACCACCGGAATTTATCGACCGGAACGGATCATTTTTGGCAAGATTCTTCAATACTGAACAGCATGACGATGATTCACGGCCTCATGAACCAACAGCAGGCAAAGGCTCAAAACACACTCGCGACATACGTTCGCAAATCGCCGAATACTGTCAAACTCCACGTTTCGCAAGCGAGATAGCAAGCCACTTCGATTACAACCTGCAGTATCTCAAAAGGAGCCATTTACAGCCGATGGTGGAAGCGCGGCAACTCACCTTAACTCTCCCCGGGAAACCACACAGTAAGTATCAGCAGTACCTGACGACGGGGACACTCGAACAGACCACAATCACGGCGCATTAGTCTGCCCCCTCTTCCTTAAGAGGAGACAGACTAATGCAATACAGGGTCACCGGTTGATCCAGCCGTCCACGTCGAAGACTTTGCCGAGTTCGGTCTTGATCTTCTCGGCGGACTGTTCGTCGGGGGCTGGCGCGATGTAGATACCTTGGTCCTGGTCGCTGTTGACTTCGATCAGCATTGAGGTCCGGTCGGCCGACAGCAGACCGCTCACCTGCGTCATGTCGGGACCGGAGTCGGCGTAGTCAACCCAGAATCCACTGAAATACGAGACCGTGTCCTTGGTGCCGGGCTGGGTCACGTCCGTGATATACCACAACGAACGGTCGAGATCATGGTCGGCCACCGCATCCCCGCCTCCGGCCGGACGGATGGTGACGTGTCCGGTCAGCCGATCCTCCCGAAACAGGTAGTGCAGTCGGGTCGCGTCCAGCGATATCGTGTACGAGGTGTCGGAGCCGGCGTCCTTGTCGACCCGGTACGCATCGCCGTCGATGCGGATGCGTTGCGGCCACGGCACGTAATACAGCAGCAGTACGACGACGATCAGCGCGGCGACCACGCCGGCGACGATGCGTGCGATGCGTTCGCGGTGCTTCTTCTGGGGTGTCTTTTCCATGGCGACATACTCCTTCGCCTCGCCGGAAACGTCCATGTTCCCGGAGTGGTTTTATTCTACCCCCCCCCGCAATCGCCACACACCGCGCTCTGCTACCGATTATGCGTACCGTGCGCTAGCGTGAGAACCGCTCGCGAAGCCGCTCTTCCGAGGAGACCGGACTGCCGAGCCGTACGCTCGTTATGGCTCGATGATCCAGCTCAACCCGACGAGCACGATGAGGAACAGCACGTTAACGGCCGAGTAGACGGCCAGGTAGCGGCCCTTCTGGTGCAGATACTTGCGCACGACGTTCTTGTAACCGATGAGCGAGGCCATGGACGCGATGAGCGTGCCCATGCCGCCGAGATTCGTGCCAATGATGAGCGGACGCCACTGTTCGGTGAAGCCCGACAGCAGCAGCGTGGTCGGCACGTTGCTGATGAGCTGGCTGGAGCCGACCGCAACCTCGAGTGGGCGGATGTTGACCAGGGATGCGGCCAGTTCGTAGAATTCCGGCACGCGTTTCATGTTGCCGATGAAGATGAAGAACATGGTGAACGTGAGCGGCAGACCCCAGTCGACGTTCTTGAACACCTTGCGGTCGCATACGAGAAACGCGGCGAACACGATCACGCACATGGCCCACAGCGGGATGAAGTCGCTCACCGCGAGTAGACAGACGACGAACAGCAGCGTGTAGACGACGGTGCGCCAGCCGCCGTAGCCCGCACCGTAGCCGGTGATGCGGATCTCGTCGGGTCGGTGGCCTTCGCTGGACGGAGCGAGCACGCCCTGTTCGATGCCGGCGCCGTCAAGCGAGCGGAATTCGGAGACCGGCTTCCTGCCGAATACGATGCACGAGATGATGACGAGCATCACCGCGGCGGTGGCCGAATACGGCGCCATGATGCCGATCATCTCCAGCGCGGGCATGCCGGTGAGCGCCTTCAGGTACAGGTTGTGCGCGTTGCCGATCGGGGTGAGCATGCTGCCCACGTTCGCGCCGATGGTCATGAGCGTGCCGACGAGCACGGCGTGCTCCTCCATGTCGGCCATGATGAGCACGGAGATCGCGAACGGGATGAACGTGACGAGCGCGACGTCGTTGGTGATGAGCATCGCCGAGAAGAACGTGAGCGAGATCAGCGTGATCACGAGGCCTCGCGCGGTGCCGACATGGTGCAAGAGTCGCGAGCCGATGATGCGGAACACGCCGATGCGCTGGAAACCGCACACCACAAGCATGAGGCACACCAACTGGCTGATCGTGCTCATGTGCACGTAGTCCTTGTAGTCGGCGTCCGGCGGGACGATGAAGCAGGAGATGATCGCGAGCACCGTGGCGACGATCAGGATCGTTTCGCTTTTGAGCAGCTCGATGGCCCAGCGACGCATTGTTCCTCCGAAGTTCACCGTTCGTTAACTTCAGCGATTTTAGCGGAGCGCCGGCCCAAGTACGTAGCTTCGCCGTGTTGTTTTCCGACCGATTCCAGCGAAAACAGCCGCTCAGCCTTACGGCCCGTAGCCCTGCGATTCCGACCGAACGGGATTGCGGCACGGCCGTCCGGAGTCGTCTCAGGAGAGGCGCACGAGGGTGAGGCTGTACGGCGGCAGCGCGAGCGAGACGTGCACCGGTCCGGAGCCTTGCGGCAGCACCGAATCGCGTACGGCGCGCGTCACGCAGTCGTGGCCGGCGCCGATGTAGCCGAGCGTGTTGCGCGCGTATGGGTCGGCGGTCAACGTTTCGACATGCAGCGAACGCAGGGTCTCGGCGGTACCGGCTACCGGAATGGTGACGTTGAGCGTCACGCCGATGCGGGTGCCGCCGGTGTTGACGAGTTTGATGAAGCGCTGCGCACGGTTGCAGACGCGATCGTTGTCACCGGTCTGCACGCGAACGTCGCCGGAACCTGCGGCGTCGGGGTCGTCGCCGGTTGCACAGACATATAGATCGTCCGTCTCCTCGTCGCTGTGGCAGTCGCAGATGAACGATCCGTAGTTCGTGGAGAACAGTCGTTCCGCCTCGTAGTTGACGCTGGGCTGTACATGCGCCGGGTTGAATTCGATGAGGTTCTGCTCCCAGCCGTGGCCGGTGACGTGCGACAGCAGCGGTGCGTACGATGTCATCTTCACAATGTCGGCGTTACGTTCGCATCCGGTGAGGAACGCGGCTTCGGCGAGCGCGGATCGCCATTGGCTGGCGTGGTCGTAGTCCTGCGGCTGGGCAGCGAAGTAGCCGTTGGCCGAGTATTCGCCGAAGTACACGCCGGTACTGTCTCGCCGGTAGTCATCGAAGCGGCGGACCTGGGAGATGAACCATTCCGGCGAATGATACGCATGTTCGTCCACGAGGATGGACGGATGGCCGAATCCGGGTTCGCGCGCAGTCGCGTCACGGTTCCCGGCGCCCGCCGGGGCCGCTTCCACGCCCGGCACCTGGCCGGCCGCGACCTGGTGCGCATGGTTCCAGGCGCGGCTCATCGGCAGACGGAACGGGAACAGGCCGGCGCTCATCACGCACAGCATGTGCGGGTCCTTGGCATGGATGGCGCGGCTGATCGCGTCAAATTTCTCGATGTAGTCTGCACCGAAGTTCTCGTTGCCCACGCCGATCATGTCAAGTCCGAACGGTTCGGGATGGCCCATGTCGCGTCGCACGGCGGCCCATGCGCTCGTGTCGGGGTCGCCATTGGCGAAGTCGATGAGGTCGAGATAGTCCTGCACGACGACGCTGCGGAACCAGTCGGAATCGGTGTCGACGTGTTTGGGATCGCGGTAGGGCGACTGGCAGGTGAGCCCCGCGAACAGGGTCGGCAGGGGCTTGGCGCCGAGATCCTCGCACAGGCAGAAGTATTCGTAGAAGCCGAGCTGGTAGCTTTGCGAATACGTGGAGCCGTCTGGCGTTTTGAACGCCCACATGTTGGCCTGCTGGCGGCGGGCGGGCGGCGCGCCGACCGTGTCCTTCCACCGGTATTCGTTGCCGGGCGTCACGCCTTCGACGATGCAGCCGCCGGGGAAGCGCACGAATGCGGGCCTGAGCGCGGCGATCGATTCGACCAGATCGCGACGCATCCTGCCGAACCGCCATTTCGGGTCGCCGGCGCCCCAGTAATCGGCGTCCATGAGCGAGACGAGGTCGAGATCAAACGAGGCTCCCTGCCCGCCGGTCACGTCGATGTGCAGCTTGCCATAGCCGGCATGGAGGCCGGGCAGCCGGTGCCGCACCTGGATCCATCCGTCGTGCAACAGCTCGCCGGCGAACCGGTCGACGTCGAATCGCACGTCGTCGGTGAGCGGCCGATCGTCGGCGCCGAGCACGACGACGTGCAGCGAGACCGGCGTGCCGTCGACCGACGGTGCGACCGGTCGAATGCATGCGCAGAATTCGTAGTCATGGCCGTATGCGATCGACATCGCGCAGGAATCCGCGTAATCGCCGTCGCCGTTGTATCCGAGGTTTTCGATCGACGCGGCGTCTCGCTCAACGCCGGCCGCGTCGCCGTGCGCGGCGTCCACCGTCAGCCGCACGTACCGGCTGTTGCGGTGGATGGGCGGCGCCGGACAGTCCGTGACGATCCGCTGGCCGTGATCCCCGCGGATCTCGGTGCCACAGCTGGTCGCGGACAGTCCGTCGAACCGCCAGTTGCGCAGCGGGTCGGCCTCGGTGCGCCACCGGTCGGCGCCTTTGAGCCGCAGCGATTCGTGACGCAGGTACACGCCGTCGAAACTGTAGTTGTTTACCATGTTCGCGTTCAGGCCGCCGTCCGCGCCATGGTTGATGTCTTCGAAGAAGACGCCGTAGAGCCGCTCGCTGGCCGGCTGCGTCGGCGCGCCCACCGTTATCGTCACCATGCGTTCCATTATCGCGCGACCGCGGTCCATCGCCGGCGCCGGTCTCGTCACGGGAATCCGCGCGGCGTATCGGCGTGGCGGAGTGGAAGTGTTCAATGCGTGTTCACCTTGCGGCCAACTTTCCACCGGCGCCGGGACACTCGCGTCGCATAAGCTGAGACACGAATCGAATCAGGGGCGTGAAGGAGATGTTTCATGCAGTCTTCGGTCGGCATCCGCGAGCGCATCGACCACGTGTACCCGTCGTTGCGTCCCGCGGAACGGGCGGTGGCACAGTATGTTCGAGATCATATCGCCGAGGCGGCGGAACTCACCGTCGGCCAGCTCGCGCAGGCGGCGCGGGTCAGCCAGCCGACGGTGATCCGCTTCTCCCGCAAACTCGGGTTCGGCGGGTACCGCGAGCTGCGTTATGTGCTGCGCCACCCGGAGGCCGAACGGCGCGTGACCTTCGACCCGCTGGAGGGTTTCGATCTCAATCCGTGGGATGATCTGGACTCCGTGCCGCTCAAGGCGGTCAGCAGTGCGAAGACGCTGCTGGACGACCTGTCCTCGTCGCTGGATCAGTCAGCGTTCCGCAAGGCGGTCACGCTGATCGCCGGCGCATCGCTGGTCGACATCTACGGCGTGGAGAACTCGCTCGTCCCGGCCACCGACCTGTTCACCAAGCTCGGCTATCTCGGCCTGAAGGCCAGGCTGAATACCGACGCCTACCTGCAGCAGATCGGCGCGGGCCATCTCGAGACGACGGACACGGCGATCGCGTTCTCGTATTCGGGATCGTCGTCGGATACGGTCAAGGCGCTGCGTCTGGCGAAGTCGCAGGGCGCGCACACGATCGCCGTCACCAACGCGGCCGGCACTCCCCTGGCCAGCTGGGCCGACGTGTGCCTGTACGCGGGCCGCGGCGAGCATACGATCTACGGCAACGCGATCTTCTCGCGCGTGGCGCACACGGCGATCGTCGACATGCTGTACATGGGCGTGATCCTGAGCGACTACGGCCGGTTCTCCACCGAGCTGGACCGTTCCGGCAAGATCATCGCCGACCGCGCGTACCGCGACTGACCCCTGCGCATCGTCGCCCGTGGCTCATGTCGCTCGCCGACTTCGCCACGCAACGCCCGCAAAACTACGAAACTACAACGTTGTGGCGTAGTTTTACTCATTGTTCACCATACTTTTATTGAGCTTTCCCCTCAACCGGCCTTGCGCGGCCGATTCGTGCCCGACCATGGAAACTGCGGCATGAAGTTCGGTCGCGACATAACTGAATACCGAACGGGGACGTCGGCGATCCGGCCGGCGTCGATAGCGCGCAGGCCGCCACGAGCAGTCTGCCGGAAGGCAAGTTGAGAAATATGCTCGAACTGAAAAACATCACCAAATCCTTCGGGGACACGCACGTCCTCAACGGCATCAGCCTGACGCTGGGCGACGGCCAGATCATGTCGATCCTCGGCCCGTCCGGCGGCGGCAAGACCACGCTGCTCAACATCATCCTCGGCATCACCGATCCGACCAGCGGCCAGATCATCTACAACGGCGAGGACTTGACGCAGGTGCCGATGGAGAAGCGCGGGTTCAACATCGTGTTCCAGGACTACGCGCTGTTCCCGAACCTCACCGCGTACGAGAACATCACGTACGGCCTGAGGAACAACCCGGGCATCTCGTCGGAAAGCGAGATCAAGGAGCTGATCTCGCTGCTCGGCCTCGAGGAGCATCTGGGCAAGCGCATCGACGAGCTGTCGGGCGGCCAGAAGCAGCGCGTCGCGCTCGCCCGCACGCTGGTGATGAAGCCGAAGCTGCTGCTGCTCGACGAGCCGCTGTCCGCATTGGACGGCGTGATCAAGGAGTCGATCAAGGCGAAGATCAAGCAGATCGTGGAGCAGTACAAGCTCACGACGATCATGGTCACGCACGACCCGGAGGAGGCGTGCACGATGAGCGACCGCGTGCTCATCATCAACCACGGCAAGATCGCGCAGTACGACACGCCCGAGAACATCATCGAGCATCCGGCATCCGACTTCGTGCGCAAGTTCATCCTGCACCAGCTCGAAGTCAAGCGCAACAATATCTACACGCTGTTCAACGAGGGCGACGCGCACGAGCCGGCCGCATCCGATGCCCAGCCGGCCAGCGCGACCGCCACCGCGCAGGAGGCCTGACATGTCCGCCGAATCGATCCAGGCGGCCAACCAGCTGCCCAACATCCGCCCCGAAATCGTCAACTACGAACGCCGCCCGAAGGCCCCGAAGCAGACCGAACTGTGGACGCTGCTGGTCATCGTGGCCATCGCGTTCGCCGCGTTCCTCGTCGTGCCGATGGCGCTCGTCATCATCCGCTCGTTCACTACAGCGGACGGTTCCGCGACGCTCGCCAACTACGCGGCCGTGCTCTCGCGCCCCGAATTCACGCGTTCGATCACCAATTCGCTGGCCGTGTCGTCCGTCTCCGCGCTCGTGGCCGTGCTACTCGCGTTCCTGCTCGCATACACGATCAACTGCACGAACCTGCCCGGCGGATTCAAGCGCGCGATCGGCCTGCTCTCCCAGCTGCCGATGCTGCTGCCGACCATCACGTACGGCTTCGCGATCATCTACTCGTTCGGCAAGCAGGGACTGATCACCCGACTGCTCGGCGGCCACCAGCTGTTCGACATCTACGGGTTCAACGGCCTGCTGCTCGGCTACGTGATCTACACGCTGCCGACCTGCTTCCTGCTGATCAACAACAGCTTCCAGTTCGTCGACAAGAAGTTCATCATCGTCTCGCACATCATGGGCGACAAGCCCTTGACCACGTTCCTCAACACGGTGCTGCGCCCGCTGATCGGCACGATGGCCGTCGCGTTCATCCAGTCGTTCTTCCTCGCATTCACCGACTACGGCATCCCGACGTCGGTCGGCGGCGAATACGACGTGCTCGCGATGACGCTGTTCAACCAGATGCTCGGCTCCATCCCGAACTTCAACCGCGGCGCCGTGATCGCCGTGTTCATGCTGATCCCCTCGATCATCTCGATCATCCTGATGACCGTGCTCGAACGCTTCGCGATCCGATACAAGCAGATCAGCCAGATCGACCTGCCGAAGGGGCCGCGCCGCGACTGGGCGTGCGGCATCGCCTCCGTAGTGGTGCTCGTGTGCACGCTGTCAGTGTTCGCGGTGATCCTGCTCATCCCGTTCGTCTCGGAATGGCCGTTCAACACGGCGCCGACGTTCGCGCACATCGCGAACATGTTCACCGATCCCGAACTCACGCAGGTGTTCACGAACTCGCTGTACGTGGCCGTGATGACCGCGATCATCGGCTGCCTGTTCGCGTACGCGGCCGGACTGGTGACCTCGCGCTCCAAGCTGCCGAACTGGGCGAAGCGTTCGGTCGACGCGATCTCGGCGATCATCAACACCGTGCCCGGCATGGTGCTCGGTATCGCGTTCCTGTTCGCGTTCTCCGGCTCCGGCCTGCAGAACACGTTCTGGATCCTGATCGCGGCGAACATCATCCACTACTTCGCCACCCCGTACCAGATGATCAAGGATTCGCTCTCGAAGATGAACGCCGGCTGGGAGACGACCGCCAAGCTCATGGGCGACAACTGGATCAAGACGATCGTGCGCGTGGTCACGCCGAACGCGCTGCCGACCATCCTGCAGGTGTTCGGCTACTACTTCGTCAACGCGATGGTCACGATCTCCGCGGTCGTGTTCCTGACCGGCGCCCGCACGCAGGTCATCACCACGAAGATCTCCGCGCTGCAGCACATCGCCAAGTTCGACGACGTGTTCGTGCTCTCGCTGCTCATCCTCGTGACGAACCTCGTCGTCAAGGGCGTGGTCGCGTTCGCCACGCGCGACCGTTCCGCCGAACGCGCCCGCGCCGCGGCCCGCGCCACCGTGCGCACGCCGCAGGTCGCCGCCGCACGGTCCACCGTCGCCGCCGACACGAAGCTGACCGCCGCGGTGCAAGCCGCCGAGAACGGCACGCCGGACTTCCCATTGCCGACCAGCGGCAACCGCCGCGCCCGCAACGCATTCACCGCGGGACTGTCGGCCGTGCTCGCCGTGCTGCTCGTCAGCTTCGGGTTCGGCGCGACCTCCACCGCCTCCGCCAACGGGCAGGTCGTGATCTACACGAACGCCGACGACGAGGCCGTGGTCGCCTTCCAGCACGCGCTCGACAACAACGGGTTCAAGGACCAGTACATCATCCAGAGCTTCGGCACCTCCGAGCTGGGCGGCAAGATGCTCGCCGAAGGCAAGGCGCTCGAGGCCGACATGCTCACCATGAGCTCCTACTACGTCGATTCGGCGCAGGAACGCAATCACATGTTCGCGCGTCTGACCGACGTGAAATCGCAGCTGCTAGGCACGTCCGAGAACTCGAAGGCGCCAGACTACCGCCGCCCGACCACCGCCCAGGAGGGCGCGATCATCGTCAACACGAAGGCGCTTGAAGCCGCCGGCGTGGACGCACCGAAGAGCTTCAAGGATCTCGCGGACCCGAAGTATGCGGGACTGATCTCCGTGCCCGACATGGAGGGTTCCTCGACCGGCTGGCTGATGATCCAGGCCATCGCGGACGCGTACGGCACCGGCGAGGAGGGCAAGGCCATCCTCACGGCGATCTACCGCAACGCCGGCCCGCACCTCGAACAGTCCGGCTCCGGCCCGCTCAAGGCCGTGCGTTCGGGCGAGGTGGCGATCGGCTTCGGCCTGCGCCACCAGGCCGTCGCGGACAAGAAGAAGGGCCTGCCGATCGACTACGTCGACCCCGAGGAAGGCAACTACTCGCTGACCGAATCGGTGGCAGTGCTCGACAAGGGCAAGGCGACGAACCCGAAGGCGCAGCAGATGGCCGCGGTGATCATCGACCAGGGCCGCAAGGAACTGCTCAAAACGTATCCGACGCCGCTGTACCAGGGCGAGAAGGCCCCGGCCAACGCATCCAAGCGTTCCAAGACGTTCCCCAAGCCCCTGACCGTCGACCTGCTCCAGCAGCACCAGGACTTCTCCGCCGAGTGCAAGCGCATCGCGCAAGGCAAATAAACGGTTACGCAACCAACAGAACTACAGACAACACGCCGACGGAAATCGTAAAACTACGTAGAAGATTACAGGAACTACGCAAGTGACTACAGTCGGCAATCGGAAACAGGAAAGGAACCAATCATCATGGCAAACGAATACAAGCTCCTCACTCCCGGCCCGCTGACGACCACGCGCACCGTCAAGGAGGAGATGCTCTTCGACCACTGCACGTGGGACGAGGACTATCAGCAGATCACGCAGAAGATCCGCCGCCAGCTGCTCGAGCTCGCGCACTGCGACCCGTCCGAGTACACCGCCGTGCTCATGCAGGGCTCCGGCACGTTCGGCGTGGAAAGCGTGCTGACCTCCGTGATCGGCAAGGACGAGAAGGTGCTGCTGTGCACGAACGGCGCGTACGGTGACCGTCAGGTGAAGATCTGCGAGCACGCCGGCATCAACTACGTCCAGTACGCGGAACCGTACGATCGCATCCCGGACGCGGCGAAGGTCGACGAATACCTGCGCAACGATCCGACGATCACGCACGTGTCCATGATCCACTCCGAGACCACCTCCGGCCTGCTCAACGACATCGCCGCGGTGGCGACCGTCGCCAAGGCGCATGGCTGCACGTTCATGGTCGACGCGATGAGCTCGTTCGGCGGCGTGGACATCCCGGTCGCCGGCTGGGGCATCGACTTCCTCGTCTCCTCGGCGAACAAGTGCATCCAGGGCGTGCCGGGCTTCAGCTTCATCATCTGCAACAAGGCGAAGCTCGAGGCGTCCAAGGGCAAGGCGCGTTCGCTCTCGCTCGACCTGTGGGACCAGTGGAACACGCTCGAGAAGGCGAACGGCAAGTGGCGTTACACCTCGCCGACCCACGTGGTGCTCGCGTTCTCCAAGGCCCTCGACGAGATGTTCGCCGAAGGAGGCATCCCCGTGCGCTCCGCCCGCTACGCGCTCAACAACCACCTGCTCATCGCGCGCATGAAGGCGCTCGGCTTCCGCGTGTTCCTGACCGAGCACCAGGGTCCGATCATCACCACGTTCCTGTACCCGGACGGCACGAAGTTCGACTTCCACGACATGTACGAGTTCATCAAGGAGCGCGGCTACGCGATCTACCCGGGCAAGCTCACCACCGAGGAGACGTTCCGTCTGGGCAACATCGGCGAGATCTACGCCGACGACATCGAGAAGGTGACCGAGCTGCTGGCGCTGTACATGGGCGAGCGCGGGCTGCTCGAGGCGGCCACCGGCTCGGATTCCGTGCCGGCCGCGATCGCCGCGATGGACGCCGCGGGCGAGCCGATCAAGGCCGCTGCCCCGGCCGGCGTGAAGCTCACCGCCTGAGACGAAGATACCGTTCAACCGCATCGGGTGTGACGGGGCGGCGGAGCGGTATGCGTTGCCCGATACGCTCCGAAGCCGCTCGGCTTCGCGCAGGCATGTGCTCGCGCAGCTTAGCACATGCCTGCGCTGCTTATGATCTGGCAACGCATACCGCCCCGCCACACCTCGGGATTTCGAGTTATTTGCCATCTACTTCGTAAGGAACAGTATTATGACCAATCGTTTTGAGGCCGTGATTTTTGATTGGGCCGGCACCACCGTGGACTATGGGTGCTTCGCACCGGTACGCGCGTTTCAGGAGGCGTTCAAGGAGTTCGGCGTGACGCCGACCATGGAGGAGACGCGCAAGCCGATGGGCATGCTCAAGCACGACCACATCAACACGATGCTGCACATGGACCGCATCGCCCGCGCGTGGGAGGACGAGCACGGTTCGGCGCCGACCGACGCGGACGTGGATGCCGTGTACGCGCATTTCGAGCCGAAGCTGCTGAGCATTTTGCATGAGTTCGCCGACCCGAAGCCGGGCGTGGTGGACGCGGTCGCCGCCCTGCGTGAGGCCGGCATCAAGATCGGCTCGACCACCGGATATACCGACAAGATGATGGACATCGTCGTGCCGCAGGCTGCGGCGAACGGCTATGCGCCGGACTGCTGGTTCAGCCCGGATTCCACGAACGGGTTCGGCCGCCCCTACCCGTACATGGTGTTCCGCAACCTTGAACGGCTCGGCGTGACCGACGTGCGCCGCGCCGCCAAAGTGGGCGACACGCTCTCCGACATCCGCGAGGGCAAGAACGCCGGCGTGTTCACGATCGGCGTGACGGAAGGCAGCTCGCAGATGGCGTTGAGCCAGTCCGAGTTTGAGGCGCTCTCCCCCACTGATCAGGCCGCGGCCCGCGCCGCCGCGCGTGACGCGTTCGTCAAGGCCGGTGCCGACGCCGTCATCGACACGATGGCCGAACTGCCGACGCTGCTCGCTCAGCTCGCCTGAGCCTGCATATCTGTCATCTCGGGCCTCTTGATCGTCAAACCACCGCGCACCTGCCGGAAGTTTGACGATCGAGAGGCTGTTTTGTCTCCGCACAGAGGTCGGTTTGACGATCGAGAGGCCGGTTGAGACGGCCATACGATCGAGATGCGTCTGTATACGGCCGATACGGCGTACTCCAAGTCCGGGCAGTTCCCGATCCAACCGTTCGCAAGAGGCGGGCGCGTTTCACCCGTTGACGCGCTCTCCGGCGGCGCTACGGTAGCCGAAATTCATCATTTCGCTGTTGTAGGCCACCACGCCGCGGCCGGTCGCGGGCAGCACGATCATGCCGCCGTCGCCGTGATGCGCGGCGACCTCCTCGAGCGTGGCCACGGCCGCGTCATGCACGGATTCTCCGGCGAAGCGCACGCGGTCGGCCACCTGATGCGCCGCGACCGCCTTGATGAACGCCTCGCCGATGCCGGTGCACGAGACGGCCACGGTGCGCTGGTCGGCGAATGTGCCGCATCCGGGCAACGGGGAGTCGCCGACGCGGCCGTGCATCTGGTTCGTGATGCCGCCGGTGGAGGTGCCGGCGGCGATCCGCCCGGCCGCATCGCGCGCTACCGCTCCGATCGTGCCGTGCTTCTCGTCGCCGATCACGCCGCCCTGCGCCTCGGTGCCGCCGGCCTCGCCGGCCCGTTTCGCCCATGCGTCGCCGCCGGCCTGCGCCTCGGCCAGCGAGCGCCGCCGCGCTTCGGTGACGAAATACTCGTTCGGCCGCGTCTCCACGCCCCATGCGGCGATCTCCTCGTCGGTCGGGTCGGCGAACAATACGTGCTTGGTCTGGTTCTTGACGGCCTGCGCCGCGTCGATCGGGTTCTTCACCGTGCCAACGCCGGCGACCGCCCCGACTTCGCCGTCGCCGTCCATCAGGCATGCGTCCATGCGCGCCAGTCCGTCGCCGGTGAGCGCCGCGCCGCGTCCCGCGTTGAATTCGGGCGCGTCCTCCATCACGTGGATGGCGGCGACCACCGCGTCCTCGGCCGCGCCGCCCGCTTCCAGCACCGTGTATCCGGCGTCCAACGCGCGCCGCAGATCGGCCTGCACCTGCGCCGATCGTTCCGGCGTATGGTGTTTGCCCCGATCGCCCGCCCCGGCGTGGATGATCAACGTGATGCCGTTCTCGTTGCCCGCCGATTCGACGGTCGCCAACGCGGCGGAATGTTGTGTCATGATGTGCCTCCCGCAAATGCCGCCGACGGTTTCCCGTCGGCCTATCGGCTTCGATTATCGGCCATATCGCAGATCACGCGCACGCCGTGTTCGATATCGGATGCGTCGGGCCGTACGAAATTGAGCCGGATGTGTGTGTCGTCGGTTTCGTCCACGTCGAATACGCCGCCCGGCATGAACGTGACGCCGCGCGACCGGCAGTCGGCCAGCAGGTCCAGCGCGCGCACGCCGTCCGGCAGCGTGACCCACACGTAGTAGCCGCCTTCGGGCACGATCCAGCGCATGCCGCGCGGCGCATGCCGTTCCAGCGTGTGCACGGCCGTGTCCCTCCGCGCGCGGTACGCCGCGGTCAGGTCTCGCACATGCGCGGCGATCCGACCTTCCCGCAGCAGTTCCAGGCAGATGCGCTGCGACGACGTGCTCGTATGCTGGTCGACCATGCGCCGCAGTGCGGCCAGTCGCGCGATCACATGCGGATCGGCCACCACCCATCCAGTGCGCAGCCCCGAAGTCACGGTTTTCGAGAACGTCGACAGGTACATCACGTAGCCCGCGTTCTCCATGCCCGTAAGCGGCACGGGCCGATCGTCCGGGCTCCCGTACCACAGTTCCCCGTACGCGTCGTCCTCGATGATCAGGCACTGGTATCGCCGCGCCACGTCGACGAGTTCGCGCCGCCGTGCAGTCGGCAATGTGGTGCCAGTCGGGTTCTGGAATGTGGGCACGGTGTAGATGAGTTTGGGATGGAAGCGCGCGCAGTAGCCGTCGAGCAGGTCGGTGCGCATGCCGTGTTCGTCCATCGGCACGCCGACGATGCGCGCGTCGGCCGAGCGGAACGCCTGCAGCGCGGGGAAGAACGTGGATTGTTCGACGAGCACGCGGTCTCCTGGGTTGACGAACGCACGCACGATCAGGTCGATGCCCTGTTCGGAGCCGGAGAGCACCATCACGTTGTGCGCGTTGCAGTGCACGCCGCGGGTGCGCATGTGGTCGGCGAGCAGGCCGCGCAGTTCGCCGAAGCCTTCGATCGGCGATTCGGGCTGGCCGTCGAAGTCGTGCGAGGCGAACGCTTCGAGACTGACGGCACGCAGCAGGTCGTCGGGAATGTCGGCCGGGTTGGGCGAGCCGGTCGCGAAGTCGACGCTCGTGCCGTTCGCGCCGGAGCCGCCGCGTTGCGCACGTTCCGCTTCGGCGATGTCGTGGTAGGTGAACCGGTTGGAGTAGTCGCTGAACAGCACCGACCACGGCGGGCGGATGACGGTCGGTTCGGGATTGGCCGCGACGCGCTGCGTGTCGCGGATGGTGACGACCTGCGAGCGGGGACGGCCCGGGGTGCCGGATGCCACGGGCGATGCCGGCGACGGAGCGAAGGACCATGCGTCGGACGAAGTCTCTGGCGCGTCTGACGAGAATGAGGATGACGTCGATGCCCCCGATGGAGCCGGTACCGGCGTAGACGCCGACGCCGCCACGGGCAGCACGAACGTGCCCTTGCCGACCCTGGACGCGATCAGTCCTTCGTCCTTGAGCTGCTGGTACGCCTGCAGGATGGTGGCGCGGTTGACCGACATCCGCGCGGCGAGCTCGCGTTCTGGCGGAAGCCGGTAGCCTTCGGCGAGCGCGCCGGAGACGATCTGCTCGCGCAGTTCGCCGGCCAGTTGCCGGTACATCGGCACGGTGCTGTGCCGGTCGAGTCGCAGCTGCATGCGTTCACCCCCCTGTTCGTCGTCATGCGACGCCGTCTCCCGTCACCCTACCTCTTCGTGGCGGTTTTCGCTCGGCGACTGACCCGTCATCGAACTAAAACCGCCGCGAAGGACGGGGCCGGCGACGGCTACAGCGAGAGGAACAGTTCGTGCAGCCGCGTGTCGTCGGTGAGTTCGGGGTGGAACGCGGTGGCGAGGATGTTGCCCTGCCGCAGCGCGACCGGATGTTCGTCGACACTGGTCTTGACGACGGCCTGCGATCCGACCGAAACGACGTAGGGCCCGCGGATGAACACGAGTGGCAGATCGGGCAGATAGTCCGGTTCGCCCGGCCGGCCGAAGTCGGCGGTGGCGGCGAACGAGCCAAGCTGCCGGCCGTACGCGTTGCGGCGGACGGTCGCGTCGAGCGCGCCGAAGTACACGTTCGGATCGTTGTCGAGACGATTCGCGAGCAGGATCATGCCGGCGCAAGTGCCGAACACGGGTTTGCCGGCGGCGATGTGCCGTGCGATCGGCTCGAACAGGCCGGTCGAATGCAACAGCTTGCCCTGGGTGGTGGATTCGCCGCCGGGCAGGATGACGCGGTCGATTGACGCGTCGAAGTCGCTGGCGGCGCGCAGCAGTTTCCACGGTGCGCCGAGTTTGTCGAGCACGGCCGCGTGTTCCGCGAACGCGCCCTGCACGGCGAGGATGCCGGTCACGCCGTGCTTCGCGGTTTCGGCGTCGGCGGATTCCTCTTTGGAGATGTATTGGACGGCTACGACCATGAACGAACCTCCGATCGGGTCAATGCAACGGACGCGGGGTCACTCGCCGCGGGCGGCCATGATGGTCTGGATCTCGTCCTCGTTGATGCCGACCATCGCCTCGCCGAGGTTTTCGGACAGTTTGGCGAGCAGATCGGCGTCCTGCCAGTTCGCGGTGGCCTGCACGATGGCGGCGGCTCGCTTGGCCGGGTCGCCGGACTTGAAGATGCCGGAGCCGACGAATACGCCTTCGGCGCCGAGTTCCATCATGAGCGCCGCGTCGGCCGGGGTGGCGACGCCGCCGGCCGCGAAGTTGACGACGGGCAGACGGCCGTTGTCGTGCACGTACTTGGCGAGGTCGTACGGCACGGCGAGCTGCTTGGCGGCCTCGTATACCTCGTCGTCGCGCAGCGAGACCAGTTCGTGGATCTGCTTGGTCATGGTGCGCATGTGGCGCACAGCCTGGATGACGTCGCCGGTGCCGGGCTCACCCTTGGTGCGGATCATGGCCGCGCCTTCGGCGATGCGGCGCAGCGCCTCGCCGAGGTTCTTCGCGCCGCATACGAACGGCACGTCGAACTGGTTCTTGTCGATGTGGTACACGTCGTCGGCCGGCGAGAGGACTTCGGATTCGTCGATGTAGTCGATGTCGATGGCCTGCAGGATGCGCGCTTCGGCGATGTGGCCGATGCGTACCTTGGCCATGACCGGGATGGACACGGCGGCCTGGATGCCCTTGATCATGGCCGGGTCGGACATGCGCGAGACGCCGCCGGCGGCGCGGATGTCGGCCGGGATGCGTTCGAGCGCCATGACGGCGCACGCGCCGGCGTCCTGCGCGATCTTGGCCTGTTCGGGCGTGGTCACGTCCATGATGACGCCGCCCTTGAGCATTTGGGCGAGGTTGCGGTTGAGTTCGGCGCGGTTCTGCGTCATGGTGTCCCCCTGTGGTCGGCCGGTCGCAAACGGCCGGAACGTGTTCGTGTATGTGCGATTGGCAACGCGACCATTATCAGATGCGCACATTGCCCGCATATGGACCAGTCCAATTCGGATCAGACCAATCCGATGGCTGTGCACCCGACCAATCCGATCGGGCCGCGCAGCCCTGCCCGGCATCACGGCGCACAAGAATTCACCTTCGCTTCACCGCAACACACCGCCCGGTCAACGGCGGCGACGATTCACGCGTCTACTACTGGAATCATGAAGATCAGGATGACATCTCCCCGCCTGAACCTCTCCCAAACGTTCTCCATCGGCTTCGGCATGCTCGCCATCGCCGCCGCATGGGCCATGTACAACGCGTTCGTCCCGATCAAGCTCAAGGAACTCGCCATTCCCACCGCCATCGTCGGCGTCATCATGGGCATCGATAACCTGTGCGGGTTCACCATCCAGCCGTTGTGCGGCATCCTGTCCGACAAGGTGCGCACCCGTTGGGGCCGGCGCATCCCGTTCGCCCTGTTCGCCATCCCCGCCGCGGCCGTATGCCTGATGCTCATCGCCGCCGCGTCGAACGCCCCGCTGACGATCGTCGCGGTCGTCGCCTACGCGGTGCTCATGTCGACCTGCCGTGCGCCGATCGTCGCGCTCATGCCCGACGTGACCGCGCCCGGCCAGCGCAGCACGGCGAACGGCATCATCAACTTCATGGGGTCGATCGGCAACGTGCTCGCGCTCGGCGGCGGCAGTCTCCTGTACCGGCGTTACGGCATGTCCGTCACGTTCGTCGCGGGCGCGTTCATCATGGTCGGCGCCGTGGCCGCGCTGACATGCCTGGTGCGCGAGCCGGCCGAGTACCGCACGAAGCCGCATGAGCCGGCACGGCTGCCGTTCGTCGGCTGGAGGGAGTTCCTTGACGCGGCGGTTCCGCAACTCGATCTTGACGCGGACGCCCACCGCAGGTTCCGCACGATCCTGCTGGTCTTGTTCCTGTACACGATGGGGTCGAGCGCGATCGAAACGTATTTCACGCTGTATGCGACGCATGATCTGGGCATGGATGCGGGTGCGGCGAGCGGCGGATTGGTCTGGTTCGCGGTCAGCGGCATCCTGTTCGCGATTCCGGCCGGTTGGCTGGGCACGCGGTTCGGCCGGCGTGCGACGATGAGCGCCGGCCTGGTATTGGCGACGGTGATGCTGGCGCCGATGCCATGGGTCGGCCGTGCCGAACTGCTGCCGTGGCTGGCGTTCGCGTTCGGGATCCTGTGGATGATGGTGCTGGTCAACGCGTTGCCGTGGGCGACCGAACTGGGCGGCACCGAGCATAGCGGCACGATGACCGCGTACTACTATCTCGCCACGTCGTCCGGCGCGGCGATCAGTCCAACGCTGTTCGGCCTGGTGCAGCAGGCGACCGGCTCATACCGGTGGATGTTCCTGTATGCGATCGCCGGATTCGCGGCGGCGCTGGCCCTGATGCCGTTCGCCGGCGAGACGGGCGGCACAGTGATCCTGTCGTCCGCACGATCCGCCGACTGGTCACGCGATGGCGAATCTCCCGCTTATGCCGTCGCGTGATTGATGCCCATCGCCGTCACGCCTCGTCGCCATCCGGCTCGTATGCAAGGATGTCGCCGGGCTGACAGTCGAGGGCTTCGCAGATCGCGGCGAGCGTGCTGAACCGGATGGCCGAGACGCGGTTGTTCTTGATCTTCGACAGGTTCACGTTCGTGATGCCCACCTGATCGGCCAGCCAGTTCAGCGAACGCCCACGCTCGACCATCATCCGGTCGAGCCGAAGCACGATCCGCCCGCTCATCGTCCACCTCCGTCCGCCGCAGTCACCGCGATCACCGCGATCAAATCCGCCGTGACGATCACAGCAGACCGTCCACGTCGTTTTGCAGCGCGGCGCCGTAGCCGAACACCCGCGCGAACATGAACGAGAGGACGCCGAGCATGATGAGGACGGCCGTGGATGCGCCGCCGGTCACGGACACCGCGCAGCCGAGCAGCGCGCAGATGCCGGAGACGACGAGTGCGGAGACGGGCGCTGCGATGAGGTACCAGCCGACGCGGTCGAGCCGTTCGATCGGCACGGTGCGGAACGGCGATGGCGTGCCGGAGTCGGTATCGGCGTAACGCGCGCGCTCGCGCAGCCAGTCGCGCAGGTTCGCCAGCAACGCGGCGAGTTCGCCGAACACGAGCGCAAGCAGCACGAGGATGGCCGTGCGTTCGAAGCTGACGAGCACGACGGCCGGCGCGTTGATCGTGTCGTTTGTCCAGTCGACGAGTCGGATGTCGCTGTCGAGGAAATGCCCGGTGATGGTCGCGGTGCCTATGCCGGCGTCCATCGACACGGCGTAGTCCGATGTGGCGTCGGGCGTGAACGAGCGTCCGTCGGCCAGGAACAGGACGGTGATGACGAGCTGGATGAGCGCGAAGAACGCGAGGACGACCGCCGCGATGCGCGCGATGATGATCGCCGCGCCGCCGGCACGGTCGAGCAGCATGTCCGGCTTGGATTGCCGGGTCGCGGATGCGGATTGCGTGACCATGATGACCTCCTTGTCATCGATAGTGATGCTTACGCTTCCAGTATACGCCAAATTTATCGTTTGTCGTTAATTTTTTAATGCGCAACGACTATTTTTCCGGTACGTCCATGAATCCCAGCGACTTGAGGTAGCCGTTGCCGGCGGTGATGTCGTACTGGATGAGCCGGTAGTCGTCGAGCAGCCGTTTGGTCGCGGCCGACGCGCGGCTCACGTCGATCTGCTTGCCGCTGCCGTCGAGGTAGAGCGGCGTTCCTTCCGGAATGCGCGTCCAGCCCTGTGTCACGTTGACCACGGGCGGTTCCATCGCGGGCACGGCACGGTGCATGGCCGTCAGGAACGCGAGGTACGGCGAGACGCGCGCGTTCAGGTGCGTGGCGGTCTGTGCCATGAGGTAGTTCGGCGACGTGTATGCGTTCTCGGCGGCGTTCGGACCGTCGCCGCCCGCATGATTGCCGCTCTTCGCGCCCACGGTCTCCGACTTGCCTGTCGCCTTGCGTGCGGCCTGGTTCGACCAGATGAAATAGTCTGTCTCGTGCAGCGGGATCGAATTGCGGTCGTCGGCGCTGGCGTGCTTATAAATGCTCGGCAGGTGGTCGCCGTAGAAGATCACGGTGACCGGCTTGTTCATCGCGTCGAGCTTGGCGAGGAACTCCTTGGTGTATTGGTCGGTGTAGCTCATGCCCTTGGCGTACGTGTCGATGTGCGTGCGTTCGTCGGCTGACAGCGGCGTGCCGGTGGTGGAGCTGGCCTTGAACTGGTTGTGGTCGTACCAGTTCTCGTAGCCCATGTGGTTCTGCATGGTGACCAGTTGGATGAACTGGCTGCCGGACGTGCTGTTCGCCGCGTCCTTGATGAGGTTCAGCACGCTGTCGTACGACGTTTCGTCGCTGATGTAGTGCGACCGGTCGAGTCGTTTCGCGTGGCCTGCGATGAGCGGATCGTTCTGCGAGTAGAAGTTCGCGAATCCGAACTTGCGGTAGTTCGTGGTGCGCGAGTACAGCGCGGGGTTGTACGGGTGGACGGCCTGGCTGGTGTCGCCGGCCGCGTTCCAGATCTGGTTGAACGACGGCGACCAGCTCATCTGCGGCACGAGCTGCTGGTAGGGGCTGGACAGCGACGCGTCGAAGTTGGTCATGCTCAGTCCGGTGAGCGCTTGGAACTCGAGGTTCGCGGTGCCGCCGCCGTAGCCGGACGAGAGCATCAGGCCGGATGTGGTGGTCTTTTTGAGTTCGCGGATGTATGGCATCGGGTCCTCATTGAGCGAGATGCCGGGCACTCGGGTCGGGTCGGAGAACGATTCGGACAGGATCATGACGACCGTGCCGTCGGTGAGGTTCGTGGTGCGCGTGCGGTTGATCGCGACGGCCTGCGACGAGTAGCGTTGCGCGAGCTTGCGCATGGTGGCCTCGCTGTAGCCGGCCGGCTGGTCCATGACCTTGGGACGGGTCAGACGCAGGAAGCCGACCGCGACGCCGTTCGACTGCGCGTCCTCGATGGAATCCCACAGTTTCGCCTTGTCGCCGAAGCCGGCGGCGAACGAGTTCGCCCATGAGCCGGTGGTGCCCAGGTCGGCGGCGAACGCGACGAGCATCGCGGTGCAGATCACGGCGGCGAGTCCGCGGCGGATGCGTCCGATGAACCGGCGCGGGGTGGCGATCAGCGAGCCGCGCCCGTCGAAAACGCGCGCGACGACGCAGACGGCGATCAGGATCGCGACCGTGACCGTCATCTGGATGATCGCCTCGAACGATCCGGCCGGCGTGTTGGTGACGGTGTCGCCCATGCCGCCCGCTCCGCCGCTGGCCATGAGCGTGATGTCGGTGGGCCGGATCGTTTCGGAACGGACGAGCACCTTCATACGTTCGAGCACGGCGATGACGCCGACCGCCGTGACGAACAGCCCGCTGGCGATCCAGAACCGGTTGACGGTGAGCACGAGCACCGCGTAGATCACGCCGATCACGAGCAGGTTGAGCAGGAATTGGAACTGGCCGGGTTGCGACGCGCGCCCGTCCGCGCCGATGCCGAACATCTTGATGAAGAACATCCACGGCGTGGTGCGGCCGCGCGCGACCATCACGCTCCATTGCAGCATGGACACCGCGGCGACCGAAAACAGCACGAACGCGATCGCATACGTCCACCACGGGAACGGACGACGCATGCGTTTCTCTGCCGTGGCGCCGCGTTCGCCGCGCAGATGCAGACGACGCGCGGACACCAGCCGTCTGCGCAGCCGTTCCCGGGCTCCGTCGAGCGGGCGGCGGACCGGATGCGGCACCGGTATGGCGCCCGGCACCTCCCACGGTTCGGGGATGGCCGCCGCGGATTCCATCGCCGCCATCATCTGCGGGCCCGAGGCCATTTCGATTCTGCCGTCATCACGCCACTGCTTCATGCTTTCAGCCTATGGCCGTGGAACGTCGCGCACCATGCCGGTCGCCAAGATGTCACCGCAGCGTAGGCAAAGTTCACCTGCAGGTCACGCATCGCGCACGACACCGTCAGGCGACGTTATTGCCGAAGATCTGGGCGGCAAGGTCCTTGCGAGCGGCTTCCATCTGGGTGATCTGGCCGAGGATGGCGATCTTCTGCTCGCCGTCCGGCAAGGCGGACATCTGGCGTTTGGCCGCGCCGATGCGTCGCATGAACCCCATGTCGAGCAGTTTCGCGGTCAGTTCGGCCGCGTACTGCTGTTCGGCGGGTGTGGCCGGGCGCAGTTGCGCGGCGGCGCCGTTCGCCGGTGCCGCCGTGGGGGCGCCCGCGTCGCCGGCCTTGAGATCGTTCTCGTTGGGTGGCAACGGCAGCGGCATCACCGCCAGTTCGTTGACCACCGGTTCAAGCAATGGTCCTCCGGCCTTGGCGAGATTGTGCAGCCATAGGCCCTGCGGCATGTCGGCGCTCGGCAGTCCGCCGGCCGCGGCGATCGCCTGGAACAGGGAGCGGAACACCGGCGTCATGAAGTTCGACAGCGTGAGCGAGGCGAACATGGTCGGATCGATCGCGCGCGGCACCTGGATGAGCGTGGCCATGAACTGCTGTTCGCAGATGAACACCGCATCGTCGACATGATAGTAGGTCTGTTCGTTCGCGTCGCGCCTCTCCAGCGACCGTCGTGCGGCCGGGTTCGCATACGGGTTCTGCCCGGGCGTCGCGCGTCCGGCGAAACCGGCGCCCGGCATGCCCGGCTCGCCGCCGAATTCGCCGCTCTCCCCCGGCATGCCGCCGCCGAACGCACCGCCGCGGCGTTTGGCCGCGTACGCGTCCTCGTCGCGCGTGTGCAGCCGGCGCACCGCGTCTCGCACCTCGCGCTGCATGATGTCCAGGTCGATGCCGATGCGCCGGGTCGCCTTGCGCGCGTACACGTCGCGTTGGGAACGGTCGCGGATCTGCGCGATCAGCGGGGCCGCGGCCTTCACCGCGCCTAGCTGGCCCATCGCGTACGACGTGTCGAACCGGTCGACCACCGCGTCGATCACGAAGTCGTACAACGGTTTCGCATGGTCGATCAGCGAGCGCACCGCCTCGTTGCCGCGTTCGATCCTCAGGTCGCACGGGTCGAGGTTGTCGTCGGCCACGGCCACGAACGTCTGCGAGAGGAACGCCGCGTCGAGTCCGAACGCGTGCAGCGCGGCCTTCTGGCCGGCCGCATCGCCGTCGAACGTGAACACGATGCGCGAGCTGAGCGACTGTCCGTTGACCTTGAGCGGGCCGACCAGTTGCACCGCGCCGAGCGAGTCGTCGGCGATGAGACGGCGCACGATCTTCGCATGCTCCGCGCCGAACGCGGTGCCGCAGGTCGCCACGGCCGTGTCGATGCCGGCCAGGTGCATGGCCATGACGTCGGTGTACCCTTCGACGATCACGACCTGGCGTTTTTTGACGATCGCGGCCTTGGCGATGTCAATGCCGTACAGCACCTGCGTCTTGCGGTACAGGGCCGTGTCGGGCGTGTTGATGTATTTCGCGTTGACCGTGTCGTCCTCGTACAGTTTGCGCGCGCCGAAGCCGAGAGTGCGGCCGGTCGAATCGCGGATCGGCCAGGTGACGCGTCCGCGGAAGTAGTCGTAGATACCGCGCTGGCCCTGCCGGGCAAGACCGGCGTCGAGCATCTCCTGCTGGGTGAAGCCCTTGCCGGCCAGGTGGCGTACGAGATTGTCCCAGCCTTGCGGCGCGTAGCCGCAGCCGAAGCGTTCGCAATCGGCCTGGCTGAAGTTGCGGCCGCCGAGCAGCTTGCGGGCGGGCAGCGCCTCCTTGGTGAGGATTTGTGAGACGAAGAAGCGCTGCGCCTCCTCGTTCGCCTCGAGCAGGCGGGCGCGTTTGGATCCGGCAGGCTTGTCGGTCGACTGACCATTCTCGTAGTGCAGTTCGATGTGGTATTTGTCGGCGAGCAGTTCCACGGCCTCGCGGAAGTCGATGTTCTCCTGCTGCTCGACGAATTTGAACACGTCGCCGCCGAGCCCGCAGCCGAAGCAGTGCCATACGCCGAGCGCCGGGCGCACGTTGAAGCTCGGGGTCTTCTCGTCGTGGAACGGGCACAGTCCGACGAACGTGCCCGTGCCGGACGCCTTGAGCGTCACACTTGCGGATACGATGTCGTACAGGTCCGCGGCGGCGCGCACCTTTTCCACGTCTTCTTTCTTGATCATCCCGGCCATAACGTTCTAGGATACCGTCACGCTGGGAGCTGGCTTGTCGGCTCTGTTTTACGTTGAGGCCGGTGGGTATCGGCATACATGATGTTCGACACGCTCCGGGCCGCTCGGCCAAGTCATACGGTCGCACATCATGTATGCCGATACCCACCTCGTTCCAGCAAAACGTTACGTATGTCGTTTCGTAACAGCCGACTCAGCACAGAATCGAGTGGAGGGCGAGGGCGGAGTTGTCGGTGAGGGATGCGACCTGATCGACGGCGACACGCAGGCGTTCGTTGTCGTTGGTGGCTTCGTTCCAATCGTCGAGGAACACGCTTTCGAGCGCGTCCGAAGGCGCGGCGCCGTTCGCCATGAGCACGTCGATCAGGTCCTCGATGATCCTGCGCTCCTCCTGATGCATGGGTTGGCGTTCGTTCGGCGCCATGACGAAGTACACGGCGATGCCTTTGAGCGCGACGATCTCATAACCCGTCTCGTCGGGAATGACCACGTTCGCGCCATAGCGCACCAGCGGGCCATCGCCGTACGTGTCGCGGGTGGCCTGTTCGACCGACCACGAGAACCGGCCGATCAGATCGCTGGTGATGTTCTTGAGCCCCGCGAGCGAGGACCGGGAGCCGGTGAAATGGTCGGGGAACAGGTGCAACGCCTTGAGCCGGCACAGGGCGGCGAGCAGTTCGTCCGCATCCCACCGGCTGCCGTACCATTCGCGTGTCGCGGTCACGATGCCGTCCAATACACGCGGATCGACGAGCGAGACAGGGTCGAACGAGCCTGTGGCGATCGCGTCCTCCACGTCATGCACGCTGTAGGCGATGTCGTCGGCCAGGTCCATCACCTGGCATTCGATCGGCCTGGCGGCAACAGGCGCGTTGGCCTTGAGCCACCGGAACACCGGCTCGTCGTCCGGATAGACGCAGAATTTCTTGCTGCGCTCGCCTTTGGGATGCAGATCCGCTTCGGCGAGCGTCCACGGGTATTTGACGGCCGCATCGAGCGAGGCGCGGGTGAGGTTCACGCCCGCGGAACGCCCGTCGGGGTGGAAGACCTTCGGTTCGAGGCGGGTGAGCAGCCGTAGGGTCTGCGCGTTGCCTTCGAATCCCCCGATGCTCGCGGCGATGTCGGCCAGGGCGCGTTCGCCGTTGTGTCCGAACGGTGGATGGCCGAGGTCGTGGGCGAGGCATGCGCAGTCGACCACGTCGGGGTCGCAGCCGAGCAGTGTGCCGATCTGCCGGCCGATCTGGGCGACTTCGAGCGTGTGGGTGAGCCGGGTGCGGGCGAAGTCGTCGGTTCCGGCGATCAGGATCTGGCTTTTCGCGCCGAGCCTGCGCAACGCGGAGGAGTGGATGAGCCGCGCGCGGTCGCGTTCGAACGCGGTGCGCGAACGGGATTTAGGCGGTTCGGGAGCCCATCGTTCCTCGTCGAACGCGCCGTACGCCTCGCCGGCCGGTATCGTTTCGTGCTGCTGCATAGGCATCCCCTCCCTGCCGCCCAGCTTAGCAGCGGGCGACAGGATGTTCCCGGCGGGCGACGCCGGAGGCGGTCAGTGCTGTGCGGCGATGGCCGTAACACGGCCCATGAAGTCGTCGAGGAAGCGCGACACGTTGACCGCGATGGCGACCGACGTGGTCTTGAACGGGTCGTTGAGTCGGTCGTAGTCGCCGATCGTGCGGCCGCGCGTCGGCCCGTCCAGTTCGACTTTGAGGTTGATCGGCAGCGTGGCCACGAGCGTCGGGTCGAGCGCGGTGGCGACGGCGAGCGGATCGTGCAGTCCGCAGCCGCCGAGCCCAGGCGCGGTCTGTTCGTAGGCGCGGATGTAGTAGTCGGTCATGTCGGCGAGGAACCGGCCGGCCGGCGTGCCGAGCTCGCGCCATTGCGAGGTCTGCTTGCGGGTGAGCAGCGTCTGCATGGTCACGTCGAGGCCGATCATTTCGCTGCGTACGCCGGAACGGAACAGGTAGTCGGCCGCTTCCGGGTCCTGCGCGATGTTCGCCTCGGTCCATGCGTTTACGTTGCCGGGCACGGTGAGCGCGCCGCCCATGAGCACGATGCCGCCGAGCAGATTGCGGATTTCGGGGGCGCGTTGCAGCGCGGTCGCGATGTTGGTCAGCGATCCGGTGGGCACGTAGGTCAGTTCCTTGCCGTACGTTTTGGCCGCGTCGATGATGAAGTCGACGGCCGGTTCGGATTCGGGCTCGCGGTTCGAGTCGGGGATGTCGACCTCGCCGATGCCGTTCTTGCCGTGGATGAACGCCGATCCCGCGCTCACCGAGAATGTGTCGCGCGCGAGCGGATGGTCGACGCCGCGGTAGACGGGGACTTCCGGGTGCCCGAACAGGTCGGTGACGGCGAGCGCGTTGCGCACGCCCTGGTCGACGGTCACGTTGCCGAACGTGCCGGTGATGCCGACGAGTTCGGCTTCCCCGCTGCCGAGCGCGTAGGCGATGGCGAGCGTGTCGTCGATGCCGGTGTCGAGATCGAGAATGAGTTTCTTCATGTCCGGGCCTCCCTTACCTTATCTGGTGTGATGCTTCTTCCCAGCGTATCGCCGATCGACGGCCCGCGCCATACACGCGCCTGCACCCGCGACGGATTTCAGCCAGATGTCTCCCGCAGGTCAGCCGTCATTCACCACGGATTACGCGTCCGGCCATACCGGCCGGACGCCAATGGTCGACCGATACGGCAGCACGGGAAACAACGAATGGAATCATCACGGTAATTGCATGGAATATATGCCATGCAATACCCCCGTCATATCGCTCAGATATTATTGTGGATTTATCGCGGGATTTATCCGCATATTATCTGTTGTATTATGCGATTTCAACGTTAGGATACGATACAATATTGCGTGTTGATATAACGTGCAGTAATTGCGCAACATTATCCGTTCTATTAAAGGAGCATAATTATGGCATCCGCGCTGCAGGGATTCGAGGAAGTGCGTCTGGTTAAGCCCGCCGGCCAGACCGTGATGACGGTCACCGCCAACTCGGTGAAGTTCAACAAGTCCACCGCCATCGAGCTGGGCTACCCGGCGTACGTGAAGGTGCTGATCAACGACAAGACCCGTCAGATCGCCGTGACCCCGACCACCGCCAAGGCCGACAACTCGGTGAAGTTCAGCAAGCCGGAAGGCAAGCAGACCGCGTCCGTCAGCATCAAGGACGCCACGCTCGTGGCCGCCATCGGCAAGTACTTCGACCTCGCCGAGGCTCCGGAGGACGAAATCTCCTTCCAGTCGGTCGACGGCACCGTGTTCGCGAACGACAAGGCCGTGATCTTCGACGCCGACAAGGCGACCGCCGGCACCATGAAGCGCCGCGGCCGCAAGAAGGGCGAGTGAGCCGATAACCGACGCGAGCATACGGCATTGAACGGCCGGTGACGTTGATCCGTCACCGGCCGTTCATATTTTCCTTACGCGAGGCTTACGCTCGTTACAAAACTCCCTGCCGTTTTTTACCTGCGACCGATAGACTGCTTGCGTTGCATACGAATCGTCACATGGGGAGTTGGTACAGTCATGACGCAGACGACGTTGACGCCATTGGAACATCTGGTGAAGGTGCTGCGGCTCGGGGAACCGTCGCAATACCGGGGCCACACGTACATCAACGGGGAAAGCCTGTACTTCCCGACCGGCCGCGTGTACGGCGGCCAGGTCATCGCCCAGTCGCTGATCGCCGCCTCGAAGACCGTCGACCCCGACCGTCTGCCGCATTCGATCCACGGCTACTTCATCTCCGCCGGCGACATCCACCAGGACCTGCTGTTCGACGTGGAGACGCTGCGCGACGGCCGCTCGTTCTCGGCGCGCCGCATCAACGTCACGCAGTCACAGGGCCCGATCCTCACCGCGATCGCCAGCTTCCAGCAGACCGGCCAGACCGGCGTGGAGTTCTCCGACCCGATGCCCGACGACGTGCCCGACCCGGAAGGTCTGACCAGCGCGAAGGAACTGATGACCCCGTTCGCGCAGCGCTCGCCGTTCGCGAAGTTCTATGCGGAGAAGTCGCCGTTCGACATTCGCCACGTGACGCGCACGATCATGCTGGGGCCGGACAAGGAGAGCGCGCGTCAGGATTCCGGCACGCAGATGGTGTGGATGAAGGCGGACGGTGCGGTGGACGTGCCGCAGGTGATGCACCGCGCGATGCTGGCGCTGGGCTGCGACCAGCTCATGATGGAGCCGGTGCTGCGCCGCGCGGGGCTGAGCATCGCGACGCCGGGGATTTCGTACGCCTCGATCGACCATTCGATGTGGTGGTATCGCGACGTGGACATCAACCAGTGGCATCTGTACGTGCAGGACACGCCGACCGCCGCGCACGGCCGCGGATTGGGTTCTGCGAAGGTGTATTCGCGCGACGGCGAACTGGTCGCCGTGATCGCGCAGGAGGCCATGATCCGCGTCCCGCAGGCGTAGCCGGGGCTACGGCCTTGACTTGACGGCCGCCGGCGCAATGCCGCGCTGGCGGCGCGCAGCCTCCTTCATCTTGGCGCTTTCCGGGCCGTCCATCGGCGGCAGCTGGCACAGCCACTCCCCCACGATGCCGATCACCATGTCAGCCACGCACACGACGCACGCGATCGCGCATTCGAGGATTACCTGCGCATAATACTGCGCTTCGGCATGGTCGATGATCATGAGGATCTGGCCGCCGTACCATCCGGCGAGCGCCGCGCCGACCAGACCGAGCGATTTGGCCAACACCAGCGTGGATACGGCCTTCTGCGGGTCGAGCGGCTTCAACGCGGCACGTTTGCGCGGGTCGGTCGTCGCGTACTTGTGCACCTGCAACGCCATGATCAGCACGCTCACGCCGATCAGCAGCAACAGTGCGGAGATGAACCATGGCACGCCGATCAGCGCGAATCCGGTTGCCTCATCGTATTTGGCGAGCAGCGCGCCGCCGATCAGACCGCATACGATGGCGATGAGGTAGTACCACCACGGTGTCCGGTGTGCCTTCATAGCGTTCCTCCGATGATCCAATGGTCCGTCAGCAGCCCGACGCGGTCGGCGTCCGGCGCCATGGCAAGCAGGAACGAGACCGGTTCTCCGCCGAGGCGGGCGTCCGGATCCATGTCGAGCCACGGCGCGAGCACTGCCGCATGCCGGCTTGCGCTCGGCCACGGCACGCGGCAGTCCGGTTCGTTCAAGGTCACGCCATCTATATCGATCAGGTCGAGGTCGAGCAGACGGTGACGCGACGGTTCGTCGGGCGAAGTGTCTGTGTCCGCGCCCGCAACAGCGGACACGACGGACTGTTCGATGCCTTCGAGCACGCCGATCAGATCGCGTGCGCCGAGGTTCGTGGTCAATTGCACGACGGCGGCCATCGCGTCCGGCCCTTCGAAGTTGCTCACGTGGTAGAGCGGCGAGATGCCGTCGATCTGTGTGCCCGGCACGCCGTCGATCGCGACGATCACGGAGCGGAACAGGTGTTCAGCGTCGTGCGACGTGCTGTCCATCGATACGATCGCGGTGCGGAACACCGGCGCGTCCGGTTCGGTGGCGGCATCACATCGTCCGGCGATGCCGTCGTCGTGCCGCCCGAACACGCAAGCGGGCGCGGTCGCGTCCGACGGGCCCGGCTCGCAGTCACGGTCATCTCCGCCGGTCATCCAGTCGGCGGCGTCCTCGTACACGTCGTCGCGGTCGGGCGCCGCGGCGAGTAGCTCCGTGACCGTTCCCCCGTGCCGTCCGCCGAGCGTGGCCTTGGGGTCGAGCGCGTGCCATGGTGCGAGCACGAACGCCCGCTGCCATGCGCGCGGGTGCGGCAGGGTGAGGTTCGGGTCGTCACTGACGATATGTTCGTAGTCGATGATGTCGAGGTCGAGCGTACGCGACGACCAGTGTGCCTCGCGCGTGCGGCCGTGCGCCGCTTCGATCGACTGCAGTCCGGCCAGCAGATCGGCCGCCGGCAGCGTGGTGGCGACTTCGAGCACGGCGTTGAGGAAATCCGGTGTACCGTCGGCCATGCCCCATGCGGCGGTGCGGTACAGCGGGGAAACGCCGGTGACCTGCGTGCCTTCGAGGCCGTCGATGTCGGCGACGGCGGAGCGCAGCGTGGCCGCCACGTCGCCGATGTTGCCACCTATCGCGATGACCGCATGATGGACGGTCGCGGACTGCACGGGCTGCGAGGCGGATACGTCCGCGTCGTCGCGCGTGCGGCTGATGGAGACGGCCACGTCGGCGAACGGTACAGTGATCGGCGCGTTCGGCTTGTGCACAGTGATGTCGACGGACCGCACGAGCGGATGTTCAGTGAGGATCGCGTCGGCGATGCGGGCGGCGAGCCGTTCGATCAGATCGACGTGCTCGCCCTGGATGATGTCGACAATCCGTTCGGCGACCAAGCCGTAGTTGACGGTGTCGCCGAGATCGTCAGTGTGGCCGGCGCGTGTCAGGTCGACGTGCAGCACGGCGTCCACGACGAACGGCTGGGGCTGCTCGTGTTCGAAATCGAGCACGCCGTGCGTGCCCTCGGCCTGCACGCCGGTCAGACGAATCGTGTCCATCACCACGCTCCTTTATTCGTCAGTTATTCGTCAGTCGGTGCATTCGTTTACTTGGCCGCGCGCCACTGAAGGCCCACGGCGACGGCGGCGCGGCTGCGGCGCACGTCGTGCACGCGCACGGCCCACGCGCCGTGTTCGGCGCTCAGGGCCGAGATCGCGGCGGTCGCGTTGTCGCGGTCATCCATGTCCGGCTCGGCGAATCCGGCTTCGGCCAGCACTGCGGAGACGAACCGCTTGCGGGACGCGCCGATCAATACCGGATAGCCGGTGTCCTCGAACGCCTGCAGACCGGCGAGCAGCGGCAGATTGTGCTCGATGCCGGGCTTGGAGAAGCCCAGACCCGGGTCGATGACGATGCGTTCGGGCTTGACGCCGGCCTCGAGCACCGCGTCGACCTGACGCATCAGTTCGTCCTTGACGTCCTTCAGCACGCCGTGCTCGTAGTGCGAGGTGTCGGCGTCCGGCGTCGCGCCCTTCGCGCCGGCAAGCCAGCCGCGCCAATGCTGCACGATGTACAGACAGTCGTGGTCGGCGACGACGTGCGGCAGCTCCTTGTCGAGCGTGCCGCCGGAGACGTCGTTGATGATCTGCGCGCCGTCCTCGAGCGCGGCCGCGGCGACGAGCGCGCGGGTCGTGTCGATCGACAGGATCGCGTCGTGATGGCCGAGCTCGCCTCCGAGCAGCGCCTTAACCGCGCCGGTGACGCGGTTCAGCTCGTCGGCCTCGGACACGCGCTTGGCGCCGGGGCGTGTGGATTCCGCACCGATGTCGATGATGTCGGCGCCGTCGTCGAGCATCGCGAGCCCGTGCTCGCGAGCCTTGGCCGGGTCGAGCCACAGTCCGCCGTCCGAGAACGAGTCCTCGGTGATGTTGAGCACGCCCATCACGAGCGTGCGGTCGGTGTCATGCAGTGCCTGCAAATCAGTCATATATTCCCCTTCCACAACGATATGCATTAATGCTGCGCCATGATCAGGCTCATGGCTTCAGCGCGGGTGGCGGGATTGCGCATCACGCCGCGCACAGCCGAGGTCACGGTGCGCGAGGCGGGCTTGTTCACGCCGCGCATCGCCATGCACATGTGCTCGCATTCGGTCACGACGATCACGCCCTTGGCGTCCGCGTATTCCATCAGCGCGTCGGCCACCTGCTGGGTGATGCGCTCCTGTACCTGCGGACGGCGGGCGTACAGTTCCACGAGGCGGGCCAGCTTGCTCAGCCCCACGACCTGGCCGTTGGACGGGATGTAGCCCACGTGGGCCACGCCGTGGAACGGCAGCAGGTGGTGTTCGCACACCGAGAACAGTTCGATGTCGCGCACGAGCACCATCTCGTCGGTCTCGACCGGGAATCGCTTGGCGAGCACCTCCTGCGGCCCCTTGCCCAGTCCCGAGAAGATCTCCCGTCCCGCTCGCGCGATGCGGTCGGGGGTCTCGAGCAGCCCCTCGCGGTCCGGATCCTCGCCGATCGATTTCAGGAACAGGCGCACCGCCTGCTTCACGCCTTCCTCGTCATATGCCATACGTCTTCTCCTACTTCGTTCTCGGGTTCCCGGTCAGGATGCAGGGAACCTCACATACAAGTTGCGGCGTGCCGTCGATGCAGCACGCCGCAACTTCACTCATCTTGCCGTCGCCTCACTCGCCGGGCTTCATGCCGACCGAGCGCTTGAGCGACTCGGGGATCTCCACCGGCGGCAGATCCGAATCCGGCCGGCGGTCGTTCGACAGCCATACCGGGCGTTCCGGGGCCTTGCGGATCTTCGAGAAGATCTCGGCCAGTTCCTTCTCGTTGAGCGTCTCCTTGACGAGCAGCTGGCGCACGAGTTCGTCGAGCACGTCACGGTTCTCGTTGATGATCGTCCACGCCTCGTTATGCGCGGTCTCGACCAGCTTGAGCACCTCCTCGTCGATGATCTCGGCGGTCTGGTCGGAGTACTTGTGCGGGGCGAGTGCGTCGTAGTCGGCACCGTTGGTGTCCTCGCTACCCCACTTGATCGCGCCGAGCCGCTTCGAGAAGCCGTATTCGAGCACCATCGTGCGGGCGATGGCCGTGGCCTTCTCAATGTCGTTGGACGCGCCGGTGGTCGGGTCGTGGAACACGATCTCCTCGGCGGTGCGGCCGCCCATCGCGTACGCCATCTGGTCGAGCAGCTGGTTGCGGGTCTGCGAGTAGCGGTCGGAGGTCGGCATGACGGCCGTGTAGCCGAGCGCGCGGCCTCGCGGCAGGATCGTGACCTTGGTGACCGGGTCGGTGTTGTGCAGCGCGGCGGCGACGAGCGCGTGGCCGCCCTCGTGGTACGCGGTGTTGCGCAGCTCGTCGAGTGCCATGCCCTTGGACTTGCGCTTCGGACCGGCCTGGACGCGGTCGATGGCCTCGTCGATGGCGCGGTTGTCGATCAGCTGCGCGCCGGCGCGGGCGCACAGCAGCGCGGCCTCGTTGAGCACGTTCGCCAGATCGGCGCCGGTGAAGCCCGGCGTGCGCACGGCGACCATGTGCAGATCGACGTCCGGCACGAACGGCTTGCCCTTGGCGTGCACCTTGAGGATCTGCTCGCGGCCTTCGAGATCCGGGGCCTCGACGGCGACCTGACGGTCGAAACGGCCCGGGCGCAGCAGCGCGGGGTCGAGCACGTCGGGACGGTTGGTCGCGGCGATGATGATGAGGTTGGTGTCGTTGTCGAAACCGTCCATCTCGACGAGCAGCTGGTTCAGGGTCTGCTCGCGCTCGTCGTGGCCGCCGGAAATGCCGGAGCCGCGCTTGCGGCCGACGGCGTCGATCTCGTCGATGAAGATGATGGCAGGCGCGTTCTTCTTCGCCTCGTCGAACAGGTCACGCACACGGGAAGCGCCGAGGCCAACGAACATCTCCACGAAGTCGGAGCCGGCCATCGAATAGAACGGCACGCCCGCCTCGCCGGCGATGGCTCGCGCGAGCAGCGTCTTGCCGGTGCCCGGAGGGCCGTACAGCAGCACGCCGCGCGGGATGCGCGCGCCGAGCGCCTTGTACTTGGACGGGTCCTTGAGGAAGTCCTTGATCTCCTCGACTTCCTGCACGGCGGCGTCCTCGCCGGCCACGTCGGCGAACTTGGTGGTCGGGGTCTGGCCGTCGAGCAGCTTGCCGTTGTTCTTCTTGCCGCCCATGCCGAGCATGCCGCCGGCACCGCCCATGTTGCGCATGAGCAGCCACCAGCAGGCCACGATCAGGATGATCGGGAACAGCATGTTCGCCAGATAGCTGATGATGCCGCTCTGCTGCATGCTGGTGGTCCAGCCCTTCGACGGGTTGGCCTTGTTGATGAGCTGCACGACCTGGGCGCTCTGCGCGTACGCGTAGTAGAACTGGACGTTCTTGCCGTAGTTGCGCGTTTTGCCGGTGTCGGCGTCCTTCTTGACGAAGTCGTTGTTCAGCTCGAGCTTGATCTGCTGCGTGTTGTCGACGATCTCGGCGTACTTGATCTCGCCGGACTGCAGCAGCGAGATGCCGTCCTTCGTGTCGATGGTCTGCGAGCCGGAACCCGCGAAGATCTGGAACGAGACGACCGCGAGCACGACGAGCAGCACGCCCCACAGCCACGGCGACTGCCAGAACGGCTTCTTGCCGCCGTTGTTGCCCGCGTTGTTGTTACCGTTATTGCGGTTGAACGGGTTGCCGAACGGATTGTTGTTGCCCGGCCCCTGCTGCTGGGGGCCCTGGGGATAGCTCATGCGTTCACTCCTTGATACACTTCGGGCTTGAGCACCGCGATCGAGTCGAGATTGCGGTAGCGCTCGTCGTAGTCGAGGCCGAATCCGACGACGAATTCGTCGGGGATCTCATAGCCGCGGTATTTCACGTCGACGTCGACCTCGCGCCGCGCGGGCTTTTCCAGCAACGCGAAGATCTCGACGGAGGCCGCGCCGCGACGCTTGAGTTCGTCGACCAGCCATGCGAGCGTACGCCCGGAGTCAATGATATCTTCGACGATCAGGATGTGCCGGCCGCGAACATCGGTGGACAGATCCTGACGGATCGTCACGGTGCCACTCGACTTGGTGCCCGAGCCATAGCTGGACAGGCTCATGAAGTCGAGTTGGACGGGGATGCTCAGCGCTTGCGAGAACGCGGCAAGCGTATTGACCGCGCCTTTGAGCACGGCGACGAGCAGCAGGTCCTTGCCGCGGTATTCCTCGCTTACGCGGGCCGCGATCTCGTTGATCTTGCTGTCGATCTGTTCTTTGCTGACCAGTTCGTGGTCAATGTCATTCTGGACGTCGGCGATTCGCATGCGCACCATCTTGGCACACACGAATGACGTGTTTCTGACGGAAGGCTGAGTATCCTCTGGGAAGATTCACAGCCGACTGACCGTGCCAGTCGGCGATGAGACGGTCGATGGATTCGATCTGCGTGGCCGTGGCGGCGACGTTCGCGGCGCCCAGCGCGTGCGCGATGACACGCAGCCGGATGGCGGGGTGTTCGGACTGCAATGCGGCGACCGATAGTCTGACGGCATCTTCCGGTTCGGGATCGAGTACGGCCTGTGCAGCGGCGCGATCGGCTTGCATGTCGAGATAGTCCTTGTCCCGTCTCATGAGACGGGCGCCGTCCGCAAGATGCGAGACGACGTCGGAGCCGGTGAACTGCACCAGCAACGGCATCAGCCCGTGGCGAATCCGTGATCTGAGGGGAAGATTCGCGTCCGAAGAGGCCTTCACACCGTCATTTCGAGCGAACGCAGCCTTCACACCGTCATTTCGAGCGAACGCAGCCTTCACACTGTCATTTCGAGCGAACGCAGTGAGTCGAGAAATCTGTTCACTCGTTTCCTCCGAAAGATCTCTCCGCTCCGCTACGCTCCGGTCGAGATGACATCTCGCGAGGCCGTCCCCGTTGGTCGGGTCGTCCCACCATTGCAGTCCGAGATCCTCACATACGCCGGTGGTGTCTTCACGGGTCATGCACAACAGCGGCCGGGCGAACACGACATCTTCACGCACGAACCGTTCCGGCATGCCGGCGAGCGCGTCCACGCCGCCGGAACGCAGCAGTCCGATCAGCACCGTTTCCGCCTGGTCGTTCTTCGTGTGCGCGAGCAGCACCGCGGCCGCATCGGCATCTCGTGCCGTCTCGCAGATCGCCGCGTACCGTGCGTCTCGAGCCGCGGCCTCCGCTCCCCTGCCGTCGGCGCGCACCTGCACGCGGCGCACGGTCACCGGACCGAGGCCCAGGCCACGGCACCGGTCGGCGGCCCGCGCCGCGACCTCGGCCGAACCGTCCTGCATGCCGTGGTCGACGATCACCGCGCCGCAGCGCACGCCCAGACTCGCGCACACCGTGCCGGCCAATGCCGCCAACGCCATCGAATCGCGTCCGCCGGAGCACGCGACGAGGACGAGAGGCGCATCCGCGGCCGCCTCATGCTCGCCGTGCCGGGCGAACCGCTCGTCCTGCCGGTCGATGCCGATCCCGAGCAATGCCGCGCGCACCGCACCGATGCCGGCTTTCAGTCGTTTCGTGTACACCATGTTTTCCGCCTTTGCCCCGGGTGCCCGTCACGGACGGCGGCCGACTGCCGTTGCGCCCGACCGGGCCGTTAGAGTCGTGCCAGCCCGTCCACGAACACGTCGATCGCGTCCTTCGCCGCCGCCCAGTCGTCCGGCTGGTTGACGATCACCGAGAACGCGAGCGTGCCACCGCCGATGCGCGAGACGTTGCCGGTCATCGAGGTGACCTCGCTCAGGCTGCCGGTCTTGACGCGCAGCAGGCCAAGCGTGTCGTCGCTGACCGCACGGTTCGCGGCCGTACCGACGAGTCCGGGGATCGACAGTCCTTCGGCCGCCGCTGCCGCGCCGGACGCCGTGAGGTTGTGCGCCTGTACTTCGACGAGTGTCTTGACGCTCACCTTCGAGCCCGGCGATAGTCCCGAACAGTCGGCCATCGTCAGCCCGTCCGTGTCGATGCCGAGCGCGGCCAGCGCGGCGCGCACGGCCTTGGTCGCGCCTTGCGGCGTGTTGTTCTCTCCGGCGGCGAGTGCGGTGAGTCGGCCGAACTCCTCGGCGAGCGTGTTGTCGGAGTGGCGTAGCGTGAAGGCGAGGATTTCGGCGAGCGTGGCCGATTCGACGGATGCGATCGGCGCAAGTCCGTCGCTTGCCGTCGCCGGTTCCGTTTCGGCCACGTCGATGGTCGTATTGGAGACGGTGATGCCGTGCTCGGCGAGCCGCGCGGCGAATACGTTCGCCGCATCCGAGGCCGTGGTCTGGCTGAGGCGCGGGTATGCGCTGAAGATGTCGGGGTCGGCGGGCGCGCCGCCGTCCCATTGCCGGCCTCCGTCGATGGCGAGGGAGCTGACGCCCGTGTAGTACAGGTTGTCGGGATTGTTGTCGGCGATGTCGGACGGGTACCTCTCGGAGCCGAACAGGGAATCGTCGACCATCAGTGTCACCGAGCTGACGCCTTGCTTGCGCAGCGCCTGTGCCGTGCGCGCGGCGAGCGTGCCGAGCCCGGCCCGGCCGTTGACGTGATCGGGGTCGTTGTTCCCTGCGGACAGCAGCATGTCGCCGTTGCCGCGCAGGATCAGCGTGCCGGTGCCGCCGGAGTCATCGACGTCGGTCAGGTACACGTCGGTGGAGAGCGTCGATCCCATGTCGAGCGTGCTGGATGCGGCGAGCGCGGTGAGCGTTTTCATGGTGGAGGCCGGCTCTCTCGACGTGTCGGCCTCGTGTTGGGCGACGATCGTGCCGTCCGCGGCGGCGATCGCGACCGAATAATGGTCGCCGACGCCGCTGGTTTTGCCGAACGCGTCGATCAGCTGCTTCGCGGCGGCGGTGTCGATGGCGGCCGACGAATCCACGATACCTGCGATCATGCCGGCTGTACGCGAGGACAGTGCGGCCGGGATCGTCTTGCGTTCGACCGGCTGCAAGGTCAGTGGTCCGGCGATCAGATCGGTGACGTCGGCGATCACGTACGCGCAACATAGTGCGACGACGATCAGCGATGTGACGGTCACGCGAAGGATACGCCGTCGGCGGATCCTCACGATCGTGCGCGACCATTGCCGTTCACTGATGGTCGTTGCGGTTGCGACCGACACGTCACTCTCCTTGCCGATTTACTTCTGCAATGATGCGAACGAGTCGAGCGTATGCACGACCGACAACATCCGCGCGTCCAACAGCTTACCGCCGAGCCACGAACCGAGCGCGAGCGCGCCCACGCCGTTGAGCAGCGCGATCGGGATGAGTAGCCAGTAGATCGTGCCGAACGAGGTCGGGAAGACCGCGATCATGATAATCGCGGTGATGCCGGTCGGCAGCATGGCGAGGAAACTGCCGATCAGGTACACGAACGGGAAGAATCCCTGCGCGACCATGCGGCCCTGCGGCGAGGAGAACGGCTTGTCCATCGAGGCGACCGGATACATGAGCACGCACGACGTGATCTCGGCCAGTCCGAGTCCGCTGAACGCGACGCCGAGTCCGGCGGCGGCGAACGTCAGTCCGGTCACGAGGCCGCCCGGCCGCGCCCAGTCGCCGGTGATGACCGCGACTGCGACGAACAGTATGGCCATATAGACGACGATGATGGACGCGTAGACGCGCACGCGGCCGATGCGGTCGGTGAACCCGGGCACGCCGGCGATCACCTGCATGGTGAAACCACGGCCGTCGTAGGCCAAACCGTTGCTTTCGACGATCGCCATGCCCCAGCCGGACCAGATGAGCACCTGCCAGACGATGCCGCTGATGCCGTGCGCCTGCAGCGAGAAGATGACGAGGAAGAACACGGGCATGACGAACATCATGGCCTGCCGCGGGTCGCGTCTGAGATAGGTCAGCAGTCGGGCGGACACCGCGCCGGACGGCGAGTCGGGCATCCAGCCGAACGCGCCGATGCCCTTCGTTTTCACGGCCTTGTCCCCTGCGCCCACGGTGAGTCGTTCACGGCGAAGACACCACGTGCACACCATGAAACACAGTATCCAGGCAATCGCGAGGATCGCGATGCGTGCGAGCAACACCGGCCAGTCGCCGAGCATCGCGTCGTACGGCAGCTGGAACGGCGCACCGAACGGCGTCCATGCGACGAGGGACGCGACCAGCGCGACGCCGTCGAGGCTGAACCCGTCCGCCGCGCCGGAATTGAGCACGATGCTCGGAATCTGCATGAGACTGACGAACAGCATGACGATGACGATATAGAACACGCCGGTGCCGCGTTTCGACGTGACGAGTACGGTCGACAGCGACAGCAGCATCTTCGACACGCTCATCATCGTGAGGACGGCAATCGGAGCTGCGGCAAGCGCGACGATGACGATGGCGGGGCCGAACATGCGGAAGGCCATGGCCCATAGCATGAGCGAGAGCAGGCCGGTGATCGCGGGCGTGCCGGTCAGGCCGGACAAGAGCAGTCCGAATTGCAGTTCGCGGTCGGGAATGCCGTAGAGCGCGAACTTGCGCGGGCTCATCGTGGAGCCTTCGCCGATCAGCATGATCTGGAACAGGCCGACCGCGAGCGTGAGGAACGCGCCGACCAGCACGACGACCGAGTTGACGACGCCGGACGGGCCGAGGATGTTGACCGGCGGGAAGCCGGGGGCTTGGGACGGGACGAACGGCGGCAGGTCGCCGATGAACCATGCCATCACGGCGACGCCGACAACCGTGCCGGCCGCCATCACGAGCGCGATCGCATAGCCGATGGTTTGCCATACGGATTTGCGCAGCGTCGCCCAAGTGAGCGCCCAGCGCATGCGCACGAGCGTGAGCGCGGCGGTCATCGCGTCTCTCCCGCGTTACAACCGTTGCCATTCGTCTCCTCATGGCCACGTTCGACGGAATGCTCGTTTTCATTGTCATTTCGAGCGGAGCGAAGCGAAGTCGAGAAATCTTGCGCGCCCACAACCTGATCAGATCTCTCCGCTTCGCTACGCTCCGGTCGAGATGACACAGCATCGACGCTCGACGGTACCACCGTATTCGCGCCGCCGTCGAGCCAGCTCAGGTGCGCGGCCTCGTGCCGGCCGCCGACCAGTTGCAGGAACCGGTCCTCCAGATCCTCGCCGGCCGCGACCTCGTCCACGGTGCCGGCCGCGCACACCTGACCGTTGTTGATCACGGCCACATGCGTGCACATCTTCTCCACCAATGCCATGACATGCGAGGAGATGACGACCGTGCCGCCGGTCTTGGCGTATTCGATGAGGATGTCCTTGAGATTCGCGCTGGAGACCGGGTCGACCGATTCGAACGGCTCGTCGAGTACCAGGATGCGCGGGCTGTGGATCATCGCGGAGGCGAGGCAAATCTTCTTGGTCATGCCGGCCGAATAGTCGGTGACCATCGTGTTCGCGGCCTGCGTGAGATCGAACGCGGCGAGCAGGTCGTTCGCGCGGCGCACCGATTCGGCGCGTCCCATGCCGCGCAGCATGCCCGAGTAGACGAGCAGCTGCAGGCCGGTGAGCCGGTCGAAGATCTGGTCGGGCTGCGGCATCACGCCGATCATGCGTTTGGCCGTGTTCACGTCGCGCCACACATCGTGGCCAAGGATCATCGCCAGACCCGCGTCGGGCACGAGCAGACCGGTCACCATGTTGAGCGTCGTGGTCTTGCCCGCGCCGTTGGGGCCGACGAGTCCGTAGAACGAGCCGACCGGAATGTCGAGCGACAGGCCGTTGACGGCGATCTTCTGATCGAATCGCTTGCACAGGCCGCGGATCGACATGGCCGCCGCCGGATTCGGCGGGACCGGCTGCGGTGGATACGGATATGACGGATACGGTTGCGCGAACTGCGACGGTACTGTCTGCGTCTGCTGCGTTGCCGCCGTCATGGGCGTCCCGGCCGGAACCCCCATCGGCTGCGGCATCGTCGGTTGAGTCGGAAATCCAACATTCCCCTGCGTGTTGTCTACACTCATGCATCCAACTCTAGCCGAGCAAGCCGCAACACGCCGTCATACCGCAGACCGATGCTACTCGTGCTTTTCGTCGTACTCCTCGTCGGTGGGCGTCTCGTCGTACAGTTCATGGCCCTGCTTCTCGGCGATCTTCATCTGCTCGTTGATCCACGCCGCCTCGGCCGGGTTGATGTCCGCCGTGTTGAGCACCTTCTGCCACACCGGGTAGAACAGGTGCATCGCCGGGTACATGGCCGTGAACAGGATCTCCGGCTTGTGCTTGCGCCAATGCTGCGGATGCGCGTCGAACGTGTTCTTGAAACGGCGCATGTAGTTGAGGAACGAGCCGAACGACGTGTCCATGCGCCGCGCGCTCATGCCCGCGATCATGCGGGGCGAATACACGGTCTTGAGCCCCTTGCCGATCAGATGCAGCGACAGGTCGATGTCCTCATGCATCACGTCCGACTTGTCGCGGCACACCTCGCCCGCGATCTGCCGCCACGCGCTCGAGCGCACCGCCATGTTCGAGCCGAACAGCAGCGGCTGACCGCCGTCCGCACGGTAGATGCGCTTGCGGATCGAATTGTCGCCCTTCAGGCCGAAATGCCGCGACGGCATGTCATAGTACATCACCGGACCGGTCGCGCCCATCGCCTCCGGGTCCTCGGTGAAGATGCCCGACACGACCTCCACCCAATCGGGCTTGATCATGCAGTCCGCGTCGAAACGGCCCAACACGTCACCCGTGGCCGCGTTCAGACCGAAATTGCGCGTCGGGATCAGCCCCTGCTCCTCGTTCTGATGCAGCAGCTTGATCGGCGCCTCCGGGTGTTCGGCCATGAACCGTTCCACGATCGCGCACGTGTCGTCGGTCGACCGATTGTCGACGACGATCACCTCATACGGCATCACCGTCTGCCGGACCGTGTTCAGCAGACAGTCGGCGATGCGCTCGGATTCGTTCCACGCGGGAATGACGATCGAAACATTCAGCATATCTTCAGCATACAAACGCCGCACGAACACCCGCATCATCCGCACGGACGAGATCACCGCAACCTCCCCGCCGAAATGACCGCCCGCCGTTAGAATAGGGAGCCATGACTGGACAGGATGACCAAAGAATCGATTTCGCGTCGGTGTTCCCGGCGAAGGGGGACTCGCGCAGACCGCCGGACTGGTGGGGCCGCGGACTCCTCTACGCCGTGATCGCCGTGTTCCTCGCCTACTTCGTCTGGAACTCGTGGGCGAAGATCGACTACATCGTACTCGATCTGGTCATCTCGATCTTCATCGCGCTCGCCATCGAACCGATGGTGCTCATCATGATCCGCCACGGCTGGAAGCGCGGCGTCGCGTCCGCGGTCAGCCTGGTCGGTCTTGCGGTGATCATCTGCGCGTTGTTCGCGTTGTTCGGTTCGATGTTCGTTCAGCAGGTGATCTCGATGGTCAAGGGCATTCCCGCCCTCTACGACCAGATCGTCGCGCTCGTCAACCAGTACTCGTCGTTCAAGATGCCCGAGATCGACGCGCTCGGCGGCGAGATCGTCAAGAACCTGCAGACCTCGTGGGTGGCGAACTTCGCCGGCCAGGCCGTGAGCACCACGATGGGCCTGTTCAGCGCGCTGCTCGACCTGATGACCATCGTGATGGTCACGTACTACATTTCCGCGGCGGGCCCGAAGATGCGCCGCAGCATGTGCCAGTGGCTCGGCGACAGCCAGCAGCGCCGCTTCCTGCTTGCGTGGACGATCGTGCAGGACCAGATCTCCGGCTTCCTGTTCTCCCGTTCGATCCTCGCACTCATCAACGCGACGTGCACCGCGATCTTCCTCGAGATCATCCACGTGCCGTACTGGCTGCCGCTCGCCCTGTTCTGCGGCATCGTATCGCAGTTCATTCCGACGGTCGGCACGTATATCGGCGGCGCGCTGCCGGTCGTGTTCGCATGGGGGTCGAACGGCGTGCTGTATGCGGTGGGCGTGCTCGTGTTCATCACCGTCTACCAGCAGTTCGAGAACCTCATCCTGTCTCCGAAGATCTCGCAGCGCACGATGGATCTGAACCCGGCGATCGCGTTCCTCGCGGTGCTCGTGTTCGGTTCGGTGTTCGGCGCGCTCGGCGCATTCCTCGCGCTGCCGATCACCGCGAGCCTGCAGGCGATCTTCAAGGTGTACACGAAACGCTACGAGCTGGTCGATTCGCCGTTGCTGTATGACCCGGACACGGTGAAGAAGTCGAAGGTGGTCGAAGGCGCGGAGGCGATCGGAGAGCACGTGTTCAAGCCGGTCACCGACCATATGCCGCGCGCGGCGAAGGGGTCGAGCGCGCGCGTGCCGATCGACGAGGAGCTGCGCCATCTGACCGAGCAGGTATATCGGATGCCGACGTCGGAGCAGTTGGACGATTCGGAGACGATGGCGATCCCGAAGGGCGTGCTCGGCAAGTGGGACGAGACGCGGCACGGCGGATTGGCAGGACTGAACGGCACCGACGATACGGACGGCAAGATGGCAGACACGTCCGACGACGATACGACGGCGGCCGGCGCAACCGGCACGACCGACGGCAACGCCGATCACGACGCGGCCGACCGCACGCAGGACGCCACGCGCACCCCATCCGACGACAATCCAAGAAGCAGGTGGCGCTGATGGCCCTGTTATCCATCCTCGACATCCTCATGTACATCGTCGGCACGGTCGGCATCGGATACCAGGCGATCTGCGTGGTCATCTCGCTGGTCTCCAAGCCGATCACGTTCCCCGACGCGCCGATGGACCGGCACTACGCCGTCCTCATCTCCGCACGCAACGAGGAGAGCGTCATCGGCAACCTCATCGGTGACATCCAGACGCAAACGTATCCGAACCGGCTCATCGACATCTGGCTCGTCGCCGACAACTGCGACGACCACACCGCCGATCTGGCCCGTTCCAAGGGCTGCCACGTGATCGAACGCTTCAACAAGGAGCTGGTCGGCAAGGGCTACGCACTCACCTACCTGCTCGACCAGATGAACGAGACCGGCGCAAGCGACAAGTACGACGCGTTCTTCGTGTTCGACGCCGACAACCGGCTCGCCCCGAACTACTTCGAGGAAATGAACAAGGCGTTCCAGTCCGGGTTCAGGATCCTGACCAGCTACCGCAACTCGGTCAACCTGTCCGACAACTGGGTATCGTCCGGCTCAGCACTGTGGTTCATCCGCGAATCGCGCTTCCTGTCCGCCTCGCGCATGCGCCTGGGCACCAGCTGCCACGTGGGCGGCACCGGATTCATGTTCTCCAAGGAGGTCATGCAGCGCAACAAAGGCTGGAAATTCCACCTGCTGACCGAGGACCTCGAATTCACGATGGACTCGGTGCTGCACGGCGACCGCATCGGCTACTGCGGCACCGCGATGCTGTACGACGAACAGCCGGTCACCTTCCAGCAAAGCTGGCGGCAGCGGCTTCGCTGGAGCAAGGGGTTCCTGCAGGTGTTCCGCTACTACGGCCCGGCGCTCATCAAACGCGCGGTGCGCGAACGCGACTTCTCGGCCGTGGACTTCACACTGCTGCTGTGCCCGTTCACCGTGCTGGCGATCGCCCGAATGATCCTGGGATGGCTGTTCGCCGCGTGCGGATTCGTGACATGGCAGAGCCAGGTCGCCTCGCTCGGCGGATGGGCGTCCAGCATCGTGACCGCCGTGGTGACGATGATGGCGCTCGCCGCGCTCACGATCATCGTGGAACGCGACCATATCGGCGCGACAAACAAGGAGCTGCTCGCCTATGTGCTGAGCTTCCCGATCTACATGCTGAGCTATGTGCCGATCTCGTTCCAGGCGATCTTCGCCAAGGCCCAGTGGAAGCCGATCGCGCATAAAGGCGCATGAGACGCGACGGCTAGGAGCAGGGAGCCGATCAGGGTAAGTCGGATGTGCCGGCACGGCGGGGTCGCGCGAGTCAATGCGCATGGTCGTCATTCGCCGTCCCTGACGATTTCCGGATCGGAGGCGTCCGCGCTTGCGGTGAACCCTCCCGTATACCACGAATCCCACGCCGGCGTCTGCGTCGAATGACGCATCGCGTCCCGCGCGGCCTTGACGGTGAACTTGTCGCCGTCGATGCGCGTGATCTGCGCGATCTCGTAGTGGATATTCAGTCCCTCATTCCGCATGCCGGTGATGAATGCCGATACGAGCGAGGCGAACCGGTCACGATCGGTGACGGTTGTCGGGGAGATGTAGATTTCCGCGCTGCCGACGAAATACGAGGCGAGATCGTCGGCTGCAACGGACGGCGACAACTCCCATTGGGTCTCATTCTTCGGACCGGTGGGATCGCTGATCTGATAAACGCAGTCGAGATCGGGATGCGCCGCAAGGAACCGTTCGATTCGCGCCGTGAGATGGCTGTTGTAATCGTCCTTGCGCAACGCGGTGAAATACGTGTCCGCGACGTACGGCTCGGAACCGTCCCTGTCCACATAGTCCACTTCGAATACCTCGCCCTGCAGCGACCCGGACGTGGGCGTCACGTTGATCCACCATGTCGGGTCGAGCAGTTCCGGTCTATGGAATCCTTCGGATGCCTGGAATTTCACGCCGTACCGTTCCGACATCCCGTCAAGCAGCGTCTCCGCCAACGTGACCAGACGGAACAGCTGCACGTCACTCCAGCCCGCTTCCATGCCAGCGACGCCCGCATCCCGTTCCTGACGATCGTTTAGCAGCGCCTTCGCTATCGTGATCTGCCGCGCGGTGGGTTTGGCCTCCATGTCGTATCTTTGCTTCGCATATGGCGGCCAATCCGAAAACGTTTCGTTTCCGGTGCCGTCGACATCCGACCCGCTCGCGCCCGTATCGGCATGATGCGCGAACCATGATGGAGCGGCGCATCCGCAAACTGCGGTGATGATGGCCGCGATCGTCGCCAATGCCGCCACGTATGCCGCCCATCGGCGGTTTCCTGCCCGGCTCATTGATATTCCCCGTCTCCGTTGACGCTCCGATATCCTCAATTACCAATGTTCGACTTCCAGATATATAGTAGCCGGAAACGTGCAATTGGGCGAGAAGCGTAACCGAAAAACATACATATGAAAGTCATCATCGACCAACAAATCAGCAATGCAATGCTGGTTATATACAAATATAAAAGCAGCAAAACAATATCAAGCAAAATAAAGAATACGGAAAACTTAAGAACGATAAAAGCGTTTCGCATGGTTGAGGAGTATATGACATCGGAGCTAACGTGTTCGACATCATACTCCACAAGCGATCTTCGTTCCCAATACCGATGCGTCACTCCGATCGAAGCCACCGCCGAGCATGCAAGAACGATGCAGACAATAACTGGAAGATGACGATACGGCGAATCTCCTAATATGCCATCAAGCCAACGAAAGACGATGCAAGCCAGCACAACGCAGAAGGAAACGGAGGCAGGGCTCGGTCCGACCGTTTTACCCCATGAACCCTTATCGGAATAAAATACATGAGTTTTTGTCTGGTAATACAGGACAGGGGACATGGATGACCCATAGTCAATCGCGCCTATGGGCACGAAATCAGCATACTTGGATTCACCCATTTCAATCATCGTTTTCAGGAGAATTTTGGTATTCCGTCTTCGGATTCGCCGTTTGGTACGTTTCCGGAGAAACCATCAGACCGTTTTTCCACGGAAACAATGATGGGGCGGAACCGATCACGGTTTTGCCCCATCATGCGTCTCATCCGATCACGGACGTCACATCAGCGACTTGTAGATCGCGAGGATGTCCTCTTCGGTGGCCTTGCGCGGGTTGCCCGGCGTGCACACGTCGTTGAACGCATCGTGCGCGAGCGGCTCAAGGTCGGCCTCGGTGGCGCCGACCTCGGAGATCGTGGTCGGGTTCTTGAGATCGACGGTCAGCTTGTGGACGGCCTGCACGGCCTCTTCGCGCACCGTCTCGAGGTCTCCGGTGTACGCGTCGGCCACGCCGAACGCGTCGGCGATGTCGCGGTACTTCTCACCGGTGAAGTCCTTGTTGTACTCCATGACCGGGGCCAGCAGGATGCCGTTGGCCACGCCGTGCGCGACGCCCAGACGGCCGCCCAGCGGATGCGCCATGCCGTGCACGAGGCCGAGGCCGACGTTCGAGTAGGCCATGCCGGTGATGTAGGAGGCGTACGCCATCTGTTCGCCGGCCGGAATGTCGCCGTCGGCGGACTTGGCGAGGTTCTTGGCGATCATGCGGATGGTCTGCATCGACAGGCAGTCCGACAGGCTCCACGCGCCCGGCGTGATGTAGCCTTCGATCGCGTGGGTCAGGGCGTCGAGGCCGGTGGCGACCTTGAGGCCGCGCGGCATGGAGTCCGTGAGATCAGGGTCGACGAACGCGACGATCGGGATGTCATGCGGGTCGACGGCGACGAACTTGCGCTTGTTCGCGGTGTCGGTGATGACGTAGTTGATGGTCGTCTCGGAGGCGGTTCCGGCGGTGGTCGGCACACCGAAAATCGGCACGGACGGGTTCTTCGTGTCCGCGACGCCTTCGAGCGAGAGCACATCGGCGAACTCCGGGTTGGCGGTGATGATGCCGATGCCCTTGCAGGTGTCCTGCGGCGAGCCGCCGCCCAGACCGATCAGGAAGTCGGCGCCGGACTCGGCGAACTTCTTCACGCCGTCCTGGATGCATTCGACCGGCGGGTTCGGCTTGACGTTGGAGAACACCTCATACGGCATGCCGGCCTCGTCGAGCACCTTGGTGACCTTCTCGGCGGTGCCGGTCTCCAGCAGCACCGGATCGGTGACGATGAACGCCTTGGTGAAGCCGTGCGACTTCGCGACGGCCGGGATCTCCTTGATGGCGCCGCGGCCGAAATACGCGGTCTGATTGAAAATCATGCGATAGACCATACTGGTTCTCCTTCGAAACAGCGATGCGACTGCGCAACCATGCGCCGTGCCGCACCCTTGTCGGTTACAACGCCTCCCATCCTACCCTCATCGATGTGATTTCGCTGGAAACCACGTCACAACACGCCGACGACATCCCATCATCCACGGCTACATGTCTCTTCCGGACTCTTCCCGGGCATACTGCCGTTCTAGGCCTCCAAACCGACCGTAAGCCCGGGAAGGAGCAATCCAGCCCCAAGCATACGCCCACTCTTCCCGGGCATACTGCCGCTTTGAACCTCCAAACCGACCGTAAGCCCGGGAACTTAACCCAACTACCCGGGCATACGGCCGGTTTACACACCGAAAACGGCCGTAAGCCCGGGAAACCAACCCAACCACCCGGGCTTACGGCCGGTTTGAACCCTCGAACCGGCCGTATGCCCGGGAAGGGACCTTGCGATCAGGAGCCGGCGCGCACGGATCGTGTGACCCTGAGCGCGGAGATCGTGCTGCGCACGGCGAGGAACGCGAGCCACGCGGCGAACAGCAGCGATCCGGCGCGCGGGGTGAGCCAGCCGGCCATCATCGTGCCGAGCGGCGCGGTCACCACAGCGCAACAGCCGATGATCAGCCCACTCTTCAGATGTACGATCCGCCGTTTCCAGTTCGCCGCCGTGCCGGAGATCGCACCGGGGAACATCACCAGCAGCGACGTGCCACGCGCCATCAGGTCGCTCGCGCCGAACAGGAACGAAAGCGCCGGCATCATGATCGCCCCTCCCCCGATGCCGAGCACGCCGGCGAGCGCACCCGTCACCACGCCGAGCAGCACGAGGAACACGCCCGACCACACGTGCAGCACGAGATGCCCTTCGCGCGGCGGCGTGAACGTGACCTGCTGGATGATCACGAACACGAGGAACGCCACCCAGACCCATCGCAGCACGACTTCGGGCAAGCGGCTGAGCAACAATGATCCAAGCTGGCTGCCTGCGATCACGCCAAGGGCGAGCAGGGCCGCGGCCAGCCAGTTCACGTTGCCTTCCGTGGCATAGGAGATCACGCCGGAGATTGACGTGGGCACGATGGCCGCGAGCGAGGTCGCCGCCGCGTGTCGTTGGCTCAGACCGAGCCAGACGAGCGCGGGCACGATGATCGTGCCGCCGCCGATGCCGAACAGGCCGGACAGCAGTCCGCACGCGAGTCCGGTGGCCACGAGCACGAGCACGCCGCGCCGATCCAATCGCGCGGCCGCAGGTTCCTCCACAACAGGTTTTTCGTCGTCGTTCACATGCGTCACCCTACCGCACCGACTACACTGAATATCCAGCGCATTCCACTCGGCAGAAGGGAAATCTCATGCTTGTCGCGGTCGACATCGGCAACACCAACATCGTGCTCGGTTTTCTGGATCGCGGCGACATCGTGGGCACGTACCGCATCACCACGAAGGCGAACCACACGTCGGACGAGTACGGCCTGATGATCATGCAGTTCCTCGAGCTGAGCGGGTTCTCGCCCGACGACGTGGACGACGTGATCATCTGTTCGGTGGTGCCGAAAGTGATGCATTCGTTCCGCGCGAGCATGATCAAGTTCCTCGACGTCGATCCGATGGTGGTCGGCCCCGGTGTCAAGACCGGCATCAACATTCGCATCGACGATCCGAAGTCGCTCGGCGCGGACATGCTGGCGGATTCGGTCGGCGCGTACGTGACGTACGGCGGGCCGGTGCTGGTGGTCGATTTCGGCACGGCGACGACGTTCGACTACGTGGATGCGAAGGGCACGATCACGGCCGGCATCATCACGACCGGCATCCGTACGGCCGCCGCGGCCTTGTGGGGTGAGACGGCACAGCTGCCGGAGGTGGAGATCACGCGGCCGAATTCGATTCTGGCGACGAACACGCGCACCGCGATGCAGGCCGGTCTGTATTACAACTTCCTAGGCGGCACGGAGCGCACGATCCGACAGTTCCACGAGGAGATCGGTGAGGATTTCCAAGTGGTGGCGACCGGCGGGCTCGGCCGCGTGCTCGAGAACGACACGCAGCTGATCGACGTGTACGACCCGGACCTGATCTTCAAGGGCATGGCCGCGATCTACGAGCGCAATACCGCACGGTAGCAGAAATAGGTAAACACCGTCATACAGACCGGGAGTAAGAGAATCCGTCATTTCGACCGAACGTAACAAGATCCCTGTCATTTCGACCGAGCGTGAGCGAGCGGAGAAATCTCCCGCCGATCAACGGGTGTGAAGATTTCTCGACTCGGCTTCGCCTCGCTCGAAATGACATTGCTCCGACGAAATGCACGCGAACTCGCACGACACCTGGACAATCTCACTTGATCGTGAAGCCCTGGTTGAAACCGTATTCCTTGAGATCCTTCTGCCATGAGGTGATGCCGTCGAGCAGCGTGATGCGCTTGCCCGGGTGCTTGGGCAGCGTGAGCGGCTTGCCATTGGGTTTGGTCTCGCCGGCCTCGATGCGGTCCTTGATGCTTTCGTATTGGTATTTGGCCGCAGACCAGTCGTACGCCTTGCCGACGGTCGCGCTGAAATCGTTGCGCGCGTAGACTTCGAACGGCAGGTACTGGTAGCCGGTCGTCACGTTTTCGGCCGCTTCGGAAAGCACCTTGTTGTACTGTTGGCCGCCGAAATACGCGATGTCGATGTTGCGCGAGTCACGCACGGTGGTCTTGTTGGCGAAGTCCGCGTCGGCGAGCGTGGCCTTGTCTGCGGGGAACGAGCCGCCATCGATGCGCGTGGCGATGCCGGCCGCATTGTGGCACACGTAGTCCACGAACCGGAACGCGGCGTCCGGTTTGCGGGTCGACTGCAGTACGCTCAGCGCCGATCCGCCGTTTTCCGAAGTGGCTTCGCGCCCGTCTTCGGTCGGCATCTGCGAGACGCGCCACAGTCCGGCGCCGCCCGGCACGTCCGACAGCAACAGCGACGGCATCCACGCGCCGGAGAACACCGAGGCGACCGTGCCGGCGCCGAGCTTCTTCTTCCAGCCGTCCGACCATGTCTTGCTGGTCGTGTCGACCAGTCCCTCGTTGATCATCTTCTGCCAGAATTCAGTGAACGTGCGCGTGCCGTCGTCGCCGGTCAGGTCGACGGTCACGGTCTTGCCGTCCGATGACGTGTGGAACGGGCGGCCGCCGGCCAACCAGATCATCGCGTTGTAGAAGCTCGCATCACCCGAGTCGGCAGCGATGTACACGTCGATCGCCTTGAGTTTCTTCGCGGCCTCGTAATAGTCGTCCCAGGTGCGGATCTTCGCGGCGTCCACGCCGGCCTGTTCGAACACGTCCTTGTTGTAGAAGAACGCCATCGGGCCGGAGTCCATAGGCAGGCCGTACGTGCGGCCGCCGAGCTGGACGGAACCCCACGAACCGGGCGTGTAGAAGTCGCCGTAGCCGCCCACGCGGTCGGTGATGTCGAGCAGCTGGCTGCTGACCGCGTACTGCGGCAGCGCGAAGTATTCGAGCTGGGCGACGTCGGGCAGACCGTAGCCGTCCTGGATGGCGCTGTTGAGGTTCTCGTAGCCGCTCGTGTCCCTGATGGTGACGCGGATGTCGGGATTGGCCGCCTCGAACGCCTCGGCCAGGGCTTTCATGCTCGGTTCCCACGACCAGACGACGATTTCGGTGCGCGTGTCGCGTTGGCCACATGCGGCGACGGCAAGCAGACAGACGACGGACAGGATCGCGGCCATGATGCGTGTCATTGGTCCTTGCGTCCGTCCGGTCAACCGTCGTGCAGTCATGCCGCCGCTCCCCTGATTCGAGATGTCGATGTCCGTATCGAGTGTACACACCGAGTCATAAGACGGCATAAGAAAACGGCTCTTCTCACGGTATACCCGCAAGAAGAGCCGCTGATCAGTAGCGTTACTGGGCTACCGCTTGACGATGGCGACGCCGTTCGGGTCGATCGTCACCGTGCCGTCGTCGCCGGTGTGCGCGAGCGACGCGACGACGACCTCGCCGTCGGCCGGCACGCTCACCGGGTGGTGCGTGCGGTTGAACAGGAAGTGGAACGTGACGTCGCCGGCCTCGTTCGTGCGCTCGACGCGCAGCACGTCGCCCGCGCCCGCCTCGCCGGACGCCACGTCGACACCCATCGCCTCGAGCAGCTCGGGCAGGCTCTTCGCCAGGCCCTCGCGGCCGAGTCGGCAGCCGACGTACGCGGCCTTGCCGTCGCCGTACTCGTTGACGGTGATCGCCGGCACGCCGTTCATGCCGACCCACGGTTCGGACTTGTACGTCTCGAGCACGCGGGCGGAGTCAGCGGTGGAGGTGATCACGTCGGCGAAGTCGTGCGCGACCGCGCCGTTGGTCAGCTCGAGGTGGTCGAGCGCGCCCTCGAAGTCAGTGCCCATCGGCGCGAACTCCTCGATGCGCACGCCCACCACGTCGCGGATCGAACCGGGGTAGCCGCCGAGCCAGATGTGGTCCTTCTCGTCGGAGATGCCGGTGTAGTAAGTCACGAACAGCTTGCCACCCTTGGCGACGTAGTCGCGCACGCGGCGGGTGTTGGACTCGTCGAGCAGGTACACGCTCGGCAGCACGGCGGCCTCGTAGGTGTCCCAGTCGGAGCGGATCGGCACCACGTCGGCGGTGACGCCCAGATCGGCGAGCGCGCGGAACCATGCGAGCGGCTCGGTCCAGTGGCGCACCTGCTGGGTCGGGGTGGCGGTGTGTTCGGTGGCCCATTCGGACTCGTAGTCGAACACGACGGCCACGCGCGACTTGGCGAGCGTGGTGTCGAGCACGCCCGCGTCGGCCAGGCGCTGCAGGTCCTCGCCGAGTTCGCACACGTCGCGGAAGTCCTGGCTGTCCTCGCCCGCGTGCGGCACCATCGCGGTGTGGAACTTCTCGGCGCCGGCCTTGGACTGCCGCCACTGGAAGTAGCAGATCGCGTTCGCGCCCATCGACAGGTGCACGAGGGCGTCGCGCACGAGCTGGCCCGGCTCCTTGCGGTAGTTGATCGGACGCCAGTTGACGGCGCCGGTGGAGTTCTCCATGAGGAACCACGGGTTCTTGCGGGCGATGCCGTCGGTCAGGGAGGCCGAGTAGGCCATCTCGTCGAGGTGGGATTCGCCGGGCGTGAAGTAATGGTCGTTGGAGACGAAGTCGACTTCCGCGCCCCAGTCGTCGTAGTCGAGGCCGGTGCCGCCGGCGGAGACCATGAAGTTGGTGGTGAGCGGCCGGCCGGGGGTGAGTTCCTCGAGCAGGTCGCGCTCGGCGATGTAGAACGCCTTGAGCGCGTCGGAGCTGAAGCGCTTCCAGTCGAGCAGCTTGCCCGGGTTCATGAAGTTGCCGTCGCCGATGAAGCGCGGCGGGACGATCTCGGAGAAGTCGTTCATGTGCTGCGCCCAGAAGGCGGTGCCCCACGCGTCGTTGACGGCGTCGATGGTGCCGTAGCGATCCTTGCACCAGTCCTGGAAGGCGCGCTCGGCGTCCTCGGAGTAGTCGAAGCGGTTGTGGCAGCCGTACTCGTTGCTCACGTGCCATGCGACGACGTACGGGTTGTCCTTGTAGTGTTCGGCCATTGCGCGGCACAGCTTGAGCGCGTACTCGCGGAAGACCGGGCTGGTCGGACGCCAGTGCTGGCGCGCGCCCGGCTGGCACACGTCGCCGCGGTAGTCCTGCCACAGCACCTCGGGATGGGCCTGGGTGAGCCACATCGGCGGCGAGGCGGTGGCGGAGGCGAGGTCGACGGCGATGCCGGCCTTGCCGAGCTTGTCGATGATGCGGTCAAGCCAGTCGAAGTCGAACACGCCTTCGCGCGGCTCGATCTTCGCCCAGCTGAAGATGCCGACGGAGACGAGGTTCACGCCGGCCTTGGTCATCAGGCGGATGTCGTCGTCCCAGACCTCTTCCGGCCACTGGTCGGGGTTGTAGTCGCCGCCGTACCAGATGCGGGCCGTCTGGCCCTCAAGCGGTTGCGGCCAGCGAAACGCTCTGCGCTGCGTCATTGCTGTCCTTTCATCATTGTTCGGAACACGAATGTTTGCGTTATCATTCCTTTCGCACTGCCATCATATCGCACCCCTAGCCACGCGCCACGCCGTACGGAACAAATCATCGCAAATTCTTTTACAGATCCGCCAAAATGCCTCACCGCCCGTCATCATCCCGTATAATGGCAACGAAAACATCGCCGTTCGGAAGTGAATCATGAACCGTCCATCCACGATATCCATGCAAGACGTCGCCATCGAAGCCGGCGTCTCCCCGCAGACCGTCTCCCGCGTCGCCAACGGCAGCACCGCCGTCAAGGCTGCGACCCGAGAGAAGGTCGAGGCGGCCATGCGCAAGCTCGGCTACCGGCCGAACTACGCGGCGCGCGCGTTGAAGCACGGCCGGTTCAAGGACATCGGCGTGGTCATGTTCAACATGAGCGCATACGGCAACGTGCGCATCCTCAACGCGATCTCCACCGCCGCCAACGAGCACGGCTACGCGATCACGATGCTCACGATCGGGCAGGGCCGCGAACGCACGCTGCGCGCGGCGGTCGACCGCGTCAAGCAGCTGCCGGTCGACGGCGTGATCGTCGTCATGGAGGAGCAGACGGCCGATTTCCTGACCTTCGAGCCGCCGGCCGAACTGCCCGTGGTCATCATCTCGGAGAAGCCGACCGACCACTGCCCCACCGTCGACGCCGACCAGTACGGCTGTTCCGAGGCCGTGGTCGACTATCTGACCGGCAAGGGGCATCGCACGGTGTATCACATCGCGGGACCGTCAACGTCGGTCGCGGCCGAGAACCGCGAGGACGGCTGGCGGCGGGCGCTGCAGCAACGCGGACTGCCGGTGCCGCCGGTGTATATAGGCGATTGGGAGGCCGACAGCGGCTATCAGGCCGGGCTGGCGCTCGCGCACGAGCGGGACTGCACGGCGGTGTACGCGGCGAACGACCAGATGGCGTACGGCGCGATGCTCGGGTTGCGCGCGGCCGGCAAGCTCGTGCCCGAGGACGTGAGCGTGATCGGCGTGGACGATTCGCTGATCGGCACGGTGCCGCGGCTGGAATTGACGACAATGCGGCTGGATTTCGACGGGATCGGCCGCGAGGCGTTCTCGATGGTGACCCGCCAGTGCGAGGGAGAGACGCTGCCCACCGGCGTCAAGCATGCCATCCCCGCCACCTTGATCGAACGAGCTTCTGTGCGCGATCTCAACGCCTAGCCCAGCGGGATGCGGGAGACGAAGGTGCGCGGTTCGTGGGTGACGGGGTCGATGAACGACAGCCGACGGGCGACGAGCTCGAGCGGCCGGCTGAAGTCGTCATAGGCGCGTTCGATGATGCGCGGATAGAAGTCGTCGCCGACGATCGGCAGTCCGAGCGAGTTCATATGGACGCGCAGCTGATGCGTTTTACCGGTGCGCGGATGCAACGTATAGGCACGAATATTCCGTTTTTCGACGGCACCAGCGTCACCCAGTTTGATCACCGTCTCGGCATTGACCTCGCCCGGCTCCTCGTACGCCTGCAATATCCCGCGTTGCTTGACGATGCGCGAGCGCCGCAGCAGCGGAAACACGCGCGGCGACTCGAGCAACGCGACCGTCCCGTACCGAGGCCTGCGAATCGGCGCGGCCGGCGCTAGACACTCGTACACCTTGGTCGTGCGCCGTTCCTGAAACAGCATCTGATACGCCCCGCGCAACGCCGGGTCACGTACGAACACCACCACACCGGCCGTAAGCCGGTCCAACCGGTGTGCCGGCACAATATCCGACTCGCCATACCGCTCGCGCAATCGGATCAACGCCGTCTCGCGATACCACATGCCGCGCGGCGTGGTCGCCAGAAAATGCGGCTTGTCAATGACGATGATCCCCGCATCCTCATACAGCACATCAACATCAAACGGAATCCGCGGCTCGTCCGTCACCCAGCGATGCCGTTGCGTCATCTTACCTGCTCACCCGCACTTTCCACAGTTCCAGCGGTGACCGGGAGTGGTCGGGGCATGCATTGCCCGACACGCTCCGGGCCGCTCGGCCGAGTCATACGGTCGGTCAACGCATGCCCCGACCACTCCCTCAGCGATACGCAACGTTACGTTTGCCAGCCGTATTTACAGACAGATAAAACGTGACATTCCAACGCAACGAGGTGTCGGCCGGCATGCATGTTGCTCGACCGTATGACTTGGCCGAGCGGCCCGGAGCGTGTCGAGCGACATGCATGCCGGTCGACACCGGCCAACGCCGGAACTATCTCACCGCCAGAACCGTTATAACGAACCGCTACTCGACCGTGACGGACTTGGCGAGGTTGCGCGGCTTGTCGACGTCGTAGCCCTTGAGCTTGGCCATGTCCATCGCGAACAGCTGCAGCGGTACCACGTCGACGAGCGGGCTCATCAACGTCGGGCACTGCGGTCGCCAGAACACGACGTCCGCGTAACGCTCCACATCCGGATCGCCCTCCTCGGCCACGGCGATGATGAACGCGCCGCGCGCCTTGACCTCCTCGATGCCGGAGATCACCTTCGCGTGCAGCACGTTGCGGCCGCGTTCGGGCGGCACGATGAACACGATCGGCTCGCCTTCGTCCACGAGCGCGATCGGGCCGTGCTTAAGCTCGCCGGCCGCGAACCCTTCCGTGAACGTGTACGCGATCTCCTTGAGTTTCAGCGCGCCTTCCATCGCCACCGGGTAGCCGACGTGGCGGCCGAGGAACAGGAACGACTTCGCGTTCACCATCTGCTCGGCGGCTTTCTGCACGGCCTTGGTCTGCGTGTCGAGGATCCACTGGATCTTGCGCGGCATGGCCTTGAGCGCGTCGAGCGTGGCGTGGATCTCGTCGCGGAACATCGCGCCCTTGACCTGCGCGAGGTACAGGCCGAGCACGTAGGCGGCGGTGATCTGCGCGACGAACGCCTTGGTGGAGGCGACGGCGACTTCGGGGCCGGCGTGCGTGTAGAGCACGGCGTCGGATTCGCGCGGGATGGACGCGCCCTGCGTGTTGCAGATCGCGAGCACCTTGGAACCCTGTTCGCGGGCGTGGCGCAGGGCCATGAGCGTGTCCATCGTCTCACCGGACTGCGAGATCGCGACGACGAGCGTGCGCGGGGTCAGGATCGGGTCGCGGTAGCGGAACTCGTGCGCGAGCTCGACCTCGACCGGGATGCGCACCCAGTGTTCGATCGCGTACTTGGCGACCATGCCGGCGTATGCCGCGGTGCCGCACGCGATGACGATGATCTTGTCGATCGCCTTGAAGTCATGCTCCTCGATGCGCACCTCGTCGAGGTTCAGGTCGCCGTGCTTGTCGAGACGGCCGAGCAGCGTGCGCTGGACGGCGGCCGGATCCTCGTGGATCTCCTTGTCCATGAACGAGTCCCAGCCGCCTTTTTCGGCCGCGGACGCATCCCAGTCGACGGTGTACGTCTTCGGATCGTCGATCACGTTGCCGTCGAAATCGGTGACGATCACCTTGGCGGCGGAGACGCACACGGCCTGGTCCTGGTCGACTTCGAGCGCGCGCTTCGTGTACGCGACGAACGCGGCCACGTCGGAGCCGAGGAAGTTCTCGCCGTCGCCAAGTCCGACGACGAGCGGCGAATCGTGGCGTGCGCCGACGACGATGTCCGGCTGGCGGCAGTCGGTGGCGAGGATCGTGAACGCGCCTTCGAGCATGCGCGCCAGACGGCGCACGGCCTTGAACAGGTCGGGCTTGCCGTCCTCCGCGATGATCGCATCCACGATCTTGCCGAGCAGTTTCGCGGCGACCTCGGTGTCGGTGCTCGACGCGAACCGGTAGCCTTCGGCCTGCAGATCGAGGCGCAGCTGGGAGGCGTTTTCGATGATGCCGTTGTGGATGATCGCGACCTTGCCGTCCGCGCTGGTATGCGGGTGCGCGTTCACGTCGGACGGTTCGCCGTTGGTGGCCCAGCGCGTGTGCCCGATGCCGACCGTGGCGAGCGGCATCGGATTGCGTTCGATGTCCTCGACGAGGTTGGCGAGGCGGCCGGCCTTCTTGCGCACGGCGACCTGCTCCATGCCGGGGGCGCTCAGGGCCACGCCAGCCGAATCATATCCGCGGTATTCGAGGCGCTTCAAGCCCTGCAAGCACACTTCCAAGGGCTTGCCGCACGCGGTTTCAACGTTTCCTGCATATCCAACGATTCCACACATAGCCCACTACCCTACCGGACGCATGTTGCAACGCGAAACCGCAACCCGCGACCATGCCCGTATTCTTCACGCGGGATGGGTCCGATCGCCACTTCGGGTCGCGTTGTCACCGCAACTTATCACCGCAACGCCAACGCGGGTTGCAGGCGGGCGGCTTTAATGGCCGGTGCCAGCGAGCCGAACAATGACGTCGCACAGGCGGCCAGGCATGCGGCGAGCGCGGCATCCGTCGGATACCGCGATGGTTCCAGCGGCACGTCCAGCGTGAGCAAAGGCGGAACGACTGCGACGAGCACGGCCGATATGGCGATGCCGATTGCGGCGACCAATATGCCGAGCAGCAGCGACGAGCCGACCACCAATACGGCGATGGCGGTTCGCGTGGCACCGAGCGCTCGGCGAATGAGCAGTTCACGGGAACGCTGTTCGATGCCGGACAGGCCGATGTTCACCAATCCGATGGCCGAGACCAACAGCAACAGCAATGCGGTGATCTCGGTGCCGACTTGCAGGAACAGCAATACCGAAGCATACGATTGCGCGCCGTCGACGCGAGACCATCCCGCCGCGACGCCGCCGATGGTATCGGCAAGCATATCGTTCAGGGCACCGACCACTTGTCGATCATCCAACTCGTCGCCATGCCAATATACCAACAACGATTGCGGACTCCACAGTTGCGGCGCGAACGTTGCAAGGCTCGCGGCGTTTACGTACAGTCTGGCATCACTTGCTCCATCGTTGGCAACGCCGTTGATACGGGCGGAGACCTGTTGTGCGGAGCCGCGCATCCCGATCACCATCATGCCATCGTGCCGTCCGATCAGATTCGACGCGGCACGATTGGCAACGACCTCGACCGGAGCGAACCCGTCCGCGTCGGTGAGCCAACCGCCATCCACATTCATCGGGAATACGGCGAGCCTCTGGGCATCGGTCAATATGAACTCCGCGTGCATATCCGCGGACATGCCGTTCGACTCGGCACGAACCGTCAAATCGTCCTGCTGGTAGGCGACGCTCATCGCGCCGTCCGGGAATGCGGCCAAAGCATCCATGAGCGCAAGATCGGCGTTCGCGTTCCCCGGATCGGTGCCGTTGATCGTGGCGCACCATGTAGGTTCACGACCGTTCATCCTCGCATGCACCGCTTGAAGATAATCCGTTCCCAACGTGCCGATCAGTACCGAAGCGATCAGGGCGAGAATGCCGATCAGCATGGATATCGCGGTGAGCGCCGTACGCAACGGCGTGAGACGCAGATCGTTGACGATCATGCCGAGCATCGCAACCCTCCTTGGCTCATGTGCAGCACACGTTCGCATCGTGCGGCGAGTCGCGGGTCATGAGTGACAAGAATCAACGTGGTACCGTGATCGCGTATCTGGTGAAACAGCATGTCGGCCACCATACGTCCGGTGACCGTGTCCAAGGCACCGGTCGGTTCATCGCAGATCACCAGATCGGGGTTCGCGACCAACGCCCGGGCAATCGCCACACGTTGCTGCTCGCCGCCCGAAAGCCGCGAAGGCCTATCCTTGGCACGATCCCGCAGACCGACTTCGGCCAATCTGCGCATGGCGATCCGTCGTTGCGCCAAACGTCTCGCACGCCCTTGGTATTGCAACGGAAGCGCCACGTTCTCCCACACGTTCAGATGATCGATCAGCGAGTAGTTCTGGAAGACAAAACCGATATGCCCGTTGCGTAGTTTCGCGCGCCGCGCGTCCGAGCAACGTGACATGTCCTCACCGGCGAAGCGCAGTTCACCGGTGAAGTCGACGTTGAGCAGCCCGATGATCGACGCAAGGCTGGTTTTTCCTGAGCCGGATGCCCCGACGATCGCCGTGGAGGTGCCGCGTTGGAACGTCGCCGTCACATCGTCTACGGTGATCAGTCTGCCGCCTCGTGGCAAACGTATGCCTGCGCTCACGTGGTCAAGCGAGATCAGCGGCTCCGACATCGTTTGGAGACGATGTTCGTCGGATGAAACGCCGCACACGTTCACGGTCATGATCCGACCGACTGAGGGACGAGATTCGGCGCTGCCGCGGATACCTCATCCCCCTCCCGCAATCCGGACATGATGATGATCGAAGTGCCGTCCGAGGCTCCCAAGGTCACTTTGACCTTCTCGAAACCGTCGTCGGTTTTCTTCAACACTTCGCCCGAACCGCTCCGCCCGGCCACGGCCGTGATCGGCACGATCAGCGATCGCTCGGTCTGCGGTGCCCGTAATACGGTGGTGACGCTTTGCCCAGTGCGCGCGGACACGTCTTTGGGGAACAGGCACTGCATGGTCGATGACGACGATTGAGGCACCAACGAGGACCCCGCCGCACCATCATCCCCAGATTGCGTCGCGTCGGAGGAATCGTCGCCGCCGGCGATGGTTCCGGCTCCGATCGCAACGACGTTTCTGGCATCATCGTCGTCCGGAATCACGGCGGCGATGCCGTTCGTCGCGCCATCCGCGGTATCGTCTGCCGAAAACGCAGCCACGGATGTTTCCACGACGGCCAAGCAGTCCGTCGGCCCCTGGCCGTCGCGTATCTGGAACCGCCCCCGCAACACGGTGTCGATCCCCACGGTTTTCAGCAGCGCCGAAGCATCCACGGTGGACGACATGCCGGTATATCGGATGGAGAACACCGGATAGTGCGCGGCGACGTCATTGGCGTCGGCCACGGCCTCGACCACTCCATCTACGGGCGATGCGATCCTGGTTCCTCCGACCCAGCCGAGCACGGCATCCGCCGTCACATAGGCGCCAAGTTCCACGGTTGGGCGGAACCAGCCGCGCACAGGGGCGATGACCGTGAATGCAGCGGCGGAACGCACCACGTCGGTGAATGAGGCGACCGGAACCAGTGCTCCTTTGGTCACACTCACCGTCCGGATCTCCGGAGCGGACGTATCGATCTGTGCGGATGAGCCGACCGGTACGGACGAGCATCCGCATAATGCGATCGCGAGTGCTCCTGCACCCGCTATCGCACCCATTCCTCGATTCATGACGTTCACCGGATCATCACCGCCATCATCAGGAATCCTGCCGAGCGAGGATACTCAGGCATGCACCCGCATCGAAATTTTGCTTCAGCCCCGACATATCACCCAGTTCGGCCGCGTCGAGCGCATTGACGAAGCGACGATCCGGGTCCTCGACATGGGCTTGGTACCAGTCCGTATCGAGCACCCGCCGCAATTCGGCGATGGATGTCTGAGCCTGTTGCGGGTCGGATTGCACATGGTCCAGAACATCCTTCTCCACCGAGCACATCCAGAAAAAGTACGCCTGGCTTGCCCCGCTGCCCCGCTCATACAGCACCGGATCGCCGTTCTCGTCGGTACTGCCGGTTTTGGTCATATCCTGCGGAAAGCGATCCCCGTTCTTCAGTTCGAACGGAAAGGACGACACGGTCTTCCGATACTCCTGATTGGCCTTGTCCCAATTCATAAAACGAGAATCGGGCTCGGAACCACCGTCAATCGCAGCCATTCCACCTGACGGCGCGCAGCCGGACAACGTAACGAGCAAGATTAATCCGGCCGCAGCCAATGGCATCATGCCTGATTTACGCATATGCATTCCCGCCGTTCAGATATGCAACGTGCCGGACCAATATGATTTGCATGCCGTATTATCTTGTCCCATACGTCCATACTTGTTGTTCCTTTCCTCTTTGAAGTGGTATGCTGGCAACGTCTTGCAAACGTTGTCTATATCGTATGGATATGCGAATTCCGTTCGCAATCTTTCATAGTCCAAAGGATGACATCAATGATGACCACATCACCGCAGACAACGCATTCGATTGCAATAGTCGATAATGACGTGCTTTCGATTCACGCTCTCGCATCGCTTCTCGGACGAACCGGATCATTCGGCATTCTGTGGACCGAACGCAACGGACAGTCCGCGCTCGAACATGTTCGACGTTCCGTCGCCGGCATGAGGCCACTGCCCGAACTCATATTGGTGGATATGTCGATGAAAGGTTTATCCGGAATCGATCTATGTGAAGCGCTGCGTTATGAAAATGGCAGGATAATACTGCTCGGCATCACATCGTACGAGCCATCAGCATATTACGACGAGGCACGGCGCGTTGGAATGCAGGGAGTGATGCCAAAAGAAAAAATCGGACGGCTGGAAAACGTCATGACGGCACTGCTCGAAGCGGATCCGACATTCGGTGCTCAATTCGATGACCCGCATACCGCGCATCTTCGTTTGACGTCAACCGGCAAACCATTCGTATTGTTATTATCCGCGCGTGAAAAAGACATCCTTTCGCTCAGCTCACAAGGATATTCCTCCGAACAAATCGCACATTCTTTGGGAATCACGGCGTCGACCGTCAAAACTCATATCGCCCATGCCGTACATAAATTAGGCGTCGGCAGCAAACGAGAAGCAATCGCCCTATGGTCACGGAAAGTACATGCATGACACGAATACCGAATATCATGACATCGGCATTACAGCGGTATCAGCACAACCAAACTCTTGCCATACTATGCACGATAGTCACGGGATACTCACTGCTGCAATTCTCAATCATGAAGCCTGAAAACATCTGGCAGTGGTCGGTTGCCATCATCCAGTCGCTGACGTTAATGACACTGCCGTGTATTCCGGTAATCAGCGGCTATGCCGAAATAACACTATTTGCGATTCTTCTCGCAAGCCCATCATCATATGGGCGGTCCATTCTCGAGATAGGGGTGTGTTTCGTCCTTGGATTATTCGCATATATCGGCAGACCACGGCATATCATATTCCCCGTCGTGCTCGCGGCCTGCACCCTGCTATGGCACAATTATCTATTGTTCAGGCAATGGACAACGTTCTCCTTGATGAATATGGGACTCACATTCATATTCGCTGCCATGTCATACGTTTTCGGGTTCATTCTTCACGTCCATGAGGAAAATGAGCGGCTTGCAATACGACAGCGGCAACAGGACATCGAATACCACCATATTCGGCAAGCCGAACAGCAGCTTCTCTTGGCCCGCGACCTGCATGACTCAATAACGGGAGATTTGACGGGAATCATATTGCTGGCGCAACAGAATATCGACGACGGTACGACGCAGGATCCTCGTTTGACCGATATCATGCATCTCAGCGAGCATGCGTTACGCAACATTCGCACCATGATAAGCACGCTCAGCGAAACGACCCATGCCGATCATCCAGCGTCAAAACATGCATGGACCGACATTCGTCGATCCATAGGAGAAGGGCAAGAGAATCTTAAAAGACACGGATTCACCGGTCATATCGATATCAGCGTAGACGCATCTCCATGCATTGAAGATGCAACGGGCACTGAAATAGTGCATTTAATTACCGAAATATTCGCCAATATTCTTCGCCACGGTTCAGCCGAATCAAACTATTACATGATAGTCACGGAAAACGATGACGCTGTTACCATCACACAGACCAACACCGTCAAGGAAAAGATGGTGTCTAATCTGCCAGCTTCCGGAGAAGGGCTACGCATGCATCATATGATAATCACATCCCTTGGAGGCGAATTACGGTTTAACAGCGAAGATAATGAATGGACTTTATATGCTCTCATTCCATTACATCATGGCTCATATCCACGCAAAAACATAGACGAATAACCGTCAAACGTATCTGTCTGATTGGAAAACCGCTGCAATAACTTCTGACAGGAGTAACGCCAGAGAAAGCAAGCATGATTATGAGCACGACGAAAGAAGAATCGGACGGTATCTACCCTCAGATCGGACAGGCGCTGGTACGGGCGCGCAAGGAATCGGGACTGACGCAGGACCAGCTGGCGGAACGGTCGCGGGTGTCGCGCATCACCATCGCGCGCATCGAAAACGCGCGCATCAACCCGTCGTTCAAAACGCTCGAAGCGCTGGCTCACGGCATGGGCCGCACCCTCACCATCGATTTCACGCCCGCCGACGACATAACTGATTAGCATTTCGGTTCGGCGTGGCAAAACGGATAGACTATAGCAAAAACACCACGCCGACAGGCATCCCAGCGAAGCAATCAGGCGAAGAACTAGCCGTTTTGCAACGCTGGGACAGCCAAGCGTGGCGAAATGAACAGACCGTTGCAAAAGCACCACGCCGACAGAGGTCTCAGCGGGGCAATACGGCAACGGACTAACCAATCTGCCACGCTGAGAGATGGCCGTGAGAGAGATGGCCGTGCCAAGAGACAGCCAGGCTAAGAGCACCTATTCGGTCAGCATTGCACCGTATCGCTCGACCAGCCCTTGATCCACACGCTCGAATTCGGGAATATAGTCGGCGATGATCGCATCCACCAAGCGCAACGCCTTGTCCGCGTCGTAGATATGCGCCGAATCGTTGCGGTCTCGTAGCATGCGCAACCATGTCGTCTCATCCACGAAGTCGTAATACTGGAACGCGGTTTTCAACACGTCGCGGGGCGAGCCGAAGGTCGACACCGGATCACCTTCGTATGCGAGCAGCGCATTGAACAGCTTCCAGCCGAGTTCGAACTGCAACTCAAACTTGTCGATCACGCCGCTCTGCACGAACTCATTGCTGAGGTCCTGGTCGGGAGCCTGACGCAACGAACGCAGGGCAGAGGCGTAGTTCTCATACTTTTTCATAGAGGACCTTTCCGGTCGTCGCGATTTCGTCGCGCAGTTCGTCGGTGATCGGCTCATCCAGATTGATCACGTCGATTTTGAGCAGCGACCACAGGTCATCCTGCAACCGCCGGTACAAACGATCGAAATCGGGACATCCGGCGATCGCGATGTCGATGTCGCTTTTCGGGCGCGCGGCACCCTTGGCCCGCGAGCCGAACAGCACGACCTTCGCAGCTCCCGCGGCGACGGCGAACTCTACGATCTGTCGATACACGTCCTCAATCGGAATCATGGTCATCTCCTTGCCGTTGCCGTCGGCTCCCATTGTAAAACATCGAAAACAACAGCCCCCCCCCCGCGGCGTACCATGAGGCGCGTGAGTGCTGTAGGTATGCGGAATGTGTTGGGGAATGTGGGCGCGCAGCTGCGCGATGCCACTGTCACGACCGCGTTGGGGCGACTCGGCGCGACCAGCATGACGTTTCAGGACTTCACCCGACTAGAGGTCACCGTACGCGAGTTCATCGACCCGACCGGGCGGAAAACGGACCGGCAACTCTGGGACGGACTTGCCCGCGCCCGCGCCGACACCTATATCGCCGGCCAGCCGAACGGACTGGACACCCAGCTCGGCGCGCAATGGGGCGGCATCGGCCTGTCCGGTGGCCAATGGCAACGCCTCGCGTTGGCACGCACGTTCCTGTCCGACCAGCCGCTGTGGATACTGGACGAGCCGACCGCCGCGGTGGACGCGACTGCCGAAGCCGCGATCTACCACGACCTGACCGAGAACCGGCCGAAAGACACCACCGTGATCGTCATCAGCCACCGACCGCACGTGCTGGCCCATATGGACCGGATCGTCGTGCTTGATCGCGGCCGCATCGCCGAAACCGGTACGTACGACCAGCTCATCGCGGGTCACGGCATGTTCAGCCGACTGGCGCACGACAGTCTGGAGTAAGTGGTTTTTGATTGGTATCGTGCTGCCGCACGATGCTGTGTTGTTGGCGGCGCTGGCGCGCCGCAGTACCCCAACCCGCCCGGCCTGCGCCGGGCACCCTCCCCTGAGAGGGGAGGGAATGTTCTCAATCCTCGGACCATCAACGAAATCGCCCGTGGACAGTTCAATGAACTATCCACGGGCGATGGGCACCGAGGTAAATTTGACAGCCTTCTTACAGCACGTGCTGTAAGAAGTCCTTGAAGCGGGGTTCGGTGGGGTGGTCGATGATGTCGGGGCCGCCTTGTTCGACGACCACGCCGCCGTCCATGAAGACGACCTGATCGGCGACCTCGCGGGCGAAGCCGATCTCATGCGTGACGACGATCATCGTCATGCCCTCCTTGGCGAGCGAGAGCATCACGTTGAGCACTTCGCCGACCAGTTCCGGGTCGAGCGCCGAGGTCGGCTCGTCGAACAGCATGATCTCGGGCTTCATGGCGAGCGCACGCGCGATGGCGACACGCTGCTGCTGGCCGCCGGACAGTTCGGACGGGTAGTAGTCGAGCCGCTCCCCCAAGCCGACGCGCTGCAGCTCAGCGACGGCGAGTTCGCGCGCCTCGGCCTTGTTCATGTGCTTGACGTGCACGGGCGCTTCCATCACGTTTTCGATGGCGGTCATGTGCGGGAACAGGTTGAACCGCTGGAACACCATGCCAAGCTTGGAACGCTGCGCGGCGACGGCCTTGTCGTCCAAGGTCTGCCAGATCTCGCGGCCGTCGGCATCGGTGCGACCGGTTCGCTTGTAGCGGATCAGTTCGCCGTCGACTTCGATCTCGCCGCCAGTCAGCGTCTCAAGCTGGTTGATCAGGCGCAGGAACGTGGACTTGCCCGAGCCGGAGGGGCCGAGGATTACGGTGACGGTGCCGGGCATGACGGTCATGTCGACGCCCTTCAACACGTGCAGCGAGCCGAACGCCTTGTGCACGCCGGTGGCCTTGACGGCCGGAACGACACCGGCGGTGGAGGCCACAGAAGCCGCGGAAGTCGTAATGTTGTCAGTCATCTTCAATGCCACTCCCCTCGGCTCACGCGGTCATGCCGGTGAATCCGGCCTCGTTGATCTTGTTCACGTCGTCCTTCGGCTCGCCTTCGGTCTTGCCCGGCAGCGGCGGCTGCTTGCCGCGCGTGCCCATCGCGCGCGCGTCGAAGCCCTTGCCGAAGTGCTTTTCGATGCGCGACTGGATGACCATGAGGATCGATGTGATGAGCAGGTACCAGAAGCAGGCCACGAGCAGCAGCGGAATCGGCTTGTAGATGCGGTTCGCGATCGCGCCGGTGGCGAACTGCAGTTCGAGCGTGAACGGGACGGCGGTGACGAGCGACGTGGTCTTGAGCATGCCGATCGTCTCGTTGCCGGTAGGCGGGATGATGATGCGCATGGCCTGCGGCAGGATGATGCGGCGCATGATGAGCGAACGCTTCATGCCGAGGGCCTGCGCGGCCTCGGTCTGGCCCGGGTCGACCGCCTCAAGGCCGGCGCGCACGATTTCGGACAGGTATGCGGCCTCGTTCAGGGCCAGGCCGATCCATGCGGCGTTGAACGCGGTGATCACATCCTGCGAGTTCACGCTCCAGAACGCGATGTCGGTGAACGGGATACCGAGGCTGAGCTTGGGCACGAGCACGGCGAACAGGCCCCAGAACACGAGCTGCGTGTACACAGGGGTGCCGCGGAAGAACCAGATGAAGAACCAGCTGACGCCGCGCAGCACCGGGTTGATGGACTTGCGCATGATGGCGAGGATGATCGACAGGATGATCGCGACGACCATCGAGATGACGGTCAGTTCGAGCGTGTACCGAATGCCTTCGAGCACGTTCTCGTTGAACAGGTACTTCCAGACGGTCGGCCAGTCGAGCCGCGGATTGGTGATCATGCCCTGGATGAGCATCGCCGCGAGCAGCGCGACGATCACGGCGGCCACGATCGGGCCGGGACGGCGCACGGGCAGCGCGTCGATGCGGTTCGGGATGTTCAGTCCGTCGCCGTCAGCTTGTTTCTTCGCCATATGTATATCAGTCCTTATGTAATATCTCGGCTCCCTCGGCTGAGGGACGTTGCTGTGAAGCAAACGCGGGAGCGTTTGCCAGCAACGTGCGAGCCGTGAGGCGAGCTAGTAAATAGCCAGCCGGAGGCTGGTCCGCAATTGCAGGATGCTGTCAACGTAGCTGACTGGGGGAGGGTCAAAGCCATTGCCTCTTAGTCCCACTTCGCTGATTAAGGGGCAATCAAAAGCAAAACCCTCTTCTCTCCCTCAGTCAGCCTGCGGCTGACAGCTCCCTCATCAGAGGGAGCCGAGTAATAGAGGTTTACGCCAGATCGGTGGGGTTGATCTCGGCCTTGTCGAGCGCACCGGATTCGACGCCCCAGTGCTTGAGGATCTTGCCGTACGTACCGTCGTCCATGAGCTGCTGCATGGCGGCCTGCACGAACTTGTCCATCTCCTCGTCGCCCTTCTTGATCGCGACGCCCTGCTTCGCGGTGCCCTCGACCTCGCCGAGCATCTCCAGCTCGCCGCCGGTCTGGCTGATCGCGTAGCCGCCGACCGGCGAATCCGCGTAGAACACGTCGGCCTTGCCGGTCACCACGCTGGTGGCCGCATCGGTCTGCAGCTTGGTGGAGAGCACCTCGACCGCATCCTTGCCGTCGGCCTTGCACTGCTCGGCGGCCTTGTTGGCCTCCTCTTCCTGCACGGTGCCGGTCTGCACGGCGATCTTCAGGCCGCACAGCTGCGCGGAGTCGACCTTGTTCGGGTTGCCCTTCTTGACGACCCAGCTCGAGCCGGCACGGTAGTAGCTCACGAAGTCGACGGCCTCGAGACGTTCCGTGGTGATCGTCATCGCGGTGATGCCGAGATCGTACTTGGATCCGACGGACGGGACGATCGAATCGAACGTGGACGAGACGATGTCGGTCTTGACGCCGGCAAGCTTGCCGATCGCGGTGGCGATGTCGACGTCGTAGCCGACCGGGGTCTTGCCGTCCTCGGCGAGGAATTCGGCCGGCGCATACGACAGTTCCATGCCGACGGTCAGCTTGCCCGCGCTCTTGACCGCGGACGGCAGCAGCGCGGCGACGTCGTCGTTGGTCTTGACGCCGCTCAGGTCGTAGCCCTCGGTGGTGTTGGTCGCGTTGCCGTCCGCATCGGTGGCGGTGTCGGTGGTGCCGCAGGCCGCCGTGGCGAACAGCATGGCGGCGCTCAGCGCGAGCGCGGCGGCGGTTTTGAGGTTCTTGAACATCATGGTTCCTCTCTGTGTTCTCTCGGTTCTCGATGTGTTTACCGAGTATACAGAGAGGACAGGTTTTTCCTGTTACGAATGATGCCGCGGTTATTTCGATCAGACGAGGCACACTCACCATTGTCATGTCGACCGAGCGAAGCGAGCGGAGAAATCTTCCGGAAGCCAGCCTCCTTAAAGATTTCTCGACTCGGCTTCGCCTCGCTCGAAATGACAGGGGGTAACAGTCACTCCAGTCGAAACGACACGTTCTCGATCACACGGTCGGGTTGATCTCGGCCTTGTCTATCGCGCCGGACTTGACGCCCCACGCGTCGAGGATCTTGCCGTACGTGCCGTCGTCCATCAGCTTCTGGATGGCTTTCTGCACGGCTTCGGCGGTCGCCGAATCGCCCTTCTTGATCGCCACGGCCTCCGGCGTCACGCCGGTGTCGTCGCCGAGCGTCTCCAGCGTGTCGCCGGTCTGCGAGATCGCGTATCCGGCGACCGGCGAGTCGGCGTAGAAGATCGACGCCTTGCCGGACGCCACGGCGGTGGTCACGTCGGTCTGCAGCTTGGACGACTGGATGTCGATCGCGTCCTTGCCGTCGGCCTTGCACTGCTCGTTGGCCTTGTTGACCTCTTCCTCCTGCGTGGTGCCGGTCTGCACGGCGACCTTCACGCCGCACAGGTTCGCGGTGTCGACCTTGTCGGGATTGCCCTTGCGCACGACCCACGTGGAGCCGGCCTTGAAGTAGGTGACGAAGTCGACGGCCTCCATGCGTTCCGGCGTGACCGTGAACGAGGAGATGCCGATGTCGTATTTGCTGCCGACCGACGGGATGATCGAGTCGAACGTGGACGAGACGGTCGTCTCTTTGAGACCGAACACGGCGGCCAGCGCCTTGGACAGGTCAACATCGAAGCCGACGGCGGTCTTGCCGTCCTCGGCGAGGAATTCGGCCGGCGCGTACGAGGTGTCGGTGCCGACGGTGAGCGTGCCGTCGCCGGCCACCGAGTCGGGCAGCAGCGAGGCGATCGCGTCGTCCTTCTTGATGGAGCTCGTGTCAAAGCCCTGCGTGGTCGACGAACCGGAGTCCTTGGAGTCGTTGCCGGACGCGCTGTTGCCGCCGGTATCGGTGGTGCCGCAGGCCGCGGCGGCAAAGATCATGGCCGCACTCAACGTGGCGGCCGCGATGGAACGGATCGAACGTATTCCCTTGCTGTAAGACATTGGATTTCCTCTCTCAGACATGTCGACCGGCGGGTATGTTTCCGGCTAATTCGAGAGAGTACGTTTCCGATGCTACGGTATCGTAAACCGAACACGGATTGTCCACTGTATGGACAATCCGATCATCCACCCGCCTTACCGGGCGCGCATGTTCTTGTAGCGCATGACGCGCAGCGCCTCGCGCTTGTCCTGCTCCTCGCGCAGGGCCTGGCGCTTGTCGTATTCCTTCTTGCCTCGCGCCAGCGCGATTTCGGCCTTGACGCGCCCGTCCTTGAAGTACAGGCTGATCGGGATGATCGTGTAGCCCTTCGCCTCGGACTGGCGGGAGAGCTTGACGATCTCGCGTTCGTGCAGCAGCAGCTTGCGCTTGCGCTTTGGGGCATGGTTGTTCCACGTGCCGTTCAAATATTCCGGGATGTTCGCGCCTTCGAGCCACATCTCGCCGCGGCGGTCGATGGAGACGAACGCCTCCGCCAGCGACGCGCGTCCTTCGCGCAACGACTTGACCTCCGTGCCGGTGAGCACGAGCCCTGCCTCGTAATGGTCCTCGATCAGGTAATCGTGCCGGGCCTTCTTGTTCTGCACGATCAGCTTCGTGCCGGTTTCCTTGGCCATCGTCCCCTCCTTTCGTCATGCAACGCAACAGATCAGAATATCACAGCATACGCGAAGGGGCTTCCTCTCGGAAAGCCCCACGCGACGCGAACGACAAACGGCAAGATGCCGCCAGCAGTTCAGTGCACAAACCAGTACTGGCCGGAGTTGGTCAGCACGCGGCTGTGCATCATGTACAGGCCGCCCCAGTTCATTTCGGAGATGAGGAACGTGCCGTCGGAATACACGGCCTCGACCACGGCGACATGGCCGTACGTGCCGTCGGAACCGTCCTGTCCGGGAAGGAACGACAGCGCCGCTCCGACCTGCGGTGTACGGTCCACGCGCAGGCCATACGAGGGCGCGGTAGCCCACCATTCGCCGCCGTTGCCCAGATAGGACGGCGTGCCGATGCCCATTTCCTTGCGGCGGTTGTAGGCGTACCACGTGCACTGGCCGGCCGCGTAGGCGTTGCCGCTGTCGCCGTTGCTGGTGCCTTGGCCGCTGGACGAGGTGCCGGCGGATGACGAGGAACCGGATGACGACGAGCTGTTGTTGGTCGTGCCGCCCGTATTGGTGGAGGTACCGGCATTGGTCGTGCCGCCGGTCGAACCACCCGTCGACGGCGTGACATCCACGGACGGGGTGACGTTCGGATCGGTGGTGCCCTGTTCGCCGCTGCTCGGCTGCTGCGCGGCCGCGGCCTGCTCCGCCGCGTACTGCTCGTTGAGCGCGTCGATGCGGGACTGGGTCAGCACTTGGCTGGCGGCCTCCTTGGCCGCGCTGTCCTCAAGCTGGTCCTGCAGGCTTTCGAGTTCGGACCTCTTGGCCTCGCCGCTCACGCGCAGCGCCTCAAGTGAGTCGCGCTTGGCCTTCGCGTCGGCGGCTGCGGCCTGGGCCGTGGCCACCGCGTCGTCGGCCTTGACCTTGAGCTGGGCGATGGTAGTTTCGATGGCGGCCAGTCGTTCGCTGCGGTTCATCGACGTGTTCAAGGTGACGGCCGCGTCGGACGCCGCGTTCGACTCGGTGCGCGAGAGCGCGTCTCGCGTCTGCATCGAGTTGACGAATTCCTTGGTGCTGGTCGATCCGGTGACCACGCTCATCACGTCGGACGCGTTCGAGCCGTGCATGGAGTCGCGCGCCATCTGGGCCACGGCCGCGTGCGCGTCGTCGTAGTCCTCACCGGTCTTCGCGATCTCGGCCTCGAGCGTCTGCTTGTCCTTTTGCGCGGCGGCGAGGCGTGCGGCCAGCGCGTCGGCCTCCTGCTGCGCCTGGGCCGCGGCGTCGTTGGCCTTGGTCACGGCGTCCTGCGCGGCCGGGATCGTCGTGTTGGTCAGCTTGTCGAGTTCTACGATCTTGTCGGCCAGTTCGCTGTTGACGCCGGCCAGACGCGAGCGCAGTTCGGCTTCGCGGTCGGCGCTGGCCTGCTGTTCGGCCTGTGCGTCGAGCAGGTCGCTGTACGTGTCGGCGGATGCGATCGGCACCACCGATCCGCTGAGCGCCGCGATCCCCATCGTCAGGCACAATGCCGTCGCCGACATCATCGCGATCGCCGGTCTACCCGCTCGTCTACGCACCATCAACGTATCCTTTCGTCACAAACAGTGCTCACCATAACATACGAATCTGTGTATGCGCTGGGCCGTTCGCGCCCGGCTCGTGACCTATCTCACGGGCGCGCGAAACGTCTCATGCCTTGAGATAGCGGCGCAGCGAGATCATCGACGCAACCATCGACAGCAGGATCGCGCCGGCCACAAGGAACGGCGAGATCATGAGCACGGTCATCTGGTCGACATACGGGATCCACGTGACCGACTGCGCGAGCCAGCCGGTGATGAACGTGCGCACGATCACCGACAGCATCACGCACGACAGTACGGAGCCGACCAGCGACGCGACCGTGCCTTCGAGGATGAACGGCAGCCGGATCGTCCAGTTGGACGCGCCGACCAGCCGCATGATCTCCGTCTCCTTGCTGCGCGATGCCGCCGACATGCGGATCGTGGTCGCGGTCAGCAGGATCGCGACGAGCACCATCACCGCGGCGAGCACCGCCGTCACCACGGTGGCCCGGTTGAGCACGGCGAACACCGGCTCGAAGATCTGCCGCTGGTCGGAGACCTCCTCCACGCCGTCCTGGCTGGAAAGCACTTCGGCGACGACCTGGTACTTCTCCGGATTCTTGAGCTTGAGCCACAACGAATCCTGCATGTCGTCGGCGGTGAGCGTACGGCCCTGATACTCACCGTTCGGATACTGCTTGAGGAACGTGTTCTTATAGAACTCGTCCTTGGACATGTAGGTGATCTTGGAGACCACGTCGGGCAGTTCGTCGCGGATCTTCTGCTGGAGCGCGGTGATTTCGGACGCGCTCGGCGACTTGCCGGACGCGCAATTGGCGGACTGGCTGGTGCCGTCCGGGCATAGCCACACGACGACCTCGACCTGGTCATACCAGCCGGACTTCGCCTTGGTGATCTGCGCCTGCGTGAGCACGGACGCGCCGATGAACAGGAACGAGATGAACGTGACGAGCATGACCGACAACAGCATCGGCACGTTGCGCCTGAGGCTCGTCCAGGTTTCGGACAGGATGAACCGCACTCTCATCGGGTTTCCTCCTTGCTGTCGCCGTCGTTTGCGCGGCCGGTCTGATTCGCGTGATTCGTTTGGGTCGCCGGATCGGATGCGGCGCGGGCGTGCGGCGGGGCCGGCGGCGCGGGCGGCATCGGCGGAAGCGGCACGTCGGGCAGATCGGTCGACGGTTCACGGTCGTCGTGTTTCACGGATTGTTTCACAGGCTGTTCCACAGGCTGCGCGAAAGCCGGCGCAGGTGCCGGCGGCTCCGTGGCGGCGCCGGCTGCCGGAATGGTCTCCGCAACAGCCGACGGCTCGGATGCCTGACGGAGCGCGTCGGCAGCGCCGGCATCGTCCCCAGACCGATCCGAATCGCCGGTCTGGGGACGGGCGGATCCATCTGCCCGTTCGGAACCGACACCGGACTCGGCGTCCCCCTCGCCCGCGTCGGCCTTCGCGGCCTCCTGCTGGGCCGCATACTCTTCGAGCCTGAGTCCCTTGCCCCACGTCAGCGTCGTCTCGACCGGCGCGAACACCTCGCCGTAGCGGCCGGTGCGCCCTGAATGCACGGAGTTGGCGAGCCGGGCGATGCCCTCGTCGGTCTCGTCGCTGTTGATCACCTCGGAAACATGTTCGACGACGCGTTCGGCCTGCTGGGAACGTGTGCCAGTCGTCTCGTCGATCGTCACCGCAGGAACGGACGCCGGCTGCGCGGAACCGGCCACGACAGCCTGCGACTGCTGCGCGTCGGTCATGCCGAGCGCTTGCTTGGACTTGGATTCGACATCGGCGTCGGGGAAGAACAGCGCGGAATCGTAGGAGCCCTGCCGTTCGTCGCGTACGATCTGGCCGGCATGCAGTTCGACGACGCGCTTGCGCATCGAATTGACGATCTCCTCGTTGTGCGTGGCCATGACGATCGTGGTACCGGTACGGTTGATCGCGTCGAGCACCTCCATGATGCCGAGCGACGTGGTCGGATCGAGATTGCCGGTCGGCTCGTCGGCGAGCAGGATCTGCGGATGGTTGACGTAGGCGCGAGCGATGGTGACGCGCTGCTGCTCGCCGCCTGACAGCTCGTGCGGATAGCTGTTCTCCTTGCCCGTGAGCCCCACGGTCTCGAGCACCTTCGGCACGAGCGACTTGATGGTCGAACGGCGCGTGCCGATCACCTCGAGCGCGAACGCGACGTTCTGCCAGACGGTCTTGTTGTTGAGCAGCTTGTAATCCTGGAAGATGAAGCCGATCGAGCGGCGATACTGCGGCACCTGACGGTTGGTGAGGCGGCGCAGGTCGTTGCCGGCGACGTGGATCTCGCCGCCCGTGGCCTCCTCTTCGCGCAGCAGGAGACTGAGCAGCGTGGTCTTGCCGGAGCCGGACGCGCCGACGAGGAAGACGAAATCACCCCGGTCGATGTGCAGATTGACGTCGTCCAGCGCGGGCCTCGTGCCGCGCGGATAGATCTTGCTCACATGATCCAACGAGATGAGTGCCATGATCTTCCTTTGTTATATATGTGTGATGGCTCGCAATACCATCTTGGTTCCCTTGCCGGCCGGCAAGGGAACCAAGAACGAGTTACTCGGCCTCGGCCGCCGCGGCGCGACGCTGCTCGTGACGCCAGCGGATGCCGGCCTCGATGAACGCGTCGATGTCGCCGTCGAACACGGCCTGCGTCTGGCTCGTCTCGTAGCCAGTGCGCAGATCCTTGACCATCTGGTACGGGTGTAGCACGTAGGAGCGCATCTGATCACCCCAGCTGGCCTTGATGTCGCCGGCGATCTCCTTCTTCTTCTTGGCCTCTTCCTCATGGCGCAGCACGAGCAGTCGGGACTGGAGCACGGCCATGGCGGCGGCGCGGTTCTGGATCTGCGAGCGCTCGTCCTGCATGGTCACGACGATGCCGGTCGGAAGGTGGGTGATGCGCACCGCGGAATACGTGGTGTTCACGCCCTGGCCGCCGGGGCCGGAGGAGCAGTACGTGTCGATGCGGATGTCGGTGTCCGGGATGTCGATGTGGTCGGTCGCCTCGACGAGCGGGACGACCTCGACCGCGGCGAAGCTGGTCTGGCGGCGGCCCTGGTTGTCGAACGGGGAGATGCGCACGAGACGGTGCGTGCCGCCCTCGACCGACAGGCGGCCGAACGCGTACGGCGCGTCCACCTGGAAGGTAGCGGACTTGATGCCGGCCTCTTCCGCGTACGAGGTATCCATCACCTTGGCCTTGTAGCCGTGGCGCTCGGCCCAGCGCAGGTACATGCGCAGCAGCATCTGCGCGAAGTCGGCCGCGTCCACGCCGCCCGCGCCGGAGCGGATCGTCACGACCGCGGAACGCTCGTCGTATTCGCCGTCGAGCAGCGTCTGGATCTCCATGTCGTCGAGATCCTTCTGGATCGACTCGACTTCGGTCTTCGCCTCGGCGAGCGAATCGGCGTCCTCCATCTCCTGGCCGAGCTCGACGAGCGTCTCCACGTCGTCGATGCGCTGGCTTGCGGAGTTCAGACGGCGCAACTGGGCCTGCGCGGCCGACAGCCGGCTCGTGATCTTCTGCGCGTTCTCCGGGTCGTCCCACAGGCCAGGCTCGGCCGCCTGCGTTTCGAGATCCTTGATGTCGGCCTTGAGCCGGTCGACGTCGAGTGCCTTGGCGATGGACTCGTACTTGGCGCGAGCGTCGCCGATTGCTTGGGAATAATCAAATTCTGCCATCGTATACCACCATATGTGTCGTTGCTGATGTATCCGGTCGTTTTCCTAGGTGCGCACAATATATGCATGAAAAACGCATATCCCTCGTTGGGCATGCGCGGGCAAAGGTGCGTCAAAGACCGGCGTAGATAGCCGGGATGACAAGGCTGAGCAGCATGGCGGCAGCGACGACGATGCACACCGCGCGCATGATGTTGCGACGGCGGCGTTCGCGCTGCTCCCGTTCAGTCTTGTAATCGTTCACAGTCCGCCATTGTAACGACTCGCCCGGATTTATGACGCGCACGAATTAAGCTGGAGGCATTATCACATGATCTGATAAGGAGCACTCAATGGCAAACGAACGCACCGCATGGGGTTGGGGCCTGGCCTCGGTGGACGCGGCCGGCGCGACGCTGGACGTCTGGTATCCGAAGCTCGAGCTGGGCGCGGCGCCCGCCGAAGCCGACCGTCCGAACCACGGGTTCGGCACACTGGTCCACGACACGGCCGACGCGCGCGGCGTGCGCCGCATCCCGGTGTTCACCGTCGGCGACCTCGACGCGCCGATCGCCGACGCCGCCGACGCCTACCTGCGCTTGCACCTGCTGTCGCAGCGTCTCGCCAAGCCGAACACGCTGAACCTCGACGGCATCTTCGCACGACTCACCAACGTGGTGTGGACGAACTACGGCCCGTTCGCGGTCGAGGACTTCGCGCTGCGCAAGATCGACGTCGAATCCGCGGCGATCACCGCAGCCGACGCGTTCGCCGCCCAGGTCGGGCTGCCGACCGCCGCTCCGGCCGCGATGGTCACCGTCCTCGCGCTCGACAAGATCCCGCGCATGATCGACTACGTCACCCCGACCGGCGTGCGCATCGGCGACGCGGACCGCGTGCGTCTCGGCGCACATCTGGCCGAAGGCACCACCGTCATGCACGCAGGATTCGTGAACTTCAATGCGGGCACGCTCGGCGTCTCCATGGTCGAAGGCCGTGTCTCGCAGGGCGTGGTCGTCGGCAACGGCTCCGACATCGGCGGCGGCGCGTCCATCATGGGCACCCTGTCCGGCGGCGGCAAGCTGCGCAATTCGATCGGCGAGCACTCCCTGCTCGGCGCGAACGCGGGCATCGGCATCTCGCTGGGCGACAACTGCGTCGTCGAGGCGGGCCTGTACATCACCGCCGGCACCAAGGTCACCGTCTACGACAAGGCCAAGGTCGCCGCGGGCGAGCCGCTCGACGTCGTCAAGGGCGCGGACCTGTCCGGCAAAGACAACATCCTGTTCATCCGCAACTCGGTGTCCGGCCGCATCGAGGCCCGCTACCGCAAGACCGGAATAGAACTCAACGAAAAGCTGCATAAGAACTGAATGGTGAATAACGGAGCATATACCGCCTAGGGACGAAAACGGCACGATGATGCGTGCGGTATCAAGACGCACCGAGGGAAGGCGCACTGCAGTGCGTCGACCGAGGAGCAACGCAGATAACGCACCATCATCGTGCCGTTTTCGCTACCATTCGTGGCGTTGGTAGGCTATGCGGGTCGTATCGGTGGGGCGGTCGAGGAGCTGGATGAGGCCGCAACGGGCGAAGCCGCTGGTCTCGAGGACGTGTTGCATGGCCTTGTTGTTGGGATGAGTGTCGGCGCGCACGTTGCCGTAGTGCTTGAGCGCCCAGCGGATGCAGTCGCGGGCGGCGTGCTTGACGAGTCCGGACGAGGCGATGCGGTGGATGGTCACGTAGGTGTCGTCGTCGAGCCATGCGCCGTCAATGTGCGCGTAGGTCGGGTCTTCGCCAGGGCACAAGGCGAACTGTGCGAGGATGCGTTCGTGGCCGTTCGCCGTGTCGACGAGCAGCATGGTGCGTCCGTGCGCGATGTCGTCGCGTATGACCTCCTCACGCGGGAATGTGGAGCCCCACTGGGTCGGGTTGCCGTTGCGGGCCATGAGTTCGCGCGCATGGGCGTAGATCTTCTGCATCTGCGGAAAATCACGCATGGTCGCATGCCGGAACCGCCGGGACGACGTGACGGATGACGCTTCGGAACCCACAACTCACCTCATGCTCGAACGGAACGTAACTGAGCCGATAGGCTACCACGTCTGCGGCACAATCGGTGCCGCGCATATCGCCGATGTGTTCGCGGTACGACCAGACCATGTATCCGGTGCCTGCCGATTCGATGTAGGTTATGTCGAGACTGATCGCGTCCGACGCGAGCAGTTCGCCGTCACGCCGGCGAACCGGTATCGGATCCTCCCAGCTGGCCGGGTCGGTGAGTGGCATGCCGGCTTTGAGATGCATCACCTGGCATTGCGGAGCCCATTCGTTCCCGCCGACCGAGAACAGGATGTACGCCTCGCCGCCGATGACGTGGAATTCCGGCGCCCAGAACGTCTGAACCAATCCACGCGACTCGTCGTACGGCAGGATGAGATGCTGCTCGACGCCCGACGCGAATAGCGCTTGCGGCGTGTCGGCCTCTCGGATGTACAGGCCGATGTCGTCGAGATTGTCGTTGGTGCCGAGGAAATAATACCGGTCGTTCCACGGGAAGATCACCGGATCGCCGTATCCTTCGGCCAGCGGGAACGGGTACCGCCGGCTCGTCGATCACATCAGCCGGCCCGCCCTGTGGACAGCTGCGATCGGATGCCGGTCAGTCAGATCACGATCAATCGGGCGATGCGGTTGTCCGGCCGTACGGTGACGCGGATGTATCGGGCACGCCATGAGCCGCGGCATTGGTATTCGCCCGGTCGATCGCCCGGGTGCACCGTCACCGATTCGTACCGTTCGCCGTCAAGCGATAAGCCGATCTCGGTGATCGGAGAACCGGTCGCGTGTATGCGGATGACCGATATGACGGTGTCGCCTTCCAGATCGACCCTGATCCACGGTTCGGATTCGGGTTGCGGCTGCCACCAGTCTTCCGTCGCATCAGTAACGTGCGATGGCTCATGGCCAGGGATATATGAGCTGGAGAACACCGGATGGTTCCTCGCAAGATCGGCATCGTTCGGCGATCGACCCGTTGCGGTGTGCCGCAGTTCGTCCGCGCTCATGAGTCGCGGCGGCGGAACCATTGCGATCGGAGCCCGCGTGCAGACGGGCGCGTCGACCGTGACGGTGACGGATACTGAAGGCAGTCCGTCCGCCGTGGCCGTGATCACGTTGACTCCTCCGTAGTATCCGCGAAACGTCACCGCTCCCTCACCGTCCAGCATAGTGCGGCGTTCCGCACACAAAATCGTGCTGCGGCCGGTTGGGAAGATGCCGGTGCCGTCGATGTGCAATGTCACCGAGCGTTCGTCGGATACCGGTTCACCGTCCGCATTGCATAGGACAACGTGGATGAACGCATCTTCCTGCCCGTTGCCTGCGATCGTCGTCCGATCCGCGGTCAGTCTGATACGTTCGGCGGGACGTTTCGGTTTGGCAGGCGGCACAGGAATGCCGCGCAGCCACGATCGATACCAGTACCACGTGTTTTTGGGCAGGCGATGGTAGTCGATCATGCCCATACGGCCCATGTCGCCGAGGATGCTGCCGTGGTCGAAGCCGCACCACAGGGCCTTGCCGCTGCGCCACGGATAATCCGTCTCGGCCCCGTCGGAGAAGTTGCCGTCGCAACGTCCCGGACGGTCTTCGATGCGACTTCCATATTCCGACACGAGATTCGCGAATCCTGGATCGTGGAACAGCGTCGCCCCGTCCCCGTTGTAGCCGGTCACGTCGCCGATGCCGCCGAAATCCCCACGCTGCGCGCCACCCACGGCCGCCGGACGCGTGGGGTCCAGTTCATGAACGCGATCCACGAGTCGGCGCGCAAGCCCGCGGGCCTTGTCCATGACCTGATCGTCGGAGAAGAACGGCTCATTGCATACGCTCCATGCGATCACGCTGGGATTGTTGCGATGCTGGCCGATCATTTCCTCCAGCGTCGCCAGGCAATGCCTCTCGAACGGTTCCTGGTCCCGCTCGTGCGGCGGATATCCGCTGGCCGTCCACCATCCTTCGATGTTCGGCCCTCCGGTGCCCCAGAAGCACAGTTCCGACCAGTACATCACACCAAGACGGTCGCATTCGTCGACGAAGAACGGATGGTGCGGATAGTGCGATCCGCGGATGAAGTTCATGCCGCAATCCTTGATCATCCGCACATCCCGACTGATGGACGATCTGGTGACCGCGTCCGCCCAACCGCCCTGGTCCTGATGCACGTTGGCCCCGAGGATCCGCTCATGCCGGCCGTTGAGGAAGAATCCCCCGTCCTTGTCGAATCGTATCGTCCGTATGCCGAACGTCGTCCATTGGCGATCGACCAGCTCGTCGCCGCGGTACAGGCTGCTGCACAGTCGGTACAGGTTCGGATGGTCGAAATGCCATAGCTGCGGGTTTTCGATGCGCAGCCGTTGCCGGATTCCGACATCGTCCGCGACACCGTTTCCGACGGTCGTATCGACCGGGGAGTCGCACACGGCCACGCAACGGTCGCCGAAGAACGTTTCCGAACGCAGCGTCAGTTCCTCATCCCGAACGACGATGCGGGTGGATGTCGATATCGTGGCCTCGCGTTCGCCGAGCCGTTCCGTGGTGACGGTGACACCCTGCCAGCGCAGGTGCGACGGTTCGACGACGTGCAGGTATACGTCGCGGTAGATGCCGCCGTTGAACTGGTGTTCGCCGGCCCGCGGAGCGACCTGCGGCTGCCAGAGGTTGTCGACGAGCACGGTCAGTCGGTTCTTGCCGGGGACGATCGCATCGGTGATGTCCACGCAGAAACAGGTATATCCGCCGATGTGGCGGCCGGCCGGCACGCCGTTCACGATGATGTCGGCGCGCTGGAACACGCCGAAAAACTCCAGAAGGAACCGTTTGCCGGCCCAGTGCGGCGGAACCGTCAGCGTCCGCGTGTACGTGCCGTATCCGACATAGAAGTCGTTGGTCATCTCATACGGTATGCCGAACGAATGCGGTAGTCCGATGTCACTCCAGCCATCGCACAGTTCCGCACGGTGGTCGCCGTAGCGGAATTTCCAGTCGTTGTTCAGCAGCAAGGTGGTACGCATGGGGCATGCTCACTTTCCGTGCAAGACTGTCGGATCGACGGTAATGCGCTGACCGGCGGTGAACAGGACATCGACGAAGGCGCCGGACGGGCCGGTCAGGCGGACCTTGCCGTCGCGCAGGCCGGTCAGGGTCAGCGAGGACACGCGGCCGTCGCGCCAGCTCAGGTCGACGCTCGCGCCGGCCTCGAGCACGACGCCATGCGCATGCCCCGAGGCGAGGGCATCCGGCAGCGCCGGCAGCACGAACGCCTCGTCGCCGTAATCCTGTAGCAGCGTCTCGTACATGGCGGCCACGGCGCCGAAGTTGCCGTCGATCTGGAATGGCGGATGGTTGTCGAACAGGTTGTCGAGCGTGGAATCCGCAAGCAGCCTGACGATGTTGGACCACACCTGGCCACGGTCGCGCAGACGTGCGTAGAGCGCGATCACCCACGCCTTGCTCCAGCCGGTCGCGCCCGATCCGTGTTCCATGCGCCTCTTGACGAACGCCGCGGCGGCCTCGGCAAGTTCGGGCGTGCGGTCGACGCGGATGTCATGCCCGGGGAACAGAGCGAATAACGGCGAGAAATGCCGGTGGCCGGGTTCGGTATCGGCCCGGTCGCGAGGCCATTCCATGATGCGCCCGTCCGCGCCTATTTGGGTCGGCCGCAGTCCCGCCAGACGTTCGCGGGCATCCGCGGCGAGATCGTCATCGTCGCGGCCGAGATCGTGCGCGACGGCGAGGTATTGACCGAACAGGTCATGCAGGATCTGATTGTCCATCGTCGAGCCGATGCACAGCACGCCGTCCCGTCCGTCCGCGGTCCGGTACGCGTGTTCCGGCGACAGGCTCGGCCCGACGGCCCAGTATCCGTCCGCATCGCGGATCATGGTGTCCGTGAAGAACAGCACGGCGTCGCGCAGCACGTCGAAATACCTGTCGATGAATGCGCGGTCTCGCGTGTACCGGTAGTGTTCGGCGATGTGCAGGCTCAGCCACGCGCCGCCCAGAGGCCAGACCGACGCCGTCATGCACGCGTCCTGCGGCGCGCAGTCGCCCCAGATATCGGTGTTGTGGTGCGCCACGAACCCACGCGCGCCGTACATGGCGCGGGCGACCTCGCGACCGCGCGCGTCCATCCGGCGAACATGTTCGAGCAGCGGCGTGTGCAGTTCGCCAAGTCCGGCGCGTTCGGCGAACCAGTAGTTCATCTCCGCGTTGATGTTGATCGTGTACTTCGATCCCCATGCCGGCTCGTAGTCGCGGTTCCAGATGCCCTGCAGCGTGGCCGGCAGGCTGCCCGGCCGGCTTGACGAGATCAGCAGGTAGCGACCGAACGCCAGATACGTCTCCCACAGGCCGATGTCGGTGCCGCCGTCGGCGACACGACGCAGCCGCTGCGATGTCGGCAGCGATTCCAGCGACGGATCCTTGATATCGTCGTCGAACGTGATCGCGCCGCGATCGTACAGTGCGCGGTAATCGGCTATGTGACGGGCACGCAGCTGCCCGTATGAGCGTGCGCTCGCCGCGTCGAGCGCGGCCATGCACCAGCCGGCGGGATCGCTCGTGCGGAATGTGGTGCGTCCGGCGATCAGTACCGTCACCGATCGTGCGTCCGTGACGTCGATCGTCACTCCGGTGCGTGCGGCCTCGCCGTCGTCTGCGATCACGCGCACGGCCATCTCGTAGCCGATGCCGTCCGCGCCGCCGTTGACGCCGTGCAGCCGGATCGTGCGGTCGTCGATCGGTCCCACGCCTTCGCATCGCCAGATGAGCCCGTTGTGCACGTCGTTGCGCGACGCCGTGACCGTACAGGAGAACGGCGTCTTGCCGTCGACCGACTCGATGCGATAGACGAGCACGTCGTCGGGGTTCGATGCGAAGCATTCGGCATGCAGCGACGGATCGCAGCCGAAGTCCTCGACCATTGCGCTGTCCGAACCGCCGGACATGCGGTCGACGAACGCCACCGCCTCGTCCACGTCAAGCCCGCGGCGAACCGCGGGAGCGCCGGCTCGACCGCCGTCAGGACCGCCGTCGCCGCCATCGTCACCGGCATAGTCCGGAAAATCGATCCACACATCGCCCAATGGCTCGTAGTGGCGCATATCCGGCACCGTGGAGTACAGGCTGCGCTCGGCCAGACGTTGCGCGCCCTCGACGTCGCCGTCGAGCAGCAGCGAGCGCACGCGTCCGACGGTGCGGGCCGCGTCGGGGTTCGACCGGTTCATCGGACCGCCCGACCATACCGAGTCCTCGTTGATCTGCAGGTGCTCGCGCCGCGCGCCGCCGTGGATCATCGCGCCGAGGAACCCGTTGCCGACCGGGATCGCCTCGTTCCAGTCGTGTGCCTCGCGGTCGAACAGTATCGTGTGCTTCATTGTCGTCTCCAGCCTTTCGTCATCATTGTCCGTCGTAATCCCCGTGCAGTCCGGTCAGCCCGTCTAGGATCGAGCCGACTGCCCACGGCATCAGCGCGAACCATGTGCTGGCCACGTCGCCGTTCGGATAATGCTCTTCCAGCAATCCCTGGCTGTAGCAGAACCGTTCGGACATCCAGCCGACCTTGCCGTAATCGTATTCCCCGTCGACCGTGTTGTAGGTCTGACAGCTCCATGCGACGGTGTCATCCATGCGCGAACGTACGTATTCATCGTCGCGCACGCTCAGGTAGTAATCCATGTCTCCGATGACGTTGCTGGACATGGGGTGGATATGCGGGTTGCAGGTCGACGTGATGCTGCCGCCGCAGCTCGACCATCCGACGTGGCTGAGCGGAGGCACGCTTACTGGCGAGTTCCAGCAGAACTTGAATGTGGACTCGTAGCACAAGGCGTCGCGCAGATGGTCGAGGTACAGCGTGTCCCCGGTGATCTCGTGCAGCCGGCGAACGGCCTTGATGTATGCGAGAACGCCTTCGGAGTCGATGGCCTTCGCGGTGTCGAGCGGGGCGCCGTAACATTCCATGCGCCGCACGTACGCGTCGTAATACCGGCGCTCGGCTCGTTGCAGTCCGTCGAAGTATCGCCGATCGCCGGTGATCAGCGTCCAGTAGGCTCCCGCCGCCAGGCACCATGCGCCCGCGAAGGAATCGTAGTCGAGGCCGGCTCCGGTCCGCTCACTGAACAGGTACGGGTATTCGTCGTCGCCGTTACGGCCGCGTTCGAATACGGCGACGATCCGTCCCGCGAAGTCGAGCCAGTCGGCGTGTATACATGATCGCAGGTTCAGTTCGTTGCGGTAGCAGTCGAGGATGTAGTACACGGCCTGTCCATCGAGATACGAGCTGTGGCCGGCGGACGGCAGACGTTCGAACCACCATCCGTGATTGCTCCGTACGCCGCGGTTGACCGCGTCGTACGGCAACCCGCTGGCGAGATTCATGCTGTGATGCACGATGTCGTCGATGCAATCGATGGCATGGACGCGCATGACATCGTCATGCAGCCGCAACGCCGAGGACAGCATTGGACCGGCCGCGGCCATGCCGTTGGTCCAGCTGATCGATCCGAGTTCCTGGTATTCGAGGCCGCTCTTCCCTATCCAGTCGGCGATGTCATGATGGCTGTCGAACACGAAGCCGGCATACATATGCCGGTCGGCCAGCCATGCGTCGCGATCGACCGCCTCGCTCAGGTCGCGTACCGCGCGTTCGACGGAGCCGACGACACGCGGCGGCTGGTGGAACCGGCGGTACGTGTATTCGACGGCTCGTTCGATGCCGATTTCGCTATTGGCCGGGTAATCGAAGACGTCGATCCGTATGGTGACGTCCGCTCCCGGCCGCAACGTCAGGCAGTTGTCGTTCAGCGGGGCACGGTCGTGCACGTTGGACGAGCTGACGAACAGCCATGGTGCGTTCTCGTATCCCAGGGTCACGCCGACGGACGGCGTTCCGGAGACGCTGCCGTCGTCGCAGCTGTAGCCGGCGTATTGTGCGAACGTTGTCGGTTCGTCATCGGATTGTGACGGAACGGTCCGTGGCTCCCAGCCGTGCATATCGCCGTCGCCGGATTCGACCAGATACGGGCTGGCGCACAGTCCGACGACACGCGTGCCGTCGAACGCAAGCGCGCACGGGTTCGACAGCCGGTCGCCGCGCACCATCCACCACGATGATGCCGGACACGACGGTTCGCCGGATCGCATGCGCGGGAATCGTTCCGGTACAGCGATCGGGGCTTCGCCACGGTTGCGGCCGTACATGAACCCCGGCAGAAAGAACCGCAGATCATCCGGGCAGGTCGTGGTGGCAAACGGCAGATCAATGCGGATCACCCCTCGGAACGTCGTATCCGACGCATTGGTCATGGTGACCGTATACACGGTTATGCCGTTCTCTGCCGAGTCCATCATTGGTCGGCAGACCGCGGCGAGGCCGCTTGTTTCCAACGGACGGTATCTGGTTCCTTCATCGGCTTGGTCGCGTACGACAAAAGTCAGCATCATTGCTCCTTGATAGTGATATGAGCACGGCCGGGGTCGACATCGATCAGCGGCGATCGGCATCGATCCTGGCCGTGTGATTCGGATTCGGACTCTGGGTCACCACACTTTAATGCGGTTATGGCCCGGCACGAGCGATTCCAACGGACCGGCGTGGCGTGTCGCGTCGACGGCTCGTTCGCCGGTCATGTCCGTGTCGAGCACGTACGGCGTGCCATCGGCGTGCTCGTAGAGTTCCTCGACAATGCGCGGCGTGCCGAGCGTCGCGGTGGTCACGACCGGCACGTTCGACGCGGCGACCGCTTCGGGGATCTCGCATTCGAGGTACAGGCCGTCGTCCGTTTCGGTCAGCGAGATCGGCATGGATGTATCGGCCGCCGTCTCGCGTGCGTCAAGCCCGCCGAAGTACGGCAGGTCGGCCATGTTGCGTACGGGAGCGCCTCCGACAGAACCGTCGTCCGTCGCCGCCTGGGCACCGGTCAGGTACAGGTTGCCGCCCGCGTACAGCGGCTGCAGCGGGTTGCGTTCGCCGCCGCCCTGCTGCGGGTCGAGCCACATCCGGCGTACGCGCTCGCTGTATTCCGGCTTGTCGACCGGGTGCTTGGCGTATTCGGCCAGTCCGAACGCGCCGATCGGGGCCGATGCGTGCTGCGGCGCGAAGATGTTGTTCAGGTAGCGTTCGTCGCCGCCGGAGACGACCGCGCAGCCGGCGACCTCGGTGGTATGCGGGAAGTGGTACGGGGTGGAGCGGTCGGGCACGGTGTGCGTTTCGATGGACCCGCAGATGAGGTTGTTGACGAATGCGCCGCCCTGCGACCAGTTCTGGAACATGATGTCGGATGCGAAGATGTTGTCGTCGACGAGGTACGGGCCGTGGCTGACCTCGATCATCAGGTCACGCACGTTGCGGTGGAACACGTTGCCGGTCACACGTGTGCCCTGTGCCTGCCAGTCGAGCCACATGCCCAGCGAGCAGTCGTGGATGTTGTTGTGCGCGATGACCGTGTCGAGCGCCGCGTGGAACTTGATGCCGGCGACTTCCCAGCCGAAGAACTCGCGTTTGAGGCCGATGTGGTGGATGTGGTTGTGTTCGATGAGGCTGAACGCGCAGCCCATGTGGCCGACGACGCCGTTCTGCCCGCAGTCGTGGATATCGTTGTTGCGCACGATGTGCGAGCCGACCTGACCGCGTTTCCAGCCGACGCGCAGGCCCTTGAACACGGCTTCGAGCTGGTATTGGTAGCCGGTTTTGCGGTCGGTGCGCCACCATTCGTTGTCTCCGGAGGAGATCTCCTTGCCGAGGCTGACGGCGCTGAACTTCGCGTCGTGCAGCACGTTGTCTTCGATGATCCAGCCGCACGACCAGTTCGGGCCGACCATGCCCCACTGCCGTGAGGTGGGCGGCGCCCAGTCGCATGCGGCCTGGCACATTTCGAAGCCGCGCACGGTGATGTAGTTCACGAAGTTGCGCGACGGGAAGAAACATGTGCGGCGCACGCTGATCTCGACCAGTTCCTCGTTCGGATCGTGGTCGTGGAAGTTCGCGGTAATCGTGGTCGTGCCGGAGGCCGCGTCCACGCTCGCATGCCACACGTAGCGCGTCTGGTCGGGGTCGATCACCGGGCAGTCGAATCCGAGCGCGTTGTCCTTGACCGTCGTGCGTTCGACCGGCTCGTACACGTCCGCAAGATCGGTGACCTCGTAGAACGACCGTCCGTTGAGGTACACGTCTCCCAGATGCTTGATCGGGTCGTGGCCACGTTTGGGGGCTTCGAGCCAGTCGCCGAAGATGATCTCGGCAAACGGGTTGAAATCGCCGAACATCGAGTTGGACACGCTCACCTGCCATACGGACGGGTGGCCGTCGACCTGTCGCCATCCGGCGATCCGTTCGGAGCCCTTGATGATCGGCCGCCGCTCCCCCGGCGCGCCTTGGTAGACAATGCGATTCTGGTCGCTCAGGCCGCCGCGCGCCGGGTCGACCGACTCGCGGTAGACGCCTTCGTGCACGGTCACGGTGTCGCCTGCGACCGCGAGCGCCGCCGCGCGCGAGATCGTGGCGAACGGATGTGCCGCGTCGCCGATGTTGGTGTCGTCGCCATTGATGCCGACATGGTATTCCGTCATTGGAATCACTCCTCATATATTTGCGTATCTTGTATGGTCGTCGTCGCGACTATCTGCCGGCGTCGATGCCGGACGCCCCGATGAACCGGAAGTCAGAGAAAACCGCGGTGCCGCCAGCCGTCACGGTCGAGTAAGCGAACAGTCCGATGCGGCAGCCGATGAAATAGTCGAGCGTGTAGTACAGCCGGTACGTGTCTCCCAGCCGCCGCCATGGTCCGCGCGCTTCATAAGAGGTCGTGTCGAACGTGCCACCGTCCGGACCATCCGTGTCATCGACGGTCCGGTAGAAGAACGTGACCGTGTCGTTCATGTCGGTGAAGTCGTACTCGGCGCGCAGTCTCACCAGCGGTCGTTCAAGCGTCGCGGACGCACTTTCCGCGGCGGATGATTCCCAGTCCCCGTCGCCGAACGTTGTGCCGTCGCGGTACGGCTTGAACCGAATGGTCAACCGCGTGCCTCCAGCCGTCCGTTCCACACCGATGAACCGGTAGTAGCCTTGGAACGCCGCCAGTCCCGCGGTGTCTCCCTCGTGCAGTCCGGTCACGTCGAGCGTGACCTCGGCGGCACAACGCGGTCCGATGGTGCGCTGAGTGAGCGTGTTGCGCGCATGGTTGATGTTCGAGACGATGCGGTCGGTGCGCAGTATCAGCGATCCGGGCCGTTCGGTCAGCGACCATGCGCCGCGCTCGGGATTATGGTTGAACTGCCAGAACGGTTTGAGATCGGTCAATTCGACGTCCGTCTTGCTGTCGCGCGGCTCATAGCGGAAATCGTCGCCGCCGTTGAGCGGCGCGTACCGGTGACCCGCCCGTTCGGCCGTCACGCCGGTCACGCTCACTTCGATCGGTACACGGCCATGGTCGCCGAGAATCGGGAATCCGTCTTCGCCGAAGCGCATCGGCATGATCGTCAATGCGCGGCCGAGCGCGCCGCGGTCGTGCATCATGAACGCGTACCAGTCACCGGCGGGTGTGTCCACCATGCCGCCTTGCGCGTCGCCGAGCCCGTGGAAGCCGAGGTCGTCGTCGAGGATCTCCCGGGCGGTGAATTCGCCGTCCAACGAGTCGGCGACGAGGCAAGCTTCGGTCTTGCGGTGGTTCGGCGGGAAATGGCAGGTCCACACGTAGTAACGGCCGTCATGCTTGTAGATGTGGCAACCTTCGTAGCCGAGTCCAGAACGCGGGTCGTCCTCGGCAATGATGCGGTCGAGTCCTCCCGGCTTGGGCCGGCTCAAATCGGGTTCGAGTTCGGTCAGGTGCAGCTGCATGTTGCCGTAGACGATGTAGACGCGACCATCATCGTCGTAAAGCACGCTGTTGTCGTGGTAGAAACCCTCGATCGTGCGTTTCGTCCAAGGCCCGGCCGGATCGCGGGCTTCGAGCACATAGGTCCGGTGCGTGTCGTTGGCCACGAACACGATGCGGTATGTGCCATCGTGGTAGCGCAGCGAGGGTGCCCACATGCCCTTGCCGTACGCGTTGCGGCCCGGCTCGTCGAGCCGTTCGGCCGGCGTGTCGTCCAGTTCGGCGTAGGCATGGGCGAGGAATTCCCAGTGCACCAGATCGTAGGAACGCAGGATGTCGCATCCGGGCATGAGGAACATCGTGGTGGTGGCCATGTAGTAGGCGTCGTCGACCCTGATGATGTCGGGGTCCGGGAAGTCGCCGTTGATGACCGGGTTGATGCCGGTCACGGTCGTGTATCGTGTTTCGTTCATCGCTGTTTCTTTCTATCGGTGCCGCCGTGTCATTTACCGGTAGATCAGACGGCCGTGTTCGTCGGGGATGCCGCTCATGCGCAGGAAGTAGGTGTTGATCTGGTCGCGCCATTCGACGGCGTTGCGGCGTTGGCGTTGCAGGCGTTCGGCCACGTTCGAGAATGTCGCCTCGTCGATGCGCCCTTCGAGTGCGCTCCAGCGTCGGATGTACTCGTCGACCGTGTCGACGCCGGCGAAATGCGTGTCGTAGATGTGCTGGATGACGGTTTTCCCGCTGTGCAGCACATGCGTGTACGGCACGTGGTGGAAGAACAGCAGCATGCCGTCGGGGCAGGTGCCCGCGTCTTCCAGCGTGGCGGCGATGCGCGGCGCATACTGGCCGATGTAGCCGGTTCCGGTAGCGACGGTGCGGTCGACGCCGGTGCCGTCGCGGTCGGAATAGTGGTAGGTGCCCCAACGGTCGTATTCAAAGTCGTTGATGCCGACGCCGTAGTGGTTCTCGCGTTTGACCATGAATCCGACGCCGAGCGGCGCCGCATAGGATTCGTAGGTTGCGTTGGAGGTGTCGAGGATCCATTCGATCGTGTCGCGCGCGTCGGCGTCGGCCCGGGCGAACGTGAGCGAGGTCCATTCGCGGGCGATGTCGTCCGCGGTGAGCGAGCCATCCCAGCACATGCGGCCATAGCCGTACAGGTTGGCCTGGGCGAGCCTGTGCCCGGTCCAGTTGTCGTCCATACCGACGTTGGCGACGGCCGCGTAGCCGACGTTGCGCCGGTCGACGGCGGCGAGCGGCAGATATGCGGGAACGGTCACGGCCGCGTCCGCATCGTATCCGGTGTCGGTGGCAAGACTCGCCAGCCATTGCGGCAACGCGTAGTTGATGTCGATCTGATGACCGAGGTATTCGGCGGCGATCTGGAACTCGACGATGAGGTTGGTGTGCCGCATCGCGCCGATGAGCGGGCTGAGCGGTTCGCTGGGCTGGAAGTCGATGGGGCCGAACTTGACCTGCAGGATCGCGTTGCGGGCGAATCTGCCGTCCAACGGGCGGAACGTGTCGTAGGCGGCGCGGGCGCGGTCGAGCGTGCGGTCGCGCCAGTCCATGTGGCAGTCGTAGACGAACGCGCGCCAGATCACGCGTCCGCCGTGCGGTTCGAACGCACGGGCGAACATGTTCGCGCCGTCGGCGTGGTCGCGCCCATAGGAGAACGGCCCCGGCTCGCCTTCGGAGTCGGCCTTGACCACGAATCCGCCGAAGTCGGGGATCGTGGCGTAGATGTCGTCCACGGTCTGCCGCCACCAAGCGTTGACGGCCGGGTCGAGCGGGTCGCAGGTGTCGAGTCCTCCGATGATCCTCGGCGCGGCGAAGTTGACCGACAGGTACGTGTCGATGGCGTACGAGGAGAAGATGCGGGCGATCTGCGCGACGCGGTCGAGCCACGGGTGGACGATGAGCCGGACCGCCGCGCCGCGCACGTTCACGTTGTTGAGGCTGACCGCGTTGATGCCAACGGATGCGAGGAACCGGGCGTACCGTTCGATGCGGTCCATGTCGCCGCGGAACACGTCCGCATCGGTGCGCTCGGGGAATTCGGTGAACTCACGGTGCTCATTGCTGTTCCACCGGCCGAAGAAGATGGATTCACCAGCGTAGCCGCGTTCGACCGAACCGTCGGTCTGGTCCCAGTGGTCGATCATGCGGATCGGCTGAGATGGGATGCTCACGATGCGACCGTCGATCGTCTCGCCGAGCATGCGCCGGCGCAGCCAATCGTAGAAGCCGTAGACCAATGCGCGCGTGGTGTTGCCCGTGATCTCGGCGGCGCCGTCGACGGCGTCGATCACGAATCCCTCATCCGATTCGAGCACGGACGGCCGTGCGATCAGCCGCACCGTCGCATCCTGCGGGTTCGCGGCGCACGGTCGTTCGAGCAGTTCGGCGATGTCGGCGCGGATGCGCAGCGACCGCCGGTCCTCACCGACCGCGGTCACGTCGAGATAGAACGAATCGTCGCGAACCGCGTCGCGGACTACGTCCGGCTCCAGCCACATATGATCGATCATAAAAACTCAACTCCTCTTTGTTGTAGATGACGAATATCGCGGACTATGGAACGATTCAGCGGGCCTGGACGCCGGCCAGGCATCCGACGAATCCTCCGGCATGCTCGGTGCTCAGGAACCGTGCATCGTATGAACGCAGCGTCCGTGAACGTTCGCCGGGCACGCCGTCGCGCAGGACATGCAACGAACCGTCCTGCCCCGGCAAGGCCTCGGTGTCCAGCGCGAACACGTCCAGCCGGTTGCCGTGCAGACGCAGCCCGACCGCCTCGCCCGCCCGCAACGCGAACTGGTCCCATGCCGGTTCGTCGCCGTCGACGCGATGCACCACGACGATCGGCCCGTTCTGCGATGCCTTCGCCTCCACGGTGGCGTAATGCCCGGTGTCCTGGCGCAGCATCAGCGCGTTGCCCGGCACGATCGCGCCGGACCAGTCCATATCGTCGACCGGCTGGAACCGGTATGCGCCGGCAGCCTGCACGCGGATAGCCGGCACGTCGTCGCCGGCCGTCGCAACATCATCCGTCACGCCAAGACGCTCACATTCGCTGTCCGAAACCGATTCGACCGCAGCCGCGCGTCCATCTTCGTCAACGTCCACCCGCAGCCATGACGGAACACGGCCATAGCCCGGCGCGACCGTCGGCCAGCCGGGATCCTGGCCTTCGCCCGGCAACGGCTCGGGCAACGTATCCTGCGAATCCTCATAATCCCAACGCACCGGCGCGACGAACGTCTCACGGCCCAGATAACTGCGCCGCTCCCCCGGTCCGCCTCCTAACGTCTGTCGCACGCCGAGACAGGTCAACATCCAACCGGCTTCAGGATGATGCAGCAGATCGGCGTGGCCGATGCACTGCACCGGCTCGGCCGATCCCAGATGACGGTGCGTGACGATCGGATTGCGCTTGCACGCGCGGAACAAGCGATCATAGTCGCCCAACACGCTGCGCTCCCCCTCACGGGCCGGGCGAATGGCCACGCCGCGCGCCGCGCAGTCGTGCGCAAATCCCTCGATCGCCGCAGCAAAACCGTCAGGCGCAAACGCACGCATCATCATCTCGCTGTGCTCGAACGACGTACCGCCCTCCGCGGTCATCAGATACACGAAGTCGCCCACCCGGTACAGGTGAGGCCCCTCCGCCCACACCGCATCCAGACCGTACCCGCGCCAGATCACCGTGCGCTCGCCGGCGATCGTCCAGGTGTCCGGGTCGAGCGGCGCGGTCCATACTTCGGTCTGACCGTCCCAATGCGAGTCGACGGCGGGACGCGTCTGCGTCCACCAGACTTTGCCGTCCCGGTCCTCGAAGATGTCCGGGTCGATGCCTTCCGCGCCGCTCACCCAGAATGGTCCCTGCCACGGGCCTTCGAGCGTGTCGGCGGTGATGATGAAGTTGCCGCCGGCCGTGTCGCATCGCGCGAGTTCGTCACCTAGACCGGCGGCCTCCGCATGATCGCGGTCGATGCGGGTCGTGGTGCATGCGATCACGTATCGGCCGCGGATGCGACGCAGGGTCGGCGCGTACAGGCCTCCGGAGTCGGCTACGCCGTCGAGGAACAGACGGCGCGCCATGTCTTCGTCGACTGCGTCGGCGACGTGCGTCCAGGTCGTGAAGTCCCGGGTCGTGTGGATCGGCAGTCCGGGGATGAGCTCGAACGACGAGTTGACGAGCGCTACCTCGCCGCGCGTCCCGTCCCAGATCCACGAGGGGTCGGGGTGCATGCCGTGCAGGACGGGGTTGTGGATGAATCGGGTGACTGCCATGTGATTCCTTTGATCGTGACCGAGTCCGGTCGGCGGATACGTTTCATTCACCAGTCGCGCCGGTATCGGCCGGCGAGCGCGAGCATGGCGAAGGCGTAGAGGAAGTTGTCGTAGTATCGGCGCGGGCCGATGCGCAGGGGCGTGTTCCACAGCAGGTCGACCCATGCGCGCGCGTTGCGTTCGGCGTCGGGGTGCCGGCTCGGATCGGCGTGGATGGCGGCGAGCGAGCCTTCGGCGGTGGCTGCGATGAAGCCGACCGGGTGCAGGACGCGTTCGTCGGCGACGGGCGTGCCGTCCACTTCGTAGGCGCAGGTGCGGTCGTGGGTGAGGAAGAAACGTTGCAGGGCGGCCACGCGGTCGCACAGCACGGGGTCGGTCACGCCGTTCCAGCTCACGTCGAGTCCGATGTTGCCGGCGGTGCGGTAGGCGTCGGAGTAGAACCAGTCGTGGCGGCCGAACTGCGCTTCGGTGTGCGGCGTGCCGTCGTACAACGAATATTCGGGATTCAGGCCGGTCGTCTCGTCGCAGGCGCGTTCGAGATACGCGCGGCTCGCTTTCGCCGCGGTCTGCCAGAATGCGCGGTCCTCGTCGCCGACGTATTGCGAGAACACCTCGTAGAAGTGCGGAAGATGGTACGAGGGGTCGGTCCATTCGGTTTCGGGGATGAATTTGATGAGATGGTTGTCGACGTTCCACATCGGGTCCCCGGCTTCTTCTCGTCCCTTGTGCACGCAGTGGTGCAGCAGTTCGCGCGCCTGGGCGACGTAGTCGTAGATGCCGTCGCGGCTGCCCCATCGGCGTGCGGCGAGGAACAGGTCCATCGCGAAGTATTCCTCGCCGTCCGGGGCGGGGCCGCCGGCGCGTTCGGAGCCGTCGGGTTTGACCGACCATGAGAAGTAGTGCACGTGGTGTCCGTCGGCCATGTACATGTGCTTCATGACCCATCCCCACAGCTTGTCGAACACGTCCTGCCGGTCGTATTGCACGGCGAGCATCATCGCGTAGCTCATGCCTTCGGTGCGCACGTCGTCGTTGCCGGTGTCCATCACGTAGCCGAGCCCGTCGTCGGTGTCCCAGTAGACCTTGTCCGGTCCTTCGAAGATCGCGTGCCAGACCTGTGCGAGTCGCGCGTCGATGTCGGTCTGCGCGTATCCGCACTGCGCGAACATGGATGGTGACGTCGTCGTCATGATTTTGGATCCTCCTTGATCGATATGGTTTGACTTCCGCTAGTCGATGGGCATGGAGAAAGGGGTGGCGAGCAAACCGGCCGAGTTAGCGAGCACCAGAGCGGGCTTGGGCTCCCACAGGAAGCGCAGGCTGGCGTCGCGGCCCGGGACGGTACCAAGCGGCAAGTCAACGGCGATGCGGTCGCGGGCGATGATATGCCCGTCGAACGTGGCGACGCGCGGCAGTCCGGCACCGTTCACCACATCGAACCGCAAGGGGCCGGCCGCGCGCAGACCGTCGCCGACGTGCGTGAACCGCACGACGAGCCGATTCGTCTCGCTGCGCACCCAGCACGGCACCGGTCCCATCGGCTCGCCGTCACCGCCGTAGGCGAGCGACTCGGCCGCCACGGCCATGCGTTCGGCCACGGTTTTCTTGTCAAACGGGTGCAGGTCGCTGTCCTCGCCCGCATCGTAGGTCGTGACCATCGCCGTGTTGTGCACGGCGAGCGCCTTGCGCTGTTCGTCGCGCAGGTACAGCCACGACGAGGGATCGTCGAGCTGGTAGTTCGGCAGCTGCGCGTAGATGAACGGGAACTCGCCCTGATCGAACAGGCGACGCCAGTCCTGTACGAGCGACGTCTGCAGGTCCGCGTACCCGTACGGATGCCAGCAGTTCGACTCGCCCTGATACCACAACGCGCCGGTCAGACCGAGGCGGCGCAGCGGCACGATCATCGCGTTGTAGTCGCCGACCGGTTCCATGCGGAAGAACTCGTCGTTCGGTTTGACGGGCATCCATACGCTGCGACGGAACCGCCAGGGGCCGAGCGAGTCCACGTCGATCACACCGTCGGTGGAGGCCGCGTCGAGATTGGCGTGGTCGGTCAGGTCGCGTTCGAGCGCGTCTCCGACGATGATGAGATGCCGCTTGCCCTTGGTGAATCCGCCCATGGCGCCTTCGACCTTGAGCCGTATCGCGAGGGTGAACGTGTGCGGCAAGGCACCGATATCGTAGTCTCGCGGCGGATACTGATAGAACGTTTCGCCGATCAGGCGTCCGTCAAGGTAGATGCGGTCGGCGTCGTGGATGGTGCCGAAGCGCAGCTGGGCCGGTTGGCCGGCGTACCGTTCGGGCACAGTGATGCGCTTGCGCAGCCAGATGATGCCGGGCGATTGCAGTTCTGGACGATCCGATTCAGTGAGTTCCATCGTGTCCCAGTCGGAGTCGTCGGCATCCGGCGATTCCCAGTGTTCCACAAGTCCACGGTCCGCATCGTCGGCTTCCTTGTCGTACGCCGCTGCGGCCGCGGTGAACAGCCGCTGCTGGCGTTCCACGTAGTCGGTCGTGTACTTGTCGAAGTCGTCGGGCAGCGCGCCCATCGATTCGAGTCGTTCGCGGCTCATCCATGTTTCGATCTTGCTGCCTCCGACCGCGGTGTTCACCAGTCCGATCGGCACGTTGTGCGTTTCGCGCAGTTTCTTGGCGAAGAAGTAGCCGATCGCGGACATGTCGGCCGGCCGGTCCTTCGCCGAAACGAACCACTCTCCCGCATCCAGGTCGTCATGCGCGTGCTGGAAGTCGAAGACCTGCGGCACGTTGAACCAGCGGATGCCGTCGTCATCGGCGTCGTCCAGCAGATGCGGGGCCTCGTCGGCGATGCGCTCCATGCGCATCTCCATGTTCGATTGTCCGGCAAGCAGCCATACATCGCCAAACAGCACGTCATGGATGACGCCCGTCGTCTCGCCGTCCGTGACGGTGATCGTCGCCACGGTGCCGGCCGGCTGCGCGGGCAGCGCAACTTCCCAGCGGCCGTCTGCGGCGACGTCCGATTGTACGGATACGGACGACTCGGCCGTCGTCAGCGTCGCCGCGATCGTACGGCCCGGCCCGGCGGTACCCCAGACGACGACCGGCCTGTCACGTTGGATCAGGCAGTGGTCGGATACCAGAGGTGTGATGTGCAGCGTCATGACTGTGCTCCTTGGACAGGATTGAAACGGATTCGGCCCGGCAATGTCCGGATGCCGGGCCGAACGTGATATCAGAATTCGATGGTCGTGGATTCGGGCGCAAAACCAAGCAGTTGTGCGGACCTGGCGTCGGGCTGACTGACGCCGGCGTAGATCGCGAAACGGTTGCCGTCGACGATCTGCTTGCCGTCCTCGTCGTAGACCGTGAACGCATCCGGATCGACCGGCACCGTAACGGTCGCGTTTGCGCCTGCAGCGAGATCGACCGGCTGAAATCCGGCGAGCTGCCAGTTACGCGGGGCGAGCGTCGAATCGAGGTTCTTGACGTACACCTGCACGATCTCGCGTTCGTCGCGACCACCCGTGTTTTCGAGTGTCAGACTCACGTTCGCGGTACGGCGCTCGCGGTCCACGTCCACGTTCATGTCGCCGAGCGCAGTGGTCGAATACGTCAGGCCGTAGCCGAACGGGTAGAGCGCCTCGTCTTCCAGGTATCTGTAGGTGCGTCCCTTCATGGAATAGTCCTCGAAATCGGGCATGCCGTCGCAGTTGCGGTAGAACGTGACCGGCAGTTTGCCGGACGGCGCGGCCTTGCCGAAGAGCACGTCGGCCACAGCGTCGCCACCCTGACCGCCCGGATACCATACCTGCATGAGCGCGGCGAGATTCGGATGGTCCTCAAGTCCGTCGAGGCTCAACGCACTGCCAGCGGCGAGCAGCACGATCACCGGCTTGCCGACCTCAAGCAGTCGTTCGAGCAGATGGCGCTGACGTCCCGGCAGACTCAGATTCGCCTTGTCCCCGGCGCCCATCGAGTTGCCGGCGTCGCCCTGTTCGCCTTCGATGGTGGCGTCGAGGCCGAGGACGGCGATGATCACGTCGGAATGTTCGGCGTTGATAACCGCTTCGGATTCGCGCTCGTTCTCTCGCGACAGGCCGGATTCGGCGTGTATGCCGAACAGCGAGCAGCCGAGGCCGGAATAGACGCGCACGTCGTCGCCGCACGCACGTTCGATGCCTTCGAGGATCGTGGACTTGTGGCTCGGCCGACCGAAGTAGTTGCCGAGGATCGCCTGCACGGAGTCGGCGTTCGGACCGGTGACCGAGATCGCGTCAAGCTTGGATTTGTCGAGCGGCAGGATGCCGTCGTTCTTGAGCAGCACGAATGTCTTCGGAGCGAGCGAGCGGTTGAACGCGCGGTGTGCGGCGGAGTCGTTGGCCGCGTAATCGATCTGGTCGTATTCGCAGTCGTCAGCGAACATGCCGAGGCGAACGCGCGTGGCATACAACGCCTCGACGGCGCGCGTGACCTCGTCCTCGCTCACGAGGCCGCGTTCGATGGCCTCCTTGGTGGCACCGGAGCAGTGGCCGGCGCACAGGTCGAGTCCGGCCCTGATCGCGTCGGCCATCGTTTCGGCCGCGTCCTTCGTGTAATGGTGGTTCTCGTGCACGTCCTCAAGCGCCATGAAGTCGGAGACGACGTGACCTTCGAAGCTCCACTGGCCGTAGAGGTGGTTCTTGAGCAGATCGTCGTTGACGGAGCACGGCTGACCGTTGGTGGAATTGTACGCGGTCATCACGCATTCGACGTCCGCCTCCTCGACCGCCGCCTTGAAGGCGGGCAGATAGGTTTCGGCCATGTCCTTCTTCGAGGCGACCGCGTCGAACTCGTGCCGCTTGGCCTCCGGGCCGGAGTGCACGGCGAAATGCTTGGCCGTGGCGGCGAGCTTCAGATACCTGCCGTCGCCCTGCAGTCCGCGGATGAACGCGACGCCGAGACGGCTGGTCAGGTACGGGTCCTCGCCGTACGTCTCCTGCCCCCGCCCCCAGCGCGGGTCACGGAAGATGTTCACGTTCGGCGACCAGTAGGTCAGGCCCTTGTAGATGTCACGATCGCCATGCGCCGAATACTCGTTGTACTTGGCGCGGCCTTCCTCGGCGATCACCTCGGCCACGCGCTTGAGTCCGGCGTCGTCGAACATGGCGGCCATGCCGATGGCCTGAGGAAAGACGGTGGCGACGCCCGCGCGGGCCACGCCGTGCAGCGCTTCGTTCCAGTAGTTGTATTCGGGGATGCCGAGCCGTTCGATGGCGGGAGCCGTGTAGTTGAGCTGGCCGATCTTCTCGTCGAGCGTCATCTGCGCGACGATGCGCTTCGCCTGTTCGAGCGCCTCGGCGTGGGTCATCTGAGTCATGGTGTCGATCCTTTCAGCCCTTGACCGCGCCGATCATCACGCCCTTGTTGAAGTACTTCTGCAGGAACGGATACAGGATCAGCAGCGGGAGCGTGGAGACGATGATCACGCCGTACTTGATCTGGTCGGCGACCTGACGGGCCTGCTGGGCGGTGTCACCGAAGGTGGCCGTGTTCTGCGCGGACTGGTTCGACAGCAGGATGGACTGCAGAACCACCTGCAACGGCTGCTTGTTGGTGGTGCGGATGTAGATGAGGCCGGTGAAGTAGTCGTTCCAGTGGCCTACGAAGTAGTACAGCGCGATGACGGCGATGATCGCCGAGCTCAGCGGCAGCACGATCTTCCAGAAGTACCCGAAGTACCCCAGGCCGTCGATCTGCGCGGCGTCATGCAGGTCCTCGGGAATCGAGGTTTCGAAGAACGAGCGGGCGATGATCAGGTTCCACACGGACAGCGCACCGGGCAGGATGAACACCCACATGGAGTCGAGCAGGCCGACCTGCTTGTACAGCAGGTAGCTCGGGATGAGGCCGCCGGAGAAGAACATCGTGAAGGTCAGCAGGAACAGGATCACGCGACGCGGCTTGAATTCGCGGCGGGACAGGCCGAACGCCATCGGCAGCGTGACTGCCATGTTCAGCGCGGTGCCGACGAACGAGTAGATGATCGTGTTGCGGTATCCGCTCCAGATGCGGGCGTCTTCGAAGATGCGCTGGTAGCCGCCCATCTGCACGCCGCGCGGCAGAAGCAGCACCTTGCCGGTGGCCACGAGCTTGGGGTCGGAGATGGACGCGATGATGATGAACCACAGCGGATAGAGGATCGCGAGGATCACCGCGACCATCAGCACGGCGATGACGATGTTGACGATCCAGTCGGAGACGGTCTGCTTCTGACGAACGTGCTTGTTCCACGGAATGTCTGCGGATGAGGCCTTCGGCGCGGCGATGGTCGCGGGCGCCTGGACTGCTTGGGTGCTCATGATGTGTCTCCCCTTAGAAGATGCTGGTTTCCGAGGTCTTCTTGGCGATGAAGTTCGCCAGGACCAGGAAGAAGAAGTTGATGACCGTGTTGAACAGGCCGATGGCCGTCGAGTAGGAGAACTGGCTCTGCTGGATGCCGATCTTGTACGTGAAGGTGGCGATGACTTCGGAGGCCGGCTGGTTGAGCACGTTCTGCATGAGGTAGACCTTCTCGAAGCCCACGGAGAGCACGGAGCCCATGTTCATGATGAGCAGGATGCCCATGGTCGGCAGGATGGTGGGAATGTCGACGTGGCGGATGAGCTGGAGTCGGCCGGCGCCGTCGATTTTCGCGGCCTCGTACAACGCGGTGTTCACACCGGACAACGCGGCCAGATAGATGATCGAGTTCCAGCCGACGTGCTGCCAGACCTCGCTGATCCAGTACAGCGCGGTGAATGCTTTCGGCTCGCCCATCAGGCTGTGGCCGGGGAAGAAACGGCCAATGATGCCGGTGTTCGGGGTGAGCAGGATGTTGAGCATGGAGACGATGACGACGGTCGAGATGAAGTGCGGCATGTAGGTGACCGTCTGGATGAACCCCTTGACCTTGGTGCTGGACACTTGGTTGATCATCAGGGCGAGGATGACCGGGAAGATGAATCCCATAACCAGCGTCCACAGACTGATGCGCACGGTGTTGGTGATGACTGCGGTGAAGTTCGGGTCGGTGAAGAACTGGTTGAAGTACTTGAACCCGACGAACTTGCCGCCGGTGATGCCTTTGCGCGGGTCGAAGTCGCGGAAGGCGAGCTGAATGCCCCACATCGGCACGTACGAGAAGAACAACACGAAGCAGCAGCCTGGCAGGATCATCAGCCAGATCTGCCAGAATCGCTGGAAGTGCCGCGCCAGTCGCACGGGCAAAGGCTGGCTTCGCTGGATGGCGATGTTGTCTGGGACGGATGACGAGAGGGCTACGGCGGATTGCGCGCCACGTTGCGCTGTCTTTCTCATGGTTGGTCTTTCTTTTGCAGAAGTTGTCGATTCAATCGTGGAATGACCGCGGAGACGCGGATGACCGTGTCTCCGCGGCATATGGGTGGAGCCGTGTCGGCGTTACTGTTCGTCCGGGAACAGCGGCAGTGGATCAGTCACCTGGTCGTCGTATGCCTTCTGCCACAGGTCGAGCATCTCGTCGAGGCCGGCGGCCTTGACCTGCTTGACGTAGTCGTCCCATCCGTCCTCGACGCCGCCGTTCTGGATCCAGTTACCGGTGGTGGTCATGACGTAGGTCATCACGCGGTTGTACAGGTTGCTCAGCGTGGTGCCGTCCTCGGTGCTCATCTTCACGTAGACCGGCATGTAGCTCTTCTCGTTGACGTGGCGCTGGGCCGCTTCGAACGGCGCGTCAACGGCCTTGTTGCGGTCCACGTCCACGTCGCCCTTGATCACGATGTCGTCGGGAATGTAGGTGGTCATGTTGATGGTCGGCGCGATCTTGAGATCCGGGTCGTAACGGGACGGATCGACCGTGTATTCCTTGTCACCGGTCTTCTTGATGTAGTCGGTGCCGTAGTTGATCTGCAGCGCCATGTCGGTACTGTACATCTTGTCGACGATCTTCCAGATCGCTTCCTTATTCGGAGCATCCTTGGCGACCGCGAGCGTGCCCTGACCGTACTTGGACGCCTGCAGGGAAGTATCCCAGACCAGGTCGTCGTCGGACATGGACGAATCGTACTTCAGCGGCCCGAGGGCGACGTACTGGTCGGCAATATCTGATCCCATGGAGTAGGCGTTGGCTTCGATGGCGACGCCAACGGAAGCGGTCGTGCCCTCGCCCTGCTTCTCGGAGTCATAGGAGGAATCCTCGTGGGTGAGCGCGTCAGCGGGCAGCAGGCCCTTGCTCATCAGCGTGTGGTAGAACTCGATGGCGGCCTTGTAACGGTCGTCGGTCAGCCACGCCTTCACGGTGCCGTTCTCGACGTAGACGCCTTCCTGGCCGGGGGCGGTGTTGAACGAGGTCGGGATGCCGGTGTCGTTCATGATGACGAACGGATCCCACCAACGGTAAGACGTGGTCGCGAACTTACGGATGTCCATCGGGATCTCGTCGGCTTTGCCGTTGCCGTTCGGGTCCTCGGTCTTGAACTTCTCGAGCACATTGATCAACTCGTCCCATGTGGTCGGCATGTCGAGGCCGAGCTTGTCGAGCCAGGTCTTGTTGATCAGACGGCGGTGCACGGACATGCCGCCCTGCACGTTGCTCTGGCCCATCACGTAGATATGGCCTTCAAGATCGGTGACCCACTTCTTGAGCGTGGGCTGCTCGTCGAGCATCTTCTTGACGTTGGGCATCTGGTCGAGATGCTGGCTGAGATCCTCGAAGTACGGATACTGGCTGACCGCATCGGAGTAGTACAGGCCGTTGATGGAGATGTCGGCAACGTCACCGGCGGCAAGCGCGGTGGCCTTCTGCTGGTCCCATGCGGTGGTGGAGACCTCCTTCCATGTGATATGGCAGTCGCAGGCCGTTTCCAACTCGTCGGTCCATTTCATGTCCTTCATGGCCGCCTGGTTATCCCACTTGAGGACCTGGATTTCCACCTCGGGCTTGCCGTCCGAGGCGAGGCGCTTGCCGTCGCCTTCGGAACTCGACCCGCAACCGGCCAGAATGGTGAGGGCCGCGCAGGCCGCCGCTGTAATGCTAAGCATTCGGGCTTTGCCACTTCGTCGTGTCATTGCACTCTCCTTTGTGCGAAAATTTTCTCTCCATTCTCGATATCTCAAGAACAATTCATTTATACAACTCGGCATATGCATTTGTCAAACAACCGCAAAACACCGTTCTCGAAACTTTTTTCGAGAGAATCTCTTATGCTAAAACATTGAAAGTAAGCCGTTTACAGTCATACACACGCATCGAGATTGCCATCACAGGCATCATAAACAACGACTCTTGTGTACAATCATTTTTAGAAGTTTTTTCGAAAATTTCATCTCAACGAGGAGGTGCCCACATGCCACAATCCACGCGCATCAGACCATCGGCAAGCCAGTCCCGGTCGAGAAGACGCCCGACGCTGACCGAAATCGCCAGCCAGCTGGACGTCTCCGTGGCCACGGTGTCCAAAGTGATCAACGGGAAACCCGACGTGGCCGACGCCACCAGAAACCGCGTGCAGGCCGCGCTGGACGCGATGAACTACGCGAAAAGCAGGTCCTCGACATCGCCGCTGATCGACGTGGTGCTGGAGCGGCTCGACAACGTCTGGGGACTGGAAGTCATCATCGGCGTGGAACGGGCCGCCCGCAGCCATCGCCTCGGCGTGGTGATCACGGAGACCCGAGGCGTCAGCGACGACCCCTCATTCTGGGTGGATGCATGTGTGGAGCGCAATCCGATCGGCGTGATCCTGGTGCTGAGCGATCTCGCCGAAGACGCGGCGCAACGACTGGCCGCCCGAAACATCCCCTACATGCTGCTCGACCCCTCGGGAGATCCCGACCCGGGCTCGGCATCCATCCGCGCCGACAACTGGAGCGGCGGGTTGGCAGGCACCCGGCATCTGCTGGATCTCGGCCACACGAACATCGGGGTCATCACCGGCCCCTCATCCATGCTGTGCTCACAGGCGCGACTGGCGGGGCATCTGGCCGCCATGGCGGAACGCGGGCTGTCCGTCGACGAATCGATGATTCTGGAAGGCGACTTCACCACGACATGTGGACGCGAGCTGGCGGCGAAGCTGCTCGCCCGCACGCCGCGCCCCACCGCCATCGTCGCCGGCAACGACCTGGAGGCCATGGGCATCTACGACGCCGCCCACACGTTCAACCTGCGCATCCCCGACGACCTGTCGGTCATCGGATTCGACGACGTGCAGACCTCGGCCTATATGGGGCCGCCGCTGACCACGGTGCGCCAGCCCATTCGCGAGATGTCGTCGGAGGCGGTCGACCTGCTGCTGCGCTGGGACGAACGTGACACGCTGATGACCAATCTGACGCTGCCCACCACGCTGATCGTCAGAGGCAGCACCGCGCCATCGCCCGACGAATGATCCGATCAGGCCTGGGGTGCGCCGGTGGTCTGGCGCACCTCGAGCCTTGGCGTCATGACGATGCGGCGTTCCGATATGCGCCGCCCCTCGTCCTGCTGGGCCTTGGCGTTCATGATCATCTTGACCGATTCCTGCGCGACGCCGAGAAACGGCTGGTGCACCGTGGTCAGCCCCATACCCGCTACTGGAAACACATCGTCGAAGCCGATAACCGAAAGCTCCTCGGGCACCAGCACCCGAAGGCGGGCCGCCGCATGCAGGATGCCGATGGCCGTCAGATCGTTGAACCCGAAGATGGCGGTCGGCGGCTCTGGCATCCGCAGGAAACGCATGGCGGCATCGAATCCGGCCTCCGACATGAAGTCGCCCGTCGCGACCAATGCCGGATCGAGCTGAAGACCAGCCTCACGCAGCGCCATGCCAAGCCCCGCCATACGCGCAGCCGACGATTCGGAATCATCGGGCCCCGACACGACCGCGATGCGCCGGTGCCCCAACCCGACAAGATGCCGGCCGGCGATCAATCCGCCGGTCCAATTGTCGACGCCTATGGAAAGCGTCTCCTCGCTGGAGCCACGATTCATGTCGACGATCACGAACGGGATCGACCGGGATCGGAACAGCTTGCGTTCCTTGTCGGTGACATCGGGAAGGTCGACGATCATGCCCAGCGGGTTGCGACGCAGGATCTGCAGGAACAGCTCATAGCGGTCTGCTCCAGGCTTTGTTTCACTGACCGTCACGCCGGCGCCCATCGCGTTGGCCTGCGAGGTCGCTCCCCGCAGGAACTCGACCAAGCCGTTGCCATCCCCATACGGCAAGATCAGTTCGACGGTGGACGACATCTTCGCGTCAAGCTGCCTCTTGCGGCGATACCCGACCTGTTCCAGCACCTTCTCGACGTTCTGCCGAGTGGCGTCCGATACGCCGTCACGTCCGTTGACCACCTTGGACACCGCGGCGATCGACACGCCCGATCGCTGGGCGATCTCAGCCAACGTGACTTTTCGCTCTGCATTGCCTGTCATAACCACCTCAGTTAATAGAAAATTTTCGTTCTTGTTTCAGTATAGCGAAACCTCGCAATCAGTCAGGCAATCCTTCATATTCCAGCAATACATGCTGATAGACATCATTCTTGACACAGGTTCCCCAACTGATAGCATTACTCATGTCGATATTTTTCTAAATTTAAAAGAAAATTTTATATCAGCGGCCGTCATCCGGCATTCATCCGGGGCGCGAACCGCCGACGACGGAGTCCCCCGGAGCCCGACCGTCCGGTTCGCCGCCCATCGTCATCAGGCAAAGGAGCAAGATGGTAGCACGACAAGTCATCACCCGATACGGGGCCATCGAGGGCCTTGCCCTCGAGGATCCGAACATTACCGCATTCAGGGGCGTGCCGTTCGCCGCTCCCCCGGTCGGCGAGCTGCGCTGGCGCGCCCCGCAGCCGCTTCGGCCGTGGGACGGCGTGCTCAAAGCGCATGATTTCTCGCCGATCAGCATGCAGCCGATGAGCGGCCCGGACGAGTTCTATGGCAGGGAGTGGGGCGTCGATCCCGCGACACCGCGCTCCGAGGACTCGCTCTACCTGAACATTTGGACGCCCGCGCTGCGAGGTTCCGGCGACGAGGTCGGATTCCTCGGCGCAGACAACCCGCGATTGCCGGTGCTGGTGTGGATCTACGGCGGCGCCTACCAGTGCGGCACCGCTTCGGAGAAGGAGTTCGACGGAGCGTCGTTCGCACGCCGCGGCATCGTCGTGGTGACTGTATCCTATCGTCTCAACGTGTTCGGCTTCTTCACGCACCCCGGTCTGCGGCATCCCACCGAACCGACCGCGAACTTCGGCATGCTCGACCAGCAGGCGGCCATCGCTTGGGTCAAGAACAACATCGAGGCGTTCGGCGGCGACCCCGGCACCATCACCGTCGCCGGCCAGTCGGCCGGTTCGGCCAGCGTACTCGCCCAATGCGCGTCCGCATCGTCAGACGGCCTGTTCCAGCGCGCGATCATGCAGTCCGGCGGCGGGCTCGGCGTCTTCAACGAGCACCTGTGGTCGCTGGCGGAATCGCAACGCAACGGCGAACGGTTCCTCGCTTCGCTCGGCGTCTCGTCGATCGACGAGGCCCGATCGATCCCCGCCGCCGAACTGCTCGACGCGGCCTGTGCATTCCCGGTACCACCGGACTCCGGCCGCGAAGGCGACTGGCCGATGCTGGTCAACTGGATCCCCTGCGTCGACGGTCGGTTCCTCACCGACCAGTATGGTGACGCCCTGCTTCATCCGCACAGCGAGCGCCATCATCGTCGCAAGCTGCTGATCGGCAACACCACCGGCGAGTTCACCGTCCCCGGACCGAACGGCACGCCGGTGCCCGAAGGCGAGCTGGGCAATATCAGGCTGGCGAACGCATGGATCGAAGCCGGCGACCCGAAACCGTTCTTCTACCGGTTCGACGTGCAGATGCCCGGTGACGACGCCGGCGCGTTCCACTCTTCCGACCTGTGGTTCACGTTCAACACGCTGCACACCTGCTGGCGTCCGTTCTCCGGCTGGCATTACGACCTGTCCGCCGCCATGTGCGACTACTGGGCGAACTTCATCCGCACCGGCGACCCGAACGGCAGCGGGTACGACGGCACGCCGCTCCCCCGCTGGGATGCGTTCGATCCGTCGCATCCGCAGGCCATGCGATTCGGCCGCGAATCCGGCATGGAGTCTCTGGCCGGTTGATCGCCGGCCAAAACGAATGCGGGGTGTGACCGTTGTGCCTGTTGCAACGGTCACACTCCGCACGACCATCTATGCCCGAGCAGCGCCGCGGGCACGTCACTGCGTCCGGATTCCACCAGCAGCATCGCCTTCCTGATGGAATCCGGACGCGGCAACGGCCATCAGCGTCCGCTTTCCATGAGCAGTGTCATCTTCCTGGAGGAAAACGGACGCCGCGAAGGCCGCAGGCGTCCGTTTTTCTCCAGCAGCCGCCGATCCGAGGAGATTTCGGACGCTTCAGTATGCCGGCTCGGATTCGGCTAGAACTCGTGACATCCTCGACGAATCCGGCCCGCCAGACAGCGGCACCGACGAGATCGCAACCCGCTCAGTGGGTCGCGATCTCGTCGACCTTGGTGACGTGGCCGCCGAACTGGGCCCTGAGGGCCGTCACGACGCGCAGGATGTCGTCGGCCGCGCCGCGCGAATCCTGGCGCTGCCACAGGGCCGCGGCGGTGGTCGGCGTGGGCACGCCGAGTTCGAGCGCCGCCTCGACCATCCACTTGGCCTCGCCGGACTCGTTGGCGACCGGCGGCACGTTGTGCAGCGTCGGATCGTCCTTGGTCGCGTTCTCGAACAGGTCGAGCAGCCAGCTGGCGACGACCGAGCCGGAGCGCCACGAGGCCATCGTCTTGGCCGGGTCGGTCACGTATTCGCTGCGCATCATCGTGGCGAAGCCCTCGCCGAACGCCTGCATCATGCCATATTCGATGCCGTTGTGCACCATCTTGGCGAAATGGCCGCCTCCGACCGGGCCTGCGTGCACGAGACCGTACTCGCCTTCCGGCTTCAACGTCTCGAAGATCGGCAGCACGGTGGCGTAGTCCTCGGCCGAGCCGCCGACCATGAGCGCATAGCCGCGTTCCGCGCCCCACACGCCGCCGGAGACGCCGCAGTCGAGAAAGCCGATGCCACGTTCGGACAGCACGGACGCATGTTCGCGGTCCTCGGTGTACTTGGAGTTACCACCGTCCACAACGATGTCGCCCGGCTCGAGCAGCTCGCCGAGCTTGGCGCTCGTGGATTCGGTGGGCACGCCGGCCGGCACCATGACCCACACGACGCGCGGGGTCCTGAGCGCGCCGACGAGCGCCTCGAGCGAGTCGACGTCGCGGCCGGAGTCGGGGTTCATGTCGAAGCCGACGATCTCATGGCCGCCTTCGCGCAGCCGCTTGACCATGTTGCCGCCCATGCGGCCGAGTCCGATCATTCCCATTTGCATGATGGTTGCACCTTCCTTGGTGAATATGTGATGGGTGAATTGGTTGTGTGAGATTTACAGTCCGAGCGCGGCGACGACCGCCGCGGCCTCCTGGTCGGGCGTGGTGCCGTGGCCGATCTCGACGTCGACGTGTACCTCGTCCGAACCCGGCTCCTCGAGGATGTCGAACTGGGACTGGAGCATGCTGGTCTTCATGAAATGGCCCTGGCGGTGCGACATGCGCGCCAGCACCTCGTCGTAGGTTCCCTTCATGTACACGAACACCACGCCCGGCCTGCGCAGCTTGTCGCGGTACGCCTTCTTGAGCGCGGAGCAGGTGACGACGGCCGGCTCGCCCGCGGCCACGCGCTGGTCGATCCATGCGGCGAGCGCGTCGAGCCACGGCCAGCGGTCCTCGTCGGTCAGCGGGTGGCCGGCGGCCATCTTCTCGATGTTGGCCTTGGGGTGGAAATCGTCGGCTTCGGCGTATTTGACGCCGAGTTTGGCGGACACGTGCTCGGCGACGGTTGTCTTGCCGCAGCCGCACACGCCCATGATGATGGCGATGGGTTTGGTGTGCGCGAAGTAGCCTTCCGGAATGGTGTTGGCCGAAATGAGATCAGGCCGCTCGTCCGACTGTGCGGACCGCGACGCGACATCCTGGGTCTGAGCCGAAATCTCGGTATTCGTCATCTGACGCTCCCTTGATATGATCGCGCAACCACGCGCTGTTTTGCATGACGTTTTATTTATCGACGTACATTTCGTATGCCTTTTCATACTATATCACATCATTTGGAATACGCAATACGAAATATATGCGACTCACCCATTACGTATGCCAATACGAATGACCTACGTTGCTTTTGTATGTGCGATACTTGACGGTATGACTGTCAATACGACCAACGACAGCGGACGCAACGCGGACCGTCCGCTGCACGACCGCCTGCTTGAGGAATGGGGCATGGCCGTGGTAAGCGGCGACATCGCCGTCGGAGAACGCTTGCCCGACCCCGCCATGGACGGCGACACGCCGCCGTCGCGCACCGTGACGCGCGAAGCCACGAGGGTGCTGGAATCAATGGGGCTGGTGAGCGTCAAACGCAAGACCGGCGCCACCGTCAACCCGATCGAGCAATGGAACATGTTCGACCCGCAGGTCATCGGATGGCGACTGCGCGGCGCCCATCGGCTCGACGCGTTGCACGAGCTCTCCCAGCTGCGCGCCGCGGTGGAACCGATGGCCGCGCGACTCGCGGCGAGCGCCGCCACGCCCGACCAGTGGGCGGCGCTGACCGAGGCCGCCATCGGCATGGTGTCGCATTCGAATCATGCCAACGGCCCGGATTATCTGGACGCCGACATGCGCTTTCACCGCACGCTGCTGCAGGCGTCCGGCAACCGCATGTTCGCCGAGCTGGGCGACGTGATCGCCTCGACGCTGAGGGGACGCACGCAGCACGAGCTGATGCCGCAGACCGCGGACCAGACCGCGCTGAATTTGCACGCCGAGATCGCCGCGCTGATCCGCAAAGGCGACGGCGAGGCCGCCGAGACGGCGATGCGACGCATCGTGGACGAATCCGAGGCCGCCATCGTGCGCCTCGCCACGGCCGACGAACGCTGAGATCCCGCCGCACACGCAGCCCGCAACCGGCATGACGACGCCCGGCTTCCATCGCAACGGACGGAACGCCGGGCGTCGTCATGCCGGACTCCCGACGGTCGGGAACCGAACCGGCCATCGGTTCAGATCAGACGACCTTGCGCTCGAACGGATCGGAGCTGATGCCCTTGGCGAGGATGTCCTTCGCCCATTCCTTCGCGGTGAACAGGCTGTGGTCGCGGTAGTTGCCGCAGCTTTCGATCGTCGTGGCCGGCACGTCGTCCCACGTGGCCTGGTAGGCGATGAACTCGAGTGATTCCTTGAGCGCCTTCGCCACGTCCTCGGTCGAATGCGTGCCCCAGGTCAGCAGATGGAAGCCGGTGCGGCAACCGAACGGCGAGCAGTCGATGTAGCCGGGGATGCGTTCGCGCAGCAGCACGGCGATCGTGTGCTCGATCGTGTGCAGGCCGGCAGTCGGGATCGCGTTCTCGTTCGGCTGGACGAGACGCAGGTCGTAGTTCGAGATCACGTCGCCGTTCGGGCCGGTCTGCGTATCGATGTAGCGCACGTACGGGGCCTTGACCTTCGTGTGATCGAGTTGGAAGCTTTCGACGACTGGCTTGTCGGCCATTTCAGACTCCTTGTCTTGAGGATGATGTCCGTCTCCTATTGTTCCACCATCGACGGCGTTCATGGGGCGGATCGGCAAAATCGCTATAGACGCTGCTTATAAGCGAGGACGCTTCCGCGCTGCTCGCCGGCACGTCGTTCCTCTGTCGGAGGGGCCACGTCACGCAGCGTCCGGGATCATCGTCCCCGCATAACCAGCGCGCGACGCTAGTCGCCGAACCCGGCGATCGCCTCCATGAACCGTTCGCCGTATTGCTTGAGCTTGCTTTCGCCCACGCCGTTGACCCCGAGGAACCGCTCGTCGGTGGTCGGTTTGACGCGGGCCATGTCGCGCAGGGTCTTGTCGGAGAACACGATGTACGGCGGCTTGCCGATCTCCTGCGCGATGTCGCGACGCAGGGCGCGCAGCCGCTGGAACAGCGCCTCGTCGGCCTCGCTGACCGGCTCGAACGAGCCGAGCGCCGGGCCGGACGCGACGGTCGCGGCGCCGAACCGGCCACTGCTCGCGGCGCCGGAACGGCTCGATGCCGCCCGTTCCACGCGTTTGATCTCGTAGTGGAAGTCCGGCGCGACCGTTTCCGCGGCCCGCTTGCCGAATCCGACGATCGGCAGTCGCCCTTCGGACACGAACAGGAATCCGTCGGTCGTCATCTGACTGAGCACATCGCGAACGCGCGCTTCGGGCGTCTGCTCCAGTCTTCCGTAGCTCGGGCATCGGTCCAGTCCGCGGGCAAGCACGTCCTGGGCACGCGAACCGCGCAGCACGGCGACGATTTTTCCCGAGCCAAGCCCCTGCCGCATCGGCGTGCGCGTCGGCCGGTTCCGATCGTCGTAGTCGTACATCACGTCGTGCACGCACCGGCTGATCGCGCGCGCGATGTCGGTCACGTCCAGCGTCTCGAACGTGCTGTCGCAGTTCGTGCAGCCGCCCTTGCATTTCGCGGCATCTCCGTTGCCGTTCGCGTCGCCGGTGCCACTGCCGGCCGGTGCGGTTTCGCCGAAATAGCGGGTCATGTACGTGTGCAGGCAGTCCGTGGTGCGGCAGTATCCGATCATGGCGTCGAGCAGACGACGTTTGTTGGCGCGGTTGATCTCCTGCTCCTCGGGCGTCATGCGATCGTTCTCATAGTCGCTGTCGAGCAGACGGCGGCGGGTGACGATGTCCGATTCGTTCCACAGCAGCGTGCAGCGGCTCGGTTCGCCGTCACGGCCCGCGCGGCCGGCCTCCTGGTAATAGGCTTCGATCGATTCGGGCATGTTGTGATGGATCACGTAGCGTACGTTCGACTTGTCGATGCCCATGCCGAACGCGTTGGTGGCCACGACCACGGGGATGCGGTCAGTGACGAAGTCGCGTTGGGCCTGGTTGCGTACGTCGGCCGGCATGCCGCCGTGGTAGGCGACAGCGACCGGGCCGAGGCTGTCGAGACCATCCGCCACGCCGCCGGCCGCATCTCCCGCCGCGCGCAACGCCGGCACGGCCCGGTTGATTGCGGCGGCCAGCTCCTCGGTCGTCTTGCGCGTGGCGCAGTACACGATGCCGGATTCGTCCGGGTGCGAGGCGATGTAGCTTGCCACCCATGCGGCCTTGCGCTTGGTGTCCATGCGGATCACGTCGAAATACAGGTTCTCGCGGTCGAAACCGGTGACGGTGACCTGCGGATTGCGCAATCCCAGCATGCCGACGATGTCGCGGCGCACGCGTTCGGTGGCGGTGGCGGTGAACGCGGCGACGACCGGGCGGGCGGGCAGATTGGCGATGAATTCGCCGATGCCAAGGTATGAAGAACGGAAGTCCTGGCCCCATTGGGAGACGCAGTGAGCCTCGTCCACGGCGATGAGGCTGACGGGCGTACGGGCGGCGAAATCCCGGAACCGATCGGTGTCGAGGCGTTCCGGGGCGACGTAGAGGAGCTTCACGTCGCCGCGGGCGGCCTGCGCGAGCACCATGCCCTGCTCGTCGGGGCTTTGCGTGGTGTTGATGAACGCGGCGGGGATGCCGGCGTCGGTCAGGGCGTCGACCTGATCGCGCATGAGGGAGATCAGGGGCGAAATGACCACGGTGATGCCGGGCAGGAGCGTGGCCGGAATCTGGTAGCACACGGATTTGCCCGCGCCCGTGGGCATCACGCCGAGCACGTCGCGTCCGGCGAGGATCGCCTCGACCAGGCCGGATTGGCCGGGCCGGAACGAATCGTAGCCGAAATACTGTTTGAGCGCCCCCAGCGCCGCCGCGTTGTCTGTCATGCCTCCCAAGTGTAGGCGATGGCGGGCGATCCGGGCATGTCGCGGGCTGGCGCACAAGCCATGATGGCACTATGCGAAAAGTCTCCCGGCCGTCGTCGCAAGGGGAACGGTCGGGAGACTCGGGGCCGATACAAGGACCGACGTCAGATCGCCTTGAACGCCTGATCGAGGTCGGCGATCAGGTCGTCGGCATCCTCGACGCCGACCGACAGGCGGATCAGGTTCGCCGGCACCTCGAGCGTAGTGCCCGCCACGGAGGCGTGGGTCATCGCACCCGGGTGCTCGATCAGCGATTCGACACCGCCAAGCGATTCGGCGAGCGTGAACACCTGCGTCGCACCGGCGAAGCGCTTGGCCGCCTCGAATCCAGCCTTGATCTGCACGGAGATCATGCCGCCGAATCCACCGTGCATCTGGCGTGCCGCGATCTCGTGGCCCGGATGCGATTCGAGGCCCGGGTACCACACGCGTTCCACCTCAGAATGGCCTTCAAGCCACTGCGCGATCTTCAGCGCATTGCGACTATGCTGCTTGACACGCAGGTCAAGGGTCTTGAGTCCGCGGATCTCCAGCCACGAGTCGAACGGCGAAGGCACCGCGCCGGCAGCGTTCTGCAGGAACGCCACCTCGTCGCGCGTTTCCTCGTCGTTGAGCACCACCGCGCCGCCGACCACGTCGGAGTGCCCGCCGATGTACTTGGTGGTCGAATACACAACCACATCTGCACCTTCCGCGAGCGGGTGCTGCAGCACCGGCGAGGCGAACGTGTTGTCGACCGCGACCTTGACGCCATGCTCGTGCGCAAGCGCCGCCACGGCCTTGATGTCGGTGATGTTGAGCAGCGGGTTCGACGGCGTCTCCACCCAGATGTACGCGTAGGGCTTGGTCTTGAACGCCGCAGCCACCGCGTCCAGATCGGTGATGTCGACCACGTCGAGGCCCACGCCCCACGGCACGAACACCTTCGACAGCAGTCGGTAGGTGCCGCCGTACACGTCGTTGCCGAGCAGGATGTTGTCACCGGGCTTGATGGTCGAGCGCAGCAACACGTCGATCGCAGCGAGGCCGGAGGAGAACGAGAGCGCGTATTTCGCGCCTTCGACGGAGGCGAGCTGCGCGTCGAAGCTGTTGCGGGTCGGGTTGATGGAGCGGCTGTAGTCGTAGCCGTGGCGCAGTCCGCCGACGCCGTCCTGCTTGAACGTGGAGGTGGCGTAGATCGGCGTGACGACCGCGCCGGTGGTCGGATCGGGTTCCTGGCCGGCGTGGATGGCGCGAGTGGCGAGCTGGGATGCGGCAAGTGCGGCGGCGTTGGTGGAGATGGTCATGGTCGGTTCCTTTCGAATGTCCCTCTTGCGAGGGTAATGGTGTGATTCGGTTTGTGTGGTGGCGTGGCTATCGGAGTTGCCGATAGCGCGTTATGTGTGGGGTCGAGCTGACGGTTCGCCCGCTCACAGGTATTGCGCGGCGAGCGCGGGCCGGCTGGTCGCCTCGACGATGTCGCCGTAGCCGTGGTCGCGCATCCAGTCGTCGTTGAAGATCTTCTCCAGGTAGCTGCGGCCGGAGTCGGGCGCGAGCACGACAACGAGCTGGTTCTCGTCGAGCTGCCGTTCACGCGCGTATCGCACGGCTGCGGCGACCGCCATGCCGGACGATCCGCCGACGAGCAACCCTTCCTCCCCCGCGAGCCGGCGCGTCATGAGGAACGCGTCGTGGTCGTTGACCTTGACGATGTCGTCGGTGATGGTCCGGTCGAACGCCTTCGGATAGAAGTCCTCGCCGACGCCTTCGATGTCGTACTGGTGGACAGCGCTCATGTCGCCGCCGGCGGAGTAGATCGAGCCTTCCGGGTCCGCACCGACGACCGTGACCACGCCGTTCGACGCGTCCTTGAGGTAGCGTCCGGTGCCGGAGATCGTGCCTCCGGTGCCGATGCCGGCCACGAAGTGCGTGACCTTGCGGTCGGTGGCCTGCCAGATTTCCGGGCCGGTGGTGGCGTAGTGGCTGGCCGGTCCGTTCGGATTGTCGTACTGGTTGGGGCGGAACGCGCCGGGGATGGTGTTGGCGAGCCGCTCGGCGACCTGATAGTAGGACCGCGGGTCGTCGGGGCCGGCGTCGGTGGGGGTGACGACGATTTCCGCACCGTACGCGCGCAGCACGGCGCGTTTGGATTCGCTGACTTTGTCGGGCAGGGTGAAGATGGTGCGGTAGCCGCGCTGCTGGGCGACGAGCGCGAGGCCGACGCCGGTGTTGCCGGAGGTCGGTTCGACGATCACGCCGCCGGGCTTGAGTTGGCCGGAACGTTCGGCCGCGTCGATGATGCGTTCGGCGATGCGGTCCTTGGACGAGCCGCCGGGGTTGAGATATTCGACTTTGACGGCGATGGTGGCCTTGATGTCGTTGGCGACGTGGTTGAGTTTGACGAGCGGGGTGTTGCCGATGGTTTCGGCGATGGAGTTGTGGACGGTCATGGTCGGTTCTCGTTTCTTCTGCGGGGGATGTTCTGGTTTTCGCGATATGGATGAGATAGGAGAGGTTCTGGCTCATCGGCCAACGCCGCAGGTATGAGAAACGGGATTGATGATTTTCGATGGCATGTGTGATCGGTTGAGCTGATACCGTCTTGAACCGATACCGTTTGCGATCACAGACCGATGATGGTACGAGACGATCCGCAACCGATGATGGCATGAAACCACCATGCACAAACAAAGTGGGATGATCGAAAAAGAATGACCCTTATCTCAAGTTATGCGTTGTCAACCGCTTGCCAATGCCCGATGTGGGCAGCACGGTTAGCGGCAACAACAACACAAGAGATTCGTCATGTCTCACACCATACCACCCACCCCAACCCCAGCGTGTCGCCCATCTCATATCCTGACACCGGTTCATCATCCCGGCCAAGTGCATATGGCGCTGGCAAGACATTGATAAACGATGCGCAAGCAGCGCCGGCCGGCCAAATCCGCCCCTATTCGCGTATGATGCCGGCGGAGCCTCGGCTCCCTCAGCCGAGGAAGCGTCGCGGCATGTCAGTGTTGTCACATCCAGCAACACCACACATTGATCTTTAATATTATTAAAGATATACTTAATTTTATTGAAATTATTATTCAAGGAAGAAAGGAGAAATCACATCGTATGAATACCGCGCCACCGTGGATGCAGAATCTTGACGACGAAGACATGGCCTTCATCAAGCGGTTTCTGCTTGCTTCCGGCTCAATGAAGGAGGTCTCCGCCGAATACGGCGTCTCCTACCCCACCGTCAGGCTTCGTCTCGACCGTCTCATCCAGAAGATCCGACTCGCCGAGCAGATCGACAACGAGCCGTACATCGCCCTTATCAAGCGGCTTGCCGTGGACGATAAACTCGACTTCGACACCGCGAAAATACTCATCACCGAATATCGCAGACAATGCGATCGTTCCGATCAGTAGCAGCACCCATCCATACGTGAGGCTCATCATCGGACTGGTCACGCAACTCAACGAGGAGTGCATTATGGAACAGTTCATTGCCGATCATATCGAACATCTCTCTACCGCGGCCACCGTGCTGCCGATCATCGTGATCGTTCTGTTCGTTCTTTCCGTAGTCTTGCAGTTCCGTCTGACCCGCACCGGCGACACACGATTCTGGCTGATACCGCCGATCGTGTGGATCTCGCTCGGCGTGGCATGGGCGATTGGATGGAACCTGTTCGTGTTGGTCATGTCAGGAGCACCATGGGATGCCGTCGGCCCGATGGTGGTAATGGGCATCGTCTCCGGAATGATCAGATACAGCATTCCGGGACTGATTCTGCTGGGCATCGGCTGGTACCGGCACGACAAAGCTAGTCGGCGCAAGGAAACGCACATGGCAGTGCAGGACCTGTGAGACGGCACAGTGAATGCCTTAACCGGCCGCCGCATAACCAGCAAACAACAAGGCTCTCCGAAAAAACACCGCGTTCTTCGGAGAGCCTTGCGCTTCAAACCGGCGGAAACCGGCTAGTCGCTCACTGCTTGAGGCTGGCGTTGACGGCGTCGACGGCCTTCTGCAGGGTCTTGGTGTGGTCCTGGTACCAGGTGGTGTTCTTCTTGATGTTCTCGATCGCGGTTTCGTATTCGGAATCCGCGTCGACGTTGCAGGAGGCAAGCTCCGGGGTCTCGACGGAGAGTTCCTTGTTGAGCGCGTCGAGGGTCTTGGCGTCGTTCACGTCGTCCTTGGTATAGGCGGACGCGGTGGCGGCGTCGCCGTTGACGAGGCCGTTGTATTCGTTCTGGGCGACACGCAGGTCGTCGGACGCGGTCGCGCAATCGGCCTTGAGGGTCTCTACGCTCGGACCGCCGAACACGGTCACGCCGACCACGACGGCGGCGACGATGACCACGACCGCGACGATCGCGGCGATGACGATGGCCTTGATGTTCTTCTTCTGTGCGCCTTCACCGGCCACGGCAAGCTCCTTCTTGTCTCCAGTTGTCACTTGTTGTTGCTCCTTTCCGAGCAAACCCACGACACTGTACCAGAACCGCATACGTTAGCAACCGTCGCGGCCCTGTTCGTCTCACCGAAGCCCCGCGTTTTTGGACAATCGCTAGAACAGCTCGCCCTGCTCGAACTCGTCGTCGGCCGAGCCGCCGGCGGCACGGGCGCGCGGGTCGAACGCCTCGGCGCCGTCCTGCGCAAGCAGGTCGGCGGCCGCATCGGAACGGTCGCGCAGCACGCCGTCGAGCCGCACCGCGTCGGGCGACACGTAGAACATCCGCTCGTTGACGCCCTCCAGAAACAGTCCGTCCATCGACTCGACGCGCGAAAGCGCCACGTACCCCATGCCCGGCGCGAACGTTCGCCGCAAATCCATCACCGCACGCTCCAACGTCATGCCCTGCGACTTGTGAATCGTGATCGCCCACGCGCACCGCAACGGCACCTGGTTGATCGACGCGAGCACCGTCTCGCCGTCCATCATCTCCCACGCGGCCGGCTTCATCGTCACCACGTTGCCGTTCTCGAACTCGACGATCGGCCAGCCGCCCTTCGCCTCGGACGCGAACCCGCGCACCGTGCCGAGCGACCCGTTGACGAACTGCCGGTCGGCGTCGTTACGTAGCGCCATCACCGCAGCACCGGTCTTCAAGACCAGTTTCTCCGGCGCGAGCATGTTCTTCTTCAGCCGGTCCACGAGATTCACCGGACCGGACGATTCCGCGAAGAACGTGTGCTCCGCCGAGCCGATCTGCGCAAGCCGCAGGTCGTTCAGCCCGTCGGCCTGCCGGTTGACCGGGAACAGGTGCACGGCCACCTCGTCGGCCTCCGGCACGACGCCGAGCCGCGTGACCAGCGCGTCACGGTCGTCCTGGTCAACGCAGCCGTCGCGGATGTCGGTGAGCACGCCGAGCAGCTGCCCGTCGTCCTGACGGTGCTGCTCGGTCAGATAACAGACGACCGGATCAAGTTCGGCCCATACGAGCGATTCGGTGACGAATCCTTCCGGGTTCAGCCCGGCCTTCGCGTAGCGTTCGCGGGCGGCGACGAACTCGGGCGTGGGCGTGATCAGATCATTGTTGCGGCCCGACACGCTTACCGGCGGCAGCTGGAAGAAGTCGCCGGACAGCACGACTTGGATGCCGCCGAACGGGCGCGGGTCGCGGCGGATCGCGCGGCAGACCTGATCGACCATGTCGAACAGCCACGCGTGCATCATCGACACTTCGTCGATGACGAGGATGTCGGTGGATTCGATCTTGCGCCGGCGTCGCGTTTTGATGAGTTTGAGCAGGTTCGCGGTGAGCGAGGTCGACACGCCGACACCGCTCCACGAGTGGATGGTCTGGCCGTCAATATGCGTGGACGCGATGCCGGTCGACGCGGTGACGGCCACGGACGCGCCGTCCTTGCGCGCGGTGGCGATGAACTCGTTCAACACATACGTCTTGCCCGCACCCGGCGCACCGGTGAGGAATACGTTTGCACCGGCTTGCAGAATCGCCAGCGCCTCGCTTTGCCGCATAGTCCCTCCTTATCACGCTGCTTTCCATCATCGGCCGAGCGCATGACCCAAGCCATGTCATTTCGACCGAGCGAAGCGAGTGGAGAAATCTTCACACCGCACCAGCACCGGAAGATTTCTCGACTCGGCTCCGCCTCGCTCGAAATGACAGGGGTTGGACAGACATGTCTCACTCGAAATGACATGTTCAGGTAATCGGCAACCCGTCAGCCGATCAGACAGCCAACCAGACAACCGACCAGCCCAGTCAGCCGATCAGACGGTCGACGACCTGCAGCACGCCGTGGTCGACGTTCGTGGGCGCGATGTAGTGCGCGGCGGCCTTGAGGTCGGGGTGCGCGTTGCCCATCGCGAACGAGTACTCGCCAGCGGCGAGCATCTCAAGATCGTTGAGATAGTCGCCGAACACCGCGGTCTGCGCCGGCGCGACGTTCAGATGCCGTTGCAGCGCCTCGACCCCGCGCCGCTTGTCGGTCTGCGGATTCATGATGTCGACCCAGTGCGCACCCGAAACGACCACCTGCCAGTCGCGCGCGATGTCGTCCAGCAGATCGGCGGCCATCGCCTCGGCGTCGCCAAAGTCGAAGATCGCGAGCTTCAACATCGTCTCGTCGCCGCGCTCGACGCTCGGCAGCACGGCGTGCAGATCGGGCACGATCTCCAGCGCATGGTAGTACTTGCGGCATTCGTCGACGAACGCGGGATCGGTGCGCTGCACGTACGCCGTGTTCAGACCGCACAGCACGAGGCCGACGTCGTGCGTGCCGTTCGCGACGGCCGCATCGACCATGTCGATGACGGTTCGAGAGACGGCGACGTCCACGCCGTGGACTTCGATGAGTTCGCCGTCCGCGACGACGACGTTGCCGTTCTCCGCGATGTACGACAGTTCGCGCGGCACGCGGTCGGCGAACATGGATCGCAGCGTGGCGTACTGGCGGCCGGACGCGGGCACGAATTCGACGCCGCGCGACTGCAGCCGTTCGAGCATCGGCCAGAATCCGGACGGGATCTCGCTGTGCTCGTCCAGCAACGTGCCATCCATGTCGGCGACGACGAGTCTGATGTCTGCGGGACCGGCGATCTCGGTCCAGTCGGCTGCGGTCATGCGGCGGCTCCTTTACTTGTCTATCTCGGCTCCCTCGGCTGAGGGAGCTGGCACGCGTAGCGTGACTGAGGGAGCGTCACGCCCATAGCCTACCGAGTTTTCTGAAAGCCATAGCGTGTACGCTCCCCCAGTCAGCTTCGCTGACAGCCCCCTCAGCCGAGGGGGCCAAGGGATGGGCTACTTGTTGAGGATGCTGGTGGCGACGACGTCGGCGGCGATGCGCTTGGCGGTCGCCTCGTCCGGACCGGGGGCGGGCGCCATGAACGCCTCGCGGTAGTAGCGCAGCTCGTCGAGCGATTCGATGATGTCGGCGAGCGCGCGGTGGCCGCCGTTCTTCGGCGGGCGGTTCTCGTACACGGCCGGATACCAGCGGCGGGCGAGTTCCTTCAGCGTGCTCACGTCGACGCTGCGGTAGTGCAGGTGGCTCATGAGGTTCGGCATGTAGTGGTCGAGGAATTTCTTGTCGCTTCCGATCGTGTTGCCGGCGAGCAGCGGGCGCACGCCGTCCGGGGTGAAGCGCAGCACGTATTCGGTGACCTTCTGCTCCACCTCGGCGAGCGAAAGGCCGTGCTCCCATTCGTTGATGAGGCCGGAGCGGGTGTGCATGGTGCGCACGAAGTCGTTCATGTGGGCCACGGCGGCCTCGGACGGTTTGATGACGTAGTCCACGCCCTCGTCGAGCACGTTGAGGTCGAAGTCGGTCGGCACGACGGACACTTCGACCAGCTCGTCGCCGCCGAAGATGTCGAGTCCGGTCATTTCACAATCGATCCAGATCAGGCGCGAATCCTTCGCGCTGTAAGTTTCCGCATCATGGCTGTCCACCATCGTGCGCCGCCTTTCCTTGCTGTTTCTCGTCCTGTATCGAACAGTACAGGCTACCGCGCCGCCGATACAAAAACGGCTCCCTTGCCGCACGCGGGCAGGAGAGCCGCTATCGATCGATCAGCGCATACGAAAAAGCTCCCTCGGATGACGGAGCTGACACGCGTGGCGCGACTGAAGGCTGTCACGGGCATGCCCCGTGTTCTCTCCCTCAGTCACCTACGGTGACAGCTCCCTCATCAGAGGGAGCCGAGATAGCTGAAACCGACCGATCAGTTGTGGAAGCCGGAGTAGTTCGGGGCTTCGGCGGTCATCACGATGTCGTGCGGGTGCGATTCGCGCAGGCCGGCGTCGGTGATGCGGATGAAGCGGCCCTTCTCGCTCATCTCCTTGATGTTGTGCGCGCCGATGTAGAACATCGACTGGTGCAGGCCGCCGATCATCTGGTAGAGGACGGCGTTGAGCGGTCCGCGGTACGGCACTTCGCCTTCGACGCCTTCCGGCACGACCTTGTCGTTGGAGGTGACGTCGGCCTGGAAGTAGCGGTCCTTGGAGTAGGACTTCTTGCCGCGCGGGGCCATCGCGCCCAGCGAGCCCATGCCGCGGTACAGCTTGTACTGCTTGCCGTGCAGGAGCACCTTCTCGCCCGGGGCCTCCTCGCAGCCGGCGAGCGCGCCGCCGAGCATGACCGAGGACGCGCCGGCCACGAGGGCCTTGGCGATGTCGCCGGAGTAGTGGATGCCGCCGTCGGCGATGCACGGCACGCCGGCGGCCTTGCAGGCCTGGGCGGCTTCGTACACGGCGGTGAGCTGCGGGACGCCGACGCCGGCGACCACGCGGGTGGTGCAGATGGAGCCGGGGCCGACGCCGACCTTGACGGCGTCGACGCCCGCGTCGATCATGGCCTGGGCGCCGGAGCGGGTGGCGATGTTGCCGCCGATGACCTGCACGTCGCGGAAGGCCGGATCGGACTTGATGCGGCGGATCATGTCGAGCGCGAGGCGGGCCTCGCCGTTCGCGGTGTCGACGACGAGCACGTCGACGCCGGCCTCCATGAGGGCGGAGGCGCGCTGCCACGCGTCGCCGAGGAAGCCGACGCCGGCGGCCACGCGCAGACGGCCCTGGGCGTCCTTGGTGGCGTCCGGGTACTGCTCGGTCTTGACGAAGTCCTTGACGGTGATCAGGCCGGTCAGGTGGCCTTCGTTGTCGACGAGCGGGAGCTTCTCGACCTTGTGCTTGGCGAGCAGGTCGTGCGCGTCCTCCTTGGAGATGTTGGACGGGCCGGTGATGAGGTTCTCCTTGGTCATCACGTCGCGCACCTTGAGGTGGTCGTAGTCCTCGGATGCGATGAAGCGCATGTCGCGGTTGGTGATGATGCCGACGAGCTTGTTGTCCTTGTCGACGACCGGCAGGCCGGAGATGTGGAACTTGCCGCACAACTTGTCGAGGTCGGCGAGGGTGACGTCCGGGTTGACGGTCAGCGGGTCGGTGATCATGCCGGACTCGGAGCGCTTGACGACGTCGACCTGGGCGGCCTGGTCGTCGATGGACAGGTTGCGGTGGAGCACGCCGATGCCGCCGTTGCGGGCCATGGCGATGGCCATTTCGGATTCGGTGACGGTGTCCATGGCGGCGGAGATCGCCGGGACCTTCATGGTGATCTCACGGGTCAGGTGGGTGGTGGTGTCCACTTCGGACGGGATCACGTCCGTCTCGTTCGGCAGCAGCAGGACGTCGTCGTAGGCGAGGCCCAGCTGGGCGAAGATCGGAGGGAGCGGGGCGTAGTTGTTGTCATTCGTGTTAGGAATTAAAGCCATAGACCCACTATATGAACGTGTGTTGACGAGTGACACGCGCCCGTGGTATGGCGGGCAACGCAGCGGCCGTCAGTCCTCGCGGATGTGCTTGGCGCGCTGTTCGATCTCTTCGTTCTCCTCGCGGATCTCGGGGATGCGGTGTTTCAAATACGGGTACATGGTGACGATCGTGAGCACCACGGTCGCCACGGCCATGCCGATCGCCACGTAGCGCGCGCGGAAGAACAGGATCATCAGCGAGCCGAACGCGATGAGCGCCGCCCATCCCCACAACGTGAGCACCGCGCCCTGCACGGAATGGCCGATCTTGAGCATGCGGTGGTGCAGGTGCATGCGGTCGGGGTGCATCGGCGACTGGCCTTTCGCGAGCCGTCGCACGATCGCCATGCACATGTCGAGCACCGGCAGGAACAGCACGAGGATCGGCAGCAGGATCGGCATGAACACCGGCAGGTAGATGCTCGCGTGGATCGAGGCCGGGTCGAGTCGGCCGGTCATGATGATCGACGCGCAGGTGATCAGATAGCCGAGCAGCATGGAGCCTGAGTCGCCCATGAACAGTTTCGCCGGATGCCAGTTGTGCAGGATGAAGCCGACGCAGATGCCGATCATGGCGACATCGATCAGCGTGGCCATCGACGCGTACGACGGCGAGTTGCGCGCGATGATGTACGAGTAGACGGCGAACGCGATGCCACCGATCGCGACGATGCCGGACGCGAGTCCGTCCAGTCCGTCGACGAAGTTGACCGCGTTGATCGAAGCGACGATCAGGAACGCGGTGATCGTGATCGAAATGCTCGGGGATGCGGTGACGAGCGAGCCGAGCGGCAGCGAGATGATCTGCAGACCACCCCATGCGACGAACACGGCCGTCAGCAGCTGGCCTGACATCTTGAGCATCCAATCGAGATCCCACAGATCGTCGGCCATGCCGATCAGGCAGATCGAGATCGCGCCGAGCATCACGACCCACGCCTGCCGGCTCGCGTGGAACAGGTTGCCGGTGAACGGCAGCTGGCTGGCGATGAGCATCGCGCCGAGGAAGCCGACGAGCATGCCGAGACCGCCCATGCGCGGCGTGGGGATGGTGTGCACGTCGCGCGCGCGGACCTTGCCGACGGCGCCGATCTGGATGGCGAGGTGGCGGATGAGCGGGGTGACGAGGTAGGTGATGCCGCCGGCGAGCGCGGCGATGAGCAGGTAGATTCTCATGCGCCGAACCCGCCGCCGTTGAGGTGGATGGCCTTGCGGATGACGGCCTGCGGGATCACGCCTTCGCGCAGGATGTCGATGCCGTCGCGCGACAGCGGGTTGGCGGCGACCACGGTGCTGGCGACGTGGCCTTGCGTGGGGCCGCCGTCCAGGTACAGGTCGATGGCATCGCCGAACGCGGCCCGCGCTTCTTCGACGGTCTGGGCGCTTTCCTCGCCGGACCGGTTCGCGCTCGATGCGGCGAGCGGTCCGGTGGCGTTCAAGATGCGCAAGGTGACGGCCGAGTTGGGGATGCGGATGCCCTGGGTGCGCGTGCCGTTCGGAGTGGGGCTGATGGTGGCCAGATCGCAGTCGTCGCGGGCGACGGCGATCGGCGAGAACGCGCCGGGCAGGAAGCGTGCGGCGAGACGGTTGAGCGGTGCCGGCAGGTCGAGACCGAGGCCGTCGATCTGGTCGATGTTGGCAAGCAGGACCTGCAACGCCTTGAACCGCGGACGCTGCTTGACCTCGTAGATGCGCGCGATGGCGGCCTTGTTACGCGGGTCGCATGCCACGCCATAGACCGTGTCCGTGGGGATGACGACCAGTCCGCCCGCCTCGATGATCCGTTTCGCTTCGGCGAGGGAGTCCTCGTCCACCGTTGCAATCGCGCTCATGGCACCTCCTGATCTATCAAGCTACCATTGCACCATCGTACGATGACATTGTGCAGGATTCAGCGCGTGGAGGCGCGGGCGATCACTTTGGATTCGGTGGTGAGCAGTTCAGGCTCGGCGATACGCCCGTCTATGCGGCCGAGGATGCGGTCGACGGCGGTGGGCGCGGTCCAGTCGAGCCGCGAATCCATGCTGGTGAGCGGGATCTGCAGGTATTCCGCCTCCTCGATGTTGTCGAATCCGATCACCTGCACATCGCCCGGAATCACCACTGCGGCCGTGCGCAACGCCGCGATCGCACCGATCGCCAGCTGGTCGTTAAGCGCGACCACGCCGTCGAACGGCACACGCGCGTCGATCAGCCGTTGCGTGGCCCGCGCACCCGCGCCGATCGACCAATCCTGGTCGGTCAGTCCGATCAGCCGCGGATCGATCGCGATGCCGCGCCGCCGGCTTTCCTCGATGACGCCGCGCATGCGCAGCTGGTAGTTGCCTTCCTGCGCGTCGCTCAACGCGGCCTCGTTGTACTCGCCGCGCATGCCGACCACGGCCAGCCTCGTGGAGCCGCGGTCGTACAGGTATGCAGCCGCTTGTGAGGCGGCGTTGACGTCGTCGGGCGTGACATGGTCGACGATGCCCCACGTCGTGCGCGCGCCGACGACGACCAGCGGAAAATCGACACGCAGATCGGCCGGCGCGATGTCCTCGATTTCGGACATGGACAGGATCATGCCGTCCGAGACGGTCGAATTGAAGTTGCGCAGCAGGTCGCGAGCGCCCTTCGCCGACCCTTCCGCGTAGGTGGTGACGTAGACCGAGCAGCCGCGCTGGCGTGCCGCGTCGATCGTACGGTTGGCGAGTTCGGCGAGGTACGGCGGGGTGAGCGAGGGCACGGCGAGCGTGATGAAGCCCGTGCGCCCGCGACTCATGTTGCGGGCCGCCACGTTGACCTGGTATCCAAGCCGTTCGATGACGGATTCGACACGTCTGCGCGTGGCTTCGGACATGCGGCCGGACCTGTTGATCACGTTCGACGCGGTTTTGAGCGAGACGCCGGCCGCCTGCGCCACGTCCCGCAGCGTCGCCCGCCGTTTCTCGGCATTGTCGGTCATGCCAGCTCCTTGTCGATACGTTGCCATGTCGTCACCGGCGCGATCGTTTGCAAGACGAGGATAACACCGTGGAGACGATGAGCACCCCGTTGCGGCCGATCGTCGCCGCGCCGGAACCGTTGGATTCGCAACGGTACGCGACGACTGGGGCCCCGGACGGATCGTAGGCGCACGGGACCGGTTCGCTTGCGCGGTTGAGGTAGCAGTCGAACCGGATGCCGTCGCCGCACCGCACGGTGTGGATGATGCGCGGATCATCGTCCCGCGACAATGCCCCGAATTCCAGCTGCGGCGCGATTCGCGCGATATCGGCGCGATCCAGATCGCAGCCGACGTAATATGCCTCGCCGTCGCCATACGAATGTCGCGTGATAGCCGGCACACCGCCCAGCTCCCAAGCTGCGGCCGCCTGTCCTGCATACATTGTCAGAACCTGCGTGTCGGCCGCGACCGAAGTCACGTCGTTCTGCCACAGCCGGGTCACGGCACCGTTCGACAACGCGATCGCATCCGGTTCGCCGGCCACATCGGAGCCGAGGATGTTGCATTCCTCCGCGCGTACGCCGAGCACCTCGCGCAACAATCCGTCGCCTGCTCCCGGGTATCCGCCGAGCCATGTATGGAACCGTTCGTCGATCAGCCCGGTCGCGAAACCCACGACCACACGGCCGCCGTCGCGCACGAACCGCGCGATGCGCCGCGTATCGTCGTCGGACAGCACGAGCACGCCCGGCAGCACGATCGTGCGGTAACCGCTCCAGTCGTAGGCGATCGGCACCACATCCGCGCGCGTCCCCGCGTCGAGCAGTCCGCGATACCAGTCGCGCACGTCGTGCCAGTGGCTGAGTTTCATGCTCGGCAGCGTTTGGCTGCGCGTCGCCCACTCGGATTCCGCGCTGAACAGAATCGCCGTGTCCGAACGCTCCAGTTCGCTGCCCTGCAGCCCGGCGTCGGACAACGTATGCAGTATCTTCCCCAGCTCGCACACCTCGCGGAAGATCTTCGAATCCTCCCCTGCATGCGGCACCATCGCCGAGTGGAACGCCTCCGCTCCGGCCTTGGACTGTCGCCACTGGAAGAAGTTGATCGCGTCCGCGCCCATCGCCACATGCGCCAGCGCGTCGCGCACGAGCTCGCCATGCCGTTTGCGCGCGTTGACCGGCTTCCACTGCACGGCCGACGTGGAATGCTCCATGAGGTACCACGGTCTACCGAGCGCGAGCGCGCTCACGAGCGCATCCGAACAGACGAGTTCGTCGAGATGCGATTCGCCTTCGTGGAAATAGTGGTCGTTGGATACGAAGTCCACCTCGCCGGCCCACCCGGCGTAGTCCATGCAGCACTGGTCGGTGGAGACCATGAAGTTCGTGGTGAACGGTTTGTCCGGGCAGATCCCGGCGATCGCGTCGCGTTCGGCACGGTAGAAGTCGAGCAGCATGTCGTTGCCGAACCGTTCGAAGTCGAGCTGCTGCGCGGGATTGACCATCGCGTCGCCGCCCATGTGGTACGGCAGCAGCACCTCGTCGAACGAATTGACGTGCTGCGACCAGAACGCGGTCCCCCACGCCTCGTTGAGCGCGCCGATCGTGCCGTAGCGGTCCTGGCACCAGCGGCGGAACGCGGCGAGCGCGTCGTCGGAGTAGTCGTAGCGGTTGTTCCAGCCATACTCGTTGCCCATATGCCATGCGGTGACGGTCGGGTTGTCGCCGTAGCGACGTGCGAGCCGGCGGCACAGTTCGAGCGCGTACCGCTTGAACACCGGGCTGGTCGGCCGCCACGACTGGCGCGAACCGGGGTGGATGACGTGCCCGTATTTATCGCGCGGCAGGATCTCCGGATGCTTCTCGTACAGCCACATCGGCGCGGACGCGGTGGCCGAGGCGAGGTCGACGGCGATGCCGGCCGCCCCGAGCTTGCCGATGATGCGGTCGAGCCAGTCGAAATCCCACGTGTTCTCGGTCGGCTGGATGCGAGCCCAGCTGAAGATGCCCAGCGCGACGGTGTTGACACCGGCCCGGCGCATGAGCCGGATGTCGTCGTCCCATACGTCCTGCGGCCATTGGTCGGGGTTGTAGTCGCCGCCGTACGCGATGCCGCGGCCGTTCGGCGTGAGCAGCGCCGGCCAGCGAAATGCTCTGCAAGTAGTCATGAGTCTGTCCTCGATCGTTGATCAGCGTGCGGCACGGTCCGCAAGGAAACCGTACCGCACGCACATGCCGTTGCCGTTATTCCTTGACCGCGCCGGCTGCCAAACCGGACTGCCAGTACTTCTGCAGGCACAGGAACGCGATCACCAACGGGATGATCGTGATCAGCGAACCCGTGATCACCAGGTTCTGGATCGCCGTGCCGCCCGCCGTCGACGCCTGGTCCTTCCACTGGTTCAGACCGATCGTCAACGGATACCAGGAATCCTCCTTCAGCATGATCAACGGCAGGAAGTAGTTGTTCCACGTCGCCACGATCGTGAACAGGGCCGTCGTCACAATGCCCGGAGCCAACAGCGGCAGCGAGATCTGGAAGAACGTGCGGAACTCGCCGGCACCGTCCACACGCGCGGCCTCCAGCAGTTCGTCAGGTACGGCTTGGTCGGAGAAGATCCACATGAGGTACAGACCGAAGGTCGAGACAAGCGACGGGATGATCATGGCCCACGGCGTATTCGTCAGGTTCAGCTTGGCGAACAGCAGGAACTGCGGTACGGCCAGCGCGATGCCCGGCACGCTGATCGCGCCGATGATGACGGCGAACACCAGCTTACGGCCCGGGAAACGAAACTTGGCGAGCGCGTAGCCGCCCATGATCGACAGCAGCGTGGCGCCGCCCGCGCCCACGACCACGTAGAGGATCGTGTTGAGAAACCAGCGGCCGAAGATCCCGTCCTTATACGTGAACACGGCGACGATGTTGTCCCACAGGGCGAATGTCTTGCCGAAGCCAAGACCGAACGTGGACGTGAAGTCGGCCTGCGTTTTCGTCGCGTTGATCACCAGGTACACGAACGGGAACAGGCAGTAGACCGCGAACAGCGCGCACACGATGGTCAGCAGCGTCGATCGACGCGGGTTGTTGACGTTCGCGAACCCGGACTTCTCCGCACGCTTGCGTTCGGCGGCCTCGTCGCGTGCAATGCGCTTCTGGCGCTCGCGTTCGGCGCGCTTTGCGGCTTTCTCACGTTCCTCGTACGACAGGGATGTGGTGGTTGCGCTGCTCATTTCATCTGCTCCTTCATGCTCTTGAGCTGGACGATGTACGCGATGACCATGGTGATCACGGCCATCGTGATCGCCAACGCGGCCGCGTAGTTCGACTGGTTGCCGGTGAAGCTCAGGTTGTACGCGTACATGTTCGGCGTGTAGTACGTCGTGATCGCGTTGCCCGGCACCATGTTCTGCATGATCGACGGTTCGTTGAACAGCTGGAACGAGCCGATGATCGAGAAGATCACCGTGATCGCGAGACCGCCGCGCAGCTCGGGCAGCTTGATCTTCCTGACGATGTCCCATTCGCTTGCGCCGTCGATCGACGCGGCCTCGTACAGCGAGTGCGGGATCGTGGACAGCGACGAGTAGAAGATCAGCATGTTGTAGCCGGTGAACTCCCACGTCACGATGTTGCCGATCGACGCGAGCAGCACGTTCGGGGACAGGACGTCGAGGTTCGTGCCGAACAGGTCGTTGAGCGAGCCGACGAGACCGTACTTCGCGCCGTACATAAAGCTCCAGATCATCGTGGAGACGACGGCGGGCACCGCGTACGGCAGGAACGTGGAGATACGGAAGAACTTGGTGCCGTGCAGCTTCATCGAGTCGAGCGCGAGGGCCATCGCCGCCGCGAGGAACAGCATGATCGGCACCTGCACGACCGTGAACATGGCCACGCGGCCGACCGACTGCCAGAAGTTCGCGTCATGGAACAGCCGCGCGTAGTTCGCGAAGCCGACGAACTGCGTGCCTCCGATCATCTTCTTCTGGAAGAAGCTGATGTAGATCGCGTACAGAATCGGGATGATGAACACGAAGACGAACACTACGGCGAAAGGCCACATGAACTTCCAGCCTCGCCAGTCGGCCTTGTGCTTGTTCACGCGGGCCGTGGCCGAACGGGTGGCCTCGGCGGGCGCGTGCGTTGTTTGATCGGACATGATCACTGCTTTCCTTCAAGGAATGAAACGGGACGAATGATGGGTTCGGACATGGCGAGGCGGGGATACCGGGAAGCATCCCCGCCTTGTCGTTGCCGCTGTATTGCGTGCTCCGGCGCCGTTGCGTGGCGGGTTACTTGACCGTGACCGTGTACCCCTGCTGGGTGCCGTAGTCGCCGAGGACCTTCGCGTAGTTGGCGAACGCCTCCTTGAGCGTGATCTTGCCCTGGTAGGCCTTGGAGATCTCATCGCCGTACTTGGACTGTGCGTACGGGTTGTACGGCAGGTACTGGAACGGGGTCACGTCGAGGTTCGCGGCCTCGCACAGCACCTTGTTGACCTGCTGGCCGCCGAAGTACTCGTTCTTGGCGCTCTGGAAGTCCGCGTCGTTGAGGATCTTCTTGAGGGACGGGAAGGTGCCGTGGTCGGTCATGACCTGTGCGCCGTCGCCGTGGGTGAGGTATTCGAGGAACTTGTAGGCCGCGGCCTTGTTCTTGGACTGTTCGGTGATGGCCAGCGCGGAGCCGCCGTCCTCCGCGGACACCTGCTCGCCCTCCTTCCACTGCGGCAGCGGTGCGACGCGCCAGTTGCCCTTCTGGTCGGGGGCGCCGGATTCGAGGTTGGTCGGCATCCAGCCGCCGATCACGAGCGAGGCGGTGGTGCCGTCGTTGAGGGAGCGGTTCCAGTCGTCGGACCAGTTGGCGATCGACGTGTTCACGAGGCCTTCGTCGATGAGCTTCTGCTGGAAGTCGATGTAGCGCTGCATGCCTTCGTCGCCGGTCATGTCGATGGTGATGTTCTCGCCGTCGACCTTCCACGGATTCGCGCCGGCCTGTCAGGCCTGCGCGGTGAACGGCTGGTAGGCGTTGGAGTCGCCGGAGTTGTTGGTGATGTAGTAGTCGTCGCCGAGCGCGTGGATCTTCTTGGCGGCCTCATAGTAGTCGTCCCACGTCTTGATGGATTCGCCGTCCACGCCGGCCTTGTCGAAGACGGCCTTGTTGTAGAAGAAGACCTCCGGGCCGGAGTCGATCGGCAGCGCGTACGGCTTGCCGTTGTACTGGAGCTTGTTCCACGGGCCGGCGGCGAAGTCGTCCTTGAGCTTGTCGGCGCCGAACGCGGACAGGTCGATCAGGCTGCCGTCCACGGCGAACTGGGTGACGGTCGGGTCCTCGAGCATCACGACGTCCGGCGCGCCCTTACCGGCCGCGACGGCGTTCTGCAGCGAAGTCGCGGTGTCGGCTGCGGTGCCGCTGCTGCTGTATTTGACGGTGATGTCCGGGTTGGCCTTCTCGAACGCGGCGATGGTCTCCTCAAGGCCGTTGCCCCAGCCCCAGAACACGACCTCACCCTTGGCGTTCGCCGTATCGGTGTCGACCGTGGCGGACGATCCGCCGCCGTTGCCGCAGGCCGCCAGTCCGACGAGCGTGGTGATCGCGGCCACCGAGGCAATGAACTTCTTCGTATTGCGCATGATGCGTCTCCTTATTGTTGTCGTCGCAAAGACCGTTCTTTGCGACTTGTTCGAGTGCGTACCTTTTGGTACACCGCCGTACCAACACCCCAAACGATACACAGTTGCACCACAGAACGAAAAAGAGCTGCTAAAGACTGATATTCCAACGTTTTTCGATATGTTTTCATCAAAACAAGCATTCCAAAGAATCGCCAAAAACCACATAAATCCCGACACCGAATGTTGTATCCTGAAAGCAAGGCCAGACACCTTGCGCCGGCCCGCGAACACCTGCGTCATTCGGAAGGCATCGGTCATGCAACACACGGCACAGCGCAACCGCCACACGGCCCCCACCATCATCCATCCGGTCGAGAAGGGCGTCATCTCCGCGGAATCGACGCTGCTCATCACCGTTCCGTCGGGCGAGGCGCAACGAGGGCTGCTCTACCCGCTGCGCGTGGGACGATTCGCCTATGCATCAGGATTCAGGCTCGAACGACAACGGTTCGACAGCTTCCTGTTGGGTGTCGTGACGGAGGGGACGCTCCACGCGACGATCTGGGACGATACGGAGACGATACGGCATGACGCGCATCCGGGCGACGTCTTCCTGTTCGACACATACCGCCATCACGAGGGAAGCACGGACAGTCTCACCAGAACCAGCATGATCCACTTCGACGGCGTTTCGGCCCGCATCTACTACGATCGCATCACCGCCATTGCGGGCAATGTGTTCCCTCTCGGCAACATCGCGCGCATGGAGAACGCCGTCGACTTGCTGCTGGACGCCTACACACAGGACCGACCGCAGACGGATCTCATCGGCGCCAGGATACTCACCGGCCTGCTGACCGACCTTGCGCTCCGCTCCACGACCGGCGCGGACGACGACGTGCTGGCGATCCGCGAGACCATCGGATTCATCGACACGCACTTCGCCGATCCCATCACCCTCGCCACGCTGACCCGGCGCGCGATGATGAGCGAACGCCAGTATCTGCGCAAATTCAAGACGCTGACCGGAGTCACGCCACACGAATACCTCATCACGCGCCGGATGGACGAGGCGAAACGTCTGCTGTCGTCAACGGCCATGCCGATTCGTGACGTGGCCCACGCCGTGGGGTATCCCAATCCCAACGCGTTCGCCACGGCGTTCAAGCACCGGACGGGCATGCCCCCGGCCGTTTTCCGTACGGCCGTTCCGCGCAGGAACCTCTGAGCGGGGCTGATCGATGAAAACGTCTTGGAATCGCCCCGCCCAAGCGCCCCTCCGCGGGGCTGACTGGTGAAGACGTCTTGGAATCGCCCCATATAGACGCCCTTGCGCGAGGCAAACCGGTGAAGACGTCTTGGATCGACCCCGTTGAGAGCCCCGGAGCGGGGCAATCTGATGACAGCACCATGGATTCGCCCCGCTCGAAGAGTCAGAAGCGTATGACGGTATCGGCGATGCGCATGGCGGATTCGCGGTGAGAGACGAGCACGATCGCGGCGTCGCGTTCGGAGGCAAGCGCGTTGATCGACTGGAGAATCACGGCCTCGTTGAGCGCGTCAAGACGGCTGGTCGGCTCATCGAACAGCACGAGGTCGGCGTCGCGCAGGAAGATGCGGGCCAGGCCGATGCGCTGGCGTTCGCCTTCCGACAGCCGGTCGCCGAGTTCGCCGACGGGCGTGTCCAGTCCGGCGGGCAGCGAGTCGATCAGGTCGATGACGGACGCCTTGCGGCAGGCGTCGCGCAGACGATCGTCGATCGACATGGCGACGGCAGCCTTGCCGTTGCTGCTGTCGTCGCCATCGTTGTCATCGCGACCGTTGACAACGTCGCGGATGTCGTCGGGCAGGGCGATGAGCAGGTTGTCGCGGATCGTGCCGTCGAACAGCGCGGTCTCCTGACTCATCATGGTCTGCACGCGGCGGCGGTAGGACGCGTCGATCTGCGGCAGGGGTTCGCCGGAGAAGGTGACGGTGCCGGATTGCGGGTCCCAGTAGCGCATGAGCAGCTTGAGCAGCGTGGACTTGCCGCGACCGGACGACCCTTGGACGCCGAGGATGCCGGAGCGCGGGACAGTCAGCGAGACGTCGTCAAGCACCAGCTTCCCCTGCTCCCCCTGATAGGGGGAGCTGTCAGCGGAGCTGACTGAGGGGGTCAAGAGGCTGCCACGCCCGGTCGGATAGGCGAAGGTGACGTGCTCGAGGACCATGCCATCGTATGCGAGGGTTGCGGTGCCGGTCTCACTCACGGCCGGCGTTTCGTCCATCAGCGCGAACAGGCGACGCGCGGCCGCGAACGTTTGCGTCAGGTTAGCAGGCAGGGCGCTCAACGCGAGCGTCGGACCGAACGAACTGGCGAACAGCACGAACGCGATGGTCAGCGCCGGCGCATCCTTCGGGGTGCCGAGACCGAGCCAGACCGCGAGCGCGGCCGCCGCGACGGTCAACGCCATCACCAACACCATGCCGATACTGGCGAACCCGCCGTTGACGCGGCTCAGTCGCGCATGCTCCTTCCACAGCGCCTTGGTGCGCGCCACGATGTTCGCGGCGCGTTCCTCGCCGCGGCCGAAGCCGATGATCTCGCGCAGACCGCGCATGTCGTCGAGCACCACGTTGTCGAGGTCGGACGCCTGATGGCGGATGACCGGTCCGAGGCTCTGCACGTTCGTGGCGAAGAACTTCGGCACGACCACGCCGATGATCAGGTGTGAGACGACGAGCAGCAGCGCCATAGCCGGGCTGAGCGCGAGCAGCACGAGCGTGTAGACCACGGTGGTGGCCACGGCGATGACGACCGGCGAGATGGTGTGCGCGAAGAAGATCTCGAGCAGTTCCACGTCGGTGGTGATCAGGGCGATCAGGTCGCCCTTGCCCTTGCCGGCGAGCTTGGCCGGGGCGAGGCGGCGCAGGGCGGCGAACGCCTTGGAACGGAACAGGGCGAGCAGTCGGAAGGCGACGTTGTGGTTGGAATACTGTTCGATGTAGCGCATCACGCCGCGCAGTACGGCGCAGATGACCATCGCGGTGACGGTCGGGACGACGCCCATATCGGGCGCCGGCCATCCGCCGCGCGCGAGCAGGGAGAGCACGGCGACCATGCCGAACACCGGCAGGAAGGTGGCCGCGAGATGACCGATCGTGCCGGCCACGCTGGCTAGGGTCATGATCGAGGCCAGCGGCCGCGCGATCCGCAACAGTCGCACAATGACGCCGCTCAGCTTTTCTTGGGAAGGCGCAGCGCCTTCGGCAAACGCCGCTTCTGCATCGGCAGCGCTCTCAACCCTTTGCTCCTCCTTCGAGGGGGAGCTGTCGGCATGGCTGACTGAGGGGGTACCAACGCCGTCAGCACGAACCTCCTTTATCCCCTCAGTCCGGCTGCGCCGGCCAGCTCCCCCTTCAGGGGGAGCAATGTTGGAAGTCATGGCTCCATCGCGCCGGCCGACCTGTTCGATCTGCTGCTGCGCATGATGCAAACGCGCGTATTCACCGTCGATGCCGATCAGGCCGCGGTGCATGCCGCTCTGCACGACCTCGCCGTGGCTGAACACGACGATCACGTCGGCATGCTCGGCGTTCGCCATGCGGTGAGTGATCATGATGACCGTCTTGCCAGCCTTCGCAAGATCATGGATCGACTCGAGGATCAGCGATTCGCTATCGACGTCCACGCTGCTGGTCGCCTCGTCGAACACATAGACCGGACTGTCGTGCAGCAGGGCGCGTGCGATCGCGATGCGCTGGCGCTGGCCGCCGGACAGGTTCGCCGCGTCCGGTTCGATCGTCATGTCCAATCCGTCCTGCTGCTCGCGCACGAAGTCGTCGATGCGGGCGCGTCGCAGCGCATCCCACATCGCGCGTTCCACGCTCTCCCCCGCCGGGCCGCGGTACGCCATCGCGAGATTGTCGCGCAGCGTGCCGGCGAACAGGTGGCTGCGCGCGCCGACCAGCGTAACGGTATCGGTCAGCGATTCGGCCGCGATGTCGCGGATCTCATGCCGGCCGCGCATGTCGAGCAGCGCGATCGAGCCGGTGTATCCGGTCAGCGTGCCGGCCAGAAGCGCGGCGGCCGTGGACTTGCCGGAGCCGGACACGCCGACGATCGCGGTCACATGGCCGGGATTGGCCATGAACGTGATGTCGGCGAGCGCCTGCTCGTCGCGTTCGGCGCTCTGATCGTCGTCGCCGTGGTAGGAGAAGCCGGCGTGATCGAACGCGACGACCGGGGCGAACCTGCGATCGTTCGCAAGCGTCACGTCACCGTGCTTGGGTTCGGGCGCGTCGAGCAGACGGAAGATGCGCTTGGTGGAGGTCATGCCGTTCATCGCGACGTGAAAGTACGAGCCAAGCTGGCGCAGCGGGATGAAGAAGTCGGCCGACAGCAATACGACGAGCAGCACGCCGGCCAGCGACAGCGACGTCTCGCGGCCGCCGGCGAACGAGAATCCCTGCGCGTACTGCCACAGCGCGACGCCGATGCCGGCCGCGGTGCCGCCGTATGCGACCAGGTCCATCGACGACAACGATCGCAGCTGGATCTGCAAGACGCGCATGGTCATGACGCGGAAGCGTTCGGCCTGCTCGTCCATCTCGCGGGCGGCGCGTTCGTCGGCGTCGAAGATCTTCAGCGTTTCGAGGCCCTGCATGTCGTCGAGGAACGTGGCGCCCATGTCGGTGTAGCTGCCCCAGTATTTCTTGAACATGCGGGCAGCGCTCATGGCCACGAGCCCGACGATGAGCACGATGAGCGGGGCGCATACGAGCAGCGTCGCGGCCGTGGGCATGTTGACGGGCGCGAGCACGGCGAACAGGGTGATGGGCGCGAGGATCGAGTAGAACAGCTGCGGCAGGAACAGTTCGAAGAAGCTTTGGATCTGTTCGACGCCTTCGCCGGCCGACTGCACGATGTCGGAGGTCTTGACGCGGGTTGCATACGATGGCCCCAGGCGCAGCATCTTGCGGTACAGCTGCTCGCGCAGACCCAGTTTGACGCGTTCGGCGGCTTCGGTGCCCAATCCCGCGGCGATGCGGGCCATCGCGTAGCGCACGATTGCGCAGATGATGAATACGGCCGTATACATCGCGATCGATCGCGGCGACAACATCACATCGGTCAGTCCATACGGGTTCGAGACGCAGGGCGCATCCCATTTCGTCACTCCGCCATAGCAGGACTTCGGACCGAACTGGTGGAGCAGCGAGCCGAGCAGCGACACCAGCGCCAGCACGAATCCGATATTGGCCAGCAGCGACACCCACATGCACGCCACTTTGCCGGCCACGAGCTTGCCAAGTCCCGGAGCCATCCGGAACAACCGCTTGTCGATCATCTCCCGCCTTCCGCACAACCGCACGCCGTACCGTACCCATCGCACGGTACGCGTCATCGCAAAATCAAGTCCGTGGTCAACCCTAACAACCACCGCCCGTTTTCACCAGAGGCAATTTCGCGGCGTATCTCACACCAGTCGCGCGAAACGGCTTCCATCCGGCAACCGCGTATATACGAAACCGCCGTTTGCAATCGTATGCGCAAGCACACGTTCGCAAACGGCGGCAATCAGTCAGACACCGCGGTTGACCGGCGCGACGGTTGACCAGCAGCAGTCAGCAGGCCAACCGGCGATCAGCCAACCCAAACCGTCATCTCAGCGCTGCTTCTGCGCGGCGACGAGCGCTTCGGCGGCGGCCTTCGTGGCGATCGCGCGTTCCTTGGCGCGGCGGGCGCGGGCCAGCTCGGCTTCGGCGGCCTTGATGTCGGATTCGGCCTGGCGCAGGTCGGCAGTGGCGCGCACCACCTCAAGCTGCGCGTTGGACTGCTCGGACTTCGGCTTCCACAGTTCGGCGATCTCCTCGAGCGTCTTGTCCTTGGTCTCGGGCACGAATGTGACCACGCCGAGGAAGCAGATCAGGTTGGTGCCGGCGAATACGAGGAACGTGCCCATGCCGCCGATCGAGCTGATCATGACCGGCGTGAACTGGCCGATCGCCCAGTTCGTGGCCCACAGGAACACGGTGCAGATGCCGGTGGCGCGGCCGCGCAGGTAGGTCGGGAACAGCTCCGGGATCATGATCCACGGGATCGGGCCCATCGAGAACGCGAACGCGGAGGTGAAGCACATCACGAAGATGAGCATGAGCAACTGATAGTTGTTGGCGTACGCGAAGCTGATGCCGAGCGCGAACACGACCATGAGTCCGGAGCCGACGGCCATGAGCTTCTTGCGGCCGGCGGTGTCGATCAGGTACATGCCGACGACGGTGAACACCAGCTCGATGCCGCCCACGCAGGAGGATGCGAGGAATTCGGTGTTGCCGCCGAAGCCCATGTCCTTGAACATGACCGGGCCGTAGTAGCTGATGGCGTTCATGCCGATGGCCTGGTTGAAGATGGCGAGGAAGATGCCGATGAGCAACGCCTTACGCAGACCCGGCTTGAACAGGTCGGAGAACTGGGCGTTGGCCTTCTTCTCCTCGGCGATCTGGTTCTGGATCTCCTCGACGTCGCGGCGCGCCTTCTCGGTGCCGTTGATGCGCTCGAGCACCTTGAAGCCCTCTTCGACCTTGCCGGCCTGCACGAGGAATCGTGGGGACTCGGGGCTGAACCACAGCGCGGCGAAGAAGATCGCGGCCGGAATCGCGCCGATGCCGAGCATCCAGCGCCAGCCGATGTTCACGCCCCAGTCGTGCGAGCCGGAGGATGCGATGAAGTAGTTGATGACGTTGGTCAGGAAGATGCCGGAGATGGTCAGCAGCTGGTATGCGCTGGTGAGCGCGCCGCGGATGTTGGTCGGCGCGGATTCGGTGATGTAGGTGACGGCGAGCGCGGCGGCCAGGCCGATGCCGACGCCGCCGATGACGCGGGCGAGGATCAGCGTGGCCGGGCTGAACGTGAACGCCGACCACAGCGCGGCGACGAAGAAGAACGCTGCGCCGAACATGAGCAGCTTGCGGCGGCCGTAACGGTCGGACAGGAAGCCGGAGAAGCCGGCGCCGATCACGCCGCCGATCATGATCGACGAGATGACCATGCCCTGCAGCGCGGGGCTCAGGGAGTACTTGGTCTGCAAAAAGTCGATCGCGCCGGAGATGGAGACGGTGTCGTAGCCGTACAGCAGACCGGCGAGGCCTGCGCTCAGCGCTAGGCCGACGATGTAGCGGCCGGAGCCGCGTTGGTTGCGTTCGTCGCCGCCGAGTTCGACGGCGGAGGCGTCACTTGTGGAATTGCTCATGGCAAATACCTCAATTGCTGATATGCGCCCGCGTTATCGCCGCGGGCATCTCTCTTCCGTGTGATTGTTCGAGCTACGTCGTCATTGCCTTACAACGATGTTTTGTTAGCGCTCACAATCATGCCAGATCGCAATAGTAATACGTTTTGCGAACAATACAAATCACGCGTGTCACAAATAACGACGCAACCGCACACACCGTCACACATGGGAACAGGCCGCCGCACGCCCCGCAATCACCGCCGAGGTCGCCGACGGCCGGCGAAACGATCACCGCCGTCCACATCGCCCACTCGGCAGCACCGGCCAATCCGGCCGTCCGACCAACCCAGCCATATCCCGTCACACCCGCCCGCACACCCGGTTTTGTATCCGCACACAAACCGCGCCGGGCAAATTCGTGGCGTCGCACAACGCGTCGCAACCTACGCAGTCGTAAGTTGTATGACGGAACAGAGGAAAACGTCAAAAAAACTACGTATTCGCCGGCGACCACCGGCAATCAGCAGCGATCAGAACATCGCAGAAACGGACATCATCGATCATGCGCACCGAATACACCACCCCCGGTTCGATCATCGTACGCGACGACGAAACCCTGTACAGCCTCCTCACCGACCGCATCGCACGCACCGGCGAGGATACGATCATCGCCTCGCGCAAACTCGGCCCCGGCCGCTGGGACGACATCACCACCGGCGAATTCCACAAGCTCGTCCTCGCCGCGGCCAAGGGCCTCATCGCGTTCGGCATCGGCAAAGGCGACGCGGTCACCCTGTTCTCCTCCACCCGCTACGAGTGGGGCGTGCTCGACTTCGCGCTCGCCGCGATCGGTGCGGTGAACGTGCCGATCTACGACACCGACTCCGCCGCGCAGGCAGAACGAATCCTCAACGATTCCGCCGTCAAGCTCGCCATCGCCGACGATCGCGAACGCTTCGACCGGCTCGACTCGGTCAAGGACCACTGCCCTGCGCTCAAGCAGATTTTGATGATGGACGGCAACGCGCTCGGCGCCCTGCAGGGCTTCGGCGTCACCGTCTCCGACGAGGAGCTCGACGAACGCATCGCCTCCGTGCACGCCGACGATCTTGCGACGATCGTCTACACGTCCGGCTCGACCGGCGCTCCAAAGGGCGCGGAACTGACGCACCGCAACTTCCTGTCGATCGTGCGCGCCGGCTACGAATGCCTGTCCGAAGTGATCTGCGACAACCATCCGCGACTGCTACTGTTCCTGCCGCTCGCGCACTGCTTCGCACGTTATATTCAGTACTGCTCGATCGGCTCCGACGACGGCGTGGTCGGCTATCTGCCCGACACACGCTCGCTCTTGCCCGATCTGCGTTCGTTCCAGCCGACGTATCTGCTCGGCGTGCCGCGCGTGTTCGAGAAGGTGTACAACGCGGCCTCGCAGAAGGCCGGCATGGGCTTCAAGGGTCGCCTGTTCGCGAAGGCCGTGGCCGCGGCGCGTCAATGGTCGCGCGATGAGCAGGCCGGCACGCCGCATTCGGCGAAGGCGATCGCCGAGCGGGCGACGTACGAGGCGCTCGTCTACCGCACGATCCGCGGCGCCCTTGGCCCGAAGATCCGCTACGTGGCGTGCGGCGGCGCCCCGCTCGACCCCGATCTCGCGCATTTCTACAACGGCATCGGCCTGCCGATGATCCAGGGCTACGGCATGACCGAAACTGCTGCCCCGTTCACCGTGACCCGCGTGTCCGACAACGTGATCGGCACGGTCGGCCAGCCCGCGCCCGGATCGTCGGTGCGTATCGCGGACGACGGCGAGCTGCAGGTCAAGGGCGAGAACGTGTTCCGCGGCTACCACAACCTGCCGGAGAAGACCGCGGAGGCGTTCACGTCGGACGGCTGGCTGCGCACGGGCGACCTGGCGTCGATCGACGACGAGGGCCGCGTGACGATCACCGGACGCAAGAAGGACATCATCATCACCGCCGGAGGCAAGAACGTGTCGCCGATTCCGATGGAACAGGAGATCGTCAAGTGTCCGATCGTCGAGCACGCGGTGGTGGTGGGCGACCAGCGGCCGTTCATCGGCGCGCTCGTGACGCTCGACCCGGACGGTCTGGCCGCGTGGCTGCCAGCGCACGGGTTCGCGGCCGATCTGCCGATCACGGACGCCGCGCAGCTGCCGGACGTGCACGACGAGATCCAGCGCTACGTCGACAAGGCGAACGCGACCGTGTCGCGCGCCGAGTCGGTGCGCAAGTTCGTGGTGCTTGACCAGCAGTTCACGCAGGACAACAAGTGCCTGACGCCGTCGTTGAAGGTCGTGCGTCCGGCCGTCAACCGCGTCTTCGCAGACGTGATCGATCAGCGCATCTACGCCGGCAAGCGGTAGCCAGGATGCTTTTCTAGCGGCAAACGGAATCACAACCGGCTTCCCCGAGTCCGTTTTCCACTAGGATGTGGCGGCTTCTATGGGAAAACGGACTCGCAACTGCATCCCAGAGTTCGTTTTCCACTAGAACGGGGACTGTCTCGGAAAGTGTGTAACTGGCTTCGATCGCCGGTCGTGAGGCCGGCGGGAAAGGGCCTGTGATGAGCACGCCGATTGAGACAATGGAAGCCATGACAGCGAAGACAACCGCCGGCAAGGAAGCCGCGGCGAAGAAACCAGGGAAACGCGGTATAAGGGAATCGTCCCCGGCCGAGCGGGAGCTCGCGTTGGAGATGATCCGCCGCGCCAGGGAGCAGGGCCTCGACCTGACCGGCCCGGACGGCCTGCTGAAGCAGTTCACCAGGACCGTGCTGGAGACCGCCCTGGACGAGGAGATGACCGAGCACCTCGGACGCGGGAAGCACGAGAAAAGCGTGGAGGGGCGTGCCGCGAACACGCGTAACGGGACGACCGCCAAAACGGTCGTGACCGATGCGGTCGGTCCGGTGCGGATCGAGGTGCCCCGGGACCGGGACGGCTCGTTCGAGCCCGTCATCGTCAGAAAGCGGCAACGCCGCCTGAACGACGTGGACGAGGTTGTGCTCTCCCTGTACGCCAAGGGGCTCACGACCGGTGAGATCAGCGCCCACTTCAAGGAGATCTACGCCGCACAGGTCTCCAAGGAGACCATAAGCCGCATCACCGAAAAGGTGGTCGATCAGATGAACGAATGGTCCACGCGCCCTCTGGATCCGGTGTACGCGGCGGTGTTCATCGACGCGGTCCATGTCAAGGTGCGTGACGGCCAGGTCGCCAACCGCGCGTTCTACGCGGCGATCGGCGTGGACCTGGAGGGCAACCGGGACGTGCTGGGCATCTGGGGGTCTCCGGCCGCCGAGGGCGCCAGGCACTGGCTTGCGGTGCTCACCGAATTGAAGAACCGCGGGGTCGGGGACGTGTTCTTCCTGATCTGCGACGGGTTGAAGGGCCTGCCCGACGCGGTCGGCGTGGTCTGGCCCAAAGCCGTCGTGCAGACATGCGTCATCCACCTGCTGCGCAACACGTACCGGTACGCGTCGAAGAGGGACTGGAGCGCCATCGGCAACGATCTCAGGCCGATCTACACGGCCGTCAACGAAGCTGCGGCGGAACGGGCGCGCGACGAGATGCTCGACAAATGGACGTCCAAATATCCCGCCATCAGGGGTCTGTGGATGAGTGCGTGGGACCGGTTCGTCCCGTTCCTCGACTACGACGTGGAGATCCGTCGGGTGATCTGCTCGACGAACGCGATCGAGAGCCTCAACGCGAGGTTCCGTCGTTCGATCAGGGCGCGTGGCCACTTCCCGGACGAGCGGGCCGCGTTGAAGTGCCTGTACCTGACCGTCAGGTCATTGGACCCGACCGGCAAGGGACAGGTACGATGGACAACACGATGGAAACCCGCGTTGAACGCGTTCGCCATCACCTTCGCCGACCGCTGGCCGGACGACAGGAACTGACAAATGAAAACCCGCCAGTTACACACTTAATGAGACAGTCCCCTAGAACGCAGCGTTTTTGGCGGAAAACGGACTCCGAATGGGCCGCCGGAGAACGTTTCCTGCTAGGAGCAGCCATATCCCAGTGGAAAACGCCCGCGCGGACGTACCCAAGTAAACCCGCCAGATACCCGTTCGCTCAGTCGGAACCAGATACGTAGAGGTTTTCGTCGTAGCGCGTGATGATGGTGTCGGGCGAATCGGGGTCGGACGGGATCGCAGGCTGGTGCTTGAGCACATAAACGGTGTATTCAACTCCTTCGAGCGACGAAGCCCCCTCCTTTTGGATGCCGCGCGAGAACCGTTTGTCGGAGGTGACGACCGCGCCGTCGCGCCACCACCATTCGCGGATCTGTCCTTTGCCGTCATGATGGATGGTGGCGGGCCGGCTGGAATCGTCCTTCTCGGCCCAATCGGCGGCGACGTTCGGGTCGTACCACAGCACGCGCACTGATACGCCGCCGACGGCATCGCTGTCGCTCGTGCGGGACGGCCCGACGCCGCGTATGACCAGTCGCAGCACGGATTCGCGACCGGCGCGCACGTCGTTCATGAATCGGTCGATGCTCGCGCCATCCGCCGCTTCGTAGGTCGGGAATTCCTCGTCGTCGACGCCATGCCAGCCGTATGCGGCCTGGCCGCCGTACACATAGCCTTGCGCGGTCAGCTGGTCTTCGGTGACGTTCGGGTCGAGCGAGATGAGTTCGTCGTAGATCTTCTGCGCGGTGACGCGCGTGGCGCGCTGCCAGACGAACGCGCCGGTGACGATCACCGCGAACGCAAGGAACGCGGCAAGCAGCCACCACCACATCGGCCGGCGGGTCGGATTGGAGAACGGCCGCGGGCCGGACTGCGGTTGAAGCCGTGGATTGCCGGCCGGTTCCGCATGGAACGGGATATTCGGGTCGTTGTTCATCGACGTGGGGTTCATGATGGCCTCCTTGGGATCAGGCCGCACGTCAAAGCGGCTGGTGATCGGCCGATTGTGCGCCGATGACATAACGGTATGCCGATCCCATTGTCGCGCGGCAGTGCGCGACATGCGGCGCATGACACGATGATGCCAGCTGCCCGACGCACAGGCGGCATTCATGCCGTCACTGCATGGCGTATGTCTTGACGTCGCTCCCGTACGTCCCGTTGATATAGGTCTTGCGCTGCGAGTCGGAGGCCGCCCACTGCACCGGCACCGCGGTCAGTCCCGACGTGTTCGTCCCGTCGGTGAGAATCTCGTAGGTGTCCATCATGCCGCCCGGCGCAAGGGTTCCCACCCCGACTGAATAATGGTTGCCGCCCACCTGTTTGCCCGACGCATCGCGCAGCACGTACGTCACCGTCGCCTGATCGAACGAGGTCTGCGTGGTGTTGTGCACGACGAAATGCACTTCATGCGATCCTTCGTGCGGAACTTCCTCGGAAAAACCGGCGATCTGGATCATCGCGCCGTCGGACGCGTCGGCCGGGGTCGAGGAAGCGGCTTTCAGCCGTTCGTTCTCCTTGGTGAGCTCCTTGTTCGCCGAGGTCAGCTTGTCGTTGTTCGCGACCAGTTCGTCGTTCTTCTTCGCAAGGTCGCCGTTCTCCGATTTCAGCGACCCCTGTTCGTCGGCGCTTGCCGCCTTGTACTGCTTGAGCGCCGCCTCGGCCGTCTGGACCTGCGATTCCAGCCGTCGAACATCCCCGGCGCGGCCGACCCAGCCTGCGCCCAGTCCGAACGCCAGCGCGACGGCGACGGCGATCGCTGCCATGCGCGCGGGGATGCTACGGGCGGCGAGCGGACCGCTGCCGGCGGCGGAGATGCCGGCCGGTGCGGACTGGCCGGCGACCGTATGATCATGAGCGTCATCATGATCATGAGCGTCATCGGACGGCTGCGCGTCGGTCGTGCCTGTTGAGACAGCCGCATCCGTCGTGCCCGCAGTGGTTGCCGCGTCCGCGGTGTCTGCCGAGTTCTCAGCGTCTACCGCGTTCACGTTGGATTGTCCGTTCGACATGTTCTCGTTGTCCATCGTCGATGATGTCGTCTCGTCGTTCATGGCCGCCCCCTCTGGTCATTCGTTTCCAGTCTACCCGCCGCGTTTCGCGCACTGCCGTCCGTCCGGCATGTTTCCGTTGTCGTTCGCGTCACGGCACACTCCGTTCCGCGGACGAACGCATGACGGATGACATGCGGAGCATGACGGCAATGCCCGGTCGCATGCCGTACGTGTCTAGACTGGACGACATGGAGCAGTATGCGCAGCATCGATCGGTTTCGATCGCGATGGTGGACAACGACCGTATGGCGTTGATGGCGTTGTCGTCGCTGCTGACGCGCGCCGGGTTCACGGTGATGTGGACGGCGCAGTTGGGTGCGGCCGCGATTCAGCGGTGCATTCGCGCGCAGGATCGGCCGAACGTGCTTCTGGTGGACATGGCACTGTCGGATATGACCGGCGTCGACGTGTGCCAGGCCGTACGCAAGTGGGCGCCGGAACTGCCGATGATCGGCGTGACCGCCTATGATCCGGCCGTCTATCGCGACGCCGCGATCGCCGCCGGTGCGGCCGACGTGATCAGCAAGGACGATATCCCCACGATCGCGGCAACCGTTCGCAGGCTGTCCGCAAGCCGTCAGTCGGATCCCGCGCCGGCATCATCCGCGCAACCGGAGCGATCGTTCGCACTATCCGCGCAACAGGCCGCGATCATGCGCATGTATGCGGACGGACGGTCTACCGACGAGATCGCCGCCACACTCGGCATTTCGAAAGGCACGATCTTCTCGCAGGTCGCACGCGTACGCGACAAGCTGCACGCCCGCGACCGAGACGAGGCCGTCGCCCTGTGCCGCCGTTACCTGAGGATGTGACGAGATGATCGGACGGCGTATCGACAAGCGGCTGTTGTGGGACGGCCGGACGCGCGCGCTGCTGGCATGCGCGTCGATGCCGGTGATGATCGAGACCGCGTATCTGTACGGCATCGGCGACGGCGGCGACATGACGCTGCTGTTCATGCTGCTGTCGGTCGTCGGCGGACTGCTGATGGCGTTGCTGCCGCGCGTCGGCGGCTGGGCTATCGTCGCCCTGTGGGCCGCGCGGTGCGTGGTGCCGCAGACGACGCCGTTCTCGCTGATGTTCTGCTTGCTCATGGCCGTCACGATCATGGCGTACCTCAATATCGGCATGGCGCTCTTGGCGGCGGTCGCGGCGCAGGCGGCGACGGCTGCGCGCATCTGGCTGTATCCGTGGGATTCGTCGGTGTTCGCGATCGTCTGCGCCACGGCCGCGTTCCTCATGGTCGCCCTGTGGCTCGGCTCGATGATGAGCTGGCGCGAACGACAGGAGATCGAGGATCAGGAGCATGCCGAGCTGGTGCGTCGCGTCGCCGATCAGCAGCTCGCCACGCAACTGCATCATTCGGTCGCCAACGACCTGACCACGATCCTGCTGCTGTCCAGACAACTGCAATCGGATACTGGCGGTTCCGATCGGTGTACGACCGACGATCACGATACTGTCACGCTGATCGAGCAGACGGCGCAAGAGTCCCTTGCCAAGGTTCGCACGTTGATCGCCGGACTCGACCAGCAGGACGGTCCCGTTCCCGATCGACCGAACGAAGCCCACGCGGGTATCTCGAACCGTCAGTCGAAGTCGACGCAGATCGTCGCCATCACCGCGGACGAGCTGCATACGATCGCCGGGACATACGCCGAACGGCTGCGCGCGAACGGACTCGTCGGCGACATCATCGTCGGCGGCGAACCGTCATGCCCGTGCACGCCCGATCGCAAAGCGGCGTTGCTCGACATCCTGTGCGAAATCGTCGGCAATACGATGAAATACGCCGATCCGGCCGCCGGCTATTGCATCGTGGTCACGATTGCGCCCGGGGTGGCCACGCTGTCCGCGTCCAACGGGGTGGACGCCCGCGATGCCGGCCACGCGTCCACGGCCAACGCCGCAGTCGCGTCCGATGTGCTCAGCGGCGGAACCGGTCTCTCGCGGTGCCGGCATATCGCCGCGTCGTTCGGCGGCGAGTTCACAGCCGAACGCGACGACGCCACATGGACCATCCTGCTCACGCTTCCGCTGGCATAACGGCGTGCACGAGGACATGTTCGGCACAGGATCGCAGGAGTTTCCCGCCGACGACTGCGTGAAGTGCGGTTCCATCAGTATCGTCCGCAGGAGGCATACGGGAAGAGTCGGAGCCTCACACCAATCGGGAATGCACACTTTGGTCTAACAGACCCTAGGTGTAAGGCACCGCCCATTCCGCCTAGAAGCCCCTCGCCGCGCCAACCCAACCATCACAACAACAAACACAGCCGGCGTGATCCTGGCCGCATACCGCGAGTTCGACGACCGCATCAGCGCACTGACCGGACATGCCGGCGCGGACGGCATCGTTGCGACCGGACGGCGCGCGACCAAGGCGCAGCGCATCGCCATGCTGTTCGACGATTCGCTCTCGCCGCTGTCCAAGGCCGACATCCTCCTGAAACTGCCGGACATCAGCATGACGACCGTCGAACGCACGCTCAAGGCCCTGCAGGACGACGGCACCATCACAAAACTCGGCACCGGCCGCAACACCCGCTACATCAAGCGACGCTGAATCGTCGCTCGCGAGATGGCTCCACCCGGTGTCGGACCAAGCGCCATTTCGAACCATTACTGTGCTTGTAAGCAAGTTGCTTGTAAACATCTTGCTTACAAGCACAGTAATGTACAATGACATGGAATGGATTGATACGGGAAGGACGGCGCATGGGGTTCGTGGGCAGAATCGAGGAGCTGAAGACGTTGGAGTACCATGCCTCCCTGGGCAAGTTCCAGATGGTCGTCGTGTACGGGCGTCGGCGTGTGGGCAAGACGGCGTTGATCGCGCATTTCTGCGAAAACCGACGCACGCTATGGTTCACGGCCAAGGAGCAGAGCAACGCGGCGAACCTACGCGAGTTCTCTCAGGCGGTTCTCACGTTCTTCCATGAGCCGAACTTCCCCTCGGGGTTCTCCAGTTGGGACGGAGCGTTGAACTACATCGCGGACAAGGCGAAGAACGATCCGGCCGAACCTTTCGTGTTCGTTTTGGACGAGCTGCCGTACGCGGCCGCAGCGGAACCATCATTGCCGTCCTCATTACAGATCGTCATCGACCACCGGTTCAAGAACACCAACGTGCTCATGGTACTGTGCGGCTCCAACGAGGGCTTCATGGAAAGCAAGGTGCTTGGCTACAAGAGTCCCTTGTACGGGCGCAGGAACGCGCAGATCCGGCTCAAGCCGTTCGACCTGTTCGACGCGTGCCGGCTCATGCCCTCGAATGCGGACTGGCAGACCCGCATCCACTATTACGCGGCGTTGGGTGGCACCCCCTATTATCTGGAGCAGATCGACCCGGATCTGACGTTTGTGCAGAACATGCGGGCCAGGTGCTTCAGCCAGAACGGCATCCTGTACGAGGAGCCCATGATGCTGCTGCGTCAGGAACTGCGGGAGCCGGCGTTGTACAGTTCGATCCTAGACGCGGTCGGCGCGGGACGCACCAAGCCGAAGGAGATCGCCGAATACGCCGGCGTCGATCCGAACACCGTCGGCGCGTACCTGCGTACGCTGGAACAGCTCGGCATCATTGAACGACTGGTGCCGTTCGGCGATGACCCGAACCGATCCCGCAAGGGACTGTGGAAGATCAAGGACCCATTCTTCGCCTACTGGTACCGGTTCGTCAGCCCCGCGACCGCGCTCGTCGATACCGGTTATGGGCAGGCGGCCGCCGTGCCGGCCACGTCGGGCGAGGTGTTTGACACGTACGTGGGGCAGCAGTTCGAAACGATGTGCATGCAATGGCTGTTGCGCCAATGTGGGGAAGGGCAAGTAGAGGGTTTCCTGCCTACCGCGTTCGGCAAGTGGTGGGGCAACGATCCGATCGCCCGCGAACAGACCGACATCGACGTGGTCATGACCGACTCGATCAACCACAAGGTGCTGCTTGGCGAATGCAAATGGCGCGAGCATCTCAACGAGACCGAAGCCGTCGACCGGCTCAAAGCGCGTTCACCGCTCATCCGCGAGCACGGCGAGCGACTCTACTATCTGTTCACCAAACGACCCGTCAGCGCCGCCACAGCCGCAAAAGCCGCGGTCGACCCCACTCTGACCATCATCGATGCCGCAACGATGATGGGCGGCGCCACCACTGCCGGCGAATAGGACGTCGCAATTGAGATTCATGTTGGTTCGAGTCCAGGTGGGGAACCCAAGGGGACCTAGCCATCACTGGAATGCCTTCTGCGGATCCTCAGAAACTGCCCGTCATCAGCGCGGCGACCGTCGAACGCGCCCAAAGACTCCTCGGGACGACGGCATCCTCGCCATCTGCATGGGCGAACGCCGTCATTGCCTCCGCTTGCGGGACGAAGGTTGCGTCATGATTCCCTCTGTCCATGACGTAGATTATTCATCGTGTTTTTTTTGCAAGAAATATCGTATGCTTCACTAAGATTATTGGCGCTTGTGTTGTTTTCGTGGGTGTGGGTTCGTCGTTGAGCCGTTGAGGGAGTAAGAGAAGAGCGCTTCCTGGGTAGGATGTTTTCGACCAAGATAAACAAGCAACCAGCAAGCGCCTGATGAACAGCATATTCAACCAGCTCCTCAACGTCAAAAACATGGTGGTCGAGACCGTGCGGATCGTCGACTCGCCGCTGCGTCCCACGCCCGTGCTCGAGATCCGCGTGCGCCCGCGCAAGGGCATGCTCCGATGCTCCCGCTGCGGGCGGAAACGCCGTGGATACGATCGTGGTGGCGGCGTGCGTCGCTGGCGGCATCAGGACTTCGGCTGCTGGCGGGTCGAACTGGTCGCCGTGATGCCGCGAGTGGACTGTCCCAGGTGCGGTGTCGTGGTCGCGCGAGTGCCGTGGGCGGAGCCGGGCAGCCGGTTCACTAGGGATTTCGAGACGGAATGCGCATGGCTGATGACCGTCGCGAACCAGAAGACGGTGAGCGGGTTCCTGCATGTCGCGTGGAGGACCGCGGGCGACATCGCCCACAGGGTCGCCGAACGGCTGAAAGCGTCGATGCCGTCGCCGTTCGACGGTCTGACGGCGATCGGCGTGGACGAGACCAGCTACAGGAAGGGCCACACGTATTTGACCGTGGTCGTCGACCACGAGAGGCACCGCGTGATCTGGGCGCACGACGGATACGGCAGGGACGTGTTCGACCTGTTCTTCCAACAGCTCACCGACGAACAGAAAGCATCCATCACAGTGGTGACCGGCGACGGGGCGCGTTGGATCGACTCATGCGTGCACGAGCACTGCCCGCAGGCCGAACGCGTGCTGGACGGCTTCCACATCGTCAGCTGGATGAGCGACGCGCTCGACAAGGTCAGGAAACGACTGTGGAACCAAGCCAGACACGAACACGACGAGGAAACCACCAAGCGCATGCGCGGCGTCAAATACGCCGTCCTGAAGAACCCCGACCGGCTCACCGACAAGCAGAACGAGGCGTTCGACACCCTGCGCAACACGGACCCGAAGGGCCAGCTCTACCGTGCCTGGCAGCTCAAGGAACTGCTGCGCACCCTGCTCAAGCATCCCCTCGACCAAGCCAAGACGGAATTGAACCACTGGGTGTTCTGGGCGTCACACTCGCGCATCCCCGAAATCGTCGAACTCGCCAGGAAGATCCGACGCCGCCGGCCCGACATCCTGCGCACGATCGAACTGGGCCACTCCAACGCCAGGCTCGAGGCGTTCAACAACCGCATCAAAGTCACCATCCGCATGGCCTACGGCTTCCACCACGTCACCAACCTCATAGCGCTCATCATGCTCAGATGCGGCGGACTCAACATCCAACTACCAACACCAACGACCTAACCCACGAAAACAACAGAAGCCTCATATTTTTTGCATTTCCATTGATCGGACAGGTATATTGAAAATTCGGAACAGAGTGAGGAAGGCGCCTCCGGCGATCATTGCCGGACGTCGTCGAATCGATCCGTGATCGTGGTATCGGATCGGGAAAACAGAAAACTTGAGCCGCGCAGACTCAAGTTTTTCACTGTGGGTAAAACTCGGGAACATCCTCTGCCGGACGCCTATTGTGTGGGGTGAAAGGACAAGGCAGGAGCTCCGGGAGGGGTTCCGGGAACGGCGACGATAGCCGGTCGGCCGAGTTCCGGGGCGCACCGTGAGGCGGGTTCCGGGGAGGCGGTCCGGCGAGCCAAACCGTTCCACTCCATGCATGTTTTGTAAGGAGTACCGATTATGGCGATGTTTCCGGCTTTGATGAATGACACGATGTTCTCCGATCTGTTCGATGATCCGTTCTTCGAGGGTTGGCGCAACGCGGACAACGGTTCGGCGGCCGCCGTGATGCCGGCGAACATGATGTCGACGGATGTGCGCGAGAAGGACGACTGCTACGACGTCGACATCGACATGCCAGGCTTCGACAAGAACGACATCTCGATCGAGCTCAACAACGGCTACCTGACCGTCTCCGCCCACAAGGACGAGGATTCGGACGACAAGGACAAGGACGGCAAGTGGCTGCGTCGTGAGCGTTACATGGGCACTTGTTCGCGTAGCTTCTACGTCGGCGAGGACGTGAAGGAATCCGACATCCACGCCTCGTACAAGAACGGCACGTTGTGCATTCAGGTCCCGAAGATGCAGGCCCAGCCGCAGGTCGAAGCCAAGCACCAGATCGCGATTGAGGGCTGAGTCGTTAAGAAAACAGCCCGGTGGGTTTCTTTTCGTCGCCTGACGGATATTGCCCGCGCCAACATCCGCGGAGTCCGCCAGACGACGAGGAAACACAGCCAAGCCTTAAAGCGGGGAGGCAGATGGTCATCATCAACCATCTGCCTCCCCGTTTTTTCGTACGGAACATGTGCGAAGCCGCAAGGAGTCGACCGTCAAACTCGGAAAGCAACTGCCGGACGATTCCCCAGTCCGTCGAGGAAAGTATGTCTCCGCGACGGAATCTTGCTTGACCTTCGTTTCATTGATGAATCTACAGGTGTCCCACTGATGAATCCACTGGGCGGAAGCCTTTCTCTGCTAAACAGGGTTATGGGAACTTTTGTGGTGTTTGAGACGCCGGTTTCCCGTCGTCGGTCTCCCCATGGTGCGGTAAATCTCCCATGGTGCGGTAAAACCCACATGGTGCGGTAATGGAAAACGGCTTGATTTCAAGGATCGTGCAACATGCCACGGTACATGTTCACCGCACCATGGGAGATTTACCGCACCATGGGGGTTTTACCGCACCATGGAAGTGTACGTGAACCATCGCGCCGACGGGACACCCCTGACTTGTCCCAACGGAGGAAAACAACACCCGGACACGCTTACTCCCACAAGGCCAAACCCCGGGCATACACACCACACAAGTTCCCATAACCCCATAAAAGGTGGCCCTCACATCCTTTTCGGTGTTCTCCGACGGATATGGTGGCCTCACTCTGGCGGATTCCTTTACTCAAGCCACACGACGATTGGTTCGCATGGATCTCGGCTATTCGGACCGATCATAATGTGAAATCCCCCGGATCTGATCGTGTTGAGAGATCGACGCGGACGGCTAGGCGGCCGGTCATCCGACACTCAAAAACCCGTCCGGAAACGTCGCATTCATACGACGTCTATCGGATGCCGGTCGGATTCAAACGCGTCGTCATTGCCGTCGCAGTCTGCCGTTTATCTACGGCCGCGGCGGAGAGCGAGCTGGTCGGTGGAGTGGCCGGCGTGGGGGCGACGGTGGCGCAGCACGAGCCAGCGTACGACCAGTATGCCGACGATGAGCACCGCGACAGTGACCGAGACGATGCCGATCGTGAGCGTGCGCACCGGGGTGTCGTAGTCGGTCGCGTCCGGCGTCTTCGGATTCGGGATGCGATGGCCGCGCACGAGGAGGCGATGCGTGTTCACCCCGTACGGCGTGCAGGTGACAACGGTCGCATAGTCCTTGCCGTCCTCGATCGCGAGATTGTCGAGTTGGTTCGGCAGCACGACGCTGATCTTGTCGACCTGATACGTGTATGTTTCGCCGAGCACGTGGAATGCGAACGCGTCGCCTTTGACGAGCGTGTCAAGACCGGTCAGCAGCTTCGCGCTCGGCAGGCCGGTATGCCCGGAGACGACCGCGTGCGTGGTCGCGCCGCCCACCGGAAGACTGCTGCCTTCCAAGTGGCCGATCGCGATCTGCAGGACGCCTTCGTCCGTGCCGTGATACACCGGGAAACGTACCTTGAGTTTAGGGATCGTCACGTACCCCATGATGCCGGTGCCCGATACGTCCAGCAATGACTCGTATTCGGCTTTCTGCTGTTTGTCGAGCGTCCACCGGTCTGCGATCGTTGGCAGTGTCGCGTTGTATGCGCGCGCCGCTTCCAGCATCTGCTTGCGCTGCGCTTTCGATAGATCCTCGGTCTGCTCGATATACGTCGCCACCGCACGCGACTGATGCATACGATTCCACCAGTCAGCCACCGTCGGATACGAAATCAGTCCCACGCCCACGACGAACACCACAGCGAAGAATGCGGAAATGATCGCTGACACAACATCCAGCACCGTGCGCTTACGTTTCGCGGCCATTTTGCGTTTCCTTTCTTGTGGGGCGGGTAATGATTGATGAGCGATGAGCGCCATCGGAATCGCGCTTCGCGCGATGCTGCGCTATTAAGCGGCCGTTGGCCGCGGAGTACCCCAACCCGCCCGGCCTACGCCGGGCACCCTCCCCTGAAAAGGGGAGGGAGACATTGAAGCCTTCCCTCGCAAGGAAGGCACCGGACAGAACCGGCTGGTTCCGACCGACTCGGTCACTTCCCTCCTCTTTTAGGGGAGGGTGGCGCAAAGCGCCGGGGGGGTACTCGCGGCCAAAGGCCGCTAATATCACCGCATCGGCTGCAAACCGATCCCATTCCCCATGCGCCACCATCCCATTTTGGCTCATACGTCACCGAGAGCCACATGATCCATCTATGCCAACAAACCCATACGAATCATCCGAGGAGCATTGATCTTTCTGATTCTCAACCAGTTTCTTAACAGCATCTGCTTGTGTATCCAACTCCTCTTTCAGTTGACTAGCGGTATCAAAAATTTCCTTCCATTGAGATTCATGAGTTTCAGACATCGTTAGATGACCATCTACATACTGGGCATCTTTATCAAGAAGATCATGAAGACCAGTCACTACACTGCTCTTTCTCATAGATGACAACATCCGAGCCTCTCCATATGTCTCTGAGGCAGACCGCACACTTTTATTCAATGATTTCAACGCTTTCTCAGTCGTTATTTGATCGGGAGAGCACTGACCATTCACCACAATTTCCCCTGCTGCAGCACATGATACTTCCTGTTGCGATGCAAGATACGATTGATGGACAATATGGGCACCTAAGCCAAGTACAGCAATAGCACATAACAAGCAAGCAACTATCCGAGCTTTTGGCCAACATGTATGCTCATTTGCACGGAATATAACCAGACAAGCGGGAATCACATCCATAACTAAATTATGAATACATTCAATCGCGACCACCGTGAGGGCCAGTCCAATTAACTGATCAATTTCATCAGGATTGACGTCGATTATCCAGAAGATCAAAAAGCAAAACAATCCAATCGCAATAGGATAGCGCGTATTGGCAAGAATATTTTTGACTGATTCTGCCTCAAGAGCTGTCTCATTCTGAACCTTAGTGGAAGACACGTACCCATATGCCCAATAAAATACAAGGAATATGCATCCAATTACAGCGCAGGCTCTTCCATATAAGGATGTCCATTCAGACGAAACTCCGCAGTAGATTAAACATAGCGAGAGACCAGCATATATAAAGAAATACTCCAGCCATGATTTTACCTGCAGTTTTTCCTTATCTCTCCGATAATGGAAAAACCCACCAATTAGAACAATTAAGCATAGGACGCTATATGCAATAATCCACCAACATGGAAGAGCCCCATGAATGCACACTATCTTCCATATGACCAAAAAGATTATTCCGCAAGAAATAATTATGCGGATATTATGAAATAATATTAACCCGACTCCGCGCAGAGAAAACCAAATATTATATATACAATTCTTTAATAATTTGCTTATTGGACAATCAGAAGTTTTATCTTTTGACGGCTTGACGGGTCGATCAGCCAACTCATTATCTACGCTCTGCGGTTCCGATTCCTGCTGAGTCATGTTCCCGTTCCTTCTTACTGATTTTTTCTCAAAAAGAGGCGGATTCTTCCGGAGTGCTAAAAGTAACGAACGCACTCCGGAAGAGTCCTGACTTACTCAGGGGCGATGGGGCGGGGATGCCGGGAGTCCCGCGGGAGGTGAGAGAGTAAAGCGGTATCTCCACGGATCCCCATGCCATCAAGTATTTGTTTATGACCTGTGAAACAGGTGAAGCTCCCCCGGTTTGGAGGAGCTACGTATGATGCTGGCGGAGCCTTGGCGCCCTGCAATTACGGACAGTCTTGCGGCTGACTTTCTTGCTGGCTCGCCTGTCGGCTCGCACATTGCCTACAAACAGCTCTGCTGCTTGCTTAACAGCAATGTCCTTGCTGAGGGAGCTGGCTCGCGAAGCGAGACTGAGGGAGAGACTGCGGCGAAGCCGCTATGTAACGGCATCGGCCGTAGGCCGATTCAGTTATACTGGCGGCCTTCGGTCGCGACGCTCCCTCAGTCAGCCTGCGGCTGACAGCTCCCTCAGCCGAGGGAGCCAAGGCTCCGCCGGCATCAGAGGGTTTAGCTGCGTGACTTGCGGCGGCGCATCAGGAGCAATCCGATAAAGGAGAAGCCGGCGGCCGCGGCGGCGGCCTTGGTCAGGTCGGAACCGGTTTGCGCCGGAGGCTGGGACGGCGGGGTCTCAGGTGGCGTGTGGGTGTTCGTGATCAGCGTTTCCGCGTTTTCACGATCCACCAGCACCGTGTACTTGGCCGGCACGTTCTTCTCCACGATCTTCCACTCGTGATCGGAGGCAAGCCCCGACCACGAATACGACCACTTGTTCGAAGCGGTCAGCTTGACCTCCTCGAACACCTTGCCGTCACGCAGCAACTGCACCGTGATCGACTCGGGACGTACGGACGCGGAATCGTTCTTCCAGATCTTGCGCACCGAACGCTCCACCGTAGTCGGCTTCTCGATCGGCGTGCACTCGGTCTTCGGCTGGAGTTTCACGTCATACGATGCGTCGGCGGCGGTACCCGAAGGCACCGCGGTCAACGTCGAAGACGCGCCGCACGCCAGCGCATCCGTCTTGAACGCGTCCACGTTCACCAGATACAGGCCACGGGCCAGACCATCAAACGACGCCCGACCATCGGCATCCGTCTTTACGGTCGCATCGGCGGACACCGCGTCGCGCGCCGCGTAGCCGGACAGTGTCTCGGCCAACTGGCGGAACGTCTCGGAATCCGCGCCGAACACATCCCAATCCACGGAGTAGTCCGCGAACGGCTTCGTCGGCTCGAACCCGTCGTTCTTAGCATTCCACGAAGCGACCTTGTACAGGCTCACCGAAGCACCGGCCAAAGCATCGCCGTCATCCTTGTACTCGACGGCGATGCTGCCGGTCTTCGACTCGTCCGCGTTGGCGGCCGGCGAGAACGACAGCACGCACGCGCCCAGCATAAGTGCCAGCGAACAGACCGCCGCAAGAGCAAACGTCGCCCAGCGCGCCCCAAGCGCCAACACGCCCCGGCCGCAAGCAAACCCGCGGCCACAGTTAGCGTCAGTCATCATTCTTCCCTTGCTTCAATCCATTCATTGCACGGCTGGAAAGCAATCGGGTGTTGACCCCCTCAGTCAGCCTTTGGCTGACAGCTCCCCCTTGAGTAGGGGGAGCAAAGGCCTTACCTCACCAAGGGGAATCAGACCACGATTACCGAGAATCAGCGGTTGGAAAGGCGACGACGGAACGCGAACCACGCGCCGGCGGCGACCACGAACGCGCCACCCAGAGCGTACAGGATCACCGTGCCCATGCCACCGGTCTCAGGAAGGCTGGAACCCGGGAAGTTCTTGACGGTGTACTCGGCCATACCGGTCTGAGCCTTGTTGCTGTCAACCATGCCGCTGAAGTCGTTGATCTCCTTGCCGGTCTTGCCGGTGCCATCCTCGTTGATCTCGGTGTAGAACTTGAGCGAGGTCAGCTTCGGATCGTCGGACTCCTTATTGTGCTCGGCTACGATGTAGAACTCGAGTGCAGTCCATGTGTTGTAGCCGTCAGGAGTCTGGGATTCCTCGAGCTTGTACTTGCCGTCGTCCAGACCGGCGAACTCGAAGGTATGCTTCGTGTTAGAGGCCTCGTCTTTGTAGTCCTTGACCTCGACGTAGCCACCCTTAGGCTTAGCGGTACCATCCTTGTTCGTACCGTTGTCCTTGTTCGGGTCCCACTTGGACAGCTTGAACGCGGCGTTGTTCAGATCCTTGTCGTTCTCGTCCTTCTTGTTGACGGTGATCTTGAACGTGAACACGATGACCTTGTCTTCCGGGGTCTTGCCGGTATCGCCGTCGCCGCCCTGGTTCGGGTTGTTCGAGTAGGTCAGATCGACCACGTTCGGATTGCCCTCGGCACCGATCTTCGCATAAGAGTTGAGCTGAGCCTGATACTCGACCACGATGCGCGTAGCCGTGTTAATCGTGAGCGTATTGCCCTCGTTCTGAGCAGTGGCCTTCTTGAGATCCGCGAAATTGACAGTCATCACAGAATGATCGATATCGTCCGCAGTGCTCGTTTCAGTACCGTTCTTATCGTAGCTCTTGACGCTCACTTCATAGCCGGCGGTCTTATCCTCGGCATTCGAGACAACTTCAGCGATTTCGACCTTGGAGGTGTAGGCGCCGGTGGAGTCCGGGTTCACCGCGTACACGCGGATGCTGTCCGCGCTCGTGGTGTTGTCGTCCTTCTTGTTCACGCCGTCCTGAACGGTCAGGCCCTTGGATAGGGTATCGGTGAACTCGTACTTGTAGGAATCATAGGAGGCGTAGTTGTCCGGCAGGGTGCCGGTGAGCTTGTAGTCAATCAGGTCATGGATGTCGTGGTCGGCGGAGTCCTGCCAGTCGGTGGTCTTGCCGGTGGAATCGTTGGCGTCCTTGACCTTCTTCTCGACGGTCGGGTAGTCGCCCTTCACGTCGAGGCTCGTCTGACCGACGACGCGCAGGATGTACTCGGTGTAGTACGAGTTCGGCTTCGTCTGCTGCTGATCATCCTTTGGCAGGCCGGTGGTCTTCACAAAATAGTAGCCGGCCTTGGACGGGGTGATCGTGTACACGGTCTTCGCGTTATCGCCTTCACCCTCAGTGGACTCGGCCGAAGCGGTTCCTTCACCGCTGACGTAATTGCCGACGACCTGCGCGAACTCCTCGGCGGCAGCGGTCTTCTGTGCCACGGTCGCCTCATCATCCTTCTTGCCGGTGGAGACGACAACATAGTTGTCGCCGAGCACCTTGGCGACATCCGCAGCGGTGGCGGCCTTCGCGAACTTATTCGCGTCATTCTCGCCGAACACCTTATCGGCCTTCAACGCCGCGATGAGCTGGTCGGCCGGGCTGGAAGTCTGGCCGGCGGCGACCTCGGTGGAGATGTTCGCGCCCCACGTGATATCCGACAGGACATTGTTCTTCAACGTGCCTGCGAACACCTGATACGCGGTATACGTGTATCCGGACTTGGAATTATTAATGGCTATTCGCTGTTTGTGGTGGGTGGTTTGGGTGTGAGGTGATGCCGGTCGGGTAGGTTGGAGGCATGGATACCTCTTGTCTGTTCACCGCCGCGTTGCAGCTTCAGTCTCCTTGGAAAGTGGAGTC
>NZ_JAHBBG010000010.1 GCF_019331715.1 Bifidobacterium simiiventris
TTTGCGGCGGTCATGGCCCAGGTGAGACGCCCGGTCCCATTCCGAACCCGGAAGCTAAGGCCTGGCACGGCGATGGTACTGCACTCGACAGGGTGTGGGAGAGTAGCACGCCGCCGCATTTACACGTCACGAAGGACCCCGGTCGAGCAACACGCTCCCGGGGCCCTCCCCATATAACCACACAACACAAAATCACATGACAAAGCCCTGGACTGCAATAGTTCAGGGCTTTGTCATCTCGGCGAAGAGAGAGAATTCCTTTCAAGAAGTCAGCACGGATTATGACCGCAGCGCTTTCAGCAACGAATCGACATGGCCTTTGGCACGTACGTTGTATCGTGCCAGCATGATCACACCGTCACTGTCGATGGCGAACGTCGATCGAATCACGCCCACATGCACTTTGCCATACAGCTTCTTTTCCCCATATGCCCCGTACTGCTTATGTACGGTTAGATCGGTGTCGGACAGCAACGGGAAACTCAGATGATCACGTTCCACGAAACGATGCAGTTTCGGCAGTGGATCCTTAGACACGCCCAATACTGTGAATCCAAGAGATTCAAGACGGGCGAGATTGTCACGGAAGTCACATGCTTCGGTCGTGCAACCTGGCGTCATCGCGGCGGGATAAAAGTAGAGCACCACATTCTGACGTTGTTCCATTAGCGCAGACAGTGTGATGCGTGTTTCAGTGCCGTCCGGCAATGCGGCAGGCAATGTGAAGTCGGGCGCCGCTTGCCCGACTTCGAAGCGTGCGGGCAAATCGGTCGGTTCAATGTCAGGTTGAGTCATACCTGACATTGTAGGGGCTGCGGCAGTCGGTGCAACAGCTGCAGCCCATACAAATGAGGCCATCAACGGCTGGATATCAGGCATCCTTCTTGCTGATCAGTAGCAGAATGCCGGCGATCTGGCTCGCGAAAATCAGCGTGCAGACGCCGAACGCCGTCGTATTGGCCGCTTCGCCTTTGTAGATTCGCCAACTGTGAATCGTCATCGGGATCATCCATGCCAGCGCGACCAGCGTCCAGCACCATGCGATGCATCCGATCACATTCAACACGAATGCCGCCAGACGAAGGTTGCGATCCGTCTCGGTCATCCACGTACCGTTTGTCATGTACATGGGTTGTTGCGGGTCTCCATACCCACCGTTGTATTGCTGCTGATATGCGTTCTGCTGTTGCCCCGCGAACGGATTCGGATTCGCGTTCGGATCCGTCTGCGGGGCCGGCATGACACTGTCGGTCCACTGTGTACCGTCCCACCAGCGTAGTTTCGTCTGATCGCCGGACGGGTCCGGGTACCATCCCGGCTGATACTCTGCCATACATCCTCATTTCTGTTGAAGTGCTGCTGCCATTTTAACAGCGGATGTCTAACCGATCGGTATACGAATGATTGGAGAAGACTCGGCAATCTGAACGTGGGGTGAACACGCGGGGTCGCGCGGCGGGGCGTGTCGCGTGTATAGTCGGATAGGTCACTTCTGTGGCCACCTTATCCGCTTCACGCAAGAAAGGTGAGCCGTGTCAGTAACAGACGAGTCGGTCGAGACGCCGATGATTGGTAAGAGCGTCATCTCGCTCGATGATCTTTCCCTCCGCCAGATCAAGGAACTGCTGCATAAGGCGCAGTACATCGATTCCCATCGCCGGGAAGTCGCGCATACCTGCGACGGCAGGGTGCTGGCCACGCTGTTCTACGAGCCGAGCACGCGCACGCGCCTGAGCTTCGAAACCGCCATGCTGCGCCTGGGCGGCAAAGTGATCGGTTTCGCCGGCTCCCAGCTGTCGAGCGCGTCCAAGGGCGAGTCGATCGCCGACACGCTCAAGACCGTGTCCAACTATGTCGACGTGGTCGCGATCCGTCACCCGAAGGAAGGCGCGGCGCTCGTCGCATCCCGCGCCGCCTCCGTGCCGGTCATCAACGCCGGCGACGGTGGTCACATGCATCCCACGCAGACGCTCGCCGATCTGGCCACGCTGCAGTCGCGCTTCGGTCGCGTCATTGACCTGACCGTTGGCCTGTGCGGCGACCTCATGTTCGGCCGTACCGTGCACAGCCTCATCGAAACGTTGTGTCGCTTCGGCAACGTGCACTTCGTGCTCATCAGCCCCGACGAGCTCAAGACCCCGCAATATGTGCTCGACCGCATCGACGCGACCCCGTCCTGCTCCTACACCGAGGTCAAGGATCTCGTCTCCGTGATCGGCGACCTCGACGTGCTGTACATGACCCGCGTGCAGCAGGAGCGCTTCTTCAACGAGGACGACTATCTGCGTCTGCGTGACACGTACATCCTCGACGAGGACAAGCTTCAGCTCGCCAAGCCGGACATGGCCGTGCTGCACCCGCTGCCGCGCATCAACGAGATCGCTGTCGAGGTCGACAACGACCCGCGCGCCGCCTACTTCGAGCAGGTGAAGAACGGCATGCTCATGCGCATGGCGCTCGAAAGCTCCGTGATCGGCGACGAACTGCCCGGATATGAACCGCTTGAAGCCAAGGAGGTCAAGGCCTGATGGAAGTCACCAGCATCGTCAACGGCATCATCATCGATCATGTGCCGGCCGGCACCGCGCTCAAGGTGCTCGAATACCTGAAGATCAACCCGGCGAAGACCAAGCTCGCGCTGATCATGAACACCGACAGCCACCTGTACGGCACGAAGGACATCATCAAGATCGAGGACGAGGATGGCAAGAAGACGCCCGCCATCGACCTCGACGTGCTCGGCCTCGTCGCGCGCACCGCGACTGTCGGCATCGTGCGTGGCGGCAAGATCGTCGAAAAGAAGACCCCGACGCTGCCTGAGCATGTGATCAACATCCTCACCTGCAAGAACCCGCGCTGCGTGACCACCACCGAACGCGGCATCGACCAGATGTTCCATCTGACGCATTCCGAGCGTCAGGAATACCGTTGCGACTACTGCGACGAGGAAGCGAAACTGTAATGCTGACTCTGCGCAACATCACGGTATGGGACACCGGCGAGACGATCGATCTGGTGATCTCCGACGCCGACGCGAGCCGGCTGTTCAGCGAATCGGGCGCGGTGACGGGCGGCGAGTTTGACGCGACCGGCCTGACCGTGGCGCCCGGCTTCGCCGACCCGCACGTGCACTTCCGCGATCCCGGCCAGACGTACAAGGAGTCGATGATCTCCGGATGCCGCGCGTCCGCGTCGGGCGGCTACACGAACGTGCTCATCATGCCGAACACCGTGCCCGCGATGGACGGGGAGCCGGTCGTGGCCGGCGAGCCCGGTGCGTCCGAAGTGCTCAGCGCCGGCTACGGCACGGTGATCGACTACCTGCAGCACTACGAGGCCGCGCATGATACGGCGCTGCCGGTGCGCTACGACCTATGCGTGTGCGCGTCGAAGGGACGCGTCGGCGGCGAGGCGAGCGATCCGGACCGTTGGCGTGAGTATCTGACGTCTTCCGCGACCGTGCGCGGGAAAGCCAAGGATGCGTATCAGCTCGCCCATCCGGTCACCGCGGTCAGCGACGACGGTTCCGCCGTGACCCCTGCGATCCTCGACGATGTGCTGCGCAACGTCAAGGACACCGGACTGTATCTGATCGAACACTGCGAGCATCACGACATCGGCGCGGTCAACGACGGCCCGGTCGCGCGCGAACTCGGCGTGCCCGGCATCCCGGAGGACACCGAGCTGAAGATCGTGGCGCGCGATATCGCCAAGGCCCGCGAAACCGGCGTCCACGTGCACTTCCAGCATGTGAGCACCGCGATCTCGTTCGACGCGATCCGCGAAGCCAAGGCCGAGGGGCTGCCGATCACCTGCGAGACCGCGCCGCACTACATAGCATTGTGCGACGAGGACCTCCTGAAGTACGGCACGCTGGCGAAGATGAACCCGCCGCTGCGTTCGGCTGCCGACCGTCAGGCGACGATCGCCGCGATCGCGGACGGCACGGTCGACATGCTCGCCACCGACCACGCGCCGCACACGCTCGAGGAGAAGGAACGCGGGTTCCTTGACGCGCCGAACGGCATCATCGGGCTGGAATGTGCGTACGGCGTGGCGCACAAGGTGCTCGTCGAAGACGGATACATCGACGACAAGCGGCTCATCGAACTGATGTCGGTCGCGCCGCAGCATCTCATGGGCCATGTGCCGACCGACGTGGCCGGACTGCTCAACACGTCGTCCACGTGCGCGGTCAAGCGCACGCTGGATCTGAGCCGCGTGGAGCATCCCGAGAGCGTCGATCTGGTGATCCTGAACACGAACGAATCATGGACGGTGGACCCGGAACGGTTCCATTCGGCCGCGCGCAACACGCCGTTCGGCGGATGGCAGGTGACCGGCCGGCCGCTCGCCACGGTGATCGGCTCGAAACTGGTGTTCAGCAGGATCAAGTAACGAAAGGACAACGTCATGGATCGACTGATCGAAGCGATCGAGAACGCGCAGAACCCGAGCGTGGTTGGACTCGACCCGACGCCGGCGCTCGTGCCGCCGCAGGTCGTCGCGTCGTTCGCGGATGAAGTGCGCGACTCCGTCGAGGACCAGGCCGAAATCCCGGCCGCGCAGCTCGCCGTCGCGTACTTCGAATTCAACCGTGCGATCATCGACGCGGTCGCCGACATCGTGCCCGCCGTCAAACCCCAGATCGCCATGTACGAGGCGATCGGACCGGCCGGCGTGGACGCGTACACGATGACCTGCGAATACGCGCAGCAGCAGGGACTCTACGTGCTCGGCGACATCAAGCGCGGCGACATCGGGTCGACCGCGGCCGCTTACGCCGGCCACCTGAGTGGCGTTGCGGGATTCGAGGACGGCGCGCAGCCGTTCGACCCGTGGCATGAGGATGCGGTCACCGTCAACCCGTACCTCGGCACCGACGGCATCACGCCGTTCGTGGACGCGGCCGCCGCGGCCGACAAGGACATCTTCGTCCTCGTGCGCACGTCGAACCCGTCCAGCAAGGAACTGCAGGAACTCGACCTCGCCGATGGCGGCAAGCTCTACGAGCACGTCGCCGACCTGGTCGAAGGCTGGGGGAGCGCGACCATCGGCAGCCACGGCTATTCGCGCGTCGGCGCGGTCGTCGGCGCCACCCATCCTGAGGAGGGCGCGGCCCTGCGCAAGCGTATGCCGCACACGTTCTTCCTCGTGCCCGGCTACGGTGCACAGGGCGGCACGGCGGCGGGAGTCGCCGGCATGTTCGATCACGACGGCTCCGGCGCGATCGTCAACTCGTCACGCGGCATCATCGGCGCATGGAAGAAGACCGGCGAGTACCGCGACGACATGAGCGCCGGCGAGGCGCTCGACTTGGTCGCCTCCGCGGCGCGTCAGGCCGCAAGCGACATGCGCGACGACCTGCGCGTGAACGTGTACCGGTAAGAACGACGGCCAGGGGGCGGAGTGAAGCGAGACGCCCCCCTGGCCACCATGCCGATGCAGATGGCTGCGGCAGACCTTGGCGTAAGCTGGACTACTGGCGCTGAATAGATTATGCAGATGAGGAGAATCAAGGAAGCAATGCCCACAGCAACCTTCACCCCCACCGCCGACGTGGTCGCCGAGGCGACCGAAGCCGGCTATTTCCCGGGCCGGCACACGGTCGAGATCACCGAGGTCACGAAACTCACCGAAGGCGTGTACCGTCTCACGTTCCGCGACCAGTACATCGCGAAGCACGCGCGTCCGGCGCAGTTCGTGAACCTGTTCAGCCACGATCCGATGAAGCTGCTGCCGCGTCCGTTCGGCGTGAGCGAGGTGGACGGCGACCTGGTCAGTGTCATCTTCGCGGTCGTCGGCAAGGGCACCGCGGAATTCTCCGAACTCGCGGCCGGCGACCATATCGACGTGCTCGGCCCGCTCGGCCGTCCATTCAACACGAAGACCGCGTCGCACTACATCCTCGTCGGCGGTGGTCTCGGCGTGCCGCCGCTCATCTACACCGCGCAATATCTTCAGTCGAACGACGACGTGTGCACCACTGCCGTGTTCGGCTACCGCAACGACCACTTCGCTGATCAGTATGTGTCCCGCTATGCGGACGCGACGGTGAGCATCGACGAATCCGAAGGCAACGTCATCACGCTGCTCGACCGGATGGAGGCGGCCGGCGAACTTACCCGCGACGGTCTTGCGCCGGTGATCCTGTCCTGCGGCCCGCTGCCGATGATGAAGGCCGTGGCGCAATGGGCGTCCAAGCGCGGCATCCCGAGCCAGCTGAGCATGGAGCAGCGCATGGGCTGCGGATACGGCACCTGCGTGGTGTGCGTGGTCGACACGGTAGACGGACGCAAGAAGGTGTGCTCGGACGGTCCGGTATTCACCGCGGAACAGCTCGGATGGGAGGCGTGAGACGATGACCGAGAACGGCAACACCCCGATCAACGTGTACGAGAAGCACGAGTGGAAGCACAAGACCGTCGTCGCCGGCGTCGAATGGAAGAACCCGGTCGGCACCGCGTCCGGCACGTTCCAGCTGGCCGCATGCCGCTGGTTCTATGACGTGAGCCAGATGGGCGCGATCTCCACCAAGGGCGTCTCCCCAGTGCCGTGGGAAGGCAACCCCGGTCCGCGCACGGCCGAAAGCCCGGCCGGCATGGTCAACGCGGTCGGTCTGCAGAACCCGGGCGTCGATCATTATCTCGTCGACGAACTGCCCAAACTCAAGGAGCTTGGCGCGACTGTCGTCACCAACGTCGCCGGCCACAGCGACGACGACTACGCGCAGGTCGTCGCCAAGCTCGCCGATTCGCCGGCCGATATGCTCGAAATCAACGTGAGCTGCCCGAACGTGAGCCACGGCGGCATGTCCGTCGGTACCGATCCGGTCGCGTTGAGCCGTCTCATCGGCCATCTGCGTAAGCTCACCTCCAAGCCGATGATCGTCAAGCTGTCGCCGAATGTGACCGACATCGCGACCATCGCACGCGCCGCCGCCGAAGCGGGCGCGGATGCGCTGAGCCTGATCAACACGCTCGTCGGCATGCGCATCGACATCCGCACCGGCGAGCCGATCATCTCCAATCGCACCGGCGGCGTAAGCGGACCGGCGATCTTCCCGGTCGCGCTCGGCTTCGTGTGGCGCGTGCGCCAGACCCTGCCGGACATCCCGATCATCGGCATCGGCGGCATCGACTCCGGCGAGAAGGCGCTCGAATTCCTGTACGCCGGCGCGAACGCTGTCGAAGTGGGCGCGGCCGCACTGTACGATCCGACCGCGCCAATCCGCGTGGCGCGCGAACTCGACGACCTGCTCGACTCGCGTCCGGAACTTGCGGCGAAACTCGCCGTGGGCGAGACCTGGCGCTGACGGCACCGCAACGTAGTACGACGTATGTTCGGCTCTTCTCAGTACAGGGGAGCCACGGTTTCGACAAGGAGAACATCATGACCACCGCATCGCTCGACCACCGCTTCACCGAGTTCCTGCTCGATTCGCAGGCGCTCAAGTTCGGCGACTTCACGCTCAAGTCCGGCCGCAAGTCCCCGTACTTCATCAACGCGGGCGCGTTCAACGACGGCCGCAAGATCGCCACGCTCGGCGCGTTCTACGCCGAGAAGATCGCCGAGGAGATCAAGGCCGGCAATCTGCCCGCCGACATCGACACCGTGTTCGGCCCGGCGTACAAGGGCATCCCACTGGGTGTGTCCACCGCGATCGCCCTGACCTCCGCGCACGGCATGGAGGTCGGCTACACGTTCGACCGCAAGGAGAAGAAGGACCACGGCGATGGCGGCATGATGGTCGGCACACAACTCAAGGACGGCATGAAGGTGCTGCTCGTCGACGACGTGATGACCGCCGGCACCGCCGTGCGCGAGGTCATCCCCAAGCTCAAGGCCGAAGCCGACGTCGAGGTCGTGGGCCTCGTGCTGTCCGTCGATCGCATGGAGAAGACCAAGGACTCCGACCTGTCCGCCGTCAAGGCCGTCGAGGCCGAGTTCGGTTTCCCGGTGTTCGCCATCGCCAACGTTCGTGAGATCTTCGAGGCCGGCCAGCATATCACCACCGCATCCGGCCAGCCGTATGTGACTCCCGAGATCAAGGCCGCCGCCGACGCCTACCTCGCCCAGTACGGTGCGTGACCGCGTTGCACAACCTGTCTTGACTACGTCCTTCCGCCGTGCCTGACGCATCGGCGGAAGGACGTTTCCGTATCAGCCGACCGTCAGCCGCGCCCGCGTACCATCGCGCTGCAGCGACCAACGGATCGTGACGGTCTGCCGCAGGAACCCCTCGTCATGGGAGACGAGGATCAGCGCGCCGGGATACCCCGTCAGCGCACGGCCCAGCGTCTGCATCGAATGCAGATCGAGGTGGTTCGTCGGCTCGTCCATGACGATCAGATGCGGATGCCGGCGCAATCCCAGACACAGCAGCAGCTTGCGCAGCTCGCCCGGCGACGGATTGCCGCCGGCAATCAGCCGCTCAGGGTCGGCGTTCAGCTGCGCGACGGACGACAGCACAAGACCGCGCTCCTTCGCCGGCAATGCGGCCAGTCGGGCCATCGCCCGTCGCGCATCTGCCTCGGTGGTGTTCTGCGGCAACACCAGACGAGGCAGCCGCAGTCCGGTACGACGTTCGTTCAGTTCGATCTCGCGCAACAGCGCATTGACCAGCGTGGTCTTGCCGGTGCCGTTCGAACCGCTGATGCCGATGCGATCGTGCGGGCCGACCGTCAGCATGGGAACGGCGACGCCGTCGCCATGCTCCGGGACCGCTGCGGCGGCATCGCCACCGTACGGGAGCCATCCCGCCGGCAACCGCACCAGCTCACGGCGACTGCTCGACTCGGCGTCTATCCAGATATCGCCGTCATACCGTTTCGCCGCGGTGACGATGCCCGCGGCCTTCTCCCGCGCCGCCGCGACCTGTGCGTCGATGCGGGCGCTCGCAGGCCCGAGACTGCTCGGATTGTGGTTGTATTTGATCGCATTGCGCGCGTCATGATCCTTCGGATCGACGAAACGATGGTTTTTGGCCGACGACACCTCCAACGTCGCATCATGCTTGCGCTGCGCCTTGACCGACGACAATCGCGCGGATTCGCGACGCGCGTCGCGCAACGCCGCATCCGCCGACTGACGATCGATCGCCGCGCTCGCCGATGCGGCGGCATAGTTGCCCGGCCGCATGCGCACGACGGTCACGTTCTGTCCGCACACATGGTCACGTTCGAAAAACGCGCATTGATCGGCGACCGCGTCGATCAGCGCCACGTCATGCGATACGAGGATGCCGATGCCGCCGAACGAACGCAACGCGGCGATGATGCGCTCGCGGGTCGGCGCGTCCACGTGATTCGTCGGTTCGTCCAAGACGAGCACGTCCGACCGCAACGCCAGCGCGCAGGCGACCTGCAGTCGTTTGGCCTCGCCGCCGGACAGGGCATCGAATCGCCACGGCCAGTCGTCGCCGATGCCGAGATCGCGGCGAATCGCCAGTGTCTCCGGCGACCAGTCATTGGCGAAATCGTCCAGATTCGCCGGCATCTCGTCGGTGTTCTGCGGACAGTATCCAGAGACGATGCCGTTCGGAGCGGGGGAGACGACGCCGGATTCGGGTGCCAGATCACCGAGCGCGATGCGGATCAGCGTGGTCTTGCCGATGCCGTTGTCGCCCAATACGGCCGTCCAGCCGCGAGGGAACGCGACCGATACGTCGGCTAACAGCGGTTCCGGAGCTTCGGGATAGGTAAAGGTGATATGGGATAACGTGAGTACGGAATTCAGTGACATATGGTGCTCCAATGCGGTATGTTCGCCGCGAACCGGCGTCCCGTTGATTATTGCGGGAGCCTTCGGCTGCGGCGTGATAGATGAGATTGCGTATGACACCAATATGCGAACGGCATATGCAGGGACGGCGTGGCCGCCACGGATTCGAAGCGAAGCACATCAATCCATGCGCGGAGCCGTACGACAAGCGTTCCATACGGATATGCTTCACCCGTGAAGCCGTCCGCCGGTGCCGCCTATCGAATAATCAACGAAGTAGATCCTTGCCGTTCCGGGGATTCTGGCATATCGAACCACCGATGTCCTGTCTGAACGATTCACATCATACACGGGATCCGGACTTATAAGCCGATCTCACGTAGCGGGCTTGCGCTATAACTGGAGCTTATGACACTGCTGCAGCTGAAATACATCGTCAAGATTGTCGAATGCGGGTCGATGAACGAGGCCTCGCACGAACTGTACGTCTCGCAGCCCGCGCTGAGCTCGTCCGTGAAGGAACTGGAGAACGAACTGGGCATCGAGATCTTCACCCGTTCGTCGCAGGGTATCGCCCTGACCGTCGACGGCGCGGAGTTCCTCACCTACGCCCGTCAGGTCCTCGATCAGGCCGCCTTGCTCGAGGAGCGCTACAAGAACGCGAAGCCGCGCAAGCAGTTGTGCTCCGTGTCCACCCAGCACTACATGTTCGCCGTCGAGGCGTTCGTCGAGATGATCAACTCGATCAAGTCCGACGAATACGAGTTCACCATCCGCGAGACGCGCACCAAGGACATCATCAACCAGGTCGCCAACATGCTTTCCGAAATCGGTATCCTGTACCTGTCCGACTTCAACAAGGACGTGATCGGCAAGCTGCTGCGCGAGAAGCACCTCGAGTTCCATCCGCTGTTCCGTGCCCCGCTGCACGTGTTCCTCGCTCGCACCAACCCGCTGGCGAACAAGAAGAAGCTCACGATGGAGGACCTGAAGCCATACCCATTCATCCAGTACGAGCAGGGTGAGGACGGCAGCTTCTACTTCGCGGAGGAAGCCGTGTGGCCCGAATACAACCCGAAGCAGATCAATGTGACCGACCGCGCCACGATCCTCAACTTCATCGTCGGACTCAACGGCTACACGGTGTGCACCGGCATCGACAACGGCGACCTCAACAACGAGAAGATCGTCACCGTGCCGCTCGACTCGGACGAGACGATGCTCGTCGGCTGGATCACCAACGAGCGCGCGAAGCTGTCGAAGGCGGCGGAGGACTACCTCGCGAAGCTCAAGTCAGTGGTCGCCTCGCACGGGTACAAGCTGATCGACTGACGGCTGCTGGATTGACGTGGCTGCCAATGCGGTCTGCGGGTTGCGGATCGGCGTGATCGCAGGTCTTGCGAAACCGACAACTTGCGGCACTGTTCTGTTATGTTGCAGAACAGTGCCGCAAGTGTCGTTATGACGGTTTTCGGCAACGATGACCGGCATATGGAATATGACGAAACGCGCCGGCCTGCGGTGTTGCTAGTCTTGTTTGCGTTCACAACCGTTGCGCCCGGCACAGTCGCCCGGCAGCGCAGCGACCATCATCGTAAGGAACGGCAAGTGAAGACGGTACGAATACTGCTGCGGCATGTCGGCGAGTTCAAACGGGACTCGATTCTGACGCCGATATGGATGATAGGCGAAGTGGCATGCGAGATGATCATCCCGTTGCTCATGGCCACGCTCATCGACCAGGGCGTCGAGAAGGGCGACATGGGCGTGATCTCCCGCACAGCCGGACTCATGGTGCTTATGGCCCTGTGCGGACTCACGGTCGGCTGCCTCGGATCGGTGTTCGGCTCGCGCGCCGCGACCGGCTTCGCGAAGAACCTGAGACAGGACCAGTACGACAACATTCAGACGTTCTCGTTCTCGAACATCGACAGGTTCTCCACGCCGAGCCTCGTGACGAGACTCACCACCGACGTGATGAACATCCAGAACGCGTTCATGATGATCCTGCGCATGGTGCCGCGCGCGTTCTCCAGCCTCATCATCGCCATGTGCATGGCGTTCATCGTCTCCGGCACGATGGCCCTGATCTATCTGGGCGCGGTCGTCGTGCTCGGCACCATTCTCGGTATCCTCATGAACATCGCCGCGAAGTATTTCCGCCAGGCGTTTCCCGAATACGACGCGATGAACGAGTCCGTCGAGGAGAACGTCACCGCCATGCGCGCGGTCAAGGCGTTCGCCCGCGAAAGCATGCAGACGCGTGTGTTCAAGGCCACGTCGAAGCGCATCTACGACATCTTCCTCAAGGCCGAACTCGTGCTTGCCGCCGTCGACCCGATCATCCAGACCACCGTGTGGGGCTGCCTGCTGCTCATCAGCTGGGTCGGTTCGCATCTGATCGTGCAGGACCGGCTCACTACCGGCGATCTGACCAGTCTGCTTATGTACTGTATGAACATCCTCATGAGCCTGGTCATGCTGTCGATGACGATTGTGATGATCACCATGTCGTCCGCCAGCGCACGCCGCATCGCCGAAGTACTCGAGGAGCGGGACGATATGCCGGCGGCCGCGCATCCGGTCGAACAGGTGCGCGACGGTTCGATCGAGTTCCGCCACGTCGACTTCGCCTATCCGGCCGTCAAGCTTTCGGAGAATGATCCGGCCGCGAAGCGTCGCATTGAGGCGACACGCCAGCTCATCGCAAAGGGCCCCGAGAACGTGCTCACCGACATCAATCTGACGATCCCGTCCGGTGCGGTCGTCGGTGTGATCGGCGGCACCGGCTCGTCCAAGACCACGCTCGTGAACCTCATCCCGCGCCTGTACGACGTGACCGGCGGCAGCCTCACGGTCGGCGGCGTGGACGTGCGCGACTACGACCGCGCCGTGCTGCGCGATAAGGTCGCCGTCGTCCTGCAAAACAACGTGCTGTTCTCCGGCACGATTCTGTCCAACATGCGTTGGGGCAACCCAAACGCGACCGTTGACGATTGCAAGCGCGTGTGCGGGATCGCCTGTGCCGACGAGTTCATCGACAAACTGCCCGACGGCTACGAGTCGAAGGTCGAACAGGGAGGCCAGAACTTCTCCGGCGGCCAGAAACAGCGTTTGTGCATCGCGCGTGCGCTGCTCAAGGAACCGAAGGTATTGATCCTGGACGATTCGACATCCGCGGTCGATACCGGCACCGACGCGAAGATCCGGCACGCATTTGCCAGCCAGATGCCCGACGTGACGAAGATCATCATCGCGCAGCGTATCTCGAGCGTCGAGGACGCGGACATGATCATCGTGCTTGACGACGGTCGGATCAGTGGCGTCGGCACACACGACGAACTGTTGCGGACGAACGAGATCTACCGCAGCATCGTCGAACTGCAGACACAGGGCGGTGGCGACTTCGACGAGGAGCAGTTCGCGCAGCTATCGTCGGATGCGACGGGCGCGGCGAATGACGCGAATGATACGAACGCCGCGAACGACGATACGCAGGATGACGCCCGTAACGACGTCGACGACAAGGAGGTGCGCTGATGCCCGGACCACGTGGCAATGCCGGCCGTATGGCCGCCGGCGCGAAACAGGGACGCGAACTCGACCATCCGTTCCGCATCTTCATGCGGCTCATGCGGTTCGTGTTCGGCATGTACGGCGTGCAGTACGGCATCGTGATCGCGCTCATCGTCGTCACGATCTACGCGCAGGTGCGCGGCAACCTGTTCTTCCAGACGCTCATCGATAACTACATTACGCCGATGCTCACCTCGCACGACCGCGACTTCGGACCGCTGCTCGGCGCGATCGGCGTGATGGCATCGATCTACGCGGCCGGCATCGTCGCGAACGCGGTGAGCGCCGTGCTCAAGGCGTTCATCACGCAAGGGTTCATGATGAAACTGCGCAACCGCATGTTCACGCATATGCAACGCCTGCCGCTCGGCTATTTCGACACGAACACGCGCGGTGACGTGATGAGCCTATACACCAACGACATCGACACGTTGCGCCAGATGGTCTCGCAGTCCATCCCGCAGATCATCAACTCGGTATTCAGCATCGTCATGATCCTGTTCAGCATGATCTATCTGAGCGTTCCACTGACCGTCGTTGTGCTTGTCGTGTCCGGCCTTATGGTGTGGATGACGAAGGTCATGACCAGCCGGTCCGGCACGTACTTCTCCCGTCAGCAGAAGTCGGTCGGCGAGCTCAACGGCTACGTCGAGGAGATGATGAGCGGCCAGAAGGTCGTCAAGGTGTTTACGCACGAGGCCGCGGCGAAGGCCGATTTCCGTGAACGCAACGACCGTCTGTTCGACGCGTCTAACAAGGCGAACATGTTCTCCGGTTTTCTCGGACCGATCAACAACCAGCTCGGCTACGTCGCGTACGTGCTCTGCGCGCTCGTCGGCGGTTGGCTCGCGGTCAACGGCGTGACCGGGCTTACGTTGGGCGGGCTCGTGAGCTTCTTGACGTTCGTCAAGAGCTTCACCATGCCGATCAGCCAGGTCAGCCAGCAGCTCAACGCGATCGTCATGGGCTTGGCCGGCGCGGACCGCATCTTCAAGCTGCTCGACCAAAAAGTCGAATCGGACGATGGCAAGACGACGCTGGTGAGCGTGCGCCGCGACGCCGCAACCGGGGAACTACGCGAGACGGACGACCGTACCGACCAGTGGGGCTGGCGTTCGTCGGACGGTCGGATCGTGCCGATGAGCGGCGACATCCGGCTCGACCATGTGACGTTCAGCTACGTGCCCGGCAAGACGATCCTGCACGACATGTCGATGTTCGCCAAGCCCGGTCAGAAGATCGCGCTGGTCGGCTCGACCGGCGCCGGCAAGACGACGATCACGAACCTGATCACCCGGTTCTACGACATCGACTCCGGCACGATCACGTACGACGGCATCAACATCGCCGACATTCACAAGTCCGATCTGCGCCGGTCGCTCGGCATGGTGCTGCAGGACACGCACCTGTTCTCCGGTTCGATCATGGAGAACATCCGCTTCGGACGGCTCGACGCGTCCGACGAGGAGGTGATCGCCGCGGCCAAGCTCGCCAACGCGCACACGTTTATCGAGAAGCTGCCGAACGGATATGACACGCAGCTGACCGGTGACGGCGCGTCGCTGAGCCAGGGACAACGGCAGATGCTCGCGATCGCGCGCGCCGCCGTGGCCGATCCGCCCGCATTGATTCTGGACGAGGCAACCTCGTCGATCGACACGCGCACCGAGTCGCTCGTGCAGGCCGGCATGGACGAATTGATGAAGGGACGCACCACGTTCGTGATCGCGCACCGCCTGTCCACGATCCGCAACGCCGACTGCATCATGGTGATCGAGGCGGGCCGTATCGTCGAACGCGGCACGCACGACGAGCTCATCGCCCAACAAGGCCGCTACTACACGCTATATACAGGCCGAGCCGTAAAGAAAACGCCGGAGGCGTTTTTAGGCGAGGAGCAAGCGACAGCGAGCCGGCATTGAGTCGGCCGCAGGCCGTCCGAAATTGCAGGGCCGGAGGCGAGCCGTAAAGAAAACGCCGGCCGAGCCGTAAAGCAACCGTTGGAAACGGTTGTAGGCGAGGGACTGACGACAGTCAGTCCAACAGTATGCGAGTGAAGCTCGTCCGAAATTGCAAGACGGCGTTTTTAGGCGAGGAACGAGCGGTAGCGAGCCGGCATTGAGTCGGCCGTAGGCCGTCCGAAATTGCAGGGCCGGAGCGAAGAGGGAAGTCGTCCTGAATGGGACGATTAATGACTGGCGAGGAAGGACATCATTGCGACCGTCGCGCGGCGGATGCAAACGAGTGCGATGTCACTTCCTCTCCATTGCCGTTTTCGGCAACAGACGCTCCGCATGCCATGCAAACAGCAATCCTGCCACAATTGCCGAGGTGATGTCGGAAATCGGTTCGGCGATGAACACGCCGGTCGTTCCGAATCCAAGCCGGGGCAGTGCCAACGCCAACGGTACCAGCAGTATCAACTTACGGAAAACCGCTAGGAACAACGACGGTTTCGCCTGCCCCATGCCCACGAACGCGCACTGGACCACGTTCTGAATCCCGAACACGCCCATACCACATACGAAATACGGTAACGTCCGTGAGACCACGCCGATAATCGCCCCGTCCGTGGTGAACAGCGAGGCCACTGAGCCGGGAAAGAGGGCAAGCAGCGTCGTCATCGTGCAGTTGATCGCCACCTGCACGACCATCGTTCCGGAATACGCGCGCCGTACGCGCCCGTATAGCCCTGCGCCGTAGTTGTAACCGATGATCGGCTGCACACCTTGCGAGATACCTTGCGAGAACACGAAGATCAGCTGCATGAGGCTCGTCATGATGGTCATCGAGCCCACATAGACGTCTCCGCCGTAACGTTGCAGCGATGAGTTGAACACCACCTGGATCACGGATTCGGTGATCTGCATGATGAACGGGGAGACGCCGAGAAACAGTATCGGACCAAGCAGTCGCGTCAGCCGAATGTTGCTCGTCCGCAGCCGTATCATGCTGTCCGGCGAGGCGAGGAAGCGAATCACCCATGCGGCGGACAGGCCCTGTGCGATGACATTGGCCAGTGCGGCCCCACGCACGCCCAGGCCGAACACGAAGATGAACAGGGGATCGAGAGCCAGCGAGCTCAACGCCCCGATGATCACCGATGCCATCGCCACCAGCGCACGCCCCTGCGCGGTGATGAACGTGTTGAGTCCCAGCGACAACTGTACGAACAACGTGCCCGTCAGATAGATGGAAAGAAAACCGGAGGCGTACGGCAGCGTCGCGTCGCTCGCTCCGAACAAGACAAGGATGGGCGTTTTGAAGAGTTGAAGCAATACTGAAAGTACGATGGCGATCGTGATAATGGCCGCCACCGACGTGCCAAGATAGCGATCCGCCTTGTCGCGGTCGCCACGTCCCAGTGCGATCGAGGAGAGCGGACCACCTCCCATGCCGATGAGCATCGCGAATGCGGACACAGCGAGCGTGATCGGGAAACATACGCCCACGCCGGTCATTGCAAGATCGCCCACGCCGGGAATATGCGCGAGGAACAGACGATCAACGATCGTGTACAGCGCGTTGCACGCCTGCGCCACCACCGCCGGAATTGCCAGCGACACCGCCAGCCGTCCGATCGGTTTCGTACCGAGGTCGTTGTCGGCGTCGCGTCGCCTTGTTGCCGTGGCCATCTGCCCGCTTGTCTCGTGTTTTGTCACGAGAGGACATTGTATCTTCCGTTCCGCAGTGAGCGGAAGATACCGCGCATATGCCGGATATTTTGGGCTTTACGTATGAAGTATGCGCGGAACCAGTATGAAAGAGACGGTATCGGTGGTTCCGCGCATCGTTGCTCGATTTTCGACTTGCCATGAACCGTTCGTCCGCGATCCGTTGCAGGACGATGGATCGCGGACGAACGTCGTTACAGCCGCACGCCGAGGGAAGCGAGGGATTCTCGTGCCCCGAGGGCGTTCTCGAACAAGATGCCGTGGATACCGACCTCGTTCGCACCGGTCACGTTCTTTGCGGTGTCGTCGAAGAAGACACACTGCCCGGCGTTCAGACCGAAGCGTTGCAACGCCAATTCATAGATGTCAGCGTTCGGCTTGTGCATCTTCTCCACGCCGGAAACGACCGTATCGTCCAGTAGCTCGGCCAGACGCGGGAACTTCTCGAACGCGAGATGGAACGTTTCATGCGACCAGTTCGTCAGGCCCCACACACCATAGCCGTGGCGCTTGAGATCCTCCAGCAGTTCGACCATCCCGGGCAGTGTACGTGGCAGTGCATCGTCGTAATGGTCGATGTAATACTTGAAGATCTGCGCGATGTCCTGGCCCTGTTCTTGCACGACATCCGGATAGATACTGGCGAAATCCTCGCCGGCATCCATCCGATCCTCGTAACGGAAGAACCCATGGGGATCATCGTCTGCGCAGATCGCACCGACGATTTCATCAGGGAAATGTCCTTCGAGGCATGCCCTCGTCTGCCAATCGAGCAGCACGCCGCAGAAATCGAAGATAACATCGGTGATGGGGGACTGAGGCATAAAAGCTCCTTATGACTACGCCTGAATGACTATGCTGTCCGACGATGACCGGCGATGTGCCGTCACGTGATTTCGCGAATACTATGACAACAGCTGACGGAACGCATCCGGAATGGCCAAGACCACGTCTGATGCGACAATCGGGTGACCGAGCGAGCCGACCGGACGCCGATCGGATGACCCGTAGACCGTCGGAGGATTGAATCCACGCTGATCGGATTGCGACGCGACCGATGCCGCATAACCATGCAGATACGCGGCATCGGCCACGGTCTCCACGATCGATGCGTCCTCATCCTGCTGTGCGAGCAGCGCGCCAGTCATGCCGGCCAGCACGTCACCCGCCCCGGCGGTGCCAAGCCATGCCGGCGCACGACCGGCCACCAGTATGCGTGTCACGGGCCGCGTCTCCCCGTCGGCTCGGGAATCCTCGAAATCGATATCGTTCGCCTCGTCACCGTCCAAGGAGCCGGCGGTCTTCATCCGTGCCGCATCCTGACCTTCCAGAGGCTGTACCGGCGTATCCTGCGCATGAGACTCCTCATCGCCGACCACAATACTCACCGCGCCCTTGAGCAACACGGTTGCCCCGGTCAGCTCATGCGCACGCACGGCCCAACGCAACGGCTCCAGCTGCACGTCATGCGCATCCACATCCTCCCCGCGCTCCGTGAGCAGCGCCGCCAATTCACCGGCGTGCGGTGTGATCACAACCTGCGGCGGCACCTCGTCCGGCAACAGATCCAGCGCGCCTGCATCCACGACGATCGGAGGCATCTCAAAGGCGAGATCCGGATCTTCGGCATGCGCATCCACTGCATAATGCGACAACAGCTTCGCAATCGTCTGACGCTGCACGTCGGCATCGTCCTCGTCCGTCACGCCATCCGGCACACCGGAACCCACGACCCACGACTGGACGCGCCCCTTGCCGATCACGGCTTCGGGTACCGCGGACAACACCATCGAACGAGTACGCTCCGGCCCCATGTACCGGATCATGCCGACGTTCGTGGCCGCCGCCGCACGGCTCGACAGCACGGCCGCGCCAGGATATCGCACCGAACCGGTGATCAGCCCCGTCACGCCGCGCGAATATTTGGTATCGGCCAGACGAGGCAGACGAATGACCTCACTGGCATTGTCTCCCGACACCGCCTCGGCGAGCGGCTCATGACCATCCAGATCAAACCCGAAGTCCACCAACGTCACCTTGCCGCACGCGTACGAGGCAGGCGGCAACATCGCACAAGGCTTCAAAGCGCCGAACGTCACCGTCACATCGGCCGGAATATACGGTCCGGTGATCGAACCGTCGTCCACGCCCACGCCGGAAGGCGTATCCACCGCCACGACCAGGGGAAACTCTCCGGCAGTATCCCCGTCCGGCAACGCGGTGCGATCCGGCACCGTGCCATCCACACCAAGGGATGCAGCCATCGTGCCAGCGATGCCGTGCAATACGCCGGTCAGCCCGATGCCGGTCATCGCGTCGATGATCACGTGGGAATGCTGTGCCAACTCGACGGCGGCACGCAGGCGCTCGCCGGCCTCGCCGGCACTGAACCCGGCAGAGCATCCGGGAATTTCGGAGGAAGGATCAAGAATCAGCACCTTGCCGCCGGAACGTACAAACGCGGCGAACGCATCGTCATGTACCGTCCGGCCGACCGCCACGGCGGTCACGGACGCGCCATTCTCGGCCAGTGCGGCCGCCGCATACAGACCGTCTCCGCCATTGTCGCCGGCACCGGCCAGCAACGTGACGCGCGCATCCTCCAACGCCACGCCCTCGTCGTCCAGCAGATTCGCGGTGACATGGGCGAGTGCGGTTGCCGCCATGCGCATCAGCGGCACGCCGTTGTCCAGAAGCGGACGTTCCATCGCGCGTACGCTGGCGGCACGGTATACGGCGTGGCGCAACAGATGCAGCCTGTTCTCGTCATTGTGACCAGTCGCGATCGCGGCCATGATGCAAACCCCCTTGTACGGCGTTCGATATGATGACAGCTCTACTTTACCCGCGTTCGCGCGGTTATGCCGAACGCGGCATGGGCATGCGGCGCGAATCGCGATCCGATCGGATTCGCCGCAGATCACCCGATGGTCCGATGACACCGGACGGACGAATCGACGATGCCCGTGAGCACGCCGATCGCGGCCGGAGCCAGCCAGCCGAGCTGATAGTGTTGCAACGGCAGCATCCCTAGCGTTGCGTCCAGCCATGGCAGCGATCCGCCGAATACGGCGACGAGGCTGTCGACACAGGTGGCGAACGACGTGATGGCGACCAGCATCACGACCCATCCGTATACGAGAGGGAATCGGCAGGCCAGTGTACGAGGGATGAACGCGAGCAGTACCAACACGATCGCGATCGGATACAGTGCGGCCAGCACCGGCACCGAAACCTTGATGATAGCGCTCAGCCCCGCGTTCGACACGACGAGGCTGAACACGGTGAACAGCACTTGCCACGCGCGGTAGCTGACCGGTCGCCCCGCGACAGAGCGGAATCGTTCATGGAAGTACGTCGCACAGGTGCAGATCAGCCCGGTGCAGACATTCAGGCAGGCCACGACGAACACCGCGCCCAGGAACACCGCGCCTGCCGTACCGAACATCGACGAGGTGAGATTGGTGAGCACGGTCGCGCCCGTGTCGGAGACCGGGTCAATAGCGGCGAGAGTGCCGGACACCACGCCGACATAGCTCAGCGCACCGTAGATCACGACGAGCAGCGCGCCGGTGCCAAGTCCCGCGATGGCGGTCTCGCGCCGCACTTGCGTCTCGTTGGCGATGCCCTGCGTCCGGATGTTCACCGAGATCACGATGCCGAAATACAGCGCGGCGAGCAGATCCATCGTCTGGTAGCCATCGAGGAAGCCTCGTGCCATCTGGTTCGTGGCATAGTCGCCGGACGGTGCGGACGGTGTGCCGGTACCGCGGACGAGACAGGCGATGAACAATACGGTGATCAGGAACAACAGCAGGGGACCCATGAACCGTCCGAGCACCTTGGATAACTTGTCGGGATGCTGCGCGAACACGAACGCCAGAGCGAAGAAGACCAGGGAATACGCGAGTTGGACGGTGCCGCGGCTGGTGTCCTGTGCCAGAAACGGTGTCACCATCATTTCGAACGAGGTGGTGGCGGTGCGCGGGATGGCGAAGCACGGGCCGATCGTCAGGATGATTGCCAAGCCAAGGAACAGCGAGCATCTGGGGGAGACGCGACCTGCCAGCGCGTCGAATCCGCCGGCGAAGGTCACGGCCAGCACGCCGAGCACCGGAAGACCGACCGCCGAAACGATGAAGCCGATCGCTGCGGGGACCGTCGCGGCGCCGGCCTGCGCACCGACGAACGGCGGAAAGATCAGGTTGCCTGCCCCGAAGAACATCGAGAAGAAGGTGAAGGTCATCATCAGTCGTTGGCGTGCGGTCAGTTGCATGGCTGTCTCCTTCCAACCCCGGGGCCAGACGCATCGGATGCGTGGCCGGACAGTGACGGGTCTCCACCTTACCGGACATGCGGGAAGAACGATATCGGAGGCTGGTCTGACGTTTTCCAGGTACAACGAAAAAAAGACTCCCGATCCGCGAGACAACGCAGATCGGGAGTCTTGCTATCCCTGACTAGTCAGCGATGAATGCCGAAGCAATCAGCCGTTGACACGGTCGATGCCGGACTGCACGTCGGCGAGGACGGAATCCCAGGACTTGATGAAGGCGGCGACACCGTCGGCCTCCAGCTTGTCGGTGACGTCCTTGAGGTTGATGCCCAGCTCAGCCAGCTTGTTGATGATGGCGTGGGACTCCTCGTAGGTGCCCTCGATGGACGGGGCGCCGTTGCCGTGGTCGGCCAGAGCGTTCAGGGTCTTCTCCGGCATGGTGTTGACGATGTGCTTCGCGACGAGCTCATCGACGTACTTGCAGTCGGAGTAGGCCGGGTTCTTGGTGCCGGTGGAGGCCCACAGCGGGCGCTGAACCTTGGCGCCCTTGGCGGCCAGCTCGGCCCAGCGCGGATCCTCGGCGAACTTCTTCTCGAACAGCTCGTAGGCCAGGCGAGCGTTGGCCACGGCGGCCTTGCCCTCAAGGGCCTTGGCCTCGTCGGAGCCGTTGGCTTCCAGCAGCTTGTCGACCGCGGTGTCCACGCGGGAGACGAAGAAGGAGGCGACGGAGCCGATGTGCTTGAGATCGTGGCCGTTGGCGGCAGCCTGGGCGATGCCCTCGATGTAGGCGTCGATGACCTGCTCGTAGCGCTCGAGCGAGAAGATCAGGGTGACGTTCACGGAGATGCCCTTGGCCAGGGTGGCGGTGATGGCCGGCAGACCCTCGAGGGTCGCCGGGATCTTGATCATCGCGTTCGGACGGTTGACCTTCTCCCAGAGCTCGACGGCCTGCTTCTCGGTGGCCTCGGTCTCGTGGGCGAGGCGCGGATCCACCTCGATGGAGACGCGGCCGTCAACGAAGTCGGTCTTCTCGGCGATCTCGCGGAAGATGTCGGTGGCGTTGCGCACGTCGGTGGTGGTCAGCTCGCGCACGGCGGTCTCGACGTCGACCTTGCCGAGTTCCTTGAGCTGAGCGTCGTACGGGCCGACCTGGCTCAGGGCCTTCTGGAAGATGGACGGGTTGGTGGTCACACCGACGACGTTCTTGTTGGCGATGAGATCCTGCAGGGAGCCGGACTCGATGCGGGAGCGGGACAGATCGTCCAGCCAGATGGACACGCCGTTGTCGGACGTACGCTGAGTTGCTTCAGTCATATTGTTTTTCTCCTTGATACCTTATTGGATCAAATCCTTATCGGGGGAGAGGCTGCCGGGCAGCCCCTCCCGTTGCCCAAAGAAATCAGGCGTTGGCCTCGGCGATGGACGCCTCGGCGGCCTCGACCACATGCTCGGCGGTGATGCCGAGATCGATCATGTTCTGCGAGCCACTGCCCTGCAGGCCGAACTGCTCGATGGAAACCGGCTTGCCGTAGGTGCCGAGGTACTTGTACCACGGCATGGCCACACCGGCCTCGACAGAGACACGAGCCTTGACGGAAGCCGGAAGCACGGCCTCCTTGTACTCGGCATCCTGCTCCTCGAACCACTCCATGGACGGGAAGGAGACCACGCGGGCCTTGACGCCCTTGCCGGCCAGGGTCTTGGCGGCGGCCACGGCCCACTGGACCTCGGAACCGGAAGCCATGATGATGACGTCCGGGGTGCCCTCGGTGTCGACGAGCACGTAAGCGCCCTTCTTGACGCCGTCCTTGGCCTTGGCGGCGGTTTCGGCGAGGGTCGGGACGCCCTGACGGGTCAGGATCATCGCGGTCGGCAGCGTGTTCTTCTTCTCGAAGAAGTAGCGGTAGGCCTCGGCGGTCTCGAAGGCGTCGGCCGGGCGGACGACCTCGAGCTGCGGGATCGCACGGAAGGAGGCCAGGTGCTCGATCGGCTGGTGGGTCGGGCCATCCTCGCCGACGGCGACGGAGTCGTGGGACCAGATGTACAGGTTCGGGATTTCCATGAGGGCGGCCAGACGGACGGCGGAGCGCTCGTAGTCGGAGAACATGAAGAAGGTGCCGCCGAACGGACGGGTGTAGGAGCCCAGCAGGATGCCGTTGGTGATGCAGCCCATGGTGAACTCACGCACGCCGAAGTGCAGCTGACGGCCGAACTCGTTGCACACCGGCCACTGCTTGGTGGCGCACTCCGCCGGGGCGAAGGTGGCGGCACCCTTGAGGTCGGTCTTGTTGGAGCCGCCGAGGTCGGCAGAGCCGCCCCACAGTTCCGGCATGACGGCCGCGATGGCGTTGAGGACGGAGCCGGAGGCGCCACGGGTGGCAACGCCCTTGCCGACCTCGAAGGTGGCCTCGAGATCATCGAGGGCCTTGTCGAAGCCTTCCGGCAGCTTACCTTCCTTCAGGCGGTCGTACAGGGCGGCCTTGTCCGGGTTGGCCTTGCGCCAAGCCTCGAACTTCTCGTCCCAGGCCTTGTGGGCCTCGAGGCCGCGGTCGGCGACCTTACGGGCGTGGGCGAGGGCTTCCTCGTCGATCTGGAAGGACTGCTCCGGGTCGTAGCCGAGAACCTTCTTGAGTCCGGCGACGGCCTCGGCGCCCAGCTTGGAGCCGTGGGAGGACGGATCGTTGGTCTTGCCCGGGGTCGGCCACGCGATGAGGGTGTCGACCTTGATGAGCTTCGGCTGGTCCGGGGCGGCAGCCTGGGCCTTGGCGATCACGTCGGCCAGACCCTCGACGTCCTCCTTGTAGGAGCCGTCGGGCTGGATGAAGCTGAATTCGTCGGTGTACCAGCCGTAGGCCTGGAAGCGCTTGAGCACGTCCTCGGCCAGCACCAGGTTGGTGTCGCCTTCGATCTGGATGCGGTTGGCGTCGAAGATCACGGTGATGTTGCCGAGCTTCTGGTTGGCGGCCAGGGAAGCGGCCTCGCCGGAGATGCCCTCTTCGATGTCGCCTTCACCGCAGATGACCCAGATCTTGTGGTAGAACGGGGAGTCTTCTTTCGGGGTCTGCGGATCGAGCAGGCCGCGCTGGAAACGCTCGCCATAAGCGAAGCCGATGGCCGAGGCGAAGCCCTGGCCCAGCGGGCCGGTGGTCATTTCGATGCCCGGGGTCAGGCCGTACTCCGGGTGGCCCGGGGTGTGGGTGTCCGCGCCGCCGCGGAAGTGCTTGAGGTCGTCCAGGGTCAGGCCGTAGCCGGAGAAGTACAGCTGGACGTACTGGGTGAGGGAGGCGTGGCCACCGGAAAGGATGAAGCGATCGCGGCCTTCCCACTTGGGGTCGTTCGGATCATGCTTGATGAAGTGCTGGTAGAGAGTGTAGGCGATCGGCGCCAGCGAGACGGGGGAACCGGGGTGGCCGCTTCCCGCCTTCTCGACCGCATCAGCCGAAAGGACCTTGGCCATCTTGATGGCGCGCTCGTCCAGTTCGGTTTCCTTGAATTCGGTCATGTCTGTAATTTTCCTTCCAATACTTCGGGCACCACGCGCCCGGCTTATGCCGGGTCATGCATACCCTCACATTGCTCTTACATAGTAACCGCGTGAACAGACTTAGCGGTGCGATTTTGGCGTGTTTTTGTGACATTGTGTGCTGTTAGCGTTCACAATGAACGGGAAAGTACATTTCATGAACAATTGGCGGTCAACATTGACCGCAAATGTGTCGGATCGCACCGGTCGTCCGGACGAATACTCTGAGAACGAACGCGTTAGCACTCGGCGTGCCGGAGTGCTAATACAATATGCACAGAGTCATATAGCAGGCGGCATCCATATGCCGCATATATATAAGGAGGCGCGTATGACGCAGTCGCGTCGCATGCTGGTGCTGCGCGCCGTCGTGGAGGACTACATCCGCTCCCAGGAGCCCATCGGATCGTCGTCCCTGACGAAGACGCATGATCTGGGAGTCAGTTCGGCCACGATCCGCAATGATATGGCCGCGCTGGAGGACGAGGGATACCTCATCCAGCCTCATACGTCGGCCGGACGCATTCCCACAGAAAAGGGGTACCGGTACTTTGTGGATCGGCTGGCCACGGTCATGCCGCTGTCCAAGGCGCAGCGTAACGGCATCGCCACGTTCCTGTCCGGATCGGTCAATCTACAGGACACGCTGCAGCGGGCCGCACGTCTGCTGTCGCAGATCACCGGTCAGGTGGCCGTCGTGGCGTCCCCATCCTTGTCCAAGGCCACATTGCGACACGTCGAGATCGTGCCGGTCTCGCTCAACGTGCTGCTTGCGGTCGTCATCACCGATACCGGGCGTGTCGCCCAGCATACGCTGCCGGTCCGGCGGATGCCGCAGCCCGATGAGCTGTCGGGGTTTTGCGAGGCGGTCAACAGGCAGTGTGCCGCGATGTCGTTCGCCAAAGCCGCGGAACGCGTAAGGGCCTTGGTCTCGGCCGGCGCATCGCACGACACCGCGATGCTATCGGAATCGCTTGCATGCGCCTTCGAAGGCATGGCGGACGACGAACGGGCGAACGAACTGTACATGGCCGGAACCTCTCATCTGGCGAACCAGGCGGCGACGGCGGATCTGGCGCCGCTGTTCGACGCTCTCGAGGAACAGGTGGTGCTCATGCGACTGATGAGCACGCTCAGCGAGGAATCCACCAAGACCGGTGTCGGCGTCGCCATCGGCTCCGAAACCCATACGCCCGGGCTGATGCACGTCTCGGTGGTGACCAGCGGGTACGGACGTTCCTCGGACGCATCCGACAAGTCCCAGCCCCGAGCCGGCCGGATCATGGATGACGCTCCCGTCCCAGACGACGCGAAGGGCCGGCAAAAGGAACGCGACGGTGACGGAAACAACGAGGAGGAACCCGGACAAACCGGCACGGACGAGCCCATCGCGTTCGTGGGATCCATCGGACCCACGCATATGGACTATGCCGCCACCATCGCCGCGGTACGCACGGTGGCGCGCTATCTGACCGTTTCGCTCGCAAGCGGCGGCCGGGAATCGTCCTGACCCAGCCTTATGGCACAATAACTCGCGACAAACACCGATAAAAGGACGGACATTGGCAGACTACTACGAGGTGCTCGGCATCGAGCGCACGGCCAGCGAGGACGAGATCAAGAAGGCCTATCGCAAGATGAGCCGCAAATATCATCCCGACATCGCCGGTCCCGAATTCGAGGACAAGTTCAAGGAGGTCAACAGCGCCTACGAGGTGCTGAGCGACCCGGACAAGCGTCGCATGTACGACTCCGGCGTCGACCCGAACGATCCGACCTCCGGTGCAGGCCCCGGCGGATTCCCGGGGGGCTTCTCCGGCATGGGCGACGTCGGCGACATCTTCGGGCAGTTCTTCGGCGGCGCGTTCGGCGGCGGGCAGGGTCCGACCCCGCGCACTCAGCCCGGTCGCGACGCGCTGGCCTCCACCACCATCGACCTCAAGACCGCCGTGTTCGGCGGCGTCGCGCATGTGAAGATCAACACGTTCGGACTGTGCCAGCAGTGCGGCGGCTCCGGTGCCCAGAACGGCTCCCAGCCAGTCACCTGCCCGCAATGCCACGGCCAGGGCTCCGTACAGAAGGTCGTGCGCACGATGCTCGGCCAGATGATGACCTCGTCGCCGTGCGAACGGTGCGAGGGACACGGCACGATCATCGAGAACCCGTGCCCGTCGTGCCTTGGACACGGCCGCGTGCGCACCACGCGAGACGTCGGCGTGACGATTCCCGCCGGCATCAGCGACAATGCGCGTCTGCGTCTCGCCAGCCAGGGCGAAGTGGGCGAAGGCGGCGGCGTTGCCGGAGACCTGTACATCGACGTACGCATTCGCGCCGACAAGCAGTTCACACGCGAAGGCGACGACCTGCACTGCTGGATCCAGGTACCGATGAGCTGGGCAATTCTGGGCCATGATCTCGAGATCGAGACGTTCGACGGCCCGAAAACCATCAGCGTGCCCGAAGGATGCCAACAGGAGGATACGGTCACACTCAAGGGACTAGGCGTTGCGCGTATGCGCCAGCAGGGGGAGCGCGGCGATCTTATCGCACATATCGCGGTGCGCGTGCCCACCAAGCTGAACGAGCGCGAACGCAAACTGATCGAGGAGTTCGCCGACCTGCACGACGGCGACGCCTCACACGTCGCGCAAAGCTCCAAGCCGGCGACCGCCGGCGCTCGCAAGGGTTTCTTCAGCAAATTGAAGGATGCGCTGAGCTGAGCGGGAATCGGCAAACGGCCGCTTCGACTTGTTTTTTGCGCAAGGCGAAGCGGCCGTTTCGTATCTTCGGTGTAGCGGGTCGCGCCGTGCCTGCTGTTCGGGAACAGGCGCAACCCGCTAAGTGCGGTCGTTGGTTCTCCGGTTTTCTACAGCAGCGAGCGGCACATCGAACGGTATTCGCTGACGTAGCCGCCGCCGAAGAACACGCAGTGGCCGGCGATCGGATACAGCTGCCACAGCGTCGTGCGCTCCTGCCAGCCGGCCTTGAGCGGATGCACCGACTGGTAGCCGTCCATAATCTCGCTCAGGTAGCTCATGCCGAACAGGTGCAGCATCGCCAGATCCTCCTCGCGATGTCCGCCGTGGGCCGCTGGATCGATCAGCACGGCCTCGCACGAACCGGAATCCGCAGCCCACATCACGTTACCGCTCCACAGATCGCCATGCACGCGCGCCGGCTTGTCCGCCGCCGCCCGTCCCAACAGATCGGGCAGCGCGTCGATCACACGCTGTGTCAGGTCAAGATCGGCCTTCGTCAGCTCGCCGCGGGCGATGCCCAACTCGACCATCGGCAGCAGCCGTCCCTCAGCGTAGTAGGTCGCCGGATCATCCCAAGAGCCGGTCGCCATCGGCACTGGATCCTGCAGCGGACCGAAATAACAGGTGCCATCGTACCCGGATGGTGCCGAACCGAAATGGTCGGCGCCGAAATCATGCATGCGGGCCAGCGCCGCGCCGAAATCATAGGCGGCCTTCGCGGTGGGGGAGCAGGCGTTCACCCGTTCGATGTCGAGATAATCCTTGCCCCAGTCGTACACGTCCACCACACGGGGGCCTCCCGCGGCGTGCGCCTCGGCGAGCCATTGCAGCCCGCGCCCCTCGCATTCGAAGAACCCGTCCGGCGCCCACATGCGCGACTTGCGATACTTGCCCATTGCATCCTCCCATCGGCCTTGCAATTCACCCCTGATTGTGGGCATTTGGCGAGACAATACCGGTCTTGGCGCATTCTTAGGGGGCTGTGAGTAACCTAGAGCGAGGCAAATGAAACCAAAGACATGAACTAAGAGGGATCATGAATTTCTTTCAGGCAATCATCCTGGGATTGGTGCAGGCGCTGACCGAGTACCTTCCGGTCTCGTCGAGCGCGCACATCCGCATCATCGGCGATCTGATGCTGGGAGCAGATCCGGGCGCCGCGTTCACCGCCATCATCCAGATCGGCACCGAACTGGCGGTCATCCTGTACTTCCGTCGCGACATCATCAACATCCTATCGCACTGGTTCGCATGCCTGTTCGGCAAGAACGGCAAGGACTGGAAGTCGCGCATGGGCCGCGGCGACAAGTGGGCCACGCTCGGCTGGAACGTCATCGTCGGCTCCATCCCGATCGTGATCCTCGGCTTCACGTTGCAGAACGTCATCGAGACGACGCTGCGCAACCTGTGGATCACCGTGACCGTGCTGTTTGTCTTCGGTGTGCTGTTGTGGGTCGTTGACGCCAGGGCCCGCCAGATCAAGACGATGGACGACATGACCAACCGCGACGCATTCCTGTTCGGTCTCGGTCAGTCGATGGCCCTCATCCCTGGCGTGTCCCGTTCCGGCGGCACCATCACCGTGGGCCGTGCGCTCGGCTACACCCGTGAGGCCGCGGTGCGACTGAGCTTCCTCATGGCCATCCCGGCCGTGGTCGGCTCCGGCCTGCTGGAAGCCGTCAAGGCCGTTAAGGACTATAAGACCGACGCCATGTTCCCGGGTTGGGGCCCGACGATCGTCGCGACGATCATCAGCTTCTTCGTCGGCTACATCGTGATCATCGGCTTCCTGAAGTTCGTGTCGACCTTCTCGTACAAGGCGTTTGCTATCTACCGCATCATCCTCGCTGTCGTCGTCGCGATCCTGCTGCTGACCGGCGCGCTGGTGCCGCTGGAGGCGATTTCCGCGGCGGCATGAGCCGCGTGAAGGGAATCACAGATCCCTGAGGAAGTTCTCCGCCTCCCGGATCAACTGCTCGCATACGGGCCCGTCAAGAGTTGTCTCCTGGCGGGCTTTTTCGTTGCTGTCGTAGTCGTGTTCGAGCCGACGCACGTAGTCGGACAGCGCGTCGTTGCGACGCACCACGGCCTCGGCCCGGGCCTTCCAGTCCTGTGCCTTGCCGGGAAGATCGGCGAGATCGATCGATTCGCCGAGCAGTCCGGACAGCTCGTGCAGCAGCTGCATCGTGGCCTGGGCGCATCCATCACTGTTCAGATACTGCGGAATGGACACCCACATCGATGTCGTATCGAAACCGTCTTGGGATGCGGCGTCGTCGAGAATAGTGGGGATGCCGACCGGGCCGCTGTAACGTTGGTCGGGATCGCACTCCGTGCAATCGGATCCGTACTCGATGTCGACCGGCAAGGTTCTCGTGTGCGGGCAGTCCGCGAACATCGACCCCAGCGTGATGATTCGGGTCACGTCCAGTTCGTCGGCGATTCGCAGCGTCTGCCGGCAGTGCTCCTGCCAGCGGTAGTTCGGTTCGGGGGCCAGCATCGCGTATAGCTGGAATGCGGGGGAGATGCGGATGTCGTAGAACGTGGTCTGCGGCCAGATAATGCGTTTGCGTCCGGTCGCATGACACACGATCGGGCGGGTCGACTGATAGTCGTAATAGCCGTCGCAGCGGATGTGGCGGATCTCCTCTCCGTCGTAGCGCTTCACCAGATGGCGAACCGCATCGGAGGCTGCCTGGCAGGCATCGTTCCATCCCTCGAACGCGGCGATCATCACGGAACCCGTTTCCGCTGCTTGTCTCTTCATGGCTTCTAATGTAACCGCAGCGGAAAAGCGGTGCGAACCCTTATGCCAGCGGCGTACCGGCAGCTGTTGCGGGAACTGTCCTCACTGCTGCGACACGCCGGATTTGGCAGACCGGGATGATGTCGGTATAGTAGTCACTCGTGCTCAGGCAACGATGAGTTGCCAAGTATCGCGGACATAGCTTAGTTGGTAAAGCGCAACCTTGCCAAGGTTGAGACCGCGGGTCCGAGTCCCGTTGTCCGCTCTAAGGTCCGATGAGTTGACGACCTTTGCGGTGGGTTAGCCAAGCGGTTAGGCAGCGGCCTGCAAAGCCGTATAGACGAGTTCGACTCTCGTACCCACCTCTCAGTCGGCCGAATGTATTCGGTCGGTTGTATTGCAGGCCCGGGCGGTTGGCGCAGAGGTAGCGCACTTCCCTGACACGGAAGGGGTCACAAGTTCGAATCTTGTATCGCCCACGAACGTCGGCGATGATTCGACCTTCATAATCGAATATGGGTGATTGGCGCAGCGGCTAGCGCACTTCCTTCACACGGAAGGGGTCGTAGGTTCGATTCCTACATCACCCACGAGCGCGGTAACGCGTTTTCGGGGCTATGGCGCAGCTGGTAGCGCATCTCCATGGCATGGAGAGGGTCAGGGGTTCGAATCCCCTTAGCTCCACTGGAATCCGCTTCTCACGGCGGAATCCTTTGCGGACATAGCTTAGTTGGTAAAGCGCAACCTTGCCAAGGTTGAGACCGCGGGTTCGAGTCCCGTTGTCCGCTCCGGTCAGAGGCTCCTTCGGGAGTCTTTTTCATTTCGGCAACGGCATGCTCGCAATCGTCGGCCCGTCACGCCTGGGAGCGTTCACAGCAATGTCTGCACTCAATCCTATCGTGTCCCATGTTGATTACCAGTCCAGGCCTGCCCATTGGTAACGCGGGCCCCGATAGCAAAGGACACATCATGGCGCAAAGCTCCATCTCCATCACAGTCAACGGCGAAGCGAAGGAGGTGGAAGCTACCACCACCGGCACCGAACTGTTCGCGGACGACAAGAACATCATCGCCGTGCGTCTCAACGGCGAGCTGCGTGACCTGTACACGCCGCTTTCCGACGGCGACACGGTCGAATCCGTCGCGCTCGACAGCGAGGACGGTCTCGGCATCATGCGTCACTCCGCCACCCACGTCATGGCACAGGCTGTGCAGGAACTGTTCCCGAACGCCAAGCTTGGCGTCGGCCCGATCATCAAGGACGGCTTCTACTACGATTTCCAGGTCGACCAGCCGTTTACGCCGGACGACCTCAAGAATATCGAGAAGCACATGCAGCGGATCATCAAGTCCGCCCAGTCCTTCCGCCGCCGCGTCGTCACCGAGGAGGAGGCGCTCAAGGAGGAAGCCGACCAGCCGTTCAAGATCGAGCTGATCGAAGACAAGGAAGCGCATCTCGATCCGTCCACCGCCACCGAGATCTCCGGCAAGGAGCTCAGCTTCTACGACAACGTCGACCGTGACGGCAACGTTGTGTGGAAGGACCTGTGCCGCGGACCGCACTTGCCGAACACGCACTTCATCAAGGCGTTCAAGATCGAGCGTTCCGCCGCCGCTTACTGGCGCGGCAACGAGAAGAACCCGACCATGCAGCGTATCTACGGCACCGCATGGGCCACCAAGGAAGATCTCAAGGCCTACCAGACCCGCCTCGAGGAGGCCGCCAAGCGCGACCACCGCAAGCTCGGCGCCGAAATGGACCTGTTCTCCTTCCCGGAAGAGATCGGACCTGGCCTGGCGGTGTTCCATCCGAAGGGTGCCGCGGTCATCAACGCGATGGAGGATTACTCCCGCGAAATGCACCGCAAGTACCACTACAGCTTCGTGCAGACCCCGCACATCACCAAGGGCGGCCTGTACGAGACCTCCGGCCACCTGCACTGGTACAAGGACTCCATGTACCCGGCCATGCGCCTGGACGAGGAGCGCGACGCCGACGGCAACATCACCAAGCAGGGCTTCGACTACTACCTGAAGCCGATGAACTGCCCGATGCACAACCTCATCTTCAAGTCCCGCCAGCGCTCCTACAAGGAGCTGCCGCTGCGCCTGTTCGAGTTCGGCACCGTGTACCGCTACGAGAAGTCCGGCGAAGTCCACGGCCTGACCCGCGTGCGCGGCTTGACCCAGGACGACTCCCACATCTACTGCACGCGCGAGCAGATGAAGGGCGAACTGACCAACCTGCTCACCTTCGTGCTCAAGGTGCTGCGCGACTTCGGTCTGGACGACTTCTACCTCGAACTGTCCACTAAGGACGAGCACAAGTACGTCGGTTCCGACGAGATCTGGGAGGAGGCGACCAACACGCTCGCCGAGGTCGCCAAGGACTCCGGTCTGAACCTCGTGGCCGATCCGGGCGGCGCCGCATTCTACGGCCCGAAGATCTCCGTGCAGGCCCGCGACGCGATCGGCCGCACCTGGCAGGTGTCGACCATCCAGCTCGACTTCAACCTGCCCGAGCGCTTCCAGCTCGAGTACATCGCGGCCGATGGTACGCACCAGCGCCCGGTCATGATCCACCGCGCGCTGTTCGGTTCCATCGAGCGCTTCTTCGCCGTGCTGCTCGAGCACTACGCGGGCGCGTTCCCGGTGTGGCTCGCCCCGGTGCAGGTACTTGGCATCCCGGTCGCCGACGAGTTCGCGCCGCACCTCGCCGGCTTCGTCAAGTCCCTCGAGGATGAGATGGTCCGCTGCGAGATCGACTACTCCGACGACCGCTTCGGCAAGAAGATCCGCAACGCGTCCAAGTCCAAGACGCCGTTCATTCTCATCGTCGGCGAAGAGGACGCGAAGAACAACGCGGTCAGCTTCCGCTTCCGCGATGGCAGCCAGCTCAACGGCGTGCCGGTCGATCAGGCCCGCGAGCAGATCCTCGATGTGATCAAGAAGCGCGTCCAGGTCAACTCCGTGGACGACTTCAAGGCCGCCGTGGCGGCTCCGGCCGAGGACTGATTCTCGGCCATTGCATGGGTGTTCCGTGGGGCGTGCATGTGTTCGTCCCACGGGACACCCATGTCCGGTGCTTTGCGATGATGCCGCTGGCAGTTGTCTGCAAAGCGCTCTAAACTTATTCCGTTTGCCAGTTTTATCCGTAGATCTGCTAGGAGCATTATGTCAGGTCATTCCAAGTGGGCGACCACCAAGCACAAGAAGGCCGCCATCGACGCCAAGCGCGGCAAGCTGTTCGCCAAGCTCATCAAGAACATCGAAATCGCGGCTCGCATGGGCGGTGGCGACCCGGACGGCAACCCGTCCCTGTACGATGCCATCTACAAGGCCAAGAAGGCCTCGATGCCGGCCGACAACATCAAGCGCGCCGTCAAGCGCGGTTCCGGTGAGGAAGCCGGTGGCGCCAACTACGAGGACATCGTCTACGAGGGCTACGCTCCCGCCGGCGTCGGCCTCATCATCGAGTGCCTGACTGACAACCGCAACCGTGCAGCCGCCGAAGTGCGTTCCACCCTGACCAAGGGCAACGGCTCGCTGGCCACCTCCGGCTCTGTGTCCTTCAACTTCGAGCGCAAGGGCCAGATCGAAGTGCCGTCCGAGGGTGTGGATTTCGACGACCTGTTTGAGAAGGCCGGCGACGCGGGTGCCGAGGACGTGATCGATGACGGCGACGTGTTCACCGTGATCACTGATCCCTCCGATCTGCACACCGTGCGCAAGAGCCTGCAGGACGCCGGTTTCGACTACGATTCCGCCGATATGGTGATGCGCCCGAAGAACGAGGTCGAACTGGGCCTCGAGGATGCCCGCAAGGTCTCCAAGCTCATCGACAATCTCGATGACCTGGACGATGTGCAGAACATCTATTCCAACTGGACCGCCTCCGACGAGGTCATGGCCCAGCTCGACGAGGAGTAATCCTCGGTGATCATTCTTGGCGTTGACCCCGGGCTCACTCGCTGCGGGGTCGGCGTGATCGAAGCCGGCGCACACCGCCGGCTTTCGTTTATTCACGTCGATGTCGTACGTTCGTCCCCCGACACGTCGCAGGATCTGCGCCTGTTGGCCATCTACAACGGACTGGTCGACAAGATCGAGCGATTCGCTCCCGATACGGTGTCCATCGAACGAGTGTTCGCCCAGGAGAACCGCAACACCGTGCTTGGTACCGCCCAGGCGGCCGGCATGGCCATGCTTGCCGCGGCCCAGCGCGGCATTCCGGTCGCACTGCACACGCCGACCGAATCGAAACTCGCGATCACAGGCAACGGCAAGGCCGAAAAACCGCAGATGGAACGCATGGTCGCCCGTATTCTCGGACTGAACGAACCTCCGACCCCTGCCGACGCCGCCGATGCGCTGGCCATTGCGATTTGCCATGCCCTGCGCCCGGCCGGGGCGTTGCAGGGAGGGGAGCGCGAGCAGCATCTCACTGCCGCGCAGCGTCAGTGGGCGCTGGCAGCGCAGCGTTCCAAGCGGCGGCGCGGTGCCGATCGCGGTATGTAATCGCGCCGCCGTCATTTGGCGCGGCGTGTCGCCGGCTATTGCACGTATCCGAAGACGTATTCGTCTCGAGACGTGTCGGGCGGTCGAGCACATCACATACAGTCATAGAACAGATGTTCGACTATAGGAAAGCGCTGAGAGGTTTGCCATGATAGGAATGCTCAACGGACGCGTGATCGAGGTCGGCGTGGACTACGCATTGATCGAGGTCGGGGGAGTCGGCTATGAAACCCGTATGCCATCCGCTGATCTGTCGGCGCTGCACATCGGCAAAGACGTGCGCGTGTACACGTCGATGAACGTATCACAGGACGCGATCACGTTGTTTGGATTCGCTACGCCATCGGCCAAACGGATGTTCCTGCAGCTGCAGAAGGTCAGTGGCATCGGCCCGAAGGTGGCATTGTCGCTACTGTCCACGTTGCCGGTGGACCGTCTCGCGCAGGCCGTGGCGGACGGCGATGCGGCGGCATTGGCGAAGGCTCCGGGACTCGGCAAAAAGGGTGCGCAGAAGATCATCCTCGAGTTGAAGGGTTCCATTGATCTTGATGCGATAGAGGCCGGAACGAACTTGGCCTCGCGGCAACGGCCGGAGGATCACAACCTCGTACAGGTCGTAGAAGGACTGATGTCTCTCGGTTGGAGGCAGCAGGATGCTCAGAACGCCGTTGAAGTGGCATGTCGGGACAATGACATCGCGACTCCAATCAGTAGTGCCGATGTACCGCGCGTGCTCAAGCTCGCCCTGGCAACCCTTGACAGAGGACGGTGATTGCAGCCATGGAATACGATGCTCAGACCAATACCGGCGCGAACGAGGAATCGTTGCGCATGGTGTCGGCCGCGCCGATCGGCAACGAACCGGTCAGCGACGAGGAACTGCGACCCCACGCCCTTGAGGGATTCATCGGCCAGCCGCTGCTCAAGGCGCAGCTTCAACTGTTTCTCGACGCCGCCCGCAAACGCGACGTGCCGCCCGACCATATCCTGTTGGCCGGTCCTCCGGGACTCGGCAAAACCACGTTGGCGATGATCGTGGCCAACGAGCTCGGCGTACCGATCCGCGTCACCTCCGGGCCGGCCATCCAGCATGCCGGCGACCTCGCGTCGATCCTGAGTTCATTGGACTCGGGGGAGGTACTGTTCATCGACGAGATCCATCGGTTGCCGCGGGCCGCTGAGGAGCTGCTGTATATCGCGATGGAGGACTTCCGAGTCGACGTGATGGTCGGCAAAGGACCAGGCGCCACATCCATCCCCTTAACACTGCCACGATTTACCGTGATCGGCGCGACTACGCGCGAAGGCATGCTGCCGTCGCCGTTGCGCGCGCGATTCGGATTCACCGCGCATCTGGACTTCTACCCCCATGAGGAGCTGGAAAAGCTCATCGAACGTTCGTCGAACGTGCTTGGCGTCAGGCTCGAAGATCAATCCGCCCATGAAATGGCAGTCCGTTCCCGGGGAACGCCGCGTATCGCGAACCGTCTGTTGCGTCGTGTCCGAGATTGGGCCATCGTCCATGATCTGGATGTGGTCAGGCCTGATGACGTCAAGAAGGCGCTGGAACTGTACCAGATCGATGCCGAAGGGCTAGACCGTCTCGACATCGCGGTGCTCAACGCCGTGGTTCGGCAGTTCAACGGCGGACCGGTCGGTCTGAACACCCTGTCCGCGATGGTGGGCGAGGAATCGGAGACCGTGGAAACCGTCTGCGAGCCGTATCTGGTCCGTGAGGGGTTCCTGATCCGTACACCCAAGGGGCGCGTAGCCACCGAAAAAGCGTGGAGCCATCTCGGATTGGTGCCCAAGGATGATGTCAGCAAGCTATTCTAGACTTTCGACTTTGGGCGTTATATATGGCAACGCCATATACGCGAACGTAATGCCAGCCATCAACCCGTTAGGAGTATCGCCTTGCCCGCAGATTCCATGAATCTCATGATGATCGTCTTCCTTGTCTTCATGATCGCCTTCATGTGGTGGCAGTCCAAAAAAGCCAAGAAACAGCAGCAGGAGAAGCAGGATTTCCGTGCCAGCCTGCAGCCGGGCACCGAAGTCATCACCATCGGAGGCGTGATCGGCAAGGTCGTTTCGGTCGACACCCAGTATGAGGAGATCGTCATCGACTCCGAAGGATCGAAGCTACGGTTCGGATTCAATGCCATCAGCCGTGAATATGTTCGTCCTGCGTACGTGAGCGACGACGAGGTCGACGAGAACGGCAATCCGTTGCCGCAGAACGACGACGCCGATCAGTCCGACGAAGCTCAGGTTCCCGTGGAGCAGTCCGTCGACGAATCGCAGACCGCCGAATCCGTTGTGTCCGACGACAAGGAAACGTCGGCCAAGTAAGCAAGGAAAATGCCGATGACCATCGGCATTTTCTTATACCAGACCAGATTACGTTCTCAGCAGGAAAGGTGCAGATCATGGCGCAATCCGATATCTCCATCGCCCAACTGGCAGCCATCGGCGAAGACAACGCCCGATATGTGGTGTCCCATATCCGTTCCATCCCGGGGTTCCCGAAAGACGGCATCATCTTCCGTGATTTCATGCCCGTTCTTGCCGATGCCAAGGCGCTGAAACTGATGCTCGAAGGTTTGGAGCGCTCGTTGCCCGTGCCGGTGGATTCCTTTGACATCATCGCCGGTCTGGAGGCGCGAGGCTTCCTGTTCGGTCCGGCATTGGCCGCACATCTCGGCAAAGGATTCCTGGCCATTCGCAAGGCAGGCAAGTTGCCTCCCGAAACGATCAGCGAATCGTACGATCTCGAATACGGCACCGCAGCGGTCGAAATCGAAACGGAACTGGTGCACCCTGGCACCCGTGTACTGGTTGTTGACGATCTCATCGCGACCGGAGGCACGGCCAAGGCGGCTGCCGATCTGATCCGTCAGGCGGGCGGAGAAGTCGCCGGATTCAGCTTCGTCATGAAGCTCGACGGTCTGGACGGATTGGACAAGCTCGGCGATGTTCCCAGCAGCGTGCTGGTGACCATGCCGGCCTGAGACCTGAGACGCGGTTTCACATTCACCGCCTCGTTGTCTATCATTCGTACCAACGCCAACGGGATCACGTCAGCGATGCGGTCCCATACCGGTATAAGGTCATAGTCAGGAACATTCATGGATCTTTACGAATATCAGGCCAGGGAACTGCTCGCGGAGCAGTCCATCCCGGAGCCGAAGGCGATTTACGCCCAGAACTCCCACGAAGTGGCCCAAGCTGCGGACGAACTCGGATACCCTTGCGTCATCAAGGCGCAGGTTAAGATCGGCCATCGAGGACAGGCGGGTGGCGTCAAACTTGCGCACAACCGGGACGAGGCCATTCTGTTGGCGGAGAGTATCCTGCCGATGACGATTCACGGGCATAAGGTCAACGGCGTGCTCGTCGCCGAGGCGAAGAACATCCTGCACGAATACTACGTCTCCATCTCCGTCGACCGTTCCTCGCGTGACTACGACGTGCTGGCGACCGCCAACGGTGGCACCGAGGTCGAGGAAATCGCCAAGGAACACCCGGAGTCGGTCAAGCGTCTGCACATCAATGCCCTTGACGATTTCGACCACGACGCCGCGGTCGAAATGGCCAACAGTATCGGTTTCTATCATGCCGACGTCAATCAGGCGGCCGATATCCTGCTCAAGATGTGGAGATGCTTCAAGGACAATGACGCCACGCTCGTCGAGATCAACCCGCTCGCCAAGATCGGCGATCCGGATGACGAATCGTCCAAGTCCCTGTGTGCCCTTGACGCGAAGATCTCGCTCGACGGCAACGCCGCGTTCCGTCATGACGGGTGGCAACGGTTCGAGGACAGCATCGAGGCCGACCCCTATGAGACCCGTGCGGCCGAACATGGTCTGCACTACGTGCATCTGCACGGCGAGGTCGGTGTGATCGGCAACGGCGCCGGGCTGGTCATGAGCTCGCTCGACGCCGTTTCCGGGGCGGGCGAGGAACAGGGCACCGGCGTCAAGCCCGCCAACTTCCTCGACATCGGCGGCGGCGCGTCGGCCGAGGTCATGTCGGACAGCCTCGAGATCGTGCTGTCCGATCCGCAGGTCGAATCCGTTTTCGTGAACGTGTACGGTGGCATCACCTCCTGCGAGCAGGTTGCCAAGGGCATCCTCGAGGCTCTTGATAAGCTCAATGCCGCCAAGCCGATCGTCGTGCGCTTCGACGGCAATGCCGCGGCTGAGGGCCTGAGCATCCTCGCACAGGCGGAGAATCCGAACCTGCACGTCGCCAAGACCATGGAAGAAGCCGCGCAGCAGGCCGCCCGCCTTGCCGCTGACGCAAAGGAGAACCACTGATGGCACTGTTCATCGAAGACGGCGCGCCGGTCATCGTCCAGGGCATGACCGGTCATCAGGGCATGACCCATACTGCCCGCATGCTCAAGGCCGGCACCAACATCGTCGGAGGTACCAATCCGCGCAAGGCCGGCACCGTGATTGATTTCCCGGGTGCCAACGTCGACGGCACCGACGCGCATGTCCCCGTATTCGCCACTTGCGCCGAGGCGCGCGAACGCACCGGTGCCAAGGCCAGCGTCGTGTTCGTCCCGCCGAAATTTGCCAAGGGTGCGGTCGTGGAAGCCGTCGAGGCGGGTATCGAGCTTATCGTCGTCATCACCGAGGGCATCCCGGTCGCCGACAGTGCATACTTCGTCGAACTCGCCCTGCGCAGGGGAGTGCGCATCGTTGGTCCGAACTGCCCGGGCCTGATGACATTGCCGTCGACGCCGCAGACGCATGGCGTGAACCTCGGCATCATCCCGGACGGCATCGTCGGGCGCGGTCCGCTCGGACTGGTGTCCAAGTCGGGAACGCTCACCTATCAGCTGATGGGCGAGCTGAGCGATATCGGCTTCACCGCGTGCCTGGGCGCAGGTGGCGACCCGATCGTCGGAACCACGCTCCAGGAGGCGCTCGAAGCGTTTGAGGCGGATGACAACACCAAGGCCGTGATGATGATCGGCGAGATCGGCGGCACCGCCGAACAGGATGCCGCACGCTGGGCCAGCGAACACATGACCAAGCCTGTCGTGGCCTATATCGCGGGCTTCACTGCGCCCGAAGGCAAGCAGATGGGCCATGCCGGCGCCATCGTCTCCGGTGGCAAGGGCACGGCCCAGGACAAGAAGGAAGCCCTCGAATCTGTCGGCATTCGTGTAGGCCGCACGCCCGGTCAAGCCGCGGACATCATGCGCCAGGTGCTGGCCGAGCGTTCGATTTCATGATCTCCCGGATCAAGCCGCTGCTCAGGGGCATCGCTGTCGCCGCGGCGTCCATGGCCGTGTTCGCGATAGCGATCGGTTGCTTCACGGCATTGATGCTACTGGTGATCTCGATGGAGGAAGGCGGAGACAATCTCTCCGCCTACGCCCTGTCGCTGAGCGCCGCCGTGGTGCTGCTCAGCCAAGGGGTCGGATTCGTCATCGCCCCGGTGAACCTTACACTGGTTCCGCTGCTGCTCACCTTGCTGCTGATCGCCTTGGTCCGTGCGTTCGCGCAACGTCTGACCTGCAGTGTGCCGGGATATGTCACCGGACTGGTCTCCTGGATGACGTTCGATGCGTTGTTCAGTCGTGGCACCGACGCAGTGCTCGACGATGCGCTGTGGCTGATCCTCGTCAAAGGAGCGGTGATTTTCACCATCGGCTATCTGTGCGCCGCGGTGCCGGTCGCGTCGCTCACCGCGTCCATCATCGAGCGCATGCGTGCCGTCGTCGCCCCTCGGCTGAGGCAGGCCATCACCATGGGACTGTCCATCGGCCTCGTGCTTGTGCTGCTGTATCTGGTCGTCGGCGTAACGGCGGTGGCGTTATGGTCGGCACGCAACCATGCCGCCGTGGTACGGCTGTACGAGTTGCTGGGCATGGGAACCGGCTCGCGAATCCTGACTACGATCGCGTGCCTTGCATGGCTGCCGAATCTGTGCATATGGGCCGTGTCGTGGGTCTTCGGCGCCGGGTTTTCCATCGGGGATATTGGATCGTTCTCCCTGTGGGTCGGACAATCCACCTCGCTGCCGCCCATCCCGGTGTTCGGTGTGCTGCCCGAACCGGTTGCCGCCGCGAATCTCAGATTCGTTCTGGTCTCCATCCCGTTGGCATGCGGATTCGCCGCAGGTCTGTTCGCTATGTGGTCGAAACGCGGGTTCGGGGTACGGTTCGTCGACATGGATGAGCCGGATGGCATCCGCCGCGCCATCATGGACTTCGCTTATCCGGTCGGTGCCTTCTGCATCGCCGGTGCGCTGATTTCGGTCGGCTATTCGCTGATCTTCGTCATATCCAACGGCGGACTCGGCAACGAACGACTGGCGAGCCTTGGCGTCGACGTGGTTCGCTCGACCCAGGCCGTCGCCAGACCCACCGCCTTGGGACTGCTGGCCGCTTGGCTGGTGACACTCATCGGCGTGACATCCGTATTCGGAATGCGCTGGGCCGCACGCAGCATACGATCGCGTGCGGCTGCCGGACGCGACGCCGATGGTTCCCAGTCCCCGCAAACATCCAACTGAGCCGACGTCTCATCCGGGCACGCGGGCGGGAGACTGTCCGGCAAGGCGGTACCATGAAGAAGCAACCATTAAGGAGGAATATAGGGATGACAAACACGAACCGACCGATACGCCGTGCCCTGGTGTCCGTTTTCCACAAGGAAGGCATCGAGGTGCTCGCCGATGCGTTCATCAAGGCCGGAGTCGAAGTGGTCTCCACCGGTTCGACCGCAAAGAGGCTCGCCGAACTCGGCGTGGACGTGACCGAGGTGTCGCAGGTCACCGGTTTCCCCGAAAGCCTTGACGGCCGCGTCAAGACCCTCGACCCGCACATCCATGCCGGCATCCTCGCCGACATGACCAACCCCGACCACGTCGCCCAGCTCGAACAGCTCGGAATCAAGCCGTTCGATCTTGTGGTCGTCAACCTGTATCCGTTCGCCGACACCGTGCGCTCCGGAGCGGACGAGGCCGCGACGATTGAAAAGATCGACATCGGTGGCCCGTCCATGGTGCGCGGCGCCGCGAAGAACAGTGCGACCGTCGCGATCGTCACCGATCCGGCCGATTACAAGCTGGTCGCCGAGCGCGTTGCGGACGGTCGCGGCTTTGACCTCGCGGAGCGTCGCTGGCTGGCCGCCAAGGCATTCGCCCACACCGCCGCATACGATGCGACGATCAACGAATGGACCGCCAAGCACTGGCCGAAGCCGGACAGCGTGGAGACCCCCGACACCGACGAGAACGGCAATGTCGTCAACGACACGAAGTTCCCGGCCGCGTTCACTCGCACGTGGGATCGCGCGCACGTGCTGCGTTACGGCGAGAATCCGCACCAGCAGGCCGCCCTGTACATCGACCCGCTGCACCGCGACGGCTTCGCGCACGCCGAACAGCTCGGCGGCAAGCCGATGAGCTACAACAACTACGTGGACGCCGACGCCGCATGGCGCGCCGTGTGGGACTTCGCCCCGCGCATCGCCGTCGCTGTCGTCAAGCACAACAACCCGTGCGGTCTGGCCATCGGCGAAACCGCCGCGGAAGCCCACAAGAAGGCCCATGCGTGCGACCCGATGAGCGCCTACGGCGGCGTGATCGCCTGCAACAGCACCGTCACCCTCGAGATGGCGGAAAGCGTGCGCCCGATCTTCACCGAGGTCATCGTCGCCCCGGCCTACGAGCCGGAGGCCCTCGAACTGCTGCAGACCAAGAAGAAGAACCTGCGCATCCTCAAGGTGGCCGAGCCGCCGAAGAGCCACACGCAGTTCCGTCAGATCGATGGCGGTCTGCTGGTGCAGGACACCGATCTGATCGACGCGACCGGCGACGATCCGAACGCGTGGAAGCTTGTCGCCGGCGAGCCCGCCGACGCCGCCACGCTCAACGACCTCCTGTTCGCATGGCGCGCCATCCGCTGCGTCAAGTCGAACGCGATCCTGCTGGCACACGACGAGGCGACCGTGGGCATCGGCATGGGACAGGTCAACCGTGTTGACTCCTGCCATCTGGCCGTTGAACGCGCGAACACGCTGGCCGGCGGCGCCGATCGCGCCACTGGTTCCGTGGCTGCATCCGACGCGTTCTTCCCGTTCGCCGACGGTGCCGAGATCCTCATCAACGCCGGTGTGAAGGCCATCGTCCAGCCTGGTGGATCCATCCGCGACGAGGAAGTCATCGAGGCCGCCAAAAAGGCCGGCGTGACCATGTACCTGACCGGTACGCGTCACTTCTTCCACTGATAGCGGAATAGTGAATGGGCTTCCCCTGTATGCAAGGGGAAGCCCATTCACTATCCGCCGGTCTATCCGAACAGAAAAGGCATGTCATGCACGATCATCCGTTTGTTTCCGAAGCCCATGAGGGCAAGCCATGGTTCGAATGGCTCGTTGCCGCGACGGTGGCCGTCGCCGTGCTCGTCGCCGTGCTCGGATACACGATGCCCGCAGTCGTGATCATCGCGGCTGCGGGCATCGTCACCGGAACGTTGCGTCTCATACTGCGAGAACGCAGTCCCTGGAAGGTACGTTCAGTGGCGTTCGACTCCTTCATCGGCATCGCCCTGGGAATCGGGCTGCTGGTCACCTACTTCAGCCTGCCCCTGATGCGCTGAGTCGTCGTCGGAGACGAATCCGTCCGCATCCTGTGCATCGTCGACGGACTGTGCGGCCTGCGCCGCGCGGGCCTTGCGACGGGCGGACTCGCTCATGACCTGGGAAGCGATCGAGATCAGCGCCACGACAGCAGCAGCAAGGATCGGGCACACCCAGAACACCCACAACTGACCCAGAGGCTCGGCATTAAGGCCCTGACCCTGGGCGAACACGGCGATGCCCGTGGCCCGCGCAGGATTCAGTGCGGCGCCGGTCACCGGATACGTGATCGCGGCGCCGATGCCATATGCGGCGCCCATCGCCAGCGCATAGTCGGACGACGGGCGTCCCTCGTCATCGGTCGAACGCATCGCCGTGCCCGCGATCAGCAGCCCGGCGACCACCTCGACCACGATCGCCAGCACGATGCCGAAGCTGACACCGACCGAGCTGACGGTCTGATAGGCCACCGAACCGTTCTCGAAACCGTTGACGGCGGGGAGCAGCCACACCTTCGTCGTGATCTGATCGGAAGTCGGCAGCAGGAAACGCAGCGCGGCGCCGGCCGCCAGCGCGCCAGCCAGCTGGGCGACGATATACAGCACGCCGTCGAGCACGCGCGTCTTGGACTCCAACATCGAGGCGATGGTCACCGCGGGATTGAACTGGGCGCCGGAGATCCCGGACATCATGGCGGTCACCACCGCGTACGTCACGCCGATGCCCACGGCGATGAACGCCATGTTCACGTTGTACAAGGAAGTACCGAACGAGCAGATCAGATAGATGGCAAAGCAGACCAGGAAGCTGCCGGCCAGTTCGGCCAACACTCGGGCCGCAAGCGCATGGCCGTCGGCCGTCGCGGCCGTGGACGTGGCCTGCCGGGTCTGCGGCTCATCGACGGGTTGAATGTTCGGTGACTCAAAAGCAGTCATATCAGTCCTCTTTATATCAGTATCGCGGGTGATCCCCGCCGGACGACTGCTAGTGTACCAGCCCACGCCCGAGAGGCACCGGAGAACGGACCATGGGTGAGCGTACAATATTCGCGGCTGCATCGCCGACCATTGTCGGCAGACAGCCTTATACCGCACATTCGCGTACGGCAAGTACGCAAGGCCACGTTGGGAGAACGATGCCAAACGCATATTCCCGCGCCGAGAAGGCGCATATCCATGATGATCGCAACGCCGTCCGTCTGCAGAAGATCCTCGCGCAGGCCGGATTCGGTTCCCGCCGCAAATGCGAGGAGATGATCACCGACGGCCGTGTCGAAGTCGATGGCGAACTGGTCACCGAACTTGGCACCCGCGTCGATCTCGAACACCAGCAGGTGCGCGTCGACGGTTCGCGCGTGCGCATCAACCCGAACCACGTCACGCTGGCTCTTAACAAGCCCAAGCGCGTCCTGAGCGCGATGGAGGATCCGAAAGGCCGTTACACGCTGCGTGACATCGTCGGCGACAAGTATGACCGCATCTTCCACATGGGCCGTCTGGACTACGATTCGGAAGGCCTCATCCTCATGACGAACGACGGCGAGCTCAGCCAGCACGTCATGCACCCCAAGTACGAGGTCGAGAAGACTTACATCGCCACGATCGAAGGCAAGATCAGCGGCACCGTCTGCCGTCGTCTGGTCACCACCGGCGTGCAGCTTGACGACGGGTGGATCAAACTCGACAAGTGCGCGATCGTCGACTCGAATCGCGACACCACGATCGTTAAGGTCGTGCTGCACTCGGGCAAGAACCGCATCGTGCGCCGCATCTTCGGCTCGATTGGCTTCCCGGTCAAGCGGCTTGTACGCACGCAGATCGGCCCGATCAAGCTCGGCGAGATCAAGCCCGGATCCTACCGAGTGCTGTCGCAGACCGAGGTTCGCTCCCTGTCGAAGGCGGTGGGCCTGTGATCCGCGTAGCCATCGACGGCCCCGCCGGCGTGGGTAAGTCCTCCACGTCCAAGGCACTGGCCAAGTATTACGGTTTCGCCTACCTCGACACGGGCGCGATGTACCGCGCCTGCGCATGGTGGTGCCTTAAGCAGGGTGTCGACCTCGACGCCGAGACGGTCGACGAGCAGCTCATCACCGAGACCGTCGGCGAGTTCTTCACCGAAGGCCATTTCGATATCACCGTCGACCCGGATGATTCCCGGGTCTATTGCGACGGCGAGGACATCAGTGAGGCGATTCGCTCGTCTGAGGTCTCCTCGCATGTCTCGAAAGTGTCGAACGTGATCCCGGTGCGCCATGTGCTCATCGCGGCCCAGCGCGCCACGATCGCGCGCGAGGCGGCCGCCGACTCGTTCTCCGAGGGGCGCGGCATCGTGGCGGAAGGCCGCGACATCACCACCGTCGTGGCCCCCGACGCGGAGGTGCGCGTACTGCTCACCGCCCGCGAAGAGGTGCGCCAGGCGCGTCGTACAGGTCAGGCCGTCGCTGCCGCGGCGCATGACGGCGACGGCGTCGCCGTCGGCGCCGAGGACGTGGCCGCGCGAGACAAGGCCGACTCCAAGGTGACGAGCTTCCTGACCGCAGCGGACGGCGTGACCACGATCGACAATTCCGACATGGACTTCGAACAGACGCTGGATGCGCTGATCGAACTGGTGGACGCCGCCATCGAGGAGCAGGAATACAAGCAGTACGTCGCCAACCTCGAAGGCTATGACCTCGATGAGGCCGACGAGGCGCTGGTCGCCGGAATCGGCGCCGATGCGGCAACGCGCGAGGCCGGTCCCAAGCAGGTCGGCGTACTGGCCGTCATCGGACGACCGAACGTGGGCAAGTCCACGCTCGTCAACCGCATCCTCGGCCGTCGCGCCGCCGTCGTCGAGGACACGCCAGGCGTGACCCGCGACCGCGTCAGCTACGACGCGGAATGGGCCGGTACCGACTTCAAGCTCGTCGACACCGGCGGCTGGGAAGCCGATGTCGAAGGCATCGACTCGGCGATCGCCTCACAGGCACAGGTCGCCGTGCAGCTGTCCGACGCGGTCGTGTTCGTCGTGGACGGACAGGTCGGCATGACCGACACCGACGAACGCATCGTCAAACTGCTGCGCGCGTCCGGCAAGCCGGTCACGCTCGCCGTCAACAAGATCGACGACGCGCCCAGCGAATACATGGCCGCCGAATTCTGGAAGCTTGGCCTTGGCGAACCGTATGCGATCTCCGCCATGCACGGCAGGGGAGTGGGCGATCTGCTCGACGCCGCACTCGATTCACTGGAAAAGGCCAAGAAGACCTCTGGATTCCTCACGCCGACGCACTTGCGCCGCGTCGCGCTCGTAGGACGTCCGAATGTCGGCAAGTCCTCGCTGCTCAACCAGCTGGCGCACGAGGAGCGTGCGGTCGTCAATGATCTGGCCGGCACCACGCGAGACCCGGTCGACGAGGTCGTGCGCGTCGACGGCGAGGACTGGCTGTTCATCGACACGGCCGGCATCAAGCGCCGCCTGCACAAGCTGTCCGGCGCGGAGTACTACTCGTCGCTGCGTACGCAGGCCGCGATCGAACGGTCCGAACTCGCGCTGGTGCTGTTCGACGCGTCCCAGCCGATTTCCGATCAGGATCTCAAGGTGATGAGCTCCGCCGTGGATGCGGGCCGTGCGATCGTGCTCGTGTTCAACAAGTGGGATCTCATGGACGAGTTCGATCGCCAGCGCATGGAACGCCTGTGGAAGACCGAATTCGAACGTGTGACGTGGGCCTCGCGCGTGAACCTGTCGGCCAAGACCGGCTGGCATACGAACCGTCTGGCCCGTGCGATGCGCGAGGCGCTCGAATCATGGGACAAGCGCATCCCCACCGGCAAGCTCAATGCGTTCCTTGGGCAGATCCAGGCCGCGCACCCGCATCCGCTGCGTGGTGGCAAGCAGCCGCGTATCCTGTTCGCTACGCAGGCTTCGACTCGTCCGCCGCGGTTCGTGATCTTCGCCACAGGGTTCCTTGAGCACGGCTACCGCCGGTTCATCGAACGTTCGCTGCGCGAGGAATTCGGCTTCGAAGGTTCCCCGATCCAGATCTCGGTGAACATTCGCGAAAAGAAGAAGCGCAAGTAGCGCATCGTCCGCACGCGAAAAACGGTGTCCCGGTCCCGGTCCACGGGGCGGGACACCGTTTTTCGTATGAGGACGGCGGACGCCGGCGGCACGAGACACGCCGTCGAACAAGTGTTCGAAATATATGCCGGGATCGGGTATTGTGGACATGTATTCGAGCAGGACATGGGCATGGATGAAAGGCGAAGGGCATGACGGCGAACAGAACGGCTTCGAAGAACGCCAAGCCGGGACGCAGCGGCGAGGTGCTGGTGGAACGTGTGATGACGAGCGACTCGTTCTTGTCGAGGGAGATCAGGAAGGCCCCCATGCGCCGCACCGACACGTCGTTGGTGGCGGACATCTCCCATATCCCCAATGATCTGAAGATCACGATCCAGGGTGCCCGAGAACACAACCTCAAGAATGTGGATCTGTCGATTCCCCGTAACCGCATGGTCGTGTTCACGGGCCTGTCCGGCTCGGGCAAGTCCTCTCTCGCGTTCGATACGCTGTTCGCCGAAGGCCAGCGCCGCTACGTCGAGTCATTGTCGGCGTACGCCCGCCAGTTCCTGGGCCAGATGGACAAGCCTGACGTCGATTTTATCGAGGGGCTCAGCCCGGCGGTGTCGATCGACCAGAAGACCACGAACCGTAACCCGAGGTCGACGGTCGGCACGATCACCGAGATCTACGACTACCTGCGACTGCTGTTCGCCCGCACCGGCGTGCCGCACTGCCCGGTGTGCGGGGAGCCGGTCAGCGCGCAGACGCCGCAGCAAATGGTCGACGCGCTGCTGAAGAACCCGGAACGCACCCGGTTCCAGATCCTCGCCCCCGTGGTACGCGGCCGCAAGGGCGAGTTCGAGGACCTGCTCGAACTGCTGCGCGGCGACGGTTATGCCCGCGCGCTCGTCGACGGCGAGATGGTGCAGCTGAGCGACGACATCAAGCTCGCCAAGCAGAAGAAGCACACGATCGAAGTGGTGGTCGACCGTCTGATCGTCAAGGACGGCATCCGCCAGCGTCTCACCGATTCGATCGAGACCGCACTGCGGCTGGCCAAAGGCATCGTCGTCATCGACTACGTGGACCGCGACGCCGACGATCCGGCGCGACGCCAGCCGTTCTCCGAACACCGGGCGTGCCCGAACGGCCACCAGCTCGAACTGGACGAGATCGAGCCGCGCACGTTTTCGTTCAACGCTCCGTACGGTGCGTGCCCCGACTGCACCGGCATCGGATACTCGCTGGAGATCGACCCGGAACTCGTCATCCCCGATCCGGGCAAGACGCTCAACGAGGGCGCGATCGAACCGTGGGGCCTAACCAAGGGCACGGGAGAGTACTATCGCCACGTGCTCGAAGGGCTCGGCGAGGAAATGGGCTTCGACCTGGACACCCCGTGGCAGGATCTGCCCGAGGACGTGCGCCATGCGATCATGTACGGCCGCAACTTCAAGGTGAAGGTCTCCTACCGCAACCGTTGGGGGCGCATGCGCGAGTACTCCACCGGGTTCGAGGGCGTGGTGCGCACGCTCATGCGCCGGCATGACGAGACCGACTCCGACCAGATGAAGCAGTACTACGAGTCGTACATGCGCGAGGTACCATGCCAGACCTGCAAGGGCCGGCGCCTACGCCCCGAGGTGCTGGCCGTCACCATCGACGGCAAATCGATCGCCGACGTGTGCGACATGTCCGCCGAAGCGAGTCTCGCCTGGGTGAACGGTCTGGAACTGACAGGCTCCGCGGCACAGATCGCAGGCGAGGTGCTCAAGGAGATCCGCGCACGGCTCGGCTTCCTCAACGACGTCGGTCTGAACTACCTGACGCTCTCGCGCGCCGCGAAGACCCTGTCCGGCGGCGAGGCGCAGCGCATCAGGCTCGCCACGCAGATCGGTTCCGGTCTCGTCGGCGTCATGTACGTGCTGGACGAGCCGTCCATCGGTCTGCACCAGCGCGACAACGAACGACTTATCGAGACGCTGCATCACCTGCGTGACCTCGGCAATACGCTGATCGTGGTCGAACATGACCAGGAGACCATCGAAAAGGCCGACTGGCTGGTCGACATCGGGCCGGGCGCCGGCGAACACGGCGGCGAGGTCGTCTACTCTGGCCCGGCCGCGAAGCTCGTGGATGCGCCACGGTCGATCACCGGCGACTACATCGCCGGACGGCGCAGCATCGACGTGCCCGACCACCGCCGCAAGGTCCGCAAGACCAAACAGCTGCGCGTGGTGGGGGCGCGGGAGAACAACCTCAAGAACCTCACCGTCGACTTCCCGCTCGGCGTGATGACCGTGGTCGCCGGCGTCTCCGGTTCCGGCAAATCGACGCTGGTCAACCAGATCCTGTACCCCGTCCTCGCCGACAAGCTCAATGGCGCGCGCATCGTGCCCGGCAAGCACACGCGCGTCGAAGGCGTCGACCAGTGCGACAAGGTCATCCACGTCGACCAGAATCCGATCGGCCGCACGCCGCGGTCCAATCCGGCGACCTACACGGGCGTGTGGGACAAGATCCGCACCCTGTTCGCCAAGACTCCCGAGGCGCAGGTGCGCGGCTATGGGCCGGGCCGGTTCTCGTTCAACGTCAAGGGCGGTCGGTGCGAGGCGTGCCATGGTGACGGCACGCTCAAGATCGAGATGAACTTCCTGCCCGACGTGTACGTGGAATGCGAGGAGTGCCACGGCAAGCGGTACAACCGCGAGACGTTGGAGGTCAAGTACAATGGCAAGACCGTCTCCGACGTGCTCGACATGCCCATCGAGGAGGCCGCGAAATTCTTCAAGGCGTATCCGTCGATCTCCCGTTATCTTGACACGCTCGTCGAAGTCGGACTCGGCTATATCCGTCTCGGCCAGCCGGCCCCGACCCTATCGGGCGGCGAATCGCAACGCGTCAAGCTCGCCACCGAACTGCAACGGCGTTCCACCGGCAAAACCGTGTATATCCTCGACGAGCCGACCACCGGCCTGCATTTCGAGGATGTGCGCAAGCTCCTGCTTGTCCTGCAGGGGCTGGTCGACAAGGGCAATACCGTGATCGTCATCGAGCACAACCTCGACGTGGTTAAATCAGCCGACTGGATCATCGACCTTGGGCCCGAGGGCGGCGACGGGGGCGGCACGATCGTCACACAGGGCACGCCCGAGCAGGTCGCCCAATGCGAGGACTCTTGGACCGGCAAGTTCCTCAAGCCGATGCTGTGAGCCGCCATGACCAACGACATCGAACGACATGCGCCGGACGTATGGCGCAAAACCGCGGATGCGCTGCAGCGGCAGGACATGGCCTCGATCGACACGTCCAAGGGCGTGAACAGGAACGGTGCGCCGCTGCTCGGTGACACCCGTGACCTGTTCCGCCCGAAAACCGGCGATATCCCCGCACAACCCGGCGTCTACAAATGGCGTGACGGCGAGGGCCGCGTGATCTACGTCGGTAAAGCCAAAAACCTGCGCAACCGGCTGACCAACTATTTCCAGCCGCTCTACCTGTTGCACCCGCGCACGCAGACGATGGTGCTCACCGCCCGAAGCCTCGAATGGACGGTCGTCGGCACCGAGCTTGAGGCGCTCACGCTTGAATACACGTGGATCAAGGAATTCGACCCGCGGTTCAACGTGCAGTTTCGAGACGACAAGACCTACCCGTATCTGGCTATCTCGGCGGGGGAGACATACCCGCGCGTGTGGGTGACGCGCAGTCGCAAGCGACGTGACAGCCGGTATTTCGGACCGTACGCGAAGGTATGGGAGCTGCGCAAATCGCTGGACAAGCTGCTACGCACATTTCCCGTGCGCACCTGCACCGACAGCGTGTTCCGCAAGGCCGAACTGACGGGACGGCCCTGTCTGCTCGCCTCGATCGGCAAATGCTCCGCGCCGTGCGTTCGCCGCATCGACGCCAAAGACCATCGCCGCATGTGCGAGCAGTTGGTCGGCGTGATGACCGGCAGACTCGGCAAATCGTACATCGCCCAGCTCACGCGCGACATGAAAGAAGCCAGCGCCGAACTCGAGTTCGAGAAGGCCGCACGGCTGCGCGACGAGATCCAGATGCTCGGCACTGTCATGCAGCAGAACGCGGTTGTATTCGACCAAGACGTGGACGCCGACGTGTTCGGCATGGCCTGCGATGAACTCGAGGCGTCGGTGCACGCATTTTACGTGCGCGACGGATCGATACGAGGGGAGCGCAACTGGAGCGTCGAACGTGTTGAGGACATCAGTGACGCGGAACTGATCGCCGATCTCATCGTACAGGTGTATGCGGGCGAGGATCCCAGGGATGCCGGCGACGTCGCTACCAAGGTCGAAGAGAGGCGCGAGGCGATCGGCTCGACCCAGTCGATGACCGCGACTGACGCGGTGTCCAGAGCCCAGGCGACCCGAGAACGGCACGAACGTCAGGAGCAGACAGGCCGGGCCGACCTGCTCGCACCGATCTCACCGATCCCGCGGGAGGTCATCGTCCCAGTCGAACCCGTTCGCCGCGAGGAACTCGAATCGTGGCTATCCGGGCTGCGCGGTGCGGCCGTGACCATCCGCACCGCGCAGCGTGGCGAGAAGAAGACACTGATGGAACGCGCGACGGACAATGCGAATCAGGCGCTGCAACGCAGCAAGATGAGCCGCATCAGCGACATGGGCGCACGCTCCGACGCCATGAACGACGTAGCTAGGGCACTGGGCCTTGCACAGGCGCCGTTGCGCATCGAATGCTACGACATCTCGAATACCGTCGGCGGTGCTTTCCAAGTCGCCTCGATGGTGGTGTTCGAGGACGCGCTCGCCAAGAAGTCCGAATACCGCCGCTTCGCCATTCGGGGCAAGGACGGCAATGGCGTGGCCGACGATCTGAGCGCCCTGTACGAAACGCTGACCAGACGGTTTAAGCACGGCAACATCGCCGGCGACTCCGGAGAAAGCATAGACAACGAACGCCGAGAGCGCGAGGCTGCGGATGTGGCCGGAGAACAGAACTGCATGGACGAATCGGCATTCGGCAACAACGATTCGACGATCTCACCGGCCATGCGGCAGAGCGTCGTGCAGCAAAACACGGATCGGCGGCGCTTCGCCTATAAGCCGAACCTCATCGTCGTCGACGGCGGACAGCCTCAGGTCATGGCCGCGGCCAAGGCGCTCGCCGACTGTGGTGTGGACGACGTGGCGTTGTGCGGACTGGCCAAACGGCTCGAAGAGGTATGGGTGCCGGACGACGATTACCCGATCATCCTCAAGCGCCAGTCCCAAGGCATGTACCTGCTGCAACGTGTGCGCGACGAATCCCACCGGTTCGCCATCACCTATCACCGACAGACCCGGCGCAAAGGCGCTCTGCGCTCCGCGTTGGACGACATTCCTGGCATTGGTGAAGCCTACCAGAAACGACTACTCGGCCACTTCGGTTCGGTCCGCGCCATGCGCGAAGCCAGCGTCGAGGAGCTCGAACAGGTCAAGGGCGTCGGCCATGCCAAGGCTGAGACCATATACCGCGCCTTGCACGCGCAGCCGCAGCAACAATCGTCGAAATCGTCGAACGCCTGATCGCGGATTGGCGACAGTGGACAGATGAGTACCACCTCGACCGTCCGTCGTCGCATGGGCTAGGATGGGAACGGAACGAAGGAGGGGATATGGCACAGACCGTCAACCATTGCGCCGTGCTCGGCAAGCCCATCGCACATTCGCTGTCACCGGTGTTGCACAACGCCGCCTATCATGCGCTGGGACTTGACGATTGGGAGTATGGGCGTCACGAGGTCGGTGAGACTGATCTTGGCGATTTCCTGAACGGGCTCGACCCGACATGGCATGGCCTGAGCCTGACCATGCCGCTCAAGAAAACCATTCAGCCGTATGGCACTCCCAAGGATGCGTGGGCCGAGCGGCTGAACGTTGCCAATACGGCCGTATTCAACTGGGCGGACGCTGAGAATAACGGCGGCCGGCCGGCCATCTCGCTGTACAACACCGATGTGCCGGGCATTCTCTATGCCTTCGGCCATGCCTGCGACGTCGATTCCGGCCCGTCCCTGGAAGAACGTGATCTTGCCCACGCGGTCGTCATCGGCAACGGCAACACGGCGGCATCGGCGGTGAGCGCCGCCGCGGTCATGATCGCGGGAACCTCTTCATCCTCCCGCGGCACGATCACCGTGGCTGCCCGGAATCCCGGCAAGAACCCCGATCTGACCCGCATCATAGCCGGCGATGACACCATCGACCTGTGCGAGACCACGCTGGACGACATCGCCGAAACCCTGCGTGACGCCGACATCGTCATCAGCACGATTCCCGGACATGCCGCCGACGCGATCGCGCAACAGATCGCAGCGGACGATATGTTCCGTCCGAAGGGAATACTGCTGGACGTGGTGTACGATCCGCGTCCCAGCGCGCTGATCCGTGCGTGGCGCGAGCGTGGCGCGATGGCGATGGGCGGCGAGGAGATGCTGCTGTACCAAGCCATTCTACAGGTGCGGCTCATGACCGGTTCCCAAGGCGAAGCGGCCTTGGACGGGCGTGATTGGATGACGGTATTGGAACAGCCCATGCGCGAGGCGCTTGAGGAGGCATTGTGATGACCGAAACGGCATTGCGGACAACCGTTTCCGCAACCGCGAATACGCCCGGCGGCAGCGAACCCGCTCCCGCCGACGGCTTCGAAGTGCTGCTCATCACCGGCATGTCCGGCGCCGGGCGTTCCCATGCCGCCGACAGCGTCGAGGACATGGGCTGGTACGTGGTCGACAATATCCCGCCGAAGCTGCTGGTGCCGTTGGTCGATATGATGACCCAGGGCGGCGGACGATCCGGCACCGGCGTGCACAAGCTCGCCGCCGTCATCGACGTGCGCTCGCGCGAATACTTCGACGACCTGTCCGCCGTGCTCAGCCATCTCGACGATCTCGGTGTCAAGACCCGCATCCTGTTCCTCGATGCCAGCAACGACGTGCTCATCAAACGCTACGAATCCGTGCGCCGCCCGCATCCCCTGCAGCACGGCAACCGTCTCATCGACGGCATCAAAGAGGAGCGCGCGCTGCTCATGAACCTCAAGGAACGCGCTGATGTCGTCATCGACACCTCCGCGTTGAGCATCCACCAGCTGTCGACCAAGCTGTACGAGGCACTGCTCGGCTCCGGCCCGAAGACCGTGGCGGTGCATATCTTCAGCTTCGGGTTCAAATACGGCGTTCCCTTGGATGCCGACTTCGTGGCCGACGTGCGCTTCCTGCCGAACCCGTTCTGGGTGCCGAGCCTGAGGGAGCTCACCGGTCAGGACAAGCCGGTGTCGGACTATGTGCTGGGCAGCGAGGGCGCGGGGGAGTTCCTCGACGCGTACGAACAGGCCATCCTCGTTGCGCTAAAGGGGTATGCGCAGGAGGACAAGCATTTCGTGACCATCGCCATCGGATGCACTGGTGGGCAGCATCGCTCCGTCGCCATGAGCGAGGCGCTTGCCGTGCGATTGCGTGCGCATGGTCTCACCGTCAGCGTCTCGGCACGTGAGCTGCAACGTCGGCATGGCGACCGGTGATCCGTCGGTCTCAATACTGATGACCACATGGCGAGAAATCACAGCCCAAAGTGTGATTGAATGCGCTTGAGTTGTCCAAGTGATCAGATATCACAGTAAGCCGATGGCACGATGGGTGGATGCCCAAGCAACAGGCCGAAACGGCGAAGAGAACGGGAAGTAGGAGGTTGGCTCTTGGCTCTTCTGGATGACGTCAAAAGCGAACTCGCCGCAATCGATAACGAACTGCCTGCGGCCCGCAAGGCGCAGGTCACCGCGATGATTCGTTTCGGCGGCGGATTGAGGCTCGTGCAGAGGCAGATCATCGTGCAGGCTCAATTCGATTCCCTTGAAGCCGCCAAGTGGCTTCAGGACAACATCCGTGACCTGTATGGCCATGAGGCGGTACTCACTCAGGTGGCCCGTCAGACGCCCAGCGGCACCGTACAGCGCTATCTCGTCCACGTCGACCGGGGCGGCGCGGCGCTCGCGCTGCAGACCGGTCTGCTCGACCGGCGCAAGCAACTGGTGCGCGGCCTGCCGGCAGAGATCGTCAACGGCAACATTGCGCAGGTCAAGGCCGCATGGCGCGGTGCGTTCCTCGCGCACGGCGGCCTGTCCGATCCGGGCAAGGCCAGCTATCTCGAGATCACCTGCCCGTGCAACGAGGCCGCCCTTGCACTGGCCGGCGCGGCTCGGCGCCTCGGCATCAGCGCGAAGCCGCGCCAGCTGCGCAGCTCCGAACGCGTGACACTCAAGGACCCCGACGCGATCGAACGCATGCTCAACCTTATGGGCGCTCCCCGTTCCGCCCGCGAATGGACCGGTAAGCGTTCCGACGGCGAGGCCCGCGGCAAGGCGAACCGTCTGGCGAACTTCGACGACGCGAACATGCGCCGTAGTGCCAAGGCCGCCGCCGAAGCGAGCGAGAAGGTGCGCAAGGCCTTCGAGATCCTCGGCGACGATGTGCCCGAGAACCTCAAGGCGGCGGGACAGCTCCGCCTCGACCACGGTGACGCCAGCCTCGAGGAGCTTGGCCGTCTGGCCGATCCGCCCATTACCAAGGATGCGATCGCAGGACGTATCCGTCGTCTGCTGCAGCTGGCCGACAAGACCGCCAAGGCGAAGGGCGTCAGCTTCTGATCCGTCCGCCGGCGAAATGATCCGTCAAGCAAAACACCGCCTCGCATCTTGCGAATGGCGGTGTTTTTGTTCGTTCGGCCTTGTATCATCGCTAATGGCGTATCCACGTCACCACTCTTCCCGCGACCCGTCGCGCATGCTTCGGACCGCGCGGTTAGGAAAGGATATTCATGAAGACACTCAAGGATCTTGGAGATCTCAAGGGCAAGCGCGTTCTGGTTCGCGCCGATTTCAATGTCCCGCTGGACGGCACCACGATCACCGATGATGGTCGTATCAAGGCCGCCCTGCCGACCATCAAGACGCTGCGCGAAGAGGGCGCGAAGGTCATCCTGATGGCCCATCTCGGCCGCCCGAAGGGCAAGGTTGTTCCCGAGCTGTCCCTGGCTCCGGTCGCCGCCCGTCTCGGCGAGCTGCTCGGCATCACCGTGCCGCTGGCCAAGGACACCTATGGCGAGGACGCGCAGGCCAAGGTCGCCGCGATGAACGACGGTGACGTGGTGCTGCTCGAGAACGTGCGCTTCAACCCGGAGGAGACCAGCAAGGATCCGGCCGAGCGCGCCGCCTACGCTAAGAAGATCGCCGCCCTCGGCGAGGCCTTCGTCTCCGACGGCTTCGGTGTCGTGCACCGCGCCCAGGGCTCCAACTACGACGTGGCCGCCGACCTGCCGGCCGCCGCGGGCCTGCTGGTCGAGAAGGAAGTCAAGGCCCTGTCCAAGGCCACCGAGAACCCGGAGCGCCCGTTCACCGTCGTGCTCGGTGGTTCCAAGGTCTCCGACAAGCTCGGCGTGATCGAGAACCTGCTCGACAAGGCCAACCGCCTCGTCATCGGCGGCGGCATGGTGTTCACCTTCCTCAAGGCCAAGGGCTACGAGGTCGGCACCTCCCTGCTCGAGGAAGACCAGCTCGACAAGGTCAAGGGCTACATCGAGACCGCCGAGAAGAACGGCGTCGAGCTCGTGCTGCCGACCGACATCGTCGTGAACCCGGGCTTCCCGAAGTCCGACGCCGACGTTGCTCCGGAGGTCGTTCCGGCTGACGCCATCCCGGCCGACAAGATGGGCCTCGACATCGGCCCGGAGTCCCAGAAGCTGTTCCACGACAAGATCGTGGACTCCAAGACCGTCGTGTGGAACGGCCCGATGGGCGTGTTCGAGATCGCGGCTTTCGCCGACGGCACCCGTGCCGTGGCGCAGGGACTGGTCGATGCGACCAAGGCCGGCGCGTTCACCATCGTCGGCGGCGGCGACTCCGCCTCCGCGGTGCGCAACCTCGGCTTCCCGGAGGACGGCTTCTCGCACATCTCCACCGGTGGCGGCGCCTCCCTCGAGTTCCTCGAGGGCAAGGAACTGCCGGGCCTGAAGGTGCTCGAGTAAGGCTTTCCCTTTTCTCATGTTCGATAGGCTCCCCTTGCCAACGGGGAGCCTATTTAGTCGTTAGGAGACATACGTATGGCGTCCAAGCGCATCCCGCTGGTGGCTGGCAACTGGAAAATGAACTTCGACCATCTCGAGGCCACGTATTTCGTGCAGAAGCTCGTCTGGCTGCTACGAGACGCGCACTTCGACTACAAGCGCTGCGAGGTCGCGCTCATGCCGTCGTTCACGTCCATCCGCAGCGTGCAGGTGCTTGTCGAAGCCGACAACCTCAAGATCCGCTATGGTGCGCAGTCCGTCTCCGTGACCACGCAGGGCTCGTTCACCGGTGACGTGTCCGCCGACATGCTCGCCGCGCTTGGCTGCACCTACGTGATCGTCGGTCATTCCGAACGGCGCAAATACCATCCCGAGGATGACGCGAACATCGTCGACCAAGTGCGCGCCGTGCTCGCGGCCGGCATGCGTCCGATCCTGTGCGTCGGCGAAAGTTTTGAGGAAAGGCGTCAAGGCATCGAGCTCGACTTCGCCGTGGGCCAGGTGCACGACGTCACCCGCGATCTGTCGCGCGATCAGGCCGCCAAGCTCATCATCGCCTACGAGCCGGTGTGGGCCATCGGTACGGGCATGGTCGCCACGCCCCGCACCGCTCAGGACGCGGCCAAGGCGATCCGTGACGATTTGAAGGCAACGTTCGGCGCGGATATCGCCGACGGCGTGCGCATCCTGTACGGCGGATCCGTCAGCTCGAAGAACGCGGCCGAACTGATCCGCGAACCGGACGTCGACGGATTCCTCATCGGCGGGGCCGCACTGGACGCCGACGAGTTGGCTCGGATATCGCGGCTGACCATTGCCGTGGCGGACGGCCGCTGACGTGACGGTCGGAGACGTCCGCATTCCAACGCCGCGAACGCAATGTTCAAGCCCTTGCGCTATGGTGTAGGGCAGTGTGATTTAGAACTGGAGGTTCTCATATGTCCGCTTGGGCCATCGTCAAGCTTGTGCTGCAGATCATCGTCGTCATCTTCAGCCTGCTGCTCACCCTGCTCATCCTCATGCACAAGGGCAAGGGCGGCGGCCTGTCCGACATGTTCGGCGGCGGCCTGACGCAGAACGCGGGCTCTTCGGGCGTGGCCGAGAAGAACCTGAACCGTTGGACCGTCATCATCGCCCTGCTGTGGGTGGCGATCATTATCGCCCTCGGCCTGATGACCAAGTTCAACCTCGTCTGATAGCCTATACGACATCGCAATGAGCCATGATCCCGATCGATCATGGCTCATTTTTCATGAAGGAAAGGATCGACTCATGGTCACCGCAAACCGCAATCGCGTCGTCATCGTCGGCACCGGTCAGGTCGGCTCGACCGCCGCGTTCGGCATCGTCACGCACGGCCTGTGCAACGAACTCGTCCTCATCGACCATTTCGCCGACAAGGCGTTGGGGGAAGCCCGCGACCTCGACGACGGCAGCGAATTCCAGGACCGTCACGTCAAGGTGCGCGTCGGCGACTACTCCGACTGTAAGGACGCGGACATCGTCGTCATCACCGTGGGACGCAAGCCGCCGGCGAACTCGAACCGCATGGCCGAACTCGGCTTCACGGTCGGACTGGTCGGCGACGTGATCGACCGGGTCATGGCATCCGGCTTCGACGGCGTGATCATCATGGTGTCCAATCCGGTCGACGTGATGGCCTGGTACGCATGGAAACGTTCCGGCCTGCCGCGCACGCAGGTGCTTGGTACCGGCACGGCGCTTGACACCTCTCGACTCAAGACCATCATCGGCGAGGAGACCGGCCTCGACCCGCGCAACGTGGGCGGTTTCGTCATGGGCGAGCACGGCAACTCGCAGTTCGCCGCATGGTCGACCGTCTCGCTTGGCGGCAAACCGTTCGTGAGGTTCCTCGCCGACAACCAGAGTCGTTTCTCGTCCGTCTCCACCGCCGAGGTCGAGGAGAAGACGCGTCGCCGCGGCGACGAGATCGTCAGGGCCAAGGGCGGCACCAACTACGGCATCGCCTCCACCGTCGCCGGCATCGTACAGACGATTCTGTGGGACGAGCGCCGCATCGTGCCCGTCTCCACGCTGCTCGACGGCGAATACGGCGAGCATGACGTGTTCCTCGGAGTGCCCACCGAACTGCGCGCCAACGGCGCGAACGAGATCGTCGAACTCGACCTGACCGACGACGAACTCGCCAAGCTGCACCGTTCTGCCGACATCGTCCGCGAGCACTGCGAGGGTCTGCTGTGAGCGGCGCGCGAGCCGGATACCGGCTGGTCGTCGCCGATCTCGATGGTACGCTGCTGCATGACGGACAGACGTTCGAACAGCGTTCCATCACCGATCGGGCCGTCGCGACGATCGAGCGTATGCACGAACGCGGCATCAAGTTCGTCATCGCCACCGCACGTCCGGTCAGCACCGGACTCGCCTTCGCCGACAGGCTGCCGGCCGACGCGGTCATCTACCTGAACGGCGCGCTGATCGACTTCGACCCCGCGCGATCCGACTTCGATCTGCTCACCGGCAAACGACCGGCCGAGGACGGCCATCTCGAAAAGATCGGTTTCCCGTCCTCCCGCGCTTGTGAGGTGTGCCGCGATTTCCTGCGTGAACTGCCGGGACTCAAGGTCGGCATCGTGATGGACGACGTGAGGTACACGAACTTCGACGTCAGCGTCTACTGGAAGACTCAGACGTGGCGCTACACCGACTTTTCGGACGGTGACGTCCCCGCCGGCATCGCCGACAAAATCACCGTCTTCCCCGACGACGAACAGTGGAAACGGCTGGAGACGATGGTGCCGGACGATTTCGACGTGCACATCTCCGAAGGCACGATGTGGATGCTCATGAGCCCCGAGGCCAACAAGGAACATGCGCTGCGCATCGTGTGCGACCGGCTGGGCGTACCGCTGGAGCATACCGTCACGTTCGGAGACGACGTGATCGACATCGCGATGATGCAGGAGTCCGGGCTCGGCGTGGCCGTGGCGAACGCGAATCCGAAAGTGATCGACATCGCGGACGAGATATGCCCAAGCAACAACGAAGACGGCGTCGCGCAGTGGATCGAGGCGCGGCTGCTGTGATCTGCGCGCAAGGTCGGCCCGGCCCGACGATTCGCGCCGTCGCGGGCGCGTTCCACGTAACGGAATCGCGCCCGCCGGCTGTAACGGCTGCACGCTAACCTGTTGTGCGGTAACGTAACGCGCAACAACAGGAGTGGATATGTCGCTGGCCATTCGAGTCATCCCATGCTTGGACGTCGATGCGGGTCGTGTGGTCAAAGGCGTGCATTTCGAGAACCTGCGCGACGCCGGCGACCCGGTCGAGCTGGCGGCCGAATACTATCGGCAGGGAGCCGACGAGCTGACGTTCCTCGACGTGACCGCATCCAGCTCGCACCGGCAGACCATGATCGACGTGGTGGCCCGCACCGCCGAACAGATCTTCATCCCGCTCACCGTCGGCGGTGGCGTGCGTACGCCGGAGGACGTGGATTCCCTGTTGCGCTGCGGCGCGGACAAGGTCGGCGTGAACACCGCCGCGATCAACGATCCGACGCTCATCAGCCGCGTCGCCGACCGATTCGGCAACCAGGTGCTCGTATTGTCGGTCGACGCGCGTCGCGAACGCGGCGAACAGCACACGCAGTCCGGTTTCGAAGTGACGACGATGGGTGGCCGCAAGTCGACCGGCATCGACGCGATCTGGTGGGCCAAACGGGCCGAGGAGCTCGGTGCGGGCGAAATCCTGCTCAATTCGATGGATGCGGACGGCACGCAGCAAGGATTCGATCTCGAGATGATCAGGGCCGTGCGCAAGGAAGTGAAGATCCCGATCATCGCATCGGGCGGCGCCGGCAAGGCGGCCGATTTTCCGCCGGCGATCGAGGCCGGCGCCGACGCGGTGCTCGCCGCATCGATCTTCCATTACGGCAAGGTCACCATCGGCGAGGTCAAGGATGAGCTGCGTCGCGCCGGCTACACCGTGCGCTGACCGGTCTCGCAGAACCGTAACGGCATATCGTCATCGCATCCAGCAAAGAGGGACGGACAGGTCATGGAATACGACAACAGCACGACACTCGACCCACGCATCGCCGAGCGTCTCAAACGAGACGCCAAGGGACTGGTCGCCGCGGTCATTCAGCAGTACGACACGCATGAAGTGCTCATGGTCGGCTATATGAACGACGAGGCGCTGCGCCGCACGCTCACCACCGGCCGGGTCACGTTCTGGTCGCGTTCGAGGCAGGAATACTGGCGCAAAGGCGATACGTCAGGACATGTGCAGTATGTGAAATCAGTGTCGCTCGACTGCGACGGGGATGCGCTGCTTGTCGAGGTCGACCAGGTAGGGGCCGCATGCCATACCGGCAAGCGCAGCTGTTTTCTCGAAGGAGGCCCGCTGCCGTGCGTCGAAGGACACCGTACGGCGACACAGACGGGCAGCGAAAACGCAGCGAAGGAACAGGAGGAACGGGCATGAGCGAATGCAGCGTCGAACATCTGACATGGGGCGCGACCTGGCCGAGCCGTGAACAGTTCCACGAACTGGCCGATGAAGGCTACCGCGTGATCCCGATCGTGCGTCGTCTGCTTGCCGACTCGCTCACGCCGGTCGGCTTTTACGAGCGTCTCGCCGGAGGCAGGACCGGCACGTTCATTCTCGAATCGGCCGAATACGGCGGCACATGGAGCCGCTACAGCTTCATCGGAGTACGGTCGATGGCCCAGTTGCGGTCCAATGACGGCAAAGCGGACTGGCTGGGCACCGTGCCGACCGGAGTGCCGACCAGCGGCGACGTGATAGAGGTCGCGCACGCCGCGCTGAAGACACTCAAAGCGCCGCACGTGGACGGTCTGCCAAACCTGACCAGCGGTCTGGCCGGCACCGTCGGCTGGGATGCGATCCGCCACTGGGAGCCGACGCTGCGCGCCGAAGCGCCGAACGAGACGGGCCAGCCGGAGACAGTGCTCGCGTTGGCCACCGACATCGCCGTGGTCGACCATGTGTCCGGCTCGGTGTGGCTCATCGCGAACGCAGTGAACGTGGACGACAAGCCGACCCGTGCCGACGCCGCGTACAACGAGGCCGTCGCACGGCTTGATCAGATGCAACGTGACGCGGCCACGCCGGTCGACGGCGAATCACGTGTGAACGTTCTTGATGAGACGGTCGCTCAGCCCGAGCTGCGGTTCCGCACTGAGAAGAGCCATTACGAGCAGGCCGTGGAAGCCGCCAAGAAGCATATCGTGGACGGCGACGTGTTCCAGGTCGTCATCTCGCAGCGGCTTGACATCGATTCGCCGGCCGACCCGTTCGACGTGTACCGTGTGCTGCGCACGCTCAACCCGAGCCCGTACATGTACTTCATGACGCTCACCGACGCCGAGGGCCGAGACTTCAACGTGATCGGCTCCAGCCCGGAAACGCTCATCAAGGTCGACAACGGACACGCGATGACATTCCCGATCGCCGGCTCCCGTCCGCGGGGCAAGACCCCGGAGGAGGACGCGCGCCTTGCCAAGGAGCTGCTCGCCGACCCGAAGGAGCGTAGCGAGCACATCATGCTCGTCGACCTCGCCCGCAACGATCTGAGCCGCGTATGCGACCCGACCACCGTCGAGGTCGTCTCGCTCATGGACATTAAACGGTTCAGCCACATCATGCACATCTGCTCGACCGTCACCGGCCGCGTGAACCCCGACATGACCGCGTTCGACGTGTTCACCTCGGCATTCCCGGCCGGTACGCTGTCGGGCGCGCCCAAGCCGCGTGCGATCGAGATCATCGACGAGCTGGAACCAGCCGACCGCGGCATCTATGGCGGCACTGTCGGCTACTTCGACTTCTCCGGCAATCTCGACATGGCCATCGCGATCCGCACCGCGTTCATCCGCGACCATGAGGCGAGCGTGCAGGCCGGCGCGGGCATCGTGCTCGACTCCGTGCCCGCCACCGAGTGGCAGGAGACGCGCAACAAAGCCGAGGCCAGCGTGGAAGCGGTCAAGATCGCCGCGCAGTTGCGCGCACTGTAGCTATCGGTCTGTCCCGTATCGTCAGGTGACAACGAGACCTGATGCGTGTGTGAGGGGGTTGTCATACAGGTTTTCTGTATGGCAACCCCCTCACATTCGTTTCGACGGCTACAGTGCTGGGAATGGCGTGATACCCGCGCCGGGCCGGTCAGATGACACTATCCGCGTATGGATGTGATTTACGGATGGGCCGCCGCAATACAAAACCCATGCCGTGCGCATGCGCGGCTTGCATATCGATTGGAGACGACGTATGACAGGACATGAGAATACGGATGCGGAGTTCCATGATACCGAAGATCGCCGGCAGCGGACAGGACGATATGCGGAATGGAGAAGATGGGGTTCTGCGATACTGGTCGTAGCATCGCTGACGATCATGCTGACGGGAGGTGCGCTGGCCTTGCGTCGTCTGAGCCGATCGGTGCCTTGGAACGGGTTGGCTGCGGACATCGTGAACGCACTGCCCGCGTCCCGCGATGCAGGATCGAAGGATACCATGTCGGCAGACGAGGCAGAACGCCGATATCCGAAGGAAACCAGCCCGGTCGATTTCAACGGCAACGGCGTGGACGACTACACCGATATCGTCGCCGGCGCTCGCAAGGACGCACAGGCCGCACCGACCTATGACAGCGGCTATTATCAGGGTGGTTACCCTCCGGATGACCGTGGCGCATGCACTGATCTGGTCTGGCGGGCCTTTCGAGAGGCGGGATACGACCTCAAGGCCATGGTCGATGCGGATATCGAGGCGGATCCCGCCAGCTACGCCGCCGTTGTCGGCGATCCTGACCCGAGCATCGACTTCCGACGCACCGGCGTGCTGGACGTGTTCTTTTCCAAGTACGGGCAGACGCTCACCACTGACGTGTCGGATCGCGGGCAATGGCAGGGCGGCGACATCGTCGTGTTCGAACATGTCAGGCACATCGGCGTGATCTCCGACAAACGTGATAGTGACGGCATCCCGTACGTCCTGCATAACATGGCGCAACGGCAACGGGAGAACAACTATCTCGCTTTCGCGCGGCATATGACCGTCACCGGTCACTACCGTTTCGACGCATCCAAGGTTCCGCAGTTGGTACTCAAGGCGTGGCGGTGATCCTGCGTGGCGTCTTCGTTAGCGGCGTCTCCGCATCGGATATGACATCACGGGGTTCGTTCTCGCCCGCGTACGCGATGGTCTTGTCCGCAGCCGGCGTGCTCCACGGGCGCGGCCGTTTCAGCCGTTGGAGGCGATACGTCCGTCGATATGGCGATTCCTGCGAGTTCGGGTTGCTGGTTAAGTAACCGGGTGAACATGACTTCTATATGCTCAACATGTTGTTCATATTTTTGGTGTCCGGTGTTTTCAACAACGTGTTGTGCGTTTCGTCTGATCGTTTCGCGTTCCGGATGGTGTCGTGTGCGTCTGCCGCTTTGATCTGATTCCCGTTGAAGGAGAAGGGGGGCGAACATATGCGTGGGACATTGCTGTATTGCCGGATGAAGACACGCCGATTTGGCTAATTCGACTGCATGAGGTAGATTTGCTTCCTGTTGTTTCATGCAACATCGGACCATAGCGCAGTTTGGTAGCGCACTTGACTGGGGGTCAAGGGGTCGCGGGTTCAAATCCCGCTGGTCCGACCAGAAAGCCCGGAATTTCAACGATTCCGGGCTTTTTCGTTTCTCCCTCCTCCCCTCTTTTTGCCCGCTCAGACACGATTCAGACACGACCAGACACGATGCCCCCATGACACGCCTCATATCGCCGGCGTGTCGCTGCTTCGCCCGGCGACTTCCATTTATCCGATTCCACCGGCTCATTACAACTTCTACACAATGCGGCCCCGCTCTCCCATCGTGGAGAACGGGGCCGTTTTTGTCGTTTCAGCCGGCTCTTCGGCGCAGCAACGGCACGATGCCGCTGAGGGTCACGTGGCCGTGTTGGTCGGTTGTGAGGCGTTTCTGGTGGATCCATGTGCGGATGGTCGAGGCGGGTAGCCGGATGCCGGCTTTGGCGCATTCACGGCTCAGCTGTTTCGGGGTGCCCTTCTTCTCGGATTGTGCGAGTTTGTCGAGCAGTCGGTCGGCGACGTAGGTGCGGTTCACCTGCGCGCCGCAGGAACGGCATTCGCCCATGTGGTCCCGTGGCGCGCCCCAGACGACGCCGTGCTTGCAGAACGGGCACGCGCCGAACGCCACCCTCGTCTGTGGCGGATCCACCATGCGGCTCACCCTGCCGGCCACGTCCACGACGTCCCTCCACCATTCGCTCGCATCCGATGCCGCGAGCAATGGCTCGTCGTCCTTGAGGATGGCGCGCACGAGCTCGGGAACACTGGCCGTTCTACGTGCGGCCGGCGGGCAACCGCACTGGAGCGCGGCAAGCCGTACCAGCTCCTCCACTTGGCAGTAGAGTTCCCACGCCTGTTCGCGGATGAGCAGCGGCGCGTGCGCCGACCTGCTGCGCACGCCTGTGTGGTCGCTGCCGCCGGTGCCGGCCTGGCGTGTGGCGATCAGCAGCAGGGCGGGCGTATCCACGGCTATCGACTTCAACGCCTCGCGGAACTTCCGGGCACAGGCCGCGCACACGTTGAGCCCGCCCGCATGGTTGCCGTCGTGGTTCGCGCAGTATCGGGTCATGGCCGCGCCCCTTTCACGTTGCCGAGGTGCTGATGGAGTTGTACCCGGCTGCCGGTGTCCCAGCCGCATGAGCACCACCAGTGGAACTTGCCGTCGTATTCGGTGACGATGAGATGCGGTTCACTCATGGTCGTCCACCTCGATCTTGTCGGCGTAGCGGATGTGTTCCTGCATGAGGCTCAGCGACGTGAAGTCGTGGCCGCACGAGCAGATGAACACCTTGCCCTGCTTGGCGGTGTCCACGAGACGATGGGTCATCAACGGGCGGGGCGCTTGGAAGGATGCTACGGGCATGAGGGTGGCTTTCTCTTCGATGTGGGCGAGGAACTGCTGGGGGCTGCGGGTCTTGTAGCCGCACGTGCATTCGCGCGTGGTGCCGGCCGCGGTGCCGAACCCGCTCGTCACGGCGGGCTGGCGGAGGAACTGGATGGCGGCCGGGTAGACGCGGCGCAGCCGGTGGTGCGTGGTCTCCGGCACGGGGATGACGCGCGGCCGGGGCTTCGCGTGGCGTTTGGGTTGGATGATGCTCATAATGGTCGCCTCCAAAGTCGGGTGAACAGTCGGACCTCTTCGTCCGACAAGCTGATGTTCGGGTTCCAGCGTTCCGCCGCCCGCCGTCTGGGTGGTTTGAACGGCTTCACGCTGATGGGCGCCCGATGACATTCGTGGATGGCAAGGTATTCGCCATCCGGGTCGATGCCGCGGGCCCCGCACGGATCCCGCAGCGAGAACAATCCGCCGGCGCCGTGCCGGATGATGCGGGTGAACCCGCGCTTGAGGATGATGACGGTCGCGAGGTCGTTCGCGTCGAGGATGCCGGGATCGTACTTCTCCCATACGGGACCCTGTTCGTCCACTGCCACCCATTCGCGGCAGCCATCGCACTTCCTCGCCTTCAGCCGGCCGGCGCACAGGCGCTTGAGCCATGGTGGCTTGCGTCTAGGCATGACCGCCTCCCAACTGCCGGTTGACGCTGCGCCAGATGGTCTCCAGCTCGCCGTCCTTCAATCCGCTGGCGTGGCCGCGCCGGTACAGGTCGTCGCGGATCCGCGAAGCGTTGTCGGGATGGTTCGCCAACCGCCCGTACGCCCACCGGTGAAGCGTGTCGTTACGCGATCCGGGTGCCACCGGCGTCATGTCGGGTTCGTTCCTGACGCTCTTGCCGGCCATGCGCGTCGAACGGTAGCGCGTGCGCATCATCACCGGCCTGGCCCCGTCCGGCTTCACGGCCGTGGGAGTTTCGCCTTCCACGTAGCCGTGAGCCTTCAGCCACGCGACCATCGCGACCGGCATCACGGGCGGCTCGCCGTCGGGCATATCCAGCAGCTTGTACCTTCCGCCATCGTCCAGCACGCTGCCGGCACCGATGACGTACCCCTTGCCCTCGCACCGGATGTCAACCGGCGCGCCCGTCAGATGCACGCCGTTCTTCAGCCGGCCCTTCAGCTCGTCGGGAATCAGGTAGTAGGCGTGCACGCTCGTCAATCCGTGGCGCTCGCCGGTGGGCGTGGACACCAAATAGGTGCGCGGGAACGCGTCGCCCCCATACGTGCCGATCTCGCGGCTGAACACGTCCCAGCCGGTGGGAGCATCCTGCAGCACGTTGCCGTTCCTGTCCTTGGCCACGTCGAGATCGATGACCGCCATACCGCCGGCCGGGATGACCGCGTACGCGCCGCCGCCATTGGGAACCGGCGTGGAGCCGGCGGGCAGATCCTTCACCTTCTGCCAGTCGTAGGATTTCTTTCCGTCCGACACGGTGGCGTAGTTGACCGGATAGCCGAGCTCGTCCGGCGTGACCGTCATATCGCCCTCGATGGGCTGCGGCGGCGCCACCACGGTTTCCTCTACGGCCTGGCTGATGTCATGCTCGCTCTTGGCCCGGTAGACCGCGAACACCTTCTCGTCCGCCACCACCAACACGCGGGCGACCTTGCCGTCGATGCGCTTGCACGTGGACTCCAAGCCGAGCTTGGTCACGCTGTTGCGGTGCGTGGCCGAGCTCGCGTAATAGGGGTTGTCGCCGCTGACCGCGTAGCCGACCGTGATGATCTGGTCGACGATCCACTGCTCGTGCTCGGTCAGGTCGTCGCCCGAGCCGATCGCCACGTCGTCCCACGGCTTGTCGGATTGCTCCCACAGGCGGCATGAGGCCATGAGGAACGGCACCGCACCGTGCTTCGCGCGGAACGCCAAGAGGTCTTTGAACTCGTGTTCGGCGCGGTTGTCCCTCATGCGGACGAACACGCGGCGGCGTTTCAATGCTTCGGTGTTCGCCATGATGACGGGATTGTTCGACGCGATGATGAACGTGGCCTTGTTGCGGAAACTGACCGTGTTCTCCTGGATGCGCCGGGCGGCCATCGTGTCGCCCGTGCCGATCTTCTTCAACAGGGTGGCCTGTTCCAAGGTGATGATGTCCGCGTCCTCGTCGTACGCCCACAGGGCGCCGATGAGTTTCAGCATCTCCTGATCGGTCGCGAACCCGCCGGCGCCCTTCGCGCCGCCCAGCAGGGTCTTCGCGTTCACCGCCGCCGACAGTCCGGGGAACGACTTGTTCAATGCTCCCAGCAGGATGCCCTTGCCGTTGCCTCCGCCGCCGTAGAGCACGTAGAAGAGATGCTTGTATGCCTCCAGCAGCGGCGTGGCGAACATGCGGCCGAGGTTCTGGGCGCTGTGCTCGTCGGCCGTCACGAACCTCAGGTACCGGCCGGCCTCGGCCACGAGCGCTTCGTCGTAATCCTCGCTAAGGCTGATCTCGAACGGATCCGTGAACATCGGGTCGCCGGGCAGCACACGGCGCACGCGCCCGTCGATGCGGTAGAACGCCATGTTCGCGAACTTCACCCCATGCCTGACGCGGCCCTTGAGCTTGGAGCATTCGACGCGCATCTGCACGTTCCACGGCAGATACACCTTGCTCGTGCCCTTGACGTGGTATTCGTCCTCAATGCTGCCGATCGCGTGCCGCGAGTCCAAGAGCCGGTTTGCGCCGCTCTCGTCCACGTCGCGCACGTAGATGGTGCGCTCGTCCTCGCCGAGCAGCATGGAGCCGTTGCGGAAGTCCCACAGGGCCTTCGCATACCCGTCGTCGAAGTATTCGCGGTTGTTGTTCATCTCGTCGCCTGCCGGCGAATGCCTGTACGACGCGACCGTGACGCCCCTCGCCGGTACGCAGCTGCGGCGAGACGATTCGGCCTGCGAGTATGTACCGGCGTTCAATGGCGATGTCTGCCTGTCGGGGATTCTCGCGGCCGCCGGGAATGGTCCGGCCGTGGCCTTGTTCACCGCGACCCGCCAGAGTCTTGTGCTCCACCGTCAAGTCGCCGTAGCGACACGAATGTTCGTGGGAATAGGCCGAACGGACCATGATGGGTCGAGACGGTCAGTTGTATCCGTGGATATCGAGCAGTGGCGGTGGAGTCGGATCGCATGGCTGAAACGTCTTGCGAACCGGACGTTGGCGAGGGCACCCATTCAAAGACATTTCCATCTCGGACGATTCCATGCCGTGCGGGGGAGCTACTGGAAGTCGTCGATTCCGCGAGAGGATTGGATGATCCCCTCGAAGCTGCCGCATGGCGCAAAAAGGCTATGACGCTCATCGCGTGCCTCCGCCGTGCTGTATGGTGTGGTTCATGGCTTGGCTTCTTTCGTTTCTTGCCGGCATGTGGAACGTCGTCGCCGGGATCGGCGTGGTCGCGGGCATCCTCGCATTCGGATTCCAAGTGCAGTCGTGGATCGTGGACCGGCGGCGTATGTCCTCGGGACGGCTTGACCTCGTGTTCGCGCCGGGAGGCATGATCGAACATGACGGCGAACGCAAACCGTTCGCGGTCCTGCGGGTTATGAACGTCGGTGCAAGCCCGATCCGCATTCTCCGGATCGGGATCTCCGGTTTCACGGTTCCCGCGGAGCAGTCGAACGACCCGTTCGGCGGGAACGAACTATTGTCGCCCGGCGACGTATACCGCGTCGGCTGCATGGATTGCGGGCCGGACGCGTGCATGTACGTCGAATACGTCGACCACGCCGACCGACGGTTCATGTTCGTCCAGTACATCGAGGTCACCTCCTCCGCATATGCGTTCACCGGGGTTAGCTGGCGAAAAATACGGAAAGCGTACAAGCCGTTGACAGTGCGCCCAGGATCCGCGGAAGACGTTCCCCTGGGTCCTGCTCATCCGGGAATGCTGCGAATACGATTAGGAAGACGGCGTTCGAGAGAATGGCTGCGAGTCGTAGAGGAGGCGTTGGCCCGAGCGTCAACGCGAGGATGTTTAGACATGTCCCCGCGCCTGCCGCAAGGAGTCCGATCCAATCGGTCTCGCTAGTCATCGTGTGCTTCTGTCAGCGAGCGCCGGAGACATAGACTTGACCGAAGACTCAGTCCTCGCGATGATCTTGGAAAGCGGCATTTTGACTACGTGGGCGATTCTGGTCAACTCGTCGAAGCTGAATACGCCGCCATTGATCTTGCGGTTGAGGGAATTGCGGGGGATGCCGCAGTATGTGCCGATATCATCCTGAGTCATTCCCATCTCGGACAGAATCTCTTTCAACGCGGCACCAAACTGTGCGGATGTGGGCTCAATGTGTCCCGTATGGCACATATTGCGTCCGAGGCGCGCGAGAAGCAACTTCGGATTGTCCCATTTGGGACATATCGTGTGTTGTTTGGTTGTAATATGTCCCATATGGCAACTGGAAAGAAAAAGCCGACGGTTGAATCGAAGGCACTCTCGATTGCGATTCGCCGTGCGATGGCTACACGAGAAATGAAGACACCGGGCTTGGCCGAAGCGTCATCCATCCCGTATGGCACCATGCGCAAAATTCTTGAATTGAATACGGTTGCCGACTACGAACAGCTGAGACGTATTGCCATCGCTCTGAATATTCCTTTGAGTGAGATCGTCGCAGATGCAGAACGTCTTGCGGGAGATCCGGAGATTCGCGAAGATTATGACCGTTCTGATCCTGTTTCGTCTGTCCGGGACGACACCGACAACGAGCGCCCGCCGGAATCCGATGAGGAGGTTGCGAGGCGTGCGTTGTCAAGCATCATGGACTTGGCCGCGAAGCACGATGACACCGAGGCCGAGCAGGAGGCGTACGAGGACTGCCCTAATGTTCCCAAGGAACAATAGGGCATGTTTCATCCCCGTCGAAAGCATCTCTAATGTTCCAAAACGGCGATTTGGAACATTAGCCGTATGATCTCATCGCCGTGAACCCGTCCTAATGCGCCTAAGGAACAATACGATGGACTACAAAAGCATCCGGCAGACGATCCACATGAGCCGTTCGAGCGAGCCGGCGGAGGTCGTCGCCGAGAGGGAATACGAGCGGCGGCTCCACGGGTGGAGCACGTTCCGCTCCGGCATCACCCTGCGAGGACATGAACTGTTCGTCGTCAACTTCCGCGAACTCGCCACCATCACGGACGATATCCGGGAGCGGGAGACGCGGGTCGCGGCATTATGGGACGCGCTGCCGCCGATCGCCAGACGCGCGTACCTGTACGATCTCATCGGCGAGGAGATGCAAAGCACCAACGGCATCGAGGGCGTGCGATCCACCAGGCAGGAGATCAGCCTCGCGTTGGAGGCCGCCACGGAACATGGAGGGCATGCGCGGTTCAGCGAGTTCGCCCGCCTGTTCCTCGCGCTCAGCGACGACGACCCCGCACGCTACGCGCTGCCGGAAACGCTCGAGGACATCCGTGGCATCTACGACAAGGTCGTCGCCGGGGAACTCGACGACAACGACAGACCGGACGGCGACCTGTTCCGCAACGGCCCCGTGTACATCGACGAGCCCACGACCGGGCGGCGCGTCCACACCGGCGTCACACCGGAATCCGAGATCAAGGTCGCGCTCACGCAATGGCTCGCGCTCACCCGCAACCGGGACGTGCCGCCATTGATCCGCGCCGCCATGTGCCATTTCGCGTTCGAGTACATCCACCCGTTCTACGATGGCAACGGTCGTACCGGCCGGTTCCTGTTCGCCCTCCAGCTTCGACAGCATCTGAGCGTGCCGACCTCCATCAGTCTCAGCCCGGTCATCTCCGACGGCAAGAACCGGTATTACAAGGCGTTCGAGGACGCGCAGCACCCGTTGAACCGTCTCGACGCCAGCCTGTTCTCATATCGGATGATGGAATTCGTCACGGATGCGCAGAACCGTATCATCGACGACCTGAACGAGAAGCGCGCGCGTCTCGCCCTGGCGTTCGCCCGTCTGGAATCGATGCGCGAGGACAAGGGCTGGGATGATGCGACGGCGAACGCGATCGCCATACTCGTGCAGGAGGAACTGTTCGGCGTGCCTCCCCACACGGTCACGAGGACGCAGCTCATGGAAGGACTCTCTCTCGGCCGCAAGAAGGTCGCCCAGATCCTCGATCTGCTGGAAGCCGACGGTGTCATGGCCCACGAGGGCATCCGCCCCGCCCGCTACTTTCTTAATCCGGACACCAAGGACGGACTGCTGCGCGGCGGCGATCATCCGGAGGCGCCGCGGTGATCGACATCAATACGGCGGCCGAACGCATGTGCCGTGTAATCATCATCGACGAACTGTCCGCCGGCTGACAGGACGTGTACGACGCCGGACAGAACGTCATACTCATGGCCGACAACCTGACACCGATTCAATGCGCGTGCGTCCTCGCCCACGAAATGAGCCGTGCCCGGCACGGCGACAAAGGATACAAATGCGACACATGGACCGAACGGCGCGCCGACATCGAGGCCGCCCGCATGCTCATCGTCCCCGACGAGTACGCGGGCGGCCGAACAAGTCTGCGACAACGAGGTCTGGCTCGCCCATGAACTCGAGGTCATGGGCGAGCCATCCGCGCATACCGTGAATGGCTCCACGACAAGGGCCTATAGGATTTTTGCCGCACGAACGGCGTGCGGCCGGAAAAGAGAAGAGACAACATGAAGAAAACGAAGGCATGGCATGGGTTTCAGATTTCGTAAAAGCATATCGATCGGCAAAAGCGTGCGCGTCAATCTCGGCAAGAAAGGCGTGACCAGCGTAACGTTCGGCAAGCGGGGGACGCCTCACGTCACCGTCGGAAAGAACGGCACCCGAGCGGGCGCGTCCATCCCCGGTACGGGGATCAGCTACGAGACAAGACTCGACAATACAAGGAAAGCCAACAAGCCGGCAGAGAATCCGGCCAGACAAAAGAGAACCGCCATGAGCAACGAAGACTCCGACATTGCATCCGAGCCGTCGACGCGGATCATCGACACCACGGTCTCGCCACAGGCCACGTTGCCAGCGCCAACGGGACTGCCGGTCACGATGCCCCCTCCCGGCGACGGAGACGACGGGAAAGGCGGCAAGGGGTCCGATCCCCGCAACGTCAAAAAGAAAAACGGATGGAGGAAGATCCTCCGAATCATCGCATGGGTGGTCGCGTTCCTGTTCACGTTCCTTCTCGGCATAGGAGCGGGAGGAGCATCGACGGCGAATACGGCCGGCGATCCGACAACCACCACCCAATACAAGGATCTCCAACAGCAGCTCGTCAACCAGCAGGAGAAGGCTGACGACGTCCAACGCCAGCTTGAAGACCTCAACAAGAAAGTCGGGGACCTTGACGCACTCCAGAAGCGCCTCGACAAGCAGAAAACCAAGCAGGAGCAGACCAAACAGGAACTCGACAAGCAGAAAACCGAACAGGAGCAAACCCAAAAACAGCTCGACGAGCAGAAGGCGAAGCAGGAGCAGACCCAGCAGCAGCTCGACGAAAAACAGCAGGAGCAGGATCAGAAGCAATCCGAACTCGACGAGAGGGAAAAGAACATAGCCCAGCGCGAGGCCGAAAAGAGACAAAAGGAGCAGGAAACCATACAGGCCGCCCAGCAGCAAGCGCAGGAGGAACAGGCCAAAGCGCAGGAACAGGCCCAAGCCGAGCAGCAGACCACTGTCGCGCCTCAACCGACCCAGCAGGAGACAACGCCGGCTCAGTCTGACGGCAGCGGAGTGCTGGTAGCCGTCTGCAAGGACGGCACGCAGTCCACATCCTCGCCCGGCGCACGCGACTACAGGGGTATGTGCTCCCATCACGGTGGCATCGCCCAGAAACTGGGCCGACAGTAAAGAAGAAAGATCGGTAACAGACAAAAATCCCCTTCCGCACGCCAATGCGGAAGGGGGACAAACGCCGGAAGGATGCGCCAACATCCGAACCCGGCAACCAAAGCAAACCCGAGAGGAAGAAGAAAGGAGGCCTCTTCGCCTCACCATCATACCGCGCACGCGGCGATGGCAAGGACGAAGCATGCCCGTTATGTGGTTATTCGTCTTCTATTTGGATAGGAGCGTACAGGTACAGGCGATCCGTTGCCATTGGCGTGAACGTCTTCGACCGGATGTGGTACTCCGGATCGTCCCCGTCTGACCCTCGTCCTCGAACCCAAGGTCGGAGAACAGGCGGATGCTGGCGGTATTCCGCGGATCGATCTGCGTCAGCACATACGGTTCGCGGTTGTTGCGAGCGGCATCGTTGGCCATCCATCGCAGCACGCAGTCCAGCAGGACCGCGCCGAGATGACGGCCACGTTCGCTCAGCGCGGTGGCGATGAACGAGATGGCGTAGTCGCTGGCCTGCGGGGATGCAGGGTCATAACCGAATTCGCAAAACCCGAGGATGGGGGCGGGCGTGCCGCGCATGATGGTCCGCGACCTGTGGCATACGGCCGCGAGCCTCATGGTCCGGGCGGTGCGAACGTGAAGGTAGTGCAGCACCGGCTCGGCCACGCGTCGGCCGCGATGACCCTGGATGTGTACGCCGACTTGTTCGCGGACGATCTGGATGACCTGTCCCGTCGCATGGGCGATCTGCTCGTCAGGGAGAATGTGGGCAAACGAGATGTCGGAAGCCGCGTAATCCAAGCGGCAGTAGTGGTTTCGGGCGCAAACGCCGCGGGTTCGAGTCCCGCTGGTCCGACCAGAAAGCCCGGAATTATTGGAATTCCGGGCTTTCTCATGTTTTGCGATATATCGTATTGCAGGGAACCGTCACTATGTCACTTGGCGAACGGCGCGGAGGCGTCGTCGAGTGCGGCTATCTCGTCGGCCGTCAGGTCGAGCGTCACCGAGCCGATAAGCGCCGGCAGCTGTTCGGGCGTACGGGCGGACGCGATCGGGCCAGCGACCTGCGGACGGTGCCGCAGCCATGCGAGCGCGACCGTCGCGATCGTCGTGTCATGCGCCTTCGCCACCGCGTCAAGCGCGTCGATCAGCGCGAACCCGTCGGCGGTCAGATAGTCGGCGACCATGCTCTGACGCGCCTTGCCTTCCGCGTCGGCGGCGGAACGGTACTTGCCGGTCAGGAATCCGGCGGCCAGCGAGAAGTACGGAAACACGGCGAGGTTCTCTCGTGCGGCCACCGGCGCGAGCGTGCGCTCGTAGTTGCCGCGGGCCACGAGATTGTAATGCGGTTCCAACGCGACCGGCAGCGCATAGCCGTGCTCGCGGGCGATACGGAACCATTCCTCGATACGGTCGGCCGTGTAGTTGGAAAGCCCGATCGCGCGGATCTTGCCGGCCTTGACCAGTTCGTCGAACGCGGCCGCGGTCTCCTCGAGCGGCGTGTTCTTGTCGTCGAAGTGCGCATAGTACAGGTCGATCACGTCGGTGCCGAGACGTAGCAGCGACTCGTTCGCCGCAGCGATCACGTTGTCGTGCGACAGGCCCTTGTACTGCGGGTGCTCGCTCACCTTCGTGGCGACGACCACCTTGTCGCGGTTGCCGTGCACGGCCAGCCAACGGCCGAGGATGATCTCGGATTCGCCGCCCGCATTGCCTGGCGCCCACGCCGAATACACGTCGGCGGTGTCGATGAAGTTGCCGCCGGCCTCGACGTATTCGTCGAGCACCGTGCGGCTGGTCGCCTCGTCGCTCGTCCAACCGAACGTGTTGCCGCCCAACACGAGCGGGAACACCTCCAAATCGCTGTTGCCCACCTTCACGCGCTGATCGGTCATGTTGCCGTCCTTTCCCGCGTCCCACACGTATGGAATCATTGCGAGCGCCGCGAATCGGCCGTCCATCTCGTATCGGCGGTGGACATTGGTTTCGCAAAACGCATCCCCATCATTCTCCCGCGATCCGGCCTCCATATGCGAGGTCGTTCCGCTGCCGGCTGAGAACAACGATGGCGAAACCCCGGCTATCGTTGACGTAAGGAATTTCGGTATGAGACGAGACAGGGGGAGTGCGACATGTCGTTGACGAGCGAGCAGCGTGCGGCGACCATCCGCGAGTTTCGCGAGAACATGGCATTGCTGGGACTGGCAGCAGAGCGGATCGGCGCGGATTTCGGAGTGTCCGGCGCAACTGTCGAACGCATCGTCGAACTGAGGTCCGGCGTGCTGGAATACCCGTGGATCGTGCGCCGGTATTTGTTGGATAAGGCCGCCGCCGCTGGTGTGGAGCCGGTGCCGTTCAGTGCGCTGCGCGGTGACCCGCACGACTACTGGTTCTTGGACGATCGGGTCATCGACGCGAACCGGCTCGACTGAATCGTGCTGATTCCCGCGACCAGACTGTTACGGCGGTGATTCGCCAAGTGATACGCTGACGCCATGTGCAGATGTTTTGCGGCCGATCTGGACTGGGACGCGATCGCGGCCCGGTTCGACGTGGATGAAGGCGACGTGAATCCCGCCGCGCTTCCGGCTCCGTCGTACAACCTCCAACCCAAGCGGACCGTCGGCATCGTGGCGGAAGGGAGGGACGGCAAGCGTCATCTGACCGGCGCGTACTGGTCGCTGATCCCGGCGTGGAGCCCGGTCAGGGAACCGGCGTATCCCACGTACAACGCACGCGTCGAGTCGGCGTGCGCCAAGCCCACGTTCGCCGATTCGGCCAAATCCATGCGCGCGGTCATCCCCGCATCCGGATACTACGAATTCCATGGTCGCCGGCCGTACTATTTCCACGCGCCGGACGACATGCCGCTGTTCCTGGCCGGACTGTTCTCGTGGTGGCGCGCTCCGCAAGACCCGTTTCCGTGGCTGCTGACCGCGACGATCCTCACCTGCCGGGCCGTGGACGGTCCGGCAACGGTGCACGACCGCATGCCGCTGCTCGTGCCGCATGACATGACCGACGCGTGGCTCGATCGCGCGGTTGCCGGTGCGTCATTGATGACGGACATGCAGAACGGCGGCACTGAGTTGTCACGTAAACTCGCCTTCCATGAGGTCGCCGCGTTCGGCCCGACGGACGATGGCCATGAACTGATTCGACCGTTGCCGCAGGTCGATGCGTCCAGCTTGTTTTGACATGGATGTCTGAGACCGGAGGAATTATCGATCACCGCTTGCCGAGGGTGACGTAGACGCCGAGACCGTCGCCGCCGAGGATCTGCCGGATCATGTCGCGTTCGTCATTGTTGGCGTAGGTGATACGCAGATAGCCGAGCCGTTCGTTTGACGCGGGACAGTCGGCCGCTACCGGTTCCACGCTCACGTCGCTGCCGACGTTGCGGATGCGTGCGATGATGTCGGCCTTGTCGTTGACCGCGGTCTTCACCTGTTCGTAGGGCGTGAGGCTGTTGCAGGGGACGCTGTTGGCGCGACGGAACGTGACTGTGCCGGTGACGGCCAGTGTCGTGGCAATGAGTACGCCCACGAGGAACGCGGACAAGACGGCGATGACGATGGTGCGGGGGCGGGATATGATGGTCATGATCGGCTCCTTGTGATTGGTGATGGTTGTGTTTGCGGCTGTGGTAGGTATGCGGCTATTCGTCGGGGTGGGAGTTGACGTGATAGACGTGGTCGCAGGCGTCGACGAGTACGGGATCGTGGGTGGCGAGGATGATGGACGCGCCTTGTGCGGCGCGTTCGCGCAGGAGCCGGATGATGTTGGCGCGGTTGCCGGCGTCGAGCGATGCGGTGGGTTCGTCGGCGAGGATGATGGACGCGTTCTTGTAGATGGCACGGGCGATGCCGAGACGTTGCTTTTCGCCGCCGCTCAAATGCGATGCGATTTCATCGCTCCGACCGGCCAATCCGGTCAGGCGTAGGGCGTTGCGGATGCGTCGCCGGTCGCCGCCGACCGCCAGTCCGATATGGTTGAGCCGCATGCTGACGTTGAAGCCGACGGTCTCCTCGTCCATGATGCCGTAGTCCTGCAGGATGAACGCGGCCTTGTCCCGCCAGAACCGTCGGCGTTGACGCTGGTTCCAGCCGGTCGTGTCGATGCCGTCGATGGCTAGCGTGCCGGCCGTCGGGGTCTGCAAGAGGCCGATGGTGTGCAGGAGCGTGGTCTTGCCGCAGTCGCTCGGTCCAGTCAGCGCGGTCATCGTGCCGGGCGTGATGTCGAGGTTGATGTCGCCGGTGATGACGTGTCCGTTGATGCCGGTTGAGAGATTCCGGCAGGTGATGATGATCATGGTGATGCTCCTTGAAGGTTTTTATAGGGTGCGGTCGTTGATCGCGCGGAACCGGCTGGCGATGGCCGTGCGATGGCAAATGGCGGAGAACAGTGCGGTGATGATCGCGGCGAGCAGTGTGATCGGAATGCCGGCCGACCGCTGTGTGGCGATCACGACGCAGACGATGCCGGCCGCGGCCAGTGCGAACAGGGTTTCCTTGAGGATCGTCGGTGCGGCGAGCCGGACGGGCGCGTATCCGGCCAGCAGCAGGGGATAATCGTGACCGGCGCGCAGGGTGGCGCGCACGTCGGCGCCGACGAGGGCGACCATCGCGAACGCGGCCAGCAACAGGATGATCGCGGCGGCCTGCATCCACGCGAAATACGCGGAGAACTGGGCTCGCAGGATCTGCGCTTCGGCGATGTACCGCACCGACACCGCCGTGCCCAATCCGGCATGTGCGACCTGCCGACGCGTGTCGTCGAGTCCGGTCAGGACGATGTTGCGCGAGGAGAGCGCGGGCGTGAGGAATCCGGAATCGGAGAACCCATCGAGATCAGGCACGACGATGAGCGTTGCGTGACGGGAGAACAGCATGTCGTCGGACCCGCCTTTGAGCAGCGGCACGGTCACGCCGTCCTCCACGTAATATCGCGACTCGGCACGCAATCGGTCGGCTTGCGTGCCGTTCTTGGCCCACGTGGCAAACTGGTCGACGATCTGTTGGGTCTGCTCGTCCAGCCGACCGGCATCCACTGGCGTGATGCCGGTCGTGGCGTCGGGGTCGATGCCGACCAGATCGAGCCAGGACCGGGTCACCAGACCGGTCACCGGCGTATCCACCATGGTTCTGCTCTCCGGCCCGTCCGTGAACGTGTACGATAATGCCGCCTTACCCTGCTGCTCCATCGCACGGACCAAAGCTGCGGCCCTCACATCCATATCACTCTGGCCGGGATCGAACGTGACGGATACGGACACCTGATCGCGCAGCCGCTGCCATACGGACTGCTCGCGCGCCGCGTCGGACGCCTCACGAAACGAAAGCATCGACGGGGCGATCACGGCCAGCGCGGCGACGAACACCACCGCTTTGACCAGCACGCTCGCCCGCAACAATCCCCGCGGCATGGGCCGCCGATCGGCGATCATGCGCGCGGACGGCCAACAAGCGGCCGACAACACCAACGTGAATGTCAACAGACAGGCGAAAACCATGGTCTCCACCACCAGCATCACACGCAGCAGATACGGCACGAACACCCTGCCACGCGACACGAGCACGCCCAGTGCGGCCACCACGTCCACGACCACGGCGACCGCCAGCATCGGCAGCATCAGACCGACCGCGTCATCATACTGAATCTTCCACGCCGGCACCCCGGCCAGCACGCGCAAAGCGCGTGATCGCGCCTTGAACGACAGCCAGAACAACACCAGCACGGCCGTCAACGCCACCGCGGCACCCACGGCGACGCGAAAACTCGACTGTTCCAACAGCATGTGCAGATCACCAGCCAGATCGTCGTCTCCGTATTCCAGCTGCACGCCCGTACTCGTCGCCCAATCGTCCAAAGCGTTGCGAGCAGAATCATCCCATCGTCCGCATACCAGATACTGGCCGCTCGCCGACGCACTGTCCAGGCGATCCGATCCGGCGACCTTGCCGTCGGGCAGACTGCCGAACCGACGGATCGACGCACCCGGTTCCAAACCCGGCAGCGCGGTACCGGCCCGCGGCACAAACACCTGCGCGTCGGTGCCATGCTCCATATCCGGCACGATCTTCACCAACTCCAAGCCGAGTGCGTCGTTCCGCTCGACCAACTGCCGCAACGCATCGGCATCATCCATCCCGTCGGGCAGCGTCACGGTGACCACGGCGGACGGATGCAACTCCTGCGGTAGGGAACGATCATGCAGATCGCACAGCACCCACGCCACGAACACGGCCAGCGCGCACATCAGCGCGGACGATACCATCAACAGTTTGCGATGCATGACGCCCCCCTTTTTCGTACGAAACGATTTGAGCGACTTCCCGACGTTCTGATACGCCGTCGGGAATCGGCTTCACCGTACGTGCGACGAACCTCGGGTTCCAGCGATGTCCCCCGGTGAGGGACATCATGTGCGCACGCAATGCGGCGGCGGATAATGGGAGCATGCAGACGAAGAAAACCATTTCGCCGGTCGCGGTGGGCGTGACCGACAACGACGTGCTCACCCTCGGCGCATTGCGCTCGCTGCTGACCCGTATGAGCGGCATCAATGTGGCCTGGACGACCGGCGACGGCAATCATGCCATCGACCTGTGTCGCAATCCGCATACCCGACCGGACGTCTTACTGGTCGACATGTCGATGGAACCCCTACCCGGCATCGAAGTCTGCCAACGCATTCGCGCCGCCGGACTGACCATCGGACTGGTGTGCATCACGTCGTTCACGCTGCGTACCTACGCGGCACAGGCCGCTCGCGCCGGCGCACAGGCCATCGTGTCGAAAACTGACCTGCCCGGCATGTGCAACGCCATCCTGCAAGCTGCGCGCGGCAAGGCCAGTTCCTCGCCGGTCGACGGTGTCATCTTTCACGACACGGATACGTCCGACAGCGGAGCAGTCGCCGGCGAGACGGACAACGGCACGGCGACAGCGCAGGCCGGCGCAACGTTACCGGTCGCGTCGGTCGCCGATCCCGTGACGACCATGCCGTCGATGCGCGAACTGCAGATCATTCGCATGCTCGCCGACGGCATGGAAACCGAAGCCATCTCCCGATCGCTCTCACTGAGCCGCTACACCATCGCCACGTATCTCAAACGCGCCTGCGACAAACTCGGCGCACTCAACCGCGTCAATCTCATCGCCATCTGCGAGCGCAGGGGACTGCTATGAACGGCCGTACCGCACAGTCGAACGCTGCGGCCGACATCAATGTCAATGCCAATGATCCGCAGGATGACTGCACGACGGACGGCAGCGTCCGCAATACCGTCATGAATCGCCTCGCGACGATAATCATCGCAGCCTCGGCCGGGCTGACCATACCGTTCGCGGCGGCGGTGCTCGCAAACGGGGCCGTTACGATACCGTCGGCGATGATGATCGCCGTCGCCTGCGTGCTGTCGGTCGTCGCGTATTGTCATCCGCTGTTTGCGGGCTATGCCGTCACATTGGTGTGGGCGTGCGCGTGTCTGTCGCCGACGTTGGCCGGGGGAGTGTTGCTGATGACGATGCCGGTCGCGGTCGGCGGCATGCTGGCGACGCGTTGTAATACGCGGCACGGGGTCGTTGTCACAGGTGCACAACTATTGACGCTGACAGCAGGGACGATGATGGGCGTTGTGCGGGCCGCCGATGATCCCGCTGCGATGACGGCATTACTGCTGATTCCCGTCGCTCCGCTTGTGGGATTGCTCATGGCGTGGAAACAGCGGCTCGACCATGCGCGGGAAGCCGAACGGGAGCTGGAGCAGCGGCGTCGCGCCATGCTCGAGCAGGAGCGGCGTGCGGCGGCGGCCACGCGCATCCACGATCAGGTCACCAACCGGCTCGCCTATCTCATCCTGCGCATCGCCAACGATCAGGCCGAATGGGATGCCGATGCGCCGGACGCGGCGCGATTGCGCGCGGAACTGGCCGACCTGTCCGGCATCGCACAGGGTGTGCTCGACGAAACCCGCGACGTCATCGGCATTCTCGACGGCAGCCGACCGCCGGTCGTGGAGACCGCCACTGACGCCGATCCGGCCGGAGAAACCGCCATGCTGTGCGATCATCTCAACGCAGTCGCCGGGCGTCTCGAAGCGCTCGGCTTCACCGTGAACGCCGCGGTATCCGGTTCGCTGCCGCAACGCTACAGCGTCGACGCGGTCAGCGAACTGCACGATCTCATTGACGAAACCGGCAACAACATCGCCAAACACGCGCAGCCGCACACCGACTGCGCCATCCATGTCACGCTCGACGACCGGCAGGCGACGCTGACCTCCCGCAACCGCATGCAGACTGGTCCCGACCCCTCCGGCGACGCCCTGAAATCCGGAACCGGGCTACGTGCCAAAGCCGCGCGCATCCGTCGTCTCGGAGGCACGCTCGACCACACCGTGCGCGGCAGCGACTGGACCCTGTCCGCGCGTCTGCCGTTGCACGGGTAATAAGTTGCATCATTGCAATGATGCAACCGCGATAGCGAACCGTTCGCTCATCAGGTTGATGGAATGCGTATCGATGCGGCGCATGGCGGCACGCGGCATCGCTTGCGACAGCACCGAATGCAGTGTCGCAGACCATTGCTCGGCATGTCTGCGACTTACCCCGAACAGACCGAGACAATCGTCTGAGCGCAGCTTATCCACAGTGACTTCCGCATCACCGAATAATGCAGTTTGATGCAGGTCCGTCGCTTTCGCGTCGTATGGTTCGGGATTCAGATCGAACGCCGGAGCCAGCTCCCAGGCATTGCCACGGCGTAAATAACCATGATTGCGCAGATGGTCGTCCAGATTGCCGATCGCCGCACCGAACATGGCCCGATGCCATAATTCCACGGTATCGCCTCCAGAACGCCGAGTGAATTCCGCCAGATCAAGCCAGTCGCCACCATCCCCATCCGTCGCTTCCAATGCGGTCATCGCGGACATATACGGTATCCTCGCCATATTTCCCACCGATGGTGCGGGTTCGCGGTCGAATCGTTTGGTCAGCAGCACGGTCCTGGCCCGTCCTTCGATGTCGTTCACCGTGAGGGTGCGATGTTCCGGCACCTGTATGCCAGCCATACGGGCAAGTTCCAGCGTGACCGCCTCCCAGTCGATGACGTCCCAGTCGTCGCCGTTCGGCTTGGGGAATTTTGCCAGCCATAGCGATTGCCGATCTGCCACCGAGGCTTTTGGCCTGGCGCCGCCCAACGAGCCGGTCGCACGATACAGTCTGCGCAGCGATACGTCGCTCACCTCTCGGTTCTGTTCCACCGCGTCGGCGGTGTTCAACAGTTCCGGCAGATTGGCCAGTACGGGGACTCCTTCGTTTCCCGCAACCGGCTTGCCGTCAACGATGAAACGCGGATCGCTCCCTGACGGGTGAGGTCATTGACGCCGAACAGGTATTCCGATTCGCTGACCCGTGTACGTTTCAGACTGCGGGCGAAGATCTTCCGCCCCCAACGATCGGGGGCGCAATCCGAGAACGGCCCCAGACCGGCAAAGAAGAACGGGGCCAGCGAGCGCGGCAGTGACGGAAACATGTCGAAGGCATGCGGTGCGACGACGTAATCCGCGTCATACCGGAACGATAGATCATCGCCGGTGGCGTACAGCGTGCCGGCCGTGACTTCCGTCCCGGTCGCCAAAGTAATCAGAACCTTGGCTTCAATGGTTTGTGCCGGCATGACGCATCACCTTCTTACGCGTTTGGGCAGTTGTTCGTTTGCCCTGAGACGACCGAGATCCGTGGCATACGGGTCGCAGGATGAGACCAGCGCATCCGCCATGTGCAAGACGCGGGCAATGCTCAGCAACGAGTCGGTGCGCACGGCTTTTCCCTGTTCGAGATTCGATACCGTGGTCGGACTGACACCGGCGCGCTGAGCCACATCGGCGACGGTCAGCGCCAGTAGCCGACGTTGTTGGGAGAGGCGTTCTCCCAGAGTACGCAAGTCGCGTCGTACAGCAGTAGGGGTGTATTTCATCATAAGCTCTTTTATATATAGTATATTGGTCTCTAACTTTGATAATCAACAATATACTGCATATTATATGTACCTCGCTAGCCCGTATGGAAGCTTTCCTGAATCAAAAACCAGACGATTTCCCACTCAGGATTTCGGAATTGGACCATGCGCCGATCAGGAGCGGCGCAGGGCGATGCCGGCGGCGGCCATGTCCTTGCGGGCGGCGACGCCGAGCTTCTCGCTGACGGGCACGGTGAGATCCTCGAACACGGTCACCGTGTAGCCGAGTTTGCACGCGTCGAGCGCGGTCTCCTTGACGCAGTGCGATTCGGCGATGCCGACCACGTCCACCTGCGTGACGCCAGCCGCCTTGAGCGCGTTCGCCAACGTCCGGCCGGCCGACTGGGCCGCCTCCACCTCGTCGCGCGACTGGATGCGGTCCGTGTTGTCCTCGATGCCCTCGAACCCGGAGTAGGCGGCCGAATACTGGCCCTTCTTGAAGTGATGCGCGACGTTCAGGGCGCGGATCGCCGGATGCAGTTCGGCGTTCGGCGTGCCTGCCCTGCCGTGCACCGGCCACGTGTCCACGTAGTCGGGATGCTCCGACCAATGCGAGCCCGGCTCGATATGCCAGTCCTGCGTCGTCGCGATGTACGCGTATTCGCCGCGGTGCGCGTTCACGTATGCGGCGATCCGCTCGGCGACCGCATTGCCGCCGTCCACGCCGAGTTCGCCGCCTTCGCAGAACGTCGGCTGCACGTCCACGATGATCAATGCCTTCCCTGCCATGATTGCCTCCCCAAGTGGATGCCGATATGCCGGCATCCACTCTAGCGTCTCGATGCCGGAACCGTTCGGCTTCGTCTGCGACGCGTTCTTCTCGCGCGGCGATGTCCGCGTAGGGGGACATGGTGCGGGAATGCTGTCACCCTGGGGTGACAGATGGGCGGCCGCCGGTTGCCTGCGATCATGACGCGGTGTTTCCTTGAACCGTCAACGACAATGTGGGATTCGAGGAGGACATGACATGAGTGTTCTGCAACATGCGGCGCAGACGACCGATCCGTCCGCCGCCGCGGTGCTGACGCGAGGTCTGGTGAAGCGATATGGTGATTTCCGTGCGGTGGACGGGCTGGACCTGAATGTGCCGGCGCATGGCGTGTACGGCCTGTTGGGGCCGAACGGGGCGGGCAAGTCCACGACGATGAAGCTGCTGTTGGGCTTGACCTCGGCGACGAGCGGCGACATGTGGATGCTGGGCGAGAAGATGGATGGCCGGCATCGGTTGCAGCCGGGCCGTGTGGGGTCGATGATCGAGGGGCCGAGTTTCTACCCGGGGCTGAGCGGCCTCGACAACTGCCGCATGGTGGCCGATTATCTGGATTTGCCGCGCGGCTCCGCTTCAGCGATTGTGAAGCAGGTCGGACTGGCCGGGCATGAGCACAAGCGGGCGAGGGACTATTCGCTGGGTATGAAGCAGCGGCTCGGCATCGCGATGGCGTTGATTTCCCGGCCTGAATTGCTGCTGCTGGATGAGCCGACGAACGGGTTGGACGCTCAGGCCGTGGTCGAGGTACGTGAGATGATCATGGCGTTGAGCCGCGAGCAGGGTATCACGGTGATCATCAGCTCGCATATTCTTTCCGAGATCGAGAAGATGGCTCCGATCGTGGGCGTCATCGCCTCCGGTCGCCTGCGCTATCAGGGTTCTCTCGACGCATTACGGGAGGAGGGACATATCGACTTGCGTGTCTCGGACGCAAAGCTCGCGGCGACGATGCTGGACGAGAACCGGATCGACTGCCAATGGCTGCCGGACAAGAATGGCGGCGTGCTTCGCCTGCCGGAACTATCCGACCGCCGGATCGGCGTACTGGTCGCGCAGCTGGTTGAACAGGGCATTGCGGTCTACCGGGTCTCTTCGGAACGCAAGACGTTGGAACAGGCGTTCCTCGAACTGATCGAGAACCAGCAGCATCATGAATCCACGCCGCAGTCGGCACGGAGCGGGACGGTTGCCGGACCCGTGCCACGGCCTGCGCGCGCGGCCTCGCTCCGATCGTTGCCGACCGTGGGGAGGGCTGTGTCCGCTTCGATGAACGGAGACGAACGATGAGCGGCATGATTGCGTATGATGCGGGACCGCGCCGCACGTCCAGCCACCGTGCGAAGCGCGGCGGGCCTCTCACTCTGGCGCGATTGGAGTTGCTGAAGGTGCGTGGCTCGTCGTTCTGGTGGATGTGGCTGGGCATGGCCTTGCTGGTGTCGGCATGGTCGGGCATGGCGTTCATGCAACGCGCCGGTACCCCGAATCCCGCCCTGCGGTCGGTCGCATTGGCCGACGGCGAGATCTACCAGATCGTAAGCCTGCTGGCTCCCATCCTGGCCGCCCTCCTGACCAGCCGCATCGCCGTGCTGGAAACCGCGGAGCGCATGAATCTCAAATGGCTGTCGTTCGGACAGTCCGACGCGGCCCGGTTCATCGGCAAGCTCATCGTCTCCGGCGTTGCCAGCGGCATGTGCTTCCTGATGCCGCTGGTGTGGGCGCCGTTGGCGGCCAAGAACCTCGGCTTCACGGTGACCGGTTCGTTCGCCGAACTGGTGTGGGTGCCGGCATTGGTCGGTGTTCTGTCCTCGATGGCCACGAGTGCGGTCCAGTTGATGCTGTCGATGGTGATCGACCGTCAGGCCGTCGGCTTGTCAATCGGCATCATGGCCGGCGTGCTGGGTTCCGGCCTGAACGCCATGAACCGGCCCGCATTGGGTTGGCTGTTCCCGGCCGGTCTGAGTTCGGCCGCCAGCCCGTTCGTCAGGTCCGTGGACGCGGACGGCGTCGCCACGATGCTGCTTGCCGCGCATCCGTGGATGCTCGTCATCGCCGCGGCCGTGGCGTTCCTCGGTTGGACGCTGATATCGGTGGCGGCGGTCAAGGTGAAGGAGTCGAGACGATGACATACGCAAACGCAGCCGATGCGCATCGCATGAATCCCCGCACCAATGCGGTGACGCGCCGCAGCCCGTCCGTGTGGGCGGCGTTTCGCTGGGAGTCGCGCAAGGCCGGCAACCTGTGGTATTGGATCGTGACCGGTCTGTTCGATGCGATCGGCATGTTCAACGGATGGAGCCAATACGTCGACTATCAGGCGGAGTTCGCCCGGCAAGGCGTGACATGGGCGGCGATCTGGGGTCAGGCGATCCTCCTGCCGAGCATGGTGTTCATGCCGATACTGGTGTCCGCGTTCACCGCGCAGATCGAAGCCAACGAGCATCATGGACGCAACTGGCAGCGCATGAACGCCACCGGTGTCATGAACGTGGCACTCGCCGGCAAGATGCTGCACGGTCTCATGACCTCGTTCCTCACCGTCCTCGTGTTCGAAACCGAGTTCATGCTCGTCGGCAGGTTCGCCGTCGGTTTCGATCTGGCGCAGCTTGGCCCGTTCCTCATGCGCGGCATCCCGCTGACGTTGTCCGTGTGGGCGATCATGACGCTCACGCAGGCGGTGAGCGTGCGGGCGGAATCGTTCGCGGGCACGATGGGCGTGATGATGGTCCTGACCATCGGCGGCTGCGCGTTGAGCCTCGCCGCGCCGGCCGTCGCCCGACCCTACCCGCTCGCTTTGATCACCAGCGCTTCGGCAGTCCGCGATCTTGCCGGGATCGCCGATCCGTGCTCCATGCTCGCATCGACGACCATCGCCGTCATATGGGTCGTCGTCGGCGGTCTGGTCTTCCGCCGGTTCGTCAGACGAGCCATCTGAGATTGGTTGCGCCGCTTCACGGACAGGCGACTGGGGGAGCCACCAATCCGACGTTCATTGCCGCTCGTCCGCCTGATACGCTGTGGCAGGGGATACGGGCATCGAGGAAAGGAGCTGATCATGAACGGGAAACCGGTTCCGGCATTGACGGCGATAACGAATGTTCCGCGCCGTCTCGCTTTGTGCTGGCGATCCGATCCGGCCGCGCGCGTGGTCGTGCCCGCGGTGTGCCTGTGCTATGACGTGATGATGGTCACCCGGGTCGTGTTCGCCGGCCCGGATGCCGGCCCGCATGCCGGCATGCTCCTGCGCCAGTCGTGGGGGCTGCCTGTATTGATCGCACTGTGCGCCATATCGATAGGGGCGTTGCTGGCTCGTCTGCGTCACCCGTTCATTGCCGTCTGCGTCACGTGCGTAACGTATCTGTGCGCCGCGCTGTTCCAGGTGCAGGCCTATATGGCGTTGCCGGTCCTGTTCGCCCTGTACTCGTGCGTGGTCTTCTGCTGCATGCCGTATCTGATCGGAGGTGTCTGCGTGAACGCGGCCGTGCTCGCCTTGGGCTGGCTGTTGCCGTTCCGGGCTCCATCGGACGCATGGGCGATGTTCCTGCTGCCGATGGCGTTCCTTGAATCGGTGGCCATCGCGCTCGGATTGTGTTCGCGCGGCATCCGGGAACGGCGCGGGGCGATCGAGGAAATCGAACGTCAGCGGCGGCATGCGCTCGAACTTGAACGCCAGCGCGATATGGAACGCCGCCGCACCGATATCGCAGCCGAACTGCACGACAGTGTGGGCCATGATCTGACCGCGATCATCGCGCTCACCGAAGGACTGGAAGGCGTCAGCGGCGACCCGCAGATCGAAGAGGCCATCGCCATGGTCAACGAGCTTGCCCGCAGCGGACTCGCCGACACCCGCCAAGCCGTGCGGGCCCTGCAATCCTGTGGCGAGGAAACGGCGGAAGACGCCGGTTACGGTCGAATGCGCACATGGAACGACGTCACGCCGATCCTGCAGCATGCGCGACGGTCGGGCTTCATCGTCGCGCATACGGAAACCGGACGCAGACCCGATGACGAGGCCCAGGCGGATCTGTGCTTCGCCGTGACCCGCGAAGCCGTCACCAACGCCATCCGACACGGCCACGACCTGCATCGCATCGTCGTCTCGTGGGATCATGCGAATGGCGGAACGCTGACCGTAACCGTCAGGAACGACGGCTCGACGCGCGACGATTCGACGGCGGGGGACGGCAGCGAGCATGCGGATGACGGCACCGGTATGGGACTGCACAGGCTGAACCATCTGATCACGGCCGCCGGCGGTTCGCTCGAAGCCGGACCGGACGACGCGGGCTATACGCTCAAAGCGGTGATCCCATCCATGAAACCGGCCAACGGGACCGATAACGGTCGCGACAAGTCCGCCGACGGCATTAAGAGCGCCACCAAGACCAAGGAGCAGCAGTCATGATCAACGTGATGATCGTGGACGATCAACGGCCCACGCGCATGGGCTTCACGCTCATGCTATGCAAGGACCCCACGCTGGCCATGATCGCCCAGGCGGCCAACGGCCGTGAAGCCGTCGACATGCTCTCCCTGCTCGAAGCGCAGGGCAGATCGCTGCCCGACGTGATCCTCATGGACGTGCGCATGCCCGTCATGGACGGCATCGACGCGACCGGCGAGATCACCAAACGCTGGCCGCATGTCAGAATCGTGATCCTGACCACCTACGATCAGGACTCCTACGCCTTCGCCGCCCTCAGCGCCGGCGCATCCGGATTCCTCCTCAAGGACGTGCATGCCGCCGACCTGTGCAGGGCGATCCACGCGGTCGCCAAAGGCGACGCGATCCTCACGCCCCGCATCACCGGCGAGGTTATCCGCCGCGCCATCCCAGCCGGCACCTACCCCGACGACCGGCAACGCGCGGATCTGAAAGCAAAATTGGCTATTCGCTGTTTGTGGTGGGTGATGGTCAGGTGGTGGTGACGGCTTTGAGGTCGAGTTTGCCGCAGGTCAGGTAGATCATGGTGGCGAAGTAGTCCATGTTGCGGAAGCCCCTCGCCCGTCGTT
>NZ_JAHBBG010000011.1 GCF_019331715.1 Bifidobacterium simiiventris
ACGAGCCATCCGACGAGGCACGCGCTAACACGCCACGTCCGCTCCCACGCGTAGGTTTTCAAACAACACCACGCATGGTGCGAGCGTCAGCGTCGCCACTCAACCCATCAAACAACCAAACACGGTGGACCCGTGCGGGCCAAGCTCTCGGGGCACTGCACGGGCCGTCATCGACCCCGCCAGTTCATACCGCCGGGGCTGAGTGTGTCGCTATTCGCGGCTTTCCTTGTGATACTGCCACATCACGTAGGCCGTCAAGGCCATGCAGATGCAGTCGGCCGTGACCGTATCGATCTTGGCCGAAACGACGATGAACATCACCGTCATGTACCCGAGCATCGAGCCGCCGCGCGGCTCCTCATCCAAACTGCGCATAATCGCGCCTTTCATTAGGGCCGCGCCGCGTAGGACGCGGCAACGTCGCCCGACTATTGTCGGACGGCCGAATCGATTCCTGCTAGAGAACGTCATCGACACCGATCATGATATCGACTATGATGGATGGTGCCGGCGGAAACACTGCTAGCCGCTCCCGCTCTTCAGGCGCGCACGAAGGACTTTTAGGGAACGGGTCGAAACCGGCGGGGTGGCTCCAAACCCATCCCCATTAGAGCCGCAAGGGGTGCCGGATTCATATCTGGCACCCCTTAACTCTTCATAGCACAAGCTCCGACATACCAGCCCTTCTCAGATCCGCCGTAACAAAAAAAGTGACGAACGAACCCGAACCAGCCGAAAACGCGTGATTCAACACCGGACAGGAGCCAAGCGAACACAGGCCAAACCAGTCATCATGACCCAAGCCCGCAACGTCGGCAGAGTTCAACTCCCCCCACTCGCACGCCATTGCCGCAACAAATGGTGACGGGACTCGGCTCACCCCTCCCCTTCCCGGGCATACGGCCGGCATAGAGACCGGAAACGACCGTAAGCCCGGGACACACCCATCGGACACGCAAACCTCCCGGGCATACGGCCGGCATGGAGGTCGGAAACGGCCGTATGCCCGGGAACATGGCCACCACCACGCGCAACTTCCCGGGCATACGGCCGGTTCGGAACACGGAAACGACCGTAAGCCCGGATTCGGGCCCGATCTCGACGGACGCTACCGGGCATACGGCCGGTTCGAGGCGTGGAAACGACCGTATGCCCGGGAGTGTAAACGGCGAGGCATAGCCAACACCAGACAGCAGAAACCAGATCATCACGACCGGTCGGCGGGTCGAAGTCGGCGCAGCCCATAAGCCCCGAAACGAGAGCCCCGAGACGAGACCGACACCGGCGCGCACGGCAAAGACAATATCGCCCGCGAAGTCATCTCCGCGGGCGAGGAACGGGACGCGTCAGAACGTCAACGGCCGGACGTACGAACCGGTCTGGGGATGGATCGGCTCCAAAGATCCGTCGTCGCGATGCACGAGCGGGGCGAAGACGACCTCGCGATGGAATCCGTTGCCGCCCTCCCAGCGGCCGTCCGGATTGTAGGCGAAGCGGTGGTAGGCCACGATCCATTCGTCGGTGCCGGGGATGTTCACGATGTTGTGGTGCCCGGTGCCGTACAGCTTATGCGCGGGGTCGAAATCGATCAACGGCCGCGGCCCGCTCCACGGGCCATGCAGCGACGGAGCCGTCGCGTAGCGCACCTGGTAGTCCTCGTCGTTCGCGTCGTTCTCCGACCAGCTCGCATAGTAGATGCCGCCCCGCTCATGGATCCAGATGGCCTCGCGGAAGTCGCCCGGCACCCACGAGAACGCCTGCGATTCGTCGAACGAGAGGCAGTCCTCGTTCAGCGGCGCGGCCCACGCACGACGGTTGCCGAACAGCAGGTACCGCGTGCTGTCCTTGTCCACGAACACGCCGGGATCGATCGTATGGCACTGGTGCGTGCCGCGCCGCACGATTGGCTCCGGTTCGGGCACGAACGGCCCGTACGGGGATTCGCCCACGGCCGCGCCGATCGACGATCCGGCCACGAAATAGAACACGTACCGGCCGTCCGCACGCCGCACGATGCTCGGCGCCCACGCGCCGTCGGAGCCGTCCCACCACGGCACGTCACGCAGGTCGAGCGCCGGGTAACGCTCCCACGAGGCGAGATCGTCGGACACGTACACGCTGAAGCACGTCGTTCCCCAGTCGTCCACGCCGTCGTCGGTGCAGTACAGGAAGTAGCGGCCGTCGAAGATGGCGAGGTTGGGATCGGCGCAGTAGCGGTGCAGCGGATTGGTGGCGAGCACGGCGTTGTTGACGCGGTGCGGCAGCTGATCGTACGGTACGGCCCGCGCGACCGGCGGCTCGAGAACGGTGGTCATGATGATGGTCCTTTCGTGAAGTCGGCGATCGACTAGCGATCGACCGGCGGCCGGCACGAATCCGGCAGGGTCTTGTCGGCGTTACATGCGCGCAGCACGGCGATCTCGTCGGGGTCGTACGGCGTGAAGTCGGCGTGGAAGATGTCGTGCATCCACAGCGTCTGGTCGACGCTCGGATACGGTTTGATGAAGTCCCACACGACGTTGAGCTGCGATTTGCCGTTGACGAATCCGAAGAAGTAGCTGCCGATCCCCTCGCGCTTCCACAGCGGCAGATGCGTTTCGATGCAGCTCGCGAACGGGCGGTGCATCCATTCGGTGTTGATCATCGGCCGTCCGAACTGTTTGAGCCACGCGATCAGCCGCTTGGAGTGCAGGTAGTCGCCGTAGTAGTGGAACGTGACGATGTCGGACAGTTCGATGCTTTCGCGGTCGATGTCGCCGAAGAAGTGCGGGTTGTTGAGCCACTCGTAGTACGACGCGTCGTCGGGCATCTGCGCGCCCCAGACTTCGGCGGTGAGCGGCTGGCTCACGTTCTCCTCGCGCAGCCATGCGAATGCCTTGCGCATGAGCGGCAGCGACATGCGGTCGCGGCTGGAGTTGCCTACCTCGTTCCACACGTTCCAGATGAGGATACGTGGATCGTCGCCGTAGTGCCGGGCGAGGTCGCGCACGTACCGTTCGGCGACCGGCTGCATGTCGGGTTCGTCGAAGACGCTGTAGCCGACGCGCTTGCCGGTCTGGGTGGCCGTGTCGAACGAGTTCTCGTCGGTGCCGCCGAAGAAGCCGGGCTTGGGTTCGGGCTGCGGCCCGAAGACCGGTTCGCGGTACTGGCTTTTCGGCGGTCGGCAGTCGTTGAAGATGACCGGCATGAGGGTCATGCCGTAGGAGTCGAGCAGGGCGAGGAACTCGTCGAGGTGCGCGAAGAACGCGTCGCGCTGGTGATGCCAGACCTCGAACGGCAGGAAGACGCGCACCGAGTTGAGTCCGACGGATGCGGCGAGGGCGATCTCCTTGGCCGACTCGCGGCGGATCTGTTCGTGACCGTATTCCTGCAGCAGCGCGAACATGCCGCCGAGCGAGGTGCTCGGTGAGAAGTTGCAGCCGGAGATCCAATCGTGGTTGCGGTACCACGACCAGATCTCGGCTTGGGTCCAGCGACGGTTCATTGAAACGCGACCTTTCTTGAACGGTTGTGTTCGGCGGATGTTCTTGGTTTGGCATCTGCTCTACGTGAAACTCGGATACGGATGGCAGCGTGAGAAACGGTCGGCCCGCCGACGCTCCCCCAGTCAGCTTCGCTGACAGCCATCCGCAATTATGGACAGCCTTACGGCTGACTTCTTGCTGGCTCGCCTGTCGGCTCGCGCATCGCCTACAAACAGCTCCGCTGTTTGCTTAACGGCAATGTCCTCAGCCGAGGGGGCCGAGGCTCCGTCAACGTCAGGAGGCTAAGGGGATGGGTTTCCGACGCGTCGCCTGCGGCGCCGCAATGAGGAACTCGCGCCATGCGCGAGATTTGTTTGCTGCTTAACGGCTCGCCTCCGGCCCTGCAATTAAGGACCTCGCTACGCTCGGACTCAATCCGACCTTCACTCGCCTATCGGCTCGCTCAGGCTGACGCTACGGGAAGCCCACCGGGCTTCCCACTTAACGCGTCAGCCCTTAACCGCGCCAGCAGCCAGGCCGGCGACGATCCACTTTTGGCAGAAGATGAAGAAGATGACGACCGGGATGAGGGAGATGACGATGATGGTCATGAACGTGGTCCAGTCGGTGCTGAACTCGCCGACCGCGTTGTAGACCTGCAGCACGATCGTCTTCTTGTCGCCGGAGGACAGGAACACGTTCGGGTTCATGAAGTCGTTCCACGTGCTCAGCGTCTGGAACACGACCACGGTGGTCAGGATCGGGCGGATCAGCGGCAGGATGATCGTCCAGTAGATGCGGAACGGGCCGGCGCCGTCGATGCGCGCCGCCTCAACCAGCTCGAACGGCAGCTTGCGCATGTAGCCGACGATGAGGAAGTAGCAGAACACCGAACCGCCTAGGTACAGCACGACCAGACCGGTGAGCGTGTTGACGAGTCCGGTCTGCGCCTCCATGCGGTAGAGCGGGATCAACGTGGCCTGACCGGGGATGACGAACGCGATCATCAGGATCGCGCCGATCGCGGCGGTGAACTTGGAGTTGCGGATGATCATGCCGTACGCGGCGAGGGAACCGATGAACACCTGGAACGCGACGCCGAGAATCGTCACGTACAGCGTGTTGCCGAACGCCTGCACCAACGGCAGGTTCTCGAACGCGGTGACGTAGTTGCCGAACTGCCATGCGCCTTCCGGCAGCGCAAGCGGGTGCACCATCATGTCTTTCGACGTCTTGAACGTGTTGATGACCACGTACCACAGCGGCACGGCGCAGATCAGTGCGAGCGCGAGGATGACGACCGTGCGCACCCAGTAGCCGACGCGTTCGCGGCCGGACTTGCCCAGTCCCTTGGATTTGGCGACAGTATTGTTCATAACGACCTTCTTGCTTGATGTCTGATTACTGATTTCGATTGCCTGGTTCGATGCGGCGGCGATGCCTACTCGAACCGCTTGGCGATGAGCTGGGAGACGCCGAGCTGGGCGAACGTGACGACGAGCATGGCGATGGCGAACAGCACGGACAGCGCGGAGGCGATGCCATACTCGTTCATGCCGATGCCGCGGGTGATGATGGCCTGCGAGACGGTGTTCGTGGCGTAGCCCGGGCCGCCCTTGGTGAGGGTGAACGGCAGATCGTAGACCTTCAGGCCGCCGGACATGAGCAGGAACGTGGAGGTGACGATGCCGGGCACGAGCTGCGGCAGGGTGATGTGCACGAACTGCTGCATCGGACTGGCACCGTCGACCTGCGCCTGTTCGTACAGGTCGGACGGGATGGACTGCAGGAAGGCCAGGTACAGTGTGGCATGCCAGCCTATCTGGGCCCAGACGGCCACGAAGATCACGCAGAACTGGGCGAGGCGGGAGTTCGACAGCCACGGGATCGGGCCGAGGCCCACGGCGGCGAGGATCGAGTTGATGAGGCCGGACTTGAGCGGCGAGAAGATGAACTTCCAGATCATGCCGAGCACGGCGGCGGACGGCACGGACAGGAAGAAGAACAGCGAGCGCGCGAAATTGCGGCCGAGGAAGCGCCTGTTGAGCTGGACGGCCAGCGGGATGGCGATGACGGTGACCAGCAGGGTGGTCAGGATCGCGTAGGCGAGGGTGAAGCCGAGGCCCTGCAGGATGGAGGAGTCGGAGAAGACCTTGGCGTAGTTCTTGCCGCCGACCCAGTTCGGGTTCAGGTTCAGGCCGTCGAAGTCGGTGAACGAGAAGTACAGGGTCTGCATGAGCGGCACCAGCAGCAGCACCACGAAGCAGGCGATGATCGGCAGGAGGAACCAGAACGCGGAGAGATCCTCCATGAAGTTGCGGTGACGACGGCGCTTGTCGAGATCCTTGTCGCTCAGCACGACGCCGGTTGCTTGATTGCTCATTGTTACTCGATTCCCTGGAAGGTATTGGCGATGGACATCGGCAGTCGGCCGGGTGGGTTGATCGAACCGATCATTTCCGTCTCCTCACTGCGATCAGCGACGATCGCCTCGATGACTGTCTTCTACGAAGCCCATCGATTTGGAACGATTATTTGAACCGTTTCAAACCGTGATGACTCAGTTATACACCACAAGTTTGAATCGTGTCAAACCGTGTCGCGGAGATTGTCATCGACGCGTGGATTCGCGCTGGACGAGATGGAAATCGGCGGTGAGGCGGCGGGGCGGTGCCGGATCGGCGGAGTCCTCGCAGATGCGCCGCATGAGCAGATCAACGGCCTTGCGGGCCAAATCGTCCAGGTCAACGGCAATCGTCGTGAGCGACGGCACGAGATTCGCGCCCGCGGCGATGCCGTCGAATCCAACCACAGCCACGTCGTCGGGCACGCGCACGCCGCAGTCGGCGAGCCCGCGGATGAATCCCATCGCGGTGGTGTCGGTCAGACAGAACGCGCCGTCGAACCGCCGCCCCGAACGCACGAGATCGCGCGCGCACTGCCGCGCATCGTCGGCGTTCCACCGCGTGTGCACAAACCGGGCGGTCACATCGGCGGTCATCATCCCGGCCTCTTCGAACGCGGCCAGACAGCCGCGCATGCGCCTCCCCTCCACTCCGGCGGCGGCGCACGGGTCGCCCAACAGCCCATAGTCCGGCCCGATCACGACGATGTCACGGCAGCCCACATCGATCAGGTGACGGATCGCGGCGGCCGCGCCCTCCACACACGGCGTGTCGACCGAATCGAACACGGGCGCGAGGGAGCTATCGTCGAGCAGCACCATCGGTTTGCCGTGCGAGAGTATCTTGAGCTCCTGATCGCCCACGTTGCCCGGACTGAAGATCATGCCGTCGCACAGCTGGCTGGTCACGCGCTGCAGGATCGAAATCTCGCCTTCCTTGGAATTGGAGGTCTGCTGCACGATCGGCTGGCAGCCGCGACGGGAGATCTCGTTCGACATCGCGGCGCTCATCTCAGCCGGGTACGGGCGGTCGAGCTCGTAGATCGCCACGCCGATCACGCCGTTGCGGCCCGATCGCAGCGATCGCGCGGACAGATTCGCGGTGTATCGCAGTTGGCTGGCCACGCGACGGACCTTGTTCGCGGTAGCCACGGCGATGCGCGGATCGCCACGCAGCGCATAGGAGGCCGTCGCCCGCGACACGCCGGCGGCCCTCGCCACATCATTGATGGTCACCACGTTCGGACTCCTTCTGATCGGCTGTGATTCCTAGGTTTTTCGACCGTTGGGAAACTAGGTTGAATCGTGTCACGTAAGTATCGTACCGCAGAATTTGACACGATTAAAATCGTGGCGTATAACGTTAAATGACAGCTTCGGAACACAGCCACAATCAACAACCAATCCGAAGCGACAGTCATCGCAGTAGATGGCAACCAAGAAGAGGCGATCGCGGACGATCGCAGTGAGGAGAACAGCAATGAAGCGCAACCAGTGGATCAGGACGGCGGTGGCCGCGTTTGCGGTCGGCGCGACGATCATCCCGATGGCGGCATGCGGGTCGACGAGCGGCGGCAACTCCGCGGACGGCAAGACCACGCTGACGATGTTCACGTGGGACAACGACGAAACCATGAAACCGTACATCGAGGCGTTCGAAAAGAAATATCCCAACATCAAAGTCGATCAATCCAGCGCGCCGAACAACGGCGACAAAGACTCCATCCTCAACCAGCGATTCTCCGGCGGCCAGGCACCCGATGTGTTCTTCCTCGGCAGCGCGGCCTCCGACCAGAAGGTCAATGGCGGCCTCGTGCTCGACATTACTGACGAGCCGTTCGTCAAGAACCTCGGCGAGGCGAACAAGGAATACCTCGGCAAGGACGGCAAGGTGTACGGCGTGTCCGTCACCTCGTGGGAATCCGGCATCGTCTACAACAAGGATCTGCTCAAGAAGGTCGGCTATGACGGCATCCCCGAAACGTGGGACGAGTTCCTCGAGTTGTGCCAGAAGCTCAAGGACGCCGGCATCACGCCGCTCCTCGAGCACATCGACGAGTCGCCGCACCTCGTGGCGGCCTGCCTCGGCGGCCAGTACGCCAAGGACGGCAACACCGAGGGCGATCTGAAGATCATCGACGGCACCACCACGTTCTCCAAGGAGTATCCGAACTGCCTCAACCAGTGGATGGAACTGTACAACCGCGATCTCGAGACGCGCGATTCGGTCGGCGTCAGCGGCGAGCAGATCGTACAGCAGTTCAACGCCGGCGAACTGGCGATGTTCATCACCGGCGCATGGGACTTCAAGAACCTGAACGCGGGTGGCCAGAACTGGGCCATGGGCCTCGTGCCGACGTTCGAGGGCGGCGAGGCCAACTACGGCGCGGGTTCGCCATCGCTGGGCTACGCGATCTACTCCAAGACCAAGCACATGGACGCGGCCAAGAAGTGGCTTGAGTTCATCACGTCCAAGGAGGCGCTCGACATCACGGCCAAGTCCGGCAGCATCGTGACGGTCAAGGGCTACAAGCAGGAGGTCGACCCCGGCTACACCGACGTGTACGAGAAGGGCCTGATGGAGAGCAAGTACTACCTGCCGGTGACCCACTGGGGCGCGAAGAACAATGCGATCAACACCGAGTGGACGGCGCAGTTCCAGCTGCTCGTGCAGGGTTCGGTCACTCCTGAGGAGGCTGCGAAGAACATGGACGCCAAGCTCGCCTCGCTGAGCTGAGCGACGATCCGAACTGAATCGACCTAGGGGGCACTCCCCGCGATCACGCATCTAAGGCGGTGTTTCGGTCACCAATGACCGAAACACCGCCTTTTTGCGATGAGGAGTCGCTCCCAAGGGCATGGCCGCGAAGCCGTCGAATTACCGCTACCCCAAAGCGCCCAACCCGTTCTCCGTCATTTCGAACGAGGCGAAGCCGAGTCGAGAAATCTTCCCGAACCATCGGCCGCAGGACCCCGCGACCTCACCTCGTCCGCATCGGCAGAGATACGTCCACGCGACACGCCGACGCGACAGTCCGGCATCATCATCACCGCAATCATCGTTTCCGTTGATTTTCCAAGTCTTTCCGCATGAGACATGCGTTTCGTTTATCGTCACACATCCATCCCGCCACGACGCTGTCCGCCGGCAGGAATTTGACTCGATTCAATCCGCGGGTATATAACTGTACCAACGCAGTTGAAACGGTTCAAATAATCGTTTCAAACTACGGATATCGCAGTGGATATAGTAGCTGAGAATGCGGTCGCGGCAGATCGCAGTGAGGAGAACGAAAATGAAGCGCAACACCTTCGTCAAGACGGCGGTGGCGGCAGTCGCGGCGGTGGCCACGATCGCGCCGATGGCGGCATGCGGTTCCGGCAACAGCGGCACTTCGGCGGACGGCAAGACCACGCTGACCATGTTCACGTGGGACAACGACGAGGCCATGAAACCGTACATCGAAGCGTTCGAAAAGAAATACCCCAACATCAAAGTCGACCAGTCCAGCGCCCCCAACAACGGCGACAAGGACTCGATTCTCAACCAGCGCTTCTCCGGCGGCCAAGCACCCGACATATTCACGCTCGGCAACGCCCGCCATGACCAGAAGGTCAAGAGTGGACTGGTGATGGACGTGACCAACGAGCCGTTCATGAAGAACGTGGCGCAGGCCAACAAGGACTACCTGACCGCCAACGGCAAGGTGTACGGCGTGTCCATCACCTCGTGGGAGTCCGGCATCGTCTACAACGAGGACCTGCTCAAGAAGGTGGGCGCGACCGGCATCCCGTCCACATGGGACGAGTTCCTCGAGCTGTGCAAGAAGCTCAAGGCGGCCGGCATCACCCCGTTCCTCGAACACATCGACGAGACCCCGCACCTCGTGGCGGCCTGCGTCGGCGGCCAGTACGCCAAGAAAGGCAACCAGGACGGCGACGAAAAGATCATCGACGGTACCACCACGTTCTCAGCCGAGTACACCGACTGCCTGAAGCAGTGGTACAAGCTGTACGACGAGGACATCGAATCCCGTGATTCGGTCGGCGTCAGCGGCGACCAGATCGTGCAGCAGTTCAACGCAGGCGAGCTCGCGATGTTCATCACCGGCGCATGGGACTTCACCAAGCTCAACGAGGGCGGCCAGCACTGGAAGATGGGTCTGGTGCCGACGTTCGAGGGCGGCGAGGCCAACTACGGCGCGGGTTCCCCGTCCCCCGGCTATGCGATCTACTCCAAGACGAAGCACGCCGACGCCGCGAAGAAGTGGCTCGAGTTCATGGTCTCCAAGGAGGCGCTGGATCTGCAGGCCAAGGCCGGCAACATCGTCACCGTGCAGGGCTACAAGCAGGACGTCGACCCGGGCTACACCGACGTATACAAGAACGGCCTGCTGACCAGCAAGTACTACCTGCCGGTCAACCACTGGGGACTCAAGGGCAACGCGATCAACACCGAGTGGACGGCGCAGTTCCAGCTCCTCGTGCAGGGCAGCCAGACGCCGGCACAGACCGCCAAGAACATGGACGACAAGCTCAAGTCCCTGTCCTGATCTGACCTCCCTACCTTTCCTTCCTTCCTCCTGGTAAGCGGTGGGTCGGCTCCTTCGGGAACCGACCCACCGCTTTTTGCGTTTAGACTTCCGATACACGCGACGCGAACTCCGCGACACCTCGTCAGCGCAGTGGGACGGCAACACTATGCCGCCCCACGCAAATCACACCGCAGGGTCGGGAATATGGTGGCGGCGGATATAGCCGATGGCGAGCGCGGCGACGACGGCGTTGACGCACAGGCAACCGGCAAGAAACCACAGCATCGCGTGCAAATGGCCGTGCATGAGGGTGGGCGTGAGCAGACCGAACACGGCGATGATCATCTGCACGCCGAACGTGGTCACGCCCATACCGAGTGCGCGGAACCGTGCCGGGAACAGCTCCTGGCACCAGATCTTGTACACCGGACTGCCGTGCAGCATGTTGACCGCGCAGTACAGGAAGTAGCAGACGGTAAAGATCTGCCATTGGCCGCCGGCCAGCGCGACGGCGACCAACGAGATCATGCCGACCGCCAGTCCGCAGTAGATCATGACGTACCGGTGACGGCTGTCGATGAACCGACGGTAGACGAAGATGATCATGAGCATGCCGATGATGTTCGCGAAGAACGCGGCGCCGGTCGCGAAGGCGTTTGACTGACCGCCGACCGACACGAGGAAGTAGTTGAGGAAGCCTCCCCACGTGTTCGCCGGCAGCTGCCAGCACAGGAAGAATCCCCAGGTGATGAGCAGCGACGGAAGCAGTTGCTGCCGGCGCATACGCGCGTTTGCACCGTTCTCGGCGACGTTTGCAGCCGCGCGTGCGGCATCGTCGTCATCACCGGCACGCACGGCCTCCGCGTGCAGCCGCCGCGTTTCGGCCTCCAGCAACGAGTCCTCGAGCCGGTGGTAGCGCACGCTGAACATGCGGATCCCCCACACCGCGAAACACAGCACTACGTTGAACACGAACACGATCGTCACGTCGGCGGCACCGGTCACGGTCGCGGCGAACGCGAGTCCTTCCGCGGCGATCAGGCCAAACAGGCCGGCCATGTCGGAGATCGCGATCACATGGCCGCGCCGGGCAAGCGGCACACGTTCGGCGATCACCGCGAGCACGACCGGGGTGTCGAAGCTGCCGGCCAGTCCGCCAACCATGAGGCCGACCGCGAGCGTGTACTGGTTCGGCGCGAACAGTACGACGAGGTTGCCGATCGCGACGAACAGGATCGCCAGATGATGCACGCGCAGGTTGCCGAACCGGGCGGCGAGGATGCCGCCGAACAGCGCGCCGGCCGCGCCCGCGAGCAGCATGAGCGTGGGCAGCAGTCCGGTGACGAAGTTGCTCAAACCGTACGCGGTCTGCCAGTTGGGCAGGGCGATGCTGGAGCCGACGCCGAACGCGCTGGATGCGAACAGCGAGGCCGAGGCGATCACGCCGAGGATCAGGCAGCGGCGATCGTCGTAGGCGACCTGCGCACTGCCGGACCGCACATCGGACCGTGACGAATCCAGCGTCGGACGGTCCGCATCCGTCGCAGCCACACTTCCCCGCATGTCAGCCGCGCTCCCCCGAGTAACCGTCTCGGGCCTCGTTGCGCGGCTCACTTGAGCGTCGCCAGTTTCTTATCGAGGTTTTCGGCGGTCTGCTGCGGGTTCTGCCGGCCCTGCACCAGCAGCTGGATCTGCGCGACGACCTCGGGGCTCAGGCCGGAGCTGTAGGTGTTCCAGTGCATGATCGGCAGGTAGTAGCGGCTCTTGACGAGGCCGTTCTCGTAAACCTTCTTGTAGTGCTCGTCGACATCCTGCTTAAAGCCCTGCACGGTGACGGCGTTGCCGGCCGCGGCCTGGATCTTGAGCGCGTCGTCGCTAACCATGAACTCGAGCCACTTCTTGGCGGCATCGAGCTTCTTGCCGGTGAGCTTGGAGTAGATCGCGTAGCCGTTGCTGGCCGCGCCCGCACCGTAGCGGGCCTCGGCGTCGTTGAACGTCGGCACGAGATCCATGTCCCAGTTGACGCCGGAGTCGTTGAGGGTCTTGATATCCCACGGGCCGGTGATGTACATGGCGAGCTGGCCGCCGACGAACTGCTGCACGACCTCGTCGGAGCTGACGCCGACCGCGGAACGGTCCTCGATGTTCTCGCTGTACAGGCGGTTCCACTGGGTCAGGCAGTCGGTGTATTCCTTGGCGAACGTGGACTTGCCTTCCACGGTGATGATCTCGTCGCCGATCGAGTTGCCTTTCTTGGCGTACTGGCCGCCGAGGCATGCGGCGAGCAGGTGCGGCGTCTCGTCGAGGTGCTCGAGGAACGGCGTGATGCCGGCGGCCTTGAGCTTCTTGCACAGGTCGAGGAATTCGTCCCATGTTTCGGGGATGCCGGTCGCGCCCACCTTGGCGAGCAGATCCTTGTTGTAGACGATGCCGGACTCCCACGAGGTCATGGACACGCCGTAGACCTTGCCGTCCTTGCTCATCCAGTCGCGGTTCGCGTCGCTCATCTTCTTGACGAACGGCTCGTTGGTCACGTCGAGCGCGTAGCCGTTGCGCACGGTGCGCGTGGTTTTCGCGCCGCCCATGTAGAACACGTCGGGGGCCTGGTTGCCGGAGATGCGCGCGGCAAGCGTGGAGTCCTTGTCGGCGTTGTTCGGCGCGCTGGACTGGTCGACAGTGATGTCGGGGTATGCTTTCTCGAACGCGGCGATATACGGCTCCATCGTCTTGTCGTTGTCCCACGAGAACAGCGTGAGCGTGGTCTTGCCACCGTTTGACCCGGCCGAGGTCGATCCGCAGGCGGCCATCGGGACGAGCATGGCGAGCACGGCGGCGGATGCGACGGCGACCTTGATCGCGCGAGTGCGGCGACGGAGGCCGTGTGCGGACGCCGGGTTGCCCGTTGCCGGGATGACCGGAACGATACTGTTGGGGGTTTCCTTGTGGTTCATGATGCTCTCCTTGGGTTGTGTTCGCGCGAGCGCGCGCAGACTGCCGCAGCCCCGTCGCCACGCCAATCCGATCTCCCGTACACTGCGTCAAACGAAATTGACTCGATTAACTACGGTTTGTTTGACGTTATACCTCACGTAATTCAATCGTGTCAAATCGTTCGTCCATGCCGGCATCGCCGCTATGATCGGGATATCAGGACTGATCCGCCCCGCGTCACGGCACCATCCGCAGCCGCCTCGGTCACGCCGGATCGCCGCAATCATGCGCCCTCGCGAACGACTGACGCACACCGCACGGACGGTCACGGCCACGCATCCATAAGGAGACGAATATGAGCACCGCACCCAGCGCAACCGCCGACGATCGGCGTGTCGAGTGTCCATCATTCGACCCGAACCTGCTGGTCACCATGTGGCACATCGAAACGCAAGGATCACTGTCGGCCGCCGCACGCGCACTCGGCTGGTCGCAGCCGGCCATCAGCCAACAGGTACGCAAGCTCGAACGCGACTGCGGCTGTGCGCTGCTCGAACGGGAAGGACGCGGCGTCAAGCTCACCGCAGCCGGCATGATCCTCGCCAAACACGGCGAACTCATCGCATTGCGGCTCGCGCAGGCCGGCAAGGAATTCGACGAATACCGACGCCGCGCCGACACCACGCTGCGATTGCTCGCGCCGCCGTCGATCTGCTCGACCATCGTCTCGAAGGCGCTCGCCAAGCTCAGCGTCGACTCGCCGATCGACGTGAGCCTCGCGCAGGCCGAACCGCCCGAGGCGATTGAGGCCGTCACGCAGGGCACGGCCGACTGCGCGATGATCTTCCGCTACGACAGCATCCCGCAGTACCTCGTCATCAACGACGACGAACTGGCCTTCGACGACCTCGGTGATGATCCGCTGCTGCTGCTCATGAAAAGCTCGTTCGCCTCGGCCAGGCGGTTCCGCGAGAATGGCACGCCGGTCAAGTTGCGTACGTTCGCACCGTGCAACTGGATCGCCGGCTGCCCGTTCTGCCAGACGAACCTGCTGAGCATGGCCGCGCGCGAGGATTTCAAGCCGAACATCACGTATTGCGTGGACGATTACGCGACCACGCAGAACCTTGTCGCAATCGGTGAGAACGTATCCATCGTCTCCAGGCTTGCCTCGATGGCGCCGTTGCCGGCGAACCTCACGCTGTGCCCGATCGACGACCCGTACGCGCGGCGCAGCGTCGGCATCATCACGCGACGAGGCGATGCGCGACCGGCCGTACGCACGCTGTGCGACGAGCTGCGGTGGGCCGCAGGGCCGCTGCTTGAGCACTGAATGATGCGAAACACCATCCTGAGGCGTTGGAGGGAAGAGATTTCTCCGCTCGGCTATCGCCTCGGTCGAAATGACAGGAAACAAGACGATTGGATAGTCAGATGATCGCCACGCACGACTGCCCGACCTATTCGTTTGCTTATAGGTTGTCTAAGCAACATGCGGACGATCCCGGTGTCGCCCGTGGTCGCGGCGCGCCACAGTAGAAGTCATGGATTACATCAAGGACATCATCGGATTCGACGCACAGGCCATCGATCAGAAAACCGCCGACGAACTCGCGCGCGGCGGCAGCGATAAGTGGTCGCGCTACCCCGGCTGCGTGGGCGCGTTCATCGCGGAAATGGACTTCGGTCTGGCGCCGTGCATCCAGCGGGCCATCGACCAGGCCGTCAGCGAGTGCGCGCTCGGCTATATCCCCTCACCGTGGAAGCGGCAGGTCGCCAAGGCGTGCGCCGACTGGCAGCGCAACCGCTACCGGTGGAACGTGGATGCCGCGCAGGTGCGTGTGGTGCCCGACGTGGTCGAGGCGTTCGAGATCTTCCTGCGCGAGATCGTCGGCCACGGCGGCAGCGTGATCGTGCCGACGCCGGCGTACATGCCGTTCCTGAGCCTGCCGCGGCTGTACGACGTGGACTGCATCGAGATTCCGATGCTGCGCGACGACGCGGCCGAAGACTGGAAGTTCGACTTCGCGGCGATCGAGGACGCGTTCCGCGCCGGCTGCCATGCGTTCGTGCTGTGCAACCCGCACAATCCGATCGGCAAGGTCTGCACGACCGACGAGATGCTGCGGATCTCCGAACTGGCGGAACGCTACGACGTGCGCGTCTTCTCCGACGAGATCCACGCGCCGTTCGTGTTCGACGGCTACCGTCATGTGCCGTTCGCGGCGATCGACGAGACGACCGCGCGGCAGGCGTTCACGGCGACCTCCGCGTCGAAGTCGTTCAACATCCCGGGTACGAAGTGCGCGCAGGTGATTCTGACGAATCCCGACGACGTGGCGATGTGGGACGCGCGCTGCGAGTGGTCGGAGCACCAGACCGCCACGATCGGCGCGATCGCGTCCACGGCCGCCTACGAGGAGGGCGGACTGTGGTTCGACGAGGTGCTCAAGTACGTCAAGCGCAACGCGGCGCTGGTCGACGAGCGGATGCACGGGCAGTTCCCGGGCGTCGGGTACGTGCGGCCGCAGGGCACGTACATCGCGTGGCTCGATTTCAACGGTTTGGAGATCGCCGATCCGGCTCGATACTTCCTCGAGAAGGCCGGCGTGGCGCTGACCGACGGGCGCGAGTGCGGGGCTGCGGGCGCGGGATGCGTGCGTATGAACTTCGCGATGCCGTACCCGCTGCTCGAACGGTGCCTGGACCAGATGGCGGCGGCATTGCGAGCCGACGGGCTGCTGCCGGCGACCGGTTCGCTGAGCCGCGCCGATCTGCGCGACGCCGCGTGAGACGGTGACGTTCGGCCGGCCGGTCAACTATCCGGAATGGGTATGTACCGGCCGACCGGAAATAGGTAGGATGATGCGCATGGGTCTTTTAATCGATTCAAGTAATGATGGGGGCACTGTGGCAAACGTTCGCGATCTACGCGGCGGCCATCCCGCGGCTCGACCGGCAGCTGGCGTAAGCGCTAGTGCCGCATCAATCAGCACACGCGTCATGTCATTTCGAGTGAGGCGAAGCCGAATCGAGAAATCTTTCAGGACCGTCAGTGGGAAGAGATTTCTCCACTCGCTTCGCTCGGTCGAAATGACTAGAAAGACCACGCCGGCCGAAATGACTAGGAAAAATACTGCACATCAACCCAACCAATCCAATCCAAAGGAGCAATCATGGATAAACGCACGCGCATGCTGAACGCAATGAACAACCTGCCGGTCGACCATGTGCCGGTCGGCTTCTGGTTCCACTTCGCCGGCGACGAGGCCACGGGAGAGGCGAACATCGCGGCGCATCTCAAGTACTATCGCGACACCGATCTCGACTTCGTGAAGATCATGTGCGACGGCTACTTCCCGTATCCGATCGACGCGGACGCGATCGCGAACGACGACTGGTCGGCGATCCGCCCGCTCGCGCCAGACGACCCGTACATCACCGATCAGGTCGAACGCGCCAAGCGCATCGTCGAGGCGATCGGCAAGGAACGGTGCGTGTTCTACAACGTGTTCTGCCCGCTGTCGGCGCTGCGGTTCGCGTACGAGTTCGCCGGCAAGACGTACGACGACGTGACGGACGCGCTCAAGGCCACACCGGAACCGGTGATGGCCGCGCTCGACCGGATCGCGGTCACGCAGGCCGAACTGTGCCGCCGCCTGATTGAGGAGGCCGGCTGCGACGGCGTGTACTACTGCGTGCAGGGCGGCGAGGCGGCGCGCTTCAGCGTCGAGCAGTACCACAAGCTCGTCACGCCGAGCGACCTGTATGTGCTCGAGCATGCGAACCGGTATTCCGAGAACAACATCATGCACATGTGCGGCTGGGCGGGCGCGCCGAACCAGCTCGCGATCTGGCAGGACTACCCGGTGAAGACCGTGAACTGGGCGGTGTTCGTGGAGGGGCTGAGCCTGGACGACGGGCGCGCGTTCTTCGGCGGCCGCTCGTGCATGGGCGGGTTCGAGACGCATTGGGATGGCAAGATCCAGCGCGGGCTGATCTACACCGGCAGCAAGGACGAGCTACAACAGTACACGCGCGACCTGATCCTCGACCACGGCAAGCGCGGGCTGATTCTGGGCGGCGACTGCACGATCGATGCGAACATCGACTGGGAACACATCCGCTGGGTCGTCGAGGCCGCCCGCAGCCTGTGACGGTGACTTACCTGTCATTTCGAGCGAGGCGAAACCGAGTCGAGAAATCTTCCAGAAGGCATTGACTGAAAGAGATTTCTCCACTCGCTTCGCTCGGTCGAAATGACAAAAAACGGACCGTTAGCGGCGGGTGGATTCGCGCACGACCAGATCGAAATCGGCGGTGAGACGCTGCGGTTCGCGCGGATCACCGTCGCCTTCGATCTGGTCGAGAAGCAGGCCGACGGCCTTGTGCGCCAGATCGTCCAGATCGGTGCGCACGGTGGTCAGCGACGGAATCGAATACTCGCTTTCCGAGATGCCGTCGAAGCCGGCCACCGCGATGTCGTCCGGCACGCGCACGCCGCGGTCGGCCAGTCCGCGCAGGAAGCCGAGCGCGACCGTATCGGTCATGCAGAACACGCCGTCGACCTGACGATCGTGATCCGCATCGACCAACTGATGCGCGGCCTCGCGCGCGCAATCCGACGTCCACGTTTCGATGTCGAGGAAGTTGTTCGGCCCGGTCTCGATGCCGGCCTGTTCGAACGCGCGCAGACAGCCGAGCACGCGCCGGCCGCGCACGGTCGTGGCCATGCGGTCCTCCACGAGCAGCTCATAGGGCGAGCCGACCACGACGATATGCTTGCAGCCGACTTCGATCAGATGGCTCACGGCAGCCTGGGCTCCCGCCTCGCAGGCCGTGGCGACCGAATCGAACACCGGGTCGGGCGACAGGTCGTCGAGCAGCACCATCGGCTTGCCGTGCGACATGGCCCGCAGTTCCTCGTCGGCGACCTTGGCCGGGCTGAAGATCATGCCGTCGCACAGTTGGCTCGTGACCTTCTGCAGGATCGCGATCTCGTCGTCCTTTTCGCTGGATGTCTGCTGGACGATGGCCTGATAGCCGCGACTCGCGATCTCGCGCGACATGGCGGCGCTCATTTCGGACGGATACGGACGGTCGAGTTCGAAGATCGCCACGCCGATGATGCCGGTGCGGCCGGAACGCAGCGAGCGGGCCGATAGGTTCGCGTTGTAGTGCAGGCTGGCGGCCACTTCGCGGATTTTCTTCGCGGTGGATTCGGTGATGCGCGGGTCGCCGCGCAACGCGTACGACACCGTAGCGCGTGACACGCCGGCTGCTTTGGCGACATCGCTCATCGTGACCATGATCTCGTCCTTTGCTCACATCGGTAGGATTCTGCGTTCCACTGTACGCCACGACCTGTTCAATCGTGTCAATCCTTCCGCGTGGCGACTCACCAGCACTGCTCGTAGGGCAGTCCGGTGAGGGACTCGACGGTGCGGCGGGTTTCGGGATCGACGTCGGTCTTGCCGCCACCGTTGCGCAGCCGGTCGATCTCGCGCAGCACGATCGCATCGGTGCGTTTGTCGATGATCAGATGCGCGGAGACGATCCAGCAGATCATCATCGCGGCTGCGAATCCGCCGAGTAGCACCGCGCCCAAGCCGATGCGCGCGGGCAGCGACTGCGACGCCCGGGTCGCGTCGAAGCCGACCGCGGACAGGATCACGCCGACCGCGATCGTGCCGATGCCGGAACACACCTGCCGCAGCGACGCCTGCAGTCCGGCGAACGTGGCCGAACGGTAGCGCCGCGTGACCAGCTGGTCGATGTCGGCGATGTACGGGAACACGGCCCACGGCAGATAGCCGCACAGCGCCTTGAACGCGAAGAACCACAACGATCCGGCCACGGCGAACACCGTCCATGCGGAACCGGCCAATACGCCCGAATCGGCCATCATCCACGCGACGAACAGCCAGATCACGCCGAGAGCGCACCCGGCGTAGTTGATCGCGTACATGCGCCGCGGCCCGAGTTTGGCCATGCCGAGGCCGAACAGCGGCATAAGCGGCAGGGAGATCGCCGTGCAACCGAGCAGGAGCGAGGCGAACGCGGCGGTGCGGTTCCAGTCATAGACGACGAAGAACACGAAGGTCTGGCCGAACACGTCCATCGACATCTGCACGAGCAGGTAGATCGTCAGATGCTTGCGGAATTCGGCCACGCGCAGGGTGCTCGCGTACTCGCGCAGCACCTTGCCGGCGCGCCTGAGCCAGCCGGCGACCCCGATGTGGCCCTCACGGATCTCGCCACGCTCATACGCGCCAAAACCGGCCTGTTCCGGGGTCATCTCCCATGTGGCGCGCCAACTGGCGAACACGGCGAGCGCGAACAGGATGGTGGTGGCGATGATGAACGCCATGTAACCGGCCGGACTGGACTCGCCCGCGATGGCGATGGCCGCGCCTCCGGCGAGCGGGATGACGGTGGCCGAGCCGGTGGAGATGAACATGCGGACGGTGGAGAGCTTGGTGCGGCCGTTGAAGTCGGGAGTCATTTCGCCGGGCAGCGGATTGTAGGCGGTCTGGAAGAGCTGCGCGAGCACGACCCACAGGACGTATGCGGCGATGTAGACGCCGAGCGGCTGGCCGGGGATCCACAGGAAGACGCCGAACAGGATGAGTGGCGCGGTAATGAGCAGGAGCAGACGGCGACGGCCGAAACGGCGGCCGATCGGGTAACGATAAAGATTGTCGTCGGCGACGCCGAAGCAGAGTGCGGCGACGGCGCTGACGAACGCGCTCAGACCGATGATGGTCTGCGATTGCGCGATGGACATGCCGCAGAAGCGCGTCCAGAACAGGGACAGATAGGTGGCGATGAGCGTGAGTTGACCGCCGCCGTAGAAGTCGCCGATGCCGAAGCCGATGGCGTCGCGCAGGGTGATTTTGCGCGGGCCGGGCGTGGAGACGGCGGCGCGCAGGGCAGCGCTGGAAGGAGTGGAGGCGACTTCGCGATCAGCTGGATGGTCAGTGTTCCGATCTGTCACCATGTGCTCCTTGCGTTATTGGCGTCGTGCCGATCGTACCGTCACGATGTTACGTTTCCGACTCCCCTTGCCGACAGACCGAGACACACCGATTCATGTCATTTCGACAGGAACGCAACGTCTGTTTCTTGTGTCATTCCGACCGAGTGAAGCGTCGCCCTGTGTCATTTCGAGCGGAGCGAAGCGGAGTCGAGAAATCTTACTGAGGTGTTGTTCTCCATAAGATTTCTCCGCTCGCTTCGCTCGGTCGAAATGACGGGGGATGTGCTTCGCTCGGTCGAAATGACGGGGGATGTGCTTCGCTCGGTCGAAATGACATGGGATGCACTTCGCTCGCAATGACAGGGAATCGACTACTTGATGGCCAAGGTGGTGAAGGACCAGGCGGGGGCGGCGTAGGTGCCGGCGACGAGGTTCACCTCGTGGGCGGTCGGCTGCGGCGATTCGCTGCCGACCGGCTCCTGCCCGGCGTACGGGTCATCGCCGGCGAGCACGGTCGCGGTCACGGTCGCACGCGACTCGGCCGGAACGCCCAGCTCGTCGAGCACCTGCGTCAGGTCGACGTCCACCGCATCGGGCAGCGCGTTGACGATGCGCACATAGTCCACGCCGGCGGTCGAATCGCGCGACACCGTCACCGTGCGGCGCGGCTCGTCGGCGACCTCACGGCCTTCGGCGACCAACTGGTCGTCGATGTACAGCTTCATCGACTCGCCGCGATCGGCCACGTCGATGCGCACATGCCACACCGTGCCCGGCCGCACCGCATCCATCGACGTCTCCGTGCCGCCGATGTTGTAGCCGCTGCCGTCGCGCACGACCTGCAGCGCGAAGCCGCGGCCGAGCGAGACGCGGTTGCGGTTCTTGCCGTCGAGATCGCCGGACGTGATCTGCACGCCCCACATGCCGGTGTAGTACGTGACGGTCGCGCGGATCGTGTACGCGTCGGCCGCAAGATCGACCGGCAGCGTCATGCCGCTGCCGCGGTATTCGACGTCCGGCAGGTCGACGCGCTGGCCGTCCGCCGTCTCGATCGAGAAGTCGCTAAAGTCGGCGTGCGCGCCGCCGCCGAGCGCGAGGCCGATCTTGTTCGGCAGCTCGCGGCGGAACGTGGTCGGGCCGCTGACCGCGACCGGCCATGCGGTGTCGGCCGTGGTGGTCGCGTACATCCGCTGCACCCAGTAGCTGTACGGCAGATAGGTGCGTTCGTTGTCAAAGTAGATGAGGTCGGGGTTCCAGCTGCCGTGGCCGTGCTTGCAGAACAGCGGTGCATACGATGCCATGTGCACCACGTCGCCGTTCAGTTCCATGCGGCTCATGAACGCGGCTTCCGACAGGCCGTTGATCAGGCCCGTGCCCCACGAGCCGTATTCGCCGAGGTAGACCTTCGGACCCTTGCGATCGGTATCATCGTAGTGGTCGAGGTTGTGGAACCACCAGCTCGGCGCCTGATACGAGTGCTCGTCGACGATCGGGATGCCGGCCTCGCGCGCGTACGCCCAGCCCTCCTCATAGTCCTTGCCCTCCGGCGAGGGACCGACGGTGCCAACGACGGTGATTTCGGGATACTCGCGCTTGACCGCGTCGAAGATCTGCTGGAAGCGGTTCTTGAACACATCGTCGATGAGGTCCTCGTTGCCGATGCCGAGATATTCGAGGCCAAACGGCTCCGGGTGGCCCATTTCGGCGCGCATGGCAGCCCACTCGTTGGTGGCCGGGTCGGCGTTGCAGAAGTCGATGAGGCCGAGCACCTCGTCGATGTAGGCGGGCATATCCTCCTGCGCGACCGGAACCGGGCCCTGGCTCGTGTTCTGGCAGCTCACGCCGGCCGGCAGCACGGGCAGCGGCTTGGCGCCGATGGTCTCGCACAGGCGGAAGTACTCGTAGAAGCCGATGCGGAACGACTGGTGGTAGCCCCACACGTTGAAGTTGTGCGGGCGGTGCTCCACGTCGCCGATGGTGGTGTTCCAGCGGTACATGTTGCTCATGCCGAGGCCGTGCGTGATGCAGCCGCCCGGGAAGCGCATGAAGCGCGGATGCAGGTCGGCGAGCGCCTTGACAAGGTCCGGACGGAAGTGCTCGAGGCCCTGATAGGTGGTCTGCGGCTCGCAGGAGACGAAGTCGATGTCGATGGTGCCGGGCTGGTCGAAGGCGATGCGCAGCGTGCCCTGCGTGGCGACGATGGGGTGGTCTTCATTCTCGGCTCCCTCGGCTGAGGGAGCTGGCACAGCCGTAGGCTGTGACTGAGGGAGCGTACACCCCTCGCCTTCCTGAGCCGGAATAGTCAAAGATGCCTGAAGCCACGACCAATCACCGCAGGCGTAGGATTCGGGGGCAACGAGGTTCGCTTCGGCGAGGGTTTCACCGTGATCGCCGCGCAAAGTCACGGTCAGCGGCAGTTCCTTGCCGTGGACGCGCGTCCAGACGGAGAAGTGGTAGGTTTCGCCGGCGCGGAACACCATGCCGTCGAAGCCGAGGTTCTCGAGCGCGGGCGAGCCGCCGTCGACCGAACCGATCTCGGCGGTCGCGTAGTGCGGGTTCTCGATCGCGACCGGGGCCTTCTCCCCCACTGCGAACGCGGCGAACGAACCGGCCGGCACGATCTTGCGCCATGCGGTGTAGTTGCTCCAGTCCTGGCTGTCCGCGCGGTTGTATTCGAACGCGCCGTTCTGCACGAGCTCGCTGTTCAGGCCGCCGTCGCCCGAATAGCTGATGTCCTCGAAGAAGATGCCCCACAGGTCGGTGCTGATCTTGCGCACCCCGGCCTTGTCGAGCGTCGCGACGAGCTTGTCGGTCATGTCAAACCCCTTACGTTTCGTCGGTCGGCGGCGACACACAGCATGACATCGCCGTCCACTTGTCGGTCATATATGTACCGTTACATATATTACCGATCGAAACACAATCCACAACCGCGCAATCAGCTCGGTGAGTCCCGCACTATCGCAACGTTTTTCACGCTTTCCACACGATCATCGATCACCGATATTTTTCCGTACCGATACAGATCACCGCTGCCACGCGCGCTTCATGGCCTGGAAGATCTCGTCGTCGGACTCGTGGTTCTCCATGTTGAGCACGACGATCACGTCACGCCACTGCTCGGAGTAGCAGAACTCATGCTTCCAGCCGACGTAGTGCGGGCCGTCGCCGCGGTTGCGCAGGTAGGACATGAGCGTGGCGCACACCTGCCCGGAGAACTTCACGTCCGCAAGGCAGTCGTTCGCCCAGAAGCCCTGCCAGACGCCGTGTTCGCGGGCGCGCATCGCCGCGTCGCCGGCCTGGAAGCGTTCTCGGGCGAGTCCGGCGTGGTAGAACGCGTGCTTGAAGTCGCCGGCGAGCGCCTGTTCGAGCGCGTCGCAGACGAGCAGGGTGCCGGCAACGCATTCGCGGTAGACGGTCGATTGCAGGCCGATCGTGTCGCGGATGAGTCGGGCGGCGCGGGTGCCGGTGGATTGCCGCAACGTCGGGTCTGCGCAATCGGCAGCCGACGTATGCAGACCATCCGACGCTGCGTCACCGCACGTACAGGCCGTCGCAATCTCCGCATCCTCCGCGTCGAGCGCTGCTCGTTCGCAGTCGCGCACAAGCCGTTCGTACCGCGGCAGGGCGTTGGCGCACAGCCGCTTGACCCATGCGATCTGCGCGACGAAGTCCCCACGTACCAGCCACTTGAGATCGTCTTCCTCGTCGCGACTTCCGGACAGATAGTGCGTGATCATCATGCGCGGAATGTACGTGTACAGCTGCTCGCCGCACTTCTGGTCCCACTCGCCGCCGAAGCTCGCGGCCGCATCCCAGTATGCGCGGAACAGTTTGGCCACGGCCGGCGCGAATGCCTCGCCGTAGTAGCGGCGGCAGTAGTTAAGCAGGAACGCGTCGACCTGCGCATGCGGATCGGCCGGTTGCTTTGTGTCATGTCGAGCGGAGCGCAGCGCAGTCGAGACATCTTGTGAGGGAGCGGCGGGGGAAGAGATTTCTCCGCTCGGCTTCGCCTCGGTCGAAATGACAGGAAATGACGGCTGTGTTGCAGCCGACACGACAGGCACGGACGACTCGGCAGAGGCCGGCTGCGATGCGAGCGAACCGTCGCGCCACAGGCGGGCGATGAGGTCGAGCGTGAAGGCGTGCGGCTTGACGTTCGAGCAGTTGACGACCCACAGCGAGTCGCCGCCGTTCGCGATCACGGTTTCGAGTTCGCGCGTGATGTCGTCGGCCGACTCGGGCATCTGGGTGATGTGGTTGGCGGCCTGCAGGTCGAAGAACGACGCGTGATAGTAAATGCCGTTTTCGCCGGGATCGGGGGCGTCGGGCATGGCCGGCTCGCGCGGGTCCCAGTTGCCGTTGCGGCGCACCATCATGCGGCCGTAACCGTTGTCGGACCAGATCTTGATCACGTCGTCGGGGAAGTGCAGCAGTCCCTTGCGGTACAGTTCGAGCGATTCGGAATACAGATACGTGCTCACCGGCGCGTTCGGATCGGCGGCGCGGACGAGATCGTATTCGGCTTTGATCGCTTCGGACAGCACGCGGCCGCGTTCCTCGTCGGTCGTGTACCGCGGGTCGTCGGTCCAGAACGGGCCGTCGCAGCTGCCGCGGAAGCCGAGCGTCCACACGACCTTCGGATCGCCGCGCTTGGCCGCCCCGTCGGCCGTTGCAGCGCCGCAACGCTGCGCGATCGCCTCGCGCCACAGCGCCTCGTACTTGTCGCGATCCTCCGGCCAGCGCGGCTTGAGACCGGGGTAGGCTTCGGAGAACAGCCGCGAGCCGAGCGGCGTGGCGTGGTGCTGGTTGACGTACAGGCCCATGCGGTGCGCGAGATCCCAGTGCGGGGCCATGTTCTGGCCGGAGCCGGGGATGACGAGGTTGCCGCCGCAGCGCAGGAGCGTCGAGAAGATCATGCGCCACGTCAGTTCGTTGTCGTTGCGGATGTTCCACGCGACGATGAGCACCTCGTCGTTGACGAACCAGCCGCGGTAGCGCACGGCGGCGGGATGCGAGTCGAGCCGCGCGGCATCGGGCAGTTCGAGCGAGCGGCGCGGCGCCGGGCGTTGGTCGTTCCAGAACCAGAAGTCCTCGAAGCCGAGCCATTCGCGGCTGATCGCGTACAGGCCGTAGATGCAGCCGAGATCGTCCGCACCGGCAACAATCACCGCGTTCGCGGACGGGTCGACGGTCACGCGATACTGCTCCTCAGCCAGCGTGCGGTCGTAACGCACGCTGATCGTCGCGCCGTCTGTGTCGTCCGCGTCGTCCGTACTGCCATCTCCCGCAAACGCGACACCCAGGTCATGCGTCAGATCTTCGATCGCATACGCGACCGGCTCCGGTACAGTCTCGTCTTCCGCATCATTCCAACGGACTGCGGAACGTCCGTTCAGCACCACCGGCATAGTGGCACGCTCCTTTTCCTTATTTCGATTCGATGACGAGCACCGCGAACGGAGGCAGGACGCGGTGGCCGGGGGTGACGGTCGTGTCGGTCAGCAGATCGCGGCCGGCGAGCGCGGCCGGCAGGTCGACGGCAACGGGTGCATTCACGGGATTGAGCACGAACGTGAACGTGGTACCGTCGGCCGCGATGCGACGCGTGACTTCGAGATCAACCGTGCGCAGATCGGATCGCACCGTGGCATCCTGCGCGATCGCGGACCGTTCAACAGTGCCGACCAGCGGCGCATCGGTGAGACCCGTGATGCCGGTGCCGGCGAGCAGCGCGTCCACGAATCGCGGCATGGCCGCATCGTCCGGGAACGTGGCCGCATAGAACACACCGCCATTGCCCGTACTCGGGCGGAACGTGAAGGCGGGCGTACCAACATAGTATTCGCTGCCATAGGTGGCGAGTACTGCTGTGCCTTCATCGGCCTCAAGCACGTCGAACAGCACGCGGCCGTGAGGGGCCGCTGCGTCGTTCGCACTATCTGCAATGACGGAAGAATCCCCAGTATAGTCCGCGGGCGTGGCCAGATCCGTATCATCCGCGAACCGCAGCGGCACCACGTGCTCGCTCGGGTCGAGCGCGTCCGTCTCCTCGACCCACACGCCGGTCAAATCGCGCAGCGGCACCGGGATCTCGCCCTGGTACAGGCTGTCGTGCTCGTCGGTCAGGGCGCTCAGCGCGGTCAGCAGCAGTCGTCCGCCGCCGGCCACGAATCCGCGCAACCGCTCGACCAGATCCGCGCGCATCATGTACAGGCACGGCGCGAGCACGAGATCGTACGCATCGTACGAGTCGTACGGTCCGACGATGTCGACCTGGATGTTGCGGCGGTGCAGTTCGCGATACCAACGCTGCACTTCGGCCACGTAATCCATCGAGATCGTCGGGCCGGCGGACATGCCGATCGCCCAGCGCGACTGCCAGTCGAAGACCAGCGCGACCTTCGCCGGCGCGACGCGACTGCCGAGGATACGGCCGGAGACTCGCCCCAGTTCGGCTCCCAGCTCGGCGCATTCGCGGAACGCGCGCGTGCGATCGGTGCCGTCGGAGCTGATGAGCGCGCCGTGGAACTTCTCGCAGCCGGACCGGTTCTGCCGCAGCTGGAAGAACTGCACGGTGTCGGCGCCGTGCGCGACGGCCTGCCAGCTCAGCTCGCGCATCTGACCGGGGCGCTTCTGCGTGTTGTACGCCATCCAGTTCTGACGGCTCGGGGTCTGTTCCATGAGCATGAACGGCTTGCCGCCCCCCCCCCCACGCCGCGCATGAGCTCGTGGCCGAACGCGACGTTCGCGGGATCGGTGTCGGGGCGCGGGTAGGAGTCCCACGAGACGACGTCTACGCCGCCGGTCGGTGCTGTCGGCGCGGGCGCGGCGGTCGCATCGCCGGACGCAACAGCCGCGTCACCGACCGTCCCGTCCGCCGGATTCGCGCCCGCCCGCCAGCGGAAGTAGTCGTACGTCGGGTATGTGCCCATCATGTTCGTCGTGACCGGATTGACCGGATCGAATTCGCGGATCGCGGCTTTCTCCTCGTTGTACGACTCGAGCACGCACTCGCCGTAGAAACGTTGGTAGTCGAGCGAGAACCCGCCGAGGATCGCCTTGCCGCCCCAGCTGGTCGTGTCGCCGAGTTCGTTCGGCGGGAAGATTTCGTCGAAGCTGTGATAGGTGTGGCTCCAGAACGCCGAGTTCCACGCCTCGTTCACGGCCTCGATCGTGCCGTAGCGTGCGCGCAGCCATTCGCGGAACTTGACCGCGCACGTGTCGCACCAGCACATGCCGCCGTATTCGTTGCCGATGTGCCACGCGACGAGATTGTCCAGTTTGCCGTAGCGTTCGGCGAGTTTGCCGGCGAGCGCCGCGGAGTACTTGCGGAAGGTCGGGCTGTTGATGCACGCGTTGTGGCGTTCGCGGTGGCGCATCTTGCGGCCGCGTTCGTCGACGCGGTTGACGTCGGGGTGGCGCAGGCTCATCCACGCCGGCAGGGCTCCGGTGGAGGTGGCCATGACGATCGACATGCCGGCGTCGGAGACGGTGCGCACGATGCGGTCGAGTTTGCTGAAGTCGTATTCGTCTTCGCTGGGCTGCAGCTGCGCCCACGAGAAGACGTTGAGGGTGACTTCGTTGATGCCGGCTTCCTTGAACAGCCGCATGTCGTCGTGCCAGACGGATTCGGGCCATTGCTCGGGGTTGTAGTCGCCGCCGTAGAGCATGCTGCCGCGGGAGGCGAGACGCTCGGCGAACGTCGGCTGGGTTGATGCGGCCGATGATTGGGTTGATGATGTTCCGGTCATGATTGAAAACTCCCTTGTTATGTCTGTCGTCTACGTCACCGCAGTACATCATTGCGATGCGTCACGTATGACGGCGACCGCCTGCCGACCTTGTGGCGGATATCCGCCAGACATCCGTCACAAGGCCCCGCAACCGGCCGCCAACGTATTCACTCCGCGTCCAGCATATGCCGAACGATGAAATACAGCGCCCAGTCCTGGTCGTTCGCCATCGGATCGGCGAAATGCGTTCGCTCGCCGTTCACCGAGAACGGGAACACGTACGCGCACGACGCGGTGCCGTCCGGGAAGAACAGCTGCAACAGCGCGCGACGCGACGCGGCCGCACGGCGACGCAGCGTCTCGGCCGCATCCTCGTCGTCCATGAGATCGGCCGCCAGATCGAACACGTCGGCGGTCAGTCCGCTCCAGTAATGCGGGAACGTGTCGCCGTACTGCTTACGTTTGCCAAACCAGAAACCGTCCCAGTGACGGATCGCGACCTCGTTCATGTGCGCGTCCGGCTGGCATCCGTTGAACTGGTCGAGCACGCGCAACTGCTCGAATCCGGCCCGCAGCAGGTCCCGGTCGCCGGTCAGCGCGGCCGTCTGCAGGATCACGCTCGCGGCCGGCGCCACGATCGACTGCTCGTAGTTGACCTCATGCTTCGGATAGTGCAGTCCGAGTCCCGCCAATGTGCGCGCGTGGGTGAGAAACAGGTCGCGCATCTCGTCGAACAGGTCACGCTCGCCGGCCTCCTGCAACGCGCGGCCGAGCGCGAGGATCGGCAGTTCGATCGGGTAGAACCGGCTGCCGCCGCCCGCGTAGAACCAGCGGATGATGCGGCATGCGACGCGTAGGTCCTCCACATCGCCGCCGAACTTGTAGAACTCGACGTACAGCCGTGCGAACCACGGCGCGTTGTACAGTCGCGTGACCGTGTTGTCGCGCGGCGCGTCGTTGAACACCTCGCCAGTTTCGGCATCGACCAGCTCACGTTCGACGAACGTGCGGTAGTCACGCAGACTGTCGGACAGTTCGTCGCGCAGCGGTTTCCATTCGCCGCCCGGCATCGCGCCGGACAACGCCATCGATACGTCGGCCAGCAGGTCGCCGTTCTCGTCCGTGACGATGCCGCGATCCAGTTCGCGCAGATACGCGGCGATCAGCAAGCCCATGCCGACGCGTTCGCGGCCGGCGTTGTAGTCGTTGACCACGTTGCCCTTGTCGTCGCCGGCGTAATAGTACTGGCGGCGATCCTCGTTGTCGTACGGCAGGTACGCGCCGATCAGGTGCTCGTTCTGGCCGCGGTACTGCTGTTTGCGGGCGATGAAGCGCACGCGCTGGGCGATGAGTTCGTCGAGCGGGGCGGAGACGAACAGTCGCGTGCGCACGGTGCGGTCGCCGACGCGGACGGTGAAGGTGTGCTCGCCGGTGCGGTCGCGGTATTCGTCGTGGGTGTACGGGTCGTCGTCGGACGGGGTGAAGGCGAAGGTGTACGAGCCGTCCGGTTCGGGGGCGGCGGGGATGCCGTTGACGGTGACGGCGTCATCCTGACCGGGCTGGAACGACGGGCGGATGTGCAGGACAGCGGTCTGGCCGGGGAACGCGACGTACGTGTTCCAGCGGGCGTCGATGAACGCGCTGCGTTCGGCGGCCTGCTGGAAGAAATCCTCGCGTGAATCGCACGGGAAGATCGTCCATGAGATCGTGCGGGTCTGGCCGGGCGCGAATTCCATCGCCTCGGGGTGCAGGACGAAGCAGCCGCGGTCGTTGCTGTAGTGGACGAAGTCTCGGCTCGTGCTGTAGTCGGCGAGCGCGCCTTCCGTGAGGATCAGGCCGAGGTGCGGGGCGTTGCCGCTCATGCGCAGGGCGAGTGCCCAGCTGCAGGCGCCGCCGCAGAACAGGTGGACGTTGCAGTGGCGGTCGATCGAGTAGTCGTCGGTCTCGTCGAAATAGCGGTCCTCGAGCGGCAGGGTGATGCCGATGTCGCCGACCGCGGTGGTGATCGGCTTGCTCGTGGCGTTGCCGAGCAGGACCGTGGTGACGATGGTGTCGCCGTCGCGCAGCATGTGGACGGACGACTGGATGCCGTCCGGGGTGCTGACCGCGGCGTACGGATGATCGTCGCGCAGCCAGTTCATGCCGGCCGGATCGGACGAAAATCGAATCGTTACGTCTCCGGGAGCACCCAGTTCCGAGACCATGGACCTGGTGTCCGCATATGCCGGGATTTCCGGGGAATTCTTGCCTAGCGAGTACATACGCCAGTCCTTTCTTCATGAAGCATCGACGCTTCTGCACGTCGTCGTATCGCATAAAAATCGCAACGCTGCGATTCTATACGATTTCGCGGACACACACAAATCGAAAACGCCGAATCACTGTCATTTGCTGCGCGCTGGACGAAAAACCACCCGACCATGTCATCGAGCGAGAAATCGTGTGCGCACGGGATGGAAAAACCAAGCCGACAATCCATCCAGTGAATACCATTGCCGCAAGCGCCACCCATACACGACGAATAACGCGCAACTATTTCCGGAAAAGAACGGCTTCAGCCCAAAATAGTTGCACTGAGACATTATCGACTCGATGAGACAGCATCGGACTGGTGCTGTGTCGGGGCTTAATGTGATGGGTTCGACGCTCCCTCAGTCCGCTTCGCGGCCAGCTCCCTCAACCGAGGGAGCCAAGAATAAGAACGCCCGACAAGGGCGGAGCGCGTCAGTGTACACGGCAAAGCAATAGGCCGCCAAACGCGTGACGGCTTGCCCGCTACAGCAAGCGCAGGGCGCGGCGGATGATGGGGGCGTAGAAGCGTTCGACGGCGACCAGATTCGGATGGGTGCCGCTGGGCTGGCTTTCGGGGTGCTCGTAGGTGACGGTCTGCGGGGTGCCGGGCAAACCGTCGGAACCGTTGCGATCGAAGGAATACGCGACACGATCGGCATCGCGGTGCGGGTCGAGATCGGCGTCGTCGAATACGTTGGCAACGCCCACACCCCACTTGCGGCATGCCTCCAGCTCGATCGCATACAGAGCCGACTGGATCGTCATGTCAACGTTCGCAAGTCTTGCGGTCGCCACGTACACGATCTTCGCAGACGGCCAACGACGACGGCATTCCGCGATCGTCGCCTCAAAACAGCCGGCAAACGTGCCGCGGTCGAATGATGGCACATCAAAACCATCGATCACTTCGCCGAGCCGGTCCATGATCCGATCCAGATGACCGTCGTTCGTGCCGCCGTCGAACAGGATCACGTCGGGCGCGGGCGTACCGGCCGGAACCTCGTCACACTGGTCGATGATCTGGCCGCCCAAGTCAGGCCGCGTCATCGGCCGCGGCAGTATAGCCGCACCGTTGCGAGCGAACTTGAACAGACGCATCCCCTCGGCTTCGGCGACAACGTTCGCACACGAACGCTGCGGATACGTGTGCCCCTCGATGATGCTGTCGCCGAACGCGTACAGCACCTTGCCGTTGCAATCCATGATTCCCCCGATTCCGGTATGCCGTGCATACCGTCTTCCAATATATGCGAATATACGCACATATATGCAAAACGGCGACGCACACGCAGGAAAAAGAAAGGAAAACCCACGCATACGCCGCCATTGAGCCGGCGGGCCGTCCGGAGCGACTGGCCAACCCGCCGACGATTATTCAATGACCACTGCATCGACCGAACGCGCGGCCCGCATCACATCACAGGCCGTTGTCCCACTCGTCGTGCCATTCGAGCAGCGCCTCGCCGTCACCGATCTCGATCGGCAGTGTGACGAGCTCGGAGTTGCCGAGATCCTTGTTATGCCAACGGTCGCCGACGTACAGGAACCGGCTCGCGTGATAGTCGTCGCCGCCGGCAGCCACACCGTCGAGCGGCACGATGATGTCGCACTGCGAGTCGAACGTGCGCGAACCGGCCGGCGTGAACGGCTTCCACTCGCTCCACGGGCCGTGCAGGTCGGTCGCGGTCGCGTACATGTTGTCGTTGCAGTCCCAGCCGGTCAGCTGCGAGCCAAACCAGTAGTAGACGCCGTCGCGCTTGACCATGATCGGCGACTCGTAGCCTGCCCAGTAGTTGGTGCCCTTGAGGCAGACCACGTCCTCGACCACGCTCAGGTAGTCCTCGGACAGGCGGTAGATGTGCGTGCCGTGCGGGCGGTCCTCGCTCAGGATGTAGCCGGTGCCGTCCTCGTCCTGGAACACGCCGATGTCGCGCGACTCGTAGCCGCGGAACTGGAACGTTGCGAGGAACTCGAACGGACCGGTCGGCGAGTCGGAGATCGCGGTGCCGATGTGCGCGTACGAGTAGTTGTTTTCGCCGTCGACGTGCAGGTACATGACGTACTTGCCGTCGGACGGGCGACGCATGACCTTCGGGCGTTCGACGATGCGCTTCGGGCCGATGATCGAATCCTCGTCGCCGACCGGCAGTACCGTGCCCTCGTTTCGCCACGTTGCGAAATCCGTGGTGGAGTAGCAGGCGACGCCCTGGAAGAGGTTGCCGTGATTCTTGATCTCGCCGTACGCGTACCAGCGGTCGCCGAATCGCTGCACGCCGATGCCGTGGAGCTGGGCGACGTTGCCGTCCGTGTCGCGGAACAGCTGCACGCCGTGAAGTGTTGCCATGATTGGGTTCCTTTGGATTGGTTGATGGTAAGTGGTTGATGACTTGGGAGTCGGAACCGATCGGCACGACTGCGATGATCGGCAGGCTTACGGTTCGTCGTATACCTCATGACAGACTTTATCGCGAGATATATACCGTATCGTATGCCAATTGACGACTGGGTGGGCGACGGCGGAACCTTCGGAAAGCACACCGGGCTTTCCTCAAGGGCTGATCTACGACCAGCCCCGCACAGCGAACCTCGCTGCGCTCGGACTCAATCCGACCAAGCAGATCCGTCCTTTGTCATTTCGACCGAGCGCCGCGAGCGGAGAAATCTTTCAAAGCACACCGCCTTCAAAGATTTCTCGACTCGGCTACGCCTCGCTCGAAATGACAATCTTGGCTGACTCGGCTCAGGCTGACGTTACGGGAAGTCCACCGGGCTTCCCGCTTAACGGATCGCCTTCGGCCCCTGCAACAACGGACCTCGCTGCGCGAGGACTCAATCCGACCTTCGCTCGCCTATCGGCTCGCTCAGGCTGATCCTACGGACAGTCCACAGGACTGTCCGCTTAACGGATCAGCCCTTGACCGCTCCGATCATGACGCCCTTGTTGAAGTACTTCTGGAGGAACGGGTAGAGCACGAGCAGCGGGAGGGTGGAGACGATGATCACGCCGTACTTGATCTGGTTGGCGAATTCGCGCTGCTGGATCAGACTCATGCCATCTGACTGCGCGCCGGTGATGCCGGTCTGATTGGCGAGCAGGATCGAACGCAGCACGTTCTGCAACGGCAGCTTTTCGGTGTCGCGGATGTACACGAGGCCCGTGAAGAAGTCGTTCCAGTGGCCCACGAAGTAGTACAGCGCCAGCACCGCGATGATCGCGGACGACAGCGGGATCACGATCTTGAGGAAGTAACCCCAGTACCCGAGGCCGTCGATCTGCGACGCGTCGTGCAGCTCCTCCGGAATCGAGGACTCGAAGAACGAGCGCGCGATGATCACGTTCCACACCGACACCGCGCCCGGCAGGATGAACACCAGCCAGTTGTCAAGCAGCCCCAGCTGCTTGAACAGCAGGTAGTTCGGGATCAGACCGCCGGAGAAGAACATCGTGAACGTGAACAGGAACAGGATGATGCGCCGCGGCTTGAACTCGCGCCGCGAGAGCGCGAACGACACCGGGATCGTCACGAGCATGTTGAGCGCGGTGCCGACTACCGAGTACACGATCGTGTTCCAGTAGCCCATCCAGATACGCGAGTCGGCGAACACCTTCGCGTACCCGCCGAAACTGAATCCGACAGGCCACATCGTCACCCGCCCCTGGTTCACGGCCGTCTGGTTCGACACGGACGCGATGATCACGAACCAGATCGGATAGATGACCGCGACGACGACCAACGCCAGGACCACCCAGATCACGATGTCGGTGATCCAGTCGGACACGGTCCGAGCCTGCCGGACCTTCGGATTCCATGGGATGTCCTCGGCGCTCGTCTTCGGCGCGAGCGACGGCTGCACGGTTGCACTAGTCATGATTTGCCTTACCTTTCCGTCACGCCCGGGCTAGAAGATGCTCGTGTCGGACGCCTTCTTCGAGATGAAGTTGGCGAGCACGAGGAAGAAGAAGTTGACCAACGTATTGAACAGGCCGATGGCCGTTGCGTAACTGAACTGGTTGCCGAGAATACCGATGCGGTACGTGTATGTCGAGATGACTTCGGACGCGGACAGGTTCATCGAGTTCTGCATGAGGAAGACCTTCTCGAATCCGACGTTGAGCACGTTGCCCATGTTCATGATGAGCATGATGCCGACGGTCGGCATGATGGTCGGGATGTCGACGTAGCGGATGAGCTGCAGTCGGCCGGCGCCGTCGATTTTGGCGGCCTCGTACAGCGCGAGGTCGACACTGGAGAGCGCGGCGAGGTAGATGATGCAGTTCCATCCCATGTGCTGCCAGACCTCGGTGATCCAGTAGATCGGCGTGAACAGGTTCGGTTTGGCGAGCAGGTTCGAGTTCGGGAAGAACCGGCCGAGCAGACCGGTGTTCGGTGCGAGGAAGATGTTGATCATCGTGACGATGACGACGGTGGAGATGAAGTGCGGCAGATAGGTGACGGTCTGCACGAACGACTTGATCTTGACCGAACCGATCTGGTTGATGAGCAGCGCGAGGATGATCGGCGCGATGAAGCCCATGACCAGCGTCCACAGGGAGATGCGCAGCGTGTTGGTGAGGATCTGCACGAACATGCCGGACTTGAAGAACTGGTTGAAGTATTTCATGCCGGCGAACGTGCCGCCCATGAGGCCCTTGCTGGGGTTGAAGTTGTAGAAGGCGAGGCGCAGGCCGTACATCGGCACGTAGGCGAAGAGGGCCACGAACGCCATTGCGGGAAGGCTCATGAGCCACAGCGCGCCGTAACGCTTGAAGTGACGGGTGAGCTTGACTCCCAGAGGTGCGTGCTTTGCGGCTTCGATGTTGTCGACGACGGCTGCCGTGCCGCCGCTGTTTACTGCAGCCGTAGTCGCCGCAGTCTTACGAGATGCAGACATTGTTGTTGCTTTCTTTTTTTGGATGGGTTCAAGATGTCATTTCGACCGAGCGAAATACCAGATTCACAGTGTCATTCCGACCGAGCGAAACCTAACGTTCACAGTGTCATTTCGACCGAGCGAAGCGAGCGGAGAAATCTTACGAGCCGTATCGCCTCGATAGATTTCTCGACTACGCTTCGCTCCGCTCGAAATGACAATCAGTGGAAGGCTTCACCCTGTCGACATGAATGAGGTCTGGTCGGTCAGGTCACTTGGTGTAGGTGTCGTACCACTTCTGCCAGAGCTTGACGTTGTCGTTCAGGCCGAGGCTCTCGAGCTGCTTGACGTAGTCGCCCCACTCGCCGTCGATGCCGCCGTCGGCCATCCACTGCGCGGCCTTCTGGATTGCGGTGTTCATGATCTGCGTGTTGTTGTTCGAGATCGTGGTGGAGTCGGTCGCGTCGGCGCGCACGTAGTCGGGCATGTAGTCCTTGACCGGGTCGAAGTGCGAGCGCTGCTCCTCGAACACCTTGTTGACTTCCTGAATATCGTCGGCGTTGTCATCGCCATTGATAGTCACATTGTCCGGAATCCAGCCGGCGAGACGGTCGGCGAGCACCGGCATCTTGTTGTCGGCGATCAGATCGGACATTTTGTCGGAGTCCTCGGTGTAGGTATGGTCGCCGTTGTCGGTGAGGGTGTCGTCGAAGGAGCCGGCGAACTGCTGCACGGAGTACTTCTCGGAGTACAGCAGGTTGACGACCTTGAGCGCGGCGTCCTTGTTCTTCGCGTTCGCGGAGACGGAGCACTTGTAGTTTTCGAGTTCGTTGGAGGAGCCGTCCCAGACGGTCTTGTCGGCGGAAACGCCCGGTGCGGACGGCACCGGCATCGCCTCATACTGGTCGCGCAGGTCGCCGAAGTCGGCGAGCGACCAGCCGAAGATCACGCCGGTCTTGGCGGTCTTGCCGTCGTTGGTCTGGTCGGCGTAGTAGGCGTCATCGGCCTTGGTGGACCAGTCGGACGGGATGAGGCCCTTGGAGATCAGCTCGTGGTAGTACTTGATGACTTCCTTGTACTGGTCGGAGACGAGGAAGCTCTTGACCTTGCCGCCTTGCACGTAGATGCCCTGCGCGCTCGGGCCCTTGTTGAAGCCGGTGACGATGCCGGTGGAGTTGAGCAGCAGCATCGGGCTGTACCAGCCGAAGCCGCCGGTGTCGAGCTTGCGGATGTTCATCGGGATCTCGTCGGCCTGGCCGTTGCCGTTCGGATCGTCGTTCTTGAACGCCTCGAGCACCTTCTCGAACTCGTCCCAGGTCTTCGGGACCTCAAGGCCGAGCTTGTCGAGCCAGGTTTTGTTGATCATCATGTTCTGGCCGGAACCGGAGTACGACTTGCCGCGGGAGGACGGCAGATTGTAGATGTGACCCTCCGGGTTGGCAACGAGCTTCTTGGCATCGGGCTTCTCGTCGAAGAACTTCTTGACGTTAGGCAGCTTGTCCATGTCCTTGCTCAGGTCCTCGAACAGGTCGGGGAACTGGGCGGCGTCGTCGGGGTTGAACGCGCGCAGGGAGATGTCCTCGACTTCGCCGGCGCTCATGGACGGGTTCTTCTGCTGGCCCCACTGATCGTCGGAGACTTCCTTCCACTCGATCTTGACGCCGGCTTCCTTTTCAAGGTCCTTGGCCCACTGCATGTTGGTGACCTTGTCGGTGTTGGTGTTCTTGACGATCAGGATTGTGACGATTGGCTTGCCGTCCTCGGTGGTGGCGGCCTTGTCGCTGCTGCCGCAGGCGGCCAGCGATCCCAACGTCGCGACGGCGGCGATGGCGGCGAGCGCCTTGGTTACAACACTTCTGCGTGCCATTTCCTTTTCCTTTCCTTGCTTCCGACCTCTGCGTTCGGAAGATTCGGTGCCTTGCAGGAAGCCGTACAGCACATCCGGTCTTCCGTTGGACACTGTCTTGCGGGCCATCTTCAAACTCGCAACGCTGCGATTCTAAATCGATTCGATGCGATCCGTCAACCAGACACATCGTTCGGCGTGTTGTAATGAAAAAAACTGGCAACCGCTAAATTCCAACGTTTTTCAACGACCGCACCTGCCGTCTCCTATCAACACGCCTCATTTCCGCATCGCTACGATTCTGCGATATACTCGCGAGTGACACCGCACATAATCGAAGCGATTCGATCGTATGCTCGATCACGAACACCGTCATCGTGGGATATTTCAGGCAATGATCGCCGCAAACCGCATCGTTGCGTACGAATATCGCACGATCACTGCGGCACACGCCGTCCCGTGCGCCGCACCACACGAAGGCTGGGAAGAGAACTATGGTCACCCTCAAGGAAGTGGCAGCCAGAGCCGGCGTCTCGCCGTCCACCGCGTCCGGAGCGCTGCGCGGACTCGACTTCGTCCGTCCGAACACCGCCGAACGTGTCCTCAAAGCCGCGCAGGAGCTCAACTACACCGCGAACGTCTCGGCCCGCGCCCTGCGTTCCGGCCGCACCGGCATCCTCTCGCTCGCCATCCCCACCGTGTCCATCCCGTTTTACAGCCGGCTCGTCAGCGCGATGGAAACCTGCGTTGAACGCAACGGCTATCAGCTCGTCATCCAGCAGACCAATTTCGACGAGCAGATGGAACGCCGCGTGCTCGCCCAGGCCGAGGACACGCTCTCCGAAGGACTGTTCATGCTGCCGGCGCGCGTGAGCAACCGCGAGATCGCCGAACTCACGCAGGGGCACCCGACCGTACTGTTCGAGGACTACAGCGCCGACATCACGTTCGACACGGTGAACGCGCCGAGCGGCAACGGCATCGACAAGGCCATCCGGCATCTGGCCGGGCGCGGCCGCACGCATATCTGCGTGGCCGGAGCCGCGCCGGTCGGCGGCGGTCGACGACACCGCACGACCTCAACCGGCGACGCATACGTCGCCAACCGTGCCGTCAAGAATGAGCAGAACAGCAGCCGCGCACGATACGAACGCATCGATGCGGCCATCCGTGCGCTTGACGAGCTGGGTCTGCGCGGCACCAGCACGATGATCGACTGCAACTGGGGACCGGACGGCGGCATCGAACTCGGGCACCAGCTCGCCGCGCTGGCCAGATCGGGCACACGGTACGACGGCGTGTGCTGCATGAACGACGACATCGCGCTCGGCGTGATCCGCGGGCTGGCCGACGACGGACTGCGCGTGCCGCAGGACGTGGCCGTCACCGGATTCGACGGCGTGCCGCAAGGCGGCTGGAGCGTGCCGACGCTCACCACGATCGCACTGGACTACGAGGGCATGGCGGCCACCGCCGTCGCGATGATGCTGCGCAAGTTCGGCGACTCCCCCGTCACGCTCCCCCAGCGCGTCACCGCCGGCTTCCGTCTGATCGAACGCGAATCCACGGCGATCGCTGCGTGACCCGTCACGATATGCGATGCCGCGGCCTGCGCCGTCGCACAGCACGGCATCAATCAGACAACCGTGACACGGCAGGCTTCCGGAATCAAGAAAACGTGACGAGCAGTCCTGTCATCATCCCGCGCAACATGACGTTCCACAACAATATCAACCGAAAATCGCAACGATTCGACCAGCGTGCGCGTCGTGCGGTACAGTAGTCGGGAATGACGTATTTCCAACGATGATCGAGTGGTGAGGTATGGCGACACTCAAGGATGTGGCGGCCCTGGCGGGCGTGTCAATGAGCACGGCGGGCGCGGCGATGCGCGGCGAGGACATCGTCAAGCCGGCCACCAAGGAGAAGGTGCTCGCCGCGGCGCGCGAACTCGGGTATTCCGCCAATCTGTCGGCGAGGTTTTTGAAGAAGGGCAGCACGGGCGCGATCGCGGTCATGGTGCCCGACATCCTGCATCCGTACTACACGAACCTGGTGAGCGCGGTGTGCAGCGCGGCGAGCAAGCACGGACTGCGCACCGTCATCCAGCAGACCGGCTACAACTCCACCACCGAAACCAGCGTGCTCAAGCAGATCAACGCGACGCTGTGCGATGGGCTGATCTTGAACGTCAACAACGTCGATGACCAGCATCTGCGCGGCATGCTCGGCAATCATCCGACCGTACTGCTCAACTATCCGGCCGACGTACCGCTGTTCGACACCGTGCGCGGACCGGCCGGCTCCAGCGCGAGCACCGCGTTCGGCTACCTGTGCGGGCGCGGATACCGGCATGCGTGCGTGGTCGGCGGACGGCCGGCGCGTGCGGAGAATTCCGATACCAGCGGACGTGACGACGGCATTCGCGCGGTGATGGACGCGCTGATCGGCAACGGATTGGGCGAGACCGGCGACTTCGTGGAATGCAACTGGAGCGTCGCGGGCGGCATCGAGGCGGCGCATGCGCTGTGCGCGGCGGGCGACGACGGTGCGCGGCCGGTCGACCGGTACGACGTGTTCTATTGCATGAACGATCTGATCGCGTACGGGCTGATTCGTGGGCTGCACGAGGAGGGCGTGCGCGTGCCCGATGACAAGGCCGTGTTCGGTCATGACGGGATTTTCAACAGCGGCGTGCTCGAGCCGTTCACGGTGCCGACGCTGACGACCGTGGGCGTCGATTACGCGGATATGGCCACGAAGGCGGTCGATTTGCTGATCGACCAGATCAAGCATCCGGGCAAGCAGCGCGCCCCGCGCATCGAAACCGCCCGCGGACGCCTCATCGTCGGCGAATCCGCGTGACGGGGATGTGGAAAGCGCACTCACTGGCTCCTGTCGCACATTGTCGAATCGCGCTAGAACCGATTCTCAAATAACGCGTGCGGCCTGCACGCCGCAGCAGACGAAGACGTATGTCAATACGTCAAGTTCGCAGCGGTGTGCAGGACGCTCCGTTATTCATTCGATACGACGACCACGCGCAGACCGATCGTCGCATAACGCGTGCGGCCTGCGCGCCGCAGCAGACGAAGGCGTATATCAATACGTCGAGTTCGCAGCGACGTGCAGGACGCTCCGTTATGCGGCGATCGGGTCGAGGGCGATCCAGAGAGCGCCATGCGCCGGGATCGTGCCGGTGATGACGCGGTCGGCGCCTTCGCCTTCGATGCGCACATCAGCCGCAGCCCCCGGGGCGCCGGCGAACAGGTCAGTAAGCTTCCAACCATCCTCGCGCGCATCAAGTCCCACGATGGACTGCAGCTGGATGTTGCCGCCGATTTCGAAGTCGTCGGAACCGGTCCAGAACAGCGCCGCGTAGTGGCCGCCGCGGTGCGCGGACGGCGTGCCGTCGGCCCAGTCGGCCGCGTCGGCGGCCCAGACGATGAATTCGCCACGGTAGGAATTGTCCTCCCACCAGTGCTTGAAGATACGTTCGCGCACGGTTTCGCGGTTGTTGGTCGAGCCGGCGAGCACTTCGCGCAGCGCCGGGTTGGCGAGCAGCGCGATCGTATCGTCGGTGCTGGTCGGCAGGTCGCCTCCGACCATGAGCGGCGAGCGTCCCATGCACCACAGCGCGAGCAGCGTCTTCTGCTCGTCCAGCGTCAGTCGCGACTGGCGGTCGTCGCCACGCTCGGCGCGCAGTCCGATGTGGCCGAACGGCACCATGTCGGCGTCGGCCCAATGACCGGTCGTCTGGAACGGTGCCCAGCGCGCGAGTCGTGCGAACTGCTGGTAGATGTCCTCCCAGCGGTCCCACAGGTCGTCGGAGATGCGCCACATCTGCGCGTTCTCGCGCAGGAAGTCAACGTACGAGGTCGCCACCCAGCCGCCGGGCGACAGGGACAGGTCGATCGAACGGCCGTACTTGGCTTCGGCCTTGGCGATCGCGCGATGGTATGCGGCGATCTCGTCGGAGTGGAACGGGGTCTGCATGTCGTCGACCTTGAGGAAATCGAGCCCCCACGAAGCGAACAGGTCAAGCTGCGCGTCGTACCAGGCTTGCGCGCCGGGATGCTGCTGGTTGAGACCGTAGTTGTCGGGGTTCCACTTGCATACGTGGTCAAGGTCGGCGACGTCGCGCGCGGTGTATTCGGTGCCGTATACGGGCAGGTTCTTGTCGACGGCGATCCGCGGAATGCCGCGCATCATGTGCACGCCGAGCTTGAGCCCGAGATCGTGAACGGCAGCGGCGAGCGGCGCGAAACCGCGACCGTTCGCAGCGGACGGGAAACGCACCGGGTCGGGCAGCTGACGGCCGTATTCGTCGAGGATGAGCGGCGCGTTCTCGTTGTAGCCGTGGGCGCGCGCGGTCGGGTCGTACCAGTCGATGTCGATGACGAGCGTGTCCCAGCCGGCCGCCTTGAGGTGTTCGGCCATGAACTTGGCGTTGGCGAGCAGCTCGTCCTCGGTGACGGTGGTGCCGTACGAATCCCAGCTGTTCCAGCCCATCGGCGGGCGCCATGCCTGTGGAAGTGATGCCATTATTGACCTGCTTTCGCGATGATCACTGCATGATTTCTGTGTATCGGTACATATTTTATCCGAAAATTGTAGCGCGACAATAGTAGGTGCCATCCGGCGAGTCGCTTGATCTTGCAACGATTTTCACCACAAAACTCGCGATTTTACAAACTACAATTTTTTGCATACCGTTACATATGATTATTGGCGATCGCATGGAAACGTATGCAAAGGAGACGCGATATGGGCAACGGCAAGACGACACTGCGTGATGTGGCCGCAGCGGCCGGCGTCTCCCCCATGACCGCGTCGAACGCACTGCACGGCAAGCCCGGCGTCAAGGAATCGACCCGGCAGAAGGTCATCGAGGCCGCCGAACGGCTCGACTACCGCATCAACCTGACCGCAAGCATGCTCAAGTCCGGCCGCAGCAACATCATCCACATCATCGTCAACGAATTCGACTCACCGTTCTACTCCAAACTCGTGCAATCGTTGGCAAACGAGACCACCGCACGCGGCCTGACTCCGTTCGTCGAGCAGACCCGGTACTCGCCGGCCGCCGCCAAGCAAGCCATGTCCGCCAATCCGTTCTCCGGTCAGCTGTTCGACGGCGAGATCATCCACGCGTCGGGCCTGGGCACCAACCTGCCGCTCGCCAAGATGAACGCCGGCCGGCCGCTCGTGCTCATCGACGGTTGCGAGGAGACGCCGAGCGTCGACACCGTGAACTTCCCGAACGAGGAGGGTGCACGCGCCGCCGTGCAGCATTTGATCGAACGCGGTTGCAAGCACATTGCGATCGTTGGCGGAGGATACATCCCGCGAGCCGAACTCGCACACGCCGAGCATTCCTATGACCTGCGACTGCGCGGGGCGAGCGGCGCACTGCTTGACGCGGGACTGCCGTATGACGAGTCGATGACGTTTTGCGGGTACAACAGCGAGGACGGCATCGACGCCGGGCACCGTATTGCGGATGCGATCCTGGCCGCGCGAGCGAACGAGTCGGATCACGTCGCCGCCGTGGACGGGGCCGCAAACACCGATAATGTTTCACGTGAAAACATCGCCAACGTTTCACATGAAACATCCCGCGGCACGGCAGCCGACCTGAAACGCGACGGATCCGCCACCGCGTTCGACGGCGTGTTCTGCTCGAACGATTACGCCGCGTTCGGCGTGATCCGCGGCCTTGCCGATCGCGACATCCGAGTGCCGGACGACGTGAAAGTCATCGGCATCGACGGCACCAGCTTCGGTTCGTACGCAACGCCAACGCTGAGCACGATCCAGGTCGATCTCGACCAGCTCGCGCAGTTCGCGCTCGACATGATCACACGACGGATCGAGGAACGCGCCCGCAGCGAAGACGCGACCGCGCCGACCCGCGCGACGATCGGCTACCAGCTCGTCGCGCGCGAATCGACAGGCGGCCGATCCGTTTAGTCGGCACCCCACGTAGCACACGTTGTCATGTCGATTACACGCAGCGAATGAAGCCATCTTCAGACGCCAACCGTCACGCAAGATGCCTCCGTCCGATCCGCTCGGTCGACATGACAAACAAATCCCACATCCAACATACGCAACCACCATCCAACCCAACAAAGGAGTAACCAATGACCGAATCCACTCCGAAGACCGAGGCGTATCTCTTCGTTCACTTCATCGGCGACGAGAAGACCCCGACCGACGAACAGCTGTACTTCGCCCTCAGCCGCGACGGCGTCAAGTGGCACGACCTGCGCCCAGCCGGCAAGCCGGCGCTCACCTGGCTCGGCGGCGAGAAGGGCACGCGTGACCCGCACATCACGCGCGACCCGAACGGCGGCTTCCACATCGTCGCCACCGACCTGTCCATCCACTACCGCGGCGGCTGGGGCCCGCACGACGGCGCCACCACCAACGGCTCCACCGGCCTCGTGATCTGGGACTCCCCCGACCTCGTGCACTGGAGCGAGCCGCGCCTCGTCGACGTCGCCTCGAAGATCCCGGGCGCGGGCATGGCGTGGGCGCCGGAAGCCAACTGGGACCCGGACAAGCAGCAGTGGATCGTGTTCTGGGCCACCAAGACCAACGTCGACGAACCGGGCAGCCCGCTCAACAACGAGCTCGGCGACCGCACGAACATGTACTACGCGACCAGCAAGGACCTCGTCACGTTCTCCGACCCGGTCAAGTGGATCGACCGCAAGAACAGCGTGATCGACTCGACCATGCTGCGCGACGACGACGGCTGGTGGTACCGCGCGTCCAAGGATTCCGAGATCACGATCGAGCGCACGCGCAACCCGTACGCGAGCGCCTACGAGGTGCTGCGCACCGACGATCCGAACGCATGGTCGTACGTCGGCTCGCTGACCAGCATCCTCGGCAACGGCCGCTACTCGTGGATGTATCTTGAGGGACCGGAGCTGTTCCGCTACAACGACGCGGACATCAAGACGATCAACGGCCGCGAGATGAAGTACGGCCTGATGTGCGACCAGTTCGCGGAGGCCAAGGGCTACCTGCCGTTCCGCTCGGCGAATCTCGCCAGCAACGATCCGGCCGACTGGGCCGTGGCCGACGACATCGACTTCGGCGGGCTGAAGAAGCGTCACGGCGCGATCCTGCCGATCACCGCCGCCGAATACGACGCGGTCGAGGCCGCGTTCAAGCTCTGATCCGTCCCCGTGAGACGACCGTAACTCAACATCATCGTCATCATCCTGTTGGGTTACGGTCGTCTCGCATCACACCGGATCGAGGAGGCAAACTCCGTCACGTCGCCCCCGGTCCGGCACGTTAGGCGCCATGCTCCGCCGTCTGCTTCACCAATCACCGCATGACACACGTGTCATTTCGACCGAGCGCAGCGAGCGGAGAAATCTCTTATGGCTGATGCACTCGAAAGATTTCTCGACTCGTCTGCGCCTCGCTCGAAATGACACGACGATCGCGAAGCAAGCAGCGGTAAGCAAGCATAACGATTACCATCATCGATCAAACCCACGCAAAGGAGCATCATTCATGAGTAACGAAACCACCAATCGCAACGATGCAACCATCAGTCTCGCCGGCACCAAACCGATCGCCGACGTTCCCCGCCGCCTGTTCGGCTCGTTCGTCGAACACCTCGGCCGCTGCGTCTACGGCGGCATCTACGAACCCGACCACCCCACCGCCGACGAAAACGGTTTCCGTCAGGACGTGCTCGATCTCGTCAAAGAACTCGGTGTGACCTGCGTGCGCTACCCCGGCGGCAATTTCGTCTCCAACTACAACTGGGAGGACGGCACCGGCCCGCGCGAGCAGCGCCCCGTGCGCCGCGACCTCGCTTGGCACTGCACCGAAACCAACCAGATGGGCATCGACGACTTCTACCGCTGGAGCCAGAAGTCCGGCACCGAGATCATGCTCGCCGTGAACATGGGCACGCGCGGCCTCAAGTCGGCGCTCGAGGAGCTCGAGTACGTCAACGGCACGGCCGGCACCGAACTGGCCGACCGGCGCGTGAAGAACGGCATCGAAGAGCCGATGGACGTGAAGATGTGGTGCATCGGCAACGAGATGGACGGCCCGTGGCAGGTCGGACACATGAGCCCGGACGAGTATGCGGCGGCGGTCGACCGCGTGGCGCATGCGATGAAGCTGGCAGAATCCGGCCTCGAGCTCGTGGCGTGCGGATCGTCGAACGCGCACATGCCCACGTTCGGCGAATGGGAGCGCAAGGTGCTCACCAAGGCGTACCGGAACCTCGATTTCGTGTCCGCGCACGCGTACTACATGGACCGCGGCCATCGCACGCATGACGCGGTTGAGCTGCAGGACTTCCTCGCTTCGGCCGAAGACATGACGTATTTCATCAACACCGTGGCCAAGCAGGCGGATGCCGCGAAGGCTGCGAACAACGGAGACAAGGACATCGCGCTGTCGTTCGACGAGTGGGGCGTGTGGTACTCCGATGCGTGGAACGAGCAGGAGGATGCGTGGCAGAAGGAGTCCGCGAACGGACTGCATCACGGCACATGGCCGGTCGCGCCGCACCTGCTCGAGGACATCTACACCGTGGCCGACGCGGTGGTCGAGGGTTCGCTGATGATCACGCTGCTCAAACACTGCGATCGTGTGCGGTCGGCGTCGCGCGCGCAGCTGGTCAACGTGATCGCGCCGATCATGGCCGAACCGAACGGCGGTCCGGCGTGGAAGCAGACGATCTTCTACCCGTTCGCGGAGGCGGCCGCGTACGCTCGCGGAGACGTGTACGTGCCGGCGATCGACTCGCCGACCGTGGCGACGAAGTCGTACGGTGACGTGGCGGCGATCGACGCGGTGGTGACGTGGGATGCGGAGGCGCGTCGCGGACTGCTGCTCGCGGTGAACCGTGATCTCGGCGCGGCGCATGACGTGACCGTCTCGCTCGACGGGCTGGCCGGCGCGGGCGACGTGACCGTGACGCGCGCGCAGATCCTGCACGACGACAACCCGTACATGCAGAACACGGCCGAGGACCCGACCGCCGTGACGCCGGGCGAGCTGCCCGTTTCCACGGTGGATGCGGGCACGCTGAGCTTCGCGCTGCCGGCCGTCTCGTGGGCCGCGGTCGAGTTCACCGCGTGATTCCCGCGATCTGGGCGCGGCTCCTCTCCCCTAGGGATGCGCTCATCCTCCTCAGCGTCCGTTTCCCTCTAATAGGAACACGATCCTAGCGGGAAGCGGACGCAAACTGCCTCTCCAGCGTCCGCTTCTCCTCAGAGGGAACGCTCTCCTGGGAGAGAACGGACGCCAACCGTCTTTTTGGAGTCCGTTTCCCCCTAGAAGGGGCACCATCCCAGAAGGAAATGGACGCCCCTCTCAGAGTCCGCTTCTCTCCAGAAGGAACCCGATCCTCACGGGAAACGGACGCGAACCGCCTCTCCAGCGTCCGCTTCCTCCTAAAAGGAATACCATTCTAGAGGGAAGCGGACTCCAATCGGTCTTCTGCGTCCGTTTTCCTCTAGGAGACCAGTCATCTATGGGAAACGGACGCAACCGTACAACCTTCATTTCCCAGATAACTTTCAGACAAACCGCACGTTGCGTTATGCAACGTGCGGTTATATGGGAATCACGGCCGAACAAGCCGCGACAACTGAAACCTTCTTCTTCTCTTCTCCTTTCTCGCGTTGAGGCCCGGTTCACACGAACCGGGCCTCAACGTTTCTGGGATCATAGCTCACGAATCACGCGACAGCACGATGTCGCATGAGCCCACGGGCGAGGGATTCACCGCACGGCAAAGATGCGGGCGGAGGGCCTGGTCGCATCGGATACGGCCAGACGCACGGTGGACGGGTCGAGCCGTTCAATCGTCCACGGGCGGGCATTCGGCGCATGGTTCGCGACCGCGCCGCCGTTTATACCGTCAGTCGCTCCTTCCGCAGCGTCACCGATCGCAGCGCCGGCATCCCGAGCCGTATCCGTCACCGGAGCCGGGAAGATCTGCGTGATCTCGCGGCCTTCCTCGAGCGGCAGATCGATCGACGACGACCCCGCACGCCGCCATGCAGTAACGTATGCAGTCGCCTCGTTGTCGGCATCGTTTGCAGCAACCGGCGCATACGGTCGCAATCCGGCCACCAGCCAATCGCCGTCGAAATCGGGCAGCCCGGCCGGCCACCACGGCACCAGCGTCTCCTGACGAGCAAGAATCCGCCGCTGCAACGCCACCGCGTCGCGTACCAGCGCGAGTCGCGTGTCGTCCATCCGGTTGATGAACCCGGACAGGTACAGGCGCCCCATCACGCCGGCCGCCAACGTGAGCACGGCCGTCTCGTCGTCCATCTCCTGCTGCGCGTATCCCCAGTTGCCCTGTTGTTCGGGCAGGATCGTGAGCCCCGCACCGGCAGCGATCGCCGCGTAGATCAGCGGATCGCACTGGTCGGACGTCGACTGCAGGTCGAGCCGGCTCAGCTGCGCGTAATCCGCGCGCATCGCGCCGGAACCACAGTTCTCGATCATCACGTCCGGGTGACGGCGGCGCAGGTCGTCGAGCCAGTCAAGATACGTACGGCAGTGGTCGAGCAGGCCGGATCCGACCGATTCGGCGTCGCGGTCGGTGCCCGCGCCGGGGATGGTGTTGTAGTCGAACTTGAAGAACTTCACATCGAAGTCGGCGATGAGCCGGTCGACGGTGCGCGTAACGTGCTCGCGCGCGGCCTGCGAACGGAAGTCGAGCAGGTAACGGCCGGAATCGCACACGCGCACGCCGTGGCGGGTGAAGAACGCCTCGTCGGGCAGCGTCGCGGCGAGCGGCGACTTGACGCCGATCACTTCGGGTTCGAGCCACAGGCCGAGTCCCATGCCCGCTTCGCGGATGCGCGCGGCCAGTCCGGCCAGCCCCTCCTCGCCGAAACGGTTCGTGGATGGCAGCCATTCGCCGACCATGTCCCACCAGCCGCCGTCGGTGCTGTCGTACCAGCCCGCGTCGATGCAGAAAATGTCCGCGCCGGCCTTCGCGGCGCCGTCGATGAGCGGCAGTTCCTTCTCGATGCGCGGGTCGCCGAACAGCGTGTTCATGTAGTCGTTGTACACGACGAGCCCCTGCGTGCGCTCGAATTGCGCGGAACGGCCGAGTTCCGCAGCCTTTGCGGCGCGCAGGGCGCGGCGTTGCAGGGTCATTTCGGCGACCGCCTGCTGCCAGCCGCCGGACGCGATCGAGAACGAGACTGGCACGGTGGTGCAATCGTTGCCATCGCCGAGGTCCGTGGACCACTGGTGATCCTGGTATTCCGGACCGAACGCGGCGACGTGCAGGCCGGGATCGTTTTCGCCGACCTCCCACTCCCACGGGCCGTTGTGCTCGATCTGCCACATGACGGAGAACGCGGGGACGGCGCCGCCGGCTGCGGAAGTCGCGTTGCCGGCGGCAACGTGTGCGTTCTGACCGTCAGCAGTAACGTGCGCAGGATCGGTCGTATTGCTCACGTTTGCGACGTGTGCAGCAGTTGACTGCGCGACGGCCGCGTCACGGTCGGCCTCGATGATGCCGGCAGGCTCGTGCAGTCCGGTCGACCATGTGGACGCCGAACTGCGCACGAACCGCGAGCTGGATTCGCCGGGGTTGATGATCTGGTTGCGGTCGCGCACGGCGGTCTTGCGCAACGGCGCGCTGTGCCAGTCGTTCTCGACCGCCCACGCGGCATCGCCCCAGAAGATGCGCGACGATTCGACGGTCGCGCCGTTCGCATCCATCGGCAACGTGAGGTTCAACGACGAGGCCGACTCGATTGGGAACGTTTGCGGCGAATGCAGGACGGTATATGCGCGTACCGCGGAAATGCCCGGATAGGCCTCGAACACGGAGGTGACGGTAAGACCGTCGGCATGCGATCCGGAGGTTTCGGCAGTGCTCCCCTGTCCGTCCGCGCCGGCGAGCGTCGCATCGGCAGAAGCCGCCGAACCGGGATCGATGCTGTCCATCGGACGCCCGCCAGGCTTCAAGCTCTCGTACGACGCAAACTGCGTGATCTCCAGCCGGTACGGCTCACGCGAACCGGATTCCGGCTCGCTCGCGCGAGCGCCCACGAACCGCAGCTTCGAGCCGGCCACAGTCAGGATCAATGGCTGACGATTGTCATGCGAACCGGTCGCCGCCGCACGCACCTCCACGATCGGCCGCGGGTCGCGCTGGAATACGACCGTGCCGCCATCATGCGAGGCCGCGTTGCCTCCCGCGGCAGCCGCGTTGCCGTCCACAACCGCATCGTCGCCGGCCGGAACAGCCGCACCCGCAGCACCGACTCCCCCGCCCATGCCGCGGCCAGACAACCCGCTCAGCCGCACCGGCTTGTCGCCGCCCGTCTCGAACGTCATCGTCACCACGCCGTTGCCCCACGCGAACCGTCCGTCCGCATCCGGCACAACCGCGGTCAACCCATCGTCAGTCATATGTACTCCTTCGTCATATCCACACAACGTCCTTCCCCACGCTACCATCCGGTCACTCACATACACAGCCTCAAACCGCGGCCGACGCGATGGCATAAGATGAATCCGGCGGCATGACCGCACCGAATCAGGACGAAGCGCGGCCGGCGACGATCCGGCGGGGAGGCAGCATGGCGACGTTGCGTGACGTGGCGGCACGGGCCGGGGTGTCGGCGTCGGCGGTGTCGTACATTCTGCGCGGGGACACGCGGTTCCATGCCGAAACGGTCGAGCGTGTGCGGGCGGCGGCGCGCGAGCTCGGATATACGGCGAACCTGTCGGCGCGGATTCTGAAAGCCGGACGCAACGGGGTGATCGGCGTGGCGGTGTATGCGCTGGAGGCCGCGCAGCCGATGCGTCTGGCGGCGGCGATCACGCGGCAGGCCGGCGAGCGCGGATTGCGCGTGATCGTTCAGGAGACGGCCAATTCGCGCGAGGGTGAACTGCAAACGTTGGAGCGCACGACGAGCCAGTTCTGCGATGGCTTGATATTCAGTCCGGCGAAGGTGTCGGCGGAGGAGATCAAGTCGCATATCGGTACGAAACCGATGGTGTGGTGCGAGGATTTTTCGGACGAGCCGCTGTTCGACGCGGTGGTGACGCCGAGTTTTACGGGGGCGCGTGACGCGGTGCGGCACCTGATTGCGGCCGGCTGCCGGCGGATCGGGATTCTCGGTATCGGTGTGCGTGCGGATGCGCCGGGCGAGGCGCGTTCGGTCGTGTTTGCGAAGGATGGCAATTCCGCGTTCCGCACGCAGCGGCTGCACGGGGCTTTGGCGGCGTTGGACGAAGCCGGCATCACGTTCGAGCCGGGCTTGGCGATCGACTGTTCGTGGGATTTCGAGGAGGCGCGCAAGGCCGCGCACCGGCTGGTTGCGCAACGGGCGGATACGGATGGCGGCTTGCCGGTCGATGGCCTGTTCTGCCTGAACGACGTGATGGCGATGGGCGCCGCGCGTGGGTTCGCGGATTGCGGCGTGCGCGTACCGGCTGACGTGGCGATCATCGGGTTCGACGGGATTCGAGAGACGGCGTACACGTCGCCGTCGATCAGCACGATCGCCATCGACTACGACGACTACGCCCGCAAGGCGCTTGACCTGCTCATCTCGCGCATCGATCATCCCGGTGACGAGGACGGGTCACCGACCCCGCGCCGACTGGTCGCGGACTACCGCATCGTCCAGCGCGAATCCACCGCGCGCTGATCGCACACCGATACTCGTCAGGTATCTGTTTCGGTCACGGGATGGCGAATCAACCGTGTATGCCATCCCGTGCCTCACACTCATACAAGCGTCACGCCGATCGACGTGATCGCACACGTCAGCGCCAGACGGTGACGGACTGGTTCGGGCGGAACTCAGCGAGCGGCCCGCGCGAGGACTGCGCCGCACGCGCATCCCCCACAAGATCCGTGTCGAAGACGAACGGGTTGCCGTCCGCATGCTCGAAGCGCTCCTCCACGATGCGCGGCTCGCCGAGGTCGGCGGTGCGCACGATCGCACCGGTGCCGAACACGGCGGTATCATCCGCGGCAGCCGCATCATCATCGGCCCGCACGGTCAGTCGCACCGACCGATCGGCACCATCCTGCGCGACGTCAACCGCAAACGAACCGTCACGCACGATCGCACCGGTCTCGCCGAGCAGCGCCCGCGCACCGCCGACGTACGTGTTGTCGCGCGCGAACACCGGCTGCGGCACCTCGCGGAACGCCTCCTCATCGCCGTTGCCGACCGTCGCGTTCGCCCAGTGCTCGTACTCGGCAAGCGTCGCCGGACGCTCGCCGCGCTCCCCCAGCACGCGCGGCAGATCCTTCGCGGCCTGCAGGTTGTACGCGCGCGTGCCGTGGCCTTCCGCCAGCCAACCGGTCTGTTCGTCGGCGTCGGCGGGCGTGCCGGCGGCCTTCACGAACAGGTTGTTGACGAACCGGTCGTCGCCGCCGTAGACGAACGCGGAACCGGCCGGCGCGGTGGTGTGCGGGAAATGGTACGGCGTGGAGCGGTCCATGACGCGGCCGAGCCGGATCGTGCCGGCGATGAGGTTGTTCACGTACGCGCCGCCGTCGGAGATGATGTCGAGGCTGATTGGCGAGGCGAGTACGTTGTTGCTGACCGTGTACGGGCCGTGGCTGACTTCGACCATGATGTCGCGCGTGTTCGCCCAGAACACGTTGCGGTCGATGTGCGTGCCCTGCGTCTGCCAGTCGAGCCACATGCCGAGCGTGCAGTCGTGGATGTTGTTGTTCGCGATGACCGTGTCGACCGCGGCGTGGAACTTGATGCCGCCGATCTCATGGCCCCAGAACTCGCGGCGCGTGGCAACGTTGTAGATCTCGTTGTGCTCGATGCGGCTGAACGCGCAGCCCATATGGCCGACGACGCCGGTCTGGCCGCAATCGTGGATGCGGTTGCCCCGCACGAGATGACCGCCGACGACGCCCTTGGCCCAGCCGAAGCGCAGAGCCTTGAACACGGCCTCCATCTGGTACTGGTAACCGGACTTGCGGCGGGTGCGCGTGCAGTCGTTGTCTCCGGTGGAGACTTCCTTGCCGAGCGCGACGGCGGAGCACTTCGCGTCGTGGATGTGGTTGTTCTCGATGATCCAGCCGCGCGACCAGTGCGTGTTGATCATGCCGACCTGATCGGCGGTGGGCGGGGCCCACGGGGTGGCGGCCTGGGCGATTTCGAAGCCGCGCACGGTGATGTAGTTGGTCTGCGGGCGCGACGGGGCGAAGCAGGTTTCGCGCACGTTGATTTCGGTGAGGGACTCGTTCGGATCCGCATCGTGGAAGTTGGCCCAGATGGTAGTGGTGCCGGTGTGCGAGTCGCCGGTGACTTCGGCGTACCAGACGAGCGTAGTGAGACTCGGGTTGCCGGCGGCAGTGTCGGCGACCGGGCCGTTGCGCCACGCGCCGCAGTCGAAACCGACCGTGCGCGGACGCGGATGGGCGACTTCCTCGCGGCTGAACGCCTCGTAGAGCGCACGACCGTCGAGATAGACGCAGCCGAGGTGGCAGGCGGGCGACTTGGGGGTGCCGGACTCGGACACGGCGGAGGCCTGTGCGGCGGCGGACGCTTCCAGCGCGAGCTTGTCGTGCCCTTCGCGAACGGCGCGGGCGTGCGAGCTGGCGTCGATCACCCAGTCGCCGAACACCGTGCGCACGTACGGATTGAACGCGCCGAACATGGCGTTCGGCAGCACAGCCTTCCACACGGCGCCGTCCGCGGATTCTTCGACGCGTTCCCATGTGTCGACGCGTTCGGAACCCTTGATGACGGGATGCTCGCCGTCGGCCGCGCGGTAGACGATGCGATGCTCCGCGCTTTCACCGCCATATTGTGGGTCGACGGATTCGCGGTAGACGCCGTCGTGCACGACGATCTCGTCGCCGGCGCGGGCGATGGCGGCGGCTTCGTTGATGGTATGGAACGGATGGGCTTCGGTGCCGTCTGCGCCGGCGGCGGGCGCGGATGCAGAAACGTGGTATGCGGTCATGACACTCCTCCTCGTTGTGGGGCCTTGTTCGTCATCATTGTATATTCAAACGTTTGAATAACACGCCGCACAGTCCTGCTTTCATTCCAAACCAGTAATGCGCAACCTAGGGCAGGTCAATTCGTCCGATCGACAGATGCGGCCGGCGATATCATCGTTCGGCGCTGCCACGCGCAACGATACGATAGGCGAGCATACGCGTGCGCGGAGCCGCGGAAGCCACCGGCACATCGCCCATCGTCCGGCCGCCCCCAGCCGCGATCCGCTCCGCCAGCATGTCCAGACAGACAGACGCGACCTCGGCGGTATCGATCAGCACGCTCGACAGCCCGGGATTGGTGTATCGTCCGTCCTCCACGCCGTCGAAGCCCATCACCATCACATCGTCGGGCACGCGCACGCCGGCATCGGTCAACGCCCTCAGCACGCCGATCGCCACCGTGTCCGCCATACAGAACACCGCGTCGAACCCAAGTGAATCGACGCCTGCACCGCCATCGGCCAGAATCCGCGCCATCGTGTCATATCCGGACTGCCGGGTCCAACCACACGGCACCACATCACCCGGCCCGTACGGCAGTCCGGCTTCGGCCAGCGCCTCGCACGCACCCCGCAGACGCAGTTCGGCACTGTTCGCGGCTTTCGCCAGCGCACCCGCAGTGCGGTACACCGTACCGAGAATGAGCACGCGCCGCGCACCGGCCGCAACGAGATGCCGCACCGCCGCCTTCGCGCCATCAACACACGGGGTGAACACGCAATCGGCCCGCCCTTCGAGTCCGAATCCGTCGAGCACGACCGTGGGATGGCCATGCGCGGACGCGAGCGCGGACACCGTGTCATGGCTCGGCCAGCACACGATCGTGCCGTCGCAGATCTGCGCGCTGGCGCTGCCGAGCATCTCGCGCTCGTAGTCGGCGGACATGCGCGTCTGCTGGGTGATGAGCTGGTAGCCGCGCCGGTATGCCTCGTCGGAGAGGGTGGCGGCGAGCGCGGCCGGGAAGATCATGTCGAGATCGGCGACGGACAGGCCGATGATTCCGGTGCGGCCCGAGCTGAGCTGGCGCGCAGCAAGGTTCGGCCGATAGCCGAGTTCGGCGGCCGCCTTGCGCACGCGTTCGGCGGTTTCCGGCTTGACGATCGGTTTGCCTCCGACCGTTTTGTCGCGCAGCGTGTTCGACGCGGTCATGCGCGATACGCCGGCGCGGGCCGCTACATCATCGAGTGTGACCATCCGTACCTCCGCGTCTTATCGTAGCCGACCGGCAGCGCGAATGACCGTCCGCGACCGCCGTCCGGTTCCGGCGAAATATCGTCGCGTTTCACCGAACGACAGTTTGGAACGGTAGCCAGCCAAACCGATCGACGAGATCGGCCAGCCGAACGAATCGGCAGAATCAGTCAGACCGACTCAGCGAGTTCCGGTCAGATTGATCTGACCGATAGTCGACCAGCCAGATCGGACTGATCAAGCCGACCGATCAGATCAGTCCGGCAAGCCCGTGATCGCGACCGTTACGGGCGAATGCCGGCACGACGTCGAGCGGCGCGTCGACGGTGATCGTCTGGCCGCCGGCAAACGTCTCGCCGGTGTGCAGATTCGTCCACGTCGTCAGTTCGGCGGGCGCATCACCAGCCGCACCGGCCCCCGGCAGATACACCTCCCTCGAGCGCGCGCCCGGCTCGGTCACCGGCGCGACCAGGATATCCGGCCCGAACAGGTACTCGTCGGCAACGTTCGCAGCCGCCTCCTCGCCCGGGAACTCGTAGAACAGGCCGCGCACCAGCGGCTGTCCTGATTCGTGCGCCGCCGCGAACAGCTCTCGCGTATACGGGCGCATCGCCTCACGCAGCCGGATGTACTTGACCATCGTCTTCTCGACCTCCGGGCCGAAGCTCCACGGCTCGTTGTCGTCGCCGGTATGCACGTGGGTGATCTGGTTGCCGCGCTGGTCGAGCACCTGGTGGTTGCGCGGACCGCGGTCGCCGTGGTTGCGCATGACCGGCAGGAACGTGGAGAACTGGCACCAGCGCACGAACAGCTCCTTGAACGCGTCGGTGGTGATGTCGGAGCCGGCGAAGCCGCCCATGTCGGTGGTGAACCACGGGATGCCGGCCGCGCCCATGTGGATCGCGCAGGTGATCTGCGCCTTGAGGTCGTCGAACGTGGAGTGCACGTCGCCCGACCACACGAGCGCGCCGTAGCGCTGGGCGCCAGCCCATGCGGCGCGCGACAGGTTCACCGTGTCGTTTTCGCGGCCGATCGACAGCTGGCCCTCGTAGAAGGTCTGGTTGTACTTCTGCGGGTACAGGTTGCCGATCTTGCCGACCGGGCCGGCGTTGAAGATGTAGTGCGCGTAGTCGTAGTCGCCGCCCCACTCGGGTTCGGCCTCGTCGAGCCAGAACGCGTCCACGCCGAGGTCGGTGTAGTGTTCCTTGACCTTGCCCCACACGAAGGCGCGCGCGTCCGGGTTGGTGGCGTCGAAGAACTGGCTGTCGCGCGGCCACCACATGCCCACGTCCTTGCCGGTACGGGTCTTGGCAAGGAAGTTGCGATGGCGCATCTCCTCGTAGTTTTCGGATTTGAGGTCGATCTGCGGCCAGATCGAGACCATGAGCTTGATGCCCATCCGGTGCAGTTCGTCGGTCATGGCCTTGACGTCGGGCCAGAATTCCTCGTCGAAACGGAAGTCGCCCATGAGCGGCCAGTGGAAGAAGTCGATGACGATCAGGTCGATCGGGATGCCGCGCTTCTTGAAGCCGCGCGCCACGTCGAGCAGCTGCTCCTGGTTCCAGTAGCGCAACTTGCACTGCCAGAATCCGAGGCCCCATTCGGGCATGACGGGCGCGTGGCCGGTCGCGTCGGCGTACTGCGATTCGATCTGCGCGGGCGTGCGGCCGGCGGTGATCCAGTAGTCGATCTGATCGCAGTAGTCGGCCTGCCATTCGGTGCGGTTGGCCGCGAAGGTGACGCGGCCGATGGCCGGGTTGTGCCACAGGAATCCGTAGCCGGCGGAGGAGATGACGAACGGGACGGAGCACTGCGAGTTGCGGTGCGCGAGTTCGAGCGTGGAGCCCTTGAGATCGAGGACGTTCTGCTGGTATTCGCCCATGCCGTACAGGTGTTCGCCGGCCGGCGGTTCGAAGCTGGCGACCGGGGCCTCCGCGCCGGATTCGAGCGGATTGTGCTTGCGGGCGCGCAGGCGCAGGGCGCCGCCGTCGGAGGATTCCTTGAGGAGCGTCTTGCCGGTGTGCGTGTCGATGAAGGTGAGACGCATCTGGTCTTTGGCCCAGCCGATGATCTCGAGTTTGACCGCGATCTCGCCGTTGACGAGCGCGGCGGCCTGGTCGCCGACCGCGATACTCGGCTTGGGTGCGTCAGCCGGCGGCGCGAGGAGCGCCCAGTCGGTGTCGAGCGGGTGCTGCATGAGGCGGGAGCGCACGCGCACGCTGTTCGTGCCCCACGCGTCGACGCGCACGTATTCGCCGTCGCTGGTCCATTCGATCGCGGTGCCGGTCGGGTCGACCGTGAAGACCTGCGCGGCGATGTCGTTATGCTGGTTGGACGACGCGGCCGAGTTTTCGACGCTGACGTCGGTTGCATTGCCGTTCGTTGCGCCTGCGAGCCGATCCGCGATTTCGTGTGCCGGTTTGCCGGCGATGGCGAACTGATCGTGCGAAGTGTTACCCATGACTGCTTCCTTGCTGATGATTGACGGATACAACATCACTGACGATCATTATTGTAGCGCTACAATTACGCGACACGCCACGTAACAAGACATCATACGAATGACGACATAGTGCTCTGTCGGACTTAATGTGATGGGCTTGACGCTCCCTCAGCCGGCTTTGCCGACAGCTCCCTCAGCCGAGAAAGCCAAGAACAGAGAACGCATCAAGTCAAGTCCGACAGAGCAATAGGCATACAGACCAATGGAATCGTCCGGTCATGCGATGGCGCTGAGCCATCACAATTCATCGCACGACCGGATACATAGTCAGTTCGCGATCAGCTCAGCCGACGAGGCGGTGCCGGCCGGGCGCGAGGTCGCGGTACGCGGCGGTCGGCAGGATCACGTTGGCGCGGGTGCGCGACGGGACGGTCAGGTCGAGCTCGATCGCGCCATCCGCAGCCCCTTCCCTCACTCGATACGAAACGCGAATGTCGCCGGCCGGAGTCGGCATGGTCGCACTCGCCGCGAGAACGGCTCCCGGCTGCGGCGCGACCTCAAACCGTCGGTATCCCGGCTCAAGCGGACGCACGCCCATCAGACCCTCCGGCAGCAGGAACGCCGGCGACGCGGCCCACGGATGCGAATACGTGGTGTTCGGCTTGCGCGCCACATCCCACGCCTCCATCGTGCCGCCCGCGTTCTGCGCGATCATGTACGCCCACGAATGCGCGTTGCGACGGTCGGCGATCATCGCGGTCGCGGCCGCGGCGGCATCGGGCGCACCCGAACCATACAGTCCAAGCAGATACGGCGCGGCCGTATACACGCTGCACGCCATGCCGCGCGAGCGCAGGAACGCAACGACCCGAGCCGCCCGCTCGACCGGTACGTCGGCGAACGCCAAAGCAAACGCGGACGCATGCAGCGACGCATGATCGATCGGCGTGAACCGACGACTACCGGCCACGAATGCAGCCGGCTTGCCGGCGACGCAGTCAGACCCGGCCACCGTATGATCGTGGCCGACGCCCGTCACACCGGCATCGCCAACCACCGACACATCGGCATCCGCCGATGCCCCGTCATCCGCGACCACCGTCAGCCCGTCCACATACGCGCCGCGATCCGCGTCGTACAGCCGCTCATGAATCGACGCGCGCATACGCGACGCCACGGCCGCGAACCGTTCCGCGTCATCATCACGCCCGACGGCCCGCGCGAGATCGGCCATATCGGCGTATGCACGCGAGGCCAGCGCGTTGACGACCGTGTTGCCCTCACCGAACCGGAATCCGTCGCGCTCGGACGGCGGCCAGTCCACGAGATCGCCGTCGGTCTTGCTCGACTCGCCCGGCTCCTTGACGATCAGCCCGGTCGCCGCGTCGAGATACCGGTCGGGCAGCAGCGCGAGCAGGCCGCCGTACTGGTCGGCGATCTGCGCGGTCGAACCGCTGCGCATCCACGAATCATGCACGGCGAGCACGAGGTACAGCGGCCATTCGGTGGGCCAGGTGCGGTTCGCGATGAGGTAGTCGATCGTATACGCGCCGAGCGCGGGGGCCGCGTCGAGCGTGAGGTGCGCGCGCTGTTGGAGCCATGCGTCGGCTTCGTAGGCGGCTCGTTCGCGGGTCCATGAATCGGCGTAGATGTTGCCGTTCAGCGCTTCGATCGTGTGTGCGCACAGCTGCCAGACCCGGTTCAGCGCAGGGTCGGATGAGCGGAACATGCCCGGATAGCCGTCGGTCGAGCCGTCCAGCGACGGATAGACGAGCGTCGCGGCGGACAGTGAGGGGATGATTTCGGACTGGCGGTCGGCGGCGATATCTCCGACGGCCGATGCGCGGTCCATGCTGGTGCCAACGTTCGCGGACTTGCTGCGTTCCGTATTACTGGTGTCACTATCGCTATCACCGATGGCATCGCCGCCGAGCAGGATCTCCTCGATCGCGGCTGCGCGCTCGTCCAGTCCGGTGGGCGACGGCGTATCCCACGACGACGGCGCGGCCGGCGGTTGGGCGACACTGATCTCGACGTAGCGGAAGACGCGCAGACCCCACGTTTCAAGCGGGCCGCAGCCGGGCGTGACGTGCCAATGATCCTCGTATACGTTGCCTGCGGAGAGGCGGAATTTCACCGATCCGTCGGGGTTGAGCACCTCGCCGTAGCGGACGGTGACGTCGACCGGACGGCGCGGGTGCAGGTTGAGTCGGATGCCGCCCATGCGCGCGCTGCCGAAGTCGACGATGACACTAAGAACCTGGGCGTCGGCATCGGACGTATCCGCCGCATCGGCCGGGTCGCAGATCGCCGCATCGTCGGGATCGCCGGGTTTCACGGGACGTTCCACGCGCAGCAACGATGCCGGCCGCACGTAACGCACGGCGAGTTTGTCGGTCGGCGTGGCCAGCAGTTCGGTGAACTGCGGCTTGACGGCCACGGGAAGCCAACCGCCGCATTCGGGTTCGCCGGCGTCGCCATGTGCCGTCGCGTCTTCGCAATAGCATGTGCAGGACTGCCTGCGCCCGGTATCGACATCGGGGTCGGACAGATATTGCGGATACGCATCACCGCGCAGATTTTCGGCCGGGGCCTCAAAATACTGCGTGCCAATCGACGCGCTGGGCGGGTAGACGGCCGACGGGTCGGCGAGCGCGCGCCAGGTCATACCGTGCGCGCCGGATACGCCGGTGCCGTAATGTTCGATGGAGCCGTCCGCATAGCAGACGTCGAGTTGGGCGATGAACCGGCGGTCGTCCATCGTGTAGGCGACGACACCGATCGCGTTCGTGCAGCCCGGACGCAGCAGATTGGTGACGTCGTAGCCGTCGTAGCGGGCTTCGTCGTGAATCGGGAAGGTCGGGCCGACGCCGACGAAGCGGCCGTTGAGCCACATCCGATAGACGAACTGGCGTGCGGGACGGGTGGATGCGGCGGTCGCGTTAAGCGTCGCCCAGCGGATCGGCTTGTCGGGCAATGTCACGACGCCGCGCAGCAGCGCCCATCCGGCCGCATTGCCAAGATCGCGGTCATGGAGACCGGCCGCGTCATCATCATGGTCGACCGGATCATCCACGCCATCGCAACCGGCTGCATCATCGGCCTCTCCATCGCGGCCAAGCGAATCATCCGCACGGTCATTCCGATCGAACGCACCATCCCCGTTGTCATTTCGACCGAGCGCAGCGAGTGGAGAAATCTTCTTGTCTCCGGCTTCCGGTCCCCAAATCGGCTCGGCCGCCCACTCGCGCCCCGCGCCGGTGCCGAACGTGGTCGGCTCAACCCAGCCGCCAACCTCGTCGTCCGCGTACTTCCAGCGCAGCGATACCCAATACCGGCGCGACGGGCCCATATCGACGCCGTCCAGCGTCACGCCGCCCCACGCGTCGCCGTCGATCCAGCCGCAGTCCCACACCGTACCGCGTCCGGCGAGCGCATCCTCGCGAGTCTCGGCAACAGCCACCTGCACCGCGACCGGATCGCCGCCGTGCGCGGGATCGGCGGCCATCGCGTCGGCATCATCACGCCATCGCAGCACGGGCGCGACGCCGGGTTCGAGATCCACCGGGGCATGACGGTCGTTGATAAGCAACATGATGGACTCCTCCTTGAGCGATGAGCCGAATGACGGGCACGGTACGCGATGCGGCTTTCAACAGTATGCGGCAAACCCCGTTGTTGCCATCATTTGCCACCTGTTGCCACCCACCATCCCCCTCCCGGGCATACGGCCGATTGAGGTGGGCGAACCGGCCGTATGCCCGGGAAAAAAGAGATCAGTCGCCGAAGGCGGCGAGCAGACGGTCGCGCTCGGCGGCGGTGATGGGCATAACGGTGCCGTGGCGCGGCTTGCCGCCGTCCGCGTTGATCGGGATGCCCTCGCGCAGCTTGCCGCTGACCGGCACCCAGCCGTCTGGGTCGGCCAGGTCCTGCGTGGCGAAGCCGATGTAATGGTTCGGGCCGCCGTGGTAGCGCGGCTGGTCGATGAACAGGAACCAGCGGTAGCCGTTCACGTCGCCGTCGTTCGCGCGGAAGATGCACGGGCCCTCGCCGTGCGTGAACGGTTTCGCGGTGCCATCGGCGTCCGTCTCGCCGTTCGGCAGCCCGACGCCGACGTTCTCGCGGATCAGCTGCCAGCCGTCGCCGGATGCCGCAGCGCCAGCCTCCCCCGGCAGCGAGCCGGACACCGTCGCCATCAGGTCATGCGAGCGCTCCTCGCGCACGGTCATGAGCTTCTCGTCCTTGACGAACCGGTACCACCAGTCGCCGTCGTGCGTGACGGTCGCATCGATCAGGCCTAACCCATCGTGGCCGTTGCCGCGGCACACGTCCATCCACACGCGCGGCTGAGAGAACGTGCGGAAATCCTTGGTCGTCGCGATCATCATGCGACCGTAGGTGGGCAGTTCGCGCGCGGATTGCGCGGCGGCGATCTCGTCGGCGGTCATGTGCGCGGAATCGAGTTTCGCGGACTCGGACGAGGATGCCGCAGACCGATCAGTCGCGGTCGGATACAGGTTCGACGACCAGTACACTGCGTACTCGCCGAGTTCGGGCACCCAGTACGTCTCCGGCGCCCACGTGTTGCCGGCGTTCGGCGCGGAGACGAGCGTGTGGCGCTGCTCGCCCCAGTGCACGAGGTCGTCGGATTCCCAGATTTCGAGGTACTGCGAGCCGTTGCATTGGGCCTCGCGGAAGTTGCCGTGAAGCGCGGCGACATTCAGGTCGGTGGCGATGATATAAAAGCGACTGTCGTCGTGCGAGCGCGTGATGAACGGGTCGCGCAAGCCGCGCGTGCCGAAGGCCGAGGTGAGCAGCGGGCGTCCGCCGTTGAGCGTCTGCCAGTTCAGCGCGTCGTTGCCACGCGAGACGGCGAGGCTGATCTGCTCGTTGCCGCCGGTGTCGCCCGTGAAGTACGCCCAGACATAGGCTTCATATGGTTGAGTCATGGTTCCTCCCGTGATGCCGGTTCCATTAGCGGCAATCGCACGTCTTGTTAACGTTAACAAACGATATTGTATGCCATTATCGCGCCAGACGCCAGCGGGCGGGGCATGATCGGACCGTCATCTCGATCAAGGCAAAGCCAATCGGAGGAATCTTCGACAACGACCGGCAAACCGCCCCACGGCACTACTTGTTCCGCTGATCGCGCTCCTGCTGCTTCTTGCGCTTTTTCTCCTCGACCGGCTCGAGCACATGCACGTCCATGCCGGGCACACGGCCGTAGGAATAGATGCACATCATCGCGGCGAACACCGGCACCGTGATGCCGAGCGCCACACCGAGGCCCGGCCACGTGTAATACGCCCACACGGTCGCGCAGAACAGCACGGTCACCATCAGCGAGCACCACGGGCGCGCGATCACCATCGAGATCGACGTGCGCACCACCCACATCGGCTTCTCGTCGAAGTTCGCGCGGATCGCCCACGAGACAAGCACGAACAGGCCGTACAGCACGTTGATGACCAGCAGCACGCCGGACACCGCGTAGCCGATGCGGCCCATGTCGTTCCAGTTCACCAGATAGTAGTCCCAGATCAGCAACGCCCAGACGATGAACTGCGGCCAGCCGAACGCGTTCGCGCCTGCCAGTTCGGCCTTCCACGCGCGATGGAACGTGACCCAGCTCTGCTTGATTGTCCACGAGCGGTCGTTCACGTCGAGCAGCCATGTGCGGAACGTGGTGTACAGCGCGGCGATCGACGGGAAGAACCCACCGACGATCAGCCCCATCACCGTATGCACGATGAACGCGACCTGGCACACCATCAGCATCATGATGATGCGGCACACGAACTCGTACCCGACTGCAAACCGCTGCATGGAAGACTCCTTTATGTTCCGAACGCTGTTCCGAATACGAATCTGGCGGAGCCTCAGCCCCGCCAGACCCATGCGCTCACTGCACTGCTACTGCCCAATACTACCGTCGGCCGCGCGCAGACGGTCGTATTCGGCTCGGCTCAGCGAGAACACGCCGCCGTGCTTGGTGTGCGGGCGCATGGAGAAGTCGTCGGAACGCAGGTAGTCGAAACCGCGGTCGGGATCGGTGGTGACCATCGGACGGTAGCCGATCGACGGGATCACGTCCACGTACAGGTACGCGCGGCCGTCGGAATGCGAGGCGAACAGCGCCGGGCCCTCCACGCCGGCCGGATCGCGGTTCGGAATCCACTCGACGCCGATCTCCTCCTGCACGATGTGCCATTCGGTTCCCGGCTCCCACCAGCGCGGCGCGTCGGTCGCGTCAAGCCAGATGCCGCGCTTGACTTCGGCCGGCTCGACGGTCGACTCGCCATTCGCCTTGGTTGCGCGGTAGGTGCGGATCGTGCCGTCCGGCAGCGCGCGCTGCAGCATGGTCGTGTCGATCGTCGGGCGATGCTTGTCGATGAAGATGCCGCCGTATTCGAACGTCGCGTCGGTGAAGTCGCTCGTCGCGCCCCACAGGATGCGGTCGTAGACGGAGTCGTCCTTGTGCTCGGGATCGTCGTCGGCGAACAGCTTGCTCGACCAGTACACGACGAACGCGCCGCGCGAGCCGTTGTGCTCGGCTTCGCTGCCTTCCGGATAGTAATCCGCGACCCACAGCGCTTCCGGCGCCCACGCCATGCCGAGCTGGGCATGCGTGCCGTCGGGGCGGCGGGAGACGTCGAGCGTGTGCGGTTCGCTCCAGTGGATCAGATCGTCGGAGTACCAGATGATCAGGTTCGTGCTGCCGTGATGCGAGAAGCCGTACCACGGGCTGCCCGGCGCAGAGCCGCGGCCGGAGCCGTCGAAGACGCGCAGGTCGGTGGCGATGATGTAGACGCGGCCGGTTTCCGAATTACGGGTCAGGTACGGATCACGCACGCCGGTCGTGCCGAGCGGGGACGTGAGGATCGGGTTGCCGGCGTTGAGGGGGTGCCAGCGTTCTGGATCGTCACCCTCGGAGATGTCGAGATAGATGCGCTCGGCGTAGCTGTTCGGATCTTCGATGAAGTGGACCATCAGGTAGCCGTACGGATCGGCCGGGGCCTGAGGTTGCGGCAATCTCGTGGTTGCCATGGTTGGTTCCTTTCGGAAAAACAGAGGATTTCAGGCAAAGAAAAGCCGGGCGCACGGCCGAAACGGAAGCGGAAGGAGAAAATATCTTCTGTTCTGGAGTGCGCCCGGCAAGTGTTGTGGCGAAACTGATCGAAATCAGCCCTTAACCGCGCCGACCATGACGCCTTTATTGAAGTACTTCTGGAGGAAGGGGTAGAGGATGAGGAGCGGGATGGTGGAGATCAGGATGATGCCGTACTTGATCTGGTCGGCGAAGAGCTGCTGCTGGCCGGCGCTCATCGTGGCGTTGCCGGTCTGGGTCGAGTTCGCGAGCAGGATGTCGCGCAGCACGTTCTGCAACGGCTGCTTGTGCGTGTCCTGGATGTACACGAGGCCCGTGCCGAAGTCGTTCCAGTGCTGCACGAAGTAGTACAGCATGATCACGGCCATGATCGCGGCGGACAGCGGGATGACGATCTTGAAGAAGAAGCCGTAGTACGACTCGCCGTCCAGCTGGGCGGCCTCGTGCAGCTCCTCCGGGATCGAGGATTCGAAGAACGAACGCGCGACGATCAGGTTGAACACGTTAACCGCACTCGGCAGGATGAACACCCACATGGTGTCGAGCAGGCCGAGGGAACGGAACAGCAGGTAGTTCGGGATCATGCCGCCCGCGAAGAACATCGTGAACGTGAAGAAGAACATGATGATGCGGCGCGGGGCGAACTCGCGGCGGCTCAGCGCGAACGCGGCGGGGATGGTCACGGCCACGTTGAGCGCGGTGCCGAGCACCGAGTAGATGATCGTGTTCAGGTAGCCCTGCCACACGCGGTCGTCGGAGAACACCATCTCGTAGCCCTTGACGTTGAAACCGAGCGGCCACAGCGTCACCTTGCCGGACGCAACGAGCGTCTGGTCGGAGAACGACGCGATGATCACGAACCAGATCGGGTAGAGCACCGCGAGCACGACGAGGGTGAGGATCGTCCAGATCACGATGTCGACGATCCAGTCGCCGACGGTACGCTGCTGCGTGACCTTCGGGTTCCACGGAATCTCGTCGGCGGAAGTCTTCGGCGCGACGCCGGTGGGGGTTGCAGTTGCTTGTGCCATGATATTCACCCGCTCCTTAGAAGATGCTCGTATCCGAGAACTTCTTCGAGATGAAGTTGGTCAGCACCAGGAAGAAGAAGTTGATCAGCGTATTGAACAGGGTTGCGGCCGTGGACAGCGAGATCTGGCCGTTGATGATACCCATCTTGTAGATGAAGGTCGAAAGCACTTCGGAACCGGGCAGGTTCAGTGCGTTCTGCATCAGGAAGGTCTTGTCGAAGCCGACGTTCAGGATGCCGCCCATGTTCAGGATCAGCATGATCACGCAGGTCGGCAGGATGGTCGGCAGGTCGACGGACCAGATGAGCTGGAGTCGGCCGGCGCCGTCAATCTTGGCGGCTTCGTACAGCGATGTATCGACTGCGGAGAGCGCCGCGAGGTAGATGATGCAGTTCCAGCCGCAGTGCTGCCAGACTTCGGTGATCCAGTAGATCGGTGCGAAGAACTGCGGGTATGCCAAGAGGCTCTGCTCGCCGAAGAAGCGGCCGATCATGCCGGTGTCAGGCGACAGGAAGATGTTGATGAGCGAGACCATGACGACCGTGGAGATGAAGTGCGGCATGTAGGTGATGGTCTGCACGAAGGACTTGATCTTCATCGAGTGGATCTGGTTGATGAGCAGCGCCAGGATGATCGGGAAGACGAAGCCGAAGGCGACGGTCTGCACGGCGATGTTGATCGTGTTGCGCAGGATCGTGCCGAACTGGGGGTTCTGGAAGAACTGGTTGAAGTATTTGAGTCCGACGAACTTGCCGCCGACGAGGCCCTTGCGAGGATCGTAGTCCTTGAAGGCCAACAGCAGGCCGTACATCGGGACGTAGGCGAAGAGGGCCACGAAGATCATGGCCGGCAGGACGAAGGTCCACAGCTGCCAATACAGCTTGAGATGACGTCCGATACGCACCGGAAGCGGCTGATGCTTGCGGGCCGCAATATTGTCAACAACCGGCGCGGAAACCGCGTTGCCCGCGTCGACGGTCTGCGAGACTGTGCTCGCGCCCGTGCCTGTGTTCTGTACCATTGTTCCTCTTTGGAGATGGGTTGGTTTGTTGGGATGGGGAGTGCCCCCTCTTGCGAGGGAGCACTCGTTTTTTCTTGGCTCCCCTTATCGGGGAGCAAGGGTTGGGATGGAGTCAGATCAGAGCGATCGTGACGAGTCGATCACTCGTCGATCTTCTTCCAAGCGTCCTCGTACCACTTCTGCCACAGCTGGTTGTTCTCGTCGAGACCCAGCGGCTGGAGGCCCTTGACGTAGGCGTCCCAGGTCGCGTCGTCATCGGCGCCGCCGTTCTGGATGAACTTGGCGATCTGCGGCATGGCGGCGGTCAGGTAGGTAGCGGAGTTGTTCGACAGCGTGGTGGAGTCGGCGTCGGACGGCAGGAGCGTGATCGGGAAGTAGTCCTTGCCGACGGCTTCGAGGGCCTTGGCGTACACGTCATCGGCTTTCTTCAGACGGGCGGCGGCCTCGTCACCCTTGATGGTGACGGAGTCCGGAATCCAGCCGGCGAAGCGGTCGGCGAACGCCGGGCTCTTGTCGTTGGCGCCGAGGTTGAAGAACTTGGAGTTCACGGTGTAGGTGTCGTCGCCGTCCTTGGTGACCCATTCGCCGAAGGCGCCGAAGCGCTGCTGGATGGAGTTGTCCTTGCCGTCGTACATGGCGTTGATGAGCTTGTAGATCGCGTCCTTGTTCGGAGCGTCGGCGGACACGGCCACGCCGTAGTCCTCGAACGCGCCCTCATCCTGCGAGTGATCGGCGGCCGCGGTCACGCCATCGGCGGAGGCCGGCCATTCGATCGCCTCGTACTGGTCGCGCAGGTCGGCGCCGAAGGCGTTCGGCTCGTTGGTGATCGCGAGGCCCACGGTGGCGGTCTTGCCATCCGACGAACCGGTCAGCGACGCGTAGTACTTGGACGAGTCCTGAGTCAGCGAATCCTTCGGGCTGTAGCCCTTCTCGATCATCGTGTGCAGGAACTCGACGGTCTCGCGAAGCTGGTCGGAGACCAGGTAGTTCTTGACCTTGCCGTTCTCGACGTACGCGCCGAAGCGGGACGGGGAGTTGTTGAACTGCGTGGAGATGCCGGTGGAGTTCAGGAACAGCAGCGGGGACCACCAGCCGATGTCGGAGCCCATGTTGCGCATCGCGTACGGGATCTCGTCGGCCTGGCCGTTGCCGTTCGGGTCCTGCGTCTTGAACGCGTCCATCACCTTGAACAGCTCGTCCCAGGTCTTCGGCACCTGCAGGCCGAGCTTGTCGAGCCAGGTCTTGTTGATGAACAGGTGCTGGCCGGAGGTCTTGTAGTTCTTGCCGGAGTAACGCGGCAGGGTGTAGATCTTGCCGTCAGGGGTGGTGACCATGCCCTTGGCCATCGGCTGCTCCTTGAAGAACGCCTCGACGTTCGGCATCTTGTCGAGATCGTCGGAGAGGTCCTCGAAGAACTGGTACTTCTGGGCGTCGGCCGGGTGGTAGCCGCGGATGGTGACGTCGGCCGGGTTGCCGGCGGACAGGGTCGCGGACTTCTGCTGCGTCCACTGGGCGTCGGAGACCTGGGACCATTCGATCGTGCAGCCGCACGCCTTCTCGAGGTCCTTGGTCCACGACATGTTCTTGACGTCCTGGTTGGTCGCGTTCTGGAACATGACCTTGACCAGCGGCTTGCCGTCCTTGTCGACCTGCTTCTTGTCGGCGGAATCGGAACCGCAGCCCGCCAGAATCATGGACATGGCGCCTACGGCCGCGATGGCAGCCATGGCCTTCTTCGCCACACCTTTGTTCGACATCTTGTTTCCTTTCTTGTGCGCGTTCATCGCGCACCGATGCGACTGAGTCCCCGCCCGGCGCGGAAGGAAAAGGAAGAAAACCGTACCGGACAACAACTCAATTATCGGTTCACCTCGTCGTGGGGTTAACGCTAACCAATATAAGGCATAGATTAACGTTTGGCAAATCATGCAGGGAAAAACCGTGAGAGAGCTGGGAAAAATCCCATAAATCGCTTATATTCCAATGGTTTTCTCGATTGCAAATTTTGGCAAGAACCATAGTTTACGGTTAACTTTCGGCGTGTCGCATACTGATCAAATCGCGTATTTGACGAAATGCTGGAATTATCTATATGATTATCGGTAAACAACAGAGATCGTTAACCTAACGTTGGGTTACGATAGAGAAGTTCCATACAAGGTATGCCAAAGGAGCATCATGAAACGAGCCGCCGTCACGCTGAAAGATGTAGCCGCAGCAGCCGGCGTATCGGCCATGACCGCATCCAAGGCCATGCGCAACGCGCCCGGCATCAGCGACGCCACACGCGATCGCATCCAAGCCCTCGCCAAGGAGATGGGCTACACGGCCAACGCGTCGGCCAGCATGCTCAAATCGGGCCGCAGCGGCATCATCCAAGTCATCGTCAACGAATACGACATCCCGTTCTATTCGAAGCTCATCGACGCGCTGTCGAACGCGATCGTCGATCAGGGCATGGTGCCGTTCCTGCAGGAGACCAAGTACCAGCCGGACAACGCGACCACCGCGCTGTCGAACTCGCTGTTCTCCGGCACGCTCGCCGACGGCGTGATCATCCACGCCTCCGGCCTGACCGGCGAACTGGTCGACTCGATCAAGCACGGCCGGCCGGCGCTGTTCATCGACACCTACGAGGAGAAGACGCTCGTCTCCGCGATCATGTTCCCCAACGAGGAGGGCGCACGCGCGGCCGTGCAGCATCTTGCGGCGCAGGGCTGCAAGCGCATCGGCATCGTCGGCCCGCCGTTCATCGACAAGGACGAGCTGCTTACGCGCACCTCGTCACGCAAGCTGCGTCTGCTCGGCGCGAAGTCGGCGCTCATCAACCTCGGACTGCCGTACGACGAATCGGTCGTCATCCCGCTCAAGGGCATGAACGAGACGTACGCGCGCGAGGCGATCCGCGCGCGAGGCCGCGACGGACTGCCGTTCGACGGCCTGTTCTGCCTCAACGACTCCTCCGCGATCGGCACGATCCGCGGACTTGCCGACCTCGGACTGCGCGTGCCGGACGACGTGAAGGTGATCGGTTTCGACGGCGTGACCTCGGGCGAGTTCATCGTGCCGTCGCTGACGACGATCAGCGTCGACCTCAACCAGCTCGCGTCGCTCGCCGTGATGAACCTGCGTCAGCAGATCGAGGCCCCGGCCGGCAAACGCCCCGACCCGACCACCATCACCGTCGGCTACACGCTCACCCCGCGTGAATCCACCGAGGTGCGGTAGTACTTTGCCGGACCTCACCTGACGTGTTTTTGTTCTTGGCTTCCTCGGCTGAGGAAGCTGTCGGCAAAGCCGACTGAGGGAGCGTCGAACCCGTCACATTAAGCCCGTCACAGTACGAGTCCATCACCCCATTCGTATAGCAGAAGGTCTTGCCGAACATGCTTGTCCGGCAAGACCTTCTGCTTATTGGCCCGGTGCTCCGACGAGCCCCTACTCGAACTTGAGGTAGTCGATGAACTGGCGGGCGCGGGTCTTGTTGGTGTCGTTCACGACATTGCTGATGCCTACGATCGCGTCATCCGGCAGGCCGTCGATCGCGATCCAGGTCTTCGACTTCGACAGGTTGAGGCCGTACGCCTTCGCGACGTCGTCGGTCGGCTCGCCCTTCTTGTCGACCAGTGCGCCGGACTGCGCGAGGTCGCTCATGATCGCCTTGGTCTCGCTGTCGCTCACCTTGCCGATCACGCCGCGGCTAACCAGCGATGCGAACGTATTCTTGTTCGCGATCATCATGTTGATGTCGCCGGCCGTGACCATCGTCATCACCTTGGCCGAGTCGTCGGTGTAGCCGTCGCCGCTGATGTCGTACGTGCCGGCGATCGTCACCAATCGATCGTCACTGATCTGTTCCTGCTTGACGAACCCGGACTTGAGTTCGTCCAGTTGAGTGGAATAGTCGTCGAGATCGAAGCCGGCGATCGCCAGTTCCGGCTCCGGCGGCTTCGTGACGAACGTGACGATCAGCGCGATGACGACGATGGTGCCGACGACCGCGGCGGACGTGCCGAGCAGGAAGTGCTGGACGAAGAACGGCCATTTCTCGTCCTTCGGCAGTTCCTTGAACGTCTGCCACTTGGACTGCTTGGCGTACTTGTTCGTGGCGGCGAGCGCGGCGACCGCATCCTGCTGTTCGGCGGTCAGGATGCCGGGGGCCGCTTCATTGCTGCCGTTCGCGCCGGCGCTCCCCAGTTTGTCGTCATCAACCATGTCAGGACCTCCCCTATGCAATGTTCCTGAGTATAGTCGGCAAACTGGGGATCGGCTGGGCGCGGGCCGGACGGCTCACGGCTCACGACTTACGGTTCAGGCGATCAGACCGGCAAGGTCACGCGACGGATCGTTACGGCACCAAACCGTCGCGTGACCAAGCGGGCACGGCCGCGAGCCGCCGGGCAGTTCGACCGGCGGTTCAGGCGAGGACGCCGATGGCGTCGAGCGCGAAGTCGGCGGTGTCCGCGGTGCGGAACGTGACCGTGTGGCGGCCCGGCTTGAGGCCTTCCACACGGAACTGGCAGCGCAGCGAGCCGTTCGTGGCGAACGTCGGTTCGGCGTCGTGCAGCATGTGGCCGTCCACGAACACGTCGAGGCGCGCGCGGCCGTCGCTCGGGCCAAACAGGTCGACGCCGGTGCCGTCGAAGTCGAGCGACACGGACGCGCCGGGCATCTCGGCGCGCGAGATCGTGCGCATGTACGTGAACATGCCCTGGCCGTTGTCGTGCGTCCACGGGCCCTCGTAGCGCAGGATCTGGCGCGAGGAGTCGTCCCACGAGGTCATGTGCATGTCGTCGATGAGCTGCGTGTAGTACGGCGAGGCGCCCGCCACGCGTTCGACGCGCAGGTTCGAGAAGCGCACGTGGTCGAAGCTCGTGCCGAGGTTCACGCGGCCGGCCGACTGCAGCACGGGGTCGGACCACGTCGCGACCTTCGCGCCGTTGACGAACACGGTGGCGGTGGTGCCGGCGACCTCGAGCGCGATCGTGTTCCACTGGTTCGCACCGGGCGCGAACGGGCGCGTGCCCGCCTCGGCCGCACGCTTCTTCAGATCCTCGAGATGGCCGCGGCGCACCTCGTTGCCGAAGTTGCGCAGCAGCCACACGCCGTCGGCGCGGATCTTGAAGTCCACGCCGCAGATGTCGGTGGTGAACTTGTTGCCGCCCATCTCGCGGGCGCCGACCAGCGCGTACGGCGCGCGGCCCGGATAGTCCTCGAACCGCACGTCGACCGTCACGCGGTAGTTCGTCCAGCGCATGTCGCCGATCGCGGTGCGCGGGTCGCCTTCGATCCAGGCGTTGCCGGCGTGCGTCCAGTCGATCTGCTGGCGCAGGACATGGCCGCGTTCGTCGTCGGGGACAATCTCGAACGCGCCGTTCGTGTCGGTCGTGTAGCGCGGGGTCGCGCCGCGATCGCCGCCGCGCGAGGTCAGGTAGTCCTCGTTCACGAGTCGGTCGTGCTTATAGACCTCGACCGGCTGCGCGTCCGTGTACGCGAAATCGTCGGCGTACAGCACGCCGGCCGCAGGATCGACGTCGAGCACGGCGCGGCTGTTTTCGGCCGTGTGCGGCAGGTCGTACGCGAACTCGGGTTTGGGCGTGAGCGTGCCGGTTTCGGGGTCGGGGGACGCCGAGTCGAGCGTGGTCGCGGTGATCATGCTCCACGGTGCGACGGCGATCTCGTATACGGCGGCATCGTTCTTTCCGCCGCCATCCCGACCGGAGAGCATGTCCCCATTGTCATTTCGACCGGAGCGCGCACCCCCATTGTCATTTCGACCGAAGCGAAGCGGAGCGGAGAAATCTTCCGAAGATTTCTCGACTTCGCCTGCGGCTCCGCTCGAAATGACACTCTGTGGGCGCAGGATGGCGACGGGCTTGCGCCAGTTCGCGTCATACGGCTGACCGGGATCGGCCGCGCGGGTTTGCCAGATCGTAAGCGGCTTGCCGGCCGCGGGCAGTGCGGGGTCGACGGCAAGGCGGTAGGTCTTGGTCAGGGAGCTGTCGTTGACGATGATCACGCTCGCGTCGCTGCCGTCGGGCGCGGCAAGGGTGAGGTAGCTCGGCTCGCCGTGGCGCGCACCGGACACCGGGTTGTTGCCGCCGACCTTGCTGCCGCTGGCCTGCGGGATGGCACGCCAGACGGGACGCGCGCCATGTTCCGCAACACCTGTTTCACGTGAAACGCTGTCTGTCGGTTCCCAGCCGAGGTCGGCGAAGCGGGCGAAATGCTCGAGCGCGGCGCAGCCGGCGTCGTAGTACATCCAACCGCTCCACGGGTCACGCGCGGAGATCAGCTCCTTCGACGCGTACTCCATGTGCTCGTAGCACGAGCCGATCGCCGGCTGGTAGAACGCGGCCGTGCGGCGCGATTCCACGAATCCCTTGATGAGCGTGTTCGCCATCTCGAGCGGGCCACCGATGCCGCCGATGCCGGTTCCGGTGCGCTCCCCCAGCCCGTTGTCCATCGTGTTGTTCGGACGGTCGGCGGAGTTCGAGAACACGGCCTGCGCCTCGGAATTCCACACTTCCTTGTCGTATTCGTCGGCGAGACGCTTGAAGTTGCCGTCCGCGTCGTCCTCGACGGAATAGTGGTACGAGGCCACGCCCATCGCCTTGAGGTAGCGCGGATTCGCGATCACGTCGCCGCCGAACGTGCCAGTCGTCTCCTCGTCGGACGTGATGACCTTGATCGCGTGGAACAGGTCGCGCTCGGTGTCGGAACGGAATCCGGCGTTCGGATCGTCGGGCGCATTCCCCAGGAAGCCGTCGGTGTCCGTATGCACGCGATCGGCGAACTCGGCCACCCAGTCGAGGTCGGCCGTGCGCTCGTTCACGTCCGGGTTCACGGAGTCGACCATCACGCCGTACTCGCGGTAGGCGGCCAGGATCGTGTTCTTGTACCAGCGGTACACGTCGTCGTTGTCGTGCACCCAGGTCGGCGCATGCCAGCGCAGGATGCTCACGTGCACGCCGGGCTGGTAGCGGCGCGCGTCGGCGGCGAGCTGGAAGCCGGGTTCGCGGCGCACCTGCGGGTACTCGTTGCGGTCGCGCATCGTGGCGACGTTCGGGCCGGTGGAGTTGTTGCGGTCGTTGCCCATCTCGATCTTGACGGTGTTCATCATCGGGCGCGGGCCGCCGTACAGCGTACGCACGAGTGTCCAGTACGCGTCCGGGTGTTCGGCCTTGTAGTCCATGAGCAGCGCCGACGTGGCGTTGCCCGAAAGCACGCCGAATCCCTTGTAGGTCAGGCCGTTGCGGTTTTTCGCGGCGGCGGCCACGTCGGCCGCGCGCAGGTTGATCTCGACCGGCGGGTTGCCCGGACGGTTCAAATCGTCCTGCGGTTCCTGCGGCCGTCCTTGCGAATGCCGCGCCGATGTCGTGGTTGCGTTGGTCATGGTTATGTCACGTTCCTCTCGTGTTCGATCGCATACGATCATAAAAAACGGCTGGGCGGAGCCTGCCTGTTTGGCTTCGCCCAGCCGAGGTCAGCTGGAGCTAGCAGCGGTCATCATCGCCCGCGCGGCCGCTTCGCGCGCATTACGCGGCGGCCGGCGCAGGCGACGAGGATCACCACTCGTGCATGGTGCCGTCGAGCAGACGGTCGACCGGCAGCGGGGCCGGCTGGTACGGGTACTTCGCGGCGAGCTTCTCGTCGAAGTCGACGCCCAGGCCCGGCTTGTTGCCCGGGTGCAGGTAGCCGTCCTTGAAGGTGTAGGAGGTGTGGAACACCTCGAGAGTCTCCTCGGAGTGCTTCATGTACTCCTGGATGCCGAAGTTCGGGATCGCGAGGTCGAGGTGCAGGTTCGCGGCCATGCCGACCGGGGACACGTCGGTCGGGCCGTGGAAGCCGGAGCGCACGCCGAACAACTCGGCGAAGGCCATGAGCTTCTTCATGTGGGTCAAGCCGCCGGTGTGGGTGACGGCGGAGCGCACGTAATCGATGAGCTGCTCTTCGATCAGCGTGATGTAGTCGGACCAGGAGTTGATGATCTCGCCGATCGCGATCGGGGTGGTGGTGTGTTCGCGCACGATGCGCAGGTACTGCTGGTTCTCCTCGGCCGGGGTGGTGTCCTCCATCCAGAACAGGTCGTACGGCTCGAGCAGCTTGCCGAAGCGGGCGGCCTCGATCGGGCGCAGACGGTGGTGGGAGTCGTGCAGCAGGATCAGGTCCTTGCCGTACTTGTTGCGCACTTCCTCGAACACGCCCGGAATGGTGTTCAGGTAGGTGCGGGCGTCCCACACCTCCTCGACCGGGACGGTGGTGCGGCGGGCCGGCTCGTAATCGTAGCGCACGCCCTTCTCGCCCTCGCCCTGCTGGGCGTTGGCGGAGGCGGCGACGCCGTAGGTGGACGGGATGCCCGGCAGCGCGTACTGGATGCGGGTGGCCTTGAAGCCCATCTCGCGGTACATGTCGATGCTGTCGTACAGGCTCGGCAGGTCAACGCCGGAGGCGTGCGCGTAGGTCAGGATGCCGGTGCGCGAGGCGCCGCCGAGCAGCTGGTAGACCGGTACGCCGGCTTTCTTGGCCTTGATGTCCCACAGGGCGACGTCGACGGCGGAGATCGCGGCCATGGTGACCGGGCCGCGCTTCCAGTAGGCACCCTTGTACAGGTACTGCCAGATGTCCTCGATGTTGTCCTCGTCCTTGCCGATCAGCGACGGGGCGATGGTCTTCAAGTATTCCGCGGCGACGAGCTCGCGGCCGTTGAGGGTCGCGTCGCCGAGGCCGACGACACCGTCGGTGGTGGTGATGCGGAAGACGACGAAGTTACGGCCAGGGCTGGTGACGAAGACTTCGGCTTTTTCGATTGCCATGGTGGTTGGTTCCTTTCATTTTCTTTTCTCGGCTCCCCTTGTCAGGGGAGCTGTCGAACGCAGTGAGACTGAGGGGTAGTCAGGGGTTTGAGCGTACGTTCCGCGTTCTCTCCCCCAGTCGGCTTCGCCGACAGCCCCCTCATCAGAGGGGGCCAAGTATGTAGGATTACTGACGCTTGGCGGCTTCCGCCTCCAGCGCCTCCTTCTGCGCGTCGACCGCGGCGACGAACTCGTCGGAGGCGGCCAGCTCCTTGTCGAGGTAGGCCACGACGTTGCGCGTCGCGTCCGGACCGTCGGCCTTGGCCAGCGGCAGCACGTCGTCGAGGTACGCGTCCTGCGCGTCGGTCTCGCCGTGCGAGCGCAGGAACAGGATCCACGCGGCGACCGCACGTGCGGCCGGCGTGATCGACTTGCCGTCGGCGAGCGCCTTCTTGGCGACCGGCGCGATGCGTACCGGCAGCTTCTGCGAGCCGTCGGCCGCGATGCGCAGCAGGCTGTCGTGCATGCGCGGGTTGGAGAAGCGTTCGAGCAGCTTGGCGCGGTAGTCGTCGGTGGAGATGGTCAGGTAGCCGCTGGCCAGATCCCACCATTCGTTGACCCACGCGTTCACGGTCGGGTCGGCGATCGCCTCGCCGACGGTGCCGAGTCCGAGCAGCGTGCCGATATATGCCATCGACGTGTGCGCGCCGTTGAGCAGCCACAGCTTGCGGTGCTCGTACGGGGTCACGTCGTCGGTGATGACCGCGCCGACCTTGTCCCAGGCCGGGCGTCCCTTCGGGAAGTCGCCTTGGATGACCCATTCGATGAACGGCTCGGTGCGCACCGGGAACTCGTCGTACCAGCCGAGTTCGTCGGCCACGGTCTGACGGTCGGCGTCGGTGGTGCGCGGCGTGATGCGGTCGACCATCGAGGTGGCCCATGCGACGTTTTCGTTGGCCCAGTCGAGCAGGGTCGGGTCGACGGCGGTGATGGCCTGTTCGACGACCTTGCGGAAGGCGGCGCCATTGCCGGCGAGGTTGTCGCACGGCAGGATCGTGATCGCGCCGGCGTTGGCGGCGCGGCGAGCGAGCAGGCCTGCGGTCACCTTGGCGGGGATCGTGGTCAGTTCGTTGGTGTCGTGGTCGGCCTTGAGCGCGGCGAGATCGGCGGCTACGGCCGGGTTGGCGACGTCAAGGTCGCCGTTGCGGTCGCGCATGTAGCCGGCCTCGGTGACGGTGGACGTGACGATCGCGATGTTCGGATCGGCGAAGTAGCGGCGCAGCGCGGCGATGTCGTCGGCGGAGTGGATGGACGAGACGGAGGAGATGACCTCGAAGTGGTCGCCGTCCTGGTTGGTGACGATGAGCGTGTAGACGTTGTCCTGCGGGGCGAGCGCGTCGAGCATGACGTTGTCGCCGGCGCGGCCGGTGAACGCGGCGATGCCCCAGTCGGCGGCGTCGGGCGCGTGCTCGGTGTAGAACGCCTGGTGGGCGCGGGTGAAGTTGCCGATGCCGAGGTGCAGGATGCGCTCGGGCGCGGCCGTGCGGCCGTGCTCGGCGCGGTTGAGCCGCGGCTTGGACGTGTATGTTGCTTCGGTCATGATGTTGGTCCTTTGGTTCAGTATCCTCGGCTCCCTCGGCTGAGGGAGCTGGCTCGCGCAGCGAGACTGAGGGAGCGTACACTCAACCAGTTCAAGGGGTGTGGCTACCCCTCAGTCAGCTTCGCTGCCAGCTCCCCTGACAAGGGAGCCAAGGAGGGCGGAATTTACAGCTTGAACACCTTGGCGGGCTGGTCGGAGACCGCGTCGTGCACGATCTTCAGGCCTTCCTCGAGGCTGAGGCGATGGTCGGCGACGAGCGTGGCCACGAACCGCGAGGTGAGGCGGCGGTTCATGTCGTGGCGGGCCGGGATCGAGCACAGCGCGCGCGTGTCGTCGATGAAGCCGGACAGCTTGGTGAATCCGGCCGCGGTCACGACCGCCTGGAAGTAGCGCAGGATCGGTTCGGGCGCGTCGATGAACCACCACGGGGCGCCGACGTACAGCGCCGGGTAGAAGCCGGCGAGGGGCCCAAGCGAGCGGGAGTATTCGGTTTCGTCCATCGTGAACGCGACGAAGTGGAAGTCCGGGTTGTTGCCGTACTCGTTGAGCAGCGGGCGCAGGCCGGCCGCGAAGTCGACCTTGTCGGGGATGTCGGCGCCGGTGTCGGGACCGAAGTCGACGAAGTTGCGGTAGTCGTAGTTGCGGTAGACGGCCGGGTGGATGGTCATCGTCAGGCCGTCGGACTGGGCGAGCCGGGCCTGGTCGTTCACAAAATGACGGCGCAGACGGGTCGCATCGGTCGCGCTGATCGCGCCCTTGAGCGCCTGCGCGTACAGTTCGCGGGCTTCGGCGTCGGTCAGTCGAGCGGTGCCGGCGTCGGCGTGCGAGTGGTCGGATGCGACCGCGCCGTGCTCCTTGAAGTACAGGCGACGGCGGCGCATGGCCTCGTAGTAGCCGTCGTACGTGGAGGTGTCCACGCCGGCCGCCTTGCCGAGCGCGGCGACGAGTTCCGGCCAGTCGACGCGGGCCGGCTCGAGGTATTTGTCGGGGCGGAAGCACGGGGCGACGCGCACGCCGAACTCTTTGTCGGCCGCGACCTGATCGTGCAGGTGCAGGTCGTCGACCGGATCGTCGGTGGTGGAGATGAAGCTGATGTTGAACTTCTTGACGAGCTTGCGGGTCGCGAAGTCGTCGGTGGCGAGCAGCGCATTGAGTTCGTCGTAGATCTCGCCGGCCGTTTCGGGGCCGAACTGCTTGGTGATGCCGAAGACGTTGCGCAGCGAATCCTCGAACCAGTAGCGCATCGGCGTGCCGGCGAACGCGGCCCAGTGCTTGCCGAGTAGCAGGAACGCGTTGCGCGCCTGTTCGGGGGTGAAGTCCTTCTGGTTGACGCCGAGATCGGCGAGGCTTTCGCCGCAGGTGTGCAGCACGCGGGTCACGTAATGGTCGGGCGTGATGAACAGACTGGTCGGATCGGAGAAGTGCTGTTCTTCGGCGAACCAGCTGATCGGCACGTGGCCGTGCGGGGAGATGATCGGCAGGTCCTTCACCGATTCGTACAGCGTGCGGGCGATGTCGCGCGTGGGCTGTTCGGGGGGAAGCAGACGATCGGGATTCAAATCAAACTGCACTGGTTGAGTCATGGCTCCATAGTCCCACCTTGGCAACAAACCGCCCATTTGTTGCCACAGTTTGCCGCCATCGATGCAGCATTCCCCTTCTGCACAATGGAAAAACGCGTGCCGGCGCGCCTCCCGACGCATAATTTCCGCCATCCACAACCCGCGCACGGCAACATTTGGCAACAAGCAGCGGCGATCAGCAGTACGATGTACTTGAACAGCAGCGATCAGATCACCATCCAACGCCGGAGGCACGAGCATCCATGAGCAACGACGACACCGCGCGCGAATCAACACACCAGCCAGCACAGGGACTCGAGCAGCAGCCAGCACAGGAGACCGCCCATCATCATCCCTCCCCCACCCCGCACCGCCGCGCCCGCGTGACGATCCGCGACGTGGCCGAGGCCGCCGGCGTCGCGCCGTCGACCGTCTCGCGCGCGTTCGCCAGACCCGGCCGGGTCAGCGCGGAAACGACCGCGCACATCCGCGACGTGGCGGAACGACTCGGCTACCGGGCCGGCACGATCACCGCGCAGACCGCCGCGAACGACGACGAGCCGAACGGCCTGCTCGCGATCGTCGTGGCCGACCTGCGCAACCCGGTGTACGCCGACTACACGCGCAGCGCCCAGCACCAGTGCCTGCGCAACGGCTACGGCCTGATGGTCATCGATTCGGAGGAGACCGACAAGCTCGAAAAAGCCGCGCTGCAGTCGGCCAGCAAGCATATCGACGGGATCATCCTCGCCTCGTCGCGACTGTCGGACGCAGGTATCCGCAAGCTGGCCGAAATCAAGCCGCTCGTCGCGATCAACCGGTCGATCCAGGGCATCCAGTCGGTGATCGCGGACCCGACCGCCGGCATGGAACAGGCGATCTCGCGGCTCGCGCAGCTCGGCCACGAATCGCTGTCGTATCTGGCCGGTCCGGAGTCGTCGTGGCAGGACGGCGTACGCTGGCGCACATTGACGGCGATCTGCGGACGGCACGGCGTGCGCGTGCGGCGGATCAGCGCGAGCGAACCGACGTTCCACGGCGGATTCCTGTGCGGCGAGGCGTTCGTGCGCAATCCGACGAGCGCGGTGCTGGCCTACAACGACATCATGGCGATCGGATTCGTCACGTCGATGCAGGCGCGGCGGATCTCCGTCCCGGGCGACGTATCGGTGGTCGGGATCGACGACATCCAGCTGGGCGCACTCGTGACGCCAACACTGTCGACCGTGCATCTGGCGCGGTACCGGGCCGGCGAGACGGCGGTCGAGGAGGTGCTCGCGGCGGTGCGGCACGTCAACGACCCGCGCAACATGCGGCCGATCATGTTCGACTCGCATTTCGTGGAGCGCGACAGCATCGGCATCGCGCGGTGAGCTGACCGGCGGCCGCACAGCAGCGGGGCAATTCCCCGGCATGATACGAAAACGCCCCGCCGGCGCGCATGCGTCAACGGGGCAACAAACACACAGGAACGATCAGAACAGCGTCTCGTCGTGGTCGTCGACCGGGTGCGGCGTGTAGGTGATCTTGAACTCGTCGTCGGCCGGGGCCTCGGACTCGTTGACCGGATGCTGCGACTTGTGCAGGCTCACGGTGCCGTACGCCGGAACCGTGACCTTCTGCCAGCGCGCGCCCTCGCCGTTGATCGTCACCGCGGCCTCGATGTCCTCGCCGGTCGGGTTGTACAGGATCGCCGCGAGGTCGCCGGTCGCATCGTTGACGAACGCGACCGAGCCGAGTCCGCCGTGGCGTCCGTCCGGCGTGCGGTTGGTGGAGGCGACACGCTGCGAGCCGACGGTGACGTCCTGTCCGTAGTTGCGCAGCATGAAGTACTCGAGGTTGCGCTTGACCTTGCCGGTGGACGAGTCGATGGTGATGACGCCGCGGCGGCCGGACGTGCCGGCCCAGCTCGGGAAGCCCTGCTCGTCGAGCGCCATGTTCCACAGGTTGATCAGGCCGATGCCGTTGCGCACGAGCCACGTGCCGATCTCGCCGAACATGACGTGGCTGGCCTCGTCGACGGTTTCGTCGAGCATGCAGCGGCGTTCGGTCATCGCGGCCTTCCACTGCGGGAACTGGCGGGTGCCGTTGTGGATCCACTCGGGCAGGCCGGAGTAGGTGTGGAACGCGGCGCCGGCGAACGCGTTGGCCTGCGCGGGGGTCATGTATTCGCTCACCGGGCGCTGGTAGAAGCGCAGGGAGTCGTCGCCGAAGTAGATCTCGACGTCCGGGAACGTGCGGTCGAGCGCCGGGCGCAGGTATTCACTGCCCCACTTGGCGAGTTCCTCGGGCGTCCACACGGTGATCGGCCACGGGCAGCCGTTGCTCGGCTCGTTCTGCATGGTGACGGACGTGATGCGGATGCCGTACTTGGCGTACGCGGCGATGAACTTGACGAAGTACTGCGCGTACACGTAGTCGATGGTGTCCTGGTAGCGGTAGCCGTTGCCGACGAATTCGCCGAGGCGCAGGCGGCCGGAGCCGTCGAGTCGGTTGGAGGTCTTCATCCACGCCGGTGCGGACCACGGAGAGGCCATGATCTTGACGGCCGGGTTGATCGCGACGATCTCCTGCAGGACGGGGATGACGTTCTTGAGGTCCTTGGTCGCGTCGGGCGCGCCCGGCTCGCCTTCGCCGATGGAGAAGTAGTTGAGGCCGGCGTCGGCGACGACGCCTTCCGGCAGATCGTCGTAGGAGTAGTACTTCTGGCTGGAGAAGTCGCAGGCGCCGATGGAGATGCGCACGGACGAGAAGCCGCCCTGTTCGGGATCGAACATTTCGGTGAGGATCGCGTGGCGCTGTTCGGCGGTCATCGACTGCATGAACAGCGATGCGGACGAGTCGGTGATGGCCGCGCCGCAGCCTTCCCAGTACTGGTAGCGGCGGGTCGGGTCGATGACGACGGTTTGCGCACCGTTATGATCATTTTCGATCACCGGCGTTGCGATCGGCTTGCGGCGGTCGGTCAGATCGCCGGTCGTGCGCGTCCAGTATTCGTATGCGAATGGATTACGGGCCTCAGTCATGAGGATCACTCCCTCGTGTTGTTGTGCGATATCCACGATTCGATCACTGCGATCGCATCGCAACCTCTAAACGATCACTATTATACACAACTAATCACACGACAGTCCAAAACAATCTCTTTTTATCACTTTTGATCACTCTTGCTGCCGTCGATGGGGAGCGTGGCGGTCAGCCGATCGCTACGCTCCTGCCTATCGACATCGCACCCGTCACCAGCACGCGCGCCGATCGGTTAGTTGAGGTCGGGCCAGTACCAGCACATCGGCAGCGGGAACCAGCCAGCCGGCGCGACCGGCAGATCGTGGCGGAAGCGCGCGCCGAGGCCGAGCAGCAGATCCTGCGCGTCCATGTGCGACAGACGCGGCGCATCCGGATCGGCAGTGCGTTCGACCGTGACGGATTGGCGGCCGGTCGTGCGATCGAGACCGCTTCCGACCACCGCATGACCGTCATCGTCCGCCTCGCGTTCGCTCACGGTGATGGTGACCGGCTGGCCGTCGAGCACGGCGCTGAACCGCCCCGGCTCCAGCCGCCACAGCCGCGCGGCGGCAGATAGATAGGCGTCAAGCACCGTCGCGTAATCGAAGATGGTGCACCGGCACAGGCATCCGATCTTCGTATCTTCGCCGAACGCGGCAAACTGCTCGTTGAGCGCGGCGTCGGTGGGCGAGACGCGCACCGTGAACGCCTCCTTGCGGCAGACTGCGAGCGAGGCGAGATACGCCTTGGCGACGGCCGGCGCGTCGGCCGGATCGGCCAGCGCGATTTCGCGCACGACGCTCGGATCGGCGAGCGCACGGATGAGATAGCCGATCGGCTCGCCGTTGCGGTCGATGGCGATCGCCTCGCTGTTCAGATAGGTGCAGATTCGATCAATCACGGGCAGCGGGCGTTCGGCATACACCAGACGTGCGCGGTTGAGCCGGTCGGCGAGCTGCGCGTCGCCGTCCCGAGAGAACAACGTGCGGAACGTGATGCCGGCTGTATCGACGCCGGCAAGCGCGTGCTTGGCGCAGGATTGGTTGACCGAGTAGGTGTAGTCGTATCCGCACGGCGTGTAGCCGAAGTACGCGTAGCGGTGGCGCAGTCCCCACAGCACCATCAGATCAGTGTTGCCCTCGGCGCGCAGTTCGTCGTGCCACATTCCGATGAGCCTGCCCATATGGCCTTCGCCGCGGCTGCGGGGATGGACGCAGACGCAGCCGAGGAACATGACGTTGAGTTGCCTGCCGCCCACGTGCATGGTCTGCGGATAGACACCCACCGAGGCGACGATGCGGCCGGTCGTCTCGTCCACGGCGACCTTGTGCCGGGACGCGAGCGTTTCGCCGCTTTCCGCATAGGCTTTGGCCAGGATCTTCTGGGCCTGCATGCCGAACGCGTAGTTGATGAGATCCACGATCTCGTCGGTTTCCTCAGGTTTGGCATCACGATATACCGTCATCTGCGCACCTTCTATCATGAATGATCGTTATTGAGCAGTTTTAATCATCCTTCCGGGTATGAGTTCACCACCCTCTCGCGACAACGCGAAAGGTACGCGCTTGAGGGACACCAGCTCACGGCTACCCGGCGCAAGGCATGGAATTGAGCACTCCCGTCGCGGTGCGACACGGGATATGAGCTCATCTTCGACGGACGCCGACCGCTCGGCTGCGAAGGGCACAGCGGACAGATGAAACAGGGGGCAAGAACAACGAACGGGAGCGGTGAAAGCGCCATATCTTTCAGCGCTTTCACCGCTCCCGGTACTGCAATTACGGACTCGGCTACCGCCGAGGCTCAGTGTTGGCTCGGCGGCAAAGCCGCCTCGCTACAGGTGCCGCCGGAACGAAACGGACTCGCCGTTGGCGAGCGTAAGCCGCTCGACGGGCAAGCCGTCTCGCTACAGGAGCGGCCGGGAAGCCCACCGGGCTTCCCTAAAGGGCTGACTTTGTCAGCCCTTTACCGCTCCCGTCATTACACCCTTCACGATGTACTTCTGGCAGATCAGGTAGAAGACGATGATCGGCACGATCGCGAGCACGAGGCACGCCATCATCGCGCCCATGTCCACCGAGCCGTAGCCGCCCTTCAAGTACTGCACGGCCACGGAGATCGTCTTGTACTTGCCCAGGTCGAGCGTCAGGTACGGCAGCAGGTAGTCGTTCCAGATCCACATGGCCTGCAGGATCGCGACGGACACGATCGACGGCTTCATGATCGGCACGACGATCTGGAAGAAGATACGCGGCACCGACGCGCCGTCGATCATCGCGGATTCCTCCAGCGAGGCCGGAATGCCCTTGACCACGCCGGTGAAAATGAACACGGCCAGGCCCGCGCCGAAGCCGAGGTACACGAAGCACAATCCCCACGGGGTGTTGAGCTTCAGCGTGTCCGCGATCTTGGACAACGTGAACATCACCATCTGGAACGGCACGATCATGTTGAACAGGAACAGCGTGTACAGCAGTTTCGCCGCCCAGTTGTTCACGCGCACGATCCACCACGCACACATCGAGGTGCACAGCAGGATCAGCACCACCGATCCAACCGTGATGAGCAGCGTCCAGCCGAAGCTGGCGAAGAAATCGGTCGTTTCGATGCCGCGCGTGTAGTTCTCCAGCCCGACGAACGCCTTGCCGGCCGGCAGCGAGAACGCGTTGCGCGAGATGTACGCCTTCTGCTTGAACGAGTTGATGAACACGAGGACGATCGGGAACACCCACGCGATCGAGATGAGCGAGAACAGCGCCGTCCATGCGGCTGCGTGCTTCGGCTTGTCGGAGATCATGCCTCCACCTCCTTGCTGGTGGTGAGTTTGTTCTGGATGAGCGCGACAACGGCCACGAGCACGAAGAACAGCACGGCCTTCGCCTGGCCGACGCCTTCCCAGCCGACGCGCCCGTAGAACGTGCGGGTGATGTTCATCGCGAGGCCTTCCGACATGTTGCTCGGCGCGCCGTTGGTGAGCGCGAGGTTCTGGTCGTACAGCTTGAATCCATTGGTGACGCACAGGAACGAGCACACGGTGATCGACGGCATCATGAGCGGAATGATGATCTTGAACATGGTCTGCGATCCGCTCGCACCGTCGACCGCGGCGGCCTCGAGCACGTCGGTCGGCAGCGACTGCATGCCGGCGATGTAGATGATCATCATGTAGCCGATCTGCTGCCAGCTGACGAGGATCACAAGTCCCCAGAAGCCGTAGCTCGCCTTGTAGGTGAGCGAGCGCGCCCAGTGCGCGAGGACGCCGTTGAGCAGCAGCATCCAGATATAGCCGAGGATGATGCCGCCGATCAGGTTCGGCATGAAGAAGACGGAACGGAAGATGTTCGATCCCTTGATGGCCTTGGTGAGCATGTATGCGATCGCGAACGCGGCCACGTTGATGATGACGGTCGTGACGACGGTGAGCGCGGTCGAGAAGCCGAGCGCATGCAGGAACTCCTTGTCCTTGAACGCGCGCGCGTAGTTCTTGAGTCCGACGAACTCGGCGTCGGTGACGGTGGTGAACTTGCAGAAGCTCAGATACACGCCCATGATGAACGGGACCACGAACCCGATGATGAATGCGGCGAACGTTGGCAGCGCGAACAGCGCCCACCATTTACGTATCGCCTTGCCGGCCATGCTGATCATACCGTGCTTCTTCCTGTCTGCTGGGTGAGCCTGCGTACGGCTGCGTGCGGTCGGCTCGGGATGGATGATTGCAAATTCAGCCAACGATTGCTGATTTGCAGTGCTGACCACAGGATAACAGGGCGACAGCCATATGTCAAACGTTGTCATTTTCTGCGTTTTACGACGACGGATTCGCTGTAATCGAACTGAAAAATCCAAGTAATTCCAAGTATTTACCGACTGCAAACGCCGTCATTTTGATAATGCAAATGTTTGCACTCAGCTACCGATGCAAACGCTTGCTGTAGAATACTCAAGAATCGCCCACAAGGAGAAACGAACAACCCATGCCAGCAACCATCCAAGACGTCGCGCAAGCCGCGAACGTGTCCATTTCCACTGTGTCCCGCTCGTTCACTCGCCCCGAACTCGTGTCCAAAAAGACACGCGACAAGGTGCTGCGCATCGCCGACGAGCTGAACTTCTCACTCTCCCGTTCGGCCGCCGCGCTCAAGTCCGGCCGGTCGCTGCGCATCGCGCTGCTGGTGAGCGACCATCTCAACCTGTGGTTCTCCGCATCCGTGATCGAAGGTCTCAACCAGGTGCTGCACGCCGAAGGCTACGACATCTCGATCTTCCAGATCTCCAGCACCGAGGAGCGCCACGAGTTCTTCGACATGCTGCCCGTGCGCCGCAACGCGGACGCGGTCATCGTCACCTCGTTCGACATCTACAAGGAGGAGGTCGGCCAGCTCTCCAATATCGACGTGCCCACGATCGGCATCAACTCGACCTCCCCGAACACGCGCGTCTTCAACGCCGCGGTCAACATCGACGACCATCAGGGCTCCGTCCTCGCCGCGCGCCATCTCATGTCGCTCGGCCATCGCGACATCGTGTACGTGCGCACCAACCGCGAGGTCTCTCTGCATTTCAGCGTGCAGGACCGTTTCGAGTCGTTCATGGCCGCGTGCGAGGCGGAAGGCGTCACGCCGCGCGTCATCACGGCCGGCGAAGGCAAGGACCGCATCAGCCGCGTCGCGACGGAACTGCTGAGCCTGCCGCAGTTGCCGACCGCGATCGCCTGCCAGGAAGACGGCATCGCGATCCCGCTGCTGTTCCAGCTGGAACGCAACGGCGTGAGCGTGCCGAACGACGTGTCGATCATCGGTTACGACGATAGTTTCTACGCGAAGGATCTCGGATTGACGACGATCCGGCAGGAGCCGGTCAAGATGGCGATGACGGCCGCGCAGATGGCGCTCGACCTGATCGACGAGAAGCCGGTCGACGATCCGTTCCGCGTGGTGCCCGCGCAGCTCATCATCCGCGCGTCCACCGCCCGCCCGCGCAAGTAGCGGCAGTCGCCCCACCTGTCATTTCGACCGAGCGCAGCGAGCGGAGAAATCTCTCCCCGCAACAACCTCGGCAGATTTCTCGACTCGGCTCCGCCTCGCTCGACATGACAGGAATGAGGCATATAACGGCAAGCAAAAGGCCGGAATCCCGCATGATCGCGGAATTCCGGCCTTGCGTATACTCCGACCGGTCAGCCGACCCGCGCCCCGAGGAAAGGAGAAGGAGGAAAAACTCGGGACGCGAGCCGTACAATCGGTTCGGATTCGGGTGAACTCAGTGCGAGTTCTCGTATTCGGAGGCCCAGCCGTCGACGAACGCGGTCTTGACCGCATTCCAGTCGCCGGTGCCCTGGGCGTACTGCAGCAGCGCCTGGCCGACGCCGTTCTTCCACTCTTCGGACGGCATCATGGTGAAGTTCCACGAGACGGCGGTCTTGCCGGACTTCTGGTCCTCGACGGCGGCCTGGGTGAGCGGGTTGTCGGAGGTGACGTCGTCGAAGGTCTTGAACGGCGTGGTGAAGCCCATGTCGGTGGACAGCGACTTCTTGCCGGTGTCGGAGGTGATGACCCACTTGAGGAAGTCCTCAGTGGCCTTCTTGTCGGCGTCCGACGCCTTCTCGTTGATGCACCAGTAGTTCTCGGAACCGGTCGCGAGGCCCTGCTTCTCCTCGCCCTTGGCGCCGATGTAGATCGGCATCATGCCGAGCGAGTCGGCGCTCATGCCGGCCTTCTGCAGGTCGGTCCACGCCCACGTGCCGTTCTGGTAGAACGCGGCCTCGCCGAGCGCGAACTCGGAGTTCGCGTCATCGCCGGTCTTGGAGCTCAGCTGGGTCGGCTCGGTGGTCGAATCGGTGATGTACAGGTCGAAGATCTTCTTGTAGTTCGGCAGGTAGGTGCCCTTGATGGTCGCCGGCTGCTCGGTGACGTTGTCGTCCTTGAACTCGTAGTACAGCGGCAGGTTGGCGAGGTGCGTCTTGAAGCGCCAGTCGGAGCTGGAGTCGAAGCCGGCAGACGTGAACGCGCCCTTGATGCCGAGCTCGTCCTTGCGGGCCTGCATGTCGTCGGCCACGGCCTTGAGCGTGTCGAAGTTGTCGATCTCGTCGACGGACTTCGCCTTTGCGCCGTCAAGCGCGAAGTACTTGTTGAGGATGTCCTTGTTGTAGATGATGCCGTAGGTTTCCATCACGTACGGCACACCGACGACCTTGTCGCCGTCCTTGAGCGCGACGTCCTGGTTGTTGAGTTCCTTGTAGATGTCGGTGTCCTTCAGGTCGGCCGTGTACGACTTCCAGTTCTGGTAGCCGACCGGACCGTTGACCTGGAACAGCGTGGGCGCGTCGGTCTTGGCGATCTCGGACTTCAGGGTCTGCTCGTAGGTGCCGGACGCGGCGGTCTGCACCTTGACCTCGGTGCCGGTTTCCTTGGTGTATTCCTTGGCCAGCGCGGTCCACTGGTCGGCGGCTTCCGGCTTGAAGTTCAGGTAGTAGACCTTGCCCTTGGCATCGTCGGACGAGTTGGAGCTGTTGCCGCATGCGGCGAGCGCGCCGACCGACATCGCGGCGATCGCGACCATGCCCACCGCCGACTTGAACGTACGATTCATCATCGAACCTTTCTTCTGTTTCCCTGCCGCAGTTGGCGGCCAGTCGATGCCTGCTGTGGGCACCGTTACCACTTGACGAAACCTATTGTGCATCAGATCCCACCGTTTTGCAAACGATAGCAAGAGGCCACTGGATGATTTTTGATTACCTTTGCAAGTTTTTTTGCAGTGTTTTCTATGATTTTCTGCCACGCCGTTGCGATATTTAATGCAAACATTTGCACCGTTGTTTACGTTCACAGTACCGTTATTTTGCAAACGTACTCAATCACTGATCGACGACTGACCCCTTGATTCCATCCGTCTCATAAACAACACGGGCCGGCGTGTCGAATCACACGCCGGCCCAATGGTTCCCCAGCTCCGTCAAACGTCTGCATCAGCAATCAGTCAACAAGCAGTCAGCAGTTCCAGCGTTCGATCACGCGGTCGCCCTTGTACACCGACAGCACCGAATAATGCGCCGTATCGAACCGCAGCAGCCGTCCCAGATGCGGATCCAATCCCAGCCAGCGCATCGTCAGGATCCGCAGCACGTGCGCATGCGCCACGAACAGCACGTTGCGCCCTTCCGCCAGTCTCGGCAGCGCCGCATCGATCGCAAGCTGCACGCGCTCGTATACATCCTCGACCGTCTCCCCCGGACCGTTATGCACCGGCACGCGTTCGCCGGACGGCAGCGTCTCCGTCCAATCGCCCTCCATCGCCTGATCCAGCGCCTGCGGACCGTCACGCCATACATCCCACTCGCCGCCGTGCATCTGCTGCACGGTCACGCGCGTGCGGCCCTCCGCACGGCCGTAGTCCCACTCCATCAGCGCGTCCAGCGGCTGCGGGTCGAATCCCGCCAGCAGCACGGTCTGCTGGGCACGACGCAACGGACTGGCGAACACGCACCCCTCGTCGAATCCCTGCGGGAACCGTTCGCGCAGTCGCTCCCCCGCGTCGCGCGCCTGCTGCTCGCCCACGTCGGTCAGTGGGATGTTGGTACGGCCTGTATATTGTCCGGATTCACTCCACACGGTCTGGCCGTGCCGCATCAGCACCAGACGTCCTCTGATCGCTCCATTGCCATCGTTTGTTGTGCTCATAGCGACTACTCTACTCAACGCATGGCCCGTGCAACACCAAGCACCCATCACGCGCCCCTATCGCACCCGTTTTCTCACTGACGGTTTGCTCTCGTTGGAAGCCCTTCCAACGCCACTCGCCGACCTGCACGGCGTCGCTACCTCGCAAAATAATGGTGGCATGACCGAATACCAGACCGAGTCGACCGCGGACCGCATCGTCGCGGGGTTCGACAAGATCAACGAAAAGGTGGATGCCATGCGTGCCGAACGACTCAACGATCCGGATTCCCTCGGCGATAAGCTGCTCAAGTCCGCGTTGCCGTCCGTGGCGGGATTCGTGGCCGGCAAGGCGTTCACGCTGCTGTGGAACCGCGGCAAGTCGCGGCGTGCGGCCGGCAGGCTCGGCGACGGCGTGGTCGACGGGCAGGAAAGTTTCGTGATGAGCCTGCTGTTCGCGGCACTGTCCGCCGCGCTCGGTGCGGTGGTGTCGCAACTGTCCGACCGCGGATCGCAGGCGATCGTCGACCGTCGTCACCGTCGCCGTTCCTCTCGCTGACAGCAGCATCGCCACCTCATACGCATGTGGCAATCCCATTACTCGAGTGCGGGAAACGCTCACTGATGAGCCGTCAGTGAGTGTTTCCCGCCACTCACATTCCAGCCCTAGCAGTTTATCGACGGCGGGGTTTGTAGCCTTTTTTACGCGAGTGCGGCTTGAGCTGTTGGTTGAGCGGCACCGCACGATAGCTGGTTTTCGGATCCCGATGGGTCAGATGCCAGGTGCCGCAGTATTCGCATCGATACACCCATAATTCCGCTCCTCGCTCGATCAGGCTTTGATCGGCGGCACGCTGCGCCTGTGCCTTGTCGTGATACATGATCTTGTTCGACTCGGTACAACGCTTGGGTGTGAAGTAATGCATAATAAGCCCGAGTGTAGGTGATTCCCTTGTCAATCGGGTGGGTGAATAAAGGGAGGGCCCCGGGAGCGTGTTGCTCGACCGGGGTCCTTCGTGACGTGTAAATGCGGCGGCGTGCTACTCTCCCACACCCTGTCGAGTGCAGTACCATCGCCGTGCCAGGCCTTAGCTTCCGGGTTC
>NZ_JAHBBG010000012.1 GCF_019331715.1 Bifidobacterium simiiventris
CACGCGCATGCTGCTGACTCATCGACACACTAACACTGCTACCCTTGACCACGGAGGCTCCTTCGCTAGAACGGTTAGGTTTAAGGCACCACCCATTCTGCCTAGAAGCCTCTCGTCATACCAACCCATCCATCAAAACAACAAACACGGTCCACGGGTCTTTTTTCATGATCGCTGAACCTTCCTGTTGTATTTTTGTATCGGAAGGAAAGTTGAGGAAAGTTAAATCCGATAAGGCTGTTCATGATGAGACCGTTGGAATTTCAACGATCATAGGATTTTTGTGAGTGATGCGGTCAAAGGGAAGATGCCGGATTGGAAAGTTAGGGAAAGTTAAATCCGCTGGTAGGTGACTCGCGCTGTGCTGCTCTGCTCATCGTCTCGGATCCGAGGTTCGGGACATGTGTCTCGGGCATGATATGTTGGGGCGTCCGCATTCTTCTGGTACGCGGGCTCTTCTGGAAGGATCCGGACGCTGCGGCGGCGTATTGAGGGCGTTTGCTCCTAGGATGGCCGTTTTCTGGCGGAATCCGGACGTTCGGGGTCGGATCGGTGTCCGTTTTCTCCTAGAAGGAGGTTTGATATGTGGGGTTCTGTGTGGGATTGCTGGATTTCCTGCTGGATTTCCACCCCGTCGTCGGATACAGGAAAGCCCCGAACCGTTGGTATTTCAACGGTTCGGGGCTTTCGCTCCTGCGTGCGAGTGGGGGAGTTGAACCATCCGGGATTGTTGCTATTGGGCCGTTTTTGTTGATATTTCAACGTTTCTCTATGATTGTTTATCACTGTAAATCACTGTAAATCAACGTTGATTGTCATATTTTTGTCATATCAGGCGATACCCGCAAGTCTTCCGGCATCTACGTTTTTCGGTGCTAGACTTGCTTCTTGGACAATGCGAGGTCTTCGCCTTCGGGTGGGAGTTCTCCGGCCCCGTCTCCGGGCGGGGCTTTTTCATTTGTCACGTATGGTTTGGATGTATCGGGCGGCTTCTTCGATGGTGTGGAACCCGCTTTTGCGGTGTCTGCGCCCGTTGATGCGTATGGCGACTAGGTAGCAGTTTCGGTCTTTGCGCCATGTGACGCCGCGAACGCCGGTGGTGCTGAGGCTGGACGCCTTGCGGCGCGTGGCGGCTTGCGAGCGTGTCACGGCTTCGAGGTGGTCGGGGTTGACGCAAGCGGGGACGCCGCATGTGGCGGTTACGACCATGCCGGCCGGCATTGTGCCGTGTGCGAGTTCGTAGGCGATACGGCGGGCCTGTCGGGGCTTGTTGCCTATGGATATGACGGGGTGCCCGCTTGAGTCGGTGTGCGCCGTCCATATCCAGTGCCCGCCCGCCTGTTTGTCGGTCTTGGCGTCGATGCGTCGGCGCAATCGTTCGGCTTCGGTGTCGTTCATGTGCCTTGCCTTCCCTTGGTTATGGTTTTGTTACGCTTGAACGGCGGTATTGCAACGTTTTCGGGTATTGCCGGCGTGGTGGCGTTCCGGTTTTCGCCTGTGTATGCCGTTGCCGCGTGGCGTGTATCGGGTCTGGTGGGGGTATGGGAAAGCCCCGGAAAACGGCCGTTATGGCGGTTTCCGGGGCCGTGGCGGCTTTTCCCCTTGGGATAAAACCGCCTTGCGGGGGTATCGGGCCCTATGACCCGAGAGGGGCTAGGCGGGCGGGGGAGGGTATACCGCCCCTATGCCTTCGCGGCCTTGCCGCTCGCGGCGGCTCCCACGGTGAGCTTGGCGAGCCGGTCGGGACGCAGCACGCCGAAGCCGAAGCGGAACGTGAGACGGATCGCGTAGTTGTCCGAGTCGAAGTAACGCTGATCCGACACGGCCACTTCGAGCTGTCCCACGGCGCTGAGTATCTGCGACTGGTCGATGAGCAGCAGCGTTCCGGCCGGCGTGTTCTTGTTGATGACGACCGGAAGACCGGCGAGACGCAGCGCCGTGGCCTCGGCGGGCGAGCCGATAAGCGGCGTGTTGTAACCGCTGCCGGCCTTCATCTTCTGGATGTACGCCCACGCGGTCGGGCTGGCGATGATGTGCGTCGGCTCGGCCCCGTTGGTCTGCACGGTGGCGATGGCGTCGGTGAGCGCGTCAAGGTTCGTGTCGATGTTGCCGCCGTCCACGATGCCGGCCGTGTTCACGAGTCCGATGGGGCCGGCCTCTCCCTCGGCGGGCTTGTTGGCGAGATAGATCGCGTCGGCCTTCTTGATGACGGCGCGGCCCAAGCTGTTGGTGAGCAGTTCGCCCACGCCGGCGTGCGAGTACGCCTCGCGGCTGATCCTGTGTAGCACCGAAAGCTTGTGCGTGTTCACAGTCAGCTCGGTAAGCTCGGGGTCGGCCTCGCTGATCTGTTCGCCTTCCTTGACGATATCGGCTTCCGGGTCTTCGCTGACGAACGGGACGCGCACGCTCGGCGCGTCGCCTTCCACGTTCGCGCCGATGCTGCTGGTGGAGATGATAAGCGCCTCGGGGATGATGTCCTCCGGTGCGAAGCGCTGTACGTCGGGGAAAGCGCCCTTGTTCTGGCTGGTGATCGTAAATGCCATGATGAATCCTTCACGGGTATGAGAAAAACATGCGTGTATGCCTGCCGCGCGCACTGTCGCGCCACGGTGCCCCGCAAGGGCCGAAGAAAACGGACGGCGGGGCCTCAAGCCACATCGGACATCCGTATCAATGCCCAAGTGTAGCCCAAAGCCCCGCCGCGCTCACGATGATTTCCGATCATCCGAAAAGGTCTTCGGCCATCTTCGCCTCCCAGTCGGGTATCTCTCCGCTCCTGTGCTTCTTCCGCATATCGTCCAGAAAAGCCTCGTTTTTCGAGTCTATCTCTTGGTGGGCTATGCGGTATTTGGCCTCCTTCGCCTTATGCATCGGATCGTCTGGGGTTGACATCCCCATGTCGTACCACAGCAGCCGCATACGCCAATAGACGTGCCCGTCGTAATGCTTGTTGTATTCGCTGGCGAGCGCCGCGAGCTGTTGAAGGTCGATGTTGCCGTGTTCGTCTATGACCGTCTCGATGTGCATGGTCTGGAAGAACCTGTTCATGTGCCGGGCCTCGGCCATCTTTGTCTTGGCGCTTGTGTCCCGGAGAAGATAGCTTATCGCCCTGCTGCCTATGAGGTTGTGTCCTTGCCATGCCTTGTCCGCGCGGCTCATGGCGGCGGCGTACCGTTTGCGGTATTTCTCGGTCTGCATTGCCGCTTTCGTCTTTCTCATTGCCGGCCTCCCGCGCTCATGATGGTGTTCCTGAACCGTTCCTTCGGCGAGCCGCCGAAGTCATATGACCTGTCGTGCATCGGCATATGCGGTATAGGGTGGCTGCGATGCCAGATGATGTCTGGGTGGTATGCGCTTTTCAGCTCTTGCACTATCCGTTTTCCTTCCTCGGTTAGTTCTTCGTCTTCCGTGAAGTACGCCTGTATGTCCATTTCGGCGAGGTCTGCGGCGAGGTCGGGGGCCGTTTCGTGCCATCCGTAGCCGGCTATGTCCCTTCCGAGCTGTTCGATACGGTAGTCGTGTAGTTTCCGCTCCATCCGGTCGGCGAGCGCTTCGGCCTCCTTCGCCTTGATGCGCCATTTCGCGGCCTCGCTGTTCTCGTCGTCCGGCTCTTCGCCGTCTTCGGTCTGTTCGGCTTCGTCCGCTTCGTCGGCGTCGGCCTGTTCCCCGGCGTCGTTTTCGGTCGTCTCCGTGGTTTCCTCGCTTGTCGCGGTCTCTTTGTCGTCCGTCGCCGGTTCGGCCGTCTGCGGCGTGGTTTCGTCGGTTTGCGGCGCGGCCGGCGCGTCCTGCTCCGGCGTGGCGTCTGGCGTCTGTTCCATGATGGTTGATCCTTCCTTGATGGTCGGTGTATGGTTGCCTGTATGTGATCGATCACTAGCCCTTGTCTTTCTGTCGGCGGTGGGACAGGGGCGAGCATGGTTGGCCGGGCGTCGTCCGTGGAAGGCGACGCCCGGCCTTCTCTTTGCCTATGAGGCCAATTCCGTCACCTTCTTTCCCTTGATCGTGGCGGCGTCCACGAGTCCGCGAAGCGATTCGTTGGCGAGCGCCACGTATATCTGCGTGGTTTCGGTGCTTGCGTGGCCTAGGGCGGTGCTGACGGCGAGCATGTCGTGCGAGTGCTGGTACGCGACGGTGGCGAACCGGTGGCGTAGCTTGTGCGGGCCGTATCCTTCCGGCAATAGGCGTGATATGTGCTTGCCTATGTGCGATTCCTCGCAGTGGCCCTTCCACCGTCCGGGGAACATCCAGCCGCCGCAATGCGTGACCGTCTCGGCGAGGTCGTCGGGAAGGGGCACTATGCGCTGTTTGCCGCCCTTGCCGTGCACGACGAGCGAGTACGCGCCCGGCGTGCCGATCACGTCGTCCCGGTGCACTTGGGCGATCTCGGCGCGGCGCAACCCGCATTCCGCCGCCAAGAGGATCATGACGCGCTCGGCGCTCGTGGCCTTCTCCAATGCGGCGGTGATGTACCGGTCTGGGCACGGCTTGGGGTGCGGGCGCGGCTTCCTGACGTTCGGCAGCGTCGCGGCCGGGTCGTGGTCGGCGAGTCCCGCCGCCTTCATCCAGCGGAAGAACGTGGCGAAGCAGTTGCGCAACCCCTTGCGCGAGTCCTGCGAGCGCCCGTCAGCGAGCGCTTCCACGAGCTGCCCGGTCGTGACCCGTTCGGGCGGCGTGCCGAACGTGTCCGCGAAGTGCCGTAGCTGGTAGTAGCGGGTGAGCAATGTTTTCTCGCTGCAACCGCCAGCACGCTTGTACTCGATGAAGCCCGCCACGGGATCACGCCACGAGACGGGTAGTTTGCTCATATCCATGTGTGCCATATGCCGCCCTTCCCTAGAACAGGGTCAGTTGCTCGCCTTGCCCGGCGTCGTGTCTGCGCGTGTCGCCGGGCATGGCCTCGTATCCCATCTCGATCAGCGTGGCGCGAAGCTCGCACAGGGGGCACATGACCCAATCGCCCCGCTGCGTCTCGTTCGTCCGCTCGTGATCCGTCTCGCACGGCAGCCCGCACAGGGTCACGGCCTTCATGTGGTCGCGCTGCTGGAACGTGTGGTGAAGCACTGTGGTTTCGACGCTCATGATTCCTCGCTTTCCGGGAACAATCCAAGGTCTTGCGTGTTCTGTTCCGCGTTCCTCGCGCGCGCGGGGGCTTGAAACGCGGAAGTATTCGCGGAAGTAATCGGAGGCGTTGCAATCATTGGGGTTTGATTACTTCCGTGATTACTTCCGCGTTCTGTACCCCCGCGCGCGCGAGGGGCGGCGGTAGTATCCGCGAGCGCCCATAGCCGTTTCTGTCCGCGTCCCTCGTAGGTCGGGTCTGGGACGGTGATGATACGGCCGTCCGAGCGTTCGCGGGCGTTGGTGAGCTGCCGTCTGCTGTAGCCTTCGACGTTCGCCGCCGCCGCTATGTCCTTGAACGCCACGGGGCCGTCCTTGAGGTAGTCGGTGAGCCATTCGAGCACCTCGCCGCGTTCCGTGTGCGTCGTGTCGCCGCCCGCCGCCTGTATGTTGCGGTTTATCACCTCGTTCACGTCGCGTTCGGTCTTCATGAAGCCCGTGACCTTCGGAACCGCGAACGTTTCCCCGTGATCGTCCGCCACGTCAACGGACATAAGCCCGTAGCTGTATGACGTGCCCTGAGCCGTCGTGTAGCTGCTCTTGTCGATCGTGGCGACGCAATCGCCGTTGTCGTCGTCCTTGGCGATAAGCACCAGAGAACGGATCACGTCGCGGAACGCATGACTGCCGCTGATCTTGTCCGACGCATAGCCGCCGCCCTTGTTGAAGTGAAGGATGCCGACAATCGCCATGTCCAAGTCGTCCGCGAGCGCGGCCAACGGGTCGAGCGCCCGGCGCACGTCGTCGCGCTTGTTGCTGTCGCCGTCCATGCACGAGGTTATCGGGTCGATGATCCACAGGCGCACGCCCTCGGCCCTGAACGAGTCCGCGAGCGCCGGCAGATCGTCAGGCAGTCTCACGCCGGTATCCGTGCCGTTGCCGTCGCTGTTCGTGTCGAGCATGGACAGAAACCGCACGCGATCCAAGTCCGCGCCGGCCGCTTCCAGCCTCATGCGCTGAATCGACTTCGAGTCCTCGATGCCGCTGATGGCCACGGTGGCGGGCTTGCCCTTCCAATCGCCATCGAGAAGGCCGCGAGTGGCGAGCGCGGCACGGTACAGGCTCAGCGTGCTTTTAGACACGCCAGCACGTCCGGCCATAAGCGTCAGCGTCCCGGTCGGAATCATCGGATAGTCCAAGAACCTCGGCCGCTGCTTCGCCACGGTGGACGCCGGCACGAGCAGCGGCGTACGCCCCTTATAGGGCACGGCGAGCGTATGCGCCGCCGTGGTGGCCGGCATGTCGTCCAACGCGGTGAAGTAATCCGTGAGCGTCGCCCGCTGATCCAACGTCAACGCGCTCATATCAAAATCGATCGTCATGGCAGCAACGCCCCTTTCACACGATTCATCGTCCCGTCAGCGCCTTCGCAAGCGCCCTGTTGCATCCCGCCGTATACCCGTTCGCGTACGTCCGCCGCGAACCCTGCGGCCACACGCCATGAAGGTATTCCAGCTCCCTCAATTCCGCCGCCCGGTTCAGATACCGGTAATACGCGGCCACGTCCTCCATGTAACGGCGCTCGCCTGTGTAGTCCCGTGTGGGTAGACTGGACGACACGAGGGCTTCGGGTTTGTCCAAGGTTCGGAACCTCTCTCTCACTGCCCGGCGTCGGCTCCCCAAAATTCCCGACGCCGGGCGTTTCCATAAGCCACAGGCACAGTCCTGTGACGGCGAGCGCCGCGAGCGCCGGCCCGTAGTCCTCGGCTTGGGTGAAGCCGATAGAAGCGATCCAGCACACGGCGGCGAGAATGCGGACAATCATCACAATGCCTGCCGTCATCGGTTCCCGCCTTCCGTCATATGCCGGTACATCCAATCGACCACATGTCGGCGTTCGTACACGGTTGCGCCCTTTACCTGCGTCTCATACGTCGGCCCGACGCCGTGACGCCGCCAGTCGGCGAGCGCCGTCACCGTCACGCCCATGCACGCGGCCGTGCCCGGTTCCGTGCAACGCTTCGGCATGGCCTTCGCGTCCTCTATCTGCCGTGCCGTGAAAACCGGTATCGGAATCATCTGCACCCCTCCCCGCCAAGGAACGCCACGAGGTCGCCGACCTGAGACGGCGACAGGCTCACGGGATGAGCCGTCAACGCCTCCGCGCCGATCCGAAACACGTAGAAGCCGGCCGGGTAACGGTCAACGATCAACGGACGATCCGGGTCGTACTCGTTCTCGAAACGAATCGTGCCGCTCATGCCGTCGCCCCCTTGCCCGCGAGCGCCTTGCGCTTCGAGCGGCCGGCATCGCTGCCGAGCCATGCGTCAACGTCGCTTTTCTTGTACACGACCTTGCGGCTGGTCGGCTTGTAGAACCTCGGCCCCTTCTTCGCATAGCCCATCGTGGCCAAGGAACCCGCAGAGGTCTTCGCGTACGCCGCCACCTCCTTCCGGGTCATCCACACGTCCCCGCTATCGATCGTCGGCAATGGGCCGGTAGCTATTGCTGCCATCTTCAATACCTCCAATGATTCAATCGACATCAATTTGATGTTTTCAACATCATGTATACTCATTTTGTCTCAAAAATGTCAAATTGAGCTCATCGGCGTGTTGCGTGATTCATCACACATCAATTTGATGCGTTATGCTGTTTGGTATGGATGATGCAGCAAAGAAAAAACGTTCTGTGAACGGTGTAGATGCCACGGGGCGGCAAGTGGCCGCTAATGTCAAGCGGTTGCGTGGCGGCATGACATACAAGGAATTGTCGCAAAAGATGGCAGCTGTCGGACGAGAGATAACAGTACTAGGCTTGCGACGTATTGAGTCGGGTGAGCGGAAGGTGGACGTGGACGACCTTGTGGCGTTCGCCGTCGTGTTCGATGTGTCGCCGTTAACGCTGCTGCTGCCTGAAAGCGGGTCACGCGACGTGAAGACGCACATAACCGGCCGTCCCGACGCTCTGCGCTGCAATCAGGTGTGGAACTGGGCGACCGTCGTGCAGCCGTTGCCGAGCCTTGAACGGGACGAGAAGGCGGAAGAACTCATAGAACGCCGCGCCGCGTTCCGCGAGCGCTCCAAGCCACAAATCGACTCGGCGCGCATCAGCGAGGATACCGACGCCGACAACGGGGCCAAAGCGATAACGAGGATGCTTGCCGAAGCGATCGGCGGAACTGGGGTGCCGGTGTCCGGCGATACGCTGAAGGACGCACTGGCCGCTATGGCGTCCGGGGTGTAGTCATGGTTTCGTTCGAGTCGTACGGCCTTAAGGACGGTTCTAGGCGTTGGCGCGTGTGGTGGTACGACCCCGACCACGTCCACAAGAACAAGAGCGGTTTCAAGACGAAGCGGCTTGCCCAAGACTGGGCGGCGCGGTATGTCACGGCCGCGATGAACGACGGCGCATATGTAGACCCCCAAGGCTCCAAGGCGTTCATAGAGCCGTTGGGGGACGAATGGGTGGCGGCGCACGAGAGCGTATGGAAACCGTCGCATTACAACAGCGTCGAAACGTCGTGGCGCGTTCATGTGCGGCCCAAATGGGGGCATAGGCGGCTGGGCGAGGTCACGCACTCGGAGATTCAGCAATGGGTGAACGACCTCAGCAAGACAAGAAGCGCGTCGGTGGTCATCCGGGCGTTCGGGATCATCAAGAACATCTATGAGACGGCGGTAAGGGACGGCCGCATAGTCCGCACGCCGGTAACGGATATCCAACTGCCGAAGAAGACACGCAAGCCACGAACGTACCTCACGCCGGCGCAACTGGCGAAGCTGGCGGAATGCTCCGGCGAATACCGGCCGCTTATCCTCGTTCTCGGCCTGTGCGGGCTTCGGTGGGGCGAGGCCACGGCGCTCAACGTGGAAGACGTGGACTTCGAGAAGAACCGTCTTCATATCACGAAAAGCGTCACCAAGGTAAGGAAGGTGTACAAGCTGGGCACGCCCAAAAGCAACCGGTCGCGGGACGTTCCCATGCCGGAACCCGTGCGCGAGGCGTTGCGGGCGCATGTCTTGGGCAAGCGCTCCGACGAACTCGTGTTCGTCGGTGACAAGGGCGGCTATGTGGCCCCTCAGAGTCTTGGCAAGAATCATCGTTGCTGGTACAAGACGGCCGTCATCAAGTCCGGGGTGCCGCCGCTGACGTGCCACGACCTGCGGCACACGGCGGCGAGCATCGCCGTGCATTCCGGCGCGAACGTGAAGGCCATACAGCGCATGTTGGGCCATTCGTCAGCCGCCATGACCTTGGACGTGTACGCCGACCTTTTCGACGACGATCTAGACGAGCTTTCCGGCCGGATAGACGCCGCCGTGGGCGAGTTGTTCAATTTGAATCAATCTAGCTCAATGTAGATTGTCATTTTTTCCGTCATATTTTGGCGGTTTCATCATATACAGGAAAGCCCCGAACCGTTGGTATTTCAACGGTTCGGGGCTTTCGCTCCTGCGTGCGAGTGGGGGGAGTTGAACCCCCACGAGCATACACTCACTGCCACCTGAAGACAGCGCGTCTACCATTCCGCCACACTCGCAGACAATCGACTAACTTACACCCGACTTGTATTTTGCGCCACTTCGGCGTGTCGCGATGGGTGCCGGATGCGGCGCGGTGGGGAACGCGGCGGAAAGCACGGTGAAGCGATGTGTCCAAAAGCGAGTGTTTTCGCCGTTTTTGGCGCGTCGCGTGGGGATGGCTGTTTGTATGGTGGGATCGTATCGTCCAAGTTGTGGGGTGGAGAGACGAAAATGAATCGGCTGCAATCTCGATCGCGGTGCATGATGCTCATGTGCGCCATGTTCGTGGGCGCGGTCATCCTATTGTTCTGCTCGTGGTTCGCGACGGCCGCACTGTTCGCCGTCGCAGCGGCTGTCACGGGCCTATGCTCGCTGCGTGAATGCCGCATCTGCCACCGGTTCGCCACCCTGATCCGCACTGACCAATACGGTCCGATCTGCCCTACCTGCCAGCGCATGATCCTCGAAGGCCGTCAGCAGGAACTGCTGGAGCGGCGAATCGGTTGAATGGCATGAGCTGCGTCCTGAAAGGATGCCTGACTTGCCTGCGATTCGGCCTGACATGACAGCGGTAAGGCACAGCTCGGCCGGAGCGGCCGCGCGGTAACGGTATCTTGTCGCGACGATAAACCAGCATAAGTTCGCCGGTCAGTCGATCCGTGTCTACGGCTGAATTCCTGACTCAACGCCGTATCGGCGGCCGAATCCGACTACCAGCACGCGATATTGCTGTCGGTGCGCGACTCGGTGCCGCCGACCAGCGAGATCGGCTCGGCGGACGACCCTGATGCGCCGCCGCCATGACCGCCGCGATCGTCGTCGCCGCAGCTGCGGCAGCCGTCCACCCGCATGATCATCTGTCCGCGCCCGAAATCGGCCGTTTCCAAACCGACCGTCACCTCGTGCCCGCGCCGTGCCAGCTCCCGTGCGACCGCCGCGTCGAACCGTGTCTCCACGCGCATCTCGTTGCCGTGATCCCATCGCCAGCGCGGCGCGTCGAGCGCCTGCTGCGGGTCCATGCCGAAATCGATCGCGTTCATCGCCACTTGCACATGCCCCTGCGGCTGCATATACGCGCCCATCACGCCGAACGGCCCGATCGGCCGGCCGCCCCGCATCAGAAATCCCGGAATGATCGTGTGATACGTGCGCTTGCCCGGCTTGAGCGCGTTCGCGCGCGTCGGATCGAGCGAAAAATCGGCCCCGCGGTTCTGCAGCGCGATCCCCGTCCCCGGCACGACGATGCCCGAGCCGAATCCCATGTAATTCGACTGGATATACGACACCATGTTTCCTTCGCTGTCCGCGCAGCACAGATACACGGTGCCCGAGCTTGACGGTGTGCGCGTCGTGCGCACCTCGGCCGTCTCGCCGATCAGCCGCGCCTTCGCCTCGCCGTATTCGGGCGTGAGATACCGCGCGTAGTCGAATCCGGTGTCGTCCGGATCGCTGACCGTGTCGAACGCGTCCGCGAACGCGAGTTTGATCGCCTCGATCTGACGGTGGTACGTGAGTACGCGGTCGTCGTGCGCGACGTCGAAATTGCGCAGGATGTTCAACGCCATGAGCGCGACGATGCCCTGTCCGTTCGGCGGGATCTCGCATACCTGCCAGCCGTCGCGGTAGTCGAGCCGCATCGGATCGACCCAGCGCGGCGCGTATGCGGCCAGATCGTCGTATCTGAGATAGCCGCCCGCCGCGCGGCTCGCTTGGTCGATCGCGCGCGCCAGGTCGCCTTCGTAGAACGAGCGTGCGTTGGTCGCGCCGATCTCGGTCAGCGAGTCCGCATGATTCGGCAGCGTGACGATGTCGCCGGCCTGCGGTGCATGATGATCGTCGCCGTACGTGAATGTGCGGAACCATTCCGCGAACCGGCCATCGTTGTCATCGCTGCCACCGTTCGCACGGCGGTAACCGTCGGCTCCGCGCTGCCACCAGTAGGCGAGGTTCGGATTGGCCGCGTAGCCGTTGCGCGCGTAGTCGATGGCCGGCGCAAGATCGTCGGACAGGGAGAGATTGCCGTATCGTTCGTTGAGCGCGGCCCATGCGGCGGGCGCGCCCGGCACGGTGACCGGCGTCCAGCCGAGGTACGGCATGCGACCGTTCGCAGTGATGTTGCCGTCCGCGATGACGCGGTCGATGGAGATTCCGCGCGGCGCCGGGCCGCTGGAGTTGAGACCGACGAGCCGCTGATCGCGGGCGCTCCAGGCGATGCAGAACGCGTCCGATCCGATGCCGTTCGACGTCGGTTCGACCACGGTGAGTGCGGCCGCGGCGGCGACCGCCGCGTCGAACGCGTTGCCGCCCTTGAGCATGACCTGCAGCCCGGCTGCCGACGCCTGCGGTTCGGAACAGTTGACCATCGCGCGGTTCGCGTAGATGGGGCAGCGCTGGGACGGGTAGCGCTGGGTGAGCGGATCGAAGGTTGCGGATGCCATGCGTCCATTATCGCGCCGTCGGGCCGTTTGTCGCCGTATTCGGCATGCGTTGCGCGACTGGATGGGGAGATGCCCGCAAGCTCCGCGTGCGTCGCGAAAAAATTCTTATGGGAATCGGGAATAAAAAGTTGCGACACAAAGTTGAGTGGTGTAGGCTCAAGTTTTGGAAAACAAAAAAGGCCGACATCCTCGAGACGAGGGCGGTACGGCGGCGATCATGAGATCGCGGCCGCGCGGCTTCCCGAAACTTGAGCGAAGAAACGTCAACGAATCATCAACCAAAGGAGCACATTATGGGACGTGCAGTAGGTATTGATCTTGGTACTACGAACTCCTGCATCGCTACGCTGGAAGGCGGCGAGCCGACCGTCATCGTGAACGCGGAAGGCATGCGTACCACGCCGTCCGTCGTCGCGTTCTCCAAGTCCGGCGAGATCCTCGTCGGCGAGGTCGCCAAGCGTCAGGCCGTCACCAACGTCGACCGCACTATTTCTTCCGTCAAGCGTCACATGGGCACCGACTGGACCGTCGAGATTGACGGCAAGAAGTGGACCCCGCAGGAGATCTCCGCGCAGATCCTGATGAAGCTGAAGAGGGACGCCGAAGCGTACCTCGGCGAGCCGGTCACGGACGCCGTCATCACCTGCCCGGCATACTTCAACGACGCCCAGCGTCAGGCCACCAAGGACGCCGGCACGATCGCCGGCCTGAACGTGCTGCGCATCATCAACGAGCCGACCGCGGCCGCGCTGGCGTACGGCCTCGAAAAGGGCAAGGACGACGAGCACATCCTCGTCTTCGATCTGGGCGGCGGCACCTTCGATGTTTCGCTGCTGGAGATCGGCAAGGACGAGGACGGCTTCTCCACCATTCAGGTGCAGGCCACGAACGGCGACAACCACCTCGGCGGTGACGATTGGGATCAGAAGATCATCGACTGGCTGGTCGGCGAGGTCAAGAACAAGTATGGCGTTGATCTGAGCAAGGACAAGATCGCGCTGCAGCGTCTGAAGGAAGCCGCCGAGCAGGCGAAGAAGGAGCTGTCTTCGTCCACCTCGACCTCCATCAACATGCAGTACCTGGCCATGACCCCTGACGGCACCCCGGTTCACCTCGACGAGACGCTGACCCGTGCGCACTTCGAGGAAATGACCTCCGATCTGCTCGGCCGTTGCCGCACGCCGTTCAACAACGTGCTGCGCGACGCGGGCATCGGCGTGAGCGACATCGACCACGTCGTCCTCGTCGGCGGTTCGACCCGTATGCCGGCCGTCAAGGAACTCGTCAAGGAGCTGACCGGCGGCAAGGAAGCGAACCAGTCCGTGAACCCGGATGAGGTCGTGGCCGTCGGCGCCGCCGTGCAGTCCGGCGTCATCAAGGGTGACCGCAAGGACGTCCTGCTGATCGACGTGACCCCGCTGTCGCTGGGCATCGAGACCAAGGGCGGCATCATGACCAAGCTCATCGAGCGCAACACCGCCATCCCGACCAAGCGTTCCGAGGTCTTCTCGACCGCCGAGGACAACCAGCCGTCCGTGCTGATCCAGGTCTACCAGGGCGAGCGTGAGTTCGCCCGCGACAACAAGCCGCTGGGCACCTTCGAGCTGACCGGCATCGCGCCGGCTCCGCGTGGCGTCCCGCAGATCGAGGTCACCTTCGACATCGACGCCAACGGCATCGTGCACGTGTCCGCCAAGGACAAGGGCACCGGCAAGGAGCAGTCGATGACCATCACCGGCGGCTCCGGCCTGCCGAAGGACGAGATCGACCGCATGGTCAAGGAGGCCGAGGCCCACGAGGCCGAGGACAAGCAGCGCAAGGAGGAGGCCGAGACCCGCAACCAGGCCGAGGCGTTCGCCTACCAGACCGAGAAGCTCGTGAACGACAACAAGGACAAGATCTCCGACGAGATCGCCAAGGAAGTCACCGAGAAGGTCAACGCGCTGAAGGAAGCCCTCAAGGGCGACGACATCGAGAAGGTCAAGACCGCGCAGAGCGAGCTCATGACCTCCGCGCAGAAGATCGGCGAGGCGCTGTACTCGCAGCAGGCCGCGGCCGGTGCCGCCGGCGCTGCTGGCGCGGGTGCCGCTGCTGGTGCCGGTGCGTCGGGTGCCGCGAACGGTGGCGACGACGACGTGGTGGACGCCGAAGTCGTGGACGATGACGACGACAAGAAGGACAACAAGTAATCATGTCCGAGTTCAACAAGGATGATTACCTGAACGACCTGCCGGACGTGGACGACGTGGCTGCTGGCGCGGCTGCATCGGCCGCGGCCGGCTCGGCCGCCTCTGCCTCGGCTGACTCGGCGAAGACCGAGCAGCCGGCCTCGGATTCCGCGGCTGAGGGAGCGTCGGAGGACAAGCCCTCCACGAAGGAAGAATCGGCTGAGAAGCCTGAGGATTCCAAGGATGCTTCCGCTACTGCTGATGCCGCCGCTGACTCCGACGCCAAGTCCGACCAGTCCGCCGACGACACCCTCACCCCGCTTGGCAAGGCCAAGAAGGAGGCTGCCGACTACCTCGAGGCCCTGCAGCGTGAGCGTGCGGAGTTCGTCAACTACCGCAACCGCGCCCAGAAGGAGCAGGAGCGCTTCCGCCAGCACGGCATCATCGACGTGCTGACCGCGCTGCTGCCCGCCCTCGACGACATCGACCGCATTCGCGAGCACAGCGAGATGGACGATTCCTTCAAGGCCGTGGCCACGAAGATCGACAAGGCGTTCGAGAAGTTCGGCGTCGAGAAGTTCGGCGAAAAGGGCGAGGACTTCGATCCGACCAAGCACGAGGCGATCCTGCATCGTCCGGATGCCTCGGCCGAGAAGGAAACCGTCGACACCGTGGTGGAAGCCGGCTACCGCATCGGCGACCGCGTCATCCGTGCCGCCCGCGTCGTAGTAGCCTCCCCCCAGAACTAAATCCCATCCCAATCCCCAAATAAACAGTTTGTAGAAGTCGACCATCCCAATCATCAATCATCAGAGATCGGCTTCTACAAACCAGGGATCATGCATAACTGAGCGAACCGCTAACCAACGTGAGTTATGCACTTACTGAGCGAAGGCTGGCAGTATATGTTGCTCGACCGTAAGACTTGGCCGCTGAGCCGTTAAAGGAACAGTCCGGTGGACTGTTCCTAGGCGAAGTGAGCGGCTATGCCGCGAAGGCCGGCGTCAGCCGGCATCCGGAGCGTGTCGAGCGGCATATACTGCCAGCCTTCGCGGTTACCGGATAAAAAATATAAGCCGGCAGCTCTCGAACATTCTTAAGCTTTGACTACCCCTCAGTTTGCTTCGCAGACAGCTCCCCTGACAAGGGGAGCCAATCATGGGGGAGAAAGGAGACATAATGGCTGAAAATGAATGGCTGAGCAAAGACTTCTACAAAGTCCTTGGTGTCTCCAAGGACGCCAGCGACGCCGACATCACCAAGGCATACCGCAAGCTGGCCCGCAAATACCATCCTGATCTGAACAAGACCAAGGAGGCCGAGGAGAAGTTCAAGGACATCTCCGAGGCATACGACGTACTTAATAACAAGGAAACCCGCCAGAAGTACGACGCGATCCGCCAGTTCGGCATGGGAGGCGCGCGCTTCGCCGGCGGCTCCGGCAGCGGAGGATTCGACGCGTCCGGCTTCTCCGACGTCTTCGGTTCGATGTTCGGCGGTGGCAACGGCGGCAACATCCGCTTCTCCACGAGCGGCGGCGGCCCGACCAATCTCAACGACATCTTCTCGATGTTCGGCGGCGCGGCGGGTGCCGGCGCAGGCCGTGGCGGTTTCGGCCAGCAAGGCGGCCCGTACGGCCAGTACTCGCAGTACGAGTCCGCTCCCGAGCCGGAGAACGGCGAGGACCGCACGTCGAAGATCAAGCTGACGTTCCGTCAGGCGGTCAAGGGCGCGACGGTTTCGCTGAGCGTGGACGGCAAGAAGTTCAAGACGCATATTCCGGCCGGCGTGAAGGACGGTCAGAAGATCCGTCTGGCCGGTAAGGGCAAGCCGGGCCGCAACGGCGGCAAGGCCGGCGACCTGTATCTGAACGTGAGCGTGGCGGATGACCCGAAGTTCACGATGAACGGGCATGATCTGGTCGTGGATCTGCCGGTGACCGTGGGCGAGGCCGTGGCCGGCGCGAAGGTTGAGATGAAGGACATCGACGGCGAGCCGGTGACGTTCAAGGTGCCGGCTGGTTCGTCGAGTGGTACGGAAGTGCATGTTGCCGGTAAGGGCGTGAAGAACGGCAATGCGTTCGGCGACCTGATCGGGCGCGTGCAGATTCACGTGCCTGCCAAGCCGGGGCTGGGCCTGAAGCACGCGGCGAAGGAGTTCGACAAGGCGTCGGACGATTTCGCGGCGGAGCTGGCCGAGCAGCGGTGATGTGATTTCCTGTTATTGTGGCTGAGCGAGGCGAGCGGAGAAATCTTTTCAGGGGGAGTGACTCGATGAAGATTTCTCCGCTCGGCTGCGCCTCGGTCGACATGACAGGGGTGAGACTCTGCTCGGGTGACATGACGGGGCGTGGGTATGACGCTCCCTCAGTCTCGCTTTCGCGAGCCAGCTCCCTCAGCCGAGGGAGCCAAGAAACAGTAAGGAGATGAGTGCATATGGCGAGAATCGCGCAGGAAGTCAAGCGTGCCTACGCCGCGTGTGCGGCGGCGCTCGTCTCCGGTCGCGCCGATCTCGACGCGGTGGACTCGTTGGGATTGAACGTTGAGCTGCCGGTGTTCGCGGTCGGTCAGGCGGCCGAACTGGCGGGTGTGCATCCGCAGACATTGCGGCAGTACGACCGTCTCGGGCTGGTTGTGCCCAAGCGCACTGAAGGCGGTGCGCGCCGCTACACGTTGCGTGACATCGACCGGCTGGCCCAGGCTCAGCATCTGAGCCAGTCCGAGGGTATCAATCTGGCCGGTATCACGCGCATCCTCTCGTTGCAGGAGGAGAATCGCCAGCTGCGCCGGCAGAACCGTCATCTGCGTCGTCGGCTTGAGGGCGACAGCGTGTTCGAGGCCGGCATCGACGGCGAGGTCGTCGAAGTACGTCAGGCCAAGTCGAAGTATTACCGCATCTGGCGGCGTGGCAGCGGCAAGCCGTTGCAGATTACGGCCGGCCCGGCCGACGAGGCCGAGCTCATCCCCTCCGAGCTTGTGCTGCTTGGCGATTAGCCGGTCGGTCGCGGCCTCTTGTGCCGTCTTTCCGATCCTGATACGGGCCGATACGAAATCGACATTGCGCGGCGCGTGCTCGTCCGTGAGGTTTGGTGAGATAGATACAGCAAACCGATATCGAAGGAAAGGTGCCTTGCGATGCTGCTCAAAGCCGTGTTCTGGGATATGGATGGCACGTTGATCGACTCCGAGCCGTACTGGCATGCCGGGGAAATGGAGATCGCCAAGGCACATGGCGGCTACTGGGATCTCGACCTCGCATGGCAGGGGTCGGGCACGCCGGTGCCGCAGGTCGCGCAGCGCATGGTCGACCACGGATGCCAACTGTCGATCGAGGAGATCGGCAAGGGCATGATCGATTACGTGGCGAAGGCCGAAGCCGCGCACATGCCGTGGATCCCCGGCGTGACCGCCGTGCTCGAATCGTTGGTCGCCGCGGGCATCCCGTCTGTGCTGGTCACCACGTCGCCGCGCCATCTGGCTCAGGGACTGGTCGATCAGGCGCCGAAGGACGCGTTCGCCGGGTTCATCTGCGGTGACGACGACGTGGAGAAGAAACCGTCTCCCGAACCGTATCTGGCCGCGGCCAAGTTACTGGGCATCGCGCCGGAAGACATGGCATATTGCGTGGCGCTGGAGGACTCGATGAGCGGCCTGAAGTCGGCGGCCGCGTCGGGCGCGACGTTGATCGCGCAGACCGGATACATCAACACGGATACCTCCAACGGCCCGCAGTTCGCGTCGATCTCCTCGTACGACGGCGTGACGGCCGACGTGCTCGACGGCTACGTGCGCCAGCGTGTCGGCGCGTGATGGTTATTAAACGTGTGAATGGGTGTGACGCTCCCCCAGTCAGCTTCGCTGACAGCCCCCTCAGCCGAGGGGGCCAAGATTCTTCCAATGTCGCAAGGCGTTTTGACCGCTGAAGTCGCGTGAAAATATAGCTTGCGCGGAGTAGGCTGGTCAGTGACCATACACGCGTATTAAGGAGGCGTATCATGGCTGATTTTGATTTTGGCGATGGCCTGCGCAAGGTGTTCCTTGCAGGCGTCGGTGCTCTTGCCACCACCGTGGAGAAGAGCCAGGAGATCGTCGACGATCTCGTCAAGAAGGGTGAACTGACGGTCGAACAGGGCAAGGCTCTCAACACCGAGCTCAAGCGCAAGGCCGCCGAGGTCAAGGAGGAGTCCGCCAAGAAGGACGCGGCCGCCGAGGAGCCCAAGGCCGAGTGACCGCAAGGTCATTCATCGTCATTTCGACCGAACGTCAGTGAGCGGAGAAATCCTATGAAGCCTACCAGCGCATAGGATTTCTCCGCTTGTCATATCAACCGTCATATCAAGCTCAGGGGTGCTTATGGCCAACGGAATCAACGCATACACGCAGACTGAATGGTCGGGGGAAACGCTCGACCTGTTCGGTCCGCGCCGCGACGTGTTCTCCGAACGCTACCATCTCACCCGCTGGGGCAAGATCAAGCGGCTCAAGCAGATCGCCGGCATCGCCAAGCAGTTCGACGTCGCCCACGGTCTAACCCCGGTCAAAATGCGGCTCATGCTCGAGGCGCTCGGGCCCACGTTCGTCAAAGTCGGCCAGATCCTGTCGATGCGTTCGGAAATGCTGCCGCAATCGTTCTGCGACGAACTGGCTAAACTGCGCGCCGACGCCGATCCGATGCCGTACGAAACCGTCGTCGAAACGCTGTCGCACGAATACGGCCGCCCGGTCGACGAGATCTTCGAGCACATCGACGCCACACCGCTCGGTTCCGCATCGCTCGCACAGGTCCACCGCGCCACGCTCCTCACCGGCGAGGACGTGGCCGTCAAGGTCCAGCGACCCGGCGTGCGAGAAACGATGGCACAGGACGTGTCGATCATGCGATCGATCGCAAAAGTCGCCACCAAAGTCGTCTCCACCGCGCAGGTCGTGGACCTCGGCGGCGTGGTCGAGGAACTGTGGGACACGTTCGAATCCGAAACCGACTTCCTCGTGGAGGCGCGCAATCTCGCGGAATTCAAACGATTCTGCGAGCCGTACAAGTACATGGACTGCCCGAAGCCGTACATGGACCTGTGCACTGAACACGTTGTCGTGATGGACTACATCGAAGGCATCTCCGTCTCCCATCCCGACCGGCTCATTGCCGCCGGCTACGATCTCAAGGAAATCGGCACCAAACTCGTCGACAACTACGCCACGCAGATATTGGACGACGGCTTCTTCCACGCCGACCCGCACCCCGGCAACATCATGGTCGCCGGCGGACAGATCGTCCTGCTCGATCTCGGCATGACCGGTCGGCTCAACATGAAGACGCGGCAGGTCATGAAACAGATGATCTTCGCCGTTGCCAAGCAGGACACGCCTGCGCTCGCCGACGGTTTGCTGCGGTTCGCCGGATCTGCCAATAATCCTGAGGACTATCCCGCGCTGCTTGCCGATCTCGACACGATCGTCGCCGAGTACGGCACGGTCGATCTGTCCGATCTGGACATCGCCGCGTTCATCACCGAACTGACTCAGCTCGCGCAACGGCACGGGATCGAGGTGCCGAGTTCGGTCACGACGGTCGGGCGCGCGTTGGTGACGCTCGAGGGGTTGCTCGACGAGTTCATTCCCGACGTGAACATGATCGAGATCATCTCGAAGCACATCGCGACGAGTAAGTCGCCCAAACAGGCGGCGCGAGACGAACTGGAGTCACTTGGTGTCGAGGGACATCTCGCGCTGCACGGGCTGCTGAGCGCGCTGGCCGAGGCGAAGACCGCGTCGCGCATGCTTACGCGCGGGCAGTTGCGCGTCAATGTGGAACTGATCGGTGCGGAGGAGCCGATGAACAAGCTTTCCGACATGGTGAACCGCTTAACTATGGCGCTGATCGTCGTTGGGCTGTTCGTCGGGTCATCGATCGTGTATTTCGCCGGCATGAAGCCGATCATTTTCGGCATCCCGGTGGTTGGTTTTATGGGCTACGTGGTCGCGTTCGTGCTGTCCGCGTGGATCGTCTTCGACATCAACTTCAAGCGCCGCAAGAAGCGGTGAGCGCTGGGCGGTACTCGTGTTCGCAACTTCATAAGTCAGTTATGAAGTTATGGACCAAACTTCATAAAAATTTTATGAAGTTGCGGTGGTGTCAGTTGAGTGCCGCGAGAATGTAAGGGTCGGTGAGCGCGGGCGGTACTTGGTCTACGGTGGCGCCATCGTTGTCATTTCGACCGAGCGCAGCGAGCGGAGAAATCTTCCGCGGATTTGCGTTTTCGGAAGATTTCTCGACTCGGCTTCGCCTCGCTCGAAATGACATGAAGACAGCTTCGCTCCGCTTGAAATGACACAAAGACAGGTTTGACTCACTCAGAATGACGTGGAGACAGCTTCGCTCCGCTTGAAATGACGTGGAGATGTATGGGCTTCCGCTGTTACCGGCGGCGGGAGGAGATCCACCAGTTGAGGATGGAGCCGGCGGCGACGAGGAGCGCGCCGCACCAGAACGGCAGGGACAGCGCGAGACCGAGCAGGACAGCGCTGGCGGCGGTGGACAGAACTGGTGCGGCGTAGCTCGCCATTGCCAACGTGCGCATGCTGCCGTGCAAAATGCCGTGACCCCAGCAGGCGTAGCCGCCCGCGATCGACGCCGCCGCGCCGAGCACGGCCAGCCATCCCCAGATCGACGGGGCGGCTGGAGGCCAGCCCTCGCCCGACGTGAAGTGAATCACCCACAATGCCACCGCCACGAACGGGAAGAACACGGACGTGCCATCCTTGCCGTCGGCCATCGCGGGCGTGAACACCGCATACACCGACCATGCGGACGCACCTGCGAACGCAAGCAGATACGGCAGGGGATTGCTTGCGATGTGCTGCGCGGCCAGTCCCCAGTCCAATCCGCTGTTGCCGCCGACCGCCAGCACCACGCCGGCCGTTGCGACGATTGCGCCCGGCAACACGCGCAGTACGGAGCGCAGTCGGCTGGGACGCGTGTTGCCGTCGCTGCGCCCGCCGACGCCATCGGCGGTGCCATCGTTGGCAGCCGCGGCGATATCGCGGCGATCTGCCGCAACGCCGCGTCGCCGCACGGTCGGGAACACGGCGGCCGTCAGCAGCACCATCATCGTCGGCCACAGATAATTCACCAGACTCACCTCGACCGACGATTCGGCCGTGCTCGCGAGCCCGATCGACAGCGAGATCGACGATTCGTAGAACACGAACAGCAATCCGCCGAACAGCAGATACCTGCGCGGGTATTCGCGCAACGGCGCGGGACGGTGGAAGATCATGAGCAGCACGACGCCGGTCGTGTAGATGAGCGCCGAGCCGAGCGTCGCGCCGAACGAGTCCGCGACCACGCGCACGAGACCGGTCATCATGCTCCACAGCAGAATCGCGCACAAGCCGACCGTCGTCGCGGCCGACGAGATGGGGTGGCCGGTAGGGGAGGGATGGGTTGCCGGCGGTTGCGGTTGGCCGGATTGCTGCGGACGGTTGGTCATGGCGTGGTCCTTCGGCTGGGATGATGCTGATGCCAGAGCCATTCTATGTGGGATGGTGCCGGGCTGGGCCTGGATGCGCGGAACGACTTGCCGACGGTTTCTCGGAGCTGCCCTCGCAGGTATGGGGCGGGTGCGTGCGATGGAGAGCAGGCGTCACCCGCCTTGGCGACTGAAGATGCGGCCGGTGCTTTCGAGCGGGGTGCGGCGCGTGGGGTCGGTGGACTCGCGCACGACCATCGGGCATTCCACGGTGAACACCCCGTGATGCGGCCGCCCGGCCAGCGCATCCAGCAGATACCGCGCGGCCATCTTGCCGAGCATCGGAATGTTGTTGTCGAACGTGGTCAACGTCGGATGCGCGTTCGCCGCGAACACGAACCAGTTGTCGTGCCCAACCACGGCCACGTCCTGCGGCACGCGTTTGCCGGCCGCCATCAGCCCGCGCACCGCCCCACGCGCGATCTCGTCGCTCAAACAGTAGATCGCGTCGAGATGCGGGTGCTGCTCGATCAGCAGTTGCGCCGCCCGCTCGCCCCACTCCTCGCTCCACGCGTCGAACAGCACCGCCACGGGCCGGAAATCGTACAGTGTGAACGTGCGCCACGCCCCGCGCGCACGGTCCTTCGCGGCCTGGAAATCCTCCGGCCCGGCGATGATCGCGATATACCGCCGACCCAGGCTGAGCAGGTACTCGATCGCCTGCGCGCCCGCGCCAACGTTGTCACAGATGATCGAGCAGTCGGCCGGATCGCGCGACGGATCGTACGCGTAGATGACCGGCAGTCCCATCGTGGTCTTCGGATCGAGCGGAGGCCGCGGGTTCGTCGTGCTGCCGACGACGATCAGGCCGTCCACGCCATGCGCCGCGAGCCGGTCGATATGGCTGCGTTCGAGCGCGGGTCGGCCGTGCGAACTCATGAGCAACGCGGCGTGATTGGAGGCTCCCAGCGTGGTCTCCGCGCCGGTGAGCATCGGCAGGGCGAATCGGCCGTTGTAGTCGGAGGTGATGAGTCCGACGAGTCCGGAGCGTTGGCGGTGGTGCGGCGACGACGCGGAGGCGGATTCGGTCGATTTGCGATAGCCGAGCTGCTGGGCGGCTTCGATGATCGCGCGCTGCGTGCTCGCGGAGACGCGGTCGGTGCGGTTGGGCGCCTTCGATGCGGTGGCGATGGATACGTTCGCAAGACGCGCGACGTCGGCAAGGGTGGGACGGCGGCGTGACGGTTGCGGGGCGGGAGGGAGATTTCTCGACTCGCTGCGCTCGCTCGAAATGACAGGGGATGGAGAGTGGCGTGCCGACTGATGCGATTGCGACGGTGCGATATCGGCGATGGTTGCGTGAGCGTTCACAAATAATAGGGTATGCGAAAATTTTCGCATTCGCAAGACCCGCGGACGCGACGGTTAACGCTCACTTAATATCGTCATCGACAACAGCCGAAAGGGCGCCACCGCATGGCAGCGGACCTCTCCGACGGCCGGAAACAACAGCAGTAAGCAGTACCTACAGTGTCGAAAGGACGCACCATGACTACGCAACATGTCACGGTCACTTCGCCGTTCTGGAAGCGGTATCGTGAGAACGTTGCCAAGGAAGTGATCCCCTACCAGTGGGCGGTCATCAACGACGAACAGAAGATCGACATCCCGCGCGACCCGTCCGGCGCCAAGCAGGACATCGACTACCACTACAGCCGCGCCGTGCGTAACCTGCGCATCGCCGCCGGCGACGAGAAGGGCGAGTTCAAGGGCTTCGTCTTCCAGGATTCCGACGTGTACAAGTGGCTCGAGGAAGCCGCGTACTCGCTCGCGTACGAGCCGGACGACCAACTCAAGGAGCTGTGCGACAAGCTCGTCGACCTCATCGCCCGCGCCCAGCGCCCCGACGGCTACCTCGACACCCCGTACATCATCAAGTCCGGCGCGTTCGCCAAGCGCAACCGCTTCACCCAGATCCAGCAGTCCCACGAGATGTACGTGATGGGCCACTACATCGAGGCCGCCGTCGCGTACTACGAGGTCACCGGCAACCAGCAGGCGCTCGACGTCGCCAAGAAGATGGCCGACTGCCTCGACGCGAACTTCGGCGAAACCGACGGCAAAATCCCCGGAGCCGACGGCCACCCGGAGATCGAACTCGCGCTCGCCCGCCTGTTCGAGGTCACGCACGAAGACAAGTACCTGAAGCTCGCGCAGTTCTTCATCGACGTGCGCGGCAAGGACCCGAGCTTCTACGACAAGCAGAACGAGAAGATCGGCGACGGCTCGACCGACATCTTCCCGCAGATGCGCGGCTGGACGCACGAGTACACGCAGACCGCACGTCCGATCCGTCAGCAGCTCACCGCCGAAGGCCACGCCGTGCGCGTCGGCTACATGCTCACCGGCGTCGCCCACGTCGCCCGTCTGACCGGCGACACGGAACTCGAGGAGACCGCCAAACGCCTGTGGCACAACATCGTCACCAAGCGCATGTACATCACCGGCGGCGTCGGTTCGACGCACGTCGGCGAGGCGTTCACCTACGACTACGACCTGCCGAGCGACACCATGTACGGCGAGACCTGCGCGTCCGTCGCCATGAGCTTCCTCGCGCACCAGATGCTCGAACTCGAGACGCGTGGCGAATACGCCGACGTGCTCGAGAAGGAGCTGTTCAACGGCTCCATCGCCGGCATCGCGCTCGACGGCAAGCACTTCTACTACGTTAACGCGCTCGAGGCCGACCCGCAGGCTACCGAGCACAACCCCGACCGCTACCATGTGCTCATGCACCGCGCCGAATGGTTCGGCTGCGCGTGCTGCCCGGCCAACATCGCGCGACTCATCGCGTCCGTGGACCGCCACCTGTACACCGTGCATGAGGACAAGCGTGAGATCATCGCCCACCAGTTCATCGCGAACGACGCCGAGTTCTTCGACGGCGTGAAGGTCTCGCAGAAGTCCAACTTCCCATGGGACGGCCACATCGAGTTCACGGTGAGCGTGCCGGAAGGCGCGCAGCCGGTTCAGTTCCTCGTGCGCATCCCGTCGTGGTCCGCATCCAAGCACGAGATGACCGTGAACGGCGAGGACGCGCGCCGCCTGCCGGTCGTGGACGGATTCGTGACGATTGCCGCGGCCGCCGGCGAGACGACGACCGTGACGCTCGACCTGGACATGGCCGTGAAGTTCATGCGTTCGAAGACGCTGGTTCGCCACGACATCGGCAAGATCGCCGTGATGCGCGGACCGATCGTGTTCTGCGCCGAGGAAACCGACAACACCGCACCGCTGTGGAACTACCACATCGGCAGCCACGACGCCGACCGCGCGAAGGCCGAATACCACTTCGGCGAACTCGACGGCGTGGAGGTCATCACGATCCCGGCCACCAAGCGCACGCATGACGGCGACGACTTCCCGCTGTACGCGGACGTCGAGGAGCACCCGGTCGGGGAGAAATCCTACGACTTGAAGCTCATCCCGTACTACGCGTGGGCCAACCGCGAGATCGGCCAGATGCAGGTCTGGTTCGACTCCGACTTCTGATCCCCGTCCTGGCCCCTCGGCCGAGGGGCCGTCGCCCTGTCATTTCGACCGGGCGAATTGACCCACCTGTCATTTCGACCGAGCGCAGCGAGCGGAGAAATCTTACGAGAGCGTATCGCATCGAAGGATCTCTCGACTGCGCTTCACTCCGCTCGAGATGACAGTGAAGTGACTTCACTCCGCTCGAGATGACAATCCGACAGTTTTTCACCAATCAACGAAGAAGGAAACAACAACAATGAGTGCTGCAACTCAGGACGCTTCCGCAGTGAAGCTTTCTACGAAGGAGAAGATCGCCTACTCCTTCACCGACATGGCCGGCAACCTGCTGTACGTGACGATCTCGTCGTACATCATGTACTTCTACACCAACGTCTTCCACATCCCGGCCGCCGGCGCGCTGGGCGCGGCGACCATCCTGCTCGTCGCCCGCTTCGCCGACGCGATCTCCGCCATCGTGTGGGGCTCCATCGTCGACCACACCAACACCAAGTGGGGCCAGTCCCGCCCGTGGTTCCTGTGGCTGTGCGTGCCGTTCGCGGTCACCGTGTGGATCGCGTTCACCGCGCCGAGTCTGCCTGAAGGCGCCCCGAAGTTCGCGTACGCGCTGATCACCTACATCCTGGCCGCCGGCGCCGTCTACACCGGCATCCAGACCCCGATCACCGCCATCCTGCCGAACCTCACCTCCGACCCGACCGAGCGCAACAACGCCAACTCCTTCCGCATGGCCGGCGGCCAGATCGGCTCCTTCATCACCTCGTCCTTCACCATCCCGCTGGTCGGTGTCTTCGGCACCATGGTTGGCGGCGGCGACAAGGCCGGCTTCATGATCGTCACCGCGATCTGGGGCGTCATCGCCATCGCGCTGCTCCTGTTCTCCTTCAAGAACCTCAACGAGCGCAACTACCACCCCGAACTCAACAAGCCGATCCCGCTGAAGGACTCCTTCAAGGCCGCCAAGGGCAACTGGCCGTGGATCATCCTCGTCGTCGCGTTCGTGATCTACTGGGTCGCCCAGTCCACCCGTAACGGCGTGTCCACCTACTACGCGCAGTACGTGCTCGACAACCGCAACCTGACCTCGCTGTTCAACGGCGTGCAGGTCCTCGGCCTGCTCGGCACCATTGCCATGCCGATCATCGCCAACAAGACCAAGAACAAGACCCTGACCATGATCATCGGCCTCGTCATCGGCGGCGTCGGCCAGGCGCTCATGCCGCTCGCCGGCACCAACGTCCCGCTGCTCGTCATCTTCTGGACCATCGGCGTCTTCGGTGCGGCCATCGCCATAGGCATGCCGTTCGGCATGCTCGCCGACACCGTCGACTACGGCGAGTGGAAGACCGGCGTGCACGCGGCCGGCTTCCTGACCGCCGTCGGCTCCGCGTTCTGCATCCAGGTCGGCTCCGGCTTCGGCGCGTTCCTGCCGCTCGAGATCATGGGCGCGGCCGGCTACGACGCCAACAAGGAAGTCCAGTCGCAGTCCGCGCAGGACGCGATCAGCTTCTGCTTCATCTGGCTGCCGGTCATCGTCTACGTCATCGTCGGCGTGATCATGTGCTTCTACCGCAAGTACGAGAAGATGGAGCCGCAGATCAAGGCCGAGCTGGCCGAGCGTCACGCGAAGGCGCTCGCCGAAGCCGGCGAGTGATCCCGCCTCGGTCGGTCTGTCAGCCGATCGCAACAGCCGAATGCCGATAACTGAATAACCAAACGGATTCCGCGTGGAGCGTGACCCGGTGCGCGATTGGCCGGGGCGTCACCCGCGCGGGATCCGACTCGTCATCCGCAAGCCGTGTGTATGTAGCGTTACGCCCCGCCGCATCCGCACGGCTTGCGTCGTATCCGGCTGCATTCCGAATCGGTGATCCTTGGCTAGGTTCGCTGAGCGTCCGTTTTCTGTCAGGATAGTTCCGGTTCTTGTGGGAAGCGGACGCTGATCGTTCTTCTTACGTCCGTTTCTCGCTAGGATCACGCCGGTTCTTGTGGGAAGCGGACGCTCTTGCCGTGCTTAGCGTCCGCTTTCGTCCAGTAGTGGGGTGGTCCTGGACGAAAGCGGACATATCCGTATGTGCCGGCAGCCGGGGCAGTGGGTGGGCTAGGCTCGGAATGGAAATCCAAGCGGGTGGCCTAAGGGAGGAAACCATGGCATCCAACACGTTCCTCAAGCATCTTCTCGTCGGCGGCGCGGTGGCCGCCGGAGCCGCGGCATGGGCGATCAAGCCGCGTTCGTTCACCGACAAGCAGCACAACTACGTGCCGTCCGTGCCGGACGTCTGGTACGCGCACCGCGGCCTGCACGACGCCGGTTCCGGCCTGACCCCGCAGTACGCGATCGAAAGCGGCGAATACGTGGCCCGCGCGCGCCGCATGGCCATGAAGGCCGGCTACGGCGACCCGTCCGTCACCACGTCGATCGCGCCGGAGAACTCGCTCGCCGCGTTCGCCGCCGCCGCCGAGGCCGGCTACGGCATCGAGCTTGACCTGCAGTTGAGCGCGGACGGCCAGGTCATCGTCGTACATGATCCCGACTTGCTGCGCGTGGCCGGCGATCCGCGCCGCGTGGCTGATCTGACGTACGACGAGCTGACCCGCATCCCGCTGTTCCCGAACGATGCTCCGGGCACTGCGGTCGCGTCCGAACTACCCGGCGCCGACGATCCGGCGACCGTCACGACCCCCGCGAACCCGCCGGCCGGCTACTACCAGCACGTGCCGCTGTTCTTGGACGTGCTGCGCGTGGTCGCCGGCCGTGTGCCGCTGATCGTGGAGTACAAGTTCGACGACAACGCCGCGTTCGGTTCGCGCGAAGAAGAGCTGATGGAGAAGGGCGACGCGCTGCTGCAGGCGTACGACGGCGCGTATGTGATCGAATCGTTCAACCCGCGGGCCGTGGAATGGTACAAGAACCACCGTCCGGAAGTGTGCCGCGGTCAGCTGGCCGGTGGTGTGACGCTCGAGGAAGACGGCTGGCTGGAGTGCGTGGCCGGACTGTTGATCTTCGACTGGATGTCGCGGCCTGATTTCGTGGCGTATGACTGGCATGGCGGCAACTATCCGCAGGTTCGTGCGTCCCGTGCGATGGGCGCGACGGCCGTCTCATGGACCGTGCGCAGCAGCGATGAGCTGGCTCAGTGCGATGACTGGTTCGACCGTCACATCTTCGAGGCGTTCGTGCCCGAGCGCTGAGGCGGGGTGCCCATCTCATCCCATAGGTGGGTGAAATAGGACACCGAAAATCATAAGTGGGTATTTGTGGACTAGTTAGGGCCCGATTAGAAGTCCAACTAGTCCACAAATACCCACTTTCGTTATTTCGAGGTGTGGGATGGTCCGGATCTACCCACCTTTGCCGTTGTGAGATCCGGATTCACCCACTTTCCGTCTTTCCCCGATCCGGGTTCACCCGTCCGTCATCCTGTGAGGTCCGGGTTTGCCCACTTATCATGTCACGTATCACTGTGACGATCGGTTGATCGGTTCCGTGTACGACTTCGTCAGTCGACGACGCCGTAGAGGCGGTCGCCGGCGTCGCCCAGACCCGGCACGATGTAGCATTTCTCGTTGAGCTTCTCGTCGACCGCGCACACGACGACCTTGAAATCGATGGACGGGTCGATGTGCTCCTGCACGAACTGGATGCCTTCCGGCGCGGCGATGATGCACACCGCGGTGACGTCCTTCGCGCCGCGTTCGGCCAGATAGTGCGTGGCGGCGACGAGCGTGCCGCCGGTGGCGAGCATCGGGTCGATGAGGAAGCACTGGCGGCCGGTCAGGTCGTCGGGCAGGCGGTTCGCGTAGGTGATCTGCTGGGTCGGGTGCTCCTCGTCGCGCTTCATGCCGAGGAAGCCGACTTCGGCGGACGGGATCATCTTGGTCATGCCGTCGAGCATGCCGAGGCCAGCGCGCAGCACGGGCACGATGATCGGGCGGGGTTCGGCGATGTGCTTGCCGATCATCGGGGCGACCGGCGTTTCGATCGGCTTGTCGACCACGTCGAGGTTGCGGGTCGCTTCGTATGCCTCCAGCATGACGAGTTCGGAGACGAGCTCGCGGAAGGTGGCGGAGGAGGTGTTCTTATCGCGCAGGACGGTGAGCTTGTGCTCAACCAGCGGGTGATTCAAAACAGTGAGTTCCATAAGACCCAAGCGTACTACGAAAGCCCCGCGCAATCGCTGGCCGGGGAGGGGTGCCGCGCCGGACGTTTTGGGATGGCGGCGGGCGGGGACGTGCGTCTCGCCGGACGGCCTGCCGCGCCGGATGATTGCGTCGATACGTTGACGCACCGCGCGTCTATTCGGACGCCGGCGCCGCATCGTCCGGCGCCGTATCGTTCCGACATCGCCCGGAATCGGACGGATTGTGCGACGGTCACGACGGACGGCATACAATAGCGGCCATTGCATACGGTTGCATCGATTGGCGATACATGAACCGGTGCACGCCCGACCGAACGGCTCCCTGCAACGAGAGCAAGAGAGAAAGAAGCAAGATGGCAGCATCACCCGCCCCAACCACGTCTCGCCACCCACGCGAGACCGACGACGTCCCCGTCCCCGCAACCCTGCGAAAATCGCTGAAAAACCGCCACATCCAGCTCATCGCCCTCGGTGGCGCGATTGGCACCGGCCTGTTCTACGGTTCGAGTGAGTCGATCAGCCTCGCCGGCCCGAGCATCCTGCTCGCCTATCTGGTCGGCGGTCTCGCGATCTTCATGATCGTGCGAGCGTTGTCCGAAATGTCGGTCGAAGACCCGAAGGCCGGCGCGTTCAGCTACTACGCCACCCGCTACTGGTCGAAGCGCGCGGGCTTCGTCTCCGGCTGGAACTACTGGTTCAACTACATCCTCGTGTCGATGGTCGAGCTGTCGGTCGTCGGCTCATTTGTCAACTACTGGTTCCCGAACATCCCGCAGTGGGTGTCCGCGGCCGTGTTTCTCGTCGTGATCGCCGCCGCGAACCTGCTCGGCGTGAGCAAGTTCGGCGAGTTCGAATTTTGGTTCGCGATCATCAAGATCGTGGCCGTCGTCGCGATGATCCTCGGCGGTCTCGCGGTACTCGTCGCCAATCTCCCGACCGCGTCCGGCATCAAGGCCAGCTTCGCGAACTGGTTCGCGATCGACGGCGGTTTCTTCCCGCACGGCCTCATGCAGCGCACGGCCGACGGCCAGTGGACCGGTCTGCTCATGGCCCTGTGCGTCGTGATGTTCAGCTTCGGCGGCACCGAACTGATCGGCATCACCGCGGGCGAGACCGAGAACCCGCGCACCACGATCCCGCGTGCCACGAACGGCATCATCTGGCGCATCCTCGTGTTCTACATCGGCGCGCTCGGCGTGATCATGGCCGTGGTGCCGTGGAACACGATCGACGGCAAGTCCAGCCCGTTCGTGCAGATCTTCGACTCGGTGGGCGTGCACGCGGCCGCCGGCATCCTCAACTTCGTGTGCCTGACCGCCGTGATGAGCGTCTACAACTCCGGCCTGTACGCGAACTCGCGCATGCTGTACTCGCTCGCCAAGCAGGGCAACGCACCCGCGTACCTCGGCAAGCTCAACTCGCGCGGCGTGCCGGTCGCGGGCGTGATCACCTCCGCGATCATCACCGCGCTGGCCGTAGTTGTCGTGTTCCTGTGGCCGGAGTTCGCGTTCAACTATCTCATGTCGATCGCGACGATCGCCGGCGTGATCAACTGGTCGATGATCATGATCACGGAAGTGCACTTCCGCAAGGTCGTCGCGGCCGGCGACGGTCCGGCCGAACTTGCCGGACTGCAGGGCAAGACGGCGTTGGACGCGATCCACTTCAAGCTGCCGTTCGCGCGCGTGATGCCGTATATCGTGCTCGCGTTCCTTGCGCTCGTCGTGGTGCTCATGTGCTTCTCGCCGAGCTACCGCGTGGCCGTGGTCGCCGGCGTGATCTGGCTGGCGATTCTGCTCGCCGCCTACCAGATCACGCAGGTGCGCAAGTAATCACGCGCGGTAATCACTTGCTGGCAGAGAGATAGTCGGCCGCGTTGGTCGGGCTGGACGGCACCGCATGACCCTCGGTCACGGTGCCGAGGCCCGCAAGATACGCTTCGCGGCCGGCCTCGATCGCGTGCTTGAACGCGCGCGCCATCACCGGGATGTTGCCCGCGGACGCGATCGCCGTATACGCCATCACCGCGTCCGCGCCCATCTCCATCGCCTCGGCGGCCTGGCTCGGCCGGCCGATACCCGCGTCGATGATGACCGGCACATGCGCGTTGGCGATGATCACCTCGATGAAATCGCGCATCCGCAGCCCCTTGTTCGAGCCGATCAGCGAGCCGAGCGGCATCACGCACGCCGCGCCCGCCTCCTCAAGCTGCCGCGCCGCGATCGGGTCCGGGAACATGTACGGCATCACCACGAACCCCTCCTTCGCGAGCATCTCGGTCGCGCGGATCGTCTCCGCGTTGTCCGGCAACAGGTACTTCGTCTCGTGCTCGATCTCGACCTTCACGAAATCGGTCTGGCACACCTCGCGGGCGAGTCGCGCGATGCGCACCGCCTCTTCCGCGTTGCGCGCGCCCGACGTGTTCGGCAGCATCGTGATGCCCTTGGGGATGTAGTCGAGCAGGTTGTTCTCGGTGGTGCGGCAGCGGCGCAGCGCCATCGTGACGATCTGCGTGCCCGCGTTCTCGATCGTGGCCTTGATGAGGTTCAGATCGTAGCGGCCCGAACCGAGGATGAACCGGCTCGTGAACTTGTGCCCGCCGAGGATGAGCGGATCGGCGTCGCCGGTCGCAATCGCGTCGTAGGCGTGGGCGTCCGGCTCGGGCAGCAGCGCGGTGTTCGTGGCAGTGCCGACGAGTTCGTCGAGCGTCGGTTCGGTGGGCGAAACGTTGGGTTCGGTGGATGGTGCAGTCATGGTTACTCCAGTCATGGTTACTCCTTCGTATTCGATGTCGTATGGATGCCGTTGGTTGCCGCGGCATGCCCGTTGCCGGTCGTCACGGCCGTCACGGCCGTCAGCCGCCCTGCACGAACGTGACGATCTCCACGGTGTCGGTGCCCTTGAGCATCGTCTGCGCGCGCTTTGCCCGCGGCACGATCTCGCCGTTGAGCTCGACGGCCACACGGGCCGGCTTGAATCCCTTGCGCTCGATGAACTCGGCGACACTGATCGGCCCGTCGAGCTGCTCCTCCTGACCGTTGACGATCATCGGTTCCCCTTCCCCGGCCGCGCCGGATTCGAAAAAAAGGGTCGCTGAAGCAGCCGTACCCTGTGAGGTGGTGCGCCCCTTCATGACCCTTGTCGTAAGTATCACTGGTTGTTCTTGAATTATGTTGAGTTGTCGCGCAAACGATCATCCGAACAGCGGCGCGGCGACACGGTGACGAGTCCGCGCGCAACGACGATGCAACGGATGCGAAAACCCGCGCAGACTGAAAAAATGATCGCGAACCGCCGCGCATCGATTGCGACGGCGAAACAACCCGTTTCCTTACGGCGGCATGACCCGCATCAAGTTGACGGTCGAAGTTCGCGACTTCCTCTCAGCCCAGCCGGGCTCCCGTTCGGTTGCGTGACCATCATAAGCCCCGGGGTGCGACAGGGCATCCAGCGGCGGTGCGATCCGCCGTGAAACGATGAAGCAGCGTATCCGCGTCAGGGGCTCGCACGATGATGGGCGGTATGACGACGTTGCAACATGGCACTGATTTCGCGAACACGGTCGATTTCGCGGGGCATCGCATCTCCAGGCTCGGCATGGGCACGATGGCGCTCGCCATCGAGGGACGTCCGGACCGTGAGACGGCGATCGGCACGATCCACGCCGCGCTCGACGCCGGCGTGCGCTACCTCGACACCGCGTGGTCGTACTACCTGCCGACCGCTCCGGGCGCGGACGGCACGGGCGTTCCCGGCGATTTCGGGTACGGCGAAATGCTGGTGCGCGACGCGCTCGCCAGTTGGGACGGTCCGCGCGGCGAGGTGCTGGTGGCGACGAAAACCGGATACCGGCGCACGATCGACACGGACGTCGCGGCAGGGGAGGCTGTGGCGCAGGACGACCGCCAACGATTGCAGGCGGCCGGCAGCCGGTACGGTTGGATGGCCGATTCGCGGCCCGAGACGATGATCCGCGACGCGAAGGAATCGGCGCGTCACCTTGGCGTGGACGCGCTCGACCTGCTGTATTCGCACGGTCCCGATCCGGCCGTGCCGTACGAGGATCAGATCGGCGCGCTCAGGACGCTGCTCGACGAAGGCGTGATTCGCTACGCCGGCATCTCCCGCGTGAACAACGCGCAGATCGACACGGCCCGCGCGATCCTCGGCGACAAGCTGATCGCCGTGCAGAACCAGTTCTCGCCCTCGCACCCCGATCCGGAACATACGATGGAGCATTGCGCCGAACTCGGGCTTGATTTCGTGTGCTGGTCGCCGCTCGGCGGGTTCCTCGACCCGTTCGACCGGCATGCGTACGATCCGTTCCGTGCGGTTGCTGCCGCGCGTGGCGTCTCGTACCAGCGGGTGGTGCTCGCATGGGAGCTGACCCGGTACGACCGTCTGTTCACGATCCCGAGCGCCCGCAATCCGCATGAGATCAACGATTCGTTCGCCGCGACTGATCTGCGGCTGACCCCGGACGAACTCGCGCTGCTCGGCTGAGACCGGGCGAAACAACAGAGGCGTGGCGGTTTTCTCTCGCTGAGCGCTGGCTCAGCGAGAGAAAACCGCCACGCCTCATAACAGCGCGCTGTATGCGGCCGCGATGGAGCTGTGACAACTAACTAGAAGTTGCCGCCGTTCCACCCCCAGTCCGTCGTCGCCGTGTAGCGGATGTACGTGCGGTCCTGCGGAATGCCCAGCGTGCCCTCGAGCGCCGCCATGATCGACTCGGTCAGCTTCTCCCACGCCGAACCGGGCACGGAACGACCGAACACGTTCACCTCGACGTACGCCGCCGGCTTGTCGTCGGATCCGGCGAAGTAGATCGGCATGTCGTCCTCGAACGGGCACATCAGCCAGCCTTCGGACTTGCCGGGCACCGCGCTGATCGCCTTGCCGTACGCGGCCTTGAGCGCCTCGCGCTGCTCGGGCGTGGTCTTGACGGAGACGTGGGTGTGAATAACGGGCATGATTCCTCCTTGATACGTGTGTATCGTTGCCGCTTCCATCCTAATCGCCGTCGCGGCGGCGGAACAGCCGTGCGTCAGCCGAGGATGACGAAGGACTGCGGAGGCAGCGTGAGCGTGGCGCCGTCGACCGCGGGTTCGCCGATGGCGAGGCGGACGGCGGGGGACTGCGCGGCGAATTCGGTCGGGAGCGTGACCGTTTCGGTCTCACGACCGGGATTCATGGCGATGAGGAGGGGAAGACTGCCTGACTCGTTGCGCTCGCCCGAAGAGTCGACCGGAGTGCGCAGATAGGCGAAGACACGGCCGGATTCAGGTGCAGCGACCGGTTCGAACGCCGCGTTGGACCTCAGCGCGGGGGAGTCGGCGCGCAATGCCAGCAGCGACGTGATCCAGTGGTACAGCGAGTCGGCGCGTGCGGATTCCGATGCGACCGTAGGAACGGTCACAGGCGAGACGGCGCCGGTTGCGTCATGGGCCGTATCACCCGCCGGTTCGACCGGCAGATACAGCGCATCGGCGGGCGCGGCGGAGAAGCCAAGATTCGGCAGATCGCCGTCCCACTGCATCGGCGTTCGGCTGCCGGTGCGCGTGTAGCCGCCTTCCTTCGTGGGCAGGTCGCGGTATCGCATGCCGATCTCGTCGCCGTAATACACGAACGGGCAGCCGGGCATCGTCAGCAGCATGCCGAAGGCGATCTTGCGCTCGCGTTCGGTCAGTCGCGGCGCGAACCGTCGCGTGTCGTGGTTGCAGGAGATCAGATCGAAGAGGCCGCCCGCGCGCTCGCAGTCGCGCAACTGCGGCAGGTACTGGTCGAGGAACGGCTTGATCGACGCGCCGGAATCCGCGTTGAAGTAGCTCAGATCGCCGTCGTGGTCGAACGGGGTGTCGGTGTTGCGCAGGAGCATGTTGTAGCCGTTCGGCTTGCCGTCCCAGCGCCAGTCGAGGTAGAAGTCCATGTCGAAGCCGGCCTGCATGGACTCGTAGGGGCGGCCCCATTCGGAGACGAACGCGGCGGCCGGGAACTCGGGGCGGATCTTCGAGAACATGTACTGCCAGGTACGGATGGTGGCCGGCTTGCCTTCGTCGTCGTGCTTGACGAGGCTATCGGCCATGTCGACGCGGAAGCCGTCTGCGCCGCGCGACAGCCAGAAGCGCATGACGTCGACCATCGCGTCGCAGGTGGCGAGGGCTTCGGGGCCGAGTGCGGCGTGCTGCCAGGATTGGCGCGGGTGCGCGAAGCCGTAGTTGAGTGCGGGCTGGCATTTGAAGAAGTTGATGATATAGGTGCCGTCGCGTGGGGTTTCGCCGCCGATGAAGGGCAGGCCGTCGCCGCCGGCGATCCACGAGTCGGTCCAGATATAGCGGGAGGCGAGGGTGGGGTTGTGATCAGTGATTGTTCCCGTATTGTCATCTCGATCGGAGCCGGCTCCCATGTTGTCATCTCGACCGGAGCGTAGCGGAGTGGAGAGATCTTTGGCGGGGACTGCCTCGGTAAGATTTCTCGACTCCGCTTCGCTTCGCTCGAAATGACATTTAGTGGGAGTGCCTTCGTTCTGCTCGCAATGACAATCAGAGGAAGGGGCGGCGGAGGGAATGATCTCGCCGCGATTGGTCGTGTTGGGTTGGGAGGAGGCGTGGAACCAGGGGTGTTCTTCGCTGGTGTGGCCGGGGACGAGGTCGAGCAGGACTCGGATGCCGCGTTCGTGGGCGGCGGCGAACAGGGCGACCAGATCGTCGTTGGTGCCGTAGCGTGGGGCGACGCGCGTGTAGTCGCGTACGTCGTAGCCGGCGTCCTTGAAGGGGGAGTCGAAGAGCGGGTTCAGCCACAGTGCGTTGCAGCCGAGATTGCGAACGTAGTCAAGATGATCGATGATGCCGTGGATGTCGCCGATGCCGTCGCCGTTCGAGTCGGCGAACGACTGAGGATAGATCTCGTAGAAGACGGCGGTGTCGAGCCACGTGCGGTCGGGGGTGGAGGGGGTGTTCATAGTGTCATCTCGACCGGAGCGCAGCGGAGTGGAGAGATCTGTGGAGGGGACTGCGTTGGTAAGATTTCTCGGCTCCGCTTCGCTTCGCTCGAAATGACAAGCGGGGGAGGGGGTGTGGGGGGCTTCGGCGTGTTGCGTTTGGGTCATGACTGCAATCCTTTGCAATTCTTGCGGTTTAGCGTTATCAATGACATCGTTTGTCGTAAATAATTTTGCCACGAATTGCCAACGTTTGCAAAACCGTGCTATAGTAATAACCACTGATGCACTGCAAGGGAGTTGCACGAGGAACGCATTAGCCGTGAGAATCACGCCGATGTGAACGTATGCAATACCTAGCTCTGCAAAAGGGCTGCAACGTATGCAGTGCATAAGAGAAAACGCAACGATGTAAGTAAAGGAAAGGAAGATCGATGAAGATCAATTGGAAGAAGGCTATCGGCCTTACTGCTGCCGCCTCCATGCTGCTGCCGCTCGCCGCGTGCGGCGGCGAGACCGCCAACAACGCCGGCGGCGAGAACAAGACCTCCGGCACCACCGAGGTCACCCTGAGCGTCTGGGCCCCGCAGGAAGACCAGGCCAAGGGCAAGGACGGTTCCGAGTCCTGGCTGGCCCAGGTCGAGAAGAAGTTCGAAGAGGCCCACCCGGACTACAAGATCACGTGGAAGAACGACGTCGTCTCCGAAGCCGACGCGTCCAAGACCGTGATCGGCGATCCGGCCGCCGCCGCCGACGTCTACATGTTCGCGAACGATCAGCTGGGCACGCTGGTCAAGGCCGGCGCCATCGGCGAGCTGGGCGAGAACGAGGCCAAGCAGGTCAAGGAGCAGAACTCCCAGGTCCTCGTCTATTCCGTGACCGGCACCGACGGCAAGCTCTACGGCGTGCCGTACACCGCCAACACCTGGTTCATGTACTACGACTCCTCCGTCTTCTCCGCGGACGACGTCAAGAACTGGGACACCATGCTTTCCAAGGCCGCCGTCTCCTTCCCGATGACCAACGGTTGGAACATGGCCTCGTGGTTCACCAAGTCCGCCGACCTGACCTTCTTCGGCGACAACTCCAACCCGACCGACGCCTCCAAGGGCGTCTCCGTCGACGTCGACAAGCTCACCGCAACGACCAAGTACCTCGTCAACATGGCCAACAACGCCAACTTCATCAACGATGACGACACCTCCGGCATGGACAACCTGAAGGCCGGCAAGGTCCACGCCTACTTCTCCGGCACGTGGAACGCCTCCGCCGTCAAGGACATCCTCGCCCCCGACAAGGATGAGGACGGCAAGGCCGACTTCGACCACTACGCCGCCGCGCAGCTGCCGAAGTTCACCGTGGACGGCCAGGAGTACCAGATGGACGCCTTCGCCGGTTCCAAGGCCGTCGCCTACAACCCGAACGCCAAGAACACCAAGGTCGCTTCCCAGTTCGCCGCCTTCCTCGGCTCCGCCGACGCCCAGAAGCTCCACTGGGATCTGCGCGGCGTGGTGCCGTCCGACAACTCCCTCGCCGACTACGAGGGCAACGGCTCCGACTTCGGCTCCATCGCCAAGGACCCGGCCGCCCAGGCCCAGATCAACACCATCGCCAACACCTCCATCCTGCAGCCGTCCATCGCGGCCATGAATGAGTGGTGGGACCCGGCCAAGGCCTACGGCGCTTCCATCGTGAACAAGGAAACCACCGTCGACAACGCCGCCCAGAAGGCCGCCGACTTCGCCAAGCTGCTTGCCGCGATGACGAAGACCGAATGATCGTGATCGCCGCCGGTCCCACACGCAACACAGACTCTGGTCCGGCGGCAATCATCCAAACAACACATAACTGAACATCCCCTCCCAGCCGAGGGGAACCAACTCTTGAGGGTCCGATAAGGTACGCCACTGCGGAGCGGATGTCACGAAACCGCGCAACCGCTCCGCAGCCTCAACCAACACAGCGGTTTCATCCAAAACTTACCTCTCCTCCTTCTCCTCCATTGCCGACAGAGTCCGGGCGCTGAATATGGTTCGGCACCCGGGCTTTATCGGTTCTACGGGGTTATGACGAAGGGGGATGACGCAAACGTAAACGATACAAGGAGAGGCGGTAGGGTTTCATGACAACGGCAACCCTTTCCCCGCGGGAGATGAAGCGGCGCAAGCGAATGGGCGCCGACTACGTGGCTCCTTCGCCGTATTCGGTGAAGGCCGCGCTGACCCAGGGCGACGTGCTGACCAAGCTGTCGGCGGTCGTGTTCGGTCTGGGCAACCTCGCGCACAAGCAAATCGTCAAGGGCCTGCTCCTGCTGGCCGGCGAGATCGCGTTCATCGCGTTCATGGTCACCAGTGGCGCGGGCTATCTCAGCAAGCTGCCGAGCCTGGGCACGCAGAAGCAGGGCAAGGTGCTCGTCGACGGCTACTGGGAGTACACCGCCGGCGACAACTCGGTCATCATCCTGCTGTACGGCGTGTGCTCGATCGTCGCGATCATCGCGTTCGTCTACCTGTGGACGCTCTCGCTGCGCTGCGCGTACAAGGCCGAATGCCTCGCCAAGGCCAACGACGGCAAGGTGCCGTCCTTGATGGACGACATCGCCACCCTCAAGGACGCCAAGGCGCACGAACTGCTTATGTTCCTGCCGACGCTCGGCATCCTCATCTTCACCGTGCTGCCGCTGATCTTCATGATCTCGATGGCGTTCACGAACTACGATCACAGCAACGTCGTCCTGTTCGACTGGGTCGGCCTCGACACGTTCAAGCAGGTGTTCTCGGGCGGCGCGGGCGCCACCGTCAACGCGCAGCTGTTCGTGCAGGTGCTCGTCTGGACGCTCGTGTGGGCGTTCTTCGCCACCTTCCTCAACTTCTTCTTCGGCATGTTCTTCGCGATGATCATCAACCGCAAGACCACCCGCTTCAAGGGCTTCTGGCGCGCGGTGTTCTCCATGTCGATCGCCGTACCGCAGTTCGTCTCGCTGCTGGTCATGCGCACCATGCTGCGCCAGCAGGGCATCATCAACCGCATGCTCGAATCCGCCGGCCTGATCGACGCGCCGCTGCCGTTCCTGACCGACGCGACGTGGGCGCGCGTCACCGTCATCGTGATCAACCTGTGGATCGGCATCCCGTACACGATCATGCAGATCACCGGCATCCTGCAGAACATTCCGGCCGATCTGTACGAGGCCGCGCGCATCGACGGCGCGAACTGGTGGCAGATCTTCGTCAAGATCACCATGCCGTACATCTTCTTCGTCCTCACGCCGTACCTGATCACGACGTTCACCGGCAACGTGAACAACTTCAACGTGATCTACCTGCTGACGGCAGGCGACCCGGTGCCGGTCGGCGCGTCCGCCGGCAAGACCGACCTGCTCATCACCTGGCTGTACAAGCTGACGGTCGACAAGGGCGACTACAACCTCGGTGCCGTGATCGGCATCATGACCTTCATCGTGCTCGCGGTGGTGTCGCTCATCACCTACCGCAGCTCCGGTTCCTACAAGAATGAGGAGGGATTCCGGTGAGTAATCACAGCATTCAGAAGGATCAATCGCATAGCCTGCTTCACGACGCGCGCAAGCGCCGCATCCTCGGCGACGTGCTGGCCCACCTGTTCCTCGCCGTGATGGCGGTCATCTGGATCATCCCGGTCGTGTGGGTGTTCGCGGAAAGCTTCAACCAGGACAAGTCGCCGTCGCAGAGCTCCTTCTTCCCGAAGGCGTACACGCTCGACAACTACATCGAACTGTTCACCGACCGCACGGTCATGAACTTCCCGCGCATGTACATGAACACGCTGATCGTCGCGTGCTTCGTGTGCGTGATCTCGATCTTCTTCGTGCTCTCCGTGGCGTACTGCATGAGCCGTCTGCGCTTCCGTACGCGCAAGACGTTCATGAACGTGGTGCTGATCCTCGGCATGTTCCCGGGCATCATGGCCGTGACCGCCATCTACTTCATTTTGAAGGCCATGGGCCTGACCGAGGGCAACACGTCGATCATCGCGCTGATCCTCGTATACTCGGCTGGCACCGGCGCGGGCTTCTACGTGATGAAGGGCTTCATGGACACGATCCCGACCTCGCTCGACGAGGCCGCGATGCTCGACGGCTGCACCCGTCTGCAGGTGTTCTACAAGATCATCATCCCGATCTGCAAGCCCATGATCGTCTACCAGGCCATCATCGGCTTCCTGACCCCGTGGCTCGACTTCGTGATGGCGAAGGTCATCTGCCGCACGCAGACGAACTACACCGTCTCGCTCGGCCTGTGGCTGATGCTGCAGAAGGAGTACATCAACAACTGGTTCGCGAAGTTCGCGGCCGGCGCGGTGCTCGTCTCGATCCCGATCGCGATCCTGTTCATCGTGATGCAGCGCTTCTACCAGGAGTCGATGTCGGGTTCCGTCAAGGGCTGAGCCGTGACGGACAGTCCAGTGGACTGTCCGTAGGCTCAGCCTGAGCGAGCCGATAGGCGAGCGAGGGCAGCATTGAGTCCGAGCGTAGCGAGGTCCGCTGTTGCAGCGCCGCAGGCGACGCGTAAAGAAGCCTCAGCCCGAGCCGAGTCCTCCAAGATTGTCATTTCGAGCGAGGCGTAGCCGAGTCGAGAAATCTTACGAAACCGTTGTGCTGTGGAAGATTTCTCCGCTCGCTGCGCTCGGTCGAAATGACAGGGGAGCGTGTCGGCTTGGTCGAAATGACAGGGGGCGCGCTCGTCCAGTCGAAATGACGGGGTGATGCGCTATTCGTCCGACCGCGCCGGCAAACGCCGACGACCCACTAGCAATCCCAAGGCTCCTCTCTCCGTGGGGAGCTGCTGAGCGACAATAGCCGGAAGTAAAAGTAGAGTTCACACGCATAGCCGCTTTCGGTTGCGTCTCGCTCGGCGGCTCCCTCCGGGGAGGGGAGCCTTGTCATGTCTTGGCGCATATCATCGGCGCACATATCCGCATACCTTACGAAAGGAAACCACGATGGAGCAGCTTGTTGACGCCCCGGCCGTGGCCGCAGGCACGCCCGCCGAGCAGGCGCAGCCGTGCCCGGACTACCCGGTTTACACTGGCGACGACCTCGGTGCGTTCCCGGATGCTTCCGGCACCACGTTCCGCGTCTGGGCGCCGAGCGCCAGCGGTGTCACGCTGCGCCTGTTCACCAGTGGTTCCGCGGTCGAGGACGCTGCGAACGCCATCACCGATCATGACGGTGTCCACGCGCCCGGCCGCACTCCCGACCGTGCCGTTGCCAACGATGGCATGACCGCGGCCGACGAAACCGGTCCGATCGCATCCGTCGATCCGACCGAAACGCACGAACTGACCCCGGGCGCGAACGACACATGGCTCGTGCGCTGCGACGGCGTCGGCCACGGCACCTACTACGACTATCTCGTCCGCTTCGCCGACGGCACGATCAACCGCACCGCCGACCCGTGGGCGCGCGCGGCCGGCGTGAACGGCCGTCGCAGCATGGTCGTCGACCTTGCCCAAACCAATCCGGACGGCTGGGAACGCGACGCCCGTCCGCACACCCCCGCCAGCGATCTGGTCATCTGGGAAACACACATCGGCGACTTCAGCAACGATCCGCACAGCGGCATCCCCGCCGACCATCGCGGCACCTATCTCGCGTTCACTGACAACGACAGCAGCGTTGACAACGCTGGCAAGTTCCCGACCTGTGTCGCGTATCTCAAACGGCTCGGCATCACCGCGGTCCAGCTCATGCCGTTCTACGACTACGGTTCGATCGACGAATCACTGCCGCGCACCGACCCGAAGCACGGCTTCAACTGGGGCTACGACCCGCTCAACTACAACGTGCCGGAAGGCTCGTACAGCACCGACCCGTTCCACGGCGAGGTTCGCATCCGCGAATGCAAGCAGATGATCCAGGCGCTGCACGCGGCCGGCATCAAGGTCATCATGGACGTGGTCTACAACCACATGTTCTCGACCGACAACTGGTTCGAGCGGATGATCCCCGGCTACGCGCTGCGCCGCCGCGCCGACGGCAGCTTCGCGAACGGCTCGGCCTGCTCGAACGACGTGGCCTCCGAGCGCGCGATGATGCGCAAGTACATCGTCGATTCGGCCGTGTACTGGGCGAGCGAATACCATATCGATGGCTTCCGCTTCGACCTGATGGGCCTGATCGACGTGGACACGATGAATGCGGTGCGCGCGGCGCTCGATGCGCTGCCGGACGGCGCGAGCATCCTCATGCACGGCGAACCGTGGGCGGCCGGCCAGACCGCGCTGCCGGCCGGCGTCGTGCTCGCCGATAAGCGCGGCATGCCGTACCTCGACCCGCGCATCGGCGCGTTCTGCGACTCGACGCGCGACGCGGTGCGCGGCCACATCTTCTACCACTGGGTGCCCGGTTACCTGACCGGCGCGGCCGCCGACTACGCCGAGGACATCCGCCACGCCGAGAACGGCTGGCGTGGCACCAAGCACGAGACCGCAAGCGTGGCGCAGGTCATCCAGTACGTGTCCGCGCACGACGACCTGACCTTGTGGGACAAGCTGTGCGCGGTCATGCGCCGCATGCCGAACGAGACCGACTACTCGGCCGATGACCCGTCGTGCGCGGATCTCATGCGTGCGAACCGGCTGGCCGCGGGCATCGTGTTCTCGGCGGCCGGCGTGCCGTTCCTGCTCGGCGGCGAGGAGTTCGCGCGCACCAAGCACGGCAACTCCGACTCGTACTGCAGCCCGGCTTCGCTCAACCAGCTTGACTGGCGGCGCGCGGAACGTTTCAGCTCGCTGGTCGACCATTACGCGGCGCTGATCCGGCTGCGGCGCGGCAATCCCGCGTACTTTGGCGGCGCGCGCATGATCGTGCCGCGCGTTGACGAGACGGTCGTGTTCCGCGTGGGCGACGACTGTATCGCGATCAACCCGACCGCGAAGACGCAGCTGCAACTGACGGTTGATCTGGAGAAGACCGGCCCGTACGGCGAACTGTCGCCGATCGCGCCGGACGAATGGTCGTGCGTGTACTGCTCCTCGCCGGACGCGCCGACCGCGGTGGAGAACCGGCGGCTGTCGCTGCCGCCGTACAGCTTCACCGTCTGGCGGCGCAAGCGTTGAAAGGTGTTGGCTTATGCGATACGACGCGGTGCTGTTCGATCTGTACGGCACGTTGGTGGACATCCGAACCGACGAATGGTCCGATGACGCGTGGAGCGCGTTGCGCGACGGTCTGATTTCGGTGGAGTCCGACCGCGGCCCGAGCTGGGGCGGCGGTCGCGGCTCACTGTTCGCGGACGTGTCGGCGGACGCGCATGCGGCCGTGTCCGGGCGGGCCTCGTGGCGAGATTGCGACGCCGCGACGGTGCGCGACGTGTTCAACAAGGTCGCCGCGCCGATCCGGGCCGAGGCGGTCGCGTCATACGGCAAATGGGCGGAACCCGACCTGCTGCCGGTGTATGCGCAGATGGCCGGCGTCGGCATCTCGGCGCAGGCTTCGCGTCTGGCGTGGACGTTCCGCCAGGCCAGCACCCGCAAGCTGCGGCTGTATCCGGGTGCGTTGCAACTGTTGGGGGACTTACACAAGGCCGGTCTGCGCGTGGTGCTCGTGAGCAACGCGCAGGCCTGCTATACGAGGCCCGAACTGCTGAAGCTCGGCCTGAACCACGTGTTCGACCGCATCGTCATCTCCAGCGAGGAGGGCGTGCGCAAGCCATCACCCGAGATCTATCAGCGCGCGCTGGCTCGCGAGGGGCTGCGGCCGGAACGCGCGGTCATGATCGGCAACGACGAACGGGCCGACATCATCGGCGCGCGGTCTGCCGGTATCGATGGCATCTATCTGCGCACCGAGATCTCCCCGTCCGACGATCCGACCGTGAGTTCCTACGCGTTGCAATCGTTCGCAGGCGCCGACTATGCTGGAGTCCTGCGGTTTCTCGGGATACGTCGCTGACCGTCGTACGCGTCGTACGTTGCGTTGCGCCGTATCCTGCAACGGAAGCCGTCCGAGACCGCCGATGCGTGCCGCGAACGGCATGCGCGAGGCACGCCGATTGCGAGGGAAAGGCAACCATGAACGACATCGAGATGGCGAAGATCCGGCGCGAATCCGGCGAGACCAGACGGCGCAGGGGATTGAGCGTATTCCGACTCAAGGTGATCGGCGCGGTGTTCATGGCACTGTCGGTTGCGTCCACCACCGTCATCCCGCTGATTTTCGGCGCGCCCGCCGCGGATAACATGACCGGTCTGACCGCCGCGGTCGTGTGCGAGGTCGCGTCGTGGTGCGCGGTGCCGATCTATTCGTGGCTGGTCTACAACGGCTGGAAGCACACGCGCAACCGTATGCAGTATGCGGGCCGTCTGTTCGTCGTCGCGATGCTGGCCGGATTGCCGTACGACAAGATCATGACCGGGCATTGGTTCGATGCGCACACGCACAACCCGGTGTGGGGACTGTTCTTCGCGTACGTGGTGCTGGTGGCGGTCGACTGGATCGCGCGGCACTACGCGGGCGCGGTACGTTGGGTGATGACCGTGGCACTGATCCTCGCGGGCGTACTGTGGAACGTGATGCTGCAGATTGGCGTGAGCCAGCGGGTGATGTACACGGGCGTGCTGGCCTTGGCGTTCGTGCTGGTGTTCTACTTCCTGAGCGCACATGAGAACACGATGATGTTCACCGCCGGTCTGCTTGGTGCGGTGATGTGCATCACGCCGGGCATCGGCGTGGCGTTCCTGCACTACCGCAACGACCGGCTCGGCTACGAGCAGCCATGGGCGAAGTGGGTGTTCTACGCGCTCTACCCGGCGATGCTGCTGCTTGGCGCGCTACTGACGCTGTGACCGATCGGTGGCGGCTAGGTCTTCCCGGTGCGCCGTCCCTTCCCGGGCTTACGGCCGTTCCGAGGTGTCAAACCGGCCGTAAGCCCGGGAAGGGACGGTTCTGATGTGGCCTGTTCCCGGGCTTACGGCCTGTTCGGGTTGTGATAACGGCCGTAAGCCCGGGGATGATGGTTGGTTGGGCCAGTTCCGGAGACCCCTTCCCGGGCATAAGGCCAGTTTGAGGGGCCGGGGAGGCCTTAAGCCCGGGAAGGGATGGGTGTTGGGTCAGTCCTGGGGTGCTCTTCCCGGGCATACGGCCGGTTTGGAAGGATAAAACGGCCGTAAGCCCGGGGATGATGGTTGGTTGAGCCGGTTCCGGAGTCCTCTTCCCGGGCATATGGCCGTTTCGAGGGGTCGGAACGGCCTTAAGCCCGGGAAGAGACGGCCCCGGTAGGTCGGTAGAGGGCTAGTTCGGGGCGGCCCTGATAGGGGTGCGGTCAGCCCTGGTATGGGGCGTCGGTGCCGCGCAGCACGAGCTGGGCGTCGACCACCTCGTGCGGGGTGGTCAGCGGCTCGCCGTTGATGAGCTTGAGCGCCTTCGTGGCGGCCGTGCGGCCCATGCCGTACGGATCCTGGCGCATGGTCGTCAGGTTGATCGTGTCGGAGTAAGGGCTGTCGTCGAAGCCGACGATCGAGTAGTCGCGCGGGGTCAGATGGCCGTAGCGGCCGAGCTTGATGACCAGCGGGATCGCCATCATGTCCATCTGGCAGCAGATCGCGTCCGGGAACTCGTCGAGCGCGAGCAGCGCGGACAGCGCGGAGTCGGCGAACGACGGGCCGCGCGGCACCGTGAGCACCTGCCAGTTGATGTCGTGCTTGTCCTGCGCGTCCTCGCAGGCGCGGATGAAGCCGCGGGCGCGCGAGTCGATCGATGAGCTCATGGTCGCCGCCTCGGAGCATGGGTAGACAATGCGCTTGTGACCAAGGCTAATGAGGTGCTGCGTGGCCGTGTACATGCCCTTCTCGTCGTCGATGCTTACGGTCGCATCGAATCCCTCGAGCGACGGCGTGTTGATGCCGATGATCGGCACATGAATACGTTTGAGCTGTTCGACTTCATGCGGGTCGATGGCGAACGACGCGACGAACACCGCGTCGACGTTGCGACGGACCGGCAGCTCGCTGAAGAACTCATGTCGGTTCTCCGCGGTGTCGATGTGCTGGAACAGCGAGATGTCGTAGCCGGCCGGGTGCATGAGCGACTCGATGCCGGCGAACACCTGCGTGTTGAACCAGCTGGTGATCTCCTCGTTCATGAGCATCGCGACGCGGTAGGTCTGCCCGGACTTGAGCGCGGTGGCCGAACGGGAGATGTTGAAGTCGAGTTTGTCGGCGATCTCCAGGACCTTGCGGCGGGTCTTCGCCGAGACCAGTTCCGGCCGTGTGAACGAGCGCGAGACGGTGGAGATGGAAACGCCGGCCGCCTTGGCTACCTCGTAGATGTCTGCTTTACTCACTGTGCCCTCCAAACCGGTTGGTATCGCTGACGTTGTATACCGCCGACGTCCATCGTCAGGCAATCTACCCGTTGCGCGGTATGCCATATCACTATTGGTTCTATCATACACTGCAAACGTTATCGACGCTTTCATTGATGTCAGTGGTCGCGTTGTGGTACGCTGAGCGAGACGATCATTTGCGAACGTATGCAGATGGCAAGAGAAAATTCGGCCTTGGATTTTCCCTTGCGATCTTTTGCAAAAGAGATGCAAACGTTGTCAAGACAAGGGGCGCGACGATCGGCCCGGGGCGACCCGGAACACCGATCGAAACAGCCGGTTCGGCAGAACAGCCGGACCGGGAATCCCCGGGACGAAGGAATCACCTTCGGCACTCGGCTGTGCCGGAACGGGACTCAAGGATGAGATGAAAGGAAGCACATGGTCGCACGACGATTCAGTTCGTTCGCCAAACGCACTGCCGCGATAGGCATTGCGGTGGCGATGTCCGCGACGACGGTGGCAGTGATGCCGGCGTTCGCGGACGAGACCGGCACCGCGGGGCAGTCCGCGCAAACGGTCAAGACCATCCAAACGAACGCGCAGGCCGCGAAGGCCGGAGAGAAGGACGTGATCGCCATCGCGTTCCAGACCAACTGGAACTCCGTGGCCAAGGAATGTACCGAAGTATACGGCCCCGAAGGCGTGGGCTACGTGCAGATCTCCCCGCCGCTGGAAACCATCCAGGGTACCGAGTGGTGGACCTCGTACCAGCCGGTGAGCTACAAGTTCGACTCCAAGCTGGGCACCGAGGCCGAACTCAAGACCATGATCAAGGTGTGCAACGCGGCCGGCGTCCAGGTCATCGCCGACGCGGTCATCAACCACACCACCGGCGTCGACCGCGGCACCGGCACCGGCGTCGCCGGCAGCACGTTCGACTCGAACGGCAACTTCCCCGAAATCCCGTACACCAAGGAAAACTTCCACGACTGCACCAAGAACATCGGCGACTACACCAACGCCGACGAGGTCCAGAACTGCCGTCTGACCGGCCTGCAGGATCTCGACACCAGCCAGGAATACGTGCAGGACAAGCTCGCCGACTACATGAACCGTCTGCTGCAGCTCGGCGTCTACGGCTTCCGCGTCGACGCAGTCAAGCACATCGCCAACAAGGACGTGGCCGCGATCAAGGCCAAGCTCGCCGAAAAGTCCGGCCGCAACGCCGACGACATCTTCTTCGAGCAGGAAGTCATTGGCAACGCGAGCGAGGCCGCCGCCATCCAGCCGAGCAACTACGTCGGCAACGGCAAGGTCTCCGAATTCAACTACAACGCGCACCTGTCCGCCGCGTTCGCGTCCGACATCACCAGCGACGCCAAGGGCCTCGGCAAGATCGGCGGCAACGGCTGGCTGACCTCCGACCAGGCGGCCGTGTGGGTCACCAACTGGGACACCGAGCGCAACTCGTCCGCGATCACGTACAAGAAGGGCTCGAAGTACCTGCTGGCGAACGCGTTCATGCTCGCGTACAACTACGGCCAGCCGCACATCTACTCCGGCTACTACTTCGACAACAACGACGACGGCGCGCCGGGCGCGACCGACACGAGCGTGCCGGACATGGTCTGCCCGACCGACGGTTCGATGACGCCGGGCACGTGGCAGTGCGCCGACCGCTGGACCGCGATCCGCGGCATGATCGGCTTCCACAACGCGGTCAACGGCACCGACGTGAACAACTGGAAGGCGTACGACAGCAACGTGCTCGGCTTCGGCCGCGGCAACGTCGGCTATCTTGCGCTCAACAACAGCGCGAAGGATTCGACGCAGACGTTCACGACGTCGCTGCCGGCCGGCGAGTACTGCAACGTGTACGCGACCGGCGATTGCTCGCAGACCGTCACGGTCAACGCGGACGGCACGTTCGACGCGACGCTCGCGGCGAACTCGGCCATCGCGATCTACGCCGGCGCGACCAAGGACAGCTGGACCGGCACCGCAAAGTCCGATCCGTCCGATCCCGACCTGACCGTCAACGACGAGGCCGCGAAGGCCGCCACCGACACGAGCCGCACCGTCTACTACAAGCTCCCCGACGGTTGGACGCAGGCGTACATCCACTATGGCATCAACAACTGGGCCGAGATGGGCCACGAGCTGATGGAGGACGCCGGCAACGGCTGGGTCAAGTACACGGTCGACCCGAAGGGCCAGTCGTTTGAATACGTATTCACCGATGACAACGGTAGCTGGGACAACCCGAACGGCGGCGGCAACTACACCGCGCAGGGCCACTGGACCGCAGTCGCGAACCACGAGGCCAACGCCGGCGTGCCGGAGGACGTGAATGCCTACCAGCCCAAGACCAAGGTCGTCGTGCACTACAAGCCGGCGGATGGCGACACCGTCGCCGACCGCGGCGTGTACATGTGGGGCACCGACAAAGACGGCAAGTCGATCGCGGCCGGCTGGCACGCGTTCACCGGCGAGGACTCGTACGGCAAGGTGTTCGAGACGACCATCGACGGCGCGTACGAGGCCGACAAGATCGGCGTGATCGTGACCACCGAAGGCTGGGACAAGGTCGGCGGCGACCGTCTGATCGACGGCTCGACCGGCACGGCCGAGATCTGGGTCGACGGTTCCGCCCCCGACACGACGCTGACCGCCGCTCCGGAAGGCTATGCCAAGGCCGCCGACACGATCAACGTGACCATCCACTACCACCGTCTCGCCGACGACTACGCGAGCGAGGACGGCATGAAGGCGTGGGACATCTGGGGTTGGGCCGACGGCGTCAACGGCGCCGCCTACCCGTTCACGTCCCACGACGACTACGGCCTGACCGCCAAGTACACGCTCAAGGGCGGCGCCATGAGCGTGCCGCAGTTCATCGTGCGCTACGGCGGCGACGGCTGGGAAGCCAAGGACCCGGACGACAACAACCGCACCATCCCGCAGTCCGCGATCACGCTGAACGACGACGGCACGGCGAACGCCGAGATCTGGGTCGTGCAGGGCGACCCGACGATCTACACCAACGGCACGCTGTACAACGCGGCCGGCACGATCGTCTCCGCGTCGATGACCGACTTCACGACCATCACCGCGAAGCTCAACAAGTCGATCGCCGCCGAGGATCTCGCCTCCAAGGTGTCCCTCGATGGCGCGAAGATCAAGGACGTGAAGGCCGACGGCAACACCGTCACCATCACCACTGCCGAGGAGCTGAGCGTGACCAAGCCGTACACCGTAACGATCGAGGGTTACGGCACCCAGTCCGTCTCGCTCGGTGCGATCGTTCGCAGCGACGCATTCGATGCAAAGTATGCATACGATGGCGATGATCTCGGCGCGAACTACACGGCCGGCAAGACCACGTTCAAGCTGTGGGCGCCGACCGCGACCAAGGTCACGCTGCGCACGTACCGCGACTCCACCGATCCGAACGCCGAACAGACCGACGCGGTCACGCTCGACCAGTCCGGCGACAAGGGCGTGTGGACGTTCCCCGTCAAGGGCGATCTCAAGGATTACGCCTACGACTACGAGCTGACCTTCGCCGACGGCACGGTCAACACGTCCCCCGACCCGTACGCGACCGCCGCCGTGGCGAACGGCGAGCGTTCCGTCGTCCTGTCCGACGAGGAGAAGGGCGACGCGGGCGACCGCATGCCGGCGTTCAGCAAGTCGACCGATGCGATCGTCACCGAAGCGAACGTTCGCGACATGACGATCTCGCCGACCTCCGGCGTCTCCGCCGACAAGCGCGGCAAGTACCTCGGCTTCGTCGAGGAGGGCACCACGGTCGACGGCAAGGCCGGCGCGGCGTCCACCGGCATCGACTACTTGAAGTCGCTCGGCGTGACCCACGTGCAGATCCTGCCGGTGTTCGACTACGGTTCCGTGGACGAGACCGGCGACCTGAGCTACAACGCGGCCGGCGCGCAGAACTGGGGCTATGATCCGGAGAACTACAACGTGCCGGAAGGCTCGTACTCCTCCGATCCGACCGACCCGGCCGCGCGCGTGACCGAGATGAAGCAGATGGTCAAGGGGCTGCACAAGAACGGCCTGCGCGTCGTGATGGACGTCGTGTACAACCACGTCTACAACGCGAGCGAGCACGCCTTCAACAAGACCGTCCCCGGCTACTACTTCCGTTACGACGCGAACGGCAACCTGACCAACGGTTCCGGCTGCGGCAACGACGTGGCCTCCGAACGCGCGATGGCCCGCAAGTACATCGTCGACTCGGTCACGTACTGGGCGAAGGCGTACAACGTCGACGGCTTCCGCTTCGACCTCATGGGCCTCATCGACCAGACCACGATGAAGGAGGTCCGCGCGGCGCTCGACAAGATCGACCCGAGCATCCTCGTCATCGGCGAAGGCTGGGACATGACCGACGCGATCGGCGACCAGGAGACCACCCAGCCCAATGCCAGCAAGGTGCCGGGCGTGGCGTTCTTCAACGACTCGCTGCGTGACGCGATCAAGGGCAGCGTGTTCTCCGACGAGGACACCGGCTTCGTGACCGGCAAGGCCGGCAAGGAGAACCTCATCGCGACCAACGTGCTCGGCTGCAACAACGCCCGCGAAGGCATCGACGACACCGGCCACTGCAACAACGGCACGGCGGATACCAACTACGGCGGCGCCGACCAGGTCGTGCAGTACGTCGAGATCCACGACAACCTCACGCTGTACGACAAGCTCGTCAAGAGTGCGCCGGCCGACAGCGAGGAGACCCGTCTCGCGCGCGCCAAGCTCGCCGACTCGCTGATCTTCCTGTCGCAGGGCATCACCGACATGCAGTTCGGCCAGGAGTTCCTGCGCACCAAGGGTGGCAACGGCAACAGCTACAACGCGGGCGACGCGGTCAACGCGATCGACTGGAACCGCGTGGTCGAGCAGTCCGACTCGGTCGACTACGTTCGCGGCCTGATCGCGCTGCGCAAGGCGATCGGCAACCTGCACCTGAGCTCGTACGACGACATCGCGGCGAACATGACTGTGCTGCAGCAGTCCGACGGCGTGGTCGCGTACCAGCTCAAGGACGGCGACGACACGTACGTGGTGATCTTCAACGCGAACGAGGATGCTGCGACAGTGGCCGCCGTGCCGGCTGGCAAGTACACGACGCTTGCCGCCGACGGCAAGGTGACGCTCGAGGACGGCGCTAAGGTGACCGTGGGCGCGGACGGCTACCAGGCCGGTGCTCTGGCGGCGACCGTGCTCAAGACGGTCGCGAAGGACGACGGCGGGGACACGCCGGTCGACCCGACGCCGGACCCGGATCCGACGCCCGATCCCGAGCCGACCCCGGATCCCGAGCCGACCCCGGATCCCGAGCCGGAACCCACTCCGGATCCCGACAAGCCGGGCACCGACGATGGCGATGGCACGGATAAACCGGGTACCGACGATGGCGACGCCGATGACAACACCAAGCCGGGCGACGATGCGAACAAGCCGTCTGACGGTGACGACGACGCCGACAAGCCGGGCACCGATACCGACAAGCCGACCGACGGCGACCAGGATGATACGGATGACTCGAACAAGCCGTCCGATCAGCCGACCACTCCGGATGATGCGAACAAGCCGTCCACGGATGACTCGAACAAGCCGACCACGGACGACGCGAACAAGCCATCGACCGACCAGTCGGACGACAAGCAGTCCGGCACCGATCAGTCCGACGGCAAGCAGCAGGCGGGCAGCAAGTCCGACTCCGGCAAGACCGACGGCAAGCAGACCGAAGCCAACGGCCAGAAGTCCGAAGGCCAGAAGGTCGCCGACACCGGCGTCTCGATCGTGAGCGCGCTCGCGATCACGCTGATGCTGGCGCTCGCCGGATCCGCCACCTTCCTCTTCACCAAGACCGAAGAGGATTGATCGCCGCGCGGTGCAAACCGCATAGTGGCTAGATGAATTGCCCCGCTGAGACCACTCTCGGCGGGGCAATTTCATGAGCGGGCAGACGATATGCACCGCGGAGAAGAAGCCGACGCGCCAAAACGACATGACGTGTTCAACCGGGGTTCGTGTTGATGTCGACCTGGCGTTGCTTCGCGGCGATAGCGTCGGACGCGGAACTACCGGTATGGGGGTTCTCCAACGGAACCGGATGGGGGAAACGAAGTTCGATTTCGGGGGAAGGTTCAGGCGGCCGCCGCACGGATACGACAATGATGCGGCCCACGCCATGAATGGAAGAAGATCCATATGAATATGAAGCAAGTCGCGAAAGGCGCCATCGCCGCGCTGACCTCCGTGGCCGCGCTCGGCGCGCTGACCGCCCCGGCTCTCGCCACGGACGGCGCCGGCGTCGATGTGCTCTCGCAGCACGGCGGCGCACAGCGCATCGCCGGCGTGTACGGCAACGCCAAGGCCAAGAACGTCATTCTGTTCATCGGCGACGGCATGGGAGACTCCGAAATCACCGTGGCCCGCAACTACCTGCACGGCGTGAACGGCTCCTTCGACGGCCTCGACAAGATCGGTCAGCCGAACCTCAACCCCGGCGTCGAAACCGGCGTCGGCCAGTACACCACCTTCTCGCTGGGCAACAACTCCGGCGACTCGCTCATGGCCAAGGACAAGAGCGGCAACCTCGCCGGCTCCACCACGGCCGGCGTGATCACCCCCGTCACCGACTCTTCCGCCTCCGGCTCCGGCTGGTCGACCGGCACCAAGACCTACAACAACGCGGTCGACGTCGACGTCAAGGGCAACCCGCAGCTCAACCTCATCGAACTCGCGAAGGCCGCCGGCAAGGCCACCGGCAACGTGACCACCGCCGAAATCCAGGACGCCACCCCGGCCGTCCTCGAATCGCACTCCACCGAGCGCGCCTGCTACGGCCCGCAAGGCAAGTGGGACGGCAAGACCGACACCAACGGCGACGGCAAGATCGATCCGGCCACCGACGGCAACCAGGCCAAGAACTGCCTCGCCAACCAGCTCAAGGCGAACGGCGGCATCGGCTCCATCTCCGAGCAGCTGCTCGACACCCGCGCCGACGTGACCATCGGCGGCGGCTCCAAGTACTTCAACCAGTTCGGCCTCGACGGCAAGACCCTGTGGGAGCAGGCCAAGGACCGTGGCTTCCAGACCGTCGAATCCGGTGACATCGCCGGCTTCAAGGCCCTGAAGGAAGCCGACCAGAGCAAGCCGGTCCTCGCGCTGCTCGGCGACGGCAACCTGCCGACCCAGTTCAACCCGTCCGTCGCCACCAAGTACAGCGCAGATAAGGACGCGAACCCGACCGTCTGCACCCCGAACGACAAGTGGCTCGGCAACCAGGGCGCCTCGCTCGCCGACTTCACCAACAAGGCCATCGACCTGCTGTCCGCCAACCCGAACGGCGCCAAGAACGGCTACTTCCTGCAGGTCGAGGGCGCGTCCATCGACAAGCAGGACCACAACGCCAACGCCTGCGGCCAGATCGGTGAGACCGACGACCTCGACAAGGCCATCTCCGCCGCGCTCGCCAAGGTCGACCTGAGCAACACGCTCGTCATCGTGACCGCCGACCACGCGCACACTTCGCAGATCGTCGAAGCCCAGCCGTACTACGCGCTGAGCACCGTGCTCAAGAACCACGACGGCTCCAAGACCGTCATCTCCTACGGCACCTCCGACGAGCCGGTCTACCAGGACGAGAACGGCGACCCGATCGACAACGACGAGTACACGCAGGGCGAGAACGGCGACGCCGACACCGATAAGAAATTCGACGGTGCTCAGGGCAACATGAGCCACACCGGCACGCAGCTGCGCATCGCCGCCTCCGGCCCGAGCGCGTCCCGCGTGGACGGCCTGACCGACCAGACCGACAACTTCTACACCATCGCCAACGCACTGGGCCTCGCGGCCGACACCGACGCCCAGAAGGCGCTGTCCGACAGCGCCAAGGTCGAGGTCAAGAAGAGCGCCGACGGCAAGTACTTCGCCGAGGCCAACGGCTTCAACGGCGACGCGGTGCTTTCCTACAAGCTGACCGACAAGGCCTCCGGCAAGGTCGTGGCCCAGTCCGCCGACAACGACACCAACAAGACCCCGGTCGCCGGCGTGCGCGTCGCCACCGCACAGACCACCGAGATCACGCTGCCGGCCGACTTCACCCCGGCCGAGGGCGCGAACTACACGCTCACCGTGACCGGTCGCCAGTCCGGCAAGGCCGTGGCCGTCGACTTCGCCGGCCAGAAGGCCTCCGCCGAGCAGCAGCCGGGCGTTGAACCGAACAACGGCGGCGCTCAGGGCCAGCAGAACGGCCAGTCCGGCAAGACCGACGCCAAGGGCAACCAGACCGTCGCCAGCGGCGAGGTCAAGAACCCGGCCGCGCCGCTGAGCAAGACCGGTTCCGCGGTGCTCGGCATCGCGCTGCTGGTGCTTGCGCTCGGTGCCGGCGCGCTGTGCATCCGGTTCGCCAAGTCCAGCCGTCGCTGAACGATCGGCTGACCGACTGATCACCCAATAACGATCGGGTCGTGGCCTTTCCGACAAGGGAAGGTCACGACCCGATTTCGTATATGCGTCGCCGTTGCCGAGTCGTGCTGTATCCGTACGGACATGACCGGCGCGACCTGTGCGGGATGATCAGCCGCGTGATCCGTTCGCGTAGAACCGTGCGAGCGTGGCGTCGCGGAACTCGTCGAAGTAGCCGCCGTCGATCGAAGCGCGGATGTCGTCGAGCAGCTTGATGAAGAAGTGCTCGTTGTGGATCGTCGCCAGCGTGAACCCGTTGAACTCGCGGGCGCGCAGCAGATGATCGACGTACGAGCGCGAGTAGTGCGTGCAGGTGTAGCAGTCGCAGCCCTCCTCAAGCGGTCCGAAATCGGACTTGAACTCGGCGCGCTTAACGTTGTACCGCCCGTCGCGCGTGAAGATCGCGCCGTTGCGACCGCAGCGCGCCGGCGCCACGCAGTCGAACGTGTCGCCGCCGTTCTCCACGCACGCGAAGATGTCGTCCACCGCCGCGATGCCGAGCACGTGACGCGGCCGGCTTTCCGGCATCGCATCGCAGATCCACGCGCAGGTCTCGCCGATGATCCGCTTCTCGATCGCGCCGCCGATGCCTACGCCGTCGAAGTCCAGCGAGGCGATCTGCTCGGCCGCATGCCGGCGCAGATCCTCGTAGTTCGCGCCCTGCACCACGCCGTACAACGCCTGATACGGTTTGCCGAGCCGTGCCTCGGTCAGTCGCTGATGTTCCGCGACGCACCGCTGCGCCCAGCGGTACGTGCGTTCCACGGACCGTTCCTGATACGAGCGCGTGTTCATCAACGTGGTCAGCTCGTCGAACGCGAACATGATATCCGCGCCGATCTTGTGCTGGATGCCCATCGAGATCTCCGCGCTGAACCGGTGCAGCGAACCGTTGAGCGGCGACTTGAACGTCACGCCATCCTCGTCCACGAATGCGAGCCGTTCCTTGCCGTCCGCGATCACGTCGTCCGACTTCATGCCGGTCACGTCCATCGCCAGCGTCTTCTTGAATCCCGCGCCGAGCGAAAGTACCTGGAAACCGCCCGAATCGGTGAACGTCGGGCCGTCCCAGTTCATGAACTTCGCAAGACCGCCGGCGGCGTCAAGCACGTCCTCGCCGGGCCGCTCGTACAGGTGGAAGGCGTTCGACAGCATGCACTGCGCGCCCTCCGCCTTCATCGTTTCCGGCAGCACGGCCTTCATCGCGGCCTGCGTGGCGACCGGCACGAACGCGGGCGTGTGGATGTCGCCGTGCGGCGTGTGCAGGATGCCGGTGCGGCCGTATCGCGCGCCGCCGCGGCCCTTGCCGTTCGCCGCATCGGGCAGTCGGGTGATCGTCTCGAAGCTGAATGCGCTGCGGTCGCCGGGTTTGCCGGGCTGCGCGCCGCGCGGATGATCCACAAGGTTCGTCTGATTCGTGTCCGCAAGATTCGTCATGTGATTCACTCTAGGCGAAGCCCATAACGGACGTGCGGAATGGCTGATTTCGTCGGTATTCCAAGCTGCCGGAGTCTCCTTCACGAAGCCGGAAGCAAACTGTTGCGTTTCTTCCAACGAACATTCAGGAAACTTCCAGAGCAAGTATCTTTACTCTTAGGTAGCAGTTCACCGGGAGGCGCGACATGATACGCGCGCGCCCGGCAAACAACGTTTAAGGAGCAGCAATGGCTGAAGAGAACAACAACGACTGGCGTGCCCAGACCGGCAGCCAGCCTGCGCAAGGGGACGCGCAGCAGGCCGCGCCGGTGAACGACGGCCAGACCGCCCCGATCCAGACTTCCGCGGCGGGCGATGCCGGCGGACAGCCGACCGTCACGCTGCCGACGACCCCCGACGCGACGCCCGCGTCGCTGAGCGAGACGACGCCGATCGAACCGCTGACCGGCACGTTCTCGCACGTGCCGTCCACGACATCCGAATCCGCGCCGACGGCCCCGACCGCGTCCGCGTCGTCCGACGATACGCCGAACTACGCGGCGGCGGCCGGCGAAAGCACGGTCGTCTCGTCCGCGCCGACGTCGCAGCCGGCCGGCGATCAGCCGTCGAATGAGCAGCCGACCCAGCAGTACCGTCCGGCACCGGAATACGGTGCGTACGGTCCGACCCCGACCGTGCAACCCGGACAGGGCGGCGCTCAGCCCGTCGGTCAGAACGCGCAGCAGCCGTCCGGCCAGCCGCAGCAGAACCAGCCGTTCGGCGGTCTGTTCGGCAATCCGTTCGGGCAGAACCCGACCAACGGCCAGACCGAATCCAACCAGCAGAACGCCGGCCGCAATCCGTTCGGCAACCCGTTCCTCGCCGGTCAGAACCAGACCAACCAGACCAACGCGGCCCCGAACGCGGGCCAGCAGCCGGCCAACGGCCAGCAGCCGCCGTTCCCGCCGTACGGCAATCCGTTCGGCCCGGCCAACGGCCAGCCCGGTCAGCCCGGCGCCCCTGCCGCCAAGACCGGTTCCAAGACCGCCAGCGGCGTGGTCATCGCGGTCGTCGCTGCGCTCGTCTCCGCTGCGCTGTGCCTCGGCGTCGGCTATTACGGTCTGACCAACGGCTGGGTCACCATCCCGAACTCCAGCTCGCTGGCCAACGTCAACTCCAACAAGTCCGGCTCCGGTTCGGCCACCACCAAGAGCGGCGAGGCCGTCGACTGGTCGTCCGTGGCGTCGAGCGTGTCCGACTCCGTCGTTTCCATCACGACCACGCTGTCGAACGGCACTGCCAAGGGCTCCGGCGCAATCCTCGACACCGAGGGCCACATCGTCACCAACAACCACGTGATCTCCGGCGCGCAGTCCATCGCCGTCACGCTGGCCAACGGTAACATGTACAGCGCGAAGGTCGTCGGCACCGACACCACCACCGATCTTGCGGTCATCAAGCTCGACAATCCGCCGAGCGACCTCAAGGCCGTTGAATTCGCCGATTCCGACAAGCTTGCGGTCGGCGAGGCCGTGATGGCCATCGGCAACCCGCTCGGCTACGACGACACCGCCACCACCGGCATCGTCTCCGCGCTCAACCGCCCGGTGACCGTGACCGACGACAACAACAATCAGATCGTCACCAACGCCGTGCAGATCGACGCGGCCATCAACCCGGGCAACTCGGGCGGCCCGACGTTCAACGGCGCCGGCCAGGTGATCGGCATCAACTCGTCCATCGCGTCCACCGCCACCTCGTCCGAATCGGCCGGCTCGATCGGCATCGGCTTCGCGATCCCGGCGAATCTCGTCAAGCGAGTCGCCGATGAGATCATCAAGGACGGTTCCGTCACGCACGTCGCGCTCGGCATCACCGTGACCACCGACACCGTGACCGCGGACGGCGTGACTCGTTCCGGCGCGAAGATCACGCAGCCGTCCAGCGGCGGCTCCGCGGTCGTCTCCGGCGGCCCGGCCGACAAGGCGGGACTCAAGGCCGGTGACACGATCGTGGCGTTCAACGGCAACGCGGTCAACAGCCACTATGCGCTGCTCGGTTTCGTGCGCGCCTCGGCGCTCGGCGACAAGGTGACGCTCACCATCGTGCGCGACGGCAAGACCATGGACGTCGACGTGACGCTTGATCAGGAGGAGTCCTCGGTCAATGGCTCCAGCTCGTCGAACGGTTCGTCCAACGGCAACTCCAACGGCAACTCCGGCGGATCCGATGGATCCAATGGGTATGGCAACGGTTCCAACGGATACGGCAACGGATCCGACGGCAACTCGAATGGCAACAATGACGGCGGCACGGGCGACGACGGCGGGTTCTCCGATCCGTTCGGCCTGTGGTGATCGGCCTGTGTCAGATCGATCGGTGTGGGCGTGACCTAGCCTGAATCAATCGATCCGGCCCGTCTGAACGGCCGTAAGTCAACAGTAACGTGATGGTTCTGTTGACTTACGGCCGTTTTTCGTATGGGAGGCGGCCGTAAGTCAACATGATCACGATGCTGATGTTGAGTTACGGTCTTTTTTGCGTGTGCGGACGGTCGTAAGTCAACAGGAGTGTGGCGATCGTGTTGACTTACGGTCGTTTTGGATGACGGGCTCGGGCGGATGCCGACGGAGTCGGGTGCCGGTGAAGTCGCGGGGCTCCGGCATGATGAGAAGCGATAACTGAAGATGTCATTTTTACGCCGTGTATCGGATGATCGCGCCGGGCTCCGCAGTGGAGCGGGCAACGTCGCCGGTGGGTTAACAAGGCGTGACCGAACTGCCGATCGAGGCCGGTCACGCGTCTGCATACCCGCGTCGCCGCCGCGATCGACTCCGTATGCGAGCGTAAGGAGCGTGTGATGAGTGCACTCATCAGTGTTTTTCCCAGATTCTTCCAAGCTGTGCTGCGCATCTGTCGAATGGTGCCGATGCTACCGATTGTGATCGTGGCGGCGATTCCGTTGGCGTTGCTGGGCGAGTGGCGGCCGGTTGGGCTGTCGTTTGTCCGGCTGTCTGTACTGGGCGATCCCGGCGTGGGACAGTGGTTGATCATCGCGCTGGTATTGATCGTTGTGTTCGACACCGTGCGCGGCATGATCGACGATATCCGGCACGGTCAGGTCGGAGTGGATCTACTTGCGGTCGTGGCGATCCTGTCCACCGTGGCGGTGCGCGAGTATTGGGCGAGCTGGGCGGTCATGCTGATGATCGCGTCCGGCGAAGCGATCGAGGAATACGCGCAGGCGAAGGCCGAACACAGCCTGACCGCGCTGATGCAGGCCGCGCCGCAGACCGCGCATGTGGTCGCGCTGCCGGGCGTGGGACGCGGCGACGGGACAGCGGCTGGTGACGGGGACGGAATGCGGCCGGTCGTGTCCGATGACGGATTCCGGCGAGTGAACGAGTCGTCGGGGGATTCCGATGCCTCGGTCGCGCGGCATCTGCGCACCGTGCCGGTCGATCAGGTGCGCGTAGGCGACGTTCTTGTGGTCCTGCCGGGTGAAACCGTGCCGGTCGACGGCGAACTCATGTCCGTGTCGGCTACGCTCGACTTGAGCGCCATCAACGGCGAGCCGGTGCCGCGCGAGGTGTTCGCGGGTGCGCGCGTCATGTCGGGAGCGGTCAACGGTGCGACCGCGATCACCATGCGCGTTACTGCGGTGGCCGCCGATTCACAGTACCAGCGCATCCTGTCTCTCGTATCCTCCGCGCAGGAATCCCGTCCGGCCGTCGTGCGGACCGCCGACCGGCTGGCCGTCCCGTTCACGGTGCTGTCGCTGGTGATCGCGGGCGTTGCGTGGGCGGTGTCAGGCGTGCCGACCCGGTTCGCGCAGGTGCTGGTGCTGGCCACGCCGTGCCCGCTGCTCATCGCCGCGCCGGTCGCGTACATTGCCGGAACCGGGCGGCTCGCGGCGGCCGGTGTGCTCATCAAGACTCAGGATGTGCTCGAACGGCTCGGGCAGGTCACGCAGGTGTTCTTCGACAAAACCGGCACGCTCACGGTCAAGCAGCCGCAGGTCGTGCGTGTGGAGATGTTGCCGGGACTCGAGACGCGGTTGGACGAGGATCACGTGCTCATGATGGCCGGCGTGGTGGAAGGATATTCGGTACACATTCTCTCGCGTGGCATCGCGGCGGCCGGCGAGGCGGCGATGAGGCGGTTGCGGGCGCGGTTTGCGGACGGGCAGCGGGACTGCCCGGACCCCGGGGCGGACGCGTTCGGCCATGGGCGGGATTTGCCGGTCGTGAAGGAGGTTCGGGAGGACGCTGGGCGCGGCGTATCCGGATTGGTGAACGGGCACGCGGTGCGAGTCGGCCGACTGTCGTTCGCGAACGCCCGAGACGACGGATTCCAGCCGGTTGCGGCGGATGATCGTGTTGTGGCGTCCCGGAGGCAGGCGATCGAGCACGAGACGACGGTCGTCGGTGATTCGTCGCGCGACGACGTGGCGATTCGTACGAGGTTCGGCATGCTGGCCCCGGATGAGATGGCGTCGTATGTGTCGATTGACGGGCAGCTGATCGCGCGTATCGTGCTGCGTGACGTGCCGCGTGCGAACGCCCGTGAGGCGTTGGCGCGTCTGCATTCGCTGGGCGTGAGCCGGCTCATTATGCTGACCGGTGACAAGCGGGCTTCCGCTGAGATCATCGCCCGCGAAGTCGGCATCGACGAGGTGCACGCCGAACTGTTCCCGGAGGACAAGGTTGCGGCAGTGCGGGATGCGGGCGGAGCTGCGGAACGTGCCCAGAGCGTTCGGAATGATATGAACGACGCGGGCCTGTCTCATGGTGGGAACAGGAAGTCCGAGCATGACGGTTCCGGCCGGACGCAACGTGGCCGGGCCGCGCGTCCGATCACGATGATGGTGGGCGACGGCGTGAACGACGCGCCCGTCCTCGCCGTCGCAGACATCGGCGTGGCCATGACTGATGGCACGTCCACCGCCGCCTCCCAATCCGCGCAGGTCGTCATCATGAACGATCGTCTCGCCGCCGTGCCGCAAGCCATCGCCATTGCCCGCCGTACCAAGCGCGTCATGCTCCAAGCCGTGCTCCTTGGTCTGGGTCTTGCCCTCATCGGCATGCTCGCCGCCGCCTTCAACCTCATCCCGGTCGTCGTCGGCGCTTTCCTCCAAGAAGTCATCGACGTCGTCTCCATCCTCTGGGCCCTCACCGCCCTCCTGGACCGGGACTGATTTTTGGAGGAAATAGCCCGGGTGTGGGCTCTTACGATCCCTTTGGACGGATTTTTCCGCCTTTGAGTGTATTATTGTGCCCATTCGATATGTCAGTGAAGATCAGACGGAGGAAATCCCATGCCTCAAATAACGGATTATGCAGGTGCCGCTAAGACAGATGGTCGTCTGGCTTATCCGTCTATACCGCTTGGCACAGCTCTTCAGATTAATCGTCAGATAATGAGTGAGTGTAAGCATGACTATATTGATGGAACCATCAACAATGCAAAGATAGCTCGAATACTCAAGCAAAAGTCCACAAGTGGTTCTTTTAAAGGGAAAGTATACGCGCTGAACAAATATGGACTGAGCATTCGGGAAGGCCAGTTGAACCGTGTTACAGCGCTTGGCCAACGTCTTGCTGAGCAGGCGTTGCCTCAGGATATATTTACGGCCTTCAGGAGTTATGTGCCATTTGATGAGCTATACAGGCGTTTGGAAAAGAACCACGTGATCGAGATAGCGGCTTTAGAAGAAGAGGTGGCTCGATGTCATCGTTTCGATGCGGGGAAGACGAAAGAATTCAGCCGTGTATTTCTGAAAAGCCTAGAAGCAACTGGCAAGCTGGAACGAATCAAAAATACTGAGATCTGCATACTTCCGGATGAAGAAGAATCGATAAAAACCGATGCGGGTGCGATATTGGATACAGACGTTAATGGATTAACAGAAATGACGGTCGGACAAGATGCTCCGGTATTGGAGTCCTTGGTTGGTTTTAACGGAATGGCGGAGGAACAGACACAGTTAACTGTTGCGAAGATTCCGGCGGGGGAAATCCGGTTAGTTGTTGCTCAAGGGGCCTCTTATGCTGATATTGGAGAGGCTGTGATGTCTTTACTTCAGCTGTCAGGGAAGCTGAACAAGGAAAGTTCCAACAAGCATGTTCGATGAAAAACAAGCGGCCTCCGAGGAGGCCGCCGACGTAGAGCGCTCCAGCCTAACGCCGAAGCTGCCGTTCCAGGATAGCACCGATCATTCGCCTGAGGAAATGCCGACAGCTGAATTACTATTAAGCAGACCGCGACTTCAGCCTTATCTGGATGCGGCGGAAGGGAAACTTGACGACGCTGTTTCCCTGTACCGGTGGAATCAAGAGTTCATCAGTGTAGTGCTCAAACATAGTTCCGATGTGGAAATGGCCGTGAGGAATGCGATGGATCGGCAGCTGCGGCACTTGTCTCGGAACCGATACAACATGCCCGATTGGATCGGAATCGAAGATAACTCCACGCCGGACGAGATCTATTCGGTGCTGGGCAAAGGCATTCGCGATGCCCGTGTCCATGCCAAGACAGAGGCTCACCAACGGCCGAAAGACCATCCTCGTTTTGGTGTGCGGCCAACGCGGGATGATGTTTTAGCTCAATTGACTTTTGGGACTTGGGATATTCTGCTCGGGTCGAACATCTCCGTGCGGGAAACCACGTCAGTTCCGCAACTATTGTGGGCTGAAGGATTATGTGAGGCTTTTCCTGGAATGTCGGCTGACGACCTAGCTCGTCGGCACTTGAGTCTTAAACTCAAGCGTATTCGGACTCTTCGCAACCGTGCGGCGCACGGTGAGAATCTTTTACGCGTGGAGCCAGAAAGACGACTCACGGATATGCTGTCGATATTGTCGGTGATCAATCCGGGATTTCCGCAGTGGTCGATGCAGCATAGCAGGTATCGTGCCGTGGCCAAAAAGCGTCCCCGATTTCCATTGCAAGGAAAAGTGTAGACTAAATCGCCTCTTCCGCGATTCGGCGGCTTGCGATAGGCTGGGACGCGTGACTGAAACTGTGAATACCGAACTTCGTATTGCTGTGATCGGCGCTGGCCCGGCCGGCGTCTACTCCTCCGACATCTTCCTGCGCCAGCTCAAGAAGCTGGGCGAGGAACTCGGCCTTGGCACCAAGGCCCGCATCGACCTGTTCGAGAAGCTGCCCGTGCCGTTCGGCCTGGTCCGCTACGGCGTGGCTCCCGACCACCCGTCCATCAAGTTCATTGCCGACGCGCTTGAGAAGACGCTCGACAACCCCGACATCCACCTCTACTGCGACGTGGAGTTCGGCAAGGACGTGACGCTCGACGAGCTGCTGGAACGCTATGACGCGGTCCTGTTCGCCACCGGCGCGGTTAAGGACAAGCCGCTCGGTCTGCCGGGCGCGGACCTCGACGGCGTGTACGGTGCGGCCAAGTTCGTCGAGTGGTACGACGGCTACCCGACCGGCGCTCGCGAATGGCCGCTGACGGCCGAGAACGTGGCCGTGATCGGCGGCGGCAACGTCGCGATGGACGTGGCCCGCGAGCTCATGCGCAACGCGGACGACCTCAAGGCCAAGACCGACATTCCGGACAACGTGTACGAGGGCATCCAGCGCAACAAGGCGAAAACCCTCCACCTGTTCATCCGCCGCGGCGTCGCGCAGGCGAAGTTCAGCGTGCAGGAGCTGCGCGAGATGGAGAAGCTGCCCGGCGTGCAGCTCATCATCAACGAGGACGACTTCGAGCTGGACGACGACACCATCGAGGTCGCCGGCAAGGACAAGCTCACCCGCCAGATGGTCGAGGAGCTGTTCGCGATCCGCGAGATGGCCGAGGACATGGAGGACGACGGCGACGTCGACTTCGAGGGCAACCCGGCCGACCGCAAGTACTACATCCACTTCAACTCTGCCCCGACCGAGGTGCTCGGCGAGGACGGCAAGGTGACCGCGATCCGTGTCGAGCGCACCGAAACCGGCGCCGACGGCAAGATGCACCGCACCGGCGAGTTCACCGACTACCCGGTCGAGGCCGTGTACCACGCGATCGGCTACAAGCCGGCCGAAGCGCCCGGCATCGTGTACGACGAGAAGGGCGCGCACCTGGCCAACGCGAACGGCGACGGCCGCATCACCACCGCCGCGGACGGCGGCGAGGTGCGCGAGCGCCTGTACGCGACCGGTTGGGCCAAGCGCGGTCCAGTCGGCCTGATCGGCTCGACCAAGTCCGACGCGCTGATGATCGTGACCAACATGCTCGAGGATCTCGCCAAGGCCGCGGAAGGCGGCCGCGTGGCCGCCGACCGTGATCCCGAGTCGATCGACCGACTGCTGGAAAGCCGCGGCATCAAGCCGATCGACTTCGCCGGCTGGAAGAAGGTCGACGCGTTCGAGCGCGCGGAAGGCGCGAAGGAAGGACGCGAGCACAAGAAGGTCATCGACCCGGATCAGATGCGCGAACTCGCGCACGCCTGATCGTGCGGCCGGTCACGGCCGTGCATGACGGATGAACGACGACGGAGGACGGTCCCTGCGCTCTGCGGGGCCGTCCTCCGTGGTTTTTCGGGCCAAGCGGACGAGGAGGGCGGGCGTACGGATCGCCGGCGCGTCACGGTGCGCCGCGATCCGTGCATTCACCGACTTCCCAGACCGCTTCCAGCAAACGCGGCATGGTGGCCGCGTATATTGGGCACCGCAACCAACCTGTACCAGATGTTCCGGGAAGTGCCATGCCGAATCGCAATCGTTTTCAGCGTCCGACCGCGCCGCGTGGCCGGGGCGATCGTCCCGGCCGGTTCCGTCGCGCGATGCATACGTGGGCGTCCAATCTTGCGCAATCTCCCGTGTACCGTCGCCGGCTCGTCGGCGTCGTCTGCGCGACGCTTGCGGTATCGGTCGCCGCATATGGCAGCGTGCGGTATGTTTGGCACGACGCGGCGGACGAATCCGAAGCCGTTGCTTCCGCGACCGACGAAGCCCGGCAGCAGGGGACGGTCGATTCCACCGAATCGTCCGTATCCGCGCACAGTGAGCCCACGCCGACCGAAACCGTGTTGGCGGGCATCGGCCAGATCGACGGCGCCGCGCAGATCTCCACGGCTGGGTTCACGCTCGATCCGGAAACGCAGGTGCAGCTGGAGAATGAGCTGAATACGTTCGCGTCATATGGATATGGCGTCTCGTTCGTGATGGTCGACGTGGCGTCCGGCAAGACGCTCGCCTCGTACTCGGGCACGGAGAGGTATTCCGCGTCCGCGATCAAGGGGCCGTATGTGCTGTCTCTGGCCGAGACGGGAACGATCGACCTCAATGCGGTGTATGCGGCCGAAACCGACGCCGACGCGACGACGCAATACCTGATCGACCAGGCGATCACCGTGTCCGACAACGACGCGTACAAGGAACTGCACGACACGTACGGTTCGGATGCGTTCGCGCGATGGTCGGCGGCTGCGAACGTTGGCGTGGATGTGACGCAGGGCGCGTATCTGAATATGGCTGCGGCCGATCTTGCTCGGATGTGGGCTGCGGGATATGGGTACCTGTTCGGTTCGGACGATGCGGCGGCCGATGACACGACCGGCGGCACGGGCAATGGTGCGACGGCTGCGAACAGTGCGACCGACAACACCACCCAGACCGCGGCCGACCTCGACTCCGCCGCACGCCAATGGCTGGCAGGCGAGTTCTCCGGCACGCTTAACTCCACGATCAGCATGGCGCTCGGCGGCCAGTACTCCGTCTACACCAAGGCCGGCTGGATCAACGGCGAGGGCGACTACTACGCGCTCAACGACGCCGGCATCGTGCGCTCCGGCTCCGGCGACTACATACTGGCCGTGATGACCAGCGCTGCCGACGAATACGATCTCGTGACCGGCCTGATTTCCATGCTCGACACGATCCATTCCGCCGCCATGACCGCGTGATTCGTGCGCGAACCGGCGCGCGCCGCCGTCCAGCGGATCGTCCGCAGGAGCGCGCGGCGGCGCACGGAAGCGCCGTTACGCTTGCGGCTAATCGCCCTGCAATATCCGGCAATCTCCAGCCAACATCCAGATAGTGAATTTACTGTGAGGATCATGAACGGCAAATTGCGAGTGCACGGCCATTACAACGGCCTGAAAACGACACTGCTTTTCGCCCTGATGTGGGCGGTGATCATGCTGATCTGGTGGGCCACCGGCGGCCGCCGCAGCACGCTCAGCGTATATATTCTTATCGGTCTGGCCACCACGTTCTGCTCCTACTGGTTCTCCGACAAACTCGCTATCGCCTCGATGCGCGCCCGTGAGGTCTCCGAAGCCGAAGCCCCCGCGCTGTACCGCATCGTGCGCGAGCTGAGTGCGAAGGCCGGCAAGCCGATGCCGCGCATCTACATCGCGCCGACCATGAGCCCGAACGCCTTCGCCACCGGCCGCAACGAACGCCACGCGGCGGTCTGCTGCACGCAAGGCATCCTGCAGATGCTCAACGAGCGCGAGATCCGCGGCGTGCTCGGCCACGAGCTCATGCACGTCTACAACCGCGACATCCTGACGTCCGCGATCGCGTCTGCGATGGCCACGGTGATCACGTACCTCGGCTATTCGCTGATGTATCTCGGCGGCGGCTCGCGCGACGATCGTGACGGCGATTCGGGCGGTGCGCTCGGTCTGATCGGCGTGCTGCTGTGCTCGATTCTCGCGCCGATCGGCGCGTCGCTGATCCAGATGGCGATCTCGCGTACGCGCGAATACGATGCCGACGAAGACGGTAGCGTGCTGACCGGCGATCCGGAGGCGCTTGCGTCCGCGCTCAACAAGATCTCGACCGGCGCACAGATGAATCCGATGCCACAGACCGCGGGCACGCAGTCGGTGGCTGCGATGATGATCGCGAATCCGTTCTCCGCACAAGGTCTGTCGAAGATGTTCTCCACGCATCCGCCGACCGAACAGCGCATCGCGCGGCTCATGCAGATGGCCCAGGAGATGCGCGCCCAGCAGGACGGTTTCGTGAGCGGCGGAACCGATTACGGTGCACAGATCCGGTACTAGTCATCTGCTACACTAATCACTTGTGTCTCGCGCAGGCGAGGCGATGCGAATGTAGTTCATCGGTAGAACGACAGCTTCCCAAGCTGTAGAGGCGGGTTCGACTCCCGTCATTCGCTCCACTGAGAACCGTTGGAATTCCAACGGTTCTCTTGGTTTCTGGCTGCATAGATGACGCAGTATGACAACACACAGGGCCACGAGGCGTGGGGTGCCCGCCCAGTCGTGGTAGCCTCCCGGGCATACGGCCGGTTTGGGGTGTGGAACAGGCTGTATGCCCGGGAAGTGACCGGGATGACATCCCGGGTAGGCATTGTTCCCGGGCATGCGGCCGGTTTTTGCCCGGGAGACGGCCGTAAGCCCGGGAGGCGTCTTGCAAGTCGATATGGCTCCCGGGCATGCGGCCGGTTTCGGGTGCGGAAACGGCCGTATGCCCGGGAGATATCCGCGCTCACCGCCCGCTGAGCTTGATGAGCTGGTCGATGGTGGCGAACTCGTATCCGGCCTTGCGCAGGTCGTCGATGATCTGCGGCAACGCCTCGACGGTCTGCGAACGATCGCCGCCGCCGTCATGCATGAGCACGATCGCGCCGTTGTGCGCGCCGTTCAGCACCGCGTCGTGGATCGCGTCCGCGCCGGGCAGCTTCCAATCCTCGGTATCGATGTCCCACAGCACATTCACGCTGATCAGATCGCTGGCCGCCGCCCACTGCTTCACCCCGAACGCGCCGTACGGCGAGCGGAACACCTTCGTACTCACACCCGATGCGGCCTTGATATTCGCGAACCCGTCCGTGATATCGGTCCGCATCTCGGACTCGCTCAAATCGGGCATGTTCGGATGCGTGTTGCTGTGGCTCGCCACCTGATGCCCCTCGGCCACCATGCGCTTCTCTGCGGCCGGCCATGCCAGCGCCTGCTCGCCGAGGTCGAAGAACGTGGCTTTCGCCTTCTTCTCCTTGAGTACGTCGAGCACCTTGTCGCTGTACTGGCTCGGCCCGTCGTCGAAGGTCAGCGCGATCACCTTGCGTCCGGCCGGGTTCGGGTTGAACGAATCGACCACGAGATCGACCGGCTGCTCGATCACACCCTTATCGACTTCGATGCCGGACTTCGAGCCGACCCAGACCTCGCGTGTGCCGTTCTTGCCGGCCTGCTTGAATCGTTGGATGACGCCGGTCAGGTTGACCTTGTCGGTGTCGTATGTGACCGTGTCGTGACGCACGGTGTGCGATTCGGTCACGTCGGCGCCGTCCGCGACCGTGATGTCGGCGTGTTCGGGAACCGTGATCTGCGAACGTTCGCCAACCGGAATCTCCTGACCGCCGATCGTGACGGAGATCGGCTTGCCGCCGGTCTCGTCGATCACCGAGCCGTCGATCGCCAGCAGACGTCCCGGCTTATGCCCGAAAGAACCGTTGTTCTCCAGTAGCACATCTACGGTCGCGCCGATATGCGTGCGAACGTTCTCGCTGCCGGTGCCGCTGTCCACGGTCACGTCGATCGGCCGCCAACGCGTGTCCCACATCCACCACGTCGCCCCGCCGCCCGAAACCAGCAGCGCCGCGACGAGCACGCCGACCAGCACGCGCAGCCACGTTCTCGAACGGCGAGGATTGTTCGGATTCCCGCCGTTGCCCGCGTCGAAATCGTCCATCGTGGAGTACGGGATGCGCGACGGCCGCGCGGCCCCCGCAAACGACAGCTCCTCGATCGGCTCCCGCGATCGCTCGGGTGTGAATGACTGTGGTCGTGCGGAATTGCGTTTCGGCGGAAACGACTGCGGCTGCGATGCGTCGCCGTCGCCGCGCTGCCGGTTCGCCTGCTGATCTGGCGGTTGCGGAACGGTCATGATGCCCCCTTGCCTCGGTCGACGCGGTCCGGTTGACACGGCGTCGGTCGGTGCCGTCACGAGTCGGTACCGACCGTGCGGATCACGTCACCATTATCCCGCGCGTCGCTGGGACGCACGCATACGACATGCGGTCGGCATTGCCAAGCCGAGGGCGATCGCAGGGAGACGCAGATGATCGCATTGCCCATCGGCGCAATGCCGTCCGCGCAATTCAGACCAAATTGATCCAGTAACGGCGTACGTCAGGGAATCCGGGGTGCGGCACGACGGCTTCGAGCACGCCGTGATTCCTTTCGATCACCTTCGCCGAGGCGACGTTCGTCTGGTTGCAGGTGACCAGTATGCGCGGGAATCCCAGTTCTCGCGCCTTGAACAGGGTGAGCCGCAGGATCTCGTGCGCGTATCCGCGGCCGCGGTCGGACGGGCGTACGCTATAGCCGATCCGGCCGGCGAAATGATCGATGAAATCGTTCGGTTCCAGACGGATGTCGGAGATGCCGACGATATGCGGCCTGCCATCCGACGGATTGTCGGCCGCGTCCACTGCCAGAAACACCTGCTCCCGGACCTTGCCGTAATGCGGCGGATAGTCGCCGGCGAGCCAGCGCCCGTAGTCCTCGGCATGTTCCAGTCCGACGCCTCCGCTGATGCGCTCGCCTCGATCGATGAATTCCCTGCGGAACTCCATCACCGCCTGCTCGGTGCCGGCGTCCGGTGATATAAGCTTGAGCATGATCCCGCCTTTCGTAAGTGCGTTTCGTGAGTACGGACGATACCGTTCGTGCGCCGGCTACAGGCGCTCGTAGGGAATCTTGTCGCCGGCGGTCACGGCCGCGGGCAGCGTGTTCTCCAGCGGAGGCATCTCGCAGGTGCAGAAATCCGTGTACGCGCAGAAGTAGTGCGTCGCGCGGTTGAAATCGATTTCGGTGACTTTCGCGGGATCGGTGATCGGGAATCGCAGGATACGCCCGCCGCCGTAGGTCTCCTTGCCGGACGTGGCGTCGCGGAAGATCACCAGACCCTGGCCGTGCGTGTTGGCCTGGAACACCTTCAACGCATAGTCCTTGCCGTCGATGGTGACGGTGAGCTCGCCGACCACCTTCTCGATATGCTGCAGGTTCGCCATGGATGCGCCCACCGTTTCGGTGTAGGACCGGTCGAACGGCTTATAGGACGCCGGCACCACCCACGCGCGGCTTGGCGCGTAGTACGGGGTGCTGCGGAAGTTGCGGCGCAGCGGGGAGTTGGGGTCGCGTACGCGCACCGCATACTTGTTGAGACCGCCGACGCGTTTGATGAGTTCGGCCTGAAGGTCGCCGAAGTCGATCTTCACCACGTTGGCGTCCTCGTCGCCGGGCACCGTGAAGATGCGTGGACTGGAGAGCTTGAGCAGGTTGATCTTGACGATGCTGCCGTCCTCGGGCGTGTAGGTGACGGTGTTGCCTTCGGCCAGCCAGGTTCCGGGGAAGTTGTCGAGTCGGCGTTCGACGCCGTCCTCGAGCCAGTCGATGCTGACGATGGACAGGAACCCGAGCGGCGCATTGACCGCGTCGTCCTTCTCCTTGTGCCATGTCTCGAACTCGTTCGCGAATTCCTGATCGGTGAGGGTGTCGGCTGAAACCATGATGGTCCTTTCGGCGGAGATTGATGGGGATGGGTGATGGGCGGAACGAATGATGCGACTGCGCCGATCACCTGATCGGTTGGCCGGCGGGGTCCCCAACTACTCGTCCGTCGGCTGTTCCACACCATACCAAGCGAAATTCGTCGTCGGTTTACATCGATATATGTTTTCTTTATAGGCCACTATCGGATGGTGCTGTCATGCGCGAAGGAGCTAACGATAATCCCTGTAATTCACCTTCTGTTCAGACCGGTATTCGAACATATGACCGCGTATAAGAATTACCGATAATCCATGCGGATGTCGTCTGTGACGAGGCGCATATAGTGGGGCGCGTCGATCGGGTCACGCCGGTTCGGTCCATCATCGGTGCCAATGAAGTCGGGCACGTGCACGAACACACCTTGCGAAACGGCCATGTGAAAGTAACGGACGCGACAACATTCCGGTCTGGTGAACGCGGGCGGCTCCCGATGCCCTTGCGCGGGCGGGCCGGGGCGCCGAGAGGCTCAATGCTCCGTCCGCAGCGCGGGCCGTTTACACGGCGGGTAGAGACGATAGGGTAACCTGTTCGTCGGCAGAATAAGGCGATGTGGCGGAGGTACGTTATGGCTGGAATCGTGTTGATCGGCGCTCAGTGGGGCGACGAAGGCAAGGGCAAGGCGACCGATCTGATCGGTACGAAGGTCGATTATGTCGCGCGCTTCAATGGCGGTAACAACGCCGGGCACAGCGTGGTCGTCGGCAACGAGTCCTATGCGCTGCACCTGCTGCCGTCCGGCATCATCAGCCCGAACGTGACCCCGGTGATCGGCAACGGCGTCGTCGTCGATCCGGAAGTCCTGTTCGAGGAGATCGACGGCCTGCAGTCGCGCGGCGTCGACTGCTCGCGCCTGCTCGTCTCCGAGGCGGCGCACGTCATCGCGCCGTACCACCGCGTGCTCGACAAGGTCACCGAACGCTTCCTCGGCAAGCACAAGATCGGCACCACCGGCCGCGGCATCGGCCCGGCCTACGCCGACAAGATCAACCGCGTCGGCATCCGTGTGCACGACCTGTTCAACGCCGACCACCTGCACGACAAGGTCGAGGCCAGCCTGCACCAGAAGAACCAGATCCTGGTCAAGCTGTACAACCGCCGCGCCATCGACGTCGACCAGACCACCGACGAACTGCTCGCGCTCGGCGAGCGTTTGAAGCCGTACGTCGCCAACACCGGGCTCATTCTGAACAAGGCGCTTGACGAGGGCAAGACCGTCCTGTTCGAGGGCGCGCAGGCCACCATGCTCGACGTGGACCACGGCACGTACCCGTTCGTCACGTCCTCCAACCCGACCGCGGGCGGCGCGTGCACCGGCACCGGCGTCGGCCCAACCAAGATCAACCGCGTGATCGGCGTCTCCAAGGCGTACGTGACCCGCGTGGGCGAAGGCCCGTTCCCGACCGAACTGTTCGACGAGTCCGGCGACTGGCTGCGCGCGCAGGGCCACGAGTACGGCGTGACGACCGGCCGTCCGCGCCGCTGCGGCTGGTTCGATGCGGTCGTCAACCGTTACGCGAGCCAGGTCAACGGCCTGACCGACATCGTCCTGACCAAGCTGGACGTGCTCACCGGCCTCAAGGAGATCCCGATCTGCGTCGCGTACGACGTGGACGGCGAGCGGTACGACGACATGCCGACCGACCAGGCCGCGTTCGCCGCCGCGAAGCCGATCTACGAGACGATGCCGGGCTGGAGCGAGGACATCTCCGCCGTCCACTCGTTCGAGGACCTGCCGGCGACCTGCCAGGCGTATGTCAAGCGTCTCGAGGAGCTGTCGAACTGCCGCATCTCCGCGATCGGCACCGGTCCGCAGCGCGATCACATCATCTCCGTGCACTCGCTGATTGACTGATTCGTATCTGATTGACGATATGACCGGCCGGCTCCGTTGATGGTGCGGCCGGTCGCATCGTTCGTAGTACTTGAGGATTGAGAGGAAGCCGTGACCGACGAGGAACTGCCGTCGCTTGAGATGCCGATTTTCAAGCCGGTCATGCCCGCAGACAAGGAGGGGGACAAGATCGAGGATCTGTCCCCGTCCGATCGACCGGACGAAGACAACTCTTCCTTATCATTTCGACCGAGCGAAGCGAGCGGAGAGATTTCTCCCGCCGTCACCACGTCCGACCCGGAAGCAAGATTTCTCGACTCCGGCCTGCGGCCTTCGCTCGACATGACAGAAGACGAAGGCGCCTCGCAGTCCGCTGTGGACGAGGCGGCGGACGACGCGTCCGCAATCTCCGCAGCCGCCGAATCCGCCCCCACGACCCAGGAATTCGCGTCGACCCGCGTCAACGCGTCCTCCGGCCATCCCATCGTTTCGATTCTCGGCAAGGGACAGCCCGCGCCCCCGCAGATCCCGCTCGCCCCGATGAAGCGCATGCAGGCCCGTTTCAATCCGCTTGCGGACGGCATGCTGTACCTCGTCGTCTTCCTCGGCGGGTTCGTCGGCACCGGCATGCGCTACGGGCTGAACCTGCTGCTGCCGAATCCGGCCGCGCCGAGCGGTTTCTTCCACGCGTTCCATCCGGCCACGTTCATCGCGAACATGTGCGCGTGCTTCATCTTCGCCGCGCTCAGCGCCTACATGTCGCAGGCGTCGTGGATCCGCAAGCGCGCCCGTGAGCTGACCAGCCGCGGCGTCGGCATGGGCATGTGCGGCGGCTTCTCGACCCTGTCCGCGATGGCCATCGAGGACCTGACCTCGATCCACAACACGCAAATCGGCGGCTTCCTCTTCTACACGCTCGTGAGTTTCGCGTGCGGTCTGCTCGTGGCGTGGATCGGTACGAAACTGGCGTTGCGCATGGCCGCCAAGCGTGCGGTCAGGGCGATACACGAGCAGATGGCATTGGGCGACGGCTCGCATATCGCGCGATCCAGCGCGCCGGGCGGCGACTACGGCCAGCCGACGGGAGACCTGCCTGATGGTGTAGGCCCGGTAAGGACTGCCGAAGGACATGCGTCCGCCGGCGATGCGCAGACGGCCGCGGGAGCGGGCGGTGAGGACGAGATCGCGTTCGTGCCGTCCTTCGAACCCGACCCGGTGACCGATGAGATCGCCATGGTCGCCGATCCGGTGCGAGGGGAGGCTCACGCACGATGACCCCGATAACGACTTTTCTGCTGGTCGCCGTTTGCGGCGGCGTCGGAGCGGTGACGCGCTTCGTGCTCAATACGTCCATCCAACGCATGTGGAACAACGCGTTCCCGCTGTCCACGTTCATCATCAACGTCATCGCCACGTTCTGCGCGGGCATCGCGGCGGCCGCCTACGCGTATCAGACCGTCGACCACGGTACGTATCTGCTGTTCGTCACCGGCTTCCTCGGCGGTTTCTCGACGTTCTCCACCGCTATCAACGAGATGGTGTCGCTGGCCCGCAAGGAGCGGTTCGGCATGGCGGCGCTGTACTGCGCGCTGACGATCATCGTGCCGCTGCTGTGCGTTGCCGCCGGCTGGTTCTGCATCGCGGCCTCGCAGGCGTGACATCCGTTCGGGCGTCCGTCGTCGGCTGTACCTGAGTGCCTGAATTCACGGTGCATCATCGGCGGCGAGGACGGTGCTGCACTATCAGCCAATATCGGCCAGACCGCGCCACGGATAGCGAACCGGTTCGATTCGATCGAGTAGAATATTCGTGGAGTGTACCGAGGCGGTCCCGAGGTCGGGGAACCGCGCGAGATTTCGATGCGGAAAGGCGGTGTGCCGTGGTAGGCATGCGTGACGTGGCCAAGAAGGCGGGGGTGTCCCTGAGCACGGTGTCGCTGGTGGTCAACGGCACCGGATACGTGTCCGACGACATGCGCGAGCGCGTCACCGAGGCGATGCAGTCGCTCAACTACATCCCCAACGAGCTGGCCCGCAACCTGTACCGCGACCGCACGAACATGATCGGCGTGATCGTGCCGACCATCCGTCACCCGTTCTTCGCCACGTTCACGTCCGTGCTGCAGCGTGAGTTCTCCAAACGCGGCCTGCGTACGATGCTGTGCTCGACCTCCGACTCCGACAAGGGCGAGTCCGAATACGTCGACATGCTGCGCAGGCACATGATGGACGGTCTGGTCATGGCCTCGCATACCGCGCATCCGTCCGACTACTGGACGTCGATCGGCCGACCGGTCGTCGCGTTCGACCGGTACCTCGGCCCGGGCATCCCGGCGGTCGGCTCGGACCACGAGCAGGGCGGGCGCATGATCGCCGAACAGCTCATCCGATCCGGCGCGAAGCACGTCGTGATGATTGGCGGGCCGCGCTCGCAGTTCCACGATCTCGCGGCGGGCGGTGCGGACACCGTGGGGGACGGCGTGCGGGACACGACCTTCCCGACTGTCCGGTACTACCTGACGCTGGAGCGCGAGCTGACCGCGGCCAGCGTGCGCTGCGACTACGTGGAGGTCGGTGAAGTCAGTGATTTCGAGGGGTATGCGGTGGCCGCGTGGCATGTGGTCGACTGGTTTGCGATGACCGACGACGCGCGGGACGACACGGCTGCCGGCGAGTCCGGCGATGGTGATCGGGAGAGGGGCCGTGCCCGCGGCGAAGGCGCGGTGGACGCGATCGTCAGTTCGGATCTGGGCGCGGCGTATGCGGTGCAGGCCGCGTTGCGTTGCGGTCTTCGCGTGCCGGACGACGTGCAGATCATCGCGTACGACGGTACGTATATGGCCGGTGCTGCGGGCATCCGGCTGACTGCGGTGCGTCAGGATTTCGATGCGATCGCTACGGCCGTCGCCGACCGCATGATCGGTCTGATCGAGCAGGAAAGCGGCGATGGGGCGGCTGATGCTGCCGGCATGGTCGGCGCTACGTCCGATCTGATCCCGCTGAGCCTGCACATCGGCGATACCACGCGCTGACCGTTTTCCTCCCGGGCTTACGGCCGGTTCCGGGGTGTAAACCGGCCGTATGCCCGGAAGGGTGTGCGGATTCTGGGCTGCGTCCCGGGCATACGGCCGTTTGCGGTGCGGGAAATGGCCGTAAGCCCGGGAAGGTGTGTGGTTTCCGGTTCGGTTCCCCGGGCTTACGGCCGGTTGTGACGTGGAAACCGGCCGTAAGCCCGGGAGGAGTGTATGCCTGAGTGGACTGTAAGCCCGGGCGGGGTGTATGCCCGGAGGGTGTGTTGGTTTCCGGCCCCGGGCTTACGGCCGTTTGCGGGGGCTGGAACGGCCGTAAGCCCGGGAGCGGAGGGGCGTTACAGGTAGGAATGCGCGGGAAGGTGTCCGGGAAGAAGCGGCGGCGTGTCGAACCTGTTCGAGTTTGACCGAGTCGAACCGGTTCGATACAATATAAGCCGTGCGGCGAGGACGGCGAGCGACGTGATGTGACTCCCAACCAAACCCCAGACAATCGCAAACAACGCAGTTATCAACGTAGTTATCAAAAAGGGGATAATTATGGCGAGCACAGCAGTCGTGCACGATCCGGCGGTATCCGCCGACGGTCACCGTCCAACCAAAGCAGAAGTCGTCCGTCTCGGCGTCGGCTTCACCGTCTCCGCGGTCGCCTGCGCCATCCCGTGGGTCGCGCTGAGCTCCATCATCCTGCCGGCCGTGCTCGAAGGCATCGATCCGGCCACCAAGGAACCGATGCTCGGCCTCATCAACGGCATCGGCTCGTTCGTCGCCCTGCTGGCGAACATCGTCTTCGGCACGTTCTCCGACCTGACCCGCTCGCGCTTCGGCAAGCGCACGCCGTGGATCATCGCCGGCGGCATCGTGACCGGCCTGTCGATCGGCGCGATCGCATTCGTCCATACGCATGTCCTGATCATCCTGCTGTGGAGCCTTGCCCAGCTCGGCTACAACATGATGCTCGCCCCGTACGTCGCCACTATGTCCGATCGCGTGCCCGACCAGTACCGCGGCGCCGTCGCCGGATTCTACGGTGCCGGCATCGTGGCCGGACAGACCATCGGTTCGTTCGTCGGTGCGCAGCTGCTCAGGAACGGCGACGCCGGCATCTTCACCGGCTGGATGATGGGCCTGGTCATCTTCGGCCTGTGCGGCATCGTCGTCGTGATCATCTAGCCACGTGAGAAGGCGAATCAGGACGAGGCCCGCGAGGCCGTCACCGCCAAGTCCGTGCTGCTCAGCTTCCGTCCGCCGAAGAACGCGCCGGACTTCTACTACGCGCTCGCCGGCCGCACCCTGATGATGGGCGGCTACTGGATGATCAACACCTACCAGCTGTTCATCGCGCAGGACTACGTCTTCGCCGGCGACCCCGACTCCAAGAACAAGGCCGCGTCCGTCATCGTCACGATGTCTCTCATCACGCTCGTCGTCTCGCTGGTCTCCGCCGTGTTCGCCGGCCCGCTTACCGACAAGCTCGGCATGCGCAAGCTGCCGGTCGCGCTCGCCAGCTGCCTGTTCGCCCTCGGTGCGCTCATGCCGTTGCTGTTCCGCTCCGAAATGGGCATGTACCTGTTCGCGGGCATCGCCGGTCTCGGCTACGGCACCTACAACGCGATCGACCAGGCGCTCAACGTGTCCGTACTGCCGAACCCGGAGGAGGCCGGCAAGGATCTGGGCATCCTGAACCTCGCCAACACGCTGTCCACCGTGATCGGCACCGCGATGACCTCGCTCATCGTCGTGATCGTCAAGTCCGTGCTCGGCGTGACCCAGACCCCGCCGGCCGCGTACTCGGTGGTGTTCATCGTCGCGATCGTGATCGTGCTGATCGCCGCCTGGCTCATCATGCGCATCAAGAACGTGAAGTAGTCCGTCGATCCTTCCTTTCCTCTCATCCATCCAGTAAGTGGGTGTTTGCCTACCGCGAAAAGGCCGAATTACGGCTTCCGTGGTAGGTGAACACCCACTTTTTCGCATACTTGGTCGGATTCGGACGATCCGGTGGGGAAGGTCGAACCGATCGGTTCCGATCATGCTGTATCCGCTGACCATTACCATATCTGCGTAGAGAGAATCACGTAGATACAGGGAGAGGTGGCCGAACCATGACCGACAGTCAGTCCAATCCGCAATCCGCAAGCCAGACGCCGCAACCGCCGCAAGAACCGCAGACCCCGCCGCAGCCCAAGCCGCTGCCCGGCCAGATCTACATCCGCCCCGGCATCGACGACCGCCCGGACCTCGACAAGGCGCTCACCCCCGAAGACAAGAAGGCCATCGCGCGTCTCGCCGTCCGCATCGAACGCGAAAAGCCCGACGACTCCGCCGCCCACGCCGAGACGCAGGCCGTGCGCATGTCCACCGCCGGCTCGCCCGCCGTCGCAACCGCTGTCGCGCCCACGCCGATCGCTGACGCGTCGTCCGCCTTCCTCGACATGCGCGACCCGATGGTCGCCGCCGATGGCACCAAGCCGAGCAAGCCGGCGGTCCACCGTCTCACCGCCGCCTTTACGCTCGCCGCGCTGCTGCGCACCCTGCCGTGGGCGATGCTCAACGTGGTTGCCCTGCCGGCCCTCATCGACCGTCTGTACGGCAGCCCGTTTGGCCACCGTGCCGCGACCGGTGCTGCGGCTGTGGAATCCGCCCACATCGCCGGCATCGCCCCGCTGCCATGGCTCGCTCTGATCGTCGCCCTCGGCTCGATCGTCGGTCTGCTGGCCAACGTGGTCATCGGCGTCCACTCCGACCACACGCGTACCGCGATCGGCCGCCGCACCCCATGGATCATCGCCGGAGGCCTGCTCAGCGCCCTGTTCGTGCTGCCGCTCGGCGCGCTCGGTTCCGCCGGCGCCCTGCTGTTCTTCTGGCTGCTGCTGCAGATCACCTACGCCATGCTCGCCGCGCCGCTCGCCGCCGCATTCGGCGAACGACTGCCCGACAAGTTCCGCGAACATGCGATGCGCTGGCGTGGCGTCGGCCTCATGGTCGGCCAGATGGTCGGCGTTGCGCTCGGCGCGGGCGGTCTCGCGCTCGACGGCGAGCTGCCGTTCGGTCTGACCTCGCTCACGTTCATCCTGTGCGCCGCCGTGACGCTGCTCGTGTGGCCGAAGGAAGGCTCGAGCGAGTCGATCGCGTCCGTCAAGTTCAACTCCCGTCCGGCGCTCGCCGCGATGTTCAAGCTGCCGGCCGGCGACGAGAACGCCGCGTTCCGCCGCGCGTACTTCGCCCGCATCTGCATGATGACCGGCGTCGGCCTGATGACCGTGTTCCAGTGGATGATCGTGCGGCACTACGTGCTCGCCGCTTGGCTGATGGATGCGCGTTCGGCCGCGACGTCCACGCCGGCGATCCTGCCGGTGTGCATTGCGATGATGATGATCGCGGTCGGCGCGTTCGTCGGCGCGGCGGTCGCGGCCGCTTGGTCCGAGCGACTCAGCGAGTGGTGCGAGGGGAAGAACGTGGACACGCGCGTCGTCGTGATCGTGGCGTGCGCGGTGTACGCGGCGGCGATCGTGCTCCCGCTCGTACTGGGCATTCTGCTGGCACCGGCGGTCATCAACGTGGGACTGTTCGTGTACGGTCTGCTGACCGGGTTCTCGTTCGGTCTGTACGACGTGTTCAACCAGGATATCGTCGCCGAGTCGATCCCCGATCCGCGCGACAACGCGCGCTATCTCGCCGTGCTCAACGTGGCGAACACGTACGGCACGGTGATCGCGTGCTGCCTTGGCGTGCTCGCCGTGATGTCGGCCGGTTACGTCGCGCTGCTGGTGGTTGCGATCGTCGCTGTGCTCGCTGCCGCCGCGCTCACGCCCAAGGCCGCGTGAGACCTGGTCACATAGTGAACATGCGCTGGTTCGTCGCGGCGGCCGCTCCTATCGTGTGGAACCAGTCGAGCACACAGCTCGGTGGTTTCGTTCGATACCGAAAGGAGGTTCGCCGCGATGACTGGATACACTGCAATGACCGTTGAGTCCAATAGCAACGCTCTGCTGTCCGCACGAATTATTATTCCGTCTTCGTTGGCGGACTGATTCGGCATACAGCTTGAAGCCCCGCCAACGAAGGCAGGGCGCAAGCGAGAAGTCGCGATCTTTGCAATAAGCCCTGCCTGAACGGCGGGGCTTTTTTGATACGCCCCACAAGGTCACCGGTCAAATCACAAGCAGCAAGCGAACGCAATCACATACGACGTAACGAACAACACACAGACTACAGGAGCATCACATGCCAGCAGTGGAATCCACGACGGGCAACGCCGTGGCCGGCAAGCTGAAATCCGCCGCACGCGACTCGGTCAAAACCGTCATCGCAGCCTCGATGGTCGGCACGGCCATCGAATTCTACGACTTCTACGCCTACGGCACCGCCGCGGCGAACTACTTCCCTCACATCTTCTTCTCCGACAAGACCAACCCGACCGTCGCCATGCTGGCGAGCTTCCTCACGTTCGCGATCGCGTTCATCGCCCGCCCGCTCGGCTCGCTCGTCTTCGGCCACTTCGGCGACCGACTCGGCCGCAAGGCCACGCTGGTGGTGTCCTTGATGACGATGGGCGTCGGCACGTTCCTGATCGGCTGCCTGCCGACGTACAAGACGGCCGGCGTGGGTGCGGTCGCGATGCTGTGCCTGCTGCGATTCGTGCAGGGCGTCGGCCTCGGCGGCGAATGGTCGGGCGCGGCGCTCGTCGCCACCGAGAACGCGCCGGAAGACAAGCGCGCGCTGTACGGCTCGTTCCCGGAGCTGGGTGCGCCGATCGGATTCTTCCTGTCGAACGGCACGTACTTCGTGCTCGAGTCGTTCAACGATTCCGATGCGATGCTCGCATGGGGCTGGCGTGTGCCGTTCCTGCTGAGCGCGGTGCTCGTGGTCGTCGGACTCGTTGTGCGCGTGCAGATGGAGGAGACGCCGATCTTCCGCATGGCCCAGGAGAAGCAGCAGGTCGTCAAGGCCCCGGTCGTGGAGGTGTTCCGTAAATCGTGGAAGCAGGTGCTGCAGGCGACGTTCCTCGTGGCCGTCACGTACACGCTGTTCTACACGCTCGCCACGTGGTCGCTTGCGTGGGGTACGAAGACCGGTGCCGAGGGCGGCGGTGATCTCGGATTCACCAATCAGGAGTACCTGCTCATGCTCATGATCGCGATCTGCGTGTTCGCCGCGTTCATCGTGATCTCATGCGTGAACGCCGACAAGTTCGGCCGTCGTCGCGTGATCGTGACCTCGTCGGTGCTGCTCGTCGTGTTCGCGCTGCTGTTCCCGTTCCTGCTCAACGGCCAGGTCGTCGGTCAGCGCAACTTCCTCGCCAACATGGTGTTCCTGTGCGTCGGCTTTGCGCTGATGGGCACCGCGTTCGGGCCGATCGGCGCGTTCCTGCCGGAACTGTTCGACGCGAACGTGCGCTACTCCGGCTCCGGCATCGGCTACAACCTCGCCGCGATCGTCGGCGCGGCGTTCGTGCCGACCATCGCCACGTGGCTGAGCGCCCACTGGGGCGTGCACTCCGTGGGTCTGTATCTCGGCGTGATGGCTGTCTGCTGCCTCGTCGCGGTGCTGTCCTGCAAGGAAACCAAGAACGTCGATTTTACCAAGTAAAAAGCGAGCGAAGCGAGCCTCGGCTCCCTCGGTCGAGGGAGCCGAGGTTCCGTATCATCGCCGCCTCCTCAATCTACGCAAAAGTTACCACTCAAACCAATCATTCAATATTTGGACGTGACCATTCACGCCAACCCCTACCGGACTAGAACAGTGCGGCAGGAGACGATGACTTTCCCCTACGGGACACAATCCCAACGTCGAAAGCCCTACCAATCTCACCGATTGTCGGGCGCCTTACCAACGCCCACAAGCAACATAAAGGAGTGCCTATCATGGCAGCAACTATCTGGTACGAAAAGGACGCCGATCTCTCCGTGTTCGATGGCAAGAAGGTCGCCATCCTCGGTTACGGCTCGCAGGGCCACGCCCACGCGCTGAACCTGCGTGACTCGGGTGTCGACGTGGTCGTCGGCCTGCGTCCTACCTCCAAGTCCGTGGAGTTCGCCAAGGAGCAGGGCCTCGAGGTCAAGCCGGTGCCGGAAGCGGTCGCCGAGGCCGACGTCGTGATGATCCTGCTGCCTGACCAGTACCAGGCCAAGGTCTACAAGGAGGACGTCGAGCCGAACCTGAAGCCGGGTGCCGCGCTGGCGTTCGCTCATGGTTTCAACATCCACTACGGCTACATCAAGCCGTCCGAGGATCACCCGGTCTTCATGGTTGCCCCGAAGGGCCCGGGCCATATCGTTCGTCGTGAGTACGCCGCTGGTCGTGGCGTCCCGGTCGTCGTGGCCGTCGAGCAGGACCCGGATGGCAAGACCTGGCCGCTGTGCCTGGCTTACGCCAAGGCTCTGGGCGCGCTGCGTGCAGGCGCTATCAAGACGACCTTCACCGAGGAGACTGAGACCGATCTGTTCGGTGAGCAGGACGTGCTGATGGGCGGCATCAACCACCTGTGCGACATGGGCTTCGACGTGCTGACCGAGGCCGGCTACCAGCCGGAGATCGCCTACTTCGAGGTGTTCCACGAGCTGAAGATGCTGGTCGACCTCGCCAACGAGGGTGGTCTGAACAAGGCCCGTTGGTCCTGCTCCGACACCGCCCAGTACGGCGACTACACCTCCACGGTCATCACCGAGGAGACCAAGAAGCGCATGGAGTACCAGCTCAAGCGCATTCAGGACGGCTCCTTCGCCAAGGAGTTCATGGATGATCAGGCCGCCGGCGCTCCGAAGTTCAAGAAGCTGCAGGAGGAGTACTCGCACCCGCACCTCGAGACCGTCGGCCCGAAGCTGCGCGCCATGTTCTCTTGGAACAACGGCCCGGCCAAGGATCAGGACGAGGCCGAGTCCTTCAACGGCAAGATCGCTCGTACCCAGGTTCAGTGACTTCCTGCCGCTAGGCACAAGTAGTCGATAATCAGCGACTCACATAGCAGCCGTCGACTCCCGTTCGTTCGGGAGCGGCGGCTGTTTGCGTTTGACGTTCGGCGCTCATCGTTGCAAACCGTCACTATGTTCGAGTGATTACGATGTCGCCGCGTACATAGTGACGTTTCGGGGTGCGGGACCGTCACTATGTACGAGTTGCTGTACCGATCACTCGAACATAGTGACGGTTATATTGCAGTCGTGACGTCGATGATGACGAGACGGTCGGATGTCCACGTTTGGAACGTGACGTGGCTCACGTTGTGGACGATGACCGGATGGCGATGCGGTTATCGGTAGGATGGGGAGCAGTTCCGAGGACAAAATCCTCACGCTTGAGATCGTCCGGGCCAGACGCCCGGACACCCAAACGCGCAGAATGGTGTACACAACACATAATGCGCAACCACACAACACCGTGTGCCGCGCCACGTCCCCGTGCGAGGCGGCACGCAAGTACAAGGAGTACTTACATGGCTGCACAAATCTGGTATGACAACGACGCCGATCTGTCCGTGCTCGACGGCAAGAAGGTCGCCATCATCGGCTACGGCTCCCAGGGTCACGCCCACGCGCTGAACCTGCGCGATTCCGGCGTCGACGTGGTCGTCGGCCTGCGCCCGACCTCCAAGTCGGTCGAGTTCGCCAAGGAGCAGGGCCTCGAAGTGAAGTCCGTTCCGGAAGCTGCCGCCGAGGCCGACGTCATCATGATCCTCGCCCCCGACCAGTACCAGCGCACGATCTGGGCCAATGACATCGAGCCCAACATCAAGCCGGGCGCGGCCGTCGCGTTCGCTCACGGTTTCAACATCCACTACGGCTACATCAAGCCGACCGAGGATCACCCGGTCTTCATGGTCGCGCCGAAGGGCCCGGGCCACATCGTTCGTCGTGAGTACGCCGCCGGCCGTGGCGTCCCGGTCGTCGTGGCCGTCGAGCAGGATCCGCGCGGCGACGGCTGGGCGCTGACCCTGGCCTACGCGAAGGCTCTGGGCGCCCTGCGCGCCGGCGCCATCAAGACCACCTTCAAGGAGGAGACCGAGACCGATCTCTTCGGTGAGCAGAACGTCCTCATGGGCGGCGTGAACAAGCTCGTCGAGATGGGCTTTGAGGTTCTCACCGACGCCGGCTACCAGCCGGAGATCGCCTACTTCGAGGTCTGCCACGAGCTGAAGATGCTCGTCGACCTGATGAACGAGGGTGGTCTGAACAAGGCCCGTTGGTCCTGCTCCGACACCGCCCAGTACGGCGATTACACCAACACCGTCATCAACGAGGACTGCCGCAAGCGCATGGAGTACCACCTCAAGCGCATCCAGGACGGCTCCTTCGCCAAGGAGTTCATCGACGACCAGGATGCCGGCGCCCCGCACTTCAAGGAGCTGCAGGAGAAGTACTCCAACGAGCGCATCGAGACCGTCGGCCCGAAGCTGCGCGCCATGTTCTCTTGGAACAAGGACGGCGTGAAGGACGCCGACGAGGCCAACTCCTTCACCGGCAAGATCGCCCGCGCCCAGGTGCAGTGACAACTCGGCAGGGACAACGCCGTTAGTCCTTGATAGCCGCCGTTTCCGTCTCTTCGGAAGCGGCGGCTTCTGTATATTCGGAGACACATGCTCGCGTGTCTCCATTCGCACGAGTCTCATACGGTCGTAATGGTAGCGTTATCATCGATACCGGCCAACCAGCCCGAAGGAGCGCCGAACCCATGTTCATCCCACGGTATTACGAAAACCTCGACACCTCGCACGTCGGCACCGAGCCGAACCGTGCCTACTACATCCCCGCCTCGCACCGCATGGACACGGTCGGCGAGCGGCGCGCGGACTCCGACCGGTTCACGCTGCTCAACGGCGACTGGGATTTCAAGTACTACGCCAGCATCTACGACCTGGACGACGACGTGCGCAGCGCCCACGCGGCCGGTCTGCCGGCGTTCTTCGACGACGGATTCGACGGGGTCGGCACCGATGCCGACGCCGAGGTTTGGGAGCACCGCGCGGCCGTCAGTCACGGTCGCGAAGCCGCCGGCTTCACCGCGATCCCGGTGCCGAGCGTGTGGCAGAACCACGGCTTCGACGGCCACCAGTACACGAACGTCAACTATCCGTTCCCGCTCGACCCGCCGTTCGTCCCGCACGACAACCCGTGCGGCGTCTACATCCACGAGTTCGACCATACGCCGAACCCCGACGCGCCGCGCACCTTCCTCAACTTCGAGGGCGTGGACTCGTGCTTCTACGTGTGGCTCAACGGCACGTTCATCGGCTACTCGCAGGTCTCGCACTCCACGAGCGAGTTCGACGTGACCGACGCGCTCGTCGACGGCATGAACATGCTCGCCGTGCTCGTGCTCAAGTGGTGCGACGGCAGCTATCAGGAGGATCAGGATAAGTTTCGCATGTCCGGTATCTTCCGCGACGTCTACCTGCTCGACCGTCCGGAAGACGCGATCCGCGACTACTTCGCGCACACGTCGATCTGGCGCAACGTCGATCCTGACAAGCTGGACGACCTGACCGATGCCGAATACGACGCGTCGCCGGTCGATCACGCGACCGTGGACGTCGACTTCGCGTTCTACGACAATGTGGACGTTCCGGTGACCGTGCAGTTGTTCGATGCGGACGGCGAGTTGGTTGCCGAAACGCAGTCCGAGCCGATCGATCTTGCGAACGCTGGCACGACTGCGAACGATGGCGACGATGCGGCGGACGACCTTGAGGAAGGTGCCGTCGAGTCCATCGACGAGATCGCGGACGAATCCGAGCCGTCCGATGCGGAATCCGCGCTGCACATCGCGATCGAAACCGGCACCGCATCGCCGATGATCATCGACACGGACACCGCCGCCGGCGACAGCGCGTTCCTGCCGACCGCGCACGCGCGGCTCGTCGTCGACGACCCCAAGCTGTGGACGGCCGAGACCCCGTACCTGTACACCGTCGTCTACACCACGGCGAACGAGACGATCACCGATCACGTCGGCATCCGCGAGATCAGCGTCGATGGCAACGTCGTCAAGGTCAACGGCAAGCCGATCAAGATCCACGGCGTCAACCGCCACGATTCCGATCCCGTCACCGGCTACACCATCAGCGAGGCGCAGATGATACGCGACCTGACGTTGATGAAGGAGCACAACGTCAACGCAATCCGCACCAGCCACTACCCGAACGCGCCGCACTTCTACGACCTGTACGACCGGCTCGGCTTCTACGTGATCGGCGAGGCCGACGACGAAAGCCACGGCACCGACGTCGCGATCGCCGAGGACAACGACTGGGACGCGCAGGCCGCCCGCTGGCCGCGCATGATCGCGGACAACCCGGCGTTCACCGCGCCCACCGTGGATCGCGTGCAGCGCTGCGTCGAGCGTGACAAGAACCGTCCGAGCATCATCTTCTGGTCGATGGGCAACGAATGTGCATACGGTTGCACGTTTGAGGCCGCGCTCGCGTGGACGCAGGCGTTCGATCCGAGCCGGCTCACGCACTACGAGTCCGCGCGCTATGTGACGGCCGATCGCGAGTACGATTTCAGCCATCTCGACATCCACAGCCGCATGTATCCGCCGATCTCGGACATTGACCAGTACTTCTCCGAGGAAGGCCCGCGCACGCCGGACGGCAAGCACGACGGCACGTTCGGTGGCGACGATGGTGACAACGGTGTCAAGCCGTACTTCATGTGCGAGTTCTGCCATGCGATGGGCAACGGTCCGGGCGATCTTGAGGACTACTTCGACCGCATCCAGCGCTACGACGGCTTGGTCGGCGGCTGCATCTGGGAATGGTGCGACCATGCGATCGACCGCGGCACGAATGCGGCCGGCAAGCGCGAGTACGCGTACGGCGGTGACTCTGGCGAATACCCACACGACGGCAACTTCTGCATGGATGGCCTCGTCTACCCCGACCGCACGCCGCACACCGGCCTGCTCGAGTTCAAGAACGTGTACCGGCCGGTGCGCGTCGCCGGCTTCGACCCGGCCGCGGGCACGGTCACGCTGCACAACTACTACGACTTCCTCAACACCGCCGACGCCGGCCTGTTCCTCGACTTCACGCTCGTGGTCGACGGACGGCCGACCGTGAACGCCGTGTGGGAGGAGGATGCGGCCGCCGGCGACGCGTTCCGCGTGGAGCATCCCGGCAGCTACGCGCCCGCGATGCCCTCGATCGAGCCGCACGGCGAGACGACGGTGGAGCTGCCGACCGCGATCCGTGACGCGATCGCCAAGCTGGGCGAGTCGGCCGGCAAGGTGACGCTGCTCGTGCGCACGTATCGTCTGACCGACGACGGCGTGCTGCTCGCCGGTTTCCCGCTCGGATTCGACGAGATCGCGGTGCCGACTGCCGATCCGCGCAACCAGACCGTCGTTGCGCTGCTGGAGGCGGTGCGCGAGGATGAGGTCGCCGAGGATGAGGTCGTTGGTGAGGAATCTGACGAGGAACTTGGCGAGGATTCCGGTGAGGATTCCGACGGCTGCGCAGGCGACTGCGAATCCGAACAGTGCGCGTGCGGCGGCTGCGCATGTGCCAAGGCGGCGCCGTCCGGCGCGGACGAACTGGGGGAGTGCCGCCCGGCCTACGCGGCCGGCACCGTCATCCCGCCGCTGCTTACCGTGTCCGATACGTCCCGCACGATCACCATCGAATCGCCGGACTTCCGGTACGAACTCGACAAGCGCACCGGTCTGTTCTCGTCGATGACGTTCGCGAACCGTTCGTTGCTTGACCGTCCGATGGAGGTCAGCATCTGGCGTGCACCCACCGACAACGATCGCAACATTCGCCACGAATGGGAACGTGCGCAGTACGATCGCGCGTATGTTCGCGCATACGAGGTCGGTGTGCTGGTCGACGAGGATGACGTGATCTCGCCGCAGAATGATGCGGATTCGGTGTCCGACATGGATATGGTCGCGCCCGACGTCGCCGCGCAGTCCGAAGGCGAGCCGGAATTCGTGGCATCGTTTGGCGACGCGAACGATCGCAGCGCCGCGGCGCCTGACGTCGATGCGGTGTCCGTCGCCGGCGACGTGACGATTCACGCGCGACTCGGTCTGGTCGCGCCGATCATCCAGCGCATCGCCGACATCGACGCGACGTGGACGATCCACGTCAACGGTGCGGTCGAACTGACGATGGACGTGACACGCGACACCGCATTCCCGTTCATGCCGCGCTTCGGCCTGCGCCTGTTCGTACCCAAATCGATGCACGACGTGACGTACTGCGGCCTCGGTCCGGTGGAAAGCTACGTCGACAAGCGCCGCGCCAGCTGGCACGGCGTGTTCTCCGGCACGCCGGCCTCGCTGTTCGAACCGTACATCAAGCCGCAGGAGAACGGCAACCACCACGACTGCGACTGGGCGTCCGTGGCTGGCGACGGCGTGACGCTCACGTTCTTCGGCGAGCAGACGTTCGACTTCCAGGCGCTGCCGTACACCGCCGAGGAACTGACGCGCAAGACACACAACAGCGAACTGGAACAGGCGGATTCGACCGTGGTGAACGTGGACTACGCGCAGTCCGGCATCGGATCGAACAGCTGCGGCCCAGCTTTGGCCGAGCAGTACCGGCTCGACGCGGAGCAGTTCTCGTTCACGATCGGACTGTTGCCGTCCGCACGATGACCGGCCGGGCATAGAAAAAGCCCGTGCCCCGCGGAAATCCACGGGGCACGGGCTGATGCTTAAGCTCAGACTGTTATTGATCTGTCAGTCTGGAAGTCCCGGCGAGACAAGCCCGCCGGAACGGGTCACTCGGCGACGACCTTCACGAAGAAGGACGCGGTGATCTCCGGGTGCAGGGCAACCTTGGCCGGGAAGTCGCCGGTGGTCTTGATCGGCTCAACCTCGATGTTCTTCGGGTTGACGGCGGCCTTGTCGGACAGGGCGATCGCGATCTTGTCGGCGGAGATGCCACCGAAGAGCTTGCCGGACTCGGAAACCTTGGCGGCGATCTCGACGGTGGTGCCCTCGATGAGCTCCTTGGCGGCGACGGCCTCTTCACGGGTGGCGACGGCCTTGGCCAGGCGGGCGCGCTTCATCGCCTCGACCTGAGCGGCAGCGCCCTTGGTCCACGCGAAGGCGAGGCCCTGCGGGAACAGGTAGTTGCGGGCGTAGCCGGACTTGACCTCGACGACGTCACCGGAGTGACCGAGGTTGGCAACGGTTGCAGTGAGGATAACCTTGGTATCAGCCATGTTCCTTTACCTCCTCAAATCAGCGGCCGGAAGTGGCGTACGGCAGCAGAGCCATCTCGCGGGCGTTCTTGATCGCCTTCGAGATCTCGCGCTGCTCCTGCACGGTCACGCCGGTGATACGACGGGAACGGATCTTGCCGCGATCGGAGATGAACTTGCGCAGCAGCGCAACGTCCTTGTAGTCGATCGTGGTGATCTTGGCAGCCTTCAGCGGGTTCGGCTTCTTCTTGAACGGCTTGACCGGCGGTTGCGGCCTCTTGCGTGACATGATGTTCTCCTTAAAACGTTAGGTTTGATGCGCTTCGTGAGTAGCGCCCGGTGGTGCGGTGCGATCGCAGGCGGAATCAGAATTCCGGCTCGTCGGAGCTGCCACCGAAATCGGTGCTGCCGCCGAACGTCGAGAATCCGCCGCTCGCGGAGGCATCCGACGACCACGGATCGGTCGCGGGGGCCTGCGGGGCGGGTTGTGCGGGAG
>NZ_JAHBBG010000013.1 GCF_019331715.1 Bifidobacterium simiiventris
TTTGCGGCGGTCATGGCCCAGGTGAGACGCCCGGTCCCATTCCGAACCCGGAAGCTAAGGCCTGGCACGGCGATGGTACTGCACTCGACAGGGTGTGGGAGAGTAGCACGCCGCCGCATTTACACGTGAACATCGAGGCTTTTCGGTCGAGTACAACTCCCGAAAAGCCTCGATTCATATCTACAGCAAACCCGTAAAAGAGCCCCGAACCACGATGGTTCGGGGCTCTTCTACGTATGAGGAGAAGGATCAGTACACTGAATAGCCGCCGTCCACTTGGATGTTGGTACCCGTGATGTACGACGATGCGTCACTGGCAAGGAATAGCACGGTCGAGGCGATCTCTTCGTTCGTGCCGAATCGGTGCATCGGCACCGGCGCAATCATGAGATCATGTCCTTCCGGTGTAATCCGGCCCTCAAAAATCCCCGACCAAACGTAACCAGGCGACACCGCATTCGACCGGATCCCGTACGGCGCCAGTGCGGCCGCCAGATATCGCGCGTATTCGTAGATGCCGGCCTTCGTTGCACCATATGCGGCGACCGGCGACGGTCCGCCTCCGATGTAGTTCGCGTTATGTCCGGATAACGACGACGTGAAAATCAGTGAGCCGCCATGACCGTGTTCACGCATGATCTGCTGCGCGATCTGCGCGGTCATGTACGCGCCGGTCAGATTGATGTCGATCGTTTTCTTCCATACTTCGTACGGTTCGTCCGCGTCGTCGCCGGGCACGTTCACGCCGGCGTTGATGAACGCGATATCCACTGTTCCCAGCGAGTCGATCAGGCTCTGCTTCAGCGCAGCGACCTGCTCTCGATCGGACACATCGCAATACAGTGGTACGACGTTCACATCATACCGATCGGACAGCTCGGCGACGAGTGGCTCCAACGTGTCTTTCGTACGCGGAAGATCAACGATCGCCACGTCGGCGCCGGCCTCGGCCCAAGCTGCTGCCGTATTGCGTCCCAGACCACCTGCGCCACCGGTTACGAAGCCCTTTTTGCCGGCCAGTGAGAATCGACTCATGATGCGGTGGTCGGGATCCTTCCACTGGTCAAGAGGATATTGATCGAATACCGTTTCGTCCGTCATTGGACCTCCGTTCTGTAGAGGTACGGCATCGTTGCCGCAACCGTTATGCCGAGCGTAGCACGACGAACGATGCGGCTGGCGGCGAGAAGATGAATTCGAGCGTAATTGTCGCGCGGAATGGTCGTGGACGGTATATCGCCGGTCGCGAACCGCATGGCAAAGACGAGGGGTCGGGGTATCTTTAATAGGTTGGAATAGCTGTACGCTAACAATCGATGATTCGGAGAACAACATCATGGCTTTTGGCACCGATCCTCACCCGCAGGGACTTGCGAATCCGCCGATCGACGATCTGATGGAGCATGCTGATTCCAAGTACGCTCTGGCGATCTTCGCGGCCAAGCGAGCCCGTCAGATCAACTCCTACTTCACGCAGCTCAACGAGGGCCTGCTGCAGAACGTCGGCCCGCTGGTCGAATACCAGAACCAGGAGAAGCCGCTGTCCATCGCGTTCCGCGAGATCAACGAGGGTCTGCTTGAGGAGACGCTCGGCGAGGACGATCTGAGCGAAGGCAACTGATCGCTGGCGTCCCCGCGAATGTGGCGACGCAGCAGTCCAGTCGCCGCTAGACAGAAGACGCAAAATTATACCGTATACGCCCCATCGGTACGTCGTGCGAGAAACAATCTCCACGAAAGAGTACCGGTGGGGCGTATTATGTTGAGCTAATGGCACAGCAACGACGCGCGTGGCGGATGATGCTGGTCGAGGTGTGACTGGGCGCGCGTTCTCCGTTGCGTACACGTATGGCAAGCCATCGGATTCGATTCGCCGTGGCCGCAGGCGGGTACGAATGGGGAACGGTGCGGCATGAAGAAGGTGCGCGTATGGAACGTCGTTTGATTTCGGCCGAATCGGTGACCGAAGGGCATCCTGACAAGATCTGCGATCAGATCTCGGACGCGATTCTGGACGATCTGCTGCGGCAGGACATCCACTCGCACGTCGCCGTGGAGACCGTGGCCGGCGTGGGCCAGTTCCTGATCTTCGGCGAGGTGAACAGCGAAGGCTACTGTGAGGTGCAGCATGTGGTGCGTGACGTGGTGCGTCGCATCGGCTACACGAGCAGCGAGGTCGGCCTTGACGCCGATTCGTGCGGCGTGCTTGTCTCGATCACTGGCCAGAGCGCGGAGATTAACCAGGGCGTGTCCCGTCTGAGCCACGAACAGGAGACGGCCGCCTCCCGCGAGGAACGCTACGAGGCGCAGGGCGCCGGCGATCAGGGCGTGATGTTCGGTTACGCGACCGACGAGACCGACGTGATGATGCCGCTGCCGATCCATCTGGCGCACCGTCTCGCCTACCGTCTCGCGCAGGTGCGCAAGAGTGGTGAGGTGCCGCATCTTCGCCCGGACGGCAAGACGCAGGTCACCATCGAATACGACGAGAACGATCACGCCGTGCGTCTCGACACGGTGCTGATCTCCACGCAGCACGATCCCGAGGCCACGCACGACTGGCTGCAGGCGCAGCTCGTCGAGCATGTCATCAAGCCGGTGCTTGACGAGGTCCTCGGCGACAAGGTCGAGCATGATGACTACCGTGTGCTCGTCAACCCGACCGGTTCGTTCGTGCTCGGCGGCCCGGCAGCGGACTCGGGGCTCACCGGCCGCAAGATCATCGTCGACACGTACGGCGGCGCCGCCCACCACGGCGGCGGCGCGTTCAGCGGCAAGGACCCGAGCAAGGTCGACCGTTCCGCCGCCTACGCCGCACGCTGGGTCGCCAAGAACATCGTCGCCGCCGGGCTCGCGCATCGCGTTGAGGTGCAGGTCGCGTACGCGATCGGCGTGGCCGACCCGGTGAGCGTGAACGTCGAGACGTACGGCACCGAGATCGGCGGCGTGACCCGCGACCAGATCCAGCGTGCGGTGCGCAAGGTGTTCGATCTGCGTCCGGCCGCGATCATCGACGAACTCGACCTGCTGCGTCCGATCTACTCGAAGACCGCCGCTTACGGCCACTTCGGCCGCGAGGACAAGGACTTCACGTGGGAGCGCACCGACAAGGTCGACGAACTCAAGGCAGCGATCGCCGAGTGACGATTCCGGCTGTCGGCTCCCCGCAGGTATTTGTCGATCCGTGCGCAATCGCCGGTCAGCCGAATCGATAATTGAATGACAGACTATGGCGCCTGCCGTGACGTGTGTTCGCGGCGGGCGCTTCGCATAGTACGGACACATACGTAGCACGATGCATGCGGCTACGTAATGAATGCATATCTCGCGAAGATGTTTGCGAATACTGATGAAAGAGGCGAAAACAATCATGGGTTACGGCAAATCGATGACCGTCGGCGAGATGGTCGGTGAATTCATCCAGCCGAATCCGCTGCTGCGCGTCGAGGCGTTCGACGGATCGACGTTCGGCCCGGACACGGCCGATCTGGTCGTCAAGGTCAACAACCCGAACGCGGTCTACCAACTGCTCACTCATCCCAACGAGATCGGCGCGGTGCGCGCGTACGTGCTCGGCGACTTCGACATCAAGGGCATCGATTATGCCGATCCGTATCCGCAGCTGCGACAGCTGCTCGCGGTCGCGCCATATGTGCGTCCGCTCTCGCCGCTTGGCATCGCCAAGGTCGGCGGCGCGATCCTGAGCCACGGCTACCGCAAGCCGCCGGTGCCGAAGACCGAAGGCCCGTCGAAATTCGCACGCATCAAATCCGGTCTGCTGCCGCACACCGAAAAGGCCGACAGCGAAACCGTGAGCTTCCACTACGACCTGTCCAACAAGTTCTACCGCAACTTCCTCGGGCCGACCATGACGTACACGTGCGCTGTGTTCCCGACCGAAGACACGAGCCTGGAGGACGCGCAGCTCAACAAGATCCGTCTTGTGCTCGACAAGTTGGGATTGAAGCCCGGCGACCGGCTGCTCGACATCGGCTGCGGCTGGGGCACGCTCGTGATCGAGGCCGCCAAGCGCGGCATCAAGGCGCTCGGCGTGTCGCTGTCGAAGGAACAGATCGAGTACGGGCAGGAGTGGATCAAGCGCGAGGGACTGGAGGATCTGGCTGAGCTGCGCGTGATGGACTACCGCGACGTGCCTGAGCGTGATTTCGATGGCATCTGCTCGATCGGCATGATGGAGCACGTGGGCGTCAAGAACTACCAGAGCTACTTCGAGGAGATGTTCAAGCTTCTCAAGCCCTGCGGCCGTCTGCTCAACCACCAGATCACCATCAGTCACGACAAGCCGAACGGCAAGCCCGGCACCGACGAGTTCCTCGACCGATACATCTTCCCCGACGGCGACCTCGGCGCGCCCGGATTCATCGAGTCGTGCATCCACGATGCCGGCTTCAACGTGGTGCATCAGGAGAACCTGCGTCAGCACTATGCGCTCACACTGCACCATTGGAACCACAACCTCGCCGCGCACTGGGACGAGGCCGTGGCCGAGGTCGGATTCGAGCGGGCGAAGGTGTGGGGCCTGTATATGGCCGCGTGCGCGCTGAACTTCGAGCTCGACGGCATTCAGGTGCACCAGTTCCTTGCGGTCAAGCCGGATCGCGTGGGGCACCCGGACGGTAAGTGGTATCCGCTGCGCCCGTGGTGGAAGGCGTGAGCGGCGCTGCGTGAGGCGTGATACCGACACGGTATCGGTGGGGTGTGTCTGGTCATGCGATGGAATTGGCGCGATTCAATCCGCCGCGTAACCAGACGGCAAGCACTGCTTGTGGTAAACAATGAGGTATGACTTCCGAGCATGCCGAACAGTTGACGCTTGACGGGTTCGCAGACCCCAAGCGTCGTCGGCATGCGCAGAAGGCGAAGATTCCCGCCGTCGAGAGCCCGATCGCGCAGGTCGTGCTCGATGTGCAGGCCACGCATCTGGGACGCACGTTTGACTATCTCATTGAAGAAAGCCAATCCGAGGCCGCGCAGCCCGGCGTAATGGTACGCGTGCGATTCGGCGGGCAACGGCTCGACGGCATCATCTGGAACCGTGCGGCTCACAGCGAGACTCCCTCGTCATCGTTGCGCTATCTCGAACGGGTACTTACGCCGTCTGCGCTTGTTTCGGCCGCGATGCGCCGCGACATTACGCTGATCGCCGACGCGTACGGCGGCACCCGCGCGAACATCCTGCGTTTGGCGGTTCCCGCGCGCGTGGCCCGCATCGACAAGGAACAGCAGCTTGCCGAATCCGGCGTATGGCAGGGACGTACGCGATTCTCGGAAGCGCAGGAGCGGGCGCGTGATACCGGATTCGCGCGGTTCCGGCAATCCTACGATGGCGCGGAGCGTTTGCGATCCGCATTGACCGGCAGCGGGTTCGCGTCGTTCGTGGTGGATGCGTTGCCGGGGGCGTTGTGTTGGACCCGTGACGTCGCTTGGATGATGCTTGAGACGATGCTCGCCGGGAAATCGGCGGTCGTTGTTCTGCCGACCGCGCGTGAGGTCGGGGATCTTGAGCAAACGTTGTCGTCATGTGGATTGCGCAGGTTCGCACCCGATCAAGCAGCGCATGGCGGATATCGTGGCGATTTCGTGGTGCTTGACGCGGGGGCTCTGCCTCCGGCCGAACGGTATCGCGCATACCGTGCGGTATCGAGCGGACAGGTTCGCTGCGTGATCGGCGTGCGTTCGGCCATGTACGCGCCGGTCGAAGGGCCGGCATTGTTCATGATCGTTGACGATCTCGCCTATCAGAACATGGATGGGTTCATGCCGTACCCGAACGCCCGTGGCGTGCTGCGTCTGCGGGCCAAGACGCATGGCGGCGTATTCGTCAGTATTGCGAACGTGCGCAGTCCGATCAGCCAATGGGAGACGAATGGCGACGGCGACCCGAGCGTGGTGAGGGAGACCCCGGTCAGTGGATTCTCGTCGCCGATTCGGCCTCTGCCGGCCGTTGTCAAAGAGCACAGTCCGTGGATACGATGGCTGAACCGAGACGAGCTGGCGCGTCTCGCTGATCCGAGCATCGGCGCGCGCGTGCCGCATACCGCGGTGCGTATCCTGTCTGCGGCATTGTCTTCCGGGCCGGTGCTGTTGTCGATCCCCGCCGACGGCATCACGGAGTCGCTCAGTTGCGGGCATTGCCATCGTCAGGCACGATGCCCACGTTGCACCGGCCCTCTGGAACGGGTCGCCGAATGGCACGCGTCCGATCGGCCAACGGTCGGGAACACGCATTCCGGAATGGCGTCCACAACGCGGCAGTCGGCCGGCGTGAGATGCCGATGGTGCGGCGCCGCCGTCGTCAACTGGACATGCCCGAGCTGCGGCAATGACCGGTTGCGTGTCGTGCGGGTCGGCGCAGCCGGCACATCGCAGGAACTGGCCGGCCTGTTCCGGGGCGTGCCGATCGTGGTCTCGTCGCGCAGTCAGCCTCGGGGCGTCGTCGAAACGGTTGCCGGAACGCCGCAGATCGTCATCGCCACTCCGGGATGCGAACCGCGCGTGGCATCCTCGGATGGCGTTCCCGGCGAATACCGTGCGGTCGCGATCCTCGACGCGTGGAACAGTCTGTATGCGCCCGGCGTGGATGCGCGCTGCGACGTGCTCGCCGCATGGATGCGATCGATGGCATTGTGCGCTCCGCGGTCGCGCGGCGGGCAAGGACTGCTGATCGGCGAAACCGATCCGGTGATTGCGCGATCGCTGATGCTGTGGAATACCACGCTGTTGGCATCCAAGGAAGTCGAGGAGCGTGTCGAGACGGGTCTGCCGCCGGCGTATGCCGCCGCCTGTGTGTGGGGCAGACGGGATGCGGTGATGAATACGTTGTCCGCGATCGGCGTGCTGTCCGGAGACTGGTCGTCGGTGGACGATCTGCCGGCGGTGCTGGGGCCGGTGCCGATACCGCAACCGGCGACCATCAGCGAGCGGGAACTGGCCAGCACTGCGGACCGGGTCAAGGCGGTGGTGCGCGTCTCGCAGTCGCATCGCGCCGAATTGGCGATTCGGCTGCGCAACGCCGTCGCCAAGCATGTGGCGACACGCGAGGCAGGGGAGCTGCGGTTCCGGCTTGACCCGAAGGATCTGATCTGACACGTCGCGCATCGTCGGCGCGGCATGGGACGATAGCGTAGACAGCCGTGGCGTATCGTACGGAACGGAGGAGCATATGAAGGGTTGGCCGGGAGAACCGGACATGGAACATGACGTGCTGATGGCGGACGGCAACGCCGTATCGGCCGCGGGCAAGCCGATCACCGACGTGATCTTCGACTTCGGCAACGTGCTGATCTACTGGGATCCGTCCGCAGCACTGATCGCCCGATATGATCAGGAGACGATCGACCGCTTCCTCGACAACGACGTTTCCGGATTCTACGACGCGAACGACATGATGGACGGGGGCGAGGAGCCTGAAGTCGCGATTGCGTGGATGCGCGAGCATCACGGCGACCAGTGGGCCGACATCCTGCGCTACTACATCGACAACTTCGAGGATTCACTGACCGGCATCGTGCCGGGCATGCGCGTGCTGGTGGACGATCTGAAGGCGGCCGGAATCGGCGTATGGGGATTGTCGAACTGGGAGAAGAACCTGTTCCACTGCGCCGAGGAGAACTGCAAGATCCTACAGCGGCTCGACGGCAAGCTCGTGTCGGGATTCGTCAAGCTGCGCAAGCCGCACCGCGACATCTATGATGAGGCGCTTCGTCGGTTCGGCATCGAGGCGGCCGGCAGCGTGTTCGTGGACGACAAGGCCATGAACATCGTCGGAGCGAACGAGGCCGGTATTCGTGGCATCCGGTTCTCCGATTCGCGCAAGCTGCGTGAGATCCTCATCGCGCAGGGTGTGAACATCCCTGGCGTGCAGAGCGTGCAGTGACCGTATCGTTTGCGGGAATCGCATGATCGGCTGCTCCGGGTTTTTGCCGGAGCATCGTTGAATCGTCAATGAGATCGTATGCCGGTGCGTTCGTTTGCGCACCCTTGGCCGGCCTCTGCCGGCTGTTATCTGATCGGGAATCAAGGAGAACATCCGTATGCTGAAGATTCTGTTTGCCGGTACGCCGGACGTGGCCGTGCCGTCGCTGCGCGCGCTGGCCGCCGACACCGAACATGTCGAGATCGTGGCCGTACTGACACGCCCGGACGCGCCGACCGGCCGTGGGCGCAAGCTCACGCCCAGCCCGGTCAAGCAGGCCGCGCTTGAACTCGACCTGCCGGTAATCGAATCCGATCCGTCCGAGGATTGCTTCATCAGCGAGTTGATCGCCACCGGTGCGCAGGCCGCCGCGGTCGTCGCCTATGGCAAGATCCTCAAGGAATCCGTGCTCGATGCGCTGCCGCTCGGCTGGTACAACCTGCACTTCTCCATGCTGCCCAAGTGGCGTGGGGCGGCACCTGCGCAGCGTGCCATATGGGCCGGTGACCAGTCCACCGGCGTAACCGTGTTCCGCATCACGCGCGGCATGGACGCAGGTCCGGTTGTCTCCCAGCTGGAAACCGAGATCGGCAAGCATGAGACGGCCGGCGAACTGCTCGACCGTCTGGCGCAGGTCGGCTCGAACGTTCTGGTGCGTGCGATGGAGGCCGTGGAGGCGGGCCGCGCGGCAGCCGTGCCGCAGCAGGAGGGCGAGTACGCGAAGGCCGAGAAGATCACGGTCGATAGCGCGCATATCGTGTTCGAGGCGCCGGTTCATGACGTTGACTGCCAGATTCGCGCGTGCACGCCGAATCCGGGCGCATGGTGCGAACTGCACGCCGATGATGCGGACGGCGCTGAGCCGACGACCTTGCACGTGCTGCGCGCGCAGCCGGCCGACATGGATCATCCGCATGTGCCGGCGGAGCTGGCCCCCGGCGTGATCGCTGCCGGCAAGAAGAACGTGTGGATCGGCACGCTGTCCGACCCGCTGGAACTGCTCGAGGTCAAGGCGCAGGGTAAAAAGGCCATGCGCGCCGCCGACTGGGCGCGTGGTGCCCGCCTTGCTCCTGGCGCCTACTGCGCGTAACGGACGTTCGAATCCTTTCTAACGGAAAGCGGACGCTGACGGGGCGTTCTGCGTCCGCTTTCCGTTAGACGACGGATTTCCTAGAGGAAAACGGACGCAGAAAGAGCGTTCTGCGTCCGTTTGTCGATAGGATCGGGCTTCTTCTGGAGGGAAACGGACGCAAATGCGTCAGGCTCGCAGGAGGGGGAGGACCTGGGTGAGGTCGCGTTCGTTGATGGCGTGATGGGCGGCAAGCTGGGTCTTCGGTTTCGCACAGAACGCGATGCCGAGACCGGCCGCCTGAATCATCGGGATGTCATTTGCACCGTCGCCCACGGCCACGGTCTGGGCCATCGGCACGCCGTCGCGCTTCGCCCACGCCTGCAACGCGTGCAGCTTCACCGTCTTGCACACGATGTCACCGACCACCTGCCCGGTCAGTACCCCATCGGCGACCTCCAGCCGGTTCGCCAGCCAGTAATCGATCTTCGCGTCGGCCGCCAGTCGGTCCACCACCTCGTGGAATCCGCCCGACACCACGCCGATCTTCCAGCCGTGCACATGCAGCTCGTCGATCAACTCGAGCGCGCCGCAAGTGAAATGCAGCGACTCGTACACCGTATCGAATACCGAAACCGGCAGTCCACGCAGCAACGCGACCCGCGCGCGCAACGCCTCGCAGAACTCCAGTTCGCCGCGCATCGCACGTTCCGTCACCGCGGCGATCTCGTCACCGCAGCCGGCCGCCTCGCCCAACTGGTCGATGACCTCCTCGTCGATCAGCGTCGAATCGACATCCATCACCAGCAAACCGGGCGCGGACAAGGTCGGCGTGTCAAGATCCTGCAATGTTTCGTCAAGCATACGTTCGATTGTCGAAAAACGTTGGGACAATGACCCCTATGACTTTTTTCGCGACCACGCTGCCGACCGTCACCCTCGCCGCCAACGACATCGCCGTGTGCACGACCGGCGAAACCGGACTGATCGGCGCGATCACGGACTGGCTTGTCGGCCTTATGGAAACGGTAGGCGGCATCGGCGTGGCATTCGCCATCGCGCTCGAATCGATCTTCCCGCCCATTCCCAGTGAAGTGATCCTCCCGCTCGCCGGATTCACGGCCGCTCGCGGCACGCTGAACTTGGCCGAGGCGATTATCTGGGCGACCGTCGGCTCGTTGCTCGGCGCGTGGGCGTTGTATGGCATCTCGCGCTGGGTCGGGCTGCATCGTATCCATCGTGCGGCCGACGTGATTCCCGGAGTCAGTCGCAAGGACGTGAACAAGGCCAACGACTGGTTCACCCGATACGGCACATGGTCGGTGCTTATCGGCCGCGTGATCCCGGTTGTGCGCTCGCTGATCTCGATCCCGGCAGGATTCAACCGCATGAACTTCGCGCAGTTCACCGGCTGGACGCTGCTCGGCTCGGCTGTGTGGAACACGATCCTCGTGTCGACCGGCTACCTGCTCGGCGACCAGTGGTGCTCGATCCTTGGCGTGCTCGGCGTGTTCGAAGATGTGGTGATCGTCGCTTTCATCGTGGTCATCGCGGTGCTTGCCGTGCGCAAGATCCGTAGCATGATGGCAGCGAAGAAGAACCGATAGGAACCGAAAGACAAGCGAGGCATACGATGGGCGAAGAGCGCAGCGCCGAGGAGCTGGCCGAATTGAACGACCGGCTGATGGAGAAGAACCATGCGCTCGCCCAGGCACTGACTCGCGCGAGCAAAGAACTGACGAAGGCCAAGTCGCAGCTTGCGCAGCTTGCCCAGCCGCCGCTCACGTTTGCCACGATGATCCGCGTCGACTCCGTACATACCGACGACGACGGCATCCAGCATGCCTCCGCCGAAGTGCTTTCCGGCACGCGCCGCATGGTCGTGCCCGTCGCCGCCAACGTCAACGCGTCACGGCTTGCGGCCGGCAACACGGTCATGCTCAACGAGAACATGGTGCTGGTCGAACAGCGCGGCCCGGATACGCTCGGCGCGGTGCGCACCGTCAAGGAACCGCTTACCGACGGCCGTCTGCTTGTCGTGGACGCATCCGGCAACCCTCGGCTGATCCGGCGTGCCAGCGCGCTCGCATCCGTCGCGATCAATCCCGCCGACCGCGTGGTCGTGGACAATGCGGACCGCATCGCGCTCGAAGTATTGCCCGAAACCGACGATGCGGATCTCGTGCTCGAAGAGACTCCGGACGTCACATTCGCGGACATCGGCGGCCTCGACGAGCAGATCGAACGCATCCGCGACGCGGTGCAGCTTCCGTTCCTGCACCGCGCGCTGTTCGAACGCTACGATTTGACCCCGCCGAAGGGCGTGCTGCTGTACGGCCCTCCCGGCAACGGCAAGACGCTCATTGCCAAGGCTGTCGCGCATGCGCTCGCGGACGGCTCTGGTAACGGTTCGGGCGTGTTCCTGTCGGTCAAGGGGCCGGAGTTGCTGAACAAGTTCGTCGGAGAATCCGAGCGACTCGTGCGCATGATCTTCAAACGAGCCCGCGAACGCGCCGCCGACGGTCGGCCGGTCATCGTGTTCATCGACGAGATGGATTCGCTGCTGCGCACGCGCGGCTCCGGCGTCTCGTCGGACGTGGAGACGACGATTGTGCCGCAGTTCCTGGCTGAATTGGATGGCGTGGAACGGCTCGACAATGTAATGGTGATCGGCGCTTCGAATCGCATCGACATGATCGACCCGGCTGTGTTGCGACCGGGACGGCTGGACGTGAAGATTCATGTGGAACGGCCGGGAGCGGCCGGTGCGGTGTCGATCGTGCGGCATTACCTGACCGATGACCTGCCGCTCGAACCGGGCACGGACGCGGAATCGTTGACGCGTGTGCTGGTGCAGAATATCTACGATCGGTCCGAACGGCGGCATCTATGCGATCTATACAATGATCAGGGCGTCTGGTCGGCGCTGTTCCTGGCCGACGTGGCGTCCGGCGCGATGCTCAAGAACATCGTGGACCGGGCGAAGACGAAGGCGGTCAAGGCTTCGATCGAATCCGGTTCGCCGGTCGCGCTGGATGCGGCGATGCTGGGGGATGCGGTCGAGGACGAGTTCGCGGAGACGCGCGATTCGGTGCTGGATGCGGATCCCGAACAGTGGAGCCGGATTAACGGGCTGGACGCTGGGCGCGTGGTGCGCATTCGTGCGGTGGCGGTGTGAGGGAGTGCGAGGTCCTTGCGTGTTCCCGTTCGTCATGATGGCATCCCGTGTACGATCTCTTAGTCAATCTGCGATTGATAGCTCTCTCGGCCGAGGGAGTCGGGGCATAAGGTGTCGGCTTGATTGAGTACTTTGGAACCTATGAGTTCCAAAGCACTTCGTATGTCTACCCTGTTCCTGCGCACGCTGCGCGAGGATCCCGCCGACGCGGACGTCGATTCCGCGAAACTGCTGCAGCGAGCCGGCTACATCCGCAAGGCCGCGCCCGGCATCTGGACGTGGCTGCCGCTCGGCCTGCGTGTTCTGAACAAGATCGAGGAGATCATCCGCGAGGAGATGAACGGCATCGGCGCGCAGGAGGTGCACTTCCCGGCGCTGCTGCCGCGCGAACCGTACGAGGCCACCCACCGCTGGGAGGAGTACGGCGACAACATCTTCCGTCTCAAGGACCGTCATCAGGCCGACTACCTGCTCGCGCCGACGCACGAGGAGATGTTCACGCTGCTCGTCAAGGACATGTACTCGTCGTACAAGGACCTGCCGGTCGTGCTCTACCAGATCCAGACCAAGTACCGTGACGAGTTCCGCCCGCGCGCCGGCCTGATCCGCGGCCGCGAGTTCGTGATGAAGGACGCCTACTCGTTCAACGTGGACGAGGAAGGCATGCGCAAGGCGTACATGGACGAGCGCGGCGCGTACGAGCGCGTGTTCCAGCGCATCGGCCTCAAGTACGTGCCGGTGTTCGCGATGTCCGGCCCGATGGGCGGCTCCGCGTCCGAGGAGTTCCTGGCGCCGATGCCGATCGGCGAGGACACGTTCGCGCTGGCACCCTCCGGCAAGGCATGGAACGTCGAGGCGCTGCACACGCCCGAACTGCCCGAGATCGATGCTTCCTCCACCCCGGCAGCTTCCAAGGAGCCGACGCCGGACGCGAAGACCATCGACAAGATGATCGAACGCGCCAACGCCGACCATCCGCGTACGGACGGCCGTTCTTGGGAGGCGTCCGACATCCTGAAGAACGTGGTGATCGCCGTCAAGCACCCGGAGGATGCGGAGCACGACGAGCCGTGGCGCGAGATCATCGTCGTCGGCGTGCCGGGCGACCGTACGGTCGACATGAAGCGTCTCGAGGCGCAGTTCGCGCCCGCCGAGCTGGAAGAGGCCACCGAAGAGGATCTCAAGGCGCATCCGGAACTGGTGCCGGGGTACATCGGACCGATGGTGCTGGGGCCGCAGGGCCCGGCAGCCGGCGTCAAGGAACCGCTGCGCTACCTTGTGGACGCGCATGTGGTCAAAGGCTCCGCATGGTTCACCGGTGCCGACGAGCATGAGGTCGACTACTACAACCTCGTCTACGGCCGTGATTTCCAGGCCGACGGCGTGGTGGAGGCCGTCGAGGTGCGCCACGGCGACATGAGCCCGGACGGTTCCGGCCCGTTGAGCTTCGAGCGCGGTGTGGAGATCGGCCAGGTGTTCCAGCTCGGCCTCAAGTACTCCAAGGCGCTGGATCTGAAGGTGCTCGACCAGAACGGCAAGACCGTGCCGGTGTGGATGGGCTGCTACGGCATCGGCGTGTCCCGTGTGCTCGCGTGCGTGGCTGAAACGCATCACGATGAGAAGGGCCTTGCATGGCCGTCCGTGATCGCGCCGGCCCAGGTGCACGTCGTGGCCACCGGCAAGGATGCGGCTGCGTTCGAGGCCGCCGAGCAGCTCGTCGCCGATCTTGAGGAACGCGGCGTCGAGGTTATCTACGACGACCGTAAGAAGGTGTCTCCGGGCGTCAAGTTCAAGGACGCCGAGCTGATCGGCGTGCCGCTGATCGCCGTCGCGGGCCGTGACACGGTCAACAACGGCACGATCGAGGTGCGCGACCGCAACGGCGAGAACTCGGTCGCCGTTCCGGTCGCCGACGCCGTCTCCGCGATCGTCGACCGTCTGTGACGTCTATCGCACGGTTCTGACGCCGGTTTATCCGACTATCTGATGCCGAGAGGCCCTCTTCCATGCGGAGGAGGGCCTCTCGCGTTCAGGACGCAGGGTTTCCTGGATCGAGGCCAGAGACTTTGCGGTGTATTCGTTGCTCCCGGGCATACGGCCGGATCGGCATGCGAAAATGGCCGTAAGCCCGGGAGGGAGGGGGGCGGCAGCATGGCGAACAGCTTGGTGTGGAGTTGAGTGTGCTGAATCATAAGCCCGGGAACGGAAGAGGCGGCGCGATGAACGGCACGGGTGGATCGGGTTATCCACAATGTGTATGCATATCGGAGCATCGGACTCTGTACGGCAATGGTGGGGCAATCGATTGATGTGGATAATTCGACGAATTGCACACATCGAGTTATCCACAACACGCCCGAACCCTGAGGCTGCGTCCACAGTCCCCGAAAAGCGTCCGATCGCCGCGCCGCATACGGCATAGTGGTGTTCACCGCGTGGATCACAGTGCGGGTCGACGATAGGAACGCCGTCTCTCTCCACCTCCACTCTCCACATATCAGGCGTTCCGGGCAGGTCTCCGCACTGTGATTCGCGCAGTCCACTTCAGTTCCGCTTCAGCGATGAAAGGACCGATCATGGCACTGCAACAAGGACAGATCACCATCACCGGCCGCGTAGGCAGTAATCCGCAAGGGCACGGCAACGGCAGTCCGCCCACCATCTGCACGTTCCGGCTCGGCAGCACGCGCGGTTACTACGACGCCAGCCGGAAGTGGCGCTCGCTGCCGACCACGTGGATCACCGTGAAAGCGTACCGCACGCTGGCGGCCAATGTGCATGCCTCGGTGCGCACCGGCGATCCGATCATCGTCGTCGGCGTGCTCGCCACGGAGGAATGGTCCTCCGAGAACGGGGAGAAGCGTTCGCGCATCGTCATCGAGGCCAGCAATGTAGGGCATGACCTCAACTACGGCATGACCAGGCCGAGCGCGGGCAAACGTGAAAGCGGCGGTGAAACTGGAGCAGGGGCTGGCGGCGGCAATGGAGGTCAAGGTGCGGTGGACGCCGCTACCGGTGTGAACGGTGCGGTCGCCGGTTCCGTGCCTGAACCGGTAAGTCTATTGGCCAACGACCCCTATCGAGGCTCCAATGCGCAGGTGAATATGCCGGCCAACGGTGGTGCCTCGGCGGCTACTGGCGCGTCGGATTGCGGGGCGGCGGTCGTGGGTGGCGTAGATGGAGATGCTGCACGGTCTGCGTCCGTCGGTTCGGCGGGCGATGCTGATGGCAATGATGGCCAAGCGCCTGACGCCCGCCAGTACACCAACGGTTTTGCTCAACCTGTGCAGGATGCGGATGGGTCTGGCGATGCGGTTCCTCCGCCCAACGAACCGCCGGGAGATGAATTCGGCGCCGGCGAATTCTAACGGCGTGCCGAAGCGTGTGTGAGCCTGTTGATGATATTGGTGACGTTTGACGTTACTAACGTAAAGCGGTAGTATCATGTTTATTGCGACGAGAGACAAGGAGCTAGAAGAATTTCTCTATGGCGGACCATATCCGAGAGAGTATCCGACCGGTTGCGAACGGCAGTTGGCCCGCCGTTTGCAGATGCTGAAAGCAGCTCAGTCACTGCGTGATCTTGCGGTACCTCCCGCCAACCGACTCGAACGATTGTCCGGGAACCTGTCGGGGTATTGGAGCATTCGGGTCAATCGTCAGTATCGACTTGTTTTTCGTTGGAACGACAAGGACAAGGAGGCGTATGATGTCTATTTCGACGACTACCACGATTGAGGACGACGGCCGTGTGCTCAGCACTCCGGGAGAGATTCTTAAAGAAGAATTCCTTGAGCCGTTGGGCATCAGCAACTATCGGCTGGCCAAAACTATAGGCGTGTCGGAGACTGCGGTCGGTGAAATCGTCCGTGGCGAGCGTCGGATCAGCGTGGCGATGGCGTATCGACTTGCGCGTGCGCTCGGCACGACTCCTGAATTCTGGATGAATCTGCAGCGCGACTGGGATGTATATACCTTTGACGCCAGTTGTCTGGGCGATATACAGCCTCTGGTCAAGGCGTAACAGTAGGGGGTGCGCCGAACGGTGTACGAGCGGCGCACCCCCTACTGTTCAGGATGCTGTTTTGCAACGAACGACGTCTTGAGGCGTCGCCGAGTAGTGCATCACCAGATGGAGACGCGCTGCTCGGGGGCGAGCCACATGCCGTCGCCCTCGTGCACGCCGAACGCCGTGTAGAACAGGTTCACGTTGCGTACGATGCCGTTGGTGCGGCATTCGGCAGGGGAGTGCGGGTCGATCTGCAGATACTGCTCGGCCAATTCGTCGCGGTTCTTGGAACGCCAGATTGAGGCGTAGCTCAGGAAGAAACGCTGCAGACCGGTAAAGCCGTCCATGACTGGCGCGGTGTCCAGCGCGGCCTTGATGCCTGCCGGCGAACCGTCCTTCTCGCGTCCTGCGGCCGCGTCGAGCGCGAACGCATACGCCTTGAGCGCGATGTTCACACCGCCCAGATCGCCGATGTTCTCGCCGATCGTCAGCGCGCCGTTGACGTGCGGGGCCTTGCTCGGGTCGTCTGCGTACTTCTCGGCCAGCTGCGTCGGCACGAACGCGTTGTACTGCTCGATAAGCGCCTTGGTGCGCTTCTCGAAGTTCGCACGATCCTCCGCGGTCCACCAGTTATGCAGCGCGCCGTCGCCGTCGAACTGCGAGCCCTGATCGTCGAAGCCGTGGCCGATCTCGTGGCCGATCACCGCGCCGATGCCGCCGTAGTTAGCCGCATCGTCGGCTTCGGGGTTGAAGAACGGCGGCTGCAGGATCGCGGCCGGGAACACGATGACGTTCGTGCTCGGATCGTAGTAGGCGTTGACGGTCTGCGGGTTCATGCCCCACTCGCCCTTGTCGACCGGCTTGCCGGCCTTGGCGAGCTGGTAGCCGTTCTCATACAGGCTGGCCGCGGCCATATTCTCGATGAGTGTGGCGTCCTCGCGCACGTCGAGCGCGCTGTAATCGCGCCAACGTTCGGTGTAGCCGATCATCGGCGTGAACTTGGACAGCTTCTCGAGCGCCTTGGCCTTGGTGTCCTCGCCCAGCCAGTCGCTGCCGCTGATCGACACGCGGTACGCGTCGATCAGGTTCGCGACGAGCTGCTGCATGCGCTGCTTAGAGCTTTCCGGGAAGTGACGGCGCACGTACTCGCGGCCAACGTCCTCGCCGCACACGCCGTTGACCAGCGACACGGCGCGCTTCCAGCGGTCGCGCTGCGCCTTCGCGCCCGAGAGCACCTTGCCGTAGAAGTCGAAGTTCGTCTCGTCGAAGGTCTTGCTCAGGTAGGCGGCCGCGCCGATAATCGTGTGCACACGCGCCCACAGCTTGAGATCATCCAGATCGGCGGCATCCCAGAACTGGTCGAAGCCGGTCAGGAAGCTCGGCTCGTGCACGATGGTGTGGCTCACCGCAGCGCTCATGTCCACGGGCTGGAACTTCGCCGCGGCTGAAGTCTGGTCGTACGCCTGCTGCCAGGCATCGACCCACGCTGCGATGTCGAAGTGCGCGAGCTCTCCGCTCAGCGTGTCGAAATCGGTGGGATTGTTGGTCTTCTGCGGGTCACGCGTGGTCACGTTGTCCCAGTGATGCGCGGCGATGCGCGTCTCGACGTCGAGGAAACGCTCGGCCTGTGTCTGCGCGCTATCGCGGTCGCCGTAACCGGCGTTGGCGAGCTGCTTGGCGACCATCTCGACATACGCCTCGCGCACCGGCTGGTAACGGTCCTCGCGGTAGTACGCCTCATCCGGCAGTCCCAGACCGGACTGCTCGACGTGCACGGCGTTGATCGTCGGATCGTCCGGATCGCCGTAGATGCCGAAGGCGAACGGGCTGGTCGTTGCGCCGGACGGATCATACTGGCCGAGCACGCGGGTCAGTGCAGCCTTGTCGGCGGCGTTGTCGATCGCGTCGAGCACCGGCTTGAGCGGTGCGATGCCGGCCTGCTCGATCGCGTCGGTGTCGAGGAAGGAACGGTACAGCGCGCGGGACTTGACGGCCGGGCAGTCGTCGTCCTCAAGAATCTCGCGGATCTGGTTCTCGGCATCCTCGGCGAGCTTGTCGAACGAGCCATAGCGGGCCTTGTCGTCGGGCAGACGGTAGGTGTCGATCCACGGGCCGTTCACGTAACGGAACAGGTCGTCGGACGGTTTGATGACGGAGGAAAACGCGGCCGGATCAAGGCCGGAGGTCAGAGTTGTAGTCATACCGCCCAGCCTATTCGTGTTAAGTGACAAGCCGGGTCGGGGGTGATTGTCGAGTCTGTGTGTCGGGTGGTTCACCTCCTCAGTCAGCTTTGCTGACAGCTCTCCCTTCAGAGGGGGCAAAGAATTTGGTGAAAGGGTATCCGTAGATTAAATAGACAGTTTGTCGCATTATGCTGATGGTGAGAATTAGACATGATGTCTAAGATGATGGTAGTCAATCCTACGGTAAGGAGTCACGATGAGCGATCCGAACATGAACGGGCAGCACGGCGGCGATAACGGCAATGCGAACGGTCAGCCGGAATATGGTGCATACGCGCCGCAAGGCCAATCGAGCGGACAATATCAGTCCAACAATCAGAGCGGCAATCCCTACGCCAACGGTCAGCCCTACGGTCAGCCGTTCGCCTACCAGCCATATGGCGGCCAGCCCGGAGCGCAAGGTCAACCCGGCAGTTGGCAACCGGTCAACGCGTTCAAGCTGATCGAGGAGATGCTACCGCAGCAGGCGAAAAACGCGGTGCGCGGACTGTACGGCATCGTCGGCGCGGCGGCCGTGATCCTCGGCCTCGCGTTGCTCATCTGGCCGGGCAAGACGCTGACGGTCTTCGCCGTGGCGCTCGGCATTTACTTCGTCGTCTCAGGCGTGATCCGTATCGTCAGCGCCCTGGTGACCATCGGACTGCCGGGCGGATGGCGCGTCCTCGACGTGCTCGTCGGTATCCTGCTCGCGTTCGGCGGAGTGGTCATGCTCAAGAACGCGGCGTTGTCCGGCACATCGCTTGCGATCTTCGTGACGCTGATCGTCGGTTTCGGTTGGATCATGGAAGGCGTCATGGCGCTCGCCGAATCGTGGCGACTGCCGAAATCCGGCTGGGCGGTGTGCTATGCGATCATCTCGATCATCGCTGGCGTCGTGCTGCTGTTCTCGCCGGTCAGCTCGATGATGTTCCTCATCATCTTCGGCGGCTGCGCGCTGATCGTCATGGGCGTCTCCGCCATCGTGCGTGCGTTCACCTTCGGCAAGCCGCGCAAATAATACGGACGAAACCGCAAGTAGCGCGGTCTGAGTAGGCTGGGCGGCATGATCGAACTGAAAACACCCAAGGAAATCGAAGAGATGAAGCCCGCCGGCCGTTTCGTCGGCGGCATCCTCAAGGAACTGCAGGAATTTACCAAGGTCGGCACCAACCTGCTTGAGATCGACGAGTTCGTCCACAAGAAGATCGTCGATCGCAAGGGCGCCGAATCCTGCTACGTCGATTACGCGCCCGACTTCGGCACCGGCCCGTTCGCGCACTACATCTGCACGTCCGTCAACGACGCGGTGCTGCACGGCGTACCGTACGATTACAGCCTCAAGGATGGCGACCTGCTCAGCCTCGACCTCGCGATCAGCGTGGACGGTTGGGTGGCCGACTCCGCGATCAGCTTCGTGGTCGGCAAGGACAAGGATCCGGAGGATCTGCGACTCATCAAGTGCACTGAAGAGGCGCTTGCCGCGGCCATCGACGTGGCCCGTCCGGGCAACCGCCTCGGCGACATCTCCAACACGATCGGAGACGTCGCGCGCACGTACGGCTACCCGATCAACCTCGAGTTCGGCGGCCACGGCGTCGGCCATATCATGCACGGCGATCCGCATGTGCCGAACGATGGCAAGGCCCATCATGGCTACCGTCTGCGTTCCGGCCTGGTGATCGCGATCGAACCGTGGTTCCTCAAGACCACCGACGAGATCTACCAGGATCCGAAGGATGGATGGACACTACGCTCCGAAGACGGTTCGCGTGGTGCGCATAGCGAGCACACCATCGCCATCACCGACGACGGCCCGATCATCTTCACCGATCGCACGAACCTGTGACATCAGTGAAGGCGAGCATATGAATGTGCCCTTCACCTTCCGGATGGGAGGTGAAGGGCACATTCATATCCGATTCCCATGCGTGACGGGAGAACCGGGCGTTAGCGTGTGAGTTTACGGTGCAGACGGTGCGGACGGGCGGCGTCCTCGCCGAGGCGGGCGACGCGGTTCTCCTGATACGCCTGGAAATTGCCCTCGAACCAGTACCACTTGGCCGGGTTCTCATCGTCGCCTTCCCACGCGAGGATGTGCGTGGCGACGCGGTCGAGGAACCAACGGTCGTGGGAGATGACCACGGCGCAGCCCGGGAAGCCGAGCAACGCGTTCTCGAGCGATTCCAGCGTCTCGACGTCCAAGTCGTTCGTGGGCTCGTCGAGCAGCAGCAGGTTGCCGCCCTGCTTCAAGGTCAGGGCGAGGTTCAGACGGTTGCGCTCGCCGCCGGAGAGCACGCCCGTGAGCTTCTGCTGATCGGAACCCTTGAAGCCGAAGCTGGCCACATAGGCGCGGGTCGGCACTTCGGTGCCCGCCACGTCGATGAAATCGAGGCCGCCGGAGACTGCCTCCCACAGGTTCTTGTTCGGGTCGAGGCCCTCGCGGTTCTGGTCGACGTAGCTGATCTTCACCGTATCGCCGATCTTCAGCTCGCCGGAAGTCAGCGGCTCCAAGCCGACGATCGTCTTGAACAGCGTGGACTTGCCGACGCCGTTCGGACCGATCACGCCGACGATGCCGTTGCGCGGCAGCGTGAACGACAGGTCGTCGATGAGCACGCGGTCGCCGAACGCCTTGTGGATGTGCTTCGCCTCAAGCACCACCGAACCCAGACGCGGGCCGGCCGGGATCTGGATCTCGGAGAAGTCGAGCTTCTTGTTGTTGCGCGCCTCCTGCTCCATCTGGTCGTAGCGCTCCAGACGGGCCTTGTTCTTGGCCTGGCGGGCCTTCGGCGAGGAACGCACCCAGTCAAGCTCGTCCTTGAGGCGCTTGGCGAGCTTCGCGTCCTTCGCGCCCTGGATCTCCATACGCTTGGCCTTCGTCTCCAGATACGTGGAGTAGTTGCCCTTGTACGGGTACAGGTGGCCGCGGTCGACCTCGCAGATCCATTCGGCCACGTTGTCCATGAAGTAACGGTCGTGGGTGACGGCGATGACCGCGCCCTTGTACTGGTGCAGGAACTTCTCCAGCCACAGGATGGACTCGGCGTCGAGGTGGTTGGTGGGCTCGTCGAGCAGCAGCAGATCCGGGGCCTCGAGCAGCAGCTTGCACAGGGCCACGCGGCGGCGCTCGCCGCCGGAGCACACCTTGACCGGAGTGTCCGGGTCGGGGCACTGCAGCGCGTCCATCGCCTGATCGAGCTGCGAGTCGAGGTCCCAGCCGTTCGCGGCGTCGATCTCGGTCTGCAGCTTGCCCATCTCGTCCATGAGCGCGTCGAAGTCGGCGTCCGGGTTTGCCATCTCTTCGCCGATCTGGTTGAAGCGGGCCACCTTTTCAGCGATCGAGCCGAACGCCATCTTGATGTTCTCGCCCACGGTCTTCGTATCGTCCAGCGGCGGCTCCTGCTGCAGGATGCCGACCGTGAAGCCCGGAGTCAGATACGCCTCACCGTTCGACACGGTCTCGAGGCCGGCCATGATCTTCAGGAGCGTGGACTTGCCCATGCCGTTCGGACCGACCACGCCGATCTTTGCGCCGGGCAGGAAGCTCAGCGTCACGTCGTCGAGGATCACGCGCTCGCCGAATGCCTTACGTGCCTTGATCATCTGGTAGATGAATTCTGCCATCTGTGCAGTTTCTCCTTACATGAAGGTTGGAATTCCGCCGTTTCTTTGGTTTGTGCATGTCGGCCGCCCCGTGCGGCGCATCGTGTGGCGTTTGTCCGCATAGCGGTCGAATCCGTGCCAAACCACCGCCCACCATGGTATCGGAAGGGCTGGAATGGCGGTACTCGGCGGGGTGTGCCATGTATTTTCCAATGTTTGCATAACATGTACGAATAATATCCGAATTGAGGCATTGTTTGTACGTTTCGGCGTAATTGTGGGTAGTGCATGGCGAGTAATTGTTTTATTTGATCAATAATTGTATTATTGATGTCATAATATCGAGTGGTGGTTGGAGATATGCGATGACTAAGGACGAATTAGAACAGATACTGCGTGGTGGGGAGTCGTCGACGGTCGAGTTCAAACGATGCAGTGACGTACCTCATACGGATACGTTTGAGACGGTGTGTTCATTCTCCAATCGCATGGGCGGCGATATCTATCTTGGGGTGAACGACGACGGTTCCGTCGTGGGCATTGATGCCAAACGAGCCGTGGAAATAGAGCGTAACGTGGCGAATGTCACCAGCAACAGAAAACTGTTCGCCCCTGCGCCGACAGTGGAAACCGAGCGCATTCTGTACGGCGATCGCGTGGTGATTCGAATATGGGTTGCGTCCGGTTCTTCGGTGGTCCGATACAAAGGCGTGGTGTACGATCGCGTCGCGGATACCGATGTTCGCATCGACGGCGACATGCAGATCAGTCAAATGTACATTCGCAAACAGAACTATTATTCCGAACGACGCATCTATCGATACGTCACCCCGTTTGATTTGCGGGCCGATCTCATTACAAGGATGCGTGAGATGGCGGTTGCCCAGCGTGCCGGCCATCCGTGGGGAACCATGTCGGATGAGGAACTGTTCCGTAGCGCCAAACTGTATGATCGCGATTATACGACCGGTGAGGAGGGTTTCAATCTTGCCGCCGTATTGTTGTTGGGCAAGGATGACGTGATCTCCTCGATCTGCCCGGCATATGTTACCGACGCGATCGTTCGACGAGAGGATACCGACCGTTACGATGATCGGCTGATGGTTCGTACGAATCTATTCGATGCCTATGATCGGTTGACTGAATTCGTGCGGAAACAGCTGCCGGATCGTTTTGCGTTGGACGGTGACAAGCGCACCAGCCCGCGCGAGGTCATATCCCGTGAGCTGGTTGCCAACAGCCTCATGCACCGGGAATATTCGAGCCCTATCGTGGCGCGGATCATTATGGATTCCTCTTCGATTCGTACGATCAACGCGTCACGATCCTTTTTCGAAGGACGCATGCGGCTGGGTGAATTCACGCCGATGCCAAAGAACCCGATCATCGCTGACGTATTCGTCCAAACCGGTATCGCGGAAAAGCTCGGCAGCGGACTTCGCAGTCTGATGAAGGCTTCGGAGCTGTATACCGGTCGGGAACCGGAATTCTCGGATGGCGATGTGTTTACCGCAATGATTCCGGTGACCCGCGTATCCGAATCATCCGATGAGCGCCGGAATGAATCTTACGCCGGCGTTACCGATGAAAACCACGCTGCTGATGCAGTGAAAGGTGAGGGGATGGATGATCTCGCTGCTGCGGCACGGTATGGTGCGGTATATCCCGAATTTGCAATATACCAATCGCTTCGTGAACATCTTGATGCGGTGGGATCGGTGACGGTGCCGCAGATCGTCAAGGATACCGGCGTGGATGCGCGGACCATACGCAAACGCTTGCAGGGTTTGGTGGATAACGGACAGCTGAAGATCGAAGGTAAGACCCGAGGGCGGCGATATGTTGCGGTTAAGCAAGACCGATGATCCATATGATGCGGCCGGCTGTGCGGCGGGATGCCGTGTGATGACGGAGCCGGCCGGCCGCATTACGCATGATCGGTCTTAACTTGGCCCGGTGTCAGCAGCGGTCGAAGGAGAAGCGGGCGATGGCGTCGAGGGCTTGCTGGCTTTCGTCGAGCCAGGTCATGCCGATGGGGTAGACGTGGCCGAGCGTTTCATGACGGCCGACCTTGCGGTCGGACAGTTCGAAATCGGCGCCCTTGCGTGACATTGCGGTCGCCAGCGCCAGCGCGTCTGCCTCGAGGAAATCGTCGCTGGACGTGAGGATAAACAGCGGCGGCAGATCGACGCTGCTCACGATGCCTTCAGCCGTCAAATACGTCGGATCAGCGGAGTCAAGTCCAGCGAAGAACTCCTCGCCAAGCATCTGCTCGAGCGTGAATCGTTTGGACGGGTCGTAGTCGAGTCGGGACATGCCGCCGGTACGCTCGGCTGCTGCGGGGGATGCCAGCGAATACACGCCGCATATCAGGGCGCCACCCGAGAACCGCAGACCGGATGCCTGTTCGATGCCGAACGCATGCGCCGCACCGGCACTGTTTTCGATGGCGAGCGTCAGCAAGGCGAGTGCGCCGCCAGCCGAATCGCCGGTGAGAAACACCGCGTCCGGATTGACCGGATATTCGATCAGATGGGTGCGCAGCCAGCGCAGCGCGGCCTGCACATCGGCCAGCTGCCCCTTGAGATCGGTCTGCGGGGCGGGGCGATAGTTGAGCGAGACCACCGCGAACCCGCGTGAGGCCAGATGCGTGTTGAAGTTGCGGTTGAGCTCCTTGTACCCGTAGGTGAACCCGCCGCCGTGGATGTCGATGTAGACGGGCGTGGCGTGTCCGCCGCGCACCGTGGCCTCGTGCGGCAGGTAGATGTCGAGCAGGTGGCCGCGGCACTGACCGGCCGCACGGTCGGTGCCGCCGTCCGGCAGATACGCGATGTCAGTGATCGCATCCACGCTGTCGGGATCGTGCCAGTATTCAGATCGTGGCAGATCGAACAGGGCGGTCTGATAGCGGTTCATGCGGAAACGTTGCGCTTGTTCGGCGGACAGGTCGGCAAGATCGCCGTCGATCTCGGTCCAGTAAGCGAACCGCTCGGCGAGCTGTGGATCAAAGACCGGTTCGGATGGAACGTAAGTCTCTGGTTCGGCTTCATTGCTGGATTGATTGGTGATGACCGCCATTGTCGTCTCCTGTGTCGGGAATGAATCGGTTCCTATGATAGGGGGAGATTCGAAGGAATGACAGGACGGTAGTCGCTTGTCTGAGATGGCGAAGGAGAAAGACCGCTGAAGATACAAAAAAGCCCCGGGACGAATCCCGGGGCTTTGAGAAATTCAGATCAGCCTAAGCTGAATGAATTCAGCGAGCGTTGGTCTTGCGCACAGCGAAGACGGCCACGCCAGCGGCAGCGAGCAGAGCAACGGCAACCGCGTACGGAGCAACGGCAGCGCCGGTGTCAGCGGTCTTCGGGGTCTCGGTGGTGGCAACAGGCTGCTTGGCGGCCGGAGCGGTCACAGAAGCGGTGTAGGTCTTGCCGGAGTCCTTGCCCTTGACGGTGTAGGTGGCAGTGTAGCCCTTGGCCAGAGCAGCGTCAGTCAGGGTCAGGGTGATGGTAGCAGAACCATCAGCGTGAGCCTTGCCGGTGTAAGTCTTGTTCGCAGCGAAAGTAACGTTGGAGACGTAGGTGTCATCCACGGTGATCTCCAGAGTCTCGTTCGGGGCGAAAGTGCCAGCCGGAGCGGACAGGGTGACGGTGTTGCCGGAGATGGAGCCAGTCAGGCCGTACTCGTCAGCCAGAGCGGCGTTGGAAGCGAAGCCGAAACCAAACACAGCGGCGATAGCGGCGAGGAGCGCCACGATCTTCTTCTTCATAATAAAACCTCCACAAATCAGTTTGCAGTCCAGACATCAAGTCCGGACTTATGTCTTTTCCTGATGTCTGAAAAGCACTATACTCCCCCCGTCGATCTTCGCAAGACCCCACTTCGGGGGTAAGTGACATCGAGATCACATCATGTGCGAACCCCGTCACATCACGTGATGTCGATGTCACACGTCGACAAAATGTCAATATCGACCGAATCGGCAGGATGAAGCCGTTTCTCAATGAACACCACGTAAAATCGCGATTTTTTCGGCGCGACACGCCCGAACCGCACAATATGTGACATCATTGCCGCACGATGTGCGATTCATCGCACATGATTGTGCGACCGCTCATGCCGAACGGTCGCACGGATACATGACGAATATGATAGGCGGGCCTGTCTCGCCTCTGCGCGCATCAGACCCGCCGCGTCCTACTCTTCGTCGTCGAAGCTGAACAGATCCTCCACCGTGGTGTCGAAGATCTTCGCGATGTCCATCGCCAGACGCAGCGACGGGCAGTACTGTCCCTGTTCCAGCCGTCCGATCGTCTCTCGGCGCACGTTCACCATGTCGGCCAGCTCGGACTGCTTCATGCCGCGTTCCATGCGGCGCAACTTGAGATTAGTCTTCATCGTCACCGCCAATGTTCCCGTCGTGTTCGAGCCACAGATAGCGCGCGTCGGCCACGGCCAGCGCCAGCATGGCCAGCGTCGGCAGCACCATCGGCCCGACCTCGATCGGTATGCGCGTGATCAGCGTGTACAGCATGCCCGCAAACCCGATAATCGTCAGCACGATCACCAGTGTCAGCAGCGCGAACCGGTAGGCGGAGTATTGGTGTATGTCGCTGAGCTCATCCGTGCGCGGGTTGTCGCGGTTGAAGATCATCACGGTCCAGATCTCGCCGATGATCCACACCAGCGCGATCACGCCGGTGATGATGATGCCGTTGAGGTTGTCGTTGCGGTAGACCTGCGTCAGGCATGCGATGGCGCCGATGAGCTCGGTGATCATGCGGAACGCGATGTATCGATTGAACGTCATGTCGACCTCCGTCGGATGAATGCGTGATTTCCTAACCTAGCACGAAATAGGGGGTTGCGCCGTGCGATTGAACCCATATGCGGGCATTGTGCCGGGGTGCCGGGGGCAGGGCGGCGAACGAGCGGCGCGGTTGCGGGGGCGGCGTGGGCATGGGATGGGGCGAGCGGACGGTGGACAGACGACGAGGGCGTCTCCCCGTCATGCGGAAAGACGCCCTCGTGATGTTGGTGTGATGCCGGATCAGTACCAGTGGTTCGCGGTCCAGAACGCGTACGCGCCCTGAATGGAACCGTATCGGCTGGTGCAGTAGCCCCAGAACCACTTGAGCTGCGTCTGGTAGTTGGTTGCCCAGTCGGCGCCCGCGGAGGCCATCTTGCTGCCCGGCAGCGCCTGCGCGAGGCCGTACGCGCCCGAGCTGCCGTTCGTCGCGTTGACGCGCCAGCCGGACTCGTGGTTGATGATGTAGGCGGTGGCGGTGAAATCAGCCTCGGAATAGCCGTTGGCCAGCAGATAGTCATGCGCCCACTGCTGCATGTCACCGACCGGCGTGGTCGTGCCGATGTCGCTCGAGGTCGCCGTCGAGTTGGACGTCTCAGTCTTTTCCGCGGTACCGACGAGGATCACCTTGTCGACCGGGGCCTTCTTGACATACGAGGTGAACACGTTGGAGGAGATGATCTGGTCTCCGGAACGCGTGACCAGGCTCGTGGTCTCCATCACGCCTTCCTGGCCTTCCGTCTCCACCTTCTCGGTGCCCTTCGGCAGGTCAGCGGTTTCCTTGCGCACTTCGTTGAACGCGATCGGCTCGTCCTTCGTTTCGACCTGGGTGCCGGCGCGCTCGATCGTGATCACCGTGGATTCGCTCACGGGGTCGGTCAGCGCGGGGGAGACTTTGTCGTTCGGCTCGAGCGTGATGTCGCCCGCGTCGAGGACGGACTTGACATCGGTGAAATCGGTGCCGAGCACGGTGCGGGACTGGCCGTTGACCTTCACGGTGACATACGTGGTGTCGGCGTCGGCGCCACGGAGCGCGGTACGGGACTGGCCGCGGGAGACCTCAAGTGCGTTCGGATCGGTCGCGGAGTAGGAGGTCACCTGCTGCGATGCAGTGCTGTGATGCTCCGCCACATAGAAATTGCGGGAAACGACGCCGGCGCCGGCCAACATGCCCACGGCCGCCACAATGGCCCCCAGCTTCGCCCATTGGCGCTTGCTCAGGGACTTCAGAGTAGGCGTGTGCTTGCTGTGATTGGCCAATATTGCTCCTTGACGTTCGGATAATACGTTGCCGTTCGCCTTTCGGCGGTGAACGGCAAAACTGTGCCCTAGTGTAGACCGTCAATGTGACGTCGGAGAACGATGTGACGGTTTTCCTTGAGTTTGCAACGGTTTCGTCAAAACGGTCCACATGCGACACGCAGAAAGTTCATTGATTTGACAAAGATAGTTCGATGATTTAAATTAATACTCGTCAAGCGGTTGCGCGGTCGGTACGGTCCGGCTGGCGAAACCGAACAATGAAGTTATTAAGGAGATCGTCATGGGTCTGTGGGATATCGACAAGATCGAGTACGTCGGCCGCGAAAAGGGACCGCAGGAGGGCCTCGCGTTCCACTACTACGATGCCGACAAGGTTGTCGCCGGCAAGAAGATGAAGGACTGGCTGCGCTTCGGCGTCGCCTGGTGGCACACCTTCAACCAGGAGCTCGTCGATCCGTTCGGCACCGGCACCGCCCACCGTCCGTACTACAAGTACACCGATCCGATGGATCAGGCGCTCGCCAAGGTCGACTACGCCTTCGAGCTGTTCACCAAGCTCGGCGTCGAGTACTTCTGCTTCCACGACCGCGACATCGCCCCGGAAGGCGACACCCTGCGTGAGACCAACGCCAACCTCGACAAGGTCGTCGACAAGATCGAGGAGAACATGAAGGCCACCGGCGTCAAGCTGCTGTGGAACACCTCCTCCCTGTTCACCAACCCGCGCTTCGTGTCCGGCGCCGCCACCTCCCCGTTCGCCGATATCTACGCCTACGCCGGCGGCCAGCTCAAGAAGAGCCTCGAGATCGGCAAGCGCCTCGGCGCCGAGAACTACGTGTTCTGGGGCGGCCGTGAAGGCTATGAGAACCTGTGGAACACCGAGATGAAGCGCGAGACCGACCACATCGCCAAGTTCTTCCACATGTGCGCCGACTACGCCAAGGAGATCGGCTTCGACGCCCAGTTCCTGATCGAGCCGAAGCCGAAGGAGCCGACGCTGCACCAGTACGACTTCGATGCGGCCACCGCCATCGAGTTCCTGCGCAGCCACGACCTGACCGACGTCTTCAAGCTCAACCTCGAGGGCAACCACGCCAACCTGGCCGGCCACACCTACCAGCACGAGATCCGCGTCGCCCGCGAGAACGGCTTCCTCGGCTCGCTCGACGCCAACCAGGGCGACAAGCTCATCGGCTGGGATATGGACGAGTTCCCGACCGACCTGTACGAGACTGTCGCTGTCATGTGGGAAGTCCTGCAGGCCGGCTCCATCGGACCTCACGGTGGCCTGAACTTCGACGCCAAGCCGCGCCGTACCTCCTTCTACGAGGAGGACCTGTTCCGCTCCCACATCGCCGGCATGGACACCTACGCGGCCGGCCTGCTGGTCGCCGACAAGATGAACCGCGACGGCTTCATCCAGGATCTCATGGCCGAGCGTTACAGCTCCTACGACTCCGGCATCGGCGCGACCATCGAGAACGGCACCGCCACCCTGGCTTCCCTCGAGGAGTACGCGATCGACAAGCCGCAGTCCGAGCTCATCGCCGCGACCAAGTCCGATCACCTCGAGTCCGTCAAGGCGACCATCAACAACTACATCGTCGACGCGCTGTCCGAGGCCTGATCCTCGCTCGGCATCCGCTGATGCATGACTGATCGGGACGCCGCCGGTTCCGTCTGGTTCCGGTGACGTCCCGATTGTTCCGCGGTCGGGCCGCTCCTTCCTCGGCTCGGCCGCGATCGTCTATCCGTACATACCTGACCGTTTCCGGACAGCGTCGTCCGGAACCACCACATCTTCGCCGTCCGGTATCCCGGTGCCAATGAGCGCCGACATTGCTCCTCTCGGACGGTTCCGTAACATCATCGTGAGATTGCGTACGATGTCTTGCAACATCCGCGGACTATCGTGTCTCGTAATCGTCCAGAATCCACGAGAAAGGACAAGACCATGATCATCGCTGCGATTACCGCCTTCAGCCTCTCCCTGCTCGGCATCGCGATGCGTGCGCGTCTGCGCCGCGACGGCCAGCTCTGAGCGCCGCGGGGCGTTGTCTTCCTTTTTTACTTGCTGTAGAAGCGCGTTGGGGGACGGTCTTCCGATGATGGAAGATCGTCCCCCAACGCGCTTTGGTATATGTGTTCAGTCGGAGTCCGCGGATTCGCTGAACTTGAGATAGCCGATGAACCGGTAGATCGGGCCGCCGGCATCGGTTCCGCTCTGTATCTGATCGGTGCTGACCATGCCCATCACGTAGTCGGTGCGTCCGTTCGCCGCCGTTCCGGTGCGGCGCAGCATCGCGGTCCAGCGGTCGGACGTGTCCATGCGCAGCCCGTACACGGCGGTCTGGCGGATAGTCATCGGACCGGTCTGTGTCCATGTCTTTGACCCGTCCGGTGCGGTGGCCGTCACATCGGCATCGTTGGGAATCGCAACAACCGATGCTGGTGCATACGTTCGCCGTTCGGTGCCGAGAGCATTGCCGTTGCCGTCCGTGTATCCGCTGACATCCGCCGTGCAGGTCGTGCTCGTGAACCGATTCGCATCGCCGTTTGCCGCTTGCTGCGTACAAGTCCACTGCAGAGTGCCCACTCCGGGCGCGTGGCCGGTCGTGCCGTCGATCGGTAGTTCGTACCACGTCTTGCGCAGTACGGTTGCCGGCTGCGTGACTTCGTCGCCTGTCTGGGCCTGGCTGTTTGCGCCGGAGGTGTCGCCGCTCGGCGATTGCGCGGCGATTAGTGCGCTGACATCGTTCTCATCGAACCGTTCGACATAGTCGTCGCCGGCCAGCCGATCGAACGTGGCAACCGGCGCGATCACCAGATCGGCGGTGTTGTCGCGGCGCAGTCTGCGCAACGATTCGTGCAGACGGTCCTTGTCGGTGCCGTCCAGCGTCGTCACCGTCACGTCACGCTCGCGCAACTTGGCCGCGGCGGTGAAATCCTTTGCAAGATCGGTCATGGCGCTGCCGTACTGACCGGCGTCCACCAGCGTGATGCGCAGCTTCGGCGGTGTCGCCACGGTAAGCCGCGCCAACGATGCGACCATCAGCAACGCGACCAGCACGAACGCCGCAACGATCAGCAACCGTTGGCGTTTCGACCGCGGCCTGCGATTGCGCGGATCGAACATGATCTCATATACGCCCGGCTCGGCCAGCGCGCCGGCGACCTCATGATTCGGGTTCGTAGGGCCAAGAATAACGTCGGACATCGTAATCAACCTCCTTGCAGTGTGTTCGTCATATGAGATGTGACGTGAGATCAGGGCTTGAGATCAGAACTCGAGATAGCGGACGAACGCGTCATTGAGCGTACGGGAGCTGTTGTTCAGTGATTCGTCGGGGAACAGTGTGACCACGTACGCGGAACTGGTGGTGCCAGCGTCGCTTGCGGTGTTCGTGCCGCCGAACGACGCCCATATCGCGGACTTGCGCAGATCCAGGCCCTGCGGCTTGACCGCATACCGTTGCAGCATGCCGTCCTGCTCCCAGACGCACGAGCCGGTGTCCTCGCAGATTGCGCGCACGTCGTCGCCCGGCGGGATCACGCTCGCTGCCGGACGGTATTCCGTGGCTCCGCGTTCCGTCGCGCAGATCGTCGAACCGCGTTCCGCGTCGTATTCGCAGCGCCGTGCCAGATTGTCGTTCGTTGCCGCATCGTCGGCAGGTTCGCCGTCGCTGCACGTGGTGTAATACCAGGCGTCATCCGGCAGAGTCGCGGCGAACGACCGGCTCAGCGGCAGTGTGGCCGTGTCGAGCGTGGACTGTTCGTTCGTAACAACATAGCCGGATAGATCATTGGAACAGGTCTGCTGATCGGTGGTCGAATCAAACAACGACGCCGGCGCGATCAGTGCGCCGCCGCCCTGCTGACGCAGCTTGAGCATGAGATCGACGATGTGCTGCCGATCGGCGTTCGACAGGGTCGTCGCGCCGTCTGTGTCGTGCAGGGATACTTCATCGGACAGATCGTCCACCGTGATCTGATCGTCGGACAGGTCGGCGGCGGATACCAGTCCCTCGCGCAGCCGCTGTGCCCGTGAGACCGCCGATTCGTCGCCGAGCACCAGAATCGTGTACTGCAGCCGGTGCGCTCGGCTGACACCGTATGCGATGCCGGCGGCTAGTGCGATGATGACCAGTGCGACGACCGCGACGATCATGCGAGACGCGCGAGTGCGCGACGATGCGCTGCTTGGTGTGCCGGTGCTTGATGTGCCGCTGCCCGGCGTGCGGGAATATATGGTGCCCATGATGCCCTCCTTACCGGGGTGTGATGTGGCGAAGCGTGCGCTTCGGCCCGGCGGTATCGCCGGATGATCCCAGTGTGCGGCAACGTGGTTGATTCCCCAATCTCGCGTCGTGCGATTCACGACAAGGGGCGGCGGAAGATGCTTGTGTGTTTTTATTGCGCGGTCATATAGGGAATGATCGCCTCGCAATGCCAGGCGTTACCGTCCGCGGTGACAGTCAACGTGCCTCCCAGCCGCTCGATCTGCGCGCGGCGGCGAGCGAGTCCGGTGCCGGTGCCGGACTCGCGATGCCGTGTGTTGCTGAGCATGTCACGTACCGCGGCCGTGGCGTGCTCACCGGCGTTTGCATCACTGTCATTGCCGTCGCTGGTCGACTGATCTGCCGCGGTATCGGCACAGGTGACGACGATGTGATCGGCCGTCGCGTTGACCGCCACAATATATGGTCGTGCAGAATCGGCGTATTTGACCACGTTCGCATACAGTTCGCCGATCAATTCCAGCGTCGCGTCCAGCACCGCGCGGCTGATCGCCGGAGGGGCGCTCGCCGGCGTGGGCGGCAGCCCGGCCCCGTCGAATCCGGCCTCCGACAGCTGCTCGTCGTATCGCCGCAGCGAGTCGGCGATTGTATTGATCCACCGGTATCCGGTACTGTCCGGCGATGTGATCGCATCCTCGCGTGTCGTATAGCTGAATATGGTCGGTCTGGTGTCCTCATGCGTGTCGCGTGTCGCACTGATCACGTTTGCGGTACTTGCCGTTTGGGTTGATGATGTCGGGCTTTTTGGTGTGTCTGTGGTTTGCGATGCTGCGAATGTGTCGCCAACGTTGTCGGTCCCGTTCGTACCGGTACTATCGCTGCTCAGCATGCGGATCAGATTGTGGCTGCTCGCGTACGCCTCATCCGCACAGTCGCGCATCCGCCGCAACTCCTTGCCACTGACCGGCTCGTTGGCATCGATATGACGGTCCAACGTCATCAGCAGAAACGCCAGCTTGTTCGAAATCCCGTCATGGATTCCTGTCGCCAACGTTTGCTGCGCACGGTGACGTTCCAGCATCATCCGACTGCGTTCCAACGCGGCTTTTGTGGCCTGTGTACGCCACTGTTCGCGCAACGCGTACCCGGCGACCGTCGCCAGCGCAAACCGGACCGCCGCTTCCGCAACCGTATTCAGCGTGTCGAACGGCACCTCCGATGCCCCGATCGCGCTGACCATACCGTATATATACGTGCCAAACGCAACGGCAAGCAACGGCAGATACCGTCGCGTGCCGTAATATGCGGCGACCGTGGCCGCGAACAGCGCCGCATACTCCAGGTTCGGCGGCATGTACTGATCCGATCCGACAGCCGTCTGCACCAGTGGGCCGACTGACCACAACACGGTGACCAAGCCGGCTCCGAGCGTCGGCAAACCGGGCAGCAGCAGGCACCCGGCCGCCGCGATCATGGTCGTGACCGTCAGCCAGCCGGGATGATCGACGTAACTGACAAACGCGACGATCAACGATCCCAACATCAGATACGCGGCAAACAACGCGCCGAACGCGCCAACCCAGCGGCGGGCGGCGAATCGTTCCGCGCATTGTGCGGCGAACCGTGCGGCCGGCCGGTGGGATACAGCCGGTCGCGGTACGTCGGATGCCGGTTCTTCCACGGAGCCGAGCGTTCCGGGCGGCGGCGCCGACGTGCCTGACTCCTCGCCGCGATGCGCGTTATTGATAAGCGAATGATGGCTGTCTGGTCGGTGACACGATGGTGAAACCGGGCCGGAGTCTGCTGTTCGTGGTGCGGTGTCGGCCGCGTCGTTTGTCGATGTGCGTTGGGACGTGCTGTCGCGGGACGTGTCTGACGGGGAGCTGGTCATCGGGAACTCGTTTCCGGGCTTGACTCGCGCAATCCGTTCGGAGACGGGGACTCGTTGCGCGGCCCGGCCAGCAGTTGGCGTTCGGTGCAGATGCGGATGGCCTGCGGTAGGCTTGCCGCGCCGAGCTTGGTTTTGGCGCGATTGACCAGTGTCTGCACGCTGGACACGGTGATGGACATGTGTGCGGCGACCTGTGCGGTTTTCAGCCCGCTGGCATACAAGGTGAGCGCCTCGCGTTCATGCTCGGACAACGTGGTACCACGCGTGCGCCCGGCGTTGACGCGGGCGAAGGATTCCGCGACAGATTGGAATGTGCGGGATGTGGCCGCTTCCGGACAGCGTTCTTCAGGGATGACTGGTTGGCCGGCGGCTGCTTGGATCAATACCTGTGCAAGCGACTGCGGACTGATGCGCTTGCCGACAAGTCCTTGGGCACCGGCCTCGATCATCGGATCACAATACTGCTCGAGCGGCCGCGATGTGATGCCGACCAAGCCGATCGAACGCGAACGGAGACGGATCTGCGCGCATAGATCAGGACCCTGCATGTCGGTGAGTGACATGTCGACCAGCATGACATCGGGCGTCGTGCGCGGATCAAGAGCCTTTTGGAACGCGACCGCGCCTAGTTCGCTCTGCCAGACGACCTCGAATCTCGGGCCGCATGCTTTGACTTGGGCGGCAAGACCGAACAGGGCATAGGGATCGTTGTCCACGATCGCGACGCGAATGGTTTCACGCGATGTTTCACGGTTGGTCTGATGTTCCGGATCCGCCATGATGCCCCCTGTCTCACTCATCTTCGAGTGTAGGCCGGGTGCCGGCGACATGCCCAATTCCTGTGGCGTCGCACATGACATTCAGGCTCGGAGCCATCGCGTGTGGCGAAAATATCTCGATCGGCAGGCCGGTATCGAAACATTTCCGCCACTGTGCTATGAAACAGCTCTTGGAAACGCCGCCAGCGGAAGACCGATGTATGGCGTTTCCAAGAGCGGGGACGCGGGGATCAGCCGCGGTACTTCGCGTACTGGGCGTAGACCTCAGGGGTCGGCTCGCCGGTGAGCGTGTCCTCGATGGTCAGCTCCCATGCCGGCGGCTCGGCCCCGCCACCCAGCACCCACGCGGCCTGACGCGCCGCGCCGATCGCCACATACTCGTCGGTCTTCGGCAACAGCACGTCCATGCCGAGAATCGACGGCGCATACGCGCGCACCGCAGCCGACTTCGCACCGCCGCCGATGAGCAGAATACGCTTGACATCCACGCCAAGGCCCTTGACCAGCTCGAGGCAGTCACGTTGCGAGCACAGCAGCGCTTCCACGAACGCGCGGGCGATATTCGCCTTCGTCGTGTTCTTCAACGTCATGCCGTGCAGCGTGGCCGTCGCGTCCGGGCGGTTCGGCGTGCGCTCGCCGTCGAAATACGGGATCAAGGTGATGCCCTCGGCGCCCGGCACCGACTGCGCGGCCAGATCGGCCAGCTCGTCATAGCTCACGCCCAGCGCCGCGCGGCCCGCATCGGAGATACGCGAGCCGTTGATCGTGCATGCCAGCGGCAGCCAGTGGCCGGTGCAGTCCGCGAAGCCGGTCACCGATGCGGTCATGTCGTAGGCCGGCGCGGGGGAGATGGCCGCGGCCACGCCCGATGTGCCGAGACTGATCGACACGTCGCCCACACCCATGCTCAGGCCCAGCGACGCCATCGCGTTGTCACCGCCGCCCGGTGCGATGATGCAGCCGCCAGGCACGTTCTTGCCGGCGATCGCGGGATCGGCCACCGCGCCCGTCTCGGTCGGTCCGAGCACGCGCGGCAGCGCCACGTCGTCGCGGCCGAACGCCATCTTGACCAGATCCATACGGTATTCGTTCGCCGCCGAATCGAAATAGCCGGTGCCCGACGCATCCGAACGGTCGGTGAACAGTGCGCCCAGATCGGCACTCTCGCCGTCCGCGACCGGTCCGTGGCCGGCGATGCGCCAGCTCAGCCAGTCGTGCGGCAGACAGACCGCGGCCACGCGAGCCGCGTTTTCCGGCTCGTTCGCCGCGACCCACGCGATCTTCGTGATCGTTAGCGACGCGACCAGCGACGAGCCGACCGCCTTGACCCAGCGCTGGCGGCCGCGCATGACCGGATCGTCGCTCAGCTCATCCTCGGAACCGTCCGGGGCCTTGGCAGCGGCACCCAGTTCGGCGATCAGCTGCTCGGCGTTCGGCGCGGAACGGGTGTCGTTCCACAGCAGCGCGTCGCGCACCACGCGGCCCTGCTGGTCGAGCAGCACCATGCCGTGCTGCTGGCCGCCGACCGCCAGCGCGGCGACGTCATCAAGGCCGCCGGCCTGTGCCGACGCCTCGAGGAACGCGTCCCACCACGCGTTCGGGTCGCAGCTCGTGCCGTCGGGGTGCTTCGCCTGACCGAAACGCACCAGTTCGCCGGTCGCCGCGTCGGTGACGCGCACCTTGGTCGACTGCGTGGACGTATCGACGCCCGCCACCAGAATCTGAGTCATTGTGCCTCCTTGCATTGCGCGAATCATGCTTGCCGGACTGTCGCGAGTGGCGCTCGGTGCCATGCACAGCCAGTAAGTTAGATCATTAAACTATCATGGTCAGTGTATCACGATACCGTGCCGAGCGGCGTGGTGCGTTGCGATGTGGGGGCGGATGTCATGCGAGGTGGTCCCATGCGACAGCGGTGGTGCGGTGTCATGCGGAATGCATGGCGATGCGTGAGCGTTGCGGGGATACGGAAGAGGGAGGGCGATCGGTCTGTGCGGGAGGCGGGACGGCGTCGCGCGGTCGGGCGTTCTGCTACACTGGTCAGGTTGGCTTGCGCGAGTCGCCGGCCATCGTGGGGCCGTAGCTCAGTCGGTTAGAGCATGCGACTCATAATCGCCCGGTCCTCGGTTCAAGCCCGAGCGGCCCCACCGGCAAAGCCCTTGGAAACACAGCGTTCCAAGGGCTTTCGCATGTGCCGGGCTTCGGCCTGCCGTGTGCGATGGCGTATCATGGCAGCGTTTCGTCGTGGCCGGTTGTCTATGTGCGTCCCAAAGTCGATGCGTGCGCGTATACTCCCATAGGTTCCGGTTCACGTCGGCCATAGGGGCGCGACGACCCGGGTCCCCCGAATCCTTAGGAGACACACCATGAAGCAGGGTATCCATCCCGATTATCATGCCGTCGAAGTCCTGTGCTCGTGCGGCAACACCTTCGTCACCCGTTCCACCTACAAGGGCGACCACATGACGGTCGACGTCTGCTCGAACTGCCACCCGTTCTACACCGGCAAGCAGAAGATCATGGACACCGGTGGCCGCGTCGCTCGCTTCGAGCGTCGCTACGGCAAGAAGGCCAACTAGCTTCATCAACGCCAGTCCGTGCGGTCATGGCGTCGCTTCGGCGACCTGATCGCGGACTGGCGTTTTTGTATATCCGTATGTACGGTTTCGCTGACATCGTCGGCAAAACCGTACATACGCCAGCTTGTTGTGTACGGTATTGCAGGTCGCATCTGCAAAACCGTACATATAGCGTTTCCATCCGTACGGTTTTATCGCTGACGCCGGCAAAACCGTACGGATAAGGCGAGCAACTCAGTGTGAACCAGTCATAGACGAAGGAAGTTCCATGGCAGACGAACAATTCCCCGCCGCGCAGACCGCGCTTGAGGAATACCACGATCTCGAAGCGAAGATGGCGGACCCCGAAGTCGTGTCCGACCCCGACAAGATCCGCAAGCTGGGCCGTCGCCACGCCGAGCTTGGCGGCATCGTCAGCGCATACAAGAACTACCTGCAGATCCGCGACGACCTCGAGGCCGCGCGCGAAATGGCCGATGAGGACGAAGACTTCGCCGAGGAAGCCAAGCGACTCGAAGCCGAGCTTCCGGCCGCCGAAGAGAAGCTCAGGACCGCGCTTATCCCGCGCGACCCGGACGACGCACGCGACACGATCATGGAGATCAAGGCCGGCACCGGCGGTGAAGAGGCGGCATTGTTTGCCGGCGACCTGCTGCGCATGTACACGCGATACGCGGAAAAACGCGGCTGGACCGTCACCGTGCAGTCCGAGAACACGACCGAGCTGGGCGGCGTCAAGGACGTGCAGATCGCCATCCGTGCCAAGGGCACGCCCGCGCCGGAAGACGGCGTGTGGGCCTCGCTCAAGTACGAGGGTGGCGTGCACCGCGTCCAGCGCATCCCCGTCACCGAATCGCAGGGCCGCATCCAGACCTCCGCTGCCGGCGTGATCGTCTTCCCCGAAGCCGACGAGGACGACGACGAGATCGAAATCGATCCGAAGGATCTCAAGATCGACATCTTCATGAGCTCCGGCCCTGGCGGTCAGTCGGTCAACACCACGTATTCCGCGGTGCGCATGACCCACATCCCCACCGGCATCGTCGTGAGCATGCAGGACGAGAAGTCGCAGATCCAGAACCGCGCGGCCGCGCTGCGCGTCTTGAAGTCGCGACTGCTCGCCATGAAGCACGAGCAGGAGGCCGCTGAAGCCGCCGATATGCGTCATTCGCAGGTGCGTTCGCTCGACCGTTCTGAGCGTATCCGCACGTACAACTTCCCGGAGAACCGCATCGTCGACCATCGCACGAACTACAAGGCGTACAACCTCGACGCGGTGCTCAACGGCGATCTGCAGGCCGTGATCGACTCGGACATCCAAGCCGACGAAGCCGAGCGGCTCGCGAACCAGAAGTAGTTTTTTTACAGAGCAGCCATGACCGGTCCGTGACGGGATATGTGACGCTCGACACGCTCCGGGCCGCTCGGCCGAGTCTTACGGTCGAGCATCACATATCCCGCCACGGACCTCGTTATGCGGTCATGTTGCGCTGTATTGGCCGAAGAGAAGTAGCGTAATGATGACGACTGTTGCTGATGTGATTCGGGATGCGGCGGGGACGTTGCGTGAGGCTGGGGTGGATACGCCCGAGCATGATGCGAAGCTGTTGCTGGCCGAGGCGGCGGGGCGCGAGCTGCGCGACGTCGACAAGGCGATACTGATGGGCGATGCGTGGGAAGATTTCTCGACTTCGCTTCGCTTCGCTCAAAATGACAACGACGGGGCTGATTCCTCTGTCATCTCGACCGAGCGCAGCGAACGGAGAGATCTTTCTGTGGCAGAACGATTCTCTGCGATGATCGATCGGCGAGCGAAGCGGGAACCGCTGCAATATATCGTCGGGCACGCGCCGTTCCGATATCTTGATCTCGCGGTTGGCCCGGGCGTGTTCATTCCACGGCCGGAGACCGAAACCGTGGTGCAGGCCGGATTGGACTGGATCACGCGGGAACGGCTGTATACGCCGCGCGTCGTCGACCTGTGCGCTGGATCGGGCGCGATCGGACTGTCCGTCGTGACCGAGGTGCGTGGTGCCGAGGTGTGGGCGGTCGAACTGTCCGACAAGGCGTACGCGTGGACCGAGCGCAATCGCGAGGCGGTTTCACGCCGCGATCCGTCGGCCGGATACAACTATCATCTTGAACGCGGCGACGCGACCAGCCCGCTCACCCTGCCGCAGCTCGACGGCACGATCGATCTGGTCATCACGAATCCGCCGTATGTGCCGCTGTCGCAGATTCCGGATCAGCCCGAAGTGCGCGATCACGATCCGGACATGGCGCTATACGGCGGTTCCGCGGACGGTTCGGCGATTCCGGAACGCATCATCCTGCGCGCGGCCGGACTGCTGCGTGCAGGCGGCGCGCTCGTCATGGAGCATGACATATCGCAGGGCGACCAGCTCGTCGCGTTCGCGCGAGCGAACGGTTTTACGGACGCGCGAACCGAAAACGACTGGACCGGACGGCCTCGGTATTTGTTTGCGGTGCGGGGATAGCGACTACTGCGCGTATTCCTGGTAGATGGAGGCATCGGCGTCGGTGATCGTACGGATCACGCGCGCGGGCACGCCCACGGCCACCGAATTGGCCGGGATGTCGTGCGTCACCACCGCGCCTGCGCCGATCACGCAGCCATCGCCGATCGTCACGCCGCCGACCACGGTCACATTGCCGCCGAACCAGCAGTTCGAGCCGATCGTGATCGGCTTGCCGTACTCGTAGTCATACGACGAACCGTCCGGCGCGACGCGCGAATTGCGGTCCTGCCAGCGCATCGGATGCATCGGCGGCAGCAGCGACACGTTCGGCCCGAACAGCACATCGTCGCCGATCGTCACCGGAGCACAGTCCAGCACCGTGAAATTGAAGTTCGCGAACACACGGTCGCCGATCTTGGTATGGCAGCCATAGTCGAAGAACACCGGTCCCATCAGGCACATGTCCGAGCCGTGGCCGGGCAGCAGTTCGTCCAGCACCGCGGCACGCGTCCCGGCGTCGCCGCGCGGCAGCGCGTTGAACTTCGTGCACAGGTCGGCCGCATGGTCGCGCAGACGGCACAGCTCCGGATCCGCGCAGTTGTACAGTTTGCCGGCGAGCATCTCCTCACGTTCCGAAGCGCGGGGTGTGCGCAGTTCGACGGGCGGGATGGCGGATGCGTTTTCGGCGGTCATGATACGGCTCCTTTGCGTCGTCGGAGGACAGGATACGGGCACACAGTATAAATGCGCAAACGTACATAGGCGGAGTGCGTGGTGTGTGATTGCGGGAGGTTCGTCGCCGGCCTGCGGACTCGAGCCGTCCCCGGGATCCGCGGTCGGCGGCGAGTCTTCGTCCAAGGCGCGATTGCGAACCGTCTCGGGCGCATTCCCGCTGATAAGGCCACCGTGTATTGTGGACAGCAAGAACTTTTCGCACAGGAGGTTTGCCATGTTGGGAACCAGTGATCTTGCCGTGGCGGCTGCGGCCGCGACCGTGCCGGACATCAAGCTGAACGACGGCAACGCGATTCCGCAGGTCGGACTCGGCGTGCTGCGCATCGAGGACGACGCGGTCGCGCCGGTCGTTGAGTCGGCGCTCGAACTCGGCTACCGTCACATCGACGGCGCCGCCGGATACAACAACGAGGGCGGCGTCGGGCGAGCTCTCGCTGCAACCGGCTACAACACAGGCGAGCAGCGCAAGAAACTGTGGTTGACCACGAAGCTGCGCGACTCCCAGCAGGGCTACGATTCCGCACTGAGCGCGTTCGATGATTCGTTGAAACTGCTGCAGGTCGACTATGTGGACATGTACATGATCCACTGGCCGACGCCGTTCGACTGGCGTAGCGGCGACACGTGGAAGGCGTTCGCTAAACTGCGCGAGGAAGGCCGTGTGAAGACGCTCGGCGTGTGCAACTTCCTGCCCGAGCATCTTGAACGGCTGCACGATGAGACCGGCGAATGGCCGGCCGTCAACCAGATCGAACTGCACCCGACGTGGCAGCAGCGCGGCGTCGTGGAATTCTGCCGCAAGCACGGCATCGCGGTCGAAGCATACTCGCCGATGGCCCGCGGCGCCGATCTCAACGCCGGCGATGGCGTGATCACGAAGATCGCCGAGGAGCACAACGTGAGTCCCGCCCAGGCGATCCTGCGCTGGCACATCGAAAACGGCACGATCATCATCCCCAAGTCGGTGCATGAGGAACGCCAGCGTCAAAACCTCGACCTGTTCGGCTTCGCGCTCACCCTCGAGGAACACGCGGCCATCGACAAGCTCGACGGCCCGAAGCGCGCCGGCCATGATCCGATGAAATTCACGTATGCGTGATCGTCGACGTGCCGGATCTCTATGGCAAAGGTCTGGCATGCGAGACATGACCCAGGAATCGTACACGGTGTGAATCACAGGAGCGATACTTGCCTAGAAACAGACGGTATTCCCGTCGTCGTACGCATTTTTCGCGGCGTCGATTCAATGCGTCCAATCCGTTCGAACGCGTATTGATCCTGCTGGTGCTCGTCGTGGTTGCCGGCGTGTCGGTCGGCATCGGACTGCCCAAGGTCAGTCCGACCGTCGGCCAGATCACCGGCGAATACGCGGCGAGCGGTCCGGCCGCGGACGCGCTGAACAAACTCACCGTCGACGATAATCCCGATGCGACCGGCTACGATCGCGACCTGTTCGGCTATCGCGAAACCGACGATGACGGCAATGGCTGCGACGTACGCGAAGACGTGCTCGCCCGAGACCTGACCGACGTGCAGTACGTATCGGCCGGCAGTTGCAAGGTCAAATCCGGCACGCTCGACGACCCATACACCGGGCAAACCATCCATTTCGTGCGCGGGGTCAAGACCAGCAGCGCCGTGCAGATCGACCATGTCGTCGCGCTCGAAAACGCATGGCAGTCCGGCGCACGCGACTGGGACACCGCGAAACGCTACCGGTTCGGCAACGACATGACCAATCTGCTCGCCGTTGACGGGCCCGCCAACCAGAGTAAAGGCTCCGCGTCGGCCGCGTACTGGTTGCCTACCAACGGCGACTATCGCTGCCGATACGTCGCACGGCAGATCGCGGTCAAAACCAAGTATGGTCTGAGCGTCACCACGCGGGAGAAACAGGCCTTGCAATCCGTGCTGGTCGCCTGCCCAAACGAGCAGCTGCCGTAATCCATAACCGGGTATGAATTTCCGTCAAACCGCGGGACAAATCCCGTCGTTTGTAACATGCCGGCGTTATAACGGTGCGCGGTATGGAAGAGAATAACGATAACGATACAGTCACAACAACCATGAATCCGATCGAACAACCGGCCACCGAGCTGGAACTTGAGCGTGCCCGTGTGGACGAGGAACCGGAACGCCAGCGAGGCGGCAAACGCGCCAACGGGCGTAAGGGACATGCGCTCGCCAGCATTCTGGGGCCGGCGTTCGTGGCGGCCGTCGCGTACGTCGACCCGGGCAATGTGGCGGCGAACATCACATCCGGCGCGCGCTACGGGTATCTGCTGGTATGGGTGCTCGTGCTTGCGAACGCGATGAGCGTCCTCATCCAGTATCAATCCGCAAAACTCGGTATTGTTACCGGCAAATCGCTGCCGGAGTTGCTCGGCGAACGCATGAGCGACGCCGGACGGTTCATGTTCTTCATGCAGGCTGAGGTCATCGCCATCGCGACCGATCTGGCCGAGGTGATCGGCGGTGCGATCGCGCTGAACCTGCTGTTCGGCATCCCGCTGTTCGTAGGAGGTCTTGTGATCGGCGCGATCTCCACGGTGCTGCTGTGGTTCCAAGGCGGCAAGACGCACCGTCTGTTCGAGAAGATCGTGATCGCGTTGCTGCTGGTCATCACGTTCGGATTCATCTTCGGCCTGTTCATCGCGCCGCCTGATCCGGCGGCCGTGCTTGGCGGGCTGGTCCCGCATTTCACCACCACCGATTCGGTGCTCATGGCCACGTCGATGCTGGGTGCGACGGTCATGCCGCATGCGATCTACCTGCATTCCACGCTGGTGAACGACCATTACGGGCCGGGGGAGACCAAACCGTCTGTGCGCCAGCTGCTGCACGGTTCGAAGATCGACGTGGCGTGGGCGTTGCTGCTGGCCGGTTCGGTGAACGTGGTGCTGCTCATCATCGCAGCCAATTCGCTGTATGGCATGAAGGGCACTGATTCGATCGAAGGCGCGCAGCATGCGATCGTGAGCGTGTTGGGACCGGTGGTCGGCACGATCTTCTCGATTGGACTGCTGGCGTCGTCGCTCAGCTCCACGTCGGTCGGCACGTACGCCGGCTCGGAGATCATGCACGGTCTGCTGCGCATCAAGGCGCCGATGTGGGCATGCCGTGTGGTTACGCTCGTGCCGGCGCTGATCGTGCTGTGGTTCGCGCCGAACCCCACACAGGCGTTGGTGGTCGGGCAGGTGATCCTGTCGATCGGCATCCCGTTCGCGATCATCCCGCTCATGCGGTACACGCATGACAAGGAACTGATGGGGGAGTACGTCGATGGGACGGCCAAGCATGTGATCTTCATCGGCGTGGCGACGCTGATCGTGGCGCTGAATGTGCTCCTGATCGTGCTGACGGTGCTGGGGAAGGCGTGATTTACTGCCGAGCGCGGGCGGCATGCACCTCATGGAAGTGCGCCACGGCCTTTTGCGCCGCCTCATGCGATGAGCCGGCGCCCGCGCCTTTGACGCCGAATATCACGATGAGCATCTGGATGAACACGAGGAACGCGCTCACGCGTAGCGTCCACTGTGTGCCGAAGATGCTGGCGTCGATCTGGTTGCCGCCATGCACCTGTATCAGTGTTTCCATAAGGATGACGAGCACCGGGGCCCCGATGGCGCCGGCGATCTGACGTACCGTGTTGGTGACGGCCGAGCCAGCGGACACTTCGCTGTGGTCGAGGCAGTTGAGCGACCATGTGGTGATCGGCATGATGATGAACCCCATGCCGATCTGCCGGACGAACTGCCAGATCGACACCCACCAGATCCACGTATTGCGGTCGATCAGGCTCATCATGATGGTGCCGAACAGCAGGATGCCGGTGCCGGTGATCGCGACCGGGCGTGCGCCGAGCCGGTCGAGGAGCTTGCCGCCGAAGAACTGCGAGATGCACATGCCGAACGCGCCGGGCATCATCACCAGACCACTGATCGTGGCGGAATAGCCGCGGTCGTTCTGGATATACAGCGGCATGATGACCATGATCGAGCTGAACGCGAAGAAGCTCAGCGCCGCGCAGATCGTGCCGATCGTGAAGCTGCGGTTCTTGAGTACGCCGAGATCGAGCAGCGGGGGATTGACGGGCTTGCCGGTGGTCGTATCGAGGGGCTTGCGGCCGGCGTTCGCCGTGGCTCCAGTGGCCTCGGCTGCGGATCGTGTCGCAGCCTTCGCCTCATTGAACTTCCGCGCCCCGTGCACCTGGCGCATCACGAACCACACGATGCCGGCAAGACCGATCAGCACCGCGCCCCATACCATCGGATGCGTGAACGGATACGCCTCGATGTTGGTGAAGCCGAACATCAGCCCGCCGAAGCCGATTACCGAAAGGCCTACGGAGAAGAAGTCGGCACGCGCGCCCGGGTCGTGCTCGCCGAAGTTGTGCAGCCCGAACACGGCCAGCAGCAGCGAGACCACGCCGATCACGGTCAAGGTGAGGAAAATGGAGCGCCAGCCGTTCGCATCGGTCTGCCAGCCGCCGATGGTCGGGCCGATGGCCGGTGCCACGCTCATGGCCATGCCGACCGTACCCATGGCCATGCCGCGGCGCGAGAGCGGGTAGATGGAGAAGACCGTGATCTGCAGGACCGGCCACATCACACCGGTGCCGACGGCCTCCAGCAGTCGGCCGAGCAACACCACGAGGAACGACGAACCAACCCATGCGAGCAACGAGCCGATCGTGAACACGATCATTGACGTGATGACGATTTGACGGGTGGAGTAGCGGCGCGTCAGATATGCGGTCAGCGGCACCATCACGCCCATCACGAGCTGGAAAATCGACGTGAGCCACTGGCCCGTGGTCACCGAGATGCCGAATTCCGAGACGATGGTTGGCAGCGCCGCGCTCAGTTGCAATTGGGTGAAGTTGCCGACGAATGTGATGAACGTGAGGATGGCGATCGACGTGAATGCTACTTTCGTCAGATGCCCGTCGACGTAGGTCTCCTCCCGGGTCAGTGCCCGCGCGCGTTCGAGTCGGCGGTCACGCGGATCACGCTTCGCAAGCGGTCCCGTAGCCGTGCTTGCATCCCGTGTGTTGTCGTCATTCGCTGCATTGCCGTTCTGATTCGTCATTCGCCCCATGCACCACATTCTTCCCAAACACGGTTTCCTCGAAAACGTAAATAGCCTACAACCATATCTGGGCAACGTATGTGGCCAAGACACGCCTTTGGCGCGGTTTCGGGGGCATAGTATGCTCGGATATGTTTGTCCGGTTACCCACAGTGCGGTCTCGGTGAGGAACGAGGCCGCATGGTGTGCGACCATGGGGCGAGCCATGGTGTACGACCATGCCGGGAAGTGAGCAGGAGAATACGTAGATGGCATCTGTACGATCCGACGGGACGGCAGTGAACGAGCGGGGAGCCGAACGCGTAATCGCGGGTAATGCCGGAAACCTCGCCGATCCGACCATTGATTCGATACCGAAGCCCCCGCAGGGCCGCCCGGCAACGCCCGGCCGCGGCACGAACGGGACCGATCCCTCCCGAATGCTCAACGATCTGCGCGCCAACCAGTATTCCCGGGTCCAGTACTGGCGCTTTTTCCTCAATCTCGCTTTGCTGCTGTGCGACGCGGCCATGTTCATCATCGGCTCGGCCACCGCATTGCTGCTGTTCCGACATGGCAGCCGAGCCTCGTTCATTTCGTCCCCGGTGTTCGGCACCACCGTCTATCTCATCCTGGGCGCGTTCGTATGGGCGTTCTGCCTGCGTCACGCCGGCATCTACCATCGTCACGTGATGGGCGACGGCTACCAGCTGGTGCCCATGATCATCAAAGGCGCTGCGGTCAGCTGGCTGACGCTGTGCGCAGTCAACTACATCTTCGCCGTAAGCCTGCCGTTGCCGACCATCACTGTGATGATCCTGTTCGCATGCCTGCTGACGATTGGTGAGCGCATGATCTCCCGATCGGTCATCACCCGTGACCGCCGCAAGGGCGCGTACACGTATTCGACGATCGTTGTCGGCTCGCCGCAGGGCATTGCCGGCACGTTGAAGTTCCTTGAGGACCGTCAGCAGCTCAACTACAAGCCGGTGGCGATCTGCCCGATCCGCGAGAATCCGGCCACTGGCGCGATCGAATCGGCGCCGCTCAGCGAACCGGAGCTGCGTGAGTTGTCGTCGGTGTGGGACGTGTCCGACCTGCCGGTGATCCCGTATGACGATCGGCTCGGCGAGACCGCGGTGCGCATGAAGGCGCAGACCGTGATGGTGACCGACGTGCTGCACCGTGATTCCAACAATTTCGCGACGTTCTCGATCGGCATCGAATCGCTTGGTCTCGAGATCGCGCTCCTGACCTCGGCGGCCGACATCGCCGGTCACCAGCTGAGCGTGCGCACATTGAAGGGTGTGAACATCCTGACGATCAGCCTCGCGCAGTACGGCATCTCCACACGCATCTGCAAGCGACTCTTCGACATCGTCGTGTCCGCGCTGCTCATCATCCTGACCTCGCCGTTCATGATCGGCGTGGCGATCGCGATCAAACTGGACGACGGCGGACCGATCTTCTACCGTCAGGAACGTATCGGCCTACGCGGCAAGCCGTTCAACATGCTCAAGTTCCGTTCGATGGTCGTGAATGCCGATGCGCTCAAGGCTAAGCTTGCCAAGGAGAACGGCCAAGAGAAGCGTTTCATCTTCAAGATGAAGAACGATCCGCGCATCACCAGGGTGGGGCATATCACGCGCAAGTTCTCGCTTGACGAGCTGCCGCAGTTCTTCAACGTGTTCGTGGGCGACATGTCGATCGTGGGTCCGCGCCCGCCGCTGCCCGAGGAATACGCCCAGTACGACGACGTGTATGCGCTGCGCATGCTCGTGCGCCCCGGCATCACCGGCCCATGGCAGGTCTCCGGCCGATCCGACCTGTCCGAGGACGAGAGCCGACAGCTGGACGTGAACTACGTGCAGAACTGGTCGATCCTCGGCGACATCATCTACATCTTCCGCACTATCGGCGTGGTGATCCATCCCAAGGGCGCGTACTGATTCCGTCGGTTTTACGCATGTTCGCGGTTCCGCCGGAGGCTCTCGATCACCCTTTCCCGGACGCCTCTTCGTGAGACGATCCGCGTAGGGGGTAGAGGGCCGTTGGTACAATCACCCAGTGTTTGTGAGTATGTCGGTTCAGTAGAGGAGTGACGGGTGTCTTCCGTAGAAAACAACGAGCAGCAGCCGGGGCAGGTCGCTGTTGAAAACCCCGCGGCGGTCAACGAAGACGGCATGACCATCATGGATCTGCTGCGGGTCATCCGCAAGCACACCATCTCCGTGATCGTCACGTTCGTGCTGGTGTTCGCCGCCGTATGCGCGTACACGATCCTCACGCCGGCCAAGTACACGGCCACGGCGCAGGTGTTCGCCACCTACAGCGACACGTCCAACGTGCAGGACAACTTCAACAACATCAACAGCGCCAGCTCGTACATCTCGAACCAGATCAAGTCGTACCCGACGCTGGCCACCACCGAGTCCGTGCTGCAGCCGGTCATCGACGACCTCGGTCTGGACATGACGGTCGGTCATCTCGGCGGCGAGCTGACGGTCACCAACCCGTCGAACACCGCGTTCGTCAACGTGAGCGCCGAGGACGAGAATCCCAAGCAGGCCGCGTCGATCGCCAACTCGGTCGCCAAATCGCTCAAGACTGTGGTCGAGAATTCGCTGTACAGCTCCGACAACAAGTCCCCGGTCAAGCTGTCGATCGTGCAGCAGGCGCAGGAGCCGGTGTCCCCGAGCTCGCCGAAGATCGCGCTCAACATGGCCATCGGCATCGTCGGCGGTCTGATCCTCGGCGTGATCGTGGCGCTGCTCAAGGACCTGTTCTCCACGCGCATCGAAGAGGCGATGGAACTGCAGGAGTTCATCGACGCGCCGATCATGGGCCGTATCCCCGACGACGAACTGCTCAAGGGCGAGGTGCCGGTCATCGTGTCGAACCCGAGCAGCCCGATCGCCGAGGAATACCGCCGTATCCGCACCAACCTGTCGTTCACCGCGCCGGTCGAGGGCACGTCCGCCCGGCTGATCGTCATGACCTCCACCGGCCCGAACGAGGGCAAGACCACCAGCTCGGTGAACATCGCCACGTCGCTGGCCGAAAACGGCGCCAGCGTGCTGCTCATCGACGCCGACCTGCGTCACCCGTCGGTCGCGAACCGTCTCGGCCTCGAAGGTAACGCGGGCCTCGCGCACGTGCTGTCCGGCCAGGCGTCCGTCAAGGACGTGGTGCAACGCTACTGGAAGCCGAACCTGCACATCATGCCGGCCGGTCCGAAGCCGCCGAACGCGTCCGCGCTGCTCAACTCGCCGACCATGAAGGAGCTGCTCAAGCAGGCGCTCGCCCAGTATGACTACGTGATGGTCGACACGTCGCCGCTGGTCGTGGCCAACGACGCCACCATCTTCGGCGCGCTGGGCAACGGCATCGTGCTCGTCTCCGGCCGTGACGTGACCGACAAGCGTGAGCTGCGCGACGTGGCCGCCCAGCTGAGCAACCTCGGCGTGTCGGTGACCGGCTTCATCTTCAACTTCGCTAAGGAAGGCAAGAAGGCGAAGAGCAGCTACGGCAACTATTATTACGACGACGATGAGGACACGTCCCGCAAGAAGGGCAAGAAGGCGCGCACGCGCAAGAGCGCACCCCGTCGGGCGGCCAAGTAGTCGTATGAACATCCGTGCGGCAGCGGGAGACCGTTGAACCGCACGGATTCTTGTTTTATGCAGTCGTATGGAGGAATGGACATGCCTGAACAGCCAGAGGAACCTGGCCAGCAGCCGCAGAAGTTTGATTTTTCGTACATGACGGACGATAGCGCGCAACATGGTACGCAAGCCGGTGTGGCTGGTCCCGTAGCGCAGAACGACGCGTTGTCGATGATGACCGCCGAAGACGCGAACGGCGAGACGTACCAACCACACAAGCACCGTCGACGGCGCATGAGCGCGCAGCATATCCGCCGCATCAAGCGTCGCCGCATGATCAGGCGCATTCTGGTGGGCTTGCTGCTCGTTCTGCTGCTGATCGCCGGCCTGTGCGCGTGGTTCGGTTATTCGGCGCTCAAGGCGAAGAACGAGATGCAGCAGGCCGTGTCGGTGGCTTCCGGCATGCAGAGCGCGCTCAAGGGCGGCGACAATGCCGCGTTGAAGACGAAGATGACGGACTTCTCAGGCCATGTGAACGCCGCATACCGGCAGACCAGTTCTCCGCTGTGGTCCGTGGCGTCGGTCGTGCCGTATTACGGCAGCGATATTAAGGCGGTGCGCACCGCGGTGACGGCGATGGAGAACATTGCCTCGCAGGGCATTCCGGCGTTGCAAGAGGCGTCCGGCGCGCTCGACCTGAGCAACGTGACGGTGAGTGACGGCACGATCGACCTGTCGAGCCTGACGCAGGCCGCCCAGCCGTTGCAGACGGCCGACACGGTGATCCAGAATGCGTCGCGCAGCATCGCTGCCGCGCCGGAAGTGCACATCAGCCTGATCTCCGACGCGCTGGGCAAGGCGACGTCGTATCTCGACACGTTGTCGACGCTCGTGCACAACGTGAACGTGGCCGCGCAGGTGGCGCCCAAGATGCTCGCCAACGACGGGTCGACCCGGACGTATCTGGTGCTGGCGCAGACCAATTCCGAAGTGCGACCGTCCGGCGGTCTGCCCGGTTCGTGGGGCGTGATGACCGTGACGAACGGCAAGGTCGAGATGGGTGAGTTCACCGCCGCGCGGGACTTCCCTGACTTCGACGAGCCGGTCACCGAGCTGACCGCCGAGGAGCGGTCGCTGTTTACGTCGAAGCTGGGCACAGTGCCGCAGGACGTGAACTTCACACCGGACTTCCCGCGCACGGGCGAGATCGCGCAGGCGATGTGGCAGAAGGCGTACGGCACGAAGGTGGACGGCGTGATCGCCATCGACCCGGTGTTCCTGCAGAAGACGCTTGCCGTGTCCGGCAGTGTGACGCTGGAGGACGGCGTGACGCTCGACGGCAACAACACCGCGCAGTACCTGCTTAATCAGGTGTACATCGACAAGCCGCTCGACCAGCAGGACGCGTATTTCGCAGCCGCCGCGCAGGCCGCGTTCCAGCACATCATGAGCAACGCGAAGGACGGCAAGTCGTTCCTCAACGCCATGACCTCGTCGATCTCGTCCGGTCATCTGAAGGTGTGGAGCGCGCGTGCCGACGAGCAGAAGCAGATCGCGACCACGCCGATCGCCGGCGTGCTCAAGACCGCCGCGGCGACCCCGGAAGTGGGCGTGTTCTACTCGGATATCTCACAGGCCAAGATGGACTGGTATTTGAAGCGTTCGGTGAGCGTCGAACCGGACGGCGTGGCCGCCAACGGCGCGAACCAGTACACGGTGCACATCAAGTTCACCAACATGCTCACCGCCGACGAGGTCGGCGCGTTGCCGCAGTACATCGTCGGCCCGTTCCTTGACGACATCCAGGCCGGGCAGATCCGCACGGCCGTGTTCATGTATGCGCCGGCCGGCGGGAGACTGGTGGATTGGACGATGAGCGACGGTAGCGACATCGGCGGTGTGACCGTGCACAACGGGCTGACCGTGGGCGTCAAGACCATGACGCTTGACCCCGGCCAGTCGTATGGGATCACGTTGCATGTGCAGTCCGCTCCGGGCGTGGACGCTCCGCTCGAGATCAACCAGACCCCGCAGATCGACGGCCGCACCGATCAGGAGTAGTTGCGTCTCTTTTCCGCATTGCGCAACGCCATCGCCGTGTTGGGTTTGGCTAACATCCACGCCGATGTTAGCCAAACCCAACACGGCTTTCGTGTATCTCGAGCTTTGAAAAGTCAAGAATTATGGTAATCTTGACTTTTAAGAAGTCAAGATTTTATTAAAACATGACTTCACAGAAGTCAAGAGAACGACAGCTGTAGGTTGATATGGAACGGGGAAGCCATGAGCGAACTGGTGCGAGGGATCATACGAGAATGGAAAGAATCCGGCGTGCCGGAAGTGTTTCCCCGTGATCTTGATCTGGGGGAGGCGCCGGCCCCGCAAAGAGGCAATCTGGTGCGGACGATCATCGGCGTACGGCGTTGCGGCAAAACGTATCGCCTGTTTCAGGAGATGAGAAACATCCTGGATTCAGGTGTATCACCTGACCGGCTGCTGTATTTCAATTTCGAAGACGAACGGTTGAAGCCGTTTGCCAGTGACCTATTGCAGGACGTGCTCGATTCGTATTTCGAGTTGTACCCTCATGCCCGTGCCGAAGGCGTATATCTGTTTTTTGATGAGATACAGGAAGTGCCGGATTGGGGCATGTTCCTTCGAAGGCTCGTGGACACATTGAACGCAACGATCTATGTGACCGGTTCGTCTTCAAAAATGTTGTCTCGTGAAGTGGCGACTGAGTTTCGTGGCCGCGCGTTGCCTCGGGAGTTGTTTCCTATGAGCTTCTCGGAATACATGCGCTTTCATGGCAAGGATGTTGGTTCAGTGCCGGTGGATGATAAAGGTCGCGCGTCGTTCACCGCCGATGAGATCGCTCATCTGAGACATGGCGTTGATGATTATCTTGAGCGAGGTGGCTTCATTGCGGTGCAGGAGCTGGGAGTTTCGGATTCGGTGGCCCTTTTGCAGGAATATGCGAACCGCACGCTGTCAAACGATGTCATCGATCGGTATGATGTGCGCAATCCCGTCGCGGCTTCGGCTTTTCTTTCTCAGGCGATAGCCACTTCCGGACGGGAATTGTCCATCAATAAAATGACGAATCTGCTTACAAGCCGTGGTCTGCGTGTCTCTCGTGGATCGCTTGCCTCCTTGCTGGACTATTACGAAGAGGCGTATCTGCTGTTCTCCGTACATGAATTCTCGCGAGCTTTGGCAGAGAACAGTCGTTCCGTGGCCAAGATATATGTGATTGATCAAGGCATGTTCTCGGCTTTTTCGAGAGCGGCTACACAGGAACGTGGACAGCGATTGGAGACAGCGGTGTTCCTGAAGCTGCGTCGAGATACGGGTATATCGAGAAAAGGAACGATATCTCGTCTGCTGTTTCAGGAAGGTTCGAATCGGCACGAGATCGACTTCGTCGTGGGGGACGCGGTCATGATGAACGCGTACCACTTGATTCAGGTGTGTCTGAATATGGAAGATGACAAAACCCGACGACGTGAAGTGAGTGCGTTGCAGGCCGCCATGCGGCGTTTCGATCTCAGGAGCGGTACCATCGTCACTCTGGATCGTGATGAGACGATCGCTGTGCCGGAGGGGGAAATCAATGTAGTTCCCGCGTGGAGATGGCTGCTGGACGGCAGGTCGTGAAGGCTCTGTGCGATCTTGTCTGCCGGTGAGATGCCGCTGGACACTGTTCCCTTGCTTGCGGTCACTATATGTAGTATTCCGATGTCCTGGTGCTGCCGCGGTGGCGTACCAGCCCTTCGGACTCCATGCGTTTCAGCAGTCGCAAGGTAGTGACGTAACTTTTGCCGTAGAACTTGGCGATTTGCGGCACTGATGCCGATCCTCCGAGGGTCTGAAGGATCTGGATTATGCGGTCGTGGTTTGCTGGTTCAGCGGTCTGGTTGTTGTCTGCTTTTCGTCTTCCGTTGACGGCTAATCCGTAGACATCTTGACCATAGGATTCCACGATGCCCAGAGATAACAGGTCCTGCAGCGACATGGCTATGCGTTTTCGGTCGAGACCGGTTCGCTTGGCGAGTTCGTTTTCATTCATCGTTCCGTGCTGATGCAGGGCTGCGAGCGTAATCAATGATTCGACCGGCAGCGGGGCGTTGCGGTCCGTGGATAATTTATTGACCAAACGCACAAACGATTCGTCCACGGCGGCGTTGCGTAGGAACAACACGACTTCTTCGGAAGTGGATTGCGAATAATCCGGCATCGGACGGCCCGAAACGACCGTTCTGGCGAAGATGCGGTCGATGCCACGTCCCGTTCGTTCCACGTATCCGCAACGTTTGAGAATATCGGCCAATCGGGGATTCCTCGGGGTCGGTGACACGGTAAGCAGGTTGCCTAGATTGACGCCGCGCATGAACCCTCCGGGATTGGCCACGGTGAGTCCGGCTTCATCCAGCTGAAATCTCACCGGCGCCATGATGGTATAGTCCCGGTGGCAGAACGCATTAGCCATAGCCTCTCGGAACGCGCCGCTGTCATAGGCGGAATAGTTGGCGTGCTGAGTTCCGAGCATGATTTCGGTCTGTGTATTCCACGGGGCGATGAGTTCTTCTATTCGACTGAACATGCGGACCAGGGGCATGCGCATTCGCTCGTCCACGATCGGGGAGCCGCTTCGCATGACCTGGAACGTTGCTGTTGCCGTCGGAACACGACGTATGAGCGCCTGTTTTGTGCCGATCATCACGATTCCAGCGATCGTCGGTACGACGGAACCATCTCTGGTTTGTCGAGTTGTCAATCCCAGGGCGCCATCGAAGTCGGCATCAGACAGAGACAGCATCTCGTCGTCCGAGTGGGTTCTGGCGATGCCTTCCCTGAGCGTATCTCTGGCATGGGGATCAAGATCCGTCAAGACCGCTTCCGGAGCCGGCTGCGCGCTGTAATCGTAACTTCCTATTGACGACAACCGCGAGACGAATTCATATGGGTACATGGTGACGACCTCGGGTTCGCCGTTCGCCTTTAATACACGATGTACCACTCTGCCGTTCTTCATGCAAATCAGTTGGGAGGATTCGTCTACGCTGATGGCAACCACATGAAGGCCGTCGCCGGTCAGTACGGCAGGGCGCACCTGTACAGGGGGAACCGTGTTATTGAAGATATATGCCGCCAGCTGGGTGATGTTCTTATGTTCGCGACTGACACCAGTTGGCGTGCCGTCGTCCTCGACGCCGAGGTACAGCGTGCCGCCGCTGGTATTGGAAAAGGCGACCACATTGGCGATGATCGCGGAGTCGTCGATTGGTCCGGACCGTTCGCTTTTGAACTCCACTTGAAGCGATTCCTTAGGGGGAATTTGCAAGTTGTCGCTCATCGCTCCAATCCTTTCATTTATCCTATCAGTGATAAGAATGATTCTATCACTGATAGGATAAATGATAATACCGTGCGTCGTTGTCCGCCAGTGAGATATCGCTGGACACTGTTCCCCCCCCCTACTAGAGTGGTGCCTGTTTCCATGAGCACGAATGAGCGTGTTGAGAACACGAGGAAGCGGGGCCGCGCCATGTATGCCGAGTCATCTGCATGCAGAAATAGTGTCGTTTTCCACGTTTACAACAAGCTGTTCTGAAGCGGCATAGGGGAGTAGCGGGGTCATGCAGCATGTGTTTATTGTCGGTTCGAAGGGTATTCCCGGCAATTACGGCGGCTATGAGACGTTTGTGGATCGGTTGACGGAGTATCACGAGTCGATGATGACTCAGCCTACGGTCTATTAGATTAAGCGGAGGTTGCAGTGAAAGTCTGTTTAGTCAGCTCCAGTGGTGGACATTTGACGCATTTGCTTATGCTGAAGCCATTTTGGAGAAACAAGGATCGTTTCTGGGTAACGTTCGATAAAGAAGATGCCAATAGTGCGCTTCAGGGGGAAAAGGTATATCACTGCTTTTTCCCGACGAACCGAAACATTCCTAACCTTTTCCGTAATACCTTTTTGGCTTGGAAGGTATTACGGCATGAGCGTCCAGATTTGATTATTTCTTCTGGTGCTGCTATCGCAGTTCCCTTTTTTTGGTTAGGGAAGCTCTTTGGTGCTAAGACGGTTTATATTGAAGTTTTTGATCGCATCGACAAACCGACATTGACTGGTCGACTTGTTACCCCGGTGACGGATCGGTTCATTGTGGAATGGGAGGAGATGCTAAATGTCTATCCCAAGTCGATCAATCTTGGCAGTATTTTTTAAAGGCGGCGGTGAATGATATTTGTAACAGTAGGTACGCATGAACAGCCATTCAACCGTTTGATCCAAGCTGTGGATGAACTCAAAGGGCAGGGTGTGATCGAAGAACCTGTATTTATGCAAACAGGTTATAGCACTTATAAGCCAAAGCATTGTGAATGGCAAAGTCTGCTGCCATACGATGAGATGCAGCGAAAAGTAGATGAGGCTCATATTGTGATTTCACACGGTGGCCCCTCAAGTTTTCTTATGCCCCTTAAGGAAGGCAAGGTGCCTATTGTAGTACCCCGCCAACTAAAGTTTAATGAGCATGTTAATGATCATCAAGTAGATTTCGTCCATGCGGTAGATGAACGATTTCACAATATCATTCCTGTATATGATATAGATACACTCGGAAAAATGATCAATAATTATGATCAATATATATTAAATATGTCAGATTCGTCATTTTCTCATAATATAGAGTTTTGTAATAAATTTGAGAATATAGTTGATGGATTATTTGGAGAAAAAAGCATATGAGCGATGCGCAAGAGTTAAGAATCCCCAAGGTGATTCATTACTGCTGGTTTGGGAACAACCCATTGCCGGAAGATGCTAAAAGATGTATTGAAAGTTGGAAAGAATATTGTCCTGATTTCGAAATAAAGAAATGGGATGAATCCAATTTTGACATTAATTCAATTCCGTATGTACAGGAAGCTTATGCTGCAAAGAAGTGGGCATTTGTAACTGATTATGTGCGGTTATGGGTAATCGAAAAGGAAGGTGGAGTCTATCTAGACACAGACGTAGAGCTCATAGCATCGTTAGATCAGATCCTCGAGGGTGTTGGATGCGTAGTATGTGAAGAGGTTCCAGGAAGGATTAATACAGGTGTGGGATTCGCTGCTACCCCGCATCATCCTGTAGTGAAAGCAATGCTTGATGAGTATTCCGAGGCCCATTTTCTTTTAGGGAATGGATCTTATGATCTTACTGCATGCCCAATCCGGAATACCCGTGGACTGGTTAAACAGTTCTATGATGGCCACGCCGGCCTTATTCCTCAGTCGGATTGCAGAGTATTATCGTCTGATTTTATGTCACCTATTAATGCGGAAACTGGAGAATGTAAGATTACGGTAAATACTGTATCTATTCATCATTTCTCCGGTTCTTGGAAAGATGATAGCGAAAAAGAACTGTATGCGAAGAAAATGAAATTACAAAAAAATTTTGGACTTGTTGGTACTTATATATATTATGGATACGCTCTATTCCATGAAATAAAGCATAGAGGTCTTATTTCAGCAATTAAACAGGCAATGCAAAAAATAAGTTTGCGAAAATAATTAGTTTATGGTATTTATGGTCATTTGAGGCGAGATTTTGGATGGATAGTTACTATTTATATATAGTGCTTATATCAATTGCAAAAGGCTTTGGTCTGCAATCAAATAATATTATTTATATCGGTGTTTTTGCGATTGGATGTGTTCTAGTCTTTGCAAAAATGATCCATGAGACCTATACCACACGGCAACTATTGTGTATAGCATTGATTTTGGGAATTGGCGTTGCTGATTTTGCCATCGGAAGATCAACTGCCATCTTATTGACAGGGATCACAATTGTCGGGGCAAAAGGAGTATCTTTTAAAAAGATCGCAAAAATTGTACTTCTGGTGAGATCGATTACCTTTTTAATTATGGTGGCGTTATCCTCAGCGAATATTATTCCTAATAACAATATATCGTTTTATCGTGATAATGGGTTTATTGATCGGTATGCATTCGGTTTTACACATCCAAATGCCGCCCATATGTCGTTAGCTATAATTTTAGTTTTAGCATTTTATATTTATATTAAAAAAATAAATTTGATTTGGGTTTTCATCGGAGAAACGGCCAATTATATTTTATATAGATATACTGGATCTAGAACGGGTTTGCTTATAACTGCGGTGTGCCTCTTGATGTTTATTGTCTTGAAGAAGATACCGCGATTGGTTGGTTCGTTTAGGTTTCTCTTTAGATATTCCTTTTGGATAATGTTGTTTATCTCCATTGGAACTGCTCTGCTATATCCAAAGGTAGCGTTTATACAAAGAGTGGATTCTCTTTTGACCGGTAGAGTTTTGTATGCATATGAAATTTTACAGTATAGGATACCTCTAATTGGCAGTATAAAATACAATGAATATGTGAACTTTGACAATGGATATATTACTCTTCTATATGAAGGGGGTCTTTTTGCCTTCTTGTGGATTGCAATCTATATTTCGTTGCTAACTCGTTTTCTATATAATGAGAAAAGAACAGAAGACCTTCTTCTTATTTTCATTTTCAATGTCTATGCTTTGACTGAGAGCTTCTACCCTAGTGCAGTTGTGAATATCTCTCTTATTCTTATTGCGCAGATTATTTTTCGAAAGGATAGAATAAATGGGATTGGTCACCATATTTACGCCAACGTATAATCGTGTTCCGCTTCTTTCTAAACTCTATGAGTCACTATGCCAACAATCGGATAAGGATTTTGTTTGGTACATTGTTGATGATGGTTCCGACGATGATACTTCTCATTTTGTATCGCTTTGGAAAAAAACCGCGCCATTTCAAATTATTTACCGATACCAGATTAATTCAGGGAAACATATAGCTTATAATTTGGCACTTCAAGAATGTAACACGGAATGGTTCGTATGTATAGATAGTGATGATGTATTGCTCAACAATGGTGTTGCGCTAATGAAAGAATATGCTTCTAAGATTCATGGTGATTTGGCCGGAATTATTTTTCCAAGACAATTGAATGGTCATAGATCGTATTCTCTTAGTCGCATTATTGATGGACCAATTGATATTATGGATTTAAAATATAAATATAATTTCAATGGTGAAACATCTATTCTTTTTAAAACTCAAATTGCAAAACAATATTTATTCCCATATTTTCATGGTGAAAAGTTTATGAGTGAAGAAATTGTATATATTAATATGTCAAAGAAATATAAATTTTTATATATAAATTATCCACTCTGCTCGTATGAATATCATTCAGATGGTCTTACTAAAAATTTATATATAAATTGGGCTAATAATTATTATTCCACAAATTTACTCTTAAATATGAGGTATTTATATTTAAGTAAATATAAATTCTCTGTAAGGATTGAAAATAGGCTTAAGACGATAATTAATCATTCAGCAGTTTCTTTTAAGGCAAAAATAAATCCAATTGAGCACTCGCCTTCAAAACTGTTGACGATAGTTTTGTTTATTCCGTCGATTATTTTTTATTTTAGTAAGTATCATAGGTGATTGTTGTGGCTAAAGTCAGTGTCATAATTCCTTTTCATAATGCATCATTATATATAAAGCGATGTATTATTTCATTGAAGAATCAGGAATATACGGATTTTGAAGCTATTTTTGTTGATGACGGATCAACCGACGATTCGCTTCGGGTTTTTAATAAGTATAAGGACTCGAGGTTTGTCTGCTACTCAATTCCCTCACAAGGTGTTTCCGTAGCAAGAAATGAAGGACTCAGTCATGCGACCGGCGAATATATTGCCTTTATGGATTGTGATGATACCGTTGCAGTGGATTTCTTGTCTCGTTTTACTTATGCCATAGAAAGTTCCAATGCTGATATCGTAATTTCAAATTACGTTGAGGTATATAATAATGGAACAAAAAAAGAGATTCATCTTCCTTGGTCAAACGAGATTATTGATAGATCGGCAATCGAAAAAGAACTCATTCCCCGTATGATAGCTGATGAGGATGGAGTCTTAATCCGTGGACTTGTGTGGAGAACTTTTACCCGTAGATCATTTATATTTGATCAAGGTATTTGCTTTATAAAAGATATCAAAGTAGCCGAAGATTTATTATTTACTATACAATTGTATAATAGAGCTAATAGTATTTATGTTATCGATGATTGTATTTACGAGTATCATAAGAATATCGAATCTACTGTTAATTCGTACCGGAAAAATAATATCGAGGACAATCTGAGGTTTCATCAGAGTTTTATAAAGGTACTTAGGGATGAAGGATTGTATGAAGATAATTACACAAGATATTTGATTAATAGATTTAGTTTTTATTCTTATGCAATATCAAATGCAATCAGAAACCCTAAGCATTCGGAGATCAAGAAGGAACTGACAGAACTTCGAAAAGTGTTTGTAAATGATTCTTTTGACTATTCGCATTTGAACATAACATTCTCAAAGCGTATTATCTATTATCTTCTTAAAATGAATTTCTTGGATGTTTTAATGCTAATTTATAGAATGCATGAAATTATTAGAAGGAAAAAGTTGATTTGAACTATGTGTGTTGGATTAGTGGTTTAGTGTGTGAGGTATTATGAGTTTTATAAGACTGATTTGTGAAGACATTGCGGCTTATGATTCCAGACTTAATGTTGATTCTGTTACCCTTATTGATTTTTTTTATCGTTGGTTGAAAACTCCCGGGTTCCGGGTTACTACTAGGATGCGTTTATGCAGGTATCTTGAATCAAAACATTTTCTTGTATTTTTGTTTTATTTAGAGAGACTGTTATATAGAAGATGTCAAGTTAAATATGGAATCCAAATTGGATATAAACTTCAGGTGGGGGGGAGGATTTACTGTCCATCATTTTGGAGGTATTGTTATCGGAGAATCCTCGATAATTGGTGAGCGCTGTAATATTCGACAGAATATTACTATTGGCCATTCGCATGGGAAGTATCCTATCATTGGGAATGATGTTTTTATTGGAGCTGGCGCTATAATCCTCGGTGGAATAACCATTGGTGATGGATGTGTGATTGGTGCGGGTGCTGTGGTAACTCGATCTTTTCCCCCTAATAGTGTTATTGCCGGTGTGCCTGCTAAACTTTTAAAAATAAAAGAATAAGTTTTTTATAACCGATTTTACGGATTGGAGTTTTTATGATTAGATTGTGGATTCTCACCATTAACGATGAGGTTAATTACGGTAATAGACTTCAGAATTATGCTTTAACTGATCTGCTTCACTCCTATTCATCTTCCGTGAATACTATTAGCTATCAGATGATTGATGAAAACGTATTTGCTCATCAATGTAGGCTAATGCTTCGTCCGATAAAACGTACTATTAAGAGATTATCCGGAAGAAATGGAGCATTACAATATAGACAACTTGTTTCATTCAAAGAGTTTGCTGCTGAATTTAAGAAAAGCTCTATCTTGTCTTTGTCGATGAGAAAAGGGCTTTCACGTCCCGTTGATAATAATGATATATTTGTCATTGGGTCTGATCAAGTTTGGAACAACTCATTTGATTATGTCACTGATGACATGATTAAGATGAGACTCGGTTGTTGGTTTCCGGCGTACAGATTTATTTCGTACGCTGCAAGTTTTGGCATTGACCAAGTTAATCCTGCGTCTAAACCTATTTTTTCAAAGTATTTTCCTAGGTTCTCTTCAATTTCTGTGAGAGAAGATCGAGCTGTTGCCCTTGTGAAAGAGCTTTCTGGATGTGATGCCGACGTTGTTTTGGATCCAACATTGATGATGTCTGCAGATCGTTGGAAAAAGGTTATTTCTGATAACTTTGTACCTGTTGACGAGAAATTTGTGCTTACATATTTCCTTGGCAAGCCAACTTCCCGACAGGAGGAGGTGATTCAGCATTACGCAAATGAGCATGGCTGTAAAGTTCGTCGTTTGCTTGATTTTGATGATCCGGAAACTTTCATTGCTGGTCCTCGCGAATTTGTGGAGTTATTTTCGAAGGCGCAGTATGTTTTTACGGATTCCTACCATGCTTGCTGTTTCTCTATCATTTTTAATAAACAATTTAAGGTGTTTAATCGTGCTGGTTTCTCGGGCAAGGGTAATATGAATTCGCGTATGCAGACATTGTTCCGTCTGTTTGAGTTGGATGATCTTATGGACGATGACACCAAGCTCTCTTATATTGATTATGCGCATGTCAATCGGCTCCTCAAGAAGCATCGCAAGGAGTCCCGTGAATGGCTGGATAGCGCGATGTCCAAGGTTGGGGTCGTCGCGTCGCGCTGATCTGTCGGGATTACATAAGGCGCCTGAGAGGAGGATATATGGTTTCGCAGCGTAAGGCTGGCGCGGCGCTTGGCTACGTGAACGTGGTTGCAAAGAATCTTGTGAACCTGTTGTACGTGCCATTGCTCCTGCATTTCCTTGGCCAAGGTGATTATGGAGTGTTCCAGATGACGAACAGCGTGGTGTTCGCGCTGACTCTGTTGAGTGCTGGGTTTTATGGCAGTTATGTGCGGTTTTACATGAGGGAGCGGGCGCATGGTAGTGAACAGGGTGTCCGCCAATTAAACGGTATGTTTCTGCTCGTGTACATCGTCGTAGCCTGTCTGTGCATAATCGGCGGATTGCTGCTGATTGTGAACGTGCACAGTCTTTTCTCCGGTGGCTTGACTGCACGTGAAGTGGAGCTGGCTCGTCAGCTGTTGATGATTATGAGCGTGAATATTGCGGTGCAGCTGATGTCTACGCCGTTCGACTCGTATATCGTGGCGCACGAGCGGTTCACGTTCCAGCAGACCCGACAGTTGTTCACCACGTGCGCGATGCCGTTGCTTGCGGTCGCACTCCTGTACGCGGGCTTTGGGGCTGTGGGCGTAGCATGCGCGCAGCTTTCCATCAGCTCGATCCTGCTGTTGTTGAACATTCGGTATGCGGTGCGTACGTTGGGTATGCGTTTCACGTTCACCGGTTTGCAGTGGAGCCTGTTTAAGGCGATTGCCATATTCAGTTTTTGGATCTTCCTGAATCAGATCTTCGACCTCGTCAACAACAACGTGCCTAATTTCCTCTTGGGTGCTATGGCCAGTTCCAGCGCAGTCGCCACATTTGCGATCGCTGTGCAAATCAGGAACATTTTCTTCTCGATGAGTACCACCATGTCGAACGTGTTCGTACCACAAATCAACAAGATCGTTGCCGAACATGACGATAACGATCGACTCACAAAGCTCATGACTCGGGTCGGACGATACCAGATGATCCTGTTTTGGTTCATCTACGGCGGATTCGTGGTCGTCGGGCAAGCCTTCGTGAGGATTTGGGCCGGCCACGCTAACACGGATGCCTACTGGCTGAGCCTGATCATGACCCTGCCTGTTATGATCCCTCTAACACAGAATACCGGCATTGAGATCCAACGTGCAAAGAACCGGCACAAGGTACGTAGCATCATCTACATCTTCACGTCACTGATTGACATCGTCATCAGTGTGCTGTGCATCCCTGCATTCGGCTATTGGGCCACCGCATGGGGATATGTGGCAAGCATCTTACTTGGCACTGGCTTGTTCATGAACTGGTACTATCACTACCGAATTGGCTTGGACATGGCCTATTTCTGGAAGAACATGATGCCCACAATCATTACCAGTATTGCTGTGACCGTACTCTGCTGGATTGCTGCTCATATGGTCTCTTTGCCTGATTTGGCGAGCCTGCTCCTGTTTGGTGTCCTGTACTGTATCGTTTACGTGACGGCGGCGTGGCTATTCATCGCCAACGGCCATGAACGGGGCATAATACAGAATAAGCTTCATCGTTCATTGCGAAAGTAGCAAAAATGGCTGTGAAGAGTTCTCTTCACAGCCATAACTATTTATTTTTATCGGATGATTGTTGTGATCTGATCAGTTGAGTATCGGTGGGACATGCATACGTGTGCTTGCTCGGGATAGTGCCCCACAGCGATGTACATGATCGGTAGCTCGTAATCCGGTACGTGCAGGATTTCTCGGGTCTGTCGGTCTTGCTCCTTGTCAAACATGGCATTGAGTGGGCATGCGGCAAGTCCGATGTATTCGAGCGAGTACAGCAGTGACATGGAGAATAAACCACCGTCCACGAACGGTTCATTACGCTCGGCGTGGTTCATGAACGCCTGGACGTCCGATGTAATAAAAATCAAAGCGGGCGGGGTTGGATATCCTCGATAACCGCCTTGGATGTCAAGCAGTTTTTGGATGATCTTCGGATTGAGAATCTCGTACACGCGCGTGGCCTGACGATTACACACTGAAGGAGTTTTCATGGAGATACTCACGGCTTCGTGAAGCTCTTCTTCATTCACCGGTGCCAGATCGAACTCGCGGATCGCAAAACGGTGTTCGGAAAGCGATTTGAAATCACGCATCCGATTCTCGGCCTTCGTGGAACGATCAATGATCAATGCACCTGCCAAATTTGATTGGGCCTGTTCAATCTTCTCCCACAGAATGGTTGGGAACATGTCCTTCATATATGACAGATTGAAACCGATCGATTCATGCTTTTCAATGTACGCATGCAACGCCGAGAGAGCTTGACGGTAGACGAATCCAGTTGCCGCAGTTGGATCGGCTTGCTCAAGGCGGGGCAACAGAACTGACAAGCTCTTAATTACTCCCTTGCCGAACCCGGGGCGGAAATCGGCATGACTCAGTCCCTTTTCGATCTGATGAGTATGGAACAGAATCTGCGTCTCGATCTGGCCTCGACCACGAGAATCAGGACGAGACCAATAGCGAGAAAAACGACGACGCTGGCGATTTGTTTCGTATATAAGCTTAGATGATTCTTTCGCCGCATAGTATTTACGAAGAACAAGCTGAATGCTCTTGAGTATAGGTCCTGGCAATATTTTTTTGATAGCTTGCTTTGACATTGATCTCCTCTGTCCATACAGCTATACAGCTACTGATGTAGTCATACTACTGTGCTGTGGAGACTCTCTGTTGTGTTCCCGTTTGGTATCAAATTCTCGGTACCAAACAAATTATTCGGTTACACAGTGATGAGACGCTTCCATTACGGCGTTGATGCCGCTTAATGCCTGCACGTATCGATTCATTGCATCGGCCCGTTCATTATCGGAAAACAGAGTGACGGATCCGTTCTGTTCGATTTTCGCACCGAATTTGTGTGCGATCCGTTGCATCCTTCCGATCCTGGCATCGGTCAGCGTCACTCCATTCTGTCGAAACATTTCGAGGGTATAGCCATCATCGGTGAAGTTGATGGATACACCGTCTGATTCCGCATAGAAGCATAGATCGTCATTGGACTGATCAAGGAAGGGAAGTGTTATCTCTCGCCAATTTCCATGTGTCTGCAGGGAGGACTCATGTTTAAGCCATTCGCCATATTCTGCGATCAGAGTATCGGTGCCGACGGCGTTCATAGCATACTCCCTTGAAGTTGTGGCTTACGGATCACGTTGAACTTGTCCAACAACAGTATTGTATCGTTCGCGAATATATAAGCCTCTGTCGTCAGGCTATCCCTTCGTTATAGGGGGGCCAACAGGCAGAGGCTAAAAATTATTTTTCTACTATGAAAGCTTGACGATTCACCTTTCAGCGTGTCACATATCTGGTTGGTTATTGTTTGGCGATGCAGTTGGGTGTGACGTCGGCGATGACTTGGCCGTTGGTGACGGCGAGCGTGTCTCCGGTTCCCCAGTAGCCGTTGGGTTGTCCGTCCCACTTGCTGGTTCCGTCGGTGAAGACCACCTTGACCTTAGCGCCGCCGGTGTCCGCGATTTTGTAGGAGTACCAGCCATCACAGGCGGGTGTTAGGCTGACGTCCTTGACCATATCCCCGATTCTGTAGTACATTTTCGCTGTCTTCCACGAGGATGCCGGCTTGTAATACACCGTCATCGGCTGCTTCTCAACAGGCTTGGTGACGGTGAGCTTGACCGTGGCCTTCACGTTGCCGGATTCGGCGGTGATGGTGACGGTGCCGGTGGACTTGGCGGTCACCTCGCCGGTACCCATCACCGTCGCAACAGACGAATCAGACGAAGACCAGTACAGAGGGAGTGAGGAGGCTTCGCTGGGAGTAATGGTGGCTTTCAACGTGGTGCTTTCGCCTACGATGAGGTTCAGCTTGCCATTGGACAGCTTGCCGCCGGAGATGGTGATCTTTTCTACGGCCGGCTTTTCGGGCTCCGGATCGGGATCAGGCGTGGCTTTGCAGGGGACTACCGTACCGAGTTTGCCGTTTTCGACGACGATGGTGGAGCCGGAGGCTACATAGTTCTTGCCGCCGTTGTTGTCCCAGTTGCTGCCGTTGTCGGTGATGTCGAATTCGAGCTGCTGGCCGTCGGCGCGAATCGTGGCCTTGACCCAGCCGTCGCACGCCGCCTCGAACTTCACGCGGCCGTTCACGTCGGAATCCCACTTGCCGTTCACGCCGTCGCCCACCTTGTAATGCAGGTAGTAGCCGGCCCAGCCGTTCGTGGTCGGGTAGTACACGGTCGTCATCGCGGTGGTCGGAATCTCGCCGGTCAACGTGAGCTTCAACGCAGCGGATTTGCCGCCGGCGGTGGCTGCAATTGTCGTAGTACCGGCTTTCAGGCCAGTCACCACGCCGTCCGAGTTCACGGTCGCCACGGACTCGTCGCTCGACTTCCACGTCACCGTCTTGGCAGATGCGTTGCTCGGCGTGATGGTGGCGGTCAGCTGCGCGGACGTCGTCTTGGCCAGATCCATGCTGAGCGTGCCGTTCTTCACACCGTCGCCGGAGATCACGACCGACGTCACATCGATCTGCTTGGTCTTCGTGTACGAATACGTATGCGACACGGTCTTGCCGTTGTTGCCGATGCCCTTCACGGTCACCGTCACTTTGTTGCCGCCCTTGGTCTTGCTGCCGACCGTGACGATCTTGCCGTCGGTGAGCGTGCCGGAATCGCCTTCAGACGTGGTGTAGGTGGCGTTCTTCATGTTGAACGAACGCATGGTCACGTCGAGCGTGTCCTCGAACGCGCCGGTGTTCGGCATCGCCTCGGCTGACGAGATCTTCGTGTGCTTGACGGTCGGGTTGTAGAACACGGCGACCTGGTTGTTGGCGATGGAACCGGCCGTGATCTTGCCACCAGAGACAGTAATCGTAGAACCGGTCACCTCGTCGGTGTACGTGCCATTGTCGAGCTTGACTGACTGGCCGACCAGCGACGTGCCGCCATCCTCGTCCGCGGCGACCATCACGCCATCGTTTGCGGCATTGCCGTCGCTCACATACCGTTCGACCATGATGCAGCCGTCATTGCCGCAGTTGCTCAGATTGTCGTCCTGGCCTTCCATCTGGTTACGGAAGTGGTTCACGGCCACGACTTCCGGATCCTTCCACAGGTCGGAGCCGACGTCGCCAATATGCGACTTCTCGGAGAACCATTCCTGCGTGCCGCCGGACGCGTACGGACGGCTGAAGAACAGCGACATGCCGTTCTTGCGTGCGGTGATGACGGCCCAGCCGAGCTTGATCTGGTCATCGGTGAGCTTCTCGGACTGACGGTCGCAATAATTGTCGTGTGATTCGACCCATGTCACCATGTTCTCGGGATCGGTCTCGACCTGATAGTCGGTGAAGAAACGCGTGTTGAGACTATGGTCGTTGAGCGCGTTGCGGACCTCGTGGCCGTAGTTCGACGTGGTGATGCCACCGCCGCCGACCGAGGAATTCGCGAACATGGTCGCGTAGTCGCTTTCGCGCACGTTCGCGTCCTGCAGTACCTCGCCGTACTGGAACTGCGCGCCGTTCGGCAGAATCGTCTTCCAATACTGGGAGCCGCCGAACTCGTCGGTCAATTCGATGTGCTTGGCTGCGTCAAATCGGAAGCCGTCGGCGCCGTCGGCGACCGTGCGCTGGAGCAGTTCGTGCATCTTGTTCGCGACGGTCATGTTCTGCGTGTTCAGATCCCACAGACCGGAGAGCGTGTTCTGAGTGCAGTCCTCACGGTTGTTGTAGTCGCTGATGGCCTTCTGCGCGTGGAAGTACGCCTTGTTCTGCCATTCGGGGTCGATCGCGTCCCAATCGGAGGTGAAGTGGTTGGAAACGGAGTCGACGATGATGCGGAGGCCGTACTTGTGGGCCTCCTTGCACAGGGTCTTGAAGTCGTCTTCGGTGCCCATCACGTAGTTGCCGATGTTCATGCTGACCGGCTGGTACACGTAATACCAGTTGAGATACCAGCGACCCTTGCCAAGCTCGCGGTTGTCTTTGATCTCCACGATCGGTTCGGTCTGGATGGACGTGTAGCCGGCTTCGGCGATTTCGGGCAGATGCTCCTGAATGGTTTTGAACGACCACATGAACGCGTGAAGCGTGGCGCCGTTACGCATCTCCTTGGCGAGGCCGTACTGTTTGCGGGCGGCCTCGAAGGTGGCGTTGCCGACGGTGTCGGAGTAGCTGTCGCGGGTGGTGGCGGCTTCGGCGGTGCGGGTGGTGGTTACGGTGGCGGCGGTCAGGCCGGCGAACATGGTGGCGGTGACGGCCAGCCACGTGGCGGTTTTCTTGCTGATGCTGGTCAGCCAAGTTGGGTATTGCATATTAGTGTGTCGCCTTTGAAAGGATGTTGTGAATTTGGACTACCCCTCAGTCATGCTTCGCATGACAGCTCCCCTGACAAGGGGAGCCGAGGAAGTGATTGTAAATGGGCCGCTCTCGGAACTTGGGTTCTGGGAGCGGCCCGGGTTGGATGGTTTGTCATTTCGAGTGGAGCGAAGTGGAATCGGGGAATCTATGGAGCTGGGAGCGGTGAAAGATTTCTCCGTTCGCTTCGCTCAGTCGAAATGACAGTTGGTGGTTTATTGTTTGATGGCGCAGTTGGGGGTGACGTCGGCGATGACTTGGCCTTCGCTGACGGCGAGTGTGTCGCCGCTGCCCCAGTAGCCGTTGGATTGTCCGTTGGTGCTGCCGTTGTTGTCGGTGTGCTTGTTCGGCCCGTCGGTGAATACGAGCTTTACCTTCGTTCCGCCGGTGTCCTCGATCTTGTAGGTGTACC
>NZ_JAHBBG010000014.1 GCF_019331715.1 Bifidobacterium simiiventris
CCCTCTCCGACGGGAGGGGATCGCATAGGTTATCATGCATAGCAACAAGCTTAATGAGGCCTTCCCCAACCGACTTGCCGTCCGGTCGGGTTGGCGGAGTTGGCTTGCTAGGTCACTGCCGGATATCTTCACGGGCGCAAGCCTTGAACCGTTAGGAAGGTGTAGTCTACTGGCCGGGCGAAACCGCTGGAATGCGGAAGGCCGTGTCACCATCACGTGAAGACGGGATGGATTGCCTTGCAGATGGCATGAGACCCTGGGAGGGGACGGGAAAAGCTTCCATCCCCTCCTCTCTATATCAGAGAAGACCTACAAGAACCATGTCGAATCACGCAACTCGTGATGAATAAGTACCGGTTCCAATCCCCCGGACGTTGGTATAGGTCATCCAATCCGCGGCACATCGAACAACGTATCAGTCCGAGGTTCGACATGTTGCAGTTCGTCGACATATGGCTGTAATACGTCGATCACCTGTGGCAACTCCTGTGTGACTGCTTGATAGAGACGAGCGAAGTCGAGTTCATCGTAATCGTGTACGATCCAATCGCGGGTGCCGGCAATAGCTTTCCATTCCGTTTGCGGCTCCGCATCCCGGAACTTGCGGGACAGTCCTTTGACGTGCTCGCCCACGCGTGCCACCGCCATCGCGACGGCGTTCTGTGTTTTGTCGTCATCGCTGAATTCTTCCAACGTCATGTTTCCCAGAAAGCGCTGGGCGTCCCTCATCGCGCGCATGATGGCGACGATGTGAATGGCGTCTCGCTCCGTCTGGTTTGCGTTCCGTATGTGCCGCTCGTCATTATGATCAGGCTTGGCCGTTTTGATCATGGGAATCTCCTAGGCGAAGGTTTCAGGGCCGTGTCATACGATACGGTACATAGGATGTTTGGTGATGCTGTTGACGAACAGTATCCTCTGCATTTCTTTGAGCTGGTCGCGCTGCGGTTGGGTGAGATAGTCCTTGCGTACGAGGTCGATGTCGCGTCCGAATGCCCTGCGCAGCTCGTCACGCAGTGCGATGACGTCGATCAGGGGGTTGGCGTCGGGGGAGAAGTGGTAGATGAAATCGATGTCCGAATCGGCTCGTCCCTCGCCTCGTGCCATCGAGCCAAACAGGTAGAGTTCGTCGACGCGGTTGCGCAGCGCAATCGGTTTGGCGATCGCTGCGATATGCTTGGGTGTGGTGCCGCGTGATATGTCATCAAGTGCTTGCTGGTACCGTTCCAGAAAACCTTGCGTGGGATTACCGCGTAGCGCGCGGGACAGCACGGGTGGGCTGACATGCATCGCCTGGGCGACGGAGCTTTGCGAAAACCCGCGTTCTTTGCGGACCTGATCCAGCTGTTCAATAGTTCGCATACCGCCAACATTAGCATAAAAACTAATTTAAAGGCATGTCGGCTGATTTAAGGCCGTACATCGGGTGGCTGTCGTACTAAGGCCGGGAGCAATTTCTGTTTGACTCGCTTTGGCTTCTATTTTATGGTTCTATAACTAAAACAGGTGTTATAAAGGTGAGTCTTGCTCAATATTGACGGAACGTGTGCTGCTCGCCGAACGGCGGGTGTCCCGGTTGTGGAACCAGATTCCCGACGTCATGCGTTGGGACTACATACGGCATTCCATCAGTGAGGAACTGTTCGCCGCCAATGAGATGGAAGGGGTGCGCGGCACTCGCGGGGAAACGCAGAATGCGGTGTCGGTGGCTGAGCAAGCAAGAAAACAGGGCGATGAATCCAGAGCAAGATTCACTCAGTGAGTAGTCAATATGGAGTGTTGAGGAAGCTTCTCTCCGACGAGAGGGGGCGCGTATGCTGTTCTGTATGCACTCTATGCACGATACGAGATCGTCGAAATTCTCGCAATGGAAACCGTGGCTGGCCGGGACGCGACCGCGCACGTTGCCGGCTTCGATCTCGCCGGTGGTAGTGGGGGCGGCCTGCGCGTGGAGTCATATCCGTGTGCTCGGCGTGTGCACCATGAACTATCCGGTTCCGGCGGAATGCGTGGCGAACCGGGCGCTGCTGGGCGAACTGACCGGGCGGTTCTGGCCGGTCGCCGTCCTGTGCACGGTCGTCGCATTGTGCCTGCAGATCGCCGTCAACTTCGCCAACGACTACTCCGACGGCATCCGCGGCACGGACGATGGGCGGTCGGTGCCTGAATCGGCCGTGGCGTCGGCGCAATCGGCACCGCAGCCACAAGCATCATCGCGGTCTCAAGCGTCGGCTCAGCCGATCAATTCAACCGACCTCGCGGCATCGCAATCGCAACCGTCATCCGCGCATTCGATATCCGGCGCGCGGTCCACATCGTCATCCGGCGAACGTCTTCATCCGGCTTCCGCTCCCAAACCGCAACGGCTCGTCGCATCCGGTGTCCCACCGAGGCAAGTCCTCGCCGCCGCCGGCATCGCCGCCGCGATCGCATGCGTCGCCGGGCTCGCGGCAATCCTCATCTCGCATGCCTGGTGGCTGTTCGCGGTCGGCATGCTGAGTCTCCTCGCCGGCTGGTTCTATACCGGCGGCCGTCACCCTTACGGCTACGCGGGATTCGGTGAACTCGGCGTGTTCCTGTTCTTCGGACTGGCGGCCGTGCTCGGCACCGAATACGCACTCGCCGGCACGATCGACCTCATGGGCGTGCTCGCGGCTATATGCTGTGGACTCAACGCGATGCTCCTGCTCATGGTCAACAACCTGCGCGACATCGATTCGGATGCGAGGCATGGCAAACGCACGCTGGCCGTACGACTGGGGGAGCGGGGAGCGCGCGTTGCACTGACCGTGTGCGTCGTGGTCGATTTGCTGCTGTCTCTCGCGATCGTCGCCATGCTGTGGTGGCCGTGGGGCATGATCCTGGCGATTTCCGGCATCGCCGTGCCGCTGCGGATCCTGCGCAGCGTCGAACGGCACGACTATCGGTGGGCGCTCGCCGACGCCGGCTATCAGACGCTGTTCTTCGCGGCTCTGATCGTGGTCTGCGTGCTCGCATCCGGCATCTGACCGCGCCGACCGCGCTGATGGTCACATTGATGACCGTGGCCCTGACCGCGCCGACCGCCCGTTTTTCAGACAAACGCTCGTGTCTGGGCTGACGGGGCGGTAGACTGGGCCGTATGACTTACAAACTAGTACTGCTCCGTCATGGACAGAGCGCATGGAACAAAACCAATCAGTTCACCGGCTGGGTCGACGTCCCGCTGACCGAGCAGGGTGAGGCCGAAGCCAAGCGCGGCGGCGAGCTGCTCAAGGAGAAGAACGTCCTGCCGGACATCGTCTTCACTTCGCTGCTGCGTCGTGCGATCAACACCGCCAACATCGCGCTGGACGCCGCGGATCGTCTGTGGATCCCGGTCGAGCGCAGCTGGCGTCTCAACGAGCGTCACTACGGCGCTCTGCAGGGCAAGAACAAGACCGAGATCCGCGAGGAATACGGCGACGAGAAGTTCATGCTGTGGCGTCGTTCCTACGCGACCCCGCCGCCCGAGATCGACCCGAACGACCAGTACGCGCAGAGCCACGACCCGCGCTACACCGGCGATCCGGTTCCGGAAGCCGAGTGCCTGGCCGACGTCGTCAAGCGTGTCGAGCCGTACTTCAAGTCCGACATCGAGCCGCAGCTCAAGGCCGGCAAGACCGTCCTGATCGCCGCCCACGGCAACTCGCTGCGTGCCATCGTCAAGATGCTCGACAACCTGACCGAGGAAGAGATCGCCAAGGTCAACATCCCGACTGCCATCCCGCTGCTGTACGAGCTTGACGACGACTTCAAGCCGATCAAGCCGCGTGGCGAGTACCTCGACCCGGAGGCCGCCGCTGCCGGTGCCGCCGCCGTCGCCGCCCAGGGCCAGAAGTGATCTGACCTCACGCTGTCAGGCAACCAAAGAAGCCTCCCGAAAGGGAGGCTTCTTGCGTATTCATGCCATTGTTCGTGCGACCGACAACAAAAGGGGGATTCCTGACTTGCAGGAATCCCCCTACATCGCTCACAAAGAGAACGATGGCGATCAGTCGACGGCACCGTCCTCGTCGCGGGTCGGCTCCTTGCTCGGGTCGAAGCCGGAGACGATGAACACCACGCGGCGCGCGGCGGACACGGCATGGTCGCCGAGGCGCTCCATGAAGCGGCCGAGCAGCACCACGTCGATCAGCTGCTGCTTGGTACCCTTCCAATCGTCGGACAGCGTCAGCTCGAAGGTCTTGTGGTGCAGCTCGTCGAGCTTGTCGTCGTTGCGGATGATGCGGTCGGCGATCTTCGCGTCGCGGTCGGCCAACATGGCGACAACGTTGTCGGCGGTCTCGTCGAGGAAGTCCTGCATCTGCTTGAAAACGTCCTTCGCCTCTTCCGGCAGCGGGGACTCCGGGTACGCGCGGCGGGCCGACTCGGCGATGTGACGGGCCAGATCGCCCATGCGCTCAAACGTCGCGGCCAGACGAAGCGTGGAGACGACCACGCGCAGATCGGTGGCGACCGGGGTCTGCTTGGCAAGCAGCTTGACGCACTGGTCGATCACGCTGGATTCAAGGGCATCGATCTCAATATCGCCGTCGATCACGGCCTGCGCCGCTTCGACATCGGTGTCCAGCAGCGCCTTGCCTGCGCCGTTGATGGCCTTGCGAACATCCCTGGCCATGCGGTCGAGATCGTCGGCGACGGCCTTCATCTCCTCATTAAAGATAACGCGCATTGTGGTGCCTTTCCTTTCAACACTTCTGCAACCTATACCAGTGTATTAGCCGTATCGCACGTTTCTCAACAACGTAGCGATAAAGCCACGCGACGTTTAGGCATTGTTCACGGAAACGTTCACCCTGCATTCACCTGCCCGGCATGTCGTTAGCCTTCACACTCGCGATGTGGGAAAATAGAACGTATGCCTGAAACCTTGCGAACCATCATTGTGTTTGTGCCATTCTCCATCATGGGGTTGGGATTGGTGACCCTGGCGGTGTTCTGGATCTACGATCTGATCCGCCCGCTGTTCGACAATCGGTTCGTCGGCAAGGACGCGCAGGATGAGACGGACGGCGCGCAAAGCCAGCCGGACCGCGGCACGGATCGTGCGGGTTCGCTGCCGCAGCGGATCGTCTCATGGTTTCACGCATTGTTTCACAACAGGATCGATGACGATGCCGAAACCGAGGATCTTGATCCAGATACGACCTCGCTGCTGGCGATGCTGCCCGAGGCGACGGTCGTGATCAACGATCATGACGAGGTGATCCGCGCGAATCCGGACGCGTACACGCTCGGCGTGGTCGACGACGAGTCGATCATCAGCGACGAGGTGCGTGACGCGGTGCGCGAGGTGCGTCGCGTCGGCGGCCGCAAACAGTTCGATCTGACCACGCATACGCGCGAGCAGGACGGCCCTGATGCGTCGGTGAAGGTGCGTGGCGTGGTGCGGCCGAACTGGCTGAAGGTCACCGTCGGCAAGGTCGGCGATTTCGTGGTCGTGCTCATCGATGACGTGAGCGAGGCGATCCGGTTCGCCCAGGTGCGCGACTCGTTCATCAGCAACGTGTCCGAACAACTGATCAAACCGTCGCAGGCGTTGGAACAGCTCGCCGATTCGCTCGCGAACGACGCATTGGACGCCGAGCAGGTGTCGTGGCATGCACATCAGGTGCGTTCGTCGTGCGACCGGCTCAACCGCATGGTGGCCGACCTCATGCTACTCATCAAGGCGCAGGAGCCGATCGCTCCGTCATCCGCGAACCGGCTGAACATGATGGAGCAGGTGCGTCTGGCATGCGAACGGTTGCATGCGGAGAGCGCTCGATACGACGTTTCCGTCAATATTTCCGGCGATGATTCGCTGACCGTGAACGGGGATGCGGAACAGGTCGTCGCCGCGATTTCGAAACTGGTGCAGAACGCGCTCGTGTACTCGCCGGCCGGCGGCACGGTGAACATCGCGGTATCCAAGTCGGAGAACGGTTCGCAGGCTGCGGTCGAGGTCGTCGACCAGGGTGTGGGCATCGCCAAGGACGAGCAGACGCGCATCTTCGAGCGGTTCTACCGCGGCAGCAACCAGACGCTGCGCTCGCGTGACGGCATCGGATTGGGATTGGCGATCGTCAAGCACGTCGCGCTCACTCATCACGGCAATGTGACGGTATGGAGCGTGCCCGGCAGCGGCAGCACGTTCACGTTCTCGCTGCCGCTGGCACAGTAGGCTGGTGAATCACACGCCGAGACGGCGGTAGTCCCAGCGGTCGAAATGCTCCCAGATCAGCATCATCACGCCGATCACCGTGCCGGCCGCGCATACGATCAGCCAACGCAGCACCGGCAGATCGAGGAACAGCAGAACCGCGCACACGATCAGCGCCACGCACCATATCGCCGTGCCGATCAGGAACGTCTTGCGCAGATCGACGCGCACGGGCTTGGGAGCCGGACGGCAGGCGTCCGGATTGATGATCGGTGCGAATTTCATATCGTGCACTCTACCGCGAACCCGTTACCGTGGCGGATATGGTGTCATTTCGACCGAGCGCAGCGAGTGGAGAAATCTCTTGCCGACGGTGGATATGAAAGATTTCTCGACTCGGCTTCGCCTCGCTCGAAATGACAGGCGACGAGGATATGGAGTCAGTCGGCGAGATGTTCGACAACGTAGTCAACGCACTGCGTGAGCGCGGCCACGTCGGACGGTTCGACCGAGGGGAACACGCCGATGCGCAGCTGGTTGCGGCCCAGCTTGCGGTATCCGGACGTATCCACGATGCCGTTCTCGCGCAACGCGGCCACGACCTGATTCGCGCTGACGGCATCGTCCAGATCGATGGTCACCACCGAATGCGAACGCGCGTTTGCATCGGCAACAAACGGCTGCGCGTACTGCGAACGTTCGGCCCAGTCATACAGCAGTGACGCGGACTTCGCGCACCGTGCGGCCGCCCAATCCAGTCCACCGTTGTCGTTGAGCCAACGCACCTGATTCTCCAGCATGACCAGCGTGGCCACGGCCGGCGTATTCAACGTCTGATCCTTGCGCGAATTGGTGATCGCCGAGGTCAGCGACAGGAACGGCGGCACCCAACGGCGCGCACCGTCCAGCTTCGCGCCCTGCTCCACGCTGGCGGCGCGTTCGACCGCAGCGGGGGAGAGCACCGCGATCCACAGGCCGCCATCCGAACCGAACGCCTTCTGCGGCGAGAAATAATAGGCATCCGTCTCGCTCACATCCACCGGCAGCGCGCCGGCCGCCGACGTGCCGTCCACCAGCGTGATCGCGCCCTGCTCAAGCGAGCCGGACACGCGCCGCACCGGGGCCGCCACGCCGGTCGACGTCTCGTTGTGCGCCCAGCAATACGCGTCCGCATCCTCGGTGAACTCAGGCAGACGATACGTGCCCGGCTCGCCCTCGTAGACCACGGGATCCTCCAGAAACGGCGCATTGGCCGCCGACGCGGCGAACTTCGCGCTGAACGAGCCATATGCGCCGAACGCGGCGCGCCTTGAGATCAGCGAGGCGCAGGCCATGTCCCAGAACGCGCTCGCGCCGCCGTTGCCCAGCGCGATCTCATAGCCGTCCGGTGCGTGGAAGAACGCCGACAGTCCCTCGCGGATCGAGGCGACCACCTGCTTGACCGGGGTCTGGCGGTGCGAGGTGCCGAGCAGCGTCCGCGCGTCGGCCTGCAGGGCGTCGACCTGTTCGCCGCGGATCTTGCTCGGGCCGGAACCGAACCGACCGTCCTCGGGCAACATGGACTGGGGGATGATAATCGTATTGGCCATGCCCCTCAGCCTAGCCGTCGACTCGGATTCGGGGCAGAATCGTCCGTTGTGCGAAACGCCGTCGGTCGCGGCCGGCCGTCTCGTACAACGTGTCCCGTTGCCCGCAGGAACGGGGGAGTTGACCGCGCCTTGGGGTAAGGTGCAGGGATGGAGCGGAAGCATAGGCTTTTTCGCTGATGATTGATAATTCGCACAACGGCAGACAGGCAAGGAGCGTACCGTATGAGGCATGGAGCCCACAAGGCGCACAAGGCTACGCCGCAGTATCTTCAGCTGGCGCAGTCGCTGTTTGCCTCGAGCCGCGGCTCGCATTCGCCGCGCAACGTGCGCGCGGTGCAGCTCGCCAACGGCGGTGCGATCCTCGGCCTTGATCAGGCGCTCGCCGACAAGCTCAACGAAGTCGCCCCGCAATCCCGTCGCGCCATCCGCGAGGCGGCGCGTGCGGCCGAACGTCGTTCCGCATTCGTGACGTCCGCGTCCCTGGCCGCACTGGTCGGTGCCGCCGCCAGTGCGATCGCCGTCGCCAATCCGAACGTGCTGGATCTCGCCGATGCGGATCCGGCAACCACCACCACGCAGCTCAAGCCGGTCGTCGCCAGCGAGAGCGGCTCTGATACCGCCTCGGCGTCGCGTTCGGAAAGCCGTACGCCGCTGAGCGAGCTGTCTTCCGCCTCTTCCGCGAACTCCGCCGACGGTGCGTCCCAGCAGACCGCCAACGAGGGCGATTGGGGTCTGGACAGCGGTACCGCCTCGCTGGACGTTGACAGCATGTCCAAATCCATTGCGGACAACGCCGTGGTTGCGGCGCTGATGGATCAGGATGCGGACGCGCTGCCGGAAGGTTTCAACCCGAACCATGCGACCGGCGAGAACGGCGGCAATGCCTACCCGTGGGGCCAGTGCACGTGGTACGCCTACAACCGGCGCGTGGAGCTCGGCCTGCCGGTCGGCTCGTATTTCGGCAACGGTGCGGATTGGGCCGATGCAGCGCGCACGTTCGGCTACTGGGTCGATTCGACCGCGCGTCACGTCGGCGACGTGGTCGTCTTCCAGCCCGGACAGCTGAACGCCGATTCGTATTACGGCCATGTCGCGGTCGTCGAGAAGATCCACAAGGACGGCTCGATCGAGGTGTCCGAATCCAACGTCAAGGGTCTCGGCGTGATCTCGACACGTACGATCAGCGCGACCGACGCGGCGCAGCTGCAGTTCATCCACTACTGATTCATCCACTACTGATCGCTGACATTTCTGATTCCGACAGACAAGCCGCCAGACAAATTCCAGACAGACTGTTCGTGGCTGGTTGTCCGTGGCGATCGCTTGTGCCGTATGGTCTGACCGCTCGTCTGATCGATCGTCGCGTATTTTTCGGATCTGCGGCGGAATGGTGACCGGACGATGTGTGATGTTCGCGACTTTACTGGGCGTTATCTTGGCGATTCCTGAACAAGTCGGACATTTGGATAGATCCCGTAGTAGTGTCGCTTGGTGATGAATATTAAACGTAATGTATCTGTGATTGTCGCCGTCGCGGCGTTGTCGGGCATGGCCTGTGTTGCGGTCGCCCCTGCCGCGTTCGCCGCCGATGCGGCTGGAACCGTCACCTCGTCTCGCTCGTTCCCGAAGGCTCAGGTGGTGCGTAAGGATCTGCTGGCCGAAGCGACCTCCACGTCGGTGAATGACGATGCGAACTGGGGCAGCACCGAGAACCTCGATGTGCCGCAGACCCAGTCCCAGGCTGAGAAGGACGCCGCCGCGGCCAAGGCCGCCGAGGAACAGGCCGCCAAGGAGGCAGCCGAAGCCGCCGCGCAGGCCGCTCAGGAGGCTGCTGCGGCTCAGGCGGCCGCCGCCAGCCGTTCGTCCGAGCGCGAGTCCATCTCCAACGACTCGTCCTCTCAGTCCACGTCTTCTTCCGATTCGTCCACGTCCACTGGCGAGGCCGCCGGCTCCGCCGCAAGCACGTCGGCCGTCACCTCGGCCAGCGCCGAGGCGCTTGTTTCGTATGCCACCCAGTTCGTCGGCGCGCCGTACGCCGCCGGCGGCAACACGCCCAGCGGCTGGGACTGCTCCGGCTTCGTGCAGTACGTGTTCGCCCAGTTCGGCATCAGCCTGCCGCGATCGTCCGGAGCGCAGGCCACGGTGGGCACCGCGGTCGCCAGCATCGCCGAGGCACAGCCCGGCGACATCCTCGCCAACGGCACCCACGCCGCCATCTACATCGGCAACGGTCTGGTCGTCAACGCGCTCAACCCGTACCAGGGCACGCAGATCACCGGCCTGGGCGTGTTCACCAGCGGCTACTCCATCCGACGGGTTCTCTGATCATTCCGATCGTCACGACCATCCGGCATTACGTTTAGGTCCAGACACCAACGCGAACGGCATCCGATTTCGGATGCCGTTTTGTGTTTTTTCCCACGTTTTTCCGCGTGGGGAAACACGCGATTTGTGTGTTTGACGGGTATTGTTAAGTGATGAGGGCGGTGCATAGATGCACCAAACGACGTAAGGAGGTCGTCATGATCAACGACAAGGCAATTCTCGTGGGCGTCGATGGCTCGCACGCCAGTTACAAGGCCACATGGTGGGCTGCGAACTACGCCAAGCATGCCGGACTCACGCTGCAGATCGTCTGCGCATACTCCCTGCCCAGCTACGCCGCGGTATCGTTCGATGCCACCTATACCGCGATGGGCGACGACAACGCCGCGCATTCCGACGCACAGGAGATCCTGTCCAAGGCCAAGGCCATCGCCGACGAGCAGGGCGTGGAGGCCGCCACGCTGATCGTCACCGGCGATCCGGCGTCCGTGTTCGTCGAACTGTCGCGCAACTACAACCTGATCGTCATCGGTAACCGTGGCAAGGGCGGTCTGGCCGAGCGGCTCCTCGGCACCACGTCGTCGTCGCTGCCGGCGTACGCATACTGCCCGATCGTCGTCGTGCCGTACACCGACGACGACGGCAACCTGATGCACCTGAACAACACGATCACCAAGGTCGCGGTCGGCTCCGACGAATCCAAGTGGGGCCTGAAGGCGCTCGAGATCGCGGCAGCGTTCGCGGACACGTGGGGCGCTGAGCTCGACGTGATCTCCGCGGTGCCGAAGATCCAGGGCATCGACGGCGAGGAGGGCGTGATCGAGTCCTACAAGGAGGATCTCGACGTGCGCTTGAAGCCGATCGTGGAGGCGCATCCGGGACTCAAGGTCAACAAGCAGGTCGTGCCCGGCTCCGCGGTGAACGCGCTGACCAAGGCCAGCTGGGACCACGACGTCGTGGTCGTCGGCTCGCGTGGCCGCGGTGGCTTCACCGGACTGCTGCTCGGCTCGACCAGCCAGGGACTGCTGCAACACGCCGTGACGCCGGTGTACGTGGTGCCGCGCAAGTATGTGGAGGCCGCGGAAAGCCGTCTCGACACGGTACCGAGCTCGCCGGCCGAAGTGCCGACCAAGTCGCTGGATGAGATCAGCGGCGTCGAGGAGGTTGCGGTGCCGACCGCCGAGCCGGAGGTCGCAGCCAAGATCGAGGCCAAGATCGATCCCGATCGTCAGTAGACCGTTCATCAGTAGATAGCGATTGCCCGGATGCATCGCGCTGAGGTATCTCTCTCGGCGCAACACATCCGGGCAATTGTGGTTGATCGCCGAGAATAGTTGCACTGAGGTAGCGTCAGCGCAACTATTCCCGGATTGTCAGCAGTGCCGCCGGCAAGACCGACGGTGAGATGAGATCAATCGGCGATATCAGTGGCGGATCGTCACGTTCATGCGCACGGGGGTCTCCTGCACGTAGGTGTGCTTGACCGTGCAGCCCTTGTCGATGTGGCGGGTGACGCGCTCCTTGAGCTTTTCGGCATCCTCGTCGGACAGGTTTGCATCGGTCGCGTCCACGACCACCTGTTCGTCGAAGCTGGTGTACGCGTCGCCTTCCGGATCATACTGGCCGTCGACCACGATCCTGGCGCCCTTGCCCTCGCCGAGCGTGTGCTCGATCGCGAACTCGCTTGACAGCGCGGCGCAGCCGGCCAGCGCGATCTTCATCAGATCGCCCGGCGTGAACACGCCCTTGCCCTTGCCGAACTTGATGTGCGCGCCATCGTCGCTGAACGCGTCCCACGAACCGTCCTTGTTGCGCTCGACCCACAGTCGCTTGCCCATAGTGTCCTCCTTGGAGTCCATCTGTCCGCGCGTCGCGCCGATCGCGTCGCGTCGTCATCACCTCCAATCTAGCCCACCCGCGCCGCGGTCTGCACACGATCGTCCAGCAGCGATATCCGTCCAATGCCGACGGGCATGTATGCTGGAACGCATGGCTTTGACACCTGAACAGCTCGCAGACATCCGCACCCGCATCCCGGCCCGACCGGCCACCGACATTCCCATGCCGTATGAGGACCTCGTGCGCAAGATCCTGACTGAAGGCACGCTCAAGTCCGACCGCACCGGCACCGGCACGATCTCCTTGTTCGGCCAGCAGATCCGTTTCGACCTGTCCGGTGGCGACTTCCCGCTGCTGACCACCAAAACCGTGTTCTTCAAGGGACTCGCGTACGAACTGCTGTGGTTCCTCAAGGGCTCGAGCAACGTGCGCTGGCTGCAGGAGCACAACGTGCACATCTGGGACGAATGGGCCGACGAGAACGGCGACCTCGGCCCGGTCTACGGCGTGCAGTGGCGCAGCTGGCCCGCGCCCACGCCCGAGGATCCGAATCGCACCATCGACCAGATCTCGAACGTGCTCGACCTCATCAAACATCATCCCGACTCGCGCCGCATGATCGTCACCGCATGGAACCCGGCCGAGGTCGACCAGATGGCCCTGCCGCCGTGCCACGCGCTGTTCCAGTTCTACGTGGCCGACGGTCGCCTGAGCTGCCAGCTGTACCAGCGCTCGTGCGACATGTTCCTCGGCGTGCCGTTCAACATCGCCTCGTATTCGCTGCTCACGTTGATGATGGCGCAGCAGGCCGGACTTGAGCCGGGCGAGTTCGTGTGGACGGGCGGCGACTGCCACGTCTACGACAACCACATCGACCAGGTGCTCGAACAGCTCGGCCGCGAGCCGTATCCGTACCCGCAGATCAGGATCCGCAAGGCCGACTCGCTGTTCGACTACGACTACAGCGACTTCGAGATCGTCGGCTACCAGCATCATCCGACGATCAAGGCGCCGGTGGCGGTGTGACCGGTGGCCGTGCCGGCCGTGCGGACGTCCGCCGCGTCGCGGTGTGACGTATCCGACATTCCGCGCCCGTCCCGCCGCCGCGTCGCGGTGTGACCGTACACTTGTCCCCAGTCCTAACCCCAAGGAGTGAGTGAAATGGAGCATGACAGTAGCCGCAGTGGCTATCACGAACCCGAGCCCGGAATCGCCGGGCTTGAGAGCGGGGAGGATTGGGGTGACGATTTCCCCAAGACCTTCTCGGTGAACCTGATCTGGGCCGAGGCGCACGACAAGGAAGGTCATGACGGCGCCATCGGTTTCCAAGGCGGCATGCCGTGGCATCTGGCCGAGGATATGAAGCATTTCAAGGAGCTGACCGTCTCGCATCCGGTGATCATGGGCCGCAAGACCTGGGAATCGCTGGATCCGAAGTACCGTCCGCTGCCGAACCGCGACAATATCGTCGTCTCGCATGACCCGCAGTACCGTGCGCTCGGTGCGACCGTGGCCGAAAGCCTGGACGATGCGATGGATTATGCGCGTCAGGAGGCGATTCCCGACGACGGCATGGACCGCAGCGAGATCTGGGTGATCGGCGGGGCGCAGCTGTTCCGCGAGGCGCTGCCGTTGGCCTCGAAGGCGTATGTGACGCTGCTCAAGGCCAAGGTCGACGCGGACACCTACGCGCCGGACGTGCGCGATCTGGTCGATCTTGGCCTGTGGCGCGTCGCCGACGAAAGCCATTGGATGAAGCCGGCCAAGCATGAGGACGGCATCGAGGCGTATCGTTTCGTGACCTACGAGAAGACGCGCTGACCGAAAGCCGACTGTACTCGACAGTAAGTCAGGCTGTATCTGACCGTAGTCGGTTGGTGCCGTTCGTCGCTGATCGTCACCGATCATCGTCGATCATGTACCGACCGATGCCGACCGTGATCGACGGTTCGTGACCGTATCCGATCGCGGTCTTACCCATCCCAGACCGAAATTGCGCGTCACCGCGCCGACCGAAAGCAGTATCGATGACCAGCAACCACCTGTACACCGTGATGACCGTCTGCACCGGCAACATCTGCCGGTCGCCGATGGCCGAGATCATCCTGCGCGCCGAATTCGAGTCGCGCGGACTCGCCGACCGCGTGCGCGTCATGTCCAGCGGCGTGTCCGACGAGGAGTACGGCAACCCGATCGACCGCCGCGCCGTGCGTGTGCTGCGCGCCGACGGCTATGAGATCCCCGCGCACCACTTCGCGCACCGCATCACGCGCGAGGAGATCAACGAAAGCGACCTGTTCCTGCCGATGACCGCGTCGCACATGCGCGCGCTGCTGCGCCAACTGCCGGCCGAGAAGCGCTCCGAAGTGCACATGTACCGCAGCTTCGACCCGAACCTGCCCAAGCCGGCGGCCGGACGCGAGGACGAGATCGATCTGGTTGACCCGTGGTACGGCGGCCCGCACGAGTTCCAGGTCGCGATCGACCAGATCAAGGAAGTCGCGCCGTACATCGTCGACTGGGTCGAGGCGCGGCTGGAGGCGTAGCTCGGGCCGTCGGCACTGCCTATCGTTTCGGCGGAGTATGATCCCCGGTATCTGTCGTTTCGATCGAGCGCAGCTTTTCATTCCTGTCATTTCGACCGAGCGCGGTTTTCTTATTGTCATTTCGACCGAGCGTAGCGAGCGGAGAAATCTTTCCAACGGATTCCCGCTCGCTTTGTGATATTTGCGACATCGATTCTGCACTATTGCCCGCAGCAAAGTCTTGACATTTGTAGCCGCATCCCCGTATCGTGTGAACGTGTCAAGCACGGGGGCTCGCGTGGCGAGCTGAGAGGGATGCGCCAGCATCCGACCGTCGAACGTGATCCGGGCAATACCGGCGAACGAAGTCCTTGAGCGTCGTCTGGACTGCGCGCGCCGCGTGTGCTCGCCGGTCTATCGGCCCTTCTGCCGCGTCGCCCTCGCTTGAAGACAATGACAAGAAAGCGAGAGAGATTATGTCTACTGATTCCAAGACTCCGGCCGCGCGTCCGTCGCTGCGCTGGAGCGTCGCCGACATCACCGTCGCCGCCGTCATCGCCGTTGCATCCGGCGTGATCTTCTGGGGTGCGGGCATCGTCACGCAGCCGCTCGAGGCCGTGTTCACGTTCCTGCCCGGCTCCGACGCGCTGCTGTGGGGCCTGTACTACTTCGCCGGCCCGCTGGCCGCCATCATCGTGCGCAAGCCGGGCGCCGCGCTGTTCGCCGAAGTGATCGCCGCGCTCGTCGAAGCGCTGCTCGGCAGCCACTGGGGCGGTCTCGGCACCCTCATCCCGGGCCTCGTGCAGGGTCTGGCCGCCGAAATCGTCTTCCTCATCTTCGCGTACAAGGCGTGGAACCTCGCCGTCACCGTGCTCTCCGGCGCGGCCGCCGGTTTCGCCGGCATGGCCGTCTCGTGGGTCATGTACTACCTGAGCTACGACGCATTCTTCATCGTCACCGCGTTCGTGTGCAGCACGATCTCCGGCATCATCTTCGCCGGCGTGATCGCGTGGTTCCTGTACCAGGCGCTCGCCAAGACCGGCGCGCTCGACCGCGTGGCCGGTGGCCGCGACGCCGCCGCGCTCGTGTGAGCTGTCGGTTGGCTGACGGATCGGCCGTCCGACACGGCCGATGCGATTGATTGACTGAACGGTGACCTGTGATCGATATCGCGGGTCACCGTTTTTGATATGAAGGAGATGTTCGTTGGAGAACCTGTCGCCGAACATGCGGCATGATGCCGCGCTGATGGATACGTTCGCATCGCTGCTGTCCGACGCACACTGCCACGCCGACGACGCGCGGTTCGTCGCCGTGCAGCGCAAGTACGGCGTCAGTTCGGTGATCAGCTGCGCGAACGGCGACCAATGGCGGCATACGTTGGCATGGATCGACGGTGCGCCGGATGGTGACGAGACCGGCGGCGGTGCACGGACAGGGTCGAGTATTGATTCGATCGACGATCGCGCCGTGCCGGAAGCGCCGGGCGCGGTCGATGCGCGGCCGGACATTCGCGTCAGCTTCGGCATCCATCCGTGGGACGCGAACCGGTATCGCATCGAGGATGCGCTGCCGTATCTCGAACAGGCCGCGATCATCGGCGAGATCGGACTCGACGGCGAGTGGACCGACGTGCCGCTGTCCGACCAGCTGACCGTATTCGAAGCGCAACTCGACTACGCGAGCCGGCTCCGCAAACCGGTCATCCTGCACACCAAGTCGCGCGAACGCGAAGTGCTGGAACTGATCCGGAAGTATCCGAATCGGTACATGGTGCACTGGTATGCGTGCGATCGTTGGCAGGATGAATATCTCGGCATGGGCTGCTACATGTCGATCGGACCGGATGTGACAGCCGACGAATCGGTGCGCTCGCTGGCGCGGCGGATTCCTGACGACCGGCTGCTTGTGGAAAGCGACGGGCTGGAGTCGCTGACATGGGCGTTGGGCCGCGAGTACGGCGTGGATGATTACGTTGGCGCACTGATCGACTTGCTGCGAACGTTGGCGGCGATTCGGGCCGGCGGGTCGTGCGGCGACGGTTGTGACGATCGGCGTGACGGTCGGTTCGGAAACGGGCCGACCGACGATGAGCCGCGACCTGACGGTCGGCTTGCGCATGATCGGCTGGAGACGGCGGCGATCGGTCTTGCGGCGCTGACCCGACGCAACCTGGCGGCGTTCTGCGCGCCTATTCCAAGCCGGCCGCTATAAATAATCCCATGACTATCGAAGAATCAACCGCCGATCAGACGCCGGACGCTCCGGGTGTGGCATCGGCTGCGTCGGACACGCAGGAACGCCCTGCGCTGTACGGCCGCAAGGTGCTCTCGTTCGTGCGCCGTTCCGCACGGCTCGACGACCGTTTGCAGCGTGCATGGGATACGTTTGCAGACACGTACCTGCTCGACATCAACGCGCGCGAAGGCTCTTTGGATGTGCGTGAAGGGCTGCGGGTCGACGCGGATTTCGTGCGCGGGACGTGGGGCAACGACCATCCCTTGATCGTGGAGATCGGCAGCGGTCAGGGCGAGAACGTGGTCGCCGCCGCGGCCGCTCGTCCGGACGTGAATTTCCTGGCGCTGGAGGTGTACGATCCGGGCGTGGCGCACACGCTGCTGCTGGCCGGCAAGCAAGGTCTTGCCAACCTTCGCATCGCGCAGGTGAACGCGCCCGAGCTGTTCAAGGCGTGCGACCCGGGCGTGCTGGCCGAGGTGTGGACGTTCTTCCCCGACCCGTGGCCGAAGATGAAGCACCACAAGCGGCGCATCGTGCAGCCGGAACTGGCCGGCGACGTGCGGCGCGCGCTGGCGGACGGGGGAATGTGGCGCATCGCCACCGACATCGAGGACTATGCGCTGCACGTGCACGAGGTGATGGACGGCGTGGAGGGTTTTGCGAACGTCGGCTCGCTGACCGTGAGCCTGCCGACCGGGCACGTGGGCAAGGGCAATGCCGATACTGCGGCCGACCTGCCGCACGCTGACTTCCGCGAATCGGAACGGTTCGACGGTCGCGTGCTCACCAACTTCGAGAAGAAGGGCCTGGCCGCGGGCCGTGTGATCCACGACTTCACGTACAGGGCCGTGTGAGTTCGCCGGAAGGCGGACACGCTGGCCGGAAACTGGAGCGCCGGCGGATCGTACTTGATGACGGTCGATCCGCCGGCGCCTTGGTATATAGAGAGCTGAAAAGCCCGAAATTCCAACGATCGGAGCGTGTGATGCCGTCGTGGAGCCATGGCGACACGCCGATTTGCGCAACTCCGTGGTCTCGCGTATTATCAATCGAGTTGTTCGCCCCCATCGTCTAACGGTTAGGACACCAGACTTTCAATCTGACAACGAGAGTTCGACTCTCTCTGGGGGTACTCACCGGCTCCGGGTTCCACGAGGTATCGTGGCCCGGAGCCTTTTGTTTCCAACGGTTTCAGGCCGCCAGCTTGGCCTTCAGTTGCTCGCACAGGAAACCCGGCGGTGGCCACTGCCACCAAAGATGCACCTCCGTCACTGCTCATTCCGCGCATCATCTGCTCGTACATCGACGCATCCAGCAGGGAGAGCGGGGGGACGTTGAAGAATTCCGCCACTGCGGCGATGTCCTGGATGGTCCAGGAAGTCTTGCCGGTCATCTTCGCGGACACGGCGCCCCTCTTCAGCCCCAGTGCCGCGCAAAGTGACTGCTGGGTCATCCCGCGGCCGGTCAGCTGCATGTTGACGTTCCAGATGAATACCCTCTGCAGGTAGTCGCCGAGTCCATTGGATTCGGGCAATGGTTCGATTTTTGCCATATCAAGTCCTTTCAGATTGGAGTTGTCCAATATCGATGGACATAATCCTACAACAATGATTTGCTGCTGTGCAAGTTTCTTGATATATTGTCTATTGTGAATGGACTGACGGCAAAAATAATGGATTCTCCGATGCGTCGCTATATGACGGCGGCGGGTCTGAGCTGCCGAGACCTCGCGAGGGAGATGGGTACGTCCAAATCCTCGGTCGCGGGAAAGGTCAACGGCTCGATACCGTGGCAGCAGTCCGACCTGATCTGGCTGGCCATTCACCGAAACCTGTCCCCTGGGTATGTGCTCGGCATCGACGCCTATCTCACGGATGGCGGGTGGAAACCCGAAACGAGAATCCCCGGACCGGCTGGAACCCGGCGCGGGGATTGAACGGCAACAACCATGGAGCCGCGGGCGCGCATATCCGCCAAGATCAGACGCCCGTCGTTCCGATTCCCCGAAGGAGGGTCATCGCCATGACCGATTCTACCAATACCGCCGGCATTCGCCCGGCATCCGTCTTCGAGCCTAATCGCCAGCGCGACGCCGCGCGGCGGACGACGCGGGCCGGCGGCAAAGTCGATCTGCGCATCGCGAAGGCGCATGTGCTGTCCATGCTCGCCCACCCGTCCCGGGGCTCGCGCCGCTGAGGCGCGCGTCCGCGGACCGTTTCCCCGATACCGGCCGAACCATGTGGTGGCTGGTCGTTGCCGCCGTGTGCGTGTCCGGCGGCGTTCTCTCGTATGCGTTGTGCCGCGCCGCCCGTCTGGGCGACGACATCGGCGCGAGGCTGCGCGAACGCCGCGAAGAGGACCCGGAGCATGACGGCGGGAAGGTCGAACGATGAGCAGCAGAGCCGAGAACTGGGCATGGGAGCGCGACGACGTCAAGGGCATCACCAAGTTCGTGCTGGTGTACCTGGCCCGCCGCGCCTACTACGACGATGGCGCCGCCGCGTGGCCGAGCGTGGAGACCATCGCGTTCAACTGCGGGTGCTGTGAGCGCACCGTGATCCGTTCGTTGCAGGAGTTGGAGCGCAAGGGCTACATCAGGCCCGGCGATCAGGAGATGTCGGCGCGCAACCCGCGCACGCGCAAGCCGATCGCCAAGGGACACCGCTCGCGCGTGTGGGACGTCGTCATGGACGGCGACCACGCCGCCGAGAACATCGAGGAGAAGCCCAGGAATCTGGACGCGCTGGCGGAAGGCGACGGAAAATCGAATCCAGACAAGGACAATTTGTCACCCGACGGATTGTCACCCGAACCGAAGGGCGTGGAGCCGAGGACAAATTGTCCCGGAATCTTGGACAGAAAGTCACCCAATAGACAAGTGATAAACAATTCTCCCCTCATCCCCTTCGGGGATGCTCCCCTCAACGCCGAACAAGCCCCCACGAAGACCGAACCCGTTCCGGCGACCGATTGGGGCAAGGCCCTGCCTCCAAGGGGCTGCAGGAACCCGCTATGGGTGCCCGAACCCGGCAAGCTGCCCGAGCCGGTCACGGAACGCGCCGGCCAGGAGGTGCGCGTGCTCGACGGCATCCGCCGGCGCATGCTCGCCGTGGACCAGAGGTTCGATGTTCCGGCGACCATGGCCGACCGCAAGGCCGTCCACTCGCTGCTGATCGATCGCCCGTACGGCGAGATCGTCGCGACGATGGACTGGGCGTACCGCAACCGCTACTGGCTGCCCCGGCTCACCAGCGGCGCCAGGTTCGCCGCGAACTACGTGCAGCTGCGACTGGAAATGCTCACCCATCCCGATCCGACGGGCAAGCGGGCGTCAGACGCCCCGCTGCCGGTCGTCAAGGACCCCAACCGGGCGATACCGGTCAGCTCGTCGTCCGCAAGCCGCGTGCCGATCTACGGGGCGGCGCTGCTGCGCACCTCGCTGTGTCAGGAACACATCGAAGGCGCCATCTCGCAGGAGGCGTGCCCGGTATGCGCGTACGACAAACGCAACCACGCCACCCACGACGTCGCCGGGCACCGCAAGACGAAAGCCGTTGCACCGGAGGAGGCGGTGCGGCCATGAGCGGGGACGGGCAGCGTCTTGAGGCGTGGAAGAAGGCCGGCGAATGCCGCGACTTCCCGCAACCATGGTCCGACTACCTGTGGTCGCTGGAGTTCGAGCACCGTCCCGGCGACGCGAAGGCGTTCCACTCGGTCGCCAAGGCCGTGTGCGAACGATGCCCGGTACGCGCCGAATGCCTGGCCTACGCGGCCAGCGGCGGACTTGAATGGGGCGTGTACGGCGGCAAGGTGTGCACCGACCGGCGCAGGATCGCGCGCATGGCCGAAGCCGACGGCGTCCCCTGCCGGGACCGCGGCCTGCCGTGGCCGCAACGCTGGCGGCTGCTCACGGACTGGATACGCGCCCACCGGAACGTGTTCGACGAAGCCACCGACGAGGCCAGCGCCGAACGCCAGCAACGACGCCTGCGCGCACGGGGGCAGGACGGCCGATCGCCCCGCCCCGCATGAGCCGTCAGGCAATCAAACATTCAAACAAGCAGGAATCCAAGCAATCAGACAAGCAGACAATCAGGCGGCCGACTGATCAGGTTCGCGTGATCGCCGGCAGTCGCAAAGGAGAAGAACGAATGCGCATCGCCATAGCCAACGCCAAGGGCGGGGTCGCGAAGACCACGTCCAGCATCTACATCGCCTCGGTCATCGTTTCCAGGGGCGGCAGTGCCGTCGTGTACGACGCGGACCCGCAGTCCAGCGCGAGCCTGTGGGCCGCCGCCGCTGAACAGACCGCGGACCCGCTGACGTTCGACGTGCTTCCGGCCAACCAGGCCACGCTCCGTCAGCTCGCCGCGGGAGCGGACCCGGACGAATGGGCGATCATCGACGCGCCGCCGCAGGGGCCGACCCTGGACATGGCCATCAAGGCCGCCGATTTCGTAATCGTGCCGGCGTCGGACTCGCCCATGGACCTCCAGCAGGCATGGAGCACCCTCGACATGGCCAGGATGAGCACGCCAGCCGCGCTGCTGCTGGTCAAGGCCGAACGCAACACGAAGGCGTTCCGCGACACCATGGACGCACTCAACGCCATGGACACGCCCCGGTTCGACACGATCGTGCCGAAGGCTCAGTCCTACAAGCGTTCGCTCGGCACCAACCCGCACCAGCTGGGCGAATACCGGGACCTCGTCACCGAACTCCAGCAGATCGCCGGAAAGCAGGAGTGAGACCATGCAGGGCAACTACCAGCCACTGGCACGGCCGGTGCCGTTCGACGACGTGCTGCGTCAGCAGAACAAGACCTCCAAGACCACGGGCGAACCGCTGGTCATGCTCTCATTGCGCATACCCGTGTCGCTCAAGACCCGGCTCAAGACCACGGCCGCCGCGCACGGATTGCCCATGCAGCAGCTCCTGCGCGACGCCATCGAACGCGAGCTCGACCGGCTCGACGGCGACGATGAGCCGTGACCCGTCAGACAATCAAGCAATCAAGCAATCCGACAATCCAGCAAGCAAACAAGCCAACAACCAAACGTTCAGGCAGTCAAACATGCAGACGCGATCCGGCAAGCCGGCGCGTCTGCGGAAAGGAGACACTATGGACTATTCGATGGAGGTCTCCGTGCTCGGCGACCGGATCAGCATCGGCGAGGAGGCGCACGTCATCACCCTCGGCGTGAACACGGGATTCCCCGCGGGCTCCACGGCGGGACTGGCGTACACGCTCTCGCCATTGCAGGCCCGCGTGTTCGGCGCGCAGATGCGCGCGGCCGCGGACTCCGCGGAGGGGCATCCGGGCATGCCATCCGACGAGGAGGTGAACGCGGCGGCGAAGGTGTTCTGCGGCGGCGTGTGGAACGGGTTCGATCCCGCCAGCATGATGCCGACCGAACAGTTCGACCGGTTCTGGGGCGACGGCGAGGGACACCAGCTCTACCTGGAGATCGCGCGCCACGCGCTCATCGCCGCCCGCATGTCTATCCTCGCCGGGCAAAACGAAAGCTGACAAGCAGACAAGCCCGCATGCAGGCAATCAAACAATCAAACTTGACTGCATGCAGTCAATCGGACATGCAAGCAATCAAGCAAGCCAACAATCGGGAAAGCAAACAATCCAACAATCAGGAACGGAGTAGAACCATGAACGACAACCATAACGAAGACGAAGAGATCTTCGACGGCACGAGCGAGGATTCCGCGCTCGAAGACCAGATGAGCGCGCATATCGCTGCCATCGCCGCCAGCGGCGTCGCCGCCGAAGCCGAAGCCCTGGCCAACCGACAAGCCGACATGGCGGCCAAGGAACGCCACGAAACCAGACTGGCGCTCCTTGCCGCCGTCACCGTCATCGCAGGTCTTATGGCCTATGTAATCACTCGCATCGTCAAATAAAGACGATGTTTCTGTCGCCTATCATTTCAGGGACGGGTAATTCCTTGAATCCACGTCCCTGAAAGGCGCGCGTTTCCCATTTATGCAATTAGGATGCCCCGTCAATGAGCTGAGCCATCGACTCGCCACAGCGGCGACACCCTCCATCCGTCAGGGAATCCCATGTCAGACTTTGGAATCTGAGGGTACCTGTCCATGAGGGAGATGAATTTCTCCGTCCATGCGGGTCCGTCGATCTGGGATGTCAGGTAGTTCTCCATGGTGAGGAATGCAGCGGGGCCGGAGGACTTACGGAAGATATCCCAATCGTTGCCCCACCAACCCTTTGCATGGGATCCGCTGCGATGCTTCGGCAGTTTCGGCGCTATGCGGGTGCTGGTTTCGTTCCAGAAGCGATCGTGGTGCGCGGTCATGTTCCGGGCCTGCCGGATAGTCTCAAGCCAATTGGAGAGGATTTTGGCGTCGCCGCGTACGGCGGGATTCGGGTTGGGGTTGAAGATATGCAGCCTGGTGGCCAGCTTTCTCTTGATATGGTCTGGCGCTCCTTGGTAGAAGTTCTCCTTGAGTGTTCCGTAGCTCAGGCATCCGACGATCATCCAATACGGAGGCAGCGGATCGCTGTAGGTACTCCGAAAATGCCTGAGGTACGGAAGATTTGATTTGGTGAATGTCGAACGCAACGAGGAAAGGCAAGCCAGATGGTCGTCATAGCTCAACCCCGGGAGTCCTTCCCGGGTCATGTAGCCGAATTCGCCGCCGAATACCGATAGTTCATGGGCGAGGAAGCTCTTGAGATAGATCTCGATGGTGACGATGCCGTCGAATACCAGCATCCGCAGTTCCTGATCGAACAGGTATCTATCCCAGATATCCTTGAATTGCACATCTTGACGGAAGGGCAATGAGCGCTTCGCCGACTGCTCCGATACCGGGGTGAGGAACGGATACCAGTACCCTTTCAGCCGGAAGTATCCCACTTGCTCGATTCGGCGCTCAAGCAGCTCACGACTTATTCCGGACAAACCGTTGTCAATAAGCTTGGCCGATAAATCATCCAATGATTTCGGCGGATGCTGCGGATAGGGGCGGAGCTGTGGAGTATCATTCTCGTCCATCGTTCCTCCGATAAGAAAAATGCCACCCTAGTGTGCTTCAGTGAGAGGCAATGGTGGCTTTTAACATCGCTAATTGTAGCGAATATATCGCCTTTCGTAAAGATACAGAACACTCCGTACATCTAGTATCCAAAGCAGAGCGATGCACTAAATGTAGTATTCGCGTCATGTTTCATCCGTGAACGGGTTGCCAATCTTCGTCACATGTCCGCCGCAGCGTCGCTCGATGCGGGGTGATGCTGATGGTGCGTTCGGGGTCCGATGGCCGGCCGTCGGGCTTGCGGGCGTGCTTTTCTTCCAGGGACCCGGGAGGAGGCGGGTTCTGGAGTCCCCGTCTCCTCCCTTTCCCGGAGAGGGGCTTGTGATCGCATGTGGGAAAGGATTTCGTATGAGGTTCGGGAAGAAGGGCGCCGGCGCGGTGGCGTCGATCACTGCCGCCGCGGCGTTGCTGGCCTGTCTGGTTCCGGTCGCGTTGGCCGATAACGGTGGCGGTGGTTCCGGCGAGGATGGCGGCGGTTCGGGCGGTGGTCCGACGCAGACGGCCGATGTGCATTGGATCTACAAGGATTCGTGGCCGGCCACGCTGGATGGCATGAAGACGGCGTTGAGTGATGCGAAGGTGCGTCTGTCGTCCGATCTGGCGAACGGGCAGAACCAGTTCGTGAACATGAACAAGACTTTGAGCGACGCGATCGATGAGTGCCAACGCTCCTATACGGGTGAGGGGAACGCGGACTGCCGTCTGGTGGCGGTGGGCTACGTGCGCTTGGCGGATGGTTCGTTCAACGGCAGCTACGTGAGCTCGAACGCGAAGAACCGTTGGGAGGCGCAGTGGAAGGCCGAGGCGAAGGGCGACTACACGTATCAGGGTCAGAAGTACTCGACCTCGACCACGTGGAAGGACAAGCTCGGCACGCGCAGCGTTGACTCGCTGGCACAGGAGTCAATCAACTCCAACCCGAACGCCTCGTTCCGCGTGATCGTGCTGGCGCAGAACCAGCCGCCGGTCGATTACAAGCTGAACGTGACCACCAGCCACAAGCAGAAGACCGACATGCAGGTCGGCTCCACCGACCCGATCGGCGACGTCATCCACGCAGACAACGGCGGTTCCGCAATCAAGGAGACGTTGAACGGCACCGCGATCATCCATTACGAGAACGGCTCCTATCTGCCCGCGAAGAGCGTGAGCAAGCCGATCAGCTTCTCTAGCAATGGAGACACCCAGCTCGACAATCTCGCCTCGCCGAAGGATTTCGGCATGAAATACTGGGCCGAGGGATCGTACTGGATCGACATCCAGGTGCCCAAGCAGGGCCGCATGCAGGCGGCCGTGGACACCGTGGACCGCGATCCGGCCGAATCCTGGAAGGTGAGCTCGGTGCCGCCCGAGCCCCCGGTCAAGAAGATCGAGGACGGCGTGAGCGCCGACCGGATGACGAACCGCACCACCATCACGTACGGCACCGGCCGCGGCGGCTACGAGATGCGTTTCCGCGACGTGATCGAACCCAACGGCGTCGAATATTCCGTGGACAACTACAGGCTCATCGACAGGACCGACGGCAACCGCGACGTTTCCGGCGAGTTCGAGATCAATTGGGACAAGGCGTCGAACACGGTGTCGGCCGCTCGTTCGGCGGACAAGGGCGAGATGCCCATGGACCATGTCTACGAATTCAGCTTCGACGTGACCGTGTCGAAGCCCTCCGACTTCCAGCAGGTCAGGGACCATGCGTGGGGCCAGTGGAACCACGGGCCCGAGGCCGACGCCGGAACGAAACAGTTCGATACGTGGCGGCCGAATCCCGACAAGAGCTGGATCCGCCTGAACGCGAAGGGCCAGTGGGAGGCGGTCATCGACCCGAAGGAGACCAACCAGACCGGCGCCGACGATATGACGCTTCTGGACGGGGACCGGGTCGCCTCGGTAGTCAACGGCACCATCGCCAAAAACCTCATCCAAGCCCCGGAGGCTCTGACGCTCACGGACGACTGGTCGGCCGCCGACTACCTGTTCGACGCCGACGACAAGTCGAAGATCAAGGTGTACGAGGCCGATGCCGGCACCGATCGCGAGTCCAGCGTCACCGACATCGCCAACCACGGCAGGGACGTCACCGACCAGTGGACGATCACGATGGAAGGCACCACGGTGACCGCCACCGCAGGCCAGGCCTACCGCGAGGGATTGAAGGGGCTGAAGACCGCGAAGCAGGTCACGCTGCTCATTCCCGGCAAGGCGTCCTATGCCAACGGCAAGGGCGCGGGCCAGGTGCGCGACGACTTCGGCAAGCAGTCGAGCGACGAACTGTCGTTCTGCACCACGCCGGATGGCAAGGCGCTGACGAACAAGGGATCCCAGACCGTCAACACGCACACCATCCCCACGAACGAACCGAAGATCTGCGGCTACATACCGCCCGTCGTCAAGGACGTGGTCGGCGAATCCTCGCAGGGAGGCGACCAGGCGTCCGTGGACGGCAGGGTCGTCTACCCGGGCCAGCGCGTGGAATACCGTCTGGAGACACAGCCCCACCTGCCCGGCAATCTCGCGTACTCCGTCAGTGAGGTGGCGGTCACCGACACCTACGACGAGCATCTTGAAGTGGACAAGCAGACCCTGGAGGTCACCGACCTGTCCACCGGCAAGTTCATCCCGAAAACCGAGTACGAGACCCAGTGGAACGACGGGCAGCATGCAGTGCGCCTCGTGTTCTCCGACGGGTACGTGAAGACCAACTGGCGCAACGGCGCGAACCCGCGCATCATCGTCCGCTTCGAGGGCACGGTCGCCAAGGACGCGCCCACGGACACCAAGATCGGCAACCAGTGGGCATTGACACTGAACAACATGGTCACCCCGAGCAACAGGGTGTGGAACGAGCCGCCCGACTTCACGCCGGTGAAGAAGGACACCCAGGCCGACCCGTCCATCAGCATCGACGGCAAGACCGCGCTGCTGGGCGACCGGATCTACTACCGCGTGACCATCGACGCCAAGCAGACCAACCAGGCCTACAAGGTCTGGAGGCTCGGCATGACCGATGACTGGGACGACGAATATCTCTCCCTTGACGCCAAGCGCATCGAGGTCATCGACACCGCGACCGGCAAGGATGTGACCGCGAAGTTCAACATCGCGGCGATCGACGGCGTCGCCTACGTGTACGCCAAGACCGCGGACACGAAGGTGCCGGCCACCGGCGAGACCATCAAGGGCGACCCCCAGCCCAAGAACCTCAAGGAGTACGCCGAAAAGAAGGACCACGACCCGTTGAAGGAGCCGGCCATCGATCAGTCGATGCTGGGCACGAGCTATGAGGTGAGCCTGCCGATGACCGTCATCAAGGTCACCGACGGACATATCGTGAAGAACAAGGCCACGCAGGTCGTCAACGACACCCGCAAGGACACCAACGAGGTCGCCAACCCCCTCAAACCCGTCAACCCGTCCAAGGACGTGGTCGTGAAGGTGGACGGCGAATCCATCGACAAGCGGAGCGTGTACCTCAACAGCCTGTTCCTCTACCGTCTCGACAGTTCCGTGCTGCCCGCTCACCGCGCCTACCAGAAGGTCACCGACTGGAGCATCACCGACCCGCTCGACACCGAGCATGACCAGTACACCGGCCAATGGGCCGTGTACGCCATGCGAGACCTGACCGAACAGGGCAAGGTGATCGCCCATAAAGGCGTGAAGATCGCCGGCAGCGGCTTCGATGCCGGCGCATACGGCGGCGAACTGTTCACCCTCGCGCAGGACGACAAGGGCGTGGTCACCGTTACCGCGACCCAGCGCATGCTCGACCTCGTCAGCGGCGACGACGAAAGCGAGCAGGCATGGACCGCGTTCATCCAGTGCAAGCGCGTCAAGACCGGAGAACACATCGCCAACCGGTTCGACGAAACCCTAAACGGCACCAAACGGCCTTCCAACCAGGTCGAGACGCACACGCCCGACATGACACCGAGCCTGAAGATCGAGAAATGGGACGAGGCCTCCGGCTGGCCGGCCGGCGACCGCGACCAGGTCAAGGACGCGCTGGCCATGCAGGGCGACACGCGCATCGTGTTCACCATCACCAACACCAGCACCACCGACCCCGACACCAAGCAGGGCGCATGGTACCGCACCAAGGACCTGAACCTCAAGGACCAACTGGTCGCCGGCGACGGCCGGGTGACCGATCTCGAATACCCCGCCGATTGGGACAGCCGCATCCTCAAGCCCGGCGAGAGCGTCGAGGTCAAGGGCGTCCTCAAGGGCGTGACCGACCATCACACCGACCGTGCCACGGTCACCGGCACGCCTCTGATCGAATGCGTCGTCTCCGACCCGGATCCGTTCGACGGCAAGGACGAGACGTCCGCACCCGATGACGCGGTCACGATCGACGGCAGGCTCGTCTGCCCCGATACCGAGGTGGTCAGCAACGCCGACGACTGGAACGGCTACCGGACCGGGCTCGCCCACACCGGCGCCGCCATCCAGGGCATGATCGCCGCGGCGATCACGCTGCTCGCCGTCGGCGGGGGACTGGTCGCCGCCCGCAGGTTCAGGCGCGGTAACAACGCCGGCGGCCGCCACTCCGGCACGATGCAACCCGTCGATGCCGAGGACGCCGACGCGGATGCCGTCGAAACCGCCGATCCGGTCCCCGGCGGGCAATCCGAGATCTGACCGAAGCGGCAGGAACCGCTCTCTGCCGCGATGATTCTTCCGGCCGGACGACAATCCGGCCGGAACCCCGCCGGTTCTCTTCCTTCTTCTCTCCCCGGCGGGCATGGCAACGGCCCGGCGCCAACGGTTCAAACCGTTAGCGCCGGGCCGTTCCCTTGCCGCCTTGATTACTTACCGCTTGTCGGGTTCCTCGGAGGCGAGTCGTTCTTCGAGCTGTTCGACGATGTGGTCGTGCATGTTCTCGTCGATCTTGACGGTCAGGAGGAAGACGACGAGGCTGGCGACGATGCCGGCGAGCGGCAGGTAGTAGGCGCAGGTCTTGAACGTGCGGATGTTCGCGGCGGTCATGTCGGCGGCGGTGGCGTTGCCGACCATGCCGGCGGCGACGGCCACGAAGCCCACGATGCCGTTGGACAGCGCGCCGGCGATCTTGTCGAGCATCGGGCGCACGGAGAGGGTGACGGCCTCGTTGCGCTTGCCGGTCTTGAGCTGTCCGTATTCGATGGAGTCGGTCATGCTCAGGATGGCGGTCATCTGGATGGTCTGCGCGGGCAGGTAGAAGAGGACGAGCGCGACGATGACGACGGGCAGGTTCATGGGCGCGATGATGAACAGCGTGTAGCCGGCGATCATGAACGCCATGCCTGCGGTGTACAGCCAGCGGCGCGGGATGCGGCGGTTGAGCACCGGGTAGAGGGGCGTGGTGACCAGTCCGGTGATGACCGGGATGACGCCGGCGATGGAGAAGCTGTCCGGCGCGCCGAGCACGTATTTGAACTGGTAGAAGAGCACGCCGGTGGTGGCGACGTTGGCCACGGAGTACAGCAGGTAGCTCAGGGCGACCCACAGGAGCTGGTCGTTCTGGGCGATGGCCTTGAACGCCTCGATGGGGTTGCCGTTGGCCTCGGCCTTGGCGCGCAGCTCGCCCTGGTTCTCGCGGGTGCCGAACGCGACGCTCCACGCGGTCAGCAGGCCGAGCACGGCGATGATGATGGCGAACGCGGCCCAGCCGGTGCGGCCCTGCTCCCATTGGCCGGTGAACTTCCAGGTGAACCAGCTGACGACGGGCACGACGATGACGGTGACGCCGTTGTAGCCGATGGATCCGGTGAACGCGCCGAGCGCGGTGTACGTGCTGCGTTCGTGCGAGTCGGAGGAGATTGCGGGGATCATGCCCCAGTAGGAGATGTCGCGCAGCGAGTAGATCACGTCCAGCAGGATGAACACGATGACGAACAGGACCATGAACACGCCGGTGTTCACGTCCACGAGGCCGAACAGGCCGGTGAACACCATAATCAGCAGGATGCCGGGCACGAGTCCGCCGATGAACTGCCAGGGGCGGAACCGGCCCCAGCGGGTGTTCGTGTTGTCCACGAGGTTGCCGAGCAGCGGGTCGAGGAAGATCTCCGCGATGCGGATGACCACCACGAGTCCGGTGATCACCGCGATGAGGCGCGCGGCCAGCGTCTTGTCCACGTCGATGAACAGCGCGGTGGTCACGAACGTGATGAAGAACGTGCTCATCGTGTTGTAGAACGCGGCCTGTCCCAGATTGCCGAACGCGTATGCGATCTTCTGGCCCATGTTCCTCGCGGGTGTTGCCTGCGGCTGTCCGGGCGTCGCCGTGCGCTGTGTGGTGGATCCGCTCATGGTGTGGTGGCCTCCTTGCGACCTGTAAAGAATCTGTGCGCGGGAACAGCTCCGATCCCGCAAGACGCGAGTATAGAACTTTCTCGAAAAAGTAAAAAACTTTACCGCGTGTCGCAAGCAACGCCAACGAATCGCATTCGTCGATTCGACACGACGCACGGACGAAAAGACACCGTAACAGCCGAATTATCAGTGCAATCAATGGATTTGCACAGGTTCTCGCAGTCACCGTCGAGGCATGCGCAAGAAGTTGCGTAAATTAGTAAATATCTTTATCATCGTTGTGCAAGGAGTCACATTCGAAGGCTCCCGCACTGCGGCGGCAACGACGCGACGCAATCCGATGCGAAAGCGAGGACATCATGAACACAACCGACGATCAGCGGAAGAACGGCGATCCGATCGTCTCCCCGTCCATGCCGACGACGGCATGGCTCGCCGACCCGCGCGTGTACGCGGTCCACCGGCTCGACGCCCATTCCGACCATGCGTGCTGGTCGCACGCCCCCTCCGGCGGCGAGGGCACGGATCTCACGCAGAGCCTTGACGGCGAATGGCGGGTCCGCGCCGAGACGGCGCCGGCGAACAGCTTCCCCGACGGGACGAGCGACGGGCCGGATTGGATCAGCGACGTGTCGCCGCTGTTCGCCGCGCCGGGCTTCGACGACTCGTCGTTCCCCCGCGTGCGGGTGCCCTCGCATCTGGAGACCGCGGGACTGCTCGACCCGCAGTATGTGAACGTGCAGTACCCGTGGGACGGCCACGAGGACCCGAAGGCCCCGGCCATCCCCGAGCATGGCCATGTGGCGGTCTACCGACGCAAGTTCGCCGCGGAGGGCGCGGTCGCCCAGGCCATCCGCGAGGGCCGCACGGTGACGCTCACCTTCCAGGGCGCGGCCACCGCCATCTACGTGTGGCTCAACGGCGCGTTCGTCGGCTACGCCGAGGACTCCTTCACGCCCAGCGAGTTCGACGTGACGGACGTCGTCAGGAAGGACGGCAACGTGCTGGCGGTCGCCTGCTACGAGTATTCGAGCGCGAGCTGGCTGGAGGACCAGGACTTCTGGCGGCTGCACGGCCTGTTCCGCTCCGTCGAGCTCAACGCGAGACCAGCCGCCCACGTCTCCGACATCCACGCCGAAGCCGATTGGGAGCCTGCCACGTCAATCGGATCGCTCTCGCTGGACGTGCTGATCGACGGCGCCACGAACGCCGCGACGGCCGACCTCGCGCTGCGAGACAAGAACGGCACCATCGTCTGGCGCACCGCCACGGAAGCGGCCGGAACGCTGCACGCCGAAGCCGAGATCGACGACGCCGCCCCCTGGAGCGCCGAACGCCCGGACCTGTACGAACTGTCCGTCACCCTGCTCGACGCGGGTGGCAAGGTTCTGGAGACCGCGCGCACCCGCATCGGCTTCCGGCATGTGGCCATCGAGGACGGCGTCCTCAAGCTCAACGGCAAGCGCCTCGTGTTCCGCGGCGTGGACCGCCACGAGTTCGACTGCCGGCGCGGCCGTGCCGTCACCGAAGAGGACATGCTGTGGGACATCCGCTTCATGAAGCGCCACAACATCAACGCGGTGCGCACCTCGCACTACCCGAACCAGTCACGCTGGTACGAGCTGTGCGACGAATACGGCATCTATCTGATCGACGAGACCAACCTGGAGACCCACGGCAGCTGGAACAGCCCCGGCGACATCCCCGTGGGCACCTCCGTTCCCGGTGACGACGAGGCCTGGCTGGGCGCATGCATCGACCGGCTGGACAGCATGATCATGCGTGACCGCAACCATCCCAGCGTACTCGTCTGGTCGCTGGGCAACGAATCCTACGCGGGCGAAGTCCTCAAGGCCATGAGCATGCACGCGCATCGGCTCGACCCGGGCCGTCCAGTCCACTACGAAGGCGTCAATTGGAACCACGCCTATGACGGGATCAGCGATTTCGAAAGCCGTATGTACGCCAAGCCGGACGAGATCCGCGACTGGCTCGAACACGGCGACGAGCGTGGCGCGGCGAACAAGCCGTTCGTCAGCTGCGAGTACATGCACGCCATGGGCAACTCGTGCGGCGGCCTGAGCGAGTTCATCGACCTCGAACAGTACGAGCACTACTCCGGCGGGTTCATCTGGGACTACATCGACCAGGGGCTCGTCCAGCGCCTGCCCGACGGGAGCGAACGACTCAGCGTCGGCGGAGAATGGGGCGACCGGCCGACCGACTACGAATTCGTGGGCAACGGCATCGTGTTCGCCGACCGCACGCCCAGCCCCAAGGCGCAGGAGGTCAAGCAGCTGTATTCGCCGATCAAGCTCACCCCCGACGGACACGGCGTGACCATCGAGAACCGCAACCTGTTCATCGGCACCGACGATTACGTGTTCGCCGCACGGCTCCTCGAAGACGGGCGCGAGATCTGGCACGCCGACTACCGGTTCGACGTGGCCGCCGGAGACACCCAACGCCATGACATCGCCTTCCCCGACATCGACACGGACGGGAATACGCGCGAGGTCACCTACGAGGTCGATCTCCTGCTCGCCGAAGCCACTGCATGGGCGCCGGCCGGCTACGAGCTCGCGTTCGGCCAGCTTACCGGCACTCTCAACCCCGAACGGGACATCACCGAGACCGATTATGACGACGACGACCGCGCGACGGTCACGCTCGGCCGGTGGAACGCGGGCATCCGCCGCGACGACGAGGAAATCCTCCTATCGCGCACCCAGGGAGGCATCGTCTCCTGGACGCGGGACGGACGGGAAATGGTCATCCGTCGCCCTGAACTCGTCACCTTCCGCTCCCTGACCGACAACGACCGCGGCAACCGTTCCGGATTCGACCGTGCAGCATGGTTCGCGGCCGGCCGCTACGCCATCGTGACCGATACGAGCATCACGCAATCCGACGACGGAGGACTCACGGCCGAATACCGGTACGAGCTCGCCGACCCGGGCCACACGCCCGTGACGGTCGCCTACCGCATCACGTCCGACATGCGCATGCGACTGACCGTTGAATACCCCGGCGGTGTCACCAACGCCGCCAGCCTGCCCGCGTTCGGTGTCGAATGGGAACTGCCCGGCGAATACACGCAGCTGCGCTACTACGGACCCGGCCCCGAGGAAACCTACCGCGACCGCAAGCAGGGCGGCAAGCTCGGCATCTGGGACACCACCTCAGAGGCGAGCATGGCGCCGTATCTCATGGTGCAGGAAACCGGAAGCCACGAGGACGTCCGCTGGCTCGAAGCCACCGACATCCAAGGCCACGGATTGCGCGTCAGCCAGCGCGGCGACCGTCACTTCACGGCCAGCCTGCTGCCATGGAACACCTACATGATCGAAGCCGCGCGCCGCCATGAGGACCTGCCCGCCCCGCGCCACAACTACCTGCGTCTGCTCGCGGCGCAGATGGGCGTCGGCGGAGACGACTCCTGGGGAGCCCCCGTCCACACGGCCTACCAGCTGCCCGCAGGCAGGCCGCTCACCCTCGACGTGAACCTCGAACTCATCTGACCGGCAACGGGCGGCGGCATGCACCACCATGCCGCCGCCCGTGCATATTCCCCAAAACACACCCACAGAAAAGAGACAATCAATCATGGCTGAAGTGATCATCGTCAAGAACGAGGAGGAGGCCGGCGAGATCTACGGCCGTTGCGTGGCGGACCTCATCAAGGCCAAGCCGGACGCGGTGCTGGGTCTGGCCACGGGCTCCAGCCCGCTGGCCGCCTACCAGGCCCTCGCCAAGATCGTGCACGAGGAGTCGATCGACGTCTCCCAGGTGCGCGGCTTCGCACTGGACGAGTACCTGGGCCTGCCGCTGACCCACCCGGAGTCCTACCACTCCACCATCCACCGCACGGTCGTCGAACCGCTTGGCCTCGACCCGGCCAAGGTCCACGTGCCCGGCGACGTGCTGAACGGCGCGCCCCTTGAGGACGGCGACAAGATCGCCGCCGCCGGCCCGGCCTACGACGCGGCCATCGAGACCGCTGGCGGCATCGACGTGCAGATCCTCGGCATCGGCACCGACGGCCACATCGGCTTCAACGAGCCCGGCTCCTCCCTCGCATCCGGCACGCGCGTCAAAACCTTGGCCGAGCAGACCCGCATCGACAACGCCCGCTTCTTCGACAACGACATCAACCAGGTGCCCACCCACTGCATCACGCAGGGCATCGGCACGGTCCTCAAGGCCCGCCACCTCGTGCTGCTTGCGTTCGGCTCGGGCAAGGCCGAGGCCATCGAGGAGACCGTCGAGGGCGGCGTGAGCGCATTCTGCCCGGCCTCCGCGCTGCAGCTGCACCCGCACGCCACGATCATCATCGACGAGGAGGCCGCCAGCCGCCTGCGTCACAAGGACTACTACCGCTACGCCTTCGCCCACAAGCCGGCCTGGCAGGGCATCTGACGGCAATCGAACGGTTCGGGCTCCTTCTTTCTCCGCAAAGAAGGAGCCCGAACGCATACAGGAAGGAAATCATGACACAGGACAGAAGTGAGATCGTCGCGCGCGTGACGGCGGCGTTGGAGGGCGAGGCCAAGCCGGTCGCGATCCGCGGGGCGCGCAAGGTGGACGCCCGCGGCGAGCAGTCGGGCTACTGGGTGGTCTCGGACGCGCGCGGCGTGATCGTGGCCACCGGTTTCGCGGCGGCGGACGGCAGCGGCGAAGAGGCGTTCGAACATGCCTGCCGCACGGTCGGCATCGACCCGGCCTCCCGCTCCGGCGAGGTGATCGACGCGGCCGGCCGCATCCTCACGCCCGGCTACGTGGACATCCACGCCCACGGTGCCTGGGAGAAGAGCTTCGACGACGGCCCTGACGGCATCGACGTGGCCCGCGCCGGCCACGCGGTGCACGGCACCACCCGCCAGGTCCTCTCGCTTATCACCAACCCGATGGATGTGATCTGCCGCAACATCCGCACCGTGCGCGAGAAGATGGCCACCCGCCCCGACATCCTCGGCTGCCACCTCGAAGGCCCGTTCCTCGCCCTCAAGCGCAAGGGCGCGCACGATCCGAACTGCCTCAAGGACCCGGTGCCCGAACTCGTGGACGAGATGCTCGACGCCTCGGGCGCCGACCCCGCCACTGGCAAGCTCGGCTGCATCCGCCAGATCACCATCGCCCCCGAACTGGAGCACGGCATCGGCGCCATCCGCCAGTTCGCTGCCGCCGGCGTGGTGCCCGCGGTCGGCCACTGCGACGCCGACTACGCCACCGCCCAGGCCGGCTTCGACGCGGGCGCCGGCATCATGACCCACATGTTCAACGCGATGAACGGCCTGCACCACCGCGAACCCGGCCCCATCCCGGCCGCCGTCGAGGACCCGCGCGTCACCATCGAACTCATCAACGACGGCTTCCACGTGCAGAACCCGATGGTCAAGCTCGGCTTCGGACTCGCGCCCCACCGCATCGCGTTCGTCACCGACGCCATGGCCGCCACCGACTGCCCCGACGGCGCGTACAAGCTCGGCGAACTCGACGTGAACGTCATCGACGGCCACGCCCGACTCGTCTCCAACGGCGCCATCGCCGGCTCCACGCTGACATTGGAGGTCGCGGTCCAGCGCGCGGTCAACGAACTCGGCTTCAGCCCGGTCGCCGCCGTCGAGGCCGCCACACTCACCCCGGCACGCGCCTTCGGATTCGACAGGCCCAACCCCGTCACCGGCACGCCGCTCGGCCTCATCGCCCCCGGATACGCCGCCGACCTCAACCTCCTCGACCCCACCGACTGGACCGCCCAACACGTCTGGTGCGCCGGCCGCCAGCTGAAGTAAACTCCTTCCAGCAAAATCGACACCGGTGCCGCCCGTCTTCGAGACGACGTCTTACGCCCGAGGAACGAAGCTTGCGCGCGGCACCAGCTCGGTCGTCAGCAGGATGTGACGCCGCACCCGCCGCTCATGCTTCAACCCATCAATCAAGGTGAAGAACGCCATACGGGCCAACTCCCTTTGATCGATCGCATACGAACTCAGCGACGGAGACGTGTACCGGGCGATCGACTGGTTGTTCACACTCACCACAGCCAACTCGTCGGGAACCGCCACACGCAGCGCATTCAACGCCTGCAACGCCCCCACCGCGAGCACGTCGGCGGCCACGATCAGGCCATCGGGCATGCTGCCGGCCTCACGATGGTCAGCCACCAATTGCTCCGCGAGACGGTAGCCGTTCTCCACGGTGAACGTGCCGGACGAATACACCAATCCGTCCGTTTCCAATCCCAGATGCGCGGCCCACTGGCGGAACGACAGTTCACGGATGTCCTCGGGATAGTCATGCATGCCCATGATGCTGCCCACGCCGCCGAGAAACGCAATACGCCTGCGGCCCGCCGCGATCATCTCGTCCAGGGCATCCAGCATCGTCTGCGACAGATCGGGACGTACGGAGTCGAACAGGTGCGGCGCCGGATTCGTGTCGATGCACACGCCATGCGGAAGCACCGCATGCAGGGCGCGCAGGTCCGCTTCGGGAAACACCGTGGCTCCCACGGTGATGAACCCATCGAACTCCGTTGCACGTTCCGTCAACTCGTGTATGGATCGGATGAACGTGGGCTGGTCCAATTCCATCGACTCCGCACACTCCGCAAGAACCTTCCGCAGATCGGCGAAGTACGCATCCTGCAATTCCTCCCCGGACGGAGGCGCATCCAACACCGCGATCGCGGGACGGAACACGTTGCGGTATCCCATCTCCTCGCACACGCGCAGCACGCGCCGACGCGTCTCCTCCTTGATGGAGAACGACGGGTCATTCAGCAAGCGCGACACCGTGCTCTGCGACACCCCGGCCCGTTCCGCGACTTCCTTGAGCGTGGCCATGACATCCTCCCCGCAAACTTTAGTAAAGGGTTTTACTACAGCATAACCCGAGATTTGAAAAGCCTCAGCATCTCCAGTGCACGAAGTTGCATACAGATGGTAGGCTGCGTATGTCCCGGCTAAAGGGGCAGTGCATAGGACGGCGGGTATATCTCAGCTGACATACCCGCCATTCTGAAGATTCTTCCGATGCGGATTCCCTTTCCGATTTTGCAGATCTACAAATATGTAATGGCAAGTACATATGTAAGCGCTTCAGTGCCGCTGCATATATGCCGACTCGGCCAACTACGCACTCAGGTCTTATTCCGCTGAGTGTGACGTTATGAATCGAAGAGGCAATTTTTTCGCTTATCTCCTTCCCCTTCTTCCACCACCCAAGCTGGGAAACAGGCTTTCTATACCTATATATAGGGGCAATGAGGTTTCTCTGTCCGCCGCTATCCTGCCGGTTTTCCCTGACGATGGGTGTCAACGGAGGCCGTTGCCTGTCGGGCTCCTTGATCGTCGTCAGAGGAGGCCGTCGTGGATTTGTTGAATCAGGTGCTTCAGTTGTTCGTCAGGTTCGCCACCATCGGCGGCGGCTTGTGGCTGGTGTGGGGCGCCGTCACCTTCGGCGGCGGCCTGAAGGATCATAATGGGCCGCAGACGCAGTCTGGACTGTGGCAGATCGTGGGCGGAGGCATGATCATCGCGGCCGCGCAGATTTTCAACGCGGTGGCTCTAGGCTGAGCTGATTCGGGGCCTGCCGTGGAGGACTTCATCGTAGCCATGCTCAACATGATCGGCGGCGGAGGTGCCGGTTCGATCACGGCCGGGCTGTTGTCCCAGACGCCGGAGACATGGAATCCCGCTCTTTACCAGTTGGCGGTGAACGTGCATGGAGTCGCCGTCAAGCCTCTGACGTCGGTGGTGCTCGCGGTCATGTTCACGTTGGAGCTGGCGCGCAACTCGACGCGCATCGAAGCGGACCGCGATCTGGGCGTGAAGATCGTGGCCGGCACCATGTTCAAGATCGCGCTGGTGTTCATCGCCGTGCAGAACGCCGGTTTGTTCATTCGGATGTTCAATCAGGTCACGCAGTTCCTCATGCAGGGCGTGTCCTCGCAGATGTCGTATGAGGCGACGGGCGACGGCGGTCAGTTGGGTGATCTGATGCGTGACCAGATTCGCGATGCCGGGGTGATGGGGCAGGCGGCGTTGTTCTTTCTGCTGGTGATTCCGTGGCTGTTGTCCCAGTTGGCGTCGGTGGTGTTCACGGTGGTGCTGTATGTGCGGTTCATCGAATTGTATGCGTTGACGGCGTTCCAGTCGTTGCCGTTCGCGTTTCTGGTGCATGAGGACACCAAGCCGATCGGCGTGGGTTTCTTCAAGTCGTATGCTCGCACGTCGGTGAATGCGGTGTGCGTGTTCATATGTCTGGTGTTCTATCAGCGGATCGTGGTCGATGCCGTGAAGATCCCGGATTCCGCGGACGAGGGCATGGTGGCGTGGGTGACGGGCAACTTCGGCAATCTCATGATGGCGGGCATCCTGCTGTTTTTTGTGATCGCGGTGAGTCAGCGTGTCAGTCGGGCCATAGCCGGCGGCGAGTAGCCGCCTACCACAACCGGGGCCAATCAGGGAAAGGATTCATTCATGTTGCAGATGCGCGTATATAAGGAGATCGCCAATGTTGAGGCGAAGGTGATGTGGGGGCTGAGCTGGCGCCAACTGGCGGCCGCCGCGTGCATGCTCGTTCTGGGCGGAGGTGAGGCGGCGTTGTTCTGGTCGTTGGGACTGTCCGATCTGGGGTCGTATCTGCTGTTTGCGGTTTGCCTGCCGTTCGCGCTGTGGGGTTGGTGGCGTCCGAAGGGGCTGAAGCCGGAACGGTATCTGGGATACATGCTGCGCCAGCGTTTCGGGCCGAAGGTCTATTTGCTTGAATCCTATGTTCCCGCGAGGTTTCCCGGCAAACCGTCGTTGAGGGAGAAGACCCGTAGACGAATCAAGGGAAGGAAGGCACGTCGTCATGTCTGACATCAGTGGCAGCAAGGCGGTCAAAGGCAACGGTAAGCGACATGGAAAGGCCGGGAACAGGCGGTCCGGGAATCGTCGCATGCCTCGTTCGTCGAAGGAGCTGCTTGGCTATGATTCGATGCTGTCCAATGGCATCGTGTTCCTCGGCGGCGACCGGTGGAGCGTGTCGCTGCGGATCAGCGACATCAATTATCAGGTCGCGACCCAGGATCAGCAGCTGGATGTCGTGGACCGGTGGGGGCGTTTCCTGAATTCGATCGGTGAGAACATGGGAGTCCAGATCACGGTCGCCACGCGCATGCTGGATCCCGAGGAGGTGACGCGCAGTATCGCCATGCCGCTTCGGAGCGATGCGTTGGATGGACTGCGCGGGGACTTCAACCGCAATGTGCGTCGGCGTCTCGCCGGCCGTTCGCAGGGCGCGGTGACGGACAAGTATCTGACGTTGACGTTGCGTGAGCGGGACGGGGAGCGTGCGGTCACGCTGCTGAACCGTGCCGCGTTGCGTGCCACGGCGCAGCTGCGGTCGGTGGGCGGCTGCGTCGGTGTCCGCTTGGATCGGCAGTCGCGTCTGGCGGTGCTGCACGGGATGCTGCGGCACGGTGTCCGGTTCTCGTTCACCGAGGATGGTTTCCTGAAATCGCATGGCATGTCCACGAAGGATTATGTGGCCCCGTTCGCCGTGGACGTGTCGGATCGCCGTCGGCTCCGGTTGAGCTCGGGCACCACGGAAGTATGGCATCAGTGTCTTTTGGTGCGTGATTTCCCGGATTATCTGAGCGATCAGCTGGTGTCGTCCATCACGGACATCAAGGCGGACATCACGGTCGGCATCCATCTGTCCCCGCGGGGTAAGGCCGAGGGGTTGAAGCTCGTGAACCGGACGATCGCCGAAATGGATATGCAGGCCATCGACGAGCGGCGCAAGAACCGCAAACAGCATCTACCCGAGGACATGCTGCCTCATGAGCTGCAGGAATCCATGACTCAGGCGGGTGAGCTGCGTGATGATCTGGAGCATAACGGCGACCGGCTGGTGGATTCCCTCATGATCGTGGACGTGTCGGCGGGCAGTCGCGAGCAACTGGACCAGACGGTTCGTGACGTGACGGCCGCAATCGATGGGCAGTCGTGTGTGGCCGAGACCTTGGCCTACATGCAGGTGGAGGGGCTGAACGCCGTACTGCCGTTGGGGAATCCCCTGCCGCCGATGCGTCGCACGTTGACCACATCGAGCGCGGCGATTCTGGTGCCGTTCACGTCGCAGGAACTGTTCGAGCCGGGCGGGGTGTTCCATGGGGCGAACGCCCGCACCGGCAATCCCGTGGTCATCGACCGTACGAAAGGCATGAACGGCAACGGATTCGTTTTGGGTACGACCGGTTCGGGCAAGAGCCAGGCGGCGAAGAACGAGATAACCCAGATCTATCTGACCCGTCCGGACGATGATCTGATCGTCATCGACCCGGAACGTGAGTTCACGCCGTTGTGCACCGGTCTTGGCGGCGAGCGAGTCGAGATCGGGGAATCGTCTCGCGCGCATATCAACGCTTTGGATATCGAGTATGAGGATGATTCCGAGGGTGATCCGATCCGGTCGAAATGTGCGAGCGTGCTGAACATGCTCGGCGTGCTGATCGGCGGACAGGACGGCATCGACCGCATGCAGCGCAGTCTGATCGACCGTACGGTCATCGGCATGTATCGCGAGGTGCGGGAGCATCCAGAACTGGGCATGCCCACGCTCGTCACCCTGCATGACCGTCTCGCGGCTTTGAATGAGCCAGGTGCCCGTGATGCGGCACGAGCATTGGAGATCTACGCGACCGGCAGTCTGAACGCCTTCGCCCATGCCACCGATGTGAATACGTCCAGCCGGTTCCTGGTCTATGACGTTTCCGGTCTGGGAGCGGAGTTGCGCACATTCGGTATGCTCGTCGTTCTGGATCAGATTTGGAACCGGGTCGTCAGGAATCGCCGTCTCGGCCGGCGCACCTGGCTGTGGGTGGACGAGTTCCATCTGCTGTTCTCGAACCGGTATGCGGCCGAATACTTCCTGCGCCTGTACAAGCGCGCCCGTAAATGGGGTTTGTGCCCCACCGGCATTACGCAGAACATCGAGGAGCTGCTGGCCAACCAGGATGCGCGTCTGATGCTCGCGAACAGCGACTTCCTGTTGCTGCTGAACCAGACCGCCACGGATGCCGACGCCTTGTGCGAGCTGCTGAAGCTGTCCGATGAGCAGCGGGCGTTCTTCACCGGGGTGCAGCCCGGTCAGGGCATGGCCAAGAGCGGCACTGCGTTCATACCGTTCGATGGGCGTATCGATGCCGATAGTCTGCTTTACCGGTTGTATACCACGAAATTCGAGGATCGGAAGCCCGAATGAGACCCGTCACCTCCGACTCATTCCACGCCACGCGCAATCTCGTTCGGCCGAACGGCATGATTCATGGTTTGAAAGTCCGTCATGTTAATGGACTCTTCCATGGCCCAGTGTTGGCCGGGCTGAAACAGCCACGAACCACCATCAGGAACAATCAATCCGAAGTATCGCGCCCGACCGGCATAACAACCGTCAGCGTTTTGGAACGTGGTGTGAAGGCGACACGGTCCGTGCTTGAATCGCAATCGGCACAGACGGATACCAGAGAGGACGACGACTTGTTGTCACCAATGGTTCCCGCAAGTCGGATACGCGACGGCGTGACCGGCATTATTCGCACAAGACATGCCGCAAGAGGTTCAACGGCACGTGCCGTGGCAGGAAGAACGGCTTCGGCTCGCGCCAAACGTGCGAGACATTCCGGCAAGACCGTACGATCGGGTGTCCAGGGGGCCAAATCCGCTGCCAGAGCTTCGACGCAGGTTGCACGACAGGTCACACAGGCGGTTTCTCGGACTATGACGGCGGTGAAGGCCGGTGTCGCGGCATCGGCATCAGCTGCGGTCAGCATTCCATTTCTATTGGGCACGGCGGCGGTGCTGATGGTCTTCAGCCTGCTGCTGTGGTTCATACCCACCGTTGCCGTCGGAGATGACGGAGGTTGCGAGGCCAGTGTGATCGAGGTCCCGGACGAGGCGAAGCCATGGGTAAGCGAGGCGGCCCGATCGAGCGGATTGAGCGCGGATTTCATCGCGGCGATCATGAAGCAGGAATCCGGTTTCCGACCGGATGCGTATGCCGACGACAGCAACGGCGGAACATGGGGATTGCTGCAGATGAACAGGAGCGTATGGCGCGGCGTGCATCCCGAAGGTGCCGATCAGACACCACCTGAAGGCATCACCGAGCCCATGGTCCACGCCCATTACGGCGGCATGTATCTGAAAAACCGCTTGGAAGGCGTCAAACAGCTCAAGGCCAAGCACCCGGGCATGCCGTTCGCCGAACTTGACGACCTGACGGCTTTGGTCATCGCCCATAACGCGGGCGAAGGCAACCTCATGAGGTACCCGGATATTCCCAACATCACCAAACGGTATCTCGACAACGTGAAGCCGGCGATTGATGCGGGAGGCGGCTGTTCGGCCACGGCAGGACGAACCATCGGCAAGCTCACGCCACCGTTGGTCATGCAGTCTGGCACGCTGAACGTGGATGTGGCGGCGACCGGCACGCCCGTGGGCAAGATCACCACCTATGAGACCGGCCAATGCACATGGTGGGCGGCCGCTCGCCGATTGCAGATCGGCAAACCGGTGGACGGATACATGGGCGACGGCTGGATGTGGGCGTCAAGCGCCAGAAAATTCGGATATCCAACGGGCGGCGGCATACAGCTCGGTGACGTGGCAAGCTTCGCCAAAGGCTATCTCGGCGCAAGCGCCGATTATGGACACGTCGCCATCGTCGAGGAAATCAAGGACGACGGAAGCATTGTTGTCAGCGAATCCGGCGGCGGCCTCCCATACGCATGGCTCAGGACCCTTACCAAAGAGCAGGCCAACAATCCCAGCATCACTTACATCCACTAATCCTGAGGGAAAGAAGGAATCATGCGTCGCATCAATTCCAAACTTGATTCGTACGAGCTTGCCGATTTGATGAGTGATTCTGACAACTGGGATCTTCTTGCGCAAATCCACGATCATCCCAGTACATGGCCGGAACTCGGCCAGTGGGCTGCGCATGCCATCGCACACCCCGAAACCGCTGGGGCCCCACCGGAACCGCTGCCAGACAGAAAACCCAAACATCGGCTGCTGCCCATCACACCCATCATCGACGATGAGCTGCCTCGCGATATACGGAACAACAGCACTCCCGTATCCAAGCCTGACAAACGGACGGGAACGACGATAGACACACCAATTAGGGTCGGGGAACATGTCGAGGATGATGTGTCCTTGGCGGAATTATCGGCTGACGACGCGGATGAGGTAGCCGTTCATCGGCATATCCCCTTTACCCGCATCGCCGGCATTATGCTCGCTCTGGTCACCGTAACGGGATTAGCCACAGGCCTTGTCATGGCGAAGAGGAACTACGACCATCGGGAAGCGCTCACGTCATGCAATCACGCAATCGAGCAATCTGACATAGTGAGGATTGAATGGGACAAGGCATTGAAACAGGCGGAACCATATGCGAAGCTCCAGGATAAAGACGTGCAGGATCCCAAATCTTTGGAACTGCTCGGCAAAATCATGCAATATCAGCCATCGGTCTCAACGGAGAATTGCGATCCGAGTCTGACGGCCGACCGTCTCGATCGCACTCGTGCGGAAACAGAGAAAGCTAACAGCCAGCTCAGAATCCAGACCAGGAACCTGCATGACACAGTTGACACGGTCAAGGCATCACAGGAACAACAACGGATTGACAACGCACAGAACGTACTGAGCCAAACCATTGAAAACGCCGATAGGCTCTACAAAGAATCCGAGAACAAGGTCAGAGACGACAACACCCGTGCACGGCTCAGTGAGCAGATTACCCGTGCACGACTCATGATGCGCGACCATCAGGATCTTGATGTCTATAACAGAACCATCCAGGACCTCAACGAAGTCATGCAAATCGTCCGGGATTCCATGACGGCTGTAAAGAACGAGGAAATATCTGATGCGGGCCGTTCGGATGAATCCACACAACCGGGATCGGATTCCCAGTCATCGAACCGACAGCCCGCACCATCATCGGAAGATTTATCCCCGTCAGTCACGCACGGCAATTCCACCTGGGATGTGCCTGGACAATCAGTAACCCCCTCATTCCCCGATCGATTAGGCTAGCGCCGCCTTTGAAAAAGGGCAGGAGATAGTGTGGCGGTATATGCCGAGTTCTCGGGCTAGTCAGTTTGGATGACGCGTCTCCAAAGATGAGGAGGACACCCAGCCGGCATGAGAACCAGAGAGGATGAAACGACTGTCGTTCATACCTTTGAGAACAAAGTAGCCGCTGCCCAGATTGATAGCGGTAGAATCAGATACACCCTTGGTGATATCGATTAATTCCACACTGGCAATATCAACCTTCCTGTCGCAACACTTGTAATTCTTGATGAGCCAATCGTGCTGGTTGACACAATAGCTGAAAGTTCAATGTTTGAGGCAATGCCTCAATTGAATCAGAATATGACCACGGTAATCATCGCTCACAGGTTTACAACCATTCATATGCAGATAAAATCACTGTTATTAAAGATGATACTGTTCATACGATTGTCAGATGCGCGGAGTTACCCAAACAATCAGAGTTTTATCGAAAGATGTTTCATGCACAGGTTTAATATAGCGATTTCCGAACAGATTATTTTGTTTAAATAAATGCGGCGAAGAATAGCGACAGACAAGTAGCGTTTCTCGCTTAGTATAGATGATTCGGATATTGAGCCCACACAACCAGACGCGAACAACAAAGACAGCAGAGACCATTTCTAAAAGAATTCTTTATCACAGCATAAACCATGCAGGAATACGGATCAGAAGCAAACTTCAATCCTTCTAAATATGCTTTAATGCGATTCATCGGTTCAATGGTCTGGGTTGTTTATTTATTACTGGAATCCGCATTCCGCCAATAGCAATAACATTAGGTGGTAAAAATTAAATGTGATCATGGATGACGATAGACATCTATCGCTGTTAAGGTAAATTGGTTATTTATCATATATATACCAACGACAGACTTTAATATACTCGCATCACCTAATATCCCTATAATTCAACGTTGCACACGCTATTCCAATTGCAATCAATAAGTAAACTAGAGCAATCACACCGCTAAACAAAGGGCTGATAATTGGTTCAGGCTCCAATATGGCAGTGCCTGCAATAGATGGTATCCATGTACTCAATGTTTGAGATGCAGGTAAATTAGCAACCACAATGGGAAGGAGATAATACAAGGCAATGTAAGACGCCGCACCTTTCCCCACTGAATCAACGGCTACGCATAGTGAGGCGGCAATAAGCATACGCCCGGTAAGTATCAGGGCCACGGGAAGACATAAGAGCAGCGATGTGGACAACGGAGAGGGCCATGCTTGCGATGGTACGACGGGGCCGAGGATGAGCCGAGAGGTACCAGTTGCGGTAAGTCCTCCGGTTGCGGCCATAATAAAACCAACAATAGCGATATCGACACATAAGATTAGAAACAGTCGCGTTCGCTTCGGTTCAATCAGGAACAGCGGAATGGCTGTGGACGTATTGAGCAGGACACGGACGGATAGCAGTGCCGCGATGATTGCCAAGGGCTCGGCCATGGGCATAACCGCACCGGCGATGCTCGGCCCCAATCCTTCGAGCGTGGCGAAGCCATCGAGTTTGGAGCTGGAGGAGAGCATGAGCCGGACGGAGGCGCTAGTCAACGCGGCGAACGCGGCGAACGCCAGCGGCAGCCCAACCCATGCCGCGAGGGTTGCCGGCCGGCATACCACATAACGTATGAGCAGCATCATGCGTTGCAAATCCCGTGTACCCCCGTTCATGACGTGTGGCTCTTTACTGAAGACCGGTTGATTATGCTAGTCATTACTTCGCGAAGCGTCGGTTCGGCGCGATTGAGCTGAACCAATGGAGCCTCACATCTGGCTGCGGTTGCGAATACAGTATCTTCATCCGTCCGTCGTGCCAAATACAAGTCATTCTTTAGGGCGCGAAGATCGGCCCCCATTCCCATCAGATCATTCAGGGCCGCGGCCTTTCTGCTCACATCTACGCCGTTTGCAAAGCGGAATATGATTCCAGCCCCGTCGCTGTTGTCGTTAATGACTTGCTCGATTGGCCCGCAACCCATTTGCCGACCATGCATGACAATCAGGACATGGGTGGCTATGCGTTGCAGTTCTTCAATCTCATGAGCTGCCAAAATAACGGTTCTGTCGGACTCGGCCCATTGTTTCAATGAATCATGCAGCCAAAGTCTTCCTTCGATATCCAATCCATTGAATGGCTCGTCCAATACAAGTATCGGTGCGTCGGAGAGCATCGCGCAAGCAACGCCCAGTCGTTGTCTCATACCTGTGGAATACCCCCTAATCCGGACTTTCGGCCAATGATCCAGACTACAGGCACGCAGCACGCGGCGAACGCGACGACGCACGTTATGCAATCCCTGCATGCCGGCCATAAACGTCAGATACTCACGGCTGGTCATCGACTCATCCCCCAATCGCCCACCTAGGAATACACCCACTTGCAAGCCCGGATGCTCCAACTGCCGATACGGTCGGCCCATAACCAGTGCACGACCTTGGCTGGGAGAGGCTAGGCCGAGCAGCATGCGTAGCGTGGTGGACTTACCTGCACCATTCGACCCCGCCACGGCCAATACTTGCCCCGGCCAAACCTCAAAATCAATCGGACCTACCACCGGCCCGGATACATATCGTTTAGTCAATCCATGAACTTCAACCACGGCGTCCACGAAGACCTCCTATACGGCGAATCATGCTGTCGGACGTGGTTGTTTCTTCAACGGGATTGATGTCGCACCTGTCCAAATGATCATTAGCCGTATCATCTGGGGAGGGGCTCTCTGGCTTCTCCTCCAACCGAACAATCCCTTTGCGCTGGTCTGCTAGCTCATGTACAAGATAAATTACGAATGGCACATACAACAAGCTGCATACCATCGATATAATCATCCATGCGAACTGGCGTCGCGCCCACTGCCGATATGCCAACACCAGCCAAACCGCCGAGCATGACCATTGGAACACCGTTACCGGTACGACAGCCGGTGGCGTAGACGGTACCCCTGCCAACAGGTTCGTGAATACCTCACGCGCATATTCACCATACGCGGGCAACGCCACAGCTTCCGCCACGCCGAGCCATATGATTAATACTGCGGCCAATACTAAATACCACCAATTCAAAGTGATGCAGCGCCAGGCGGCAATGCGCCACTTCAAGGACTCAAACCAGACTGACAGGCGAATCATGATGCTCCTTAAATATGAGATATATATGTCTCTATGATTGCAGCCCAAAAAAGCGAGAACCATGAAATAAAAACCACAAACAAGGACAATAAAGTGGCATTATCTATGCTAATATCCCGCTTTCGATTGTTCTGCAAGAAACAAAATTCATAGTGCGTAATAGTCAAAGCAATGCCAGATATGGTGATCAGCGCAAAGCATTCAAAGAAAAGATGAGGGACTACTGCGGTCAATAATTTACCTCCTTGGTCTTGAAATAAATACTGAGCCGCACTCCATCCAAAAGAACTATAATTAATAACTAATACAATAGTTGTAGGAATGGAGAATAGAAATCCTCCAAATAATAGTATTAGCCATACCTTAGTATTGTTCCATAGTAGTTCATGAAGATATATCTTCGGAATTATGGCCCTGCTCAAAGGATACGGACGTAACTTGGCTAAAAATACGCCAACCAGAAATGCTGCTAAGGAAATCCCAAGGACGCAACGCGTCTTAGTGAGAAATAGCTTCAAGAATCCCGTCATACCTCCTCCTCCGCAGGGCCATAATATCCAATCAATGAATCACCATGCCGCAGCGCCCGAAGTCCCCAAGGTGCCAATCATGGACTGGATGGTGGAAGTGAGCGGCGCAGCTGCAGGGAAAATCATTCCCACCGCAGCCGATCCAAGCCAAGCTACAGCGACAATGGCGGTAGCTGCCGCACTCCCAATTCCCAATACCGCCATCAGAGAAGCAACCAGCGGAATAACAAAAGGAGTGACGAACACTGCCGCAAAAGCGACTGCCACACTTGCCATCTGCCGATTTCCCTTATTGCAAGACGTACCGCGAGCATTATTTTCATACCTAGACATCATTGTCTCCCTTGAATAGTATGGGCAAATATTATTTTTTGGGCAAATTATATACATTTCCGTGAAGTATATACGAGCATTATTCTATGCCGCTATAAGCAACAACTAACGGCGGCAATCGTACCGTTTTTACAAACTTTTTCATCATAAAATCCTTATATGATCTCACTATTGCATGGTTGCCATTTTCTTGCTACAAGACATCGGCAAGAGTCTCAGAAATTGCATTTACAATTTCCTCGTTCCAGTTGTATTGTCAGCTTCTCAAATTGAAAATGGATCCACAAGGATCAAATTACTAACTGTCATTCCGAGATGACAACACTCAAGTATTTTCGGAATCGCCTATTGCCAATTATCTTTTTCCGTCTGAGGAACGGTGGTACGCCTCTGAGCAGGTAGATGTACTGGCCGGTGGGGAGAGACTGTTTCGGAAAGTGTGTAGCCGGCTTTGATCGCCGGCTGCGTGGCTGGCGGGAAAGGGTCTGTAATGAGCATGTCGACTGAGACAATGGAAGCCATGGCAATGTGAAGACGGCCCTCAGCAAGGAAGCCACGGAGAAACCAGCGAAACCCAGTGATCCAAAGGCATCCCCGATCTAGCGCGAGCTCGCGCTAGAGATAATCCGGCAGACCAAGGAGCAGGGGCTTGACTTGACCGGCCGCGACGGTCTGCTGAGGCAATTCACCAAGACCGTGCTGGAGACCGCCCTCGACGAGCAGATGACCGAGCACCTCGGACACGAAAAGCACGAGAAAAGCGCCGATGGCAGGGCCGCGAACACGCGCAACGGGACAACCGCCAAGACCGTGACGACGGAGGCGGCCGGACCAGTCACCATCAAGGTGCCTCACGACCGGGACGGCTCGTTCGACCCCGTCATCGTCAAAAAACGGTATCGCCGGCTCAACGACGTGGACTCGGTCGCACCTATGCTAGGTGCCTGACCGCCGGAAAGATCAGCGCGCACTTCCAGGAGAGCTACGGCACCTCGGTCTCCAGAGAGACCGTCAGCCGCCTTCACCTGCTGCGCAATACGTTCCACTATGTGTCCAGAAAGGACTGGGACATACTCAAACGCGACCCGAAACCCATCTACACCGTCGTCAACGAAGCAGCCGCGGAACAGGCTCGCGACGAGATGCTCGACAAGTGGGCGTCCAAATACCCGGCTATGGGCGGCCTGCGGCTTAACACGTGGGATCGGTTCGTTCCGTTTCTCAACTACGATGTGGAAATCCATCAGACGATCTGTTCGACGAACGCGATCGAGAGTCTCAACGCGCGGTTCCGTCGAGCGGTCAGGGCGCGAGGTCACTTCTCCGACGAACGTGCCGCGTTGAGGTGCCTGTACCTGACCGTCAAGTCGCTGGCCCCGACCGGCAAGGCGGGTACGATGGACGACACGTGGAAGCCCGCGTTGAACACGTTCACCGTCACCTTCGCCGACCGCTGGTCCGCCAGCGAGAACATATAACCAAACCACTAGTTACACACTTAACGGGACCGTCCCTCACGACCTTGGCAGCGCCGCACAATGCGATAGCATTATCGTATTTGTCATCTATAGATGACATAACTTCTCACTGAGGAACGGTGGTATGCCTCTGAGCAGGTAGACGCACCGGCTGGTGGGGATGCGTCCGAGTTCGTCCGGAGTGAGGAGTTTACGAGCGTTTTTGCGGGTGCTGCGTGTCCAGCTGCCGTTGAGACCTTTGGTTTCGCTGGTTTCAATGACATCGATGGTCTGGTCTCCGAGCCGGTCGCTGATGTATTTGGTGGTGCTGGGTTCGTTGCCGCCGAGGAAGAGCTGGCTGTCGCAGTTGCCGGCGATGGTCTCCCAGTCATCCCGATAGAGGCTCTTGCCTTGGCTGACGGTCTGGAGGATGATGCTGCAGCTGATGCGTCGGCTTCGTATGGTGGCGATGAGCCTTACGAAGTTGGGGATTTTGCCGATGTTGGCGAATTCGTCGAGCATGCAATGCACGTCGCGGTCGAGCACGCCGTCAGGTTTGGCGTCGGCTTTGCGTACAAGCGTTTCGAAGAGGCATTGGTAGAAGACGCTGGCGATGAAGGAGAACGTGGCGTTGGTGTCGGGTAGTTCGAGATAGATGATGCGTTTGCCTTGGTCGAGGGTTTCGAGCCGGATGTCGTCGCCGTCGAGGATTCGGCGTACCTCGCGCACTTGGAGTGGTGCGAGGTGGACGCCGGTGGTGATGATGATGCTTTTCTTGGTTTCGCCAGAGACGAAAAGTCAAGGACTTTTTCATCAAATTCACAAAGAAGTCACATTTTGCGGACTTCCTCACGGAGCAGACGCTTGATTTTGTCCTCCATTGTCTCTTTTGCGGTCTGGCTGAAATGCACACGGACGATATAGGTTGTCTTGCCAATCTGCTTTCTGACAGTAGGGCAAGTGGCGGTGTTGGTTGCGGTATTGTTCATTCAAAATCCTCCTGTAAATGAAAAATGCCCGGTGACTGTTCATCATCGGGCGGTGTCGGTATGAGGGAACAAGGCAAGGCGGCAACATTAAGGTATCTATAAAAACCTTGCCGTCTTTGCCACGCTTGCCGTGTTCCTGTTGTCAATCTCGGAGATAGCAGACCCATGCTGTGCCGTCTTTCTCGGTCACAAGTCTGTCCCCGATACGGCTCTTTGCCGTTCTCATGGTGCGTGAGGAAATCCCACGCTCATTGACTGCCTTTTCCAGCTCTGCGCTCGGCATACGCTTTCCATCTGCAAGCAGTTCCAGAATGAGCATTTGCGCCTGTGCGGTCTTGCTTTCGGTCTTGGCGGTGTCTGTCCCGGCAAGAAGCTCGTCAGCGGTAATGTCATAAGCTCCTATCCATTCAAAGCCTTTCTCGTCTCCCAGAGAAAAGGCAAGGGACTGTCCGGGCGGCGCAAGGGAGCTTTTCTCATGGATAAGCACCCTTGTTGTGGGACTGTCTTTCAGCTTGCCAATAAACAGCAGACTGCGGACTGCCGCCGTAATGTCGATAGACCCCAATCCCCGGTAGGTGCTTTGCGTTCCTGCGGCTTTGTTGAGGTGTCCAATCAGCACGATAGCGCACCCGGTAGCCTGTGCAATGTCTCCCAGACTGCGGAATATTGGGCGCACCTCGTTTGCCCGGTTCATGTCCACATCTGCGCCCAGAAACGCCTGTACCGGGTCAATGATAACCAGCCTTGCGTTGTTCTCACGGATTGCCCTTGCTATGCGCTCATCGGCAAGAGTCAGCGGCGTGTCTCTATCGTCAATGACAAGCACTCGTTCAAGGTCTGCGTCCGCTTCCATCAGCCGGGGCTTAACGGTATCGCCCAAACCGTCCTCTGCGGTCTGATAGATGATATTGAAAGGCTCAAGTTTCTCCATACCGGGTAAAGGCTTTCGGTTGGTGCAAGCCGCCGCAAGACGCATGGCAAAGTAGGTCTTGCCCTCACCGGGGTTGCCCTGTATGATCGTCAGCTTTCCAAAGGGGATATACGGAAACCATAGCCAATCCACGCTCGTCAGCTCCACATCTGCCATGCGGAGCATTGGGACAGGCTGGGCGGTGGGCAGCTCTCGCAGCGTGATTGTCTCGGCTATGAATTTGCGGCTGGGAATGTCCCCTTGCTGACGGAGAACATCGTTCCAGTCTTTCCTTGCCGGGACAAGGCGAATGACGGCGATCTCGCCGGGAATGGACTGTGCCAGTCGGGAGCAGGCTTCACTTCCTGCGGTGTCGCTGTCAAGGCAGAGGAATACTTTTCGGGTGTCCTTGCGTTCAGAAAGAAAACGGTCAAGGGCTTTGCCCGAAACGCCGCCCAGGGCAAGATAGCTCCTTGTCTGCCAGTCCTGCGGATAAAGGCAGATGAACGATAACAGGTCAATCGGCGCTTCAAAGACAAAGAGCTGGTTGCCGTTGCCCTCGTATCGGAACGGATAGGACTTGTCAGACCCGGCAATGTCCTGTCTGAATGGGTCTGCCGTTCCTCGCACATGGGCGTATCTCGGCGTACCACTTCGGTCTCTGCCAACAAACACAACATTTTGCCGCTTTGCGTCTTCGTAAATATCCCCGGAAAGAAGAAAAGCCTCAACAAGCATTTTGTTGAGACCTCGGCTTTCGCAAAGATATTGAATTGCTCTGTCGGCTGTTCTGTTGTGCAAGGGCAAGTGAAACGCTGTGGGCGGTGCTGTGCTGGCTTCGCTCTGTCCCTCGCCGCTTTCGCCGATCAGGAGCTGGACGGCTTCGGGAAAGGACTTTCCGTAAAACTCCATGACAAAATCAATGGGATAGCCGCCCTTACTCTGGCTGTGGCGAAACCATTTGTTTCCTCGGACGGTCAGACTGTCATGCTCTTTCCAGCGGTATTCCCGTCCGCTTTTGATAAGCGTTTCTCCCTGTGTGCGGAGAAAATCTTCCAGACTGACGGCGTTTGCCCGGTCAATCTGTGCTTGGGTGTACTGCATGAGCGTCCTCCTTACTTCTTGAAAACAGCGCATCGTCTGCAAACGCCATGCTCACGCTCGTCCAGCGTATAGGGGCAGTTTGCACATTCCTCACCGTACTGTCTTGTGGTAACGGGCAGATAGCCCAAATCCTGCAACATATCAATCTGACGGTCGGTGAGGGTGGCTTCAAAGGCAAGGCATTTCCGGGTGTGTTCGTCCAGCTCAATTAGATTGGAAAGCGGTCTGCCATCGGTCAAAGGCTCTCCGCTCAAAAGGCGTTTTGCCGTTCTGCGGATGGGGTTGTATTCGTTCTTCCAGTCGTATTTTTTCATCGGGATATATCCTCCTTTTTGTGTCGTGTTTGGGGTCGATTTTGGAGCTTTTGTTCCTCTGTACGCTCGTTAAATCGGGCGGCAGTATCTACGCATGACTTGACCTTCCAAAGGCGGTGTAAATCGTCTCTGACGGTCTTAAACTCGCCGTAGGTGGTTTCATGCGCCTGTTCCAGAGCGTCATACTCTGCGGACAGCTTTTTCATATCCACCTTACCGTCCGGGAACTCTCCGGTCAGCTTTCGTCTGGCGGCGTAGAACTGTTTCAGTTCCGCTTCATGCTCTGCCTTGTACTTGGCTCTGGGCTTCTCAAACTTGATTTTCTGCAAGCCGTCATAGATAGGCTTCAAGCTCTGGAAAGCAGCGGAGCTGTCATAGAGCTGCTTAATTGCTTTCATTCGGGCGGTCTGTTCGTCCAGCGTTTTCTTCAAGCTCTCTGTGGCAGCACTGTGTTCGCTGACACGGTGTTCCAAATCTTCAAGGGAGTAAATGTCGTTTGCCCGGAGATAATTGAAAGTCTCGTTCATCTCCTTTAGATTGCTGACCTTGCCTTTCTGCGAATACGCCCCGGCTCTGCGCTGGGTGTAATAGGCGTTCAGCAGAGAAACAAGGTCGGGTGCCTGCGGCTTGGCAAGCTCCGCTTTTGCTTCGGCAATCCAATCAAACAGGAGAGCGATTTTCTTCTTGATGTCCCGGATAACGGCGTTGGTGGCTCTGATCCAGCGGTTGAACTCGCCTTTCTCGGTGCGTATGCCTTTCTTCTCCATTGCCCGGACGGTTGCGCCATCATGGACGGTGGGAAGAAGCTCCACGCCCTGACGCTCATAGCTTCGGTGGTCGATACGAACGTCAAGCCCCTTTTCCGCAAACTTGGCGTTGCATAGCTCCGCCCATGTCTGCCGCCAGTATTCCAGCGTTTCGGGACTGCCCCAGTCGGTAGTGGGAACGGCGTTGAACACAAACTTTCCGTCTGCGTCCCGGATACGGTTGCCGTCCTCGTCCAGCTCGTACACCCGGCGTTGCTTTAGCCCCCATTTGCCGTTCTGCTCGATGGGGCGGATGGGGCAAAGCACATGAAAATGCGGATTTGGTATGCCGCCGTCCTCCCGGTCTGGCTGGTGTACGGCGAAGTCAACCACCATGCCCCGGCTCACAAAGTTCTCCAACAAAAATTGCCTTGCAAGAGCGATGTTTTCCTCAAGGGAAAATTCATTCTGCAAGGCAATGTCAAAGCTGTATGCAAGCTGGGCGTTCTTTCCACGCTCGGCTTTTTCCACGGCGTTCCATAGCGTCTGGCGGTCTGCGTATTCGGGCGGTGCATGGGACGGCAGGAGAATGTCAGAGCAGATCACGCCGCCCTTGCGTGTGTAGTCGCTGTATTCGCCGTAATACTCGCTATACAATCGCTCCCCGGCTCGGTAGGCGGCAGAAGCAATAGCGGACTGTCCTGCGCTTCGTTTAGTCTGCGTGACGCTCAGATGAAATAGTGCCATCGACTTTCAACTCCTTTTCTCTGTTTGCTTGGCTGATGTGGGTAATCGCCATATGGTGGACGGCTCGCTGGACTTCTGCCAGAGAAAAGATGTACTCCATCAGCTCTGTCATTTCGGTGCGTGTGAGATCTTTGACCTCCGGGGCAAGGCTCTCAATCGTGCCGCCCAGATTGCAAAGGCGGTGGGTGCGCTTGGTGCGTTCGCCTTTCTCCAGATACTTCTTTCGATTCTCCAGACGCTCCAGCTTGTGCTGTTCCTGCGCAAGCTGCGTCTCGGCTCGTTCCTTTTCGGCTCGGAGCTGTTCAAGGGTTTTCGGTTTTGTCATTGTGCTTGACCTCCTTTTTTGATTTTGGGGATAAAAAAAGACCGCCGACTTTTCGCATAGTGCGACCAGTCAACGGTCTGATTTTCGGTATTTGTTTTTCCAAACTTGCTGGCGGCGAACAGCATTTTATGCTGTTTGCGGACGGCAAGTCCACAGGGGATAGCCGCATTAGCGGCGCAAGGGGGTGTAGCCACCTTGACGGAACGAAGTGACGCAACATTCTCGGTCATGCAGTTTTCTTCTGCCGACCGGGAATGAAGCTCCGCAGGACGCACGATACTTCCGACAGGGGAGTATAGAAGTGCGCCCTTTAGTTCCTAAAGGGATTTTATCAGTTCGACAAATCGGAAGTTATCTATTTCTCCTCTTCGTTAAGACCTAGTTCATTACATATTACTTGCTATCCCTGATACCTTATTCTTTCTACCAGCGTTTCCTTTTTCAGATTACTGCTTAAAACACAGGAAAGCACAATTTGTAGAATACCAACCAGAAGAATCATAACAAGAATCGGGATAAGAGGAACGTGATAAACGTTCATTCCAAAAATCCCATTATGCTTCGCATAGGAAAACAGTGCATAGCCAAGGGGCAGACCGGCAGCAAGTGCGACGCAGATGGTGCCAACCGTAAAAATCAAGCCCTGTATTTGTAAGCTCAGATTCAACTGCTTATTGGTCATGCCTACCGCTTGCAGCACACCGTATTCCTGCTTCTTCGTGATGATATTGATGATCATGGTGTTTGCCAGATTCATAAACCCAATGAGACCGACAATTGCCATGAACAGATAGCAGCCAAGCTTCATCATACGGCTTGCGTATTCTGCGGTTTGCAATTCTGCGTGATAGGTGTTCAGCTTGATATGAGAAGTATCGGAGAGCAGGTCATTCAGGCTTTGCTCTACAGATGCCACATCTTTTTTATCACAGTCCACCCACAGATATCCATAGGCTGTTCCCCTCGGATTCATGGAACGGTATACACCTTCCGGAATGACAAGATAAGTGTCCGCGCTTACAAAGGATCCTGCAATCTTTCCCTGATAGGTATAGGTTTCACTTCCGTTGTCAAAGTTGAATGTAATCGGTGCACCCGCAGAATACCCGTCAGCTTCCATCCACTTGGACCAGCCAAAGAAAACATCCCCGTTTTTGACAGCCTGTGCATAGTCCATGGAACCGATATCGCCATCCCCGCGCATCATTTCAAAATCCTCTTGATTTACGATTGCAACCGGAAATTTTGTTCCGTTCAGATCTGCAGAGACGATTTCTCTCGTCAGTACATCCGTTACACCGGGGATGGATTTGATTTCTTTAATCAAAGAATCATTCAGTGGGTTGTTCTGTAGGATTGTGTCCAGATTATTCTCCGAATAGGCTTCATCATAATTCTGGGAATAATCCAGCTGCAACTCAAATTGTCCATGGTTGATTGCAATCCGCGCCTCGTGCTCCGTGTCAATATTCCCAACATAATTAGAGATAATTACAAACAATACACAGGAAAGCCCCATGGTAAGAATCGTAGCAATGGTTCTTTTCGGATTGCCTGTCACATTTGCCATTGCCATGGAGAAAACGGTGACATCTTTTCTGCCTTTTCGTCTGCCCTGTTTTTGCGTTTTGGAGCCGTCAAGATACCGTGTCGCTTCGATGGGTGAAATCCGGGAAACAATTTTCATGGGTTTGCGCAGAGCCAAAACGACCGTAAGAAACGATACAAAAATGCAGATGAGCATAATTGTCAGTGAAAACAGAGGCACCTGATGGTTCTTGATTCCGGACGATACCAGATTTCCCTGCTCCACCAGCCAGTTGAAGCTGACGTTTGCAATCAGGAAACCAAACAGCAGCCCCAGCGGTATCGAAGGAACCGCCAGAAGAATGCCCTCACGAAAGATCAACTGCTTCATCTGCTTTCTGGTTGCACCCAGCGCCTTGATTTTTCCGTACTCCTGAACCTTCTGGGCGATCCCGACCTGGAAGATATTATAAATGACCACAACGGAAAACAGCACGATTCCGAGGATCAGGGTTCCACAAACCACAATCATTTCATAGCTCGGCTGCAATACCCACTGCAGGTAGAGGTCATTGATGATCACGTTTTTCTGGTCAATGCCGCAGGAATCCGCGATTTCTTTTATAACAGGCGCAACATTATTCATAGATACATTTGCAGAATCGCTCAAGGTAAAATAGATATTATATTGCCTGTCACCCTCCGCAACACGCTCATTATAAAAATCCTGCGAACCGAATACAACATAGGAAGCCTCGATGGTATATTCATCCCGGTCATATAAAAGCCCGCTGACAGTAAATTCCATCGGTGCGTATTCCGACTGCATGCCGGAACGGTACTCCAATGTTACGGTGTCTCCGACCTTTACATCATGGTATCCCACTGCATCAAAGAAAGCGCGTCCTGCGGCAATTTCCTGCGCCTTTTCCGGATAGGTACCTTCCTTCAACACATATTCCTGATTATAGGGAAGCATTTTCCTGACCGTTTCATCCGCACTGACAAAGCCGCCATTCTCATTTCCTTTCAGGATGCCCTCCGTACGCATGATGCCGATATCAGATATCTCAGCTCTGCGTTCCACTTCTTTTAATTGCGTACCATCTGCGGCGATAAACAGGCCGTAGTTGCTTCCGTATGAGCTTGCAGCCTGATCCTTCTGTAAGAGGATCAGTCCATTTCCAATTGTACTGATAATGACCAGAAGCATGGTAGTCAGGCAAATCGCCGTCATAATGAGGACACTTCTTGTCCGATTTCTTTTGTCGTTGCTGAATGCAATTTTGCTGATCGTCCTCAATTGAAATCCACCACCTGTCCATCCTCGATGACTAAAATACGGTCAGCAACCTGCGCGATCTCATCATCATGGGTAATCATTACAATCGTCTGTCCATATTTTTTTGCGCTCATTTTCAGCAGCGCGATCACCTCGTCACTTGTCTTGGAATCAAGATTTCCGGTTGGCTCGTCCGCAAACAAAATCTCCGGTCTGTTTACCAAGGCTCTTGCAATCGCAACGCGCTGCTGCTGTCCTCCGGAGAGGGTATTCGGAAGATTATGAATCCGGTGTTCAAGACCCAGTGTGGTGATAATATCATTGACATAAGCTTTATCCACTTTTTTTCCGTCAAGCCCCAACGGAAGAACGATATTTTCCCACACATTGATGGAGGATACCAGATTGAATGCCTGAAATACAAATCCGATCTTTCTTCTCCGGAAAACGGCAAGCTGATCCTCCTTCATGGAATACAGGTCCTTGTCAGACAAGATCACGCTGCCGCTGGTTGGTGTATCCAGCCCGCCCAGCATATGCAGCAGGGTACTTTTTCCGGAGCCGGATTTTCCGACAATGGCGACAAATTCTCCCTGTTGAATCTGGATATTCACATGATTGACGGCTTTGACCTGATTTTCCCCCGTCCCATAAAATTTGCAAAGCTGCTTGGTTTCTAATATCACGCCCACTCCAATGGCCTCCTTTTCTTATTTACCAGCATTGTATCAAAGGAACCTTTCATTTCACTTTCA
>NZ_JAHBBG010000015.1 GCF_019331715.1 Bifidobacterium simiiventris
AATACCAGCTCAAACCCCCGCTGACCGCCACGCAAGCCAACCGCCTGCACGACGGCAACGGCACGACCGGCAAACAGGCACGCGTCGCCACGGCCGGCAACCGCAAACGAGCCATCCGACGAGGCACACGCTAACACGCCACGTCCGCTCCCACGCGTAGGTTTTCAAACAACACCACGCATGGTGCGAGCGTCAGCGTCGCCACTCAACCCATCAAACAACCAAACACGGTGCGTTGCGGCGATGAATGAAAGGATTTCGAAGATGAGCGAACAGACGAGTGGCCCGCAGCCGTCTGAGGTGATGGAGTTCATCGATGATTTGGGATCGCTGGTGGCGGTGCAGCCCGAAGCCACGGTCTCGCGTACCGTGATGCAGGTGGAAGGCGCCAACGTGGTGCTCTTCTCCTTCGACAAGGGGCAGGAATTGAGCGAGCACACCGCCGCAGTGCCGGTGCTGGTGCAATGTCTCGAAGGACATCTCAAGGTCACCGGTGGCGGCAAGACCGTGGATCTCGTGCCGGGCGGCATCCTGCATTTCCCGACCCGGCTGCCGCATGCGGTGTACGCCGCGGAAGCGTCCAAGATGGTCCTGATCATGGTGCGGAGCTGAACGTCATCGTTCGTTCGGAATGATTTGTTATGCGGTTCCTGGTCCTGTTTTGTCCGGAGTCCGCTTTCGTCGTAATCTCCATAGTTTCTCCTCGCAAAGTTCGCATGATTTCGTCGACCGTGCGAACTATGTGAGGAAACAAGTGGATCAAACTTCGCAAAGTTCGTACATCTCACGAAATCATGCGAACTTTGCGAGGAGAACGGCGTGCTCGAGCCCATACCTGCCGGTCTTCCAAGTCAATACTCACGTCCTTTGACGTCCGTCCGTCGTTCGTAGAACGGATGCATGCCGGTCATCGGCACGTCGGCGTCTAACAATTTGTGCATCAGCGGCGATCGTTGTGCAACCTCGTCGAACGTCGTCCGGATAATCGTGGTCACCTTGGCGCGGCGCAACGCGTCCTCGCGTTCGCGTTCGTCATGTACCACGGATTGTACGCCGCGTCGTCCCGTCATCTTCGGATCGACGTACTTGCCGGTGCCGTCATATTCCAGCACGATGATGCGTCCGTCCTGCGTATGCCATACGAAGTCGACGCGGTACCGTTTCCACGGGGCATCGGGGTCGACGAACACATGCTGCAATTGCGGCACTGCGAACCCCAGATCGAGGACCGTCGCGTAGCACCACGATTCGCCGCCGTTCTCGCACAACGGGTTCGCATAATGCAACAAGCGAAGCACGGGGCCGTGACCCGTATGCAATCCGTCGCACGTCTCCATTACCTCATCCAAGGTGACGAGCCCCCTGCGCAACGCCGAATTGAACATGGGCATCGCCTGCGCAAACGGATATCGCAAACCGCAATCGACCAGCGTCCTTGCCGGCGAAGTGACTCGCACGATCTCCGTCCCCGGATCGGCCGGCGCGGCGGACAACGCATGCTCCGGCGTGACGGAGATCGTGAGGCCTCCGGGACGTGGGCGATGCGCTACCCGGACCACCGGCATATGCCGCATGAAGATGCGGCGGATGTTCGTGTGACAGCGGGAATTGCCGCCGGTGGGCGAGGCGATGAACACCGCATCGTCTCTGTGGAGCCGCCAACTGTATTCGAGTTGCAATATGGCGGCGGCGCTGAGTCCGGCGAATACGCGGGATGGCTGCCGGTACGCCAGTGAGCGGATGACATGACGTGCCTGTTCTCTGGCATTCAGGTCGTTCCAGTACTCGGCTCGCGCGTAGATGCCGCGATGGGGACGGACCAGCAGCCCCGATCGCAGCCGTGTGATCACGGCGTGACGTTGAGCGCCGGTCGCAGGGGAGAAGCAGCGGCGGAAAGTTTCGGCTTCGTTGCACAGGTTGTCGATGTCCGTATTCTTGCGCATACGGCTAATGATGGGCGCATGCGGCTACCCGCGCAATGAAAACAGGGGTATGTGGTCGAAAGGTATGCTTCGGCGTGTTGTATCGTTCGGCTCGGTCCCGGCTTCGCAAGGTTCGCATGATTTTGACGACCTTGCGAACTTTGCGAGGAAAAAGGCCTCCCAAACCTCATAAAGCTCGCGCAACCCTTGAAATCATGCGAACTTTGCGAGGATGGATTATGGTGTCGACCTGGTGTGGAGAGGTCGGCCTCGGACTGTGCCGTTGCGACTAGACCGTGTGCGATTCGGGTGCACGGGATGGTGTCCGGGAACGCGAACCGTCTCGTCGTCATGCTTGACGTGAACGGGGCAAGACCATTCCGCACGGCTCCACTGATGGGTGGGTGTGCGGAATGGTCTTGGATTGATTGCCGTGGCGAAACGTGGGGAAGTCCCGGTGTCAGTGCACCGAACGAACGTTGCGGTGATAACGACTATGACGATGGGGATCGCGAACGCTGGCGTGAAGGTGTCGGTGGCCGTTTCCTCCTCCGAAGTGATAGTCGGATCGACGGCGCGACAGGAAGTAATCGTTCGCTGATAGTCGGTCGCTCTTTTATCCATCCGCGCCGTCAGCGGGCCGCATCGCGGGCGGCGATGCGCTCGCAGAAGCCGGTCTTGTCCGCTTCGGTGATCGGGCGCAGCACGCGGGCCGGATTGCCCACGGCGATTACGCCGGCCGGAATGTCGTGCGTGACGACCGAACCCGCACCGATTACCGAGCCGCGGCCGATGGTCACGCCGCCGAGCACGGTCACGTGGCCGCCCAGCCACACGCCGTCCTCGATCACGATCGGCTTGGCCTGGCATGCGCCTGCCTTACGCTCCTCGAAGTCGAGCGCATGGTTCGTGGCGAACAGGCCGACCATCGGCGCGATCCACACGTAGTCGCCGATCGTGATCGGCGCGTTGTCGAGCATCACGCAGTCGAAGTTGATATACGCGTGCGAGCCGATCGAGATGTTGCGGCCCATTTCGCAGCGGAAGTTCGGTTCGATGAACACGTCGTCGCCGACCTCGGCGAATAGCTGTTCCATGATCGCCCGGCGTTCGGCCTCCTGATCGTAGTCGAGCGCGTTGTAGGCGCGGAACAGCTTCTTGGCCTCCACGCGCTTGCGCTCGATCTCCGGATGCGAGTCCTGATAGACCTCGCCGGCCACCATAAGATCCCATTCGATGCGGCCCTCGGGCGTGAGATCCGCGGTGACGTCGTAGGTGTTCGTGGTCATGATTGTTCGCTCCTTCGCCGATGTTGTGTACGGTCGTACATTATAGGTGACATGCTCGATGTATCCGGATCGAATCGGATAAGCCGAACATGACCCGGGAGTTGCGCGGTCACTGTCCGGCACGCGGATCGGACAGGCGATGGTCGAGGATCTCAAAGTCGGTGAAGGTACGCGTGCCTCCTTCGCCGGTGGGGGACTGGGCCTCGAACCCGACCTTGAGCAGCCGGTCGAACGGCATGGAGGAGCATAGGCGCGACATGAACCACTGCATGCCGTCGAAGGAGTAGTGGATCGAAAACACATCGTCGGTGCGGGCGAGTTGCAGCCAGACGAAATCACCGTGAACGGTGACGCCGTAACAGTCGTCCGAAACGCCATCGGTCGCCACGGTGACCACCGACTTGAACCCGTAATCGCCCTGCTCGAAGCAGGCCTTCACCCAATGGGTGTCATCCTGATAGGCGAACAGTGCGCCGCCGTCGAACTTCGCCTTGTGCTCGAGCGAGATCTTGGCTCGGCAAACGAAGTCGCCCACGACCGGACGGTAGACGAATGCCGCGTCGGCTACCACGCTGTCGTCCACGGGATTGACGAAGAAGTCCTTGCCTGGTATGGATTCGATGGTCAGTACGTTGCCGCTGATGTTGAATGTGACGTTGTCTGAGTTTGCGCGCAGCATGATGGGATTCCTTTCTATCGGTGATCCGGGATCGGTGCCCGGTTGCGTATCCCCGTTTGGCTGGGATGATTGATTATGATGATAATTCCGTAAGCTCTCTCAAATTCCGCTTGCTTTGGTGAAATATTGGTATGATGATTCCAAAATATAGAAGGATCATTCCCTGATGGATTCACTGCGCGAAGATGTATGGAGGTGACGTGGCATGGCGAACATTGCGGTTCGGGTGAACTCCGACTATCTGGAGGACGTGCAGTACGATGACCCCACTCTGCCGATCCACTTCTGCATGGACTACTTCGACACGCTTGCTGGCCACGAGATCAACGTGCACTGGCATCGCGACTTCGAGTTCGCGATCATGCTGCGTGGCGCCTGCAACTATCATCTGGGCGGCGGCGACGCGATACGGCTCGAACAGGGCGATGGCATCTTCGTCAATTCCGAAGCGCTGCACTCGGCAGACAATCCCACGCCGGGTGCGATCATGAGCTGCGTCACGTTCTCTCCGTTGTTCTTCACCGGGCAGCCGTCCGGCACGATCTACGGCGAACACATACTGCCGGTCGTGAACCGGCCGCTCGCCGGACTACGTCTCGACGCGAGCCGAAACCGTGACATGCTTGCGGAAATACTGACGGTTACGTCGATCGGCAAACGCGAGACAACTGCACCGCTGGAATACGTCGAACATGTGGCGAGACTGTGGCGGCTGACGTTGTCTGCGATCGACAAGGTGCCGGACGAGCGGCCGGACGAGATGGAACTGCTTCGTGAACGGCGCATGCGCACCATGATGACGTTCATTCAACGGCATTTCGATGCCGGCATCGGTTTGCTCGACATCGCGGCCAGCGCCGGCATCGGTCGCACCGAATGCTTCCGGCTGTTCACACGTCTCGCCGGAGTCAGCCCGGGGGAGTACCTGATCTCCTACCGTCTGCGTCGGGCCGCGGCGATGCTCGTCTCCGGCGACGATTCCGTCGCGCTCATCGCCCATGTCTGCGGGTTCAACGACGCCAGCTATTTCGCCAAACGGTTTCGGCAGCGCTATGGATGCACGCCAAGGGAATATCGTGCCCGTTGCCGGACGGGTTTTGCGGCGTCCTGTGTTGCCGGAGTGAAGATTAGAGAGTGATTGCGAAACTTGCACGTATTATTGCGCCCGCCACATCATGCCGATGTGGGGGATGCCGTCCTCGAGAAACTCGTCGGAGATCTGCGTGAAGCCGAGCTGCTCGTACAGGCCGCGCGCGTAGGTCTGCGCCTCGATATGCACGACGTCGGCGTGCATGCGTTCCTGTGCCACGCGCAATCCCTCGCGTACGATCCGCGTGCCGAGGCCCTGCCGGCGGCGGGTCGCCAGCACACGGCCGATCGACGCTTCCGCAAACGTGACGCCCGGATCGATCACGCGGCAATAGGCGGCGATGCCATCCTCGTCATGCAGGAACACATGCCAGCAATGCCGGTCCGCCTCGTCCACCTCCTGATAGGCGCACCGCTGCTCCACCACGAACACCGCCACGCGCGCCCGGTAGATCTCATACAACTCCGCCGCGCTCAGCTCTTCCAGCCGTTTCACCGTCAACTGCATGATCCCATCGTATAAGCCGCGTCCGATTCCATTCACAAACCGTATGGCCGGCCATTGAAAGAGCCTATTGGACATGGCGATTGATGTGCGGTGTAATGCATCACAGTGGACAGACGAACACCCCTTCCCGCAGGGGCAGGCTCAATGGGGTGATGGAGAAGCCATATGAGTAGTTTTGTATGCTTGTTCATGATAGTCGGTCGAACTGCGTTCGTCACCGGTTGGTGAGCGCCTCCTGTGTGGGCGCGTAACGGGCGCCTTCGATGGTGATCGAGTCGAGCGTGCGGTTGATCTCGGCCAGTTCGTCCGGCGTGAACGTGACGGCCGCGCCGCCGAGGTTCTGCCGCAGCCGGTCGACGTGCTTGGTGCCGGGGATCGGCACGATCCACGGGCGTTGCGCGAGCAGCCAGCCGAGCGCGATCTGCGCGGGCGCGACGTCGCGTTCGTCCGCCAACGACTGCACGTATTCGCTCATGCGGATGTTGTGCGCCATATGCTCGGGGGAGAAGCGCGGGATCTTGCTGCGATAGTCGTCGGCGGCGAAGCGCGTGGCCGCGGTGAACCGGCCTGCCAGCATCGCCTTGCCGAGCGGGCTGAACGGCACGAGCCCGATGCCCAGCTCCTCGAGCATCGGCATCAGCTCTCGTTCGGGACGCCGCCACCACATCGAATACTCGTTCTGCACCGCCGTGACCGGCGTGACCGCATGCGCGCGGCGCACCGTGGCGGGCGCCGCCTCCGACAGCCCCCAGTGCAGGATCTTGCCTTCGGCCATCAGCTCGCCCATCACTCCGGCCACATCCTCGATCGGCACGGTCGTGTCCACGCGATGCTGGTAGTACAGGTCGATGTGATCGGTGCGCAGTCGTCTGAGCGACCCTTCGACCGCCTTGCGGATCGTTTCGGGACGCGAATCGGTCTGCTGCACGCGGCCGGACGCGTCCAACGCCGCGCTCCCGTCGGAGCCGTCGCCGTTCGGGTCGCCGTGCAAGGCGAATCCGAACTTGGTGGCGATCACCACGTCGTCGCGGAACGGCTCCAACGCCTCGCCGACCAGCGCCTCGTTCGTGAACGGCCCGTACACTTCGGCCGTGTCGAAGAACCGTTCGCCCATCTCGTACGCCGCGCGGATTACGCGGATCGACTCATCGTGCGGCAGGAACGGCGGCCAGCTCATCGTGAACCCCATGCAGCCCAAGCCGATCGCCGACACCTCCAATGCGGCCGGGCCCGTGCCCAGTATGCGAGTCGGCATCGCCGCTGTGGGGGCGGTCGCGGTATTCGTTTCCATGATGCGTTCCTTTCGCCATGCCATTATGTGAGCGATGCCACGATCAGACGTGGCCGATGACGTGTGCCGGATTGCCGGCGACGATCGTGCCGGCCGGCACGTCGTGCGTGACGATCGCGCCCGCGCCGACGATCGCGCCGTCTCCGACCGTCACGTGCTGCAGGATGATTGCGCCCGCGCCGATCCATACGCGCTTGCCGATCGTGATCGGCCGGCTGACGGTCGTGGCCCGCCGGGCCGGGTCCTTCATATGGTTGATGGTGATGAGCTGCACGTTCGGCCCCAGGAACGAATCGTCGCCGATACTGATGCCGCCACGGTCCATGAGCATGCACCCCCAGTTGATGAACACGTTGCGCCCGAGCGTGATGTTGTGGCCGAAATCCGTGTAGAACGGCGGATTGAGTCGGAACGACGGATCGACCGGATGGCCGACGATCCGTTCGAAGAGCGCATGAGTCTCCTCGGAGTCGTGGTATCCGGTGTTCAGTTCGATGCACAGACGTTTCGTAGCGCGGATGATGGTGCCGATGGCGGCGTCGTAGCCGGGCTCGCGCGGATCGACCGGTTCGCCGCCGCGGTCACGGGCAAGCAGATCCGTCGTTTGCAAAGACGGTTCGGACGATGGTTCCGTATCGGAGATGCCGTCGCGGACAGTGGATGCGTCGGCGGCGAGGGCGAGGGTTGCGTTGGCGGTCATGATGCGTTCCTTTCGACGATCGCCATCATTGAACCGCTGCAATCATCTATTGTCTAATAGCATGAGCATATGGTCGTCTATGCTTACAGTGTATGGCTGGCATCGTAATGGCATCCTGCCGATGTGCGGGACGATGCAGGCAATGAGGAAACGGAGCGGGGTATGGAATTGCGCGTACTGCGGTATTTTCTGGCGGTGGCCGAGGAAGGTAGCGTCACCGGCGGCGCCGAACTGCTGCGGATATCCCAGCCCACGATGTCGCGCCAACTGCAGCAGCTCGAACGCGAGCTTGGCGTGACGCTGTTCGAACGGGGCCAACGGTCCATCGCGCTGACGCCTGAAGGCCTGCTGTTGCGCGATCGGGCACGGGCACTCGTCGAACTCGCCGACAAGACCGTGAACGATGTGACGAATCGTTCGGCTGAAGAGCTGAACGGCGAGATCGCGGTGTGTTGCGGTGAGCTGCGTGGCGTTGATTGGCTGGCCGATCGCATGGTCGCGTTTCGCGCGCGGCACCCGCACGTGCGGTTCGCGCTGTTCTCCGCGACGGCCGACGTGATGCAGGAACGACTGGAACAGGGGTTGTCCGACGTCGCCGTGATGGGCGGGTCGATCGATGCGGAACGGTTCGATTTCCTGCATCTGCCGCATCAGGACCGTTGGGGCGTGATGATGCGTGACGGCGATCCATTGGCCGGTCGCGGCGAGATCGCTCCCGTCGATCTCAGAGGGAGAGAAGTGCTGATGCAGTACCGTCCGCAGGTGCGCGGCATGCTGGACAGCTGGCTCGGCGGCGTGCGTGACGAGATCATCGTCGCCGGCACCTACAACCTGCCGTTGAACGCGGCGACCGCGGTGCGGCACGGCCTCGGCATCGCCCTGTGCATCGATGTGGGGCAGGTGGGAGACGGCCTGCGGTTCGTGCCGTTGACGCCGCGTCTCGACGTGCCGTCCGCCGTCGTGTGGAAACGAGGGCGCACGCTCAATCCCTCGGCTGCGGCGTTCGTCGGATCGTTGCGCGATGCCGGCGTGTCCGATGTGCCCGATCTGGTCGGTTGACGGGGTTGGGTGTCCGTCCGTCTATCCTCGCACCGTGTCCGGGTGCGTGGGGCGCTGATTGCACACGGCCTGCAGAGGAGGGGCACACGCCGATCGAAAGGTTCAATTTGTGTTTCCGGAATGTGACGTGAATTGAACTTACGGTGCTTTCGGGGATGATGTAGTGCTATGGTTTGAACCAATGGTTTTGAACTTTGAACTTTCCGGGATCGGGGGAGTGACATGGAAAGTTTCGCGACGCGATTGAAGACGGCGATGGGCGCCCGTCATCTCAAACAGGTCGACATCGTCCATGCGGCCCAGCGGGCTGGGATCAAACTCGGCAAAAGCCACATCAGCCAGTATGTCGGCGGCAAGACCATACCTCGTACGGAAACGCTGCGCTTCCTCGCCGATACGCTCGGCGTCGACGAGGAATGGCTGCTCGGCCATGATATGTCGCAGTCAAGCGGTCCGCAGCTATCCACGGCACCCGCCGCACCGGCGTTGACCACACGGGCATCATCTCAGCACACGGCGTCAGACCACCAGACCATCCTCACGGAAGAAGGAATCCCCATGCGTCAGTTCCACAAATCCACCAAACTCGACAACGTGTTGTACGATGTGCGCGGCCCGGTCGTCGACGAGGCCGCCCGTATGGAGGAAGCGGGCATGCACGTGCTCAAGCTCAACATCGGCAACCCCGCGCCGTTCGGCTTCCGCACGCCCGACGAGGTCGTTTACGACATGTCGCGCCAGCTGACCGACACCGAAGGCTACTCCGCGTCCAAGGGCCTGTTCTCCGCGCGCAAGGCCATCATGCAGTACGCGCAGCTCAAGAACATCCCCAATGTCGGCATCGAGGACATCTACACCGGCAACGGCGTGAGCGAGCTCATCAACCTGTCCATGTCCGCCCTGCTCGACGACGGCGACGAAGTGCTCGTGCCCAGCCCCGACTACCCGCTGTGGACCGCGTGCGTGAACCTTGCCGGCGGTACCGCCGTGCACTACGTGTGCGACGAGCAGTCCGAATGGTATCCGGACATCGACGACATGCGCTCCAAGATCACCGACCGCACGGTTGCGATCGTCCTGATCAATCCGAACAACCCGACCGGCGCGCTCTACCCGCCCGAAGTGCTCCAGCAGATCGTCGACCTCGCCCGCGAACACCAGCTCATGATCTTCTCTGACGAGATTTACGACCGTCTCGTCATGGATGGCCTCAAGCACGTCTCGATCGCCTCGATGGCGCCCGACCTGTTCTGCGTTACGTTCTCCGGCCTGTCGAAGTCGCACATGATCGCCGGCTACCGCGTCGGCTGGATGGTCCTGAGCGGCAACAAGCGCATAGCCAAGGACTACATCGAGGGACTCAACATGCTCGCCAACATGCGCATCTGCTCGAACGTTCCCGCCCAGTCGATCGTGCAGACCGCACTCGGCGGCCATCAATCCGTGAACGACTACATCGTGCCCGGCGGCCGCATCCACGACCAGCGCGACTACATCTACAACGCGCTCAATTCGATCGACGGCGTCACCGCAGTCAAGCCGAAGGCCGCGTTCTACATATTCCCGAAACTCGATGTGAAGAAGTTCAACATCACCGACGACGAACAGTTCGCGCTCGACCTGCTGCACGACAAGCGCATTCTCATCACGCGAGGCGGCGGATTCAACTGGCAGGAGCCGGACCACTTCCGCATCGTCTATCTGCCGCGCATCGAAGTGCTCAAGGACGCGGTCGACAAGCTCACCGACTTCCTGTCGTACTACCACCAGTGATCCGCGGCGGGCCGAGAGCGATTCGAGGTATCCAAGACAATATGCGTGTGGCCTTCCTCCGGATGGGGAAGGCCACACGCATATGAAACGGAACGAGCCAGTCGTCACCGCGCGTCGGGTACGGCCGCGAACACCTCGTGGTGCGCATCGAGCACATGGACGCGATCAAGAGGCCAGAACGTGAACACGGCCACGCCCTCCGAGTTGCTCATCGGCACCTGACCTCCGTTGGCATCGTCCTGATGGGCCCGGCTGTCGGCGCTGCCCGAACGGTTGTCGCCCATCATCCACATCATCCCGTTCTTGACCGTGACGCTGAACGCCTGATCAGACGGGTTCACCCCGGACTTCAGATACGCTGACTCGTCGATCGCCACGCCATTGACCTTGAGCGGCGCGCCGTCGCCGTCGCAACTGACCGTGTCTCCCGGCAGACCGATCACCCGTTTGATCAGATACTTGCCCTTGCCAGCCGACAGCCAGTTGTCCGGATCCTTGAACACGACGATGTCGCCGCGTTGCGGCTTCATCACCTTGACCGCGACCACGCGATCCTTCAGCTGGATCGTGTCAAGCATACTGCCGGACGGGATCACGTACGTGCCCAGCAGAAACATGCGGATCAGCGCCACCGCGACCACCGGCACCACGATCCAAGGAAGCCAGTCCATCAGTCCTTCCGAGGGGGCCGTAGACTCGTTCGCCCGTGCGCTGTGTCTTGCCATATCCGTCACTTCCGTTCCCTGCGCCCGCGCCGCCGGTGCGGCACAGTCTGCCATTGCACTGCCCGCCATTATCCCACAGCCGGCCCGGCGGTTCGCTGGGAGCGTCGCGGCATACGGGATATCCTGAGACGTCGGCCGCCACGACGACACCGTGACCGCGCACATTCGTAAAATCCTCTAGAATTGGGTATTGACTTTTGCCCCGACTCGGTATATGGACAGGGAAACGTATTTGACATATCCCAGCGGTACTCTGTCCTACGCATTACCTAAAGAACCGTAGGTTGTCAAGACCTGCCGAAAAAGAATCATAGACATGAAGGTGGTTTCGGTGACTTTCCACGCCCCGCTCGATCTGAGCATTCATTCATCACAAGGTCTGTACGACCCCAGCGCCGAACATGACGCCTGCGGCGTCGGCATGGTCACCACGCTCAACAAGCAGCCCGAACGCAAGATCATCGACGACGCCATCGAGGTGCTGGTCAACCTCAACCACCGCGGCGCGGTCGGCGCCGAGGAGAACACCGGCGACGGCGCGGGCATCCTCATGAGCATGCCTGACGAGTTCATGCGCGCCACCGCCGGCGTCGAACTGCCCGAGGCGGGCCATTACGCGGCTGGCATCGCGTTCCTCGATCGCGACATTGCCACCTCCGGCCAGCAGGAGCAGGCCATCGCCAACATCGTGCGCGAGGAGGGCCTCGAAGTCCTCGCGTGGCGCGTCGTGCCGACCAACCCGGACGGCCTCGGCCTGCAGGCCCTCGCCTCCATGCCGAGCTTCAAGACGCTCGTCGTGGCAGACCCGGACGGCAAACTCGCCGGCATCGACCTCGACCGCAAGACGTTCCGCATCCGCAAGCGCGTCGAGCATGAGGTCGGCATCTACTTCGCGTCGCTGTCGGCCCGCACCATCACCTACAAGGGCATGCTCACCACGATGCAGCTCACCCCGTTCTTCCCCGACCTGAGCAACCCGCTCATGAAGGCGAAGATCGCGATCGTGCACTCGCGCTTCTCCACCAACACGTTCCCGAGCTGGCCGCTCGCCCAGCCGTTCCGCCTGCTCGCCCACAATGGCGAGATCAACACCATCCAGGGCAACCGCAATTGGCTGTCCGCGCGCGAGGGCCGCCTGAGTTCCGAACTGCTCGGCGAGTTCAAGCCGCTGCTGCCGATCACCACGCCCGGCTATTCGGATTCCGGCACGTTCGACGAATGTCTCGAACTGCTGCACCTCGCCGGCCGCTCCCTGCCGCACGCGATCTCGATGATGCTGCCGCCGGCCTGGGAGAACAACGACCAGCTCGACCCGGACGTCAAGGCGTTCTACGAGTACAACAACACGCTGATCGAGCCGTGGGACGGCCCGGCCGACATCATCTTCACCGACGGCACGCAGGTCGGCGCCCTGCTCGACCGCAACGGCTTCCGCCCCGGCCGCTGGCAGCTCACCGACGACGGCTATCTCGTGCTCGCTTCCGAGGCGGGCGTGCTGCCCGAGATCGACGACGCGCACGTGGTCGAGAAGGGCCGCCTGGAACCGGGCAAGATGTTCCTCGTCGACACCGACGAAGGCCGCATCATCCCCGACGAGGAGATCAAGAAGAGCCTCGCATCGCAGCACCCGTACCGCCAGTGGGTCGAGGGCAACTCGGTGGAGATGAGCGACCTGCCTCAGCGCGAGCACGTGAGCCACTCCGGCCAGTCCGTGCAGCGCCGCCAGCGTGCGTTCGGCTACACTGAGGAGGACTTGAAGCTCCTGCTCGCCCCGATGGCCAACACCGGCAAGGAGCCGCTCGGCTCGATGGGCAACGACAACCCGCTGCCGGTGCTCTCCAAGCGCAGCCGCATGCTGTTCGACTACTTCCACCAGAAGTTCGCGCAGGTCACCAACCCGCCGCTGGACTGGGAGCGCGAGGAGATCGTCACCTCGCTCGAGTCCGCGATCGGCCCGGAACCGAACCTGCTCGAGGATTCCGAGCTGCATGCCAAGAAGATCCTCATCCCGCTGCCGGTCATCAACTCCGACGAGATGGCCCAGCTCAAGCGGCTTGACAAGGCCAAGGTGCTCGGCGGCTACTACCGTCCGTTCGTCGTCAAGGGCCTCTATCAGGTCGCCGGCGGCGGCAAGGCGCTCGAGGAGCGTCTCGAGGAAATCTTCTCTGAAGTCGACGAGGCCATCGCGAACGGCAGCAACTTCATCGTGCTCTCCGACCGCGAATCGAACCACACGTGGGGTCCCATCCCGTCGCTGCTGCTCACCGCGGCCGTGCAGCACCATCTGCTGCGCCGCCACACCCGCACACAGATCTCGATGGCCGTCGAGGCCGGCGACGTGCGCGAGATCCACCATGTCGCCCTGCTCATCGCCTACGGCGCGGCCTGTGTGAACCCGTACCTCGCGTTCGAATCCGTCGAGAACCTCGCCCGCACCGGCTACCTCAAGGTCGATGCGCCCACCGCCGTGAAGAACCTCACCAAGGCGCTGTCCATCGGCGTGCTCAAGATCATGGCCAAGATGGGCGTCTCCACGATCATGAGCTACCGTGGCGCGCAGCTGTTCGAGGCCGTGGGCCTGAGCAAGGAAACGGTCGACAAGTACTTCACCGGCACCGTCTCCCAGGTCGGCGGCGTCGGCCTCGACGAGATCGCCGAGGAGGTTGCCATCCGCCATCGCGTCGCCTACCCGAACCAGTGGACGGCCACCCCGCACATGAACCTTGAGACCGGCGGCGAATACAAGTGGCGCCGCACCGGCGAGGACCATCTCAACGACCCCGAGGCGATCTTCCTGCTCCAGCAGTCCACCGCGCGCGGCGACTACCAGATGTTCAAGAAGTACTCGCACCACATCAACGACACGTCGAACCGCATCATGACCCTGCGCGGCCTGATGAAGTTCAAGCACGACCGCAAGCCGATCGACATCTCCGAGGTCGAGCCGGCCTCCGAGATCGTCAAGCGCTTCTCCACCGGCGCGATGAGCTATGGCTCCATCTCGCAGGAGGCGCACGAGACGCTCGCCATCGCCATGAACACGCTCGGCGCGCGCTCCAACTCCGGTGAGGGCGGCGAGTCCGACGACCGCATCGAGGACCCGCTGCGTTACAGCCGCATCAAGCAGATCGCGTCCGCCCGCTTCGGCGTGACCTCCGACTACCTCGTGCATGCCACCGACCTGCAGATCAAGCTCGCGCAGGGCGCCAAGCCCGGCGAGGGCGGCCACCTGCCCGGCGCGAAGGTCCCGCCGTGGATCGCCAAGGTCCGTCACGCGACCCCGGGCGTGGAGCTCATCTCCCCGCCGCCGCACCACGACATCTACTCGATCGAGGATCTCAAGCAGCTGATCAACGACGCGAAGATGGCGAACCCGAAGGCGCGCATCCACGTCAAGCTCGTCTCCGAGTTCGGCGTCGGCACCATCGCGGCCGGCGTGGCCAAGTGCCATGCCGACGTGGTGCTGATCTCCGGCTACGACGGCGGCACCGGCGCGGCCCCGCTCAACGCGATCCGCCACGCGGGCACCCCGTGGGAGATCGGCCTGTCCGAGACCCAGCAGACGCTGATCCTCAACGGCCTGCGCTCCCGCATCGTCGTGCAGTGCGACGGCGAGCTGAAGACCGGTCGCGACGTGGTCATCGCCGCGCTGCTCGGTGCCGAGGAATTCGGTTTCGCGACCGCCGCGCTGATCGTCGAAGGCTGCGTCATGATGCGCGCATGCCAGAAGAACACCTGCCCGCAGGGCATCGCCACCCAGGATCCTGAGCTTCGCGCCCGCTTCCTCGGCAAGCCCGAGTCGGTCATCAACTTCTTCATGTACATCGCCGAGGAGGTGCGCGAGATCCTCGCCGAGCTTGGTTTCCGCACGCTCGAGGAGGCGGTCGGCCACGTCGAGTGCCTCGATCAGAACGAGGCCATCAAGCGTTGGAAGGCCGACGGCGTCGACCTGACCAACGTGCTCATGCAGCCCGGTCCGGTTCCCGGCACCATCCTGCACAACACCGAGCCGCAGAACCACGAGCTCGACAAGGCGCTCGACAACAAGCTCATCGAGCTCGCCCGGCCGGCGCTCGAGAACAAGGAGCCGGTGACGATCGACCTGCCGATCCGCAACGTGAACCGTACGCTCGGCACGATGGTCGGCTACGAGATCACCCGCCGTTACGGCGCGGCCGGTCTGCCGGACAACACGATCGACATGACGTTCCACGGCGCTGGCGGCCAGTCCATCGGCGCGTTCATCCCGAGCGGCGAGACGATCCGCGTGATCGGCGAGGTCAACGACTACGCCGGCAAGGGCCTGTCCGGCGGCCGACTGATCGTGCGTCCGAACGACGACGTGACGTTCGACCCGCATACCAACGTCATCGCGGGCAACGTGACCGGCTTCGGCGCGACCTCCGGCCAGATGTTCGTCGCCGGCCGTGCCGGCGAACGCTTCGCCGTGCGCAACTCCGGCGCGACGTTCGTGGTCGAAGGCGTGGGCGACCACGGCTGCGAGTACATGACCGGCGGCACCGTCGTCGTGCTCGGCTCCACCGGCCGCAACTTCGGCGCCGGCTTCTCGGGCGGCAACGCCTACGTGCTCGACCTCGACATGAACCAGGTCAACCCCGAAGGCCGCAAGAACGGCTCGCTGCTGTTCCAGCCGCTCGACGAGACGACCGCGCCGATCGTGCGCGACCTGGTCGAGCAGCACGCCAAGGAGACCGGCTCCGCGTTCGCCAAGGAACTGCTTGAGAACTGGGACGAGAACGTGCTGCGCTTCACCCGCGTGGTGCCCGAACACTTCCTCGCCATGACCGCGGCCATGAAGCAGGCCGAAGAGGACAACATCGATTTCAATGCGCCCGGCGCCTGGGAACAGGTGTACGAGCACGTGATGGAAGGAGCGCGCTGACATGGGAGATCCTCGTGGATTCCTGAAGGTCCGTACCCGCCGAGAACTCGCCGAACGCCCGGTCGCCGAGCGCATCAAGGACTGGCTCGACGTGCACGCCGAATCCGGCCTGCAGCCGTGGACCACCGAACAGGCGGCCCGCTGCATGGACTGCGGCACCCCGTTCTGCATGACCGGCTGCCCGCTGGGCAACATCATCCCCGAATTCAACGACCTCGTGCGCCAGGAGAAGTGGGAGGACGCGTACAACCGCCTGTCCACCACCAACAACTTCCCCGAGGTCACCGGCCGCATCTGCCCGGCCCTGTGCGAACAGGCCTGCGTGCTCGGCATCCACCAGCCGCCGACGATGATCAAGAACGACGAGTGCACGATCATCGACCAGGCGTGGGATCTCGACTACGTCAAGCCCCTGCCGCCGCAGCGCCTGACCGACCAGACCGTCGCGGTCGTCGGCTCCGGCCCCGCCGGCCTTGCCTGCGCGCAGCAGCTGACCCGTGCCGGCCACACCGTCGTCGTCTATGAGCGCGACGACGCGATCGGCGGCCTGATGCGCTACGGCATCCCGAACTTCAAGCTCGACAAGCGACTGCTTGACCGCCGCGTCAAGCAGATGGAAGCCGAAGGCACGCGCTTCCGCACCGGCGTGGAGATCGGCAAGGACATCAGCTGGGACGATCTGCGCTCCCGCTATGATGCGGTCGTCGTCGCCATCGGTTCGACCGTGCCGCGCGACATGAAGATCCCCGGCCGCGAGCTCAAGGGCATCCACTTCGCGATGGAGTTCCTGCCCGATGCGACCCGCCGCGTGTACGGCGTCAAGCCGGTCAACGACATCACCGCCAAGGACAAGCACGTCGTCATCATCGGTGGTGGCGACACCGGTTCCGACTGCCTCGGCACGTCCATCCGCCAGGGTGCGAAGGACGTGACCGTGCTGCAGATCATGCCGAAGGAACCGTCCTCGCGACCCGACAGTCAGCCGTGGCCGACCTTCGCGCGCCTGTACCAGAAGACCTCCTCGATGGAGGAGGGCGGCACTTACGTGTACAGCACCGATTCGGTCAACTTCGTCGGTTCCGAAGAAGAGCAGGCCAAGGTGCACGTCGAGAACTCGACCGCGACCGAAGGCTTCGTGGCCGACGCAACCGGTCACGTGACCGGTCTGAAGGTCGTCGACGTTGCTCCCGGCGAGAACGGCCCGTTCACCCGTCAGCCCGGCACCGAACGCGTGCTGCCCGCCGACCTGGTGCTCATCTCCGTCGGCTTCCTGCACCCGGACACCACTTCGCTCATGGATCAGCTGCCGGTCGAGCTCGACAAGCGTGGCAATGTCGCTCGCAACGACAAGTTCGCCACTTCGCAGGACGGCGTGTTCGTCGCCGGCGATGCGGGCCGCGGCCAGAGCCTCGTCGTGTGGGCGATCTCGGAGGGACGCTCCTGCGCCGCCGCCGTGGACGAGTACCTGACCGGCTCCACCGAGCTGCCCGCGCCGATTGTCGCCTCCCAGCGCCCGATGATGCTGCCGCGCTGATCGGTTACGCCGCGCCGTCGCCGTCGGTTTCCGACGGCGACATGATCGCAAAGCCCTTCCGTCAACGAGACGGAAGGGCTTTTCACATATCGGGCACGGTTGGTTCGCGTGGCGCATGAGTTTGGAGGATACCCTAGAACCATAGGGAAGGCGGTGCGCGATGAGGCGACGTGAACTTACCGTGATCATCGGCTCGCTGTTCGTCGTGGCGGTAATGGCGGCGGGCGGTGCGGCGTGGCACGCGAAGATGGCCGACACAAACCATCATGCGGCTCAACCCGGGTCACCATCTTCACCGCAAGTGACCGAACCCGATCACGACGATCTTGACAGAGCCGTCGTGCCGCCGTTTGCAGATGTTCCGACGGAGAATACTGCGGAACTGCTCGATCCGAGCGTGCTCGCCGGACTGAACATGGGCGTGGACGATTCGTATCCCGGCGACGCATGGTTCCGCGAAGCCAGCGGAGAAGAAGGAATCGTCGATGCATCGGACGAGACCGCCCAGCCGCCGGAATCGGACGGTCGCCCGTCGGCGAACGCGACAAGCGTTCGTCTCGACGTGCCGCAAAGCGTGCAGGAAACCGGGTATTGGTGCGTGCCGGCCTCCGTGCAGATGGTGCTGCGGTACAAGGGGATCGACGTCAGCCAATCCGCGCTTGCCTCCGAAATGAGCGCCAAACCGCAGACCGGCACCGAATACGTTGACCTGGCACGCGTCGTCAACAAGTACCTGTTCGGCGTCGGCGATGCGAACCCGATCGGTGCCGGATACCGGGTACAGACCGTTGAGATAGGAGATACGGACCCCGCCGTAGCGCGCACGTTTGCGAAACGGGCGAAAACGGACCTCGACGACGGGTACCCGGTGTTCGTGGCCATTGACGTGCATACGCTCTACCCGTCGTTCGCCCACGCCAACCACATGATCGTCATCACCGGATATGACGCCGACGCCACCGGCGCCGTCACCCATTGGACATATCGCGACCCGTGGTATCGGGTGCAGGGCGAAGCCTACGCTGGTCTGAAGATCGCCACCGCGCACGAGATGGTCAATGCGATCGTATCCAACGAGGAACCCGCCTATATTTGGTGAACGTGAACGGAACGATGATGCCGAAACGTATGGCTCTGCGCATACTGTGGTGGGCCGGCTTGATCTGCCAACTGCCGACCGCATGGTGCTGGATCGACGACCGTGCCGTCTCGAACATATTCTCCGGATTGCCGTTGTCCTGTGACCTCACCCAACCCGATTGCGACACCATGCCCGGCATATGGCGACTGCTGTTGCTCGCTGTCGTCGGCTACGCGGCGTGGATCGCCGTCGCCGTGCTGCGCGTTGTCGAGGCGGGCGCGAACGATGCGCCCGGCAATGCGGTGCGTCCGTTGCCTCTGCGCATCGCCGCTGTTCTTGTCACCATCGGCATGATCGTTGTCACGCTTCCGGTCGTCGGCGTCATGACACTCACCGTCATGATCGTCATGGGATGGTGACGATGCAGGCGTGCCGATGGGCAATGCGCGGTGTACGGCGGGGGAGCGCGGTACACTGGCACACAGTGTTATCCGTCTCGCAGTAGAGGAGTAGTGGAATGCCGAACCGTGCAGAACGTCGCAAGGCCGCGAAGGACCAGCGCAGGGGAGTGCCGCAGCAGTACGATCAGACGCGTGGCCGTGGCCGTGCGCATATGGTCGACGAGTACGCGCTGCAGGAGAAGTCCCGTCGTATCCAGGAGGGCACCGACGGCCCGTGGAAGCCGACCGCGCACTTCGACTCCGACGAGGTCGCGTCCATGTTCGAGACCGACCCGAACTACCGCGATCCGAAAGCGTTCAAGGCCCCGCATTCCGTGCACCAGTGGTTCCGCGTGGTCAGCTGGGTGCTGATCGTGCTCGCCGCCGTCGCGTTCTGCGTGGTCATGTGGCTGCCGCAGCATCCGATCTGGCTGATCGCGACCGTCGCGGTCGTGTTCATCGTCGGCGTGCTCAGCCTGTTCTTCACGGCCGGCGATTCCAAACACAATCCGAACCTCGACCAGAACGGCACCGCCATCTGATCGCCCCGTACGGTCTCAGTCATCAAGAAAACGTACAACCGGACGCAACACGAACGCGTCGGTTGTGCGTTTTTTCTTGCCCGATGGCTTACAGTTGACTTGGTGGCATAACACTGTCTACACAGATTGGAGAGGTGTACCAATGAAGGTTGATCTGCTCACAAGAGAATACCCGCCGCACGTCTACGGAGGCGCCGGTGTGCATGCCGAACAGTTGTCCAAGGCGCTGGCCGAACGCATCGATGTGACCGTGCGCGCGTTCGACGGTCCTCGTACGGAAGCCGACGTTCCCGCGATCCCGAACGCGTCCGAGGCCAAGGGCAGCCTCAAGGTCGTCGGATACAACACGCCCGCCGAACTGGCCGACGCGAACCCGGCGCTCAAGACCTTCGGCGTCGATCTGCAGATCGCCAACGACGTGGACGCCGACATCATCCACGCGCACACGTGGTACGCGTGCCTCGCCGGATATCTGGCGAAGATGCTGCACGGCACGCCGCTGGTCATCACTGCGCACAGCCTCGAACCGTTCCGTCCGTGGAAGCGCGAGCAGCTCGGCGGTGGCTATAACCTGAGCTCCTGGGCCGAGAAGGACGCCTATGAGCACGCCGACCGCGTGATCGCCGTCTCCAAGGGCATGCGCAACGACATCCTCACCGCCTACCCGAACCTCGACCCGGACAAGGTTGTCGTCGTGTACAACGGCATCACCATGTCCGAATTCGCCACGCCGGCCGATGGCGATCCGGGCTGGGGCGTGTTCGACCGCTACCACATCGACCGCAGCAAGCCGACCCTCCTGTTCGTCGGCCGCATCACCCGCCAGAAAGGACTGCCGTACCTGCTCAAGGCGCTGCACTTCGTCGACCCGGGCATCCAGATCGTGCTGTGCGCCGGCGCGCCCGACACCCCGGAGATCATGGAGGAGGTCAAGAACGCCTTTGCCGAACTCGACAAGGAGCGTGGCAACATCATCTGGATCGAGGAGATGCTGCCGAAGAACGAACTGAGTGCGCTCGAGCATGGCTGCGACGCGTTCATCTGCCCGTCGATCTATGAGCCGCTTGGCATCGTGAACCTTGAGGCGATGGCCTGCGGCCTGCCGGTCGTCGCATCCGCCACCGGCGGCATCCCCGAGGTCGTCGTGGACGGCGAGACCGGCTATCTGGTGCCGATCGAACAGCTGCATGACGGCACCGGCACTCCGACCAACCCGGACAAGTTCGTGCACGACATGGCCGACGCGATCAACAGGATCATGGCCGATCCCGAACTGCGTAAGAAGATGGGCCAGGCCGGCTACGAGCGCGCCCGCGACGTGTTCAGCTGGGAGTCGATCGCCGACGAGACCGTCAAGGTCTACCAGTCCGTGATCGACGAGCAGAAGTAACCGTGTCCGTGCCTTCTCCCGATGAGGGACTGGCACGCGAAGCGTGACGGAGGGAGAGACGAGTGCGTAGTCCGTCTCTCCCTCTTCTTCATACATCCCATACACCCATATGGAGAGAACGGCTTTCGGCTGCTTCTCCGATCATCCGTACATAAAGGAATCGTCCCATGCCCACCGAAGTCCTCAAACTCGACAACGTCGAATTCCGCCGCAATCGCCGCGTCATCATCACCGACGTGAACCTCACGATCAACGCCGGCGAACGCTGGGTGCTGTTTGGCCCGAACGGCATCGGCAAATCGACCGCGGTGGGCATGCTCGCCACACGCACCTTCCCGTCCGAAGGCCGCGTGTTCATCCTCGGCCACCAGCTCGGCAAATACGACGTGTTCAAACTGCGCACGCGCATCGGTCTCGCCTCAGCCGACCTCGGCCGCCAGTTCCCCGACTTCGAGGACCCGCTCGACGCGGTCGTCACCGGACTGAGCGCCGTGACCGGCCGCTGGCAGGACACGTACACGGACGAGGAGTATGCCCGCGCCCGTCAGCTGCTGCGCGACTTCCGCGTTTCCTACCTCGAAGGCAAGCAGATGTGGCGGTTGTCGGAAGGCGAGCGCACACGCGTGCTCATCGCCCGTGCGCTCATGGGCAATCCCGAACTGCTCATCATGGACGAGCCCACCACCGGACTCGACCTCGGCGGACGCGAACAGGTGATGCGCACGCTGAGCCGCATCGGCGAAGAGGATTCCAACCGCGCCGTCGTGCTCGTGACGCACCGACTCGAGGAGATCCCGGCCGGATTCGACCACATCGCCATCATGGGCCGCAAGCCGATTCCGGTCGAGGACGCCACCGACGAGGGCGTCGATGTCATGGGCAACCCCGGCGCCGGCACCATCGTCTACTCCGGTCCGCTCGAAGACGGTCTGACGAACGAACGGCTGTCCAGCCTGTTCGGCATGCCCATCGAAGTCCAGCACACCCGCGACCGCTGGTCCGCCTACGCGGTGTGAGAGAAGACCGGGCGACGAAGCAAAAAGTGGCGTTCGTCTGGCTATGCGAACCGGAATGTCCCGATTCGCATAGCCAGACGAACGCCACTGACGAATCCGTGACCGGAATCCCGCTTGAGTGTCAGGCTTCCTCGTGCCAGTGGGGGTTCTGGCCGAACGTGTAGCCTTCGGGGTTGTCCATTGCGGCGATGTCGCGCATGTCCTGTTCGTCGAGCGCGAAGCCGGTCAGGTCGAGGTTGGCGCGCTGGCGGTCGCGGTGCATGGACTTCGGGATCGCCACGTCGCCCAATTGCAGGTGCCAGCGCAGGATCGCGGCCACCGGCGACACCTGATGCTTGGCGGCGATGCGCGTGATGGTCGGGTCCTTGAGCATCTGGTTGGCGCGGCCCAGCGGGCTCCACGCCTCGGTGATGATGCCGTGCGCCTCGTCGTATGCGCGCAGCTCGTTCTGCTGGAGGAACGGGTGCAGTTCGATCTGGTTGACCGCCGGCGTGACCCCGGTGGCGCGGATGAGCAGATCGATATGGCCGGGCAGGAAGTTGCTCACGCCGATGTGCTTGACGATGCCCTGTCGCTGCGTGTCGACGAGCGCCTGCCACGCTTCGACGAACTGGCCCTGGGACGGGTTCGGCCAGTGAATGAGGTACAGGTCGATGTAATCAAGTCCCATGCGCGCCACGGACTCCTCGATGGTGGTTCGCGCCTGGTCGTACTGGTGGTGGCGTCCGGGCAGCTTCGACGCGACGATGATCTGCTCGCGAGGCACGTCGGATTCGCGGATCGCCTTGCCGACGATGCCCTCGTTCTCGTAGTTGAACGCCGAATCGATGAGCCGGTAGCCGACCTCCAACGCCGATCTGATCGCCTCGGCGCCGGCGAAGCCGTTCACCTTGTACGTGCCGAACCCGATCGCCGGCAATTCCAGCCCGTCATGCGCGCGACGCACCGGGATGACCGGCGGTTCCATCAATGTCATGATCGCTCCTATTATCGAACCGATGAGGTACTGCACTGCCCACTATAGAGATGCCGCACCCGTTCCGACGTATGATGAACGGCATGGACGAACGATGGATGAAGGCGCTGCGCGCCAAAGGCATTAACGTGGGAGTCGGCGGACAATCCCAGGACGGGCATAAGGCCGAAGCCGCTGCCAGCCACGGGATCATAGGAAACCGGTCGCCAGTGATGGCCGGTTCGTCTCGAGCCAAACCGTTCAAGGCCACCGGTCATAAGGGCGGTATCAGTCGGCAGGGCAACTGACCTGTGCCTCGCAGCGCCTCGGCCGTATGAGGCGCGGAATCATATCGATCGCACGAAACCGCGTATATCGGCGATTTCCTCATCGCTGATCGCGTGGCCCATGCCGGCATATTCATGGAAGGTCAGATGTCCGGCGGCGCTCAGCACGGCACGGGCCGTATGCTGGTCGGCAAGGGGAATCGTACGGTCTTCGGAACCGTACGCCAGGAAGAATCGCGTGGTGGAGTCCAGCCGGTTTCCTTCCTCGCCCTTGAACGACGGGCTGAGCAGAATCGCCGCATCGAACAGATCGGGATAATCCCGGACGATCCGGTACGACAGATATCCGCCCTGCGAGAATCCGACCAGTATCTTCCTGCGCCCAGCGAACAGCGCGCAATCAAGCAGAGCGGCTACGGCCTTGCCGACGGCCGCGCATTCGCGTCGCCGTTCCTCGACCCCGCAGCCGTCCGGATACCAATAGTTGCCGCCCATGTACGGTCTCTCATAGATGCCGCGCAACGACAGATAACTTGGATGATCCGCGAGTCCGGTGCGCGAGCCAACTTCGGTTGCATCGCCGGTGTCGGTGCGTTCACGTGTCTCATACACCGCATCGATGATCCGCATCATCTCGCTCTCATCGTTGCCATATCCGTGGAACATCACGAACAGCGGCCCTGTTCCATCGGTCTCGATCCGACTGGCCATTTGCAAACGCATGATCATCACCTCTGCCAACGAGTGTAGTGAGTGAGCTGGCTGGGCAAGAACACGATGATACTAGATGCGAAACGGATGGAAAGCGGGAGTGCCGGATGAGTGGATGCCGATTCGTATATATCCCGTCCAAAGGGTAGTCTGAAATATTCTTGTCAGATCGGGCAACGATACGACGCGAGGAGAGACAATGCCGGGATCGTACGGAAGCGAAACGATGCAGAACGAGCAGCGATACCGGTTGTCGTTTACGGTCGGCGGACTGCTCGCGCCGCAGGGGCGTATCGTCGCCGCGCTGTTCGTGGACGATGAGGACTGTGCCGATCCCCATGTACTCGCGCATGATGAAACCGAACTGGGGGAACGTATAGCGAGAATCCGCCGGCGTGCCATCGACGAGAACGCGCTGACCATTCGCACGCAGGCGGCGAACTCGCGTATGGTCAGCGAAGTGATCAAACGGCTGAGCACGCTGAGCGGAACGGAACTGTGCCATCTGGCCAGCGCCGATACGCCAGCGGCCGATCGTCACGCGCTGATGTGGGTGGCGATGTGCCGCTATTACGCCCTAGTGGGGCAGTTCGCCCATGACGTGCTGCGCGACCGTTATCTGATGGGCATGCCGACCGTCACCTATGAGGACTACGACCGGTTCATACTTGCCAAAGCCATGTGGCATCCGGAACTGGAAACGCTCAGCACAACCACGGCAGCCAAACTGCGCTCGAACCTGTTCAAGGCGATACACGAAGCCGGATTGGTGGACAAAACCGACAACACGCTGCAACCCGCGCTGCTGGGCAACACCCTGACCGGTATTCTGGAACACAGACCGGAATCATTCGGATTCTTCCCCATCGGGGAACGTTGAGGCAAGACATCCGCACGGCAGAAGGAAGCGGGGAGGCAATGACGGGCAACACCGCACGACGGCAGTCATCCAACATCGAGCAGGACTTCGATGGACTGTTTCGTTGCATGCGTTCCAAACGTTTTCGTGACGGCGAGGACACCGGCGGTGAGCCGGCGAACTACATTTACGCGTATCGGCCGCAGCAGGAGCTGGAAGTCGAACGTCGCATCCCGATTCTCGTCAACCGTCTGCAGGGCATGGACCCCGTGGACGATGATGATGCCGCGCCGGCCATACTGGTCATCAACCTGTACGAGCTCGCCATCCGGATCATGCAGGACAACGACGTCTTCGACTCCGCCATCGAACAGGAACCGGACATGCACGGCGAAGCCGACGATGCCGGAGCCGACGCATGGCCGTCGCTGCAGGAGGACGACTTCTATCAGGCGCTCGCCGGCATGCTCGGCCCCGACAACGACGATCTGAAGGACGCGCTCGAGACGCGATACCAGCAGGCGAAGGCGAATCACGAAGCCGATCTGGTGTTCCTGACCGGCGTGGGCCAGGTGTATCCGTACATCCGCACACACGCGCTGCTCAACTGCGTGCAGGAGATCATCGACGAACATACGCCCGTGGTGGTGTTCTTCCCGGGAACCTACGAGAAGACCGCGTCGACCGTATCGGTGATGCGACTGTTCGACCGGCTCGACGCGGACAACTACTACCGTGCATTCAGTCTCAACACCGCGATCATGGAAGGAGCCGACGCATGAGCGACATGAACGACACGAGCGAATCTCGAGGCGGCGCATTGCAGTTCAGGAACATCTTCGTCAGGAACATCGAAGACAAGATCGACGGCGTCATCAAGGCCAGCGACGACAGGAACCTCGCCGATGAGGTGAACGAATACGTGTTGACCAACGAGATCCAGACCAATCTCGAACGGTTCCTCGACACGTACAACGACCCGGCAGCCGACTACACGAACGGCGTATGGATCTCCGGTTTCTTCGGTTCCGGTAAATCCCATCTGTTGAAGATGCTCTCGCATATTCTGGGCGATATTCCCGCGCCGTTCATCGCGGACGACGCCGAATCGCTGAGCCGCGAACAGGTCATCGACATCATGAAGGCCAAGGCCCGCGACGCCGAGAATCACGAGCTTGAGGGACTGCTGGACGCCAACCTGCGCATTCCCGCCACCTCGCTGCTGTTCAACATCGACAGCAAGGCGCAGAAGGGCAGCAAAACGGTGCTCATGGACGCGTTCATCCGCGTGTTCGACGAGGCCCGTGGCTATTACGGCGCCAACAAGTACGTGGCGAAGATGGAACGCGATCTCGATGCCAACGGGTGTCTGACTGAGTTCGTGCGTCAGTTCGAATCGATCGCCGGCAAACCGTGGTCCAAGGGCCGCGCTCAGGCCGCGTTTTCCGGACCGAAGATCGATAGGGCGTTCGCCGCGGCCACCGGCGACGAGGTCAGGGACATTCTCAAGGATTACCAGAAACAGTACAATCCGACCATCGCCGATTTCGCCGACGATGTGAACGACTGGCTGCAGCAGCAGGATGACGGTCGTCGTCTGATCTTTCTGGTGGATGAGGTAGGCCAGTTCATCGGTTCTCGCACGGATCTCATGCTCAATCTACAGACCGTGACGGAGGAGCTGTTCGCGCGCACCAACGGCCGCGTGTGGGTGATCGTCACCTCGCAGGAGGACATCGACGCTGTGATCGGCGACCGTTCGGTCAGTCAGGGGCTTGATTTCACGAAGATCAAGGGCCGGTTCGCCGTCAACCTGAAACTGTCCAGCGCTGACGCCATCGAGGTCATCCAGAAACGACTGCTGGCCAAGAACGAGCAGGGGGAGACGGCCACGGAGGAACTGTGGCAGGCCCACCGCGACGAGCTTGACGCCCTGTTCACCTTCCAGGGCGAAGGCGGCGCACGCCAGTTCAACAACCTCAGATTCGGCACCCAAGAGGACTTCATCGCCACTTATCCGTTCGTCAACTACCAGTTCCTGCTGTTCCAGGACGCGATGCGCGGCATGAGCGACGCCGGCTTTTTCGAAGGCCAGCATCGTTCGGTCGGCGAACGTTCGCTCTTGTCCACGATCAGCAGCGCGCTGGTCGAACACAAAACCGATGCGATCGGCGGTCTGATACCGTTCAGTGCCCTGTACGACGGCATTTCCGGCACCATCCAGAGCTCGGTGAACCATCGCATCATCGAAGCGGAACGCGAGCTCGCCCCGGACGTCCAGAAGCTGGCGCTGCCACTGCTCAAGGCGTTGCTGCTGGTCAAACAGGTCGATGACTTCAAGGCCAACGTGCGTAACCTGCGCATTCTTGTGCTCGGCCGGTTCGGCGAGGATCTGCCCGAACTGGAACGGCGCATCCAAGACACGCTGAACATGCTGGAACGGCAGAACTACGTGCATCGAACCGGCGACGAATACGAGTATCTGACCAACGACGAGCAGGCCGTCGAAAGTGAAATCAAGAACGTCGACATCGAGGACCGGCAGATCCGCGACCGCTTGGGCAGGATCGTCAGCGAGGATATTCTCGGCCAGCCGCTGACCGTCGAATACGGGCAGGGACGGCAGAAGGTGAGGTTCCGGTACGGTCTGACCATCGACAACGTGGCGCAGGGACGGACCTATCCGATCACGCTGCACATCGTCACCCCAATGGACGACATACCGTTGGACGCCAAGATCATGCGATCATCCGGCGAACGCGGGGAACTGCGCGTGATCCTCGACGACGACGACTCCAATTTCATGAACGACCTGACCATGGTCGAACGTACCGAGAAGTATCTCCGTCTGCACGCCAACGAACAGGGTTCCCGCAAACACATCCTCGACGCCAAGCGCGGCGATCTCAACATCATGAAACGGGAACTGAAGTCCACGGTGTCCAAGGCGCTGTGCTCGGCCGTCATCGCCTACAACGGCGCCACGTTGGACACGAAGGCGCGCGAAAGCGCGACCGGCATCATCACGGAGGCGATGCAGACGCTGATCGGACGCCTGTACACCAACTTCCGACTGGTGGAGGATCTCTCCTACACCGAGCGTGATCTCCCCGCCGTACTCGCCGATGCTTCGGACTCCAAGCCGTCGCTGGACGGCACCGATTCCGTGCAGAATCGTCTGGATCTGCCGGCACAGGACGTGTACGACTATGCGGCCGGGCAGATCCGCCGCAATCTCGTGCCGACGGTCAGAGACGTCATTGCGCACTACGAGAACGAACCGTACGGCTGGCCGCTGGCGGACACGCTCGCATGTCTGTGCTACCTGTATGGCAACGAACGGATTCGACTGACGATCGACAGCAATCGGATACCGCGCACCGATGTGGTCAAATATCTGACCAATCAGAAAAAGACCGAAAACATGCGCGTGGAGATCCCGAAGCGCTACGATGCCGCCAAACTCAGGGAACTGCGCAATTTCGCCAACGATTACCTTGGCCTGACCGCAGACAGGCTGCCCGGCGACGCCGAAGACATGGCTCGCGTCATCAGGGACGGGTTGCGCGAACAGATACGCGCGATCGAACAGCTCAAGGCCGCCAACGGACGGTTCGCGTTCGTCACGGCGCTTGATGAGCCGCTCGAACGGCTGAAGACCGTTGCCGCCAAGCCGGAGGAGTGGATGCTGGAAACCTTCCCCTCCAAGAACGAAGACGACAACACGGATCAACTGCTGGACGACCAAGAGGACGTGATCGCCCCGATCCGCAAGGTCCTCAACGGCTTCCAGCGTGACGTGTTGGCCAACGGCCTGGACTGGATCAAAACCAACGACTCCAACTTCACACTCGCATCCGCCGATCTGCAACGGGAACGTGACGAAGCGCGTGCCACGGCGGACGATCCGAAACTGTTCCAAGGCAACCGGGTCAACCTGTTCAAGACCCGACTGACCGACCTCCAGCAGCATCTCGGCGAACTCGTCGACACGGAACGCGAACAGGCGCTGGCAGCCGTCGCCGCCGTGCGAGAATCCCTCACCGGCATCGATTCGTACCGTGCCGCCCGCGAGGATGCCCAACGGCAGGCCCTGCGCTCGCTGGATGATGCGGCCGCGAAGATCGAGTCGGCGAAGTACATCGCCGACATCCGGCAGACCGCGGACACCGTGCGCGGCAGCCTGTACCTGACCTTGGTCAACCAGTTGGACGCTGCCAAGGAACAGCCGGAACCGCAGGAACCGGCTGACGTTCACGACGAGCCGGGGAAGCCAGTGGAGTCTCGGGACTTACGGAATCCATCAGCTGGGGAGACGCTGCCCGATACCGTTGCGCCAGTCGAGCCCGGTCCCAAGCATATCGAGACGGTACAGGCCGAGTCGAAGCCGGTCGAGCGCACCATCCGCGTCACACCGCCGCGCCCCAAGCCGATGCTGCGCACGGAAGACGATGTGGATGAGTTCCTCGACGAATACCGGCGCAAGCTCATGGCCGTCATCCGCGAAGGTAAACGCATTTTACTGTGAGTCAGTTTTTGCGTGGATTTAAAATGAGTTTTAAATCCACGCAAAAACTGATAGTATTGAAAATACGTTTTCAATGAGGGATGGTGTGGATGATCGACCGACCGAAGTACCTGCGCAAACTCGACATGTGGAAAGACCATGACGTAGTCAAGGTAATCACCGGCGTGCGCCGATGCGGCAAGTCGACGTTGATGACGCTTTGGAAACAACGTCTGGTTGAACGGTATGGCGTTGCGCCGGAGGCTATCGTCCACATCAACCTCGAACTGTTGGAGAATGAACCGTTTCTCGAGTACCGCCGCCTGTATGAGGAAATTCTCCGCCGTTGCGGCGAAGGAGAGGGAACGCGTTATGTGCTGATCGACGAAATCCAGAATGTGCCGGACTTTCAGAAAACGCTTGACAGCTTGCAGGCCAAGGGCGGCATCGATCTGTATGTCACCGGATCAAATGCCATGCTGTTATCCGGAACGCTGGCAACCTTGATATCCGGCAGATACGTAGAGATCGCCATGACGCCCCTTTCGTTTGCTGAATACTGGAGTGCGCAATCCGACACAAGGACGACCATGCGGCGCGCATGGTCCGAATACCTGCATGATGGTGCGCTTCCCGCCACGGTGGGCTTTTCCGGCAACGAAACGATGCTGCACGATTACCTTGACGGCATACTCAACACCGTGTTGTTCAAGGATGTAGCCGCACGATTGGGCGTCTCCAACATTGCGGCGCTGGAAACGGTGACCCGCTATCTGTTCGACGATGTCGGCAATCTCGTGAATCCCAAGTCCATCGCGGATGCCATGACCTCGATGGGCACGAAGATATCGCCGCCTACGGTGTCCAACTATGTGGAAGGACTTGCGGCGGCATTCATCTTCTATCCGGTGCAGCGATATGACGTCAAAGGCAAGCGTGCTCTGCGGCAGGAGCGTAAGTATTATGCCGTAGATCTAGGCATGCGTCGCATGTTGTGTTCCAACAAGGTGCGCGACACTGGTCGTCTTCTGGAGAATGTGGTGTTTTTCGAGTTGATGCGCAGGGAAGGTGATGTGTATGTCGGTCAGAGCGCGGGTGGTGAGATTGATTTCATCACCCATGGTGCCGACGGCCCGCGCTATTACCAAGTGAGCGAATCCGTGCATGATCCGGATACATTGGAGCGTGAGTTGTCGTCGCTGCGTGCGGTACGGGATAATTATCCGAAGATGCTGATCACACTGGATGATGAACGTCCGGTTTCCCATGAAGGGATTCAACAGATATACGCATTGGATTGGCTGCTTGACGATGGAGAGGAGCAGTGAGCATGAACACGAGTAAGTTGCAGGCTTTTGCGGCCGGGGCGCGCATGGAGCTGATGAAGGCGGTGCGGGCCAAGCTGGATGCGGCGATGGAGCCGGATTCGGCGGCGAGTGTGGACAATCCGCGCGCGTTCGCAAAGCTGCAGGATGAGATTCTCGGCAACGGCGGCGGCGAGCAGGGGCGTGCCAGAACCGCGGAACGGCACGCCTACCGGTGGTTCAACCGGATCATCGCCCTGCGGTACATGGATGCGAACGACTTCACCAGCCCGCATGTGGTGTCCGGCGAGGACGCGGACAATCCGAACGCCTTGCCGGCCGTATTGTCCGCGGCCAAGCGCGGCGAATTCGACGAGGACGTGTTCGGCTCGAACGTTGGTGTCAAAGCCAAGCTGGTGCCCACGATCACCGCACTGTTGGATGGCAGCAAAACCAGCAACGATCCGCAGGGTGAGGCGTATGGTCTGTTGTTGCGTGCGTACTGTGATTATTGGCATAGGTTTTTGCCGTTCATGTTCGATGATGCCGGTGCGGCGGATGAGATTCTGATGCCGGCCGATCTGCTCGCGTCCGATTCCGTGCTGCGCAAGGTCGCGGAAGTGATGACCGTTGCCGATTGCGTGGGCGACGAGGGGCAAGGCAATGTCGAGATCATCGGCTGGCTGTACCAGTTCTACATCGCAGAACGCAAGGATGAGGTGATGGCCGGCTTCAAGAAGAGCAAGAAGGCCGGTGCCGCCGAAATCCCCGCCGCCACCCAGCTGTTCACCCCCGACTGGATCGTGCGGTATTTGGTCCAGAACACCGTCGGCCGCCTCTGGACCCAATCCCATCCCGAATCCCAACTCTGGAAGTCCTGGGAGTACTACATTCCCGAAGTTCCCGCCACTGAAGGCACTCCCGGCGCATCTGATGGCGTCGGCCTTTCCTCCCCCCGGGAGGGGGAGGTGTCAGCAAAGCTGACGGAGGGGGTCCTCAAACCCCAATCCACCCTCCATATCGCCACCCCGGAGGAATTGACCGTCTGCGACCCCGCCTGCGGCTCCGGCCACATGCTCACCTACGCCTTCGACCTGCTCTACGACATCTACGACGAAGCCGGCTACTCCGCCAACGAGATCCCGGGCCTGATTCTCGAGCACAACCTATTCGGCATGGAGATCGACGAACGCGCCGCCAACCTCGCAGCCTTCGCCCTGACCATGAAGGCCCGCGGCCGCTACCGCCGATTCTTCCGCAAGCAGGTGCAACCCAACATCCAGCGCATCACACCCGAATACTTCACCGACACCGAAGTCGAAGAACTCAACGACCTGTACAACGTCACCTTCGACGCCGACACCTGGAACACCTACCAACACGCCGACATCTACGGCTCCCTCATCCAACCCCCATCAGACCTCAAAAAGCTGGCGGTAGCCTCGGCTCCCTCGGCTGAGGGAGCTGTCGAGCACAGCGAGACTGAGGGAGCGTACACCCTACTCGCGCCAGACCTTGAGGAACGCTCCAAAACCGTCCTCACCCAAACCCGCTACCTCACCCGCCAATACGCTGCGGTCGTCGCCAACCCGCCCTACATGGGTTCCGGCAACATGGGCAATGAGTTGAAGAAGTACGTAACCGACCACTACAAGGACGGGAAAGCGGACCTCTTCGCCGCGTTCATCCTGCGTAACCTGCGACTCATCCAGCCGAACGCCCTGCTCGGTATGATCACTATGCAGAGCTGGATGTTCCTCTCCTCATTCGAGGAACTGCGCAAAAACCTGCTTGCGAAGAACACCGTCGAAACGATGGCACACCTCGGTGCCGGAGCCTTCGACAGCATCGGCGGCGAGGTTGTTTCCACCACGGCATTCACGATTCACAAGAGTCAGGCCAATGGCAAAGGCAAGTACTTGCGTTTGGTTGATGTGAATGGAGATGACAATCAGTCCAACATATGTACTGGTGCTGTGCGGGGCGAGCATGATGATCTCATGTTCACCGTCAACCAGCAGGATTTCGCCCAGATTCCCGGCTCACCAATTGTGTATTGGCTCTCTGATGCCATGCGTCGCGTTTTCGCGGAGGGGAACCCGATTGATGATGTTGTCGAGCCTAAGAAAGGTTTAGGAACTGGGAACAAAGACCGTTTTATGCGGTATTGGTGGGAGGTCTCCCAAACGAATACATGTTTTACTGCGCCCAATAGTGAATTTGCGAATAGATCGAGATGCATGTGGTTCCCACATAATAAAGGTGGAGAGTTCCGCAAATGGTACGGTAACAACGATTATGTGGTGAATTGGTTCCATAATGGTGTGGGAATAAAGGCTTATACAAATGAGCGTGGCCAACTTGCATCATATCCACGAAATCAAGATTGCTATTTTAAGGAGTCTGCTTCTTGGTCAAAAATCACGAGTGGGCAGTTTTCAATGCGCTATGTACCTTTTGGCAGTATTTTTAATGAAGTTGCCCCTGCTTTTTTTGCAAACAAAGATTTGCTATTTTCACTTTTGGCATTTCTTAATAGTTCTATCGGCAATGAGATTGCAAAAGCCATTTCTCCGACTCTGGATTTTCAAGTTGGACAAGTTGCGACATACCCTATGTCTTCTAAGATGTTTGATGAACGAATTGGCAATTTAGTCTCTTTGCTGATATCTGCATCCCTTGTCGACTGGAACTCCTATGAAACTTCGTGGGAGTTTGCTGGATTGGATGTTCTGAAGGACTCTGACGAAGCTGCACTATCTAACATCATCCACGCATATATCGTCCACTGCAAAACCATCGTTGAAGAACAGCGTCAGCGTGAAATCAAGAACAACGAGCTGGTGGCGGACGCCTACGGCGTGCGAAGCGAGGTGCCGTGCGATGTGCCGATCGAGCGCGTCTCGCTGAAACGCAATCCGGCGTTTGCATACCCGAAGAACAAGCCTGCCGAACGCGACGAACTCATGACCCGCGACATTGTCAAGGAGATCATCTCCTATGCGGTCGGCTGCATGTTCGGACGCTACTCGCTCGACAAGCCGGGCCTGATTCTCGCCTCCCAAGGCGAAACCATCGACGACTATCACGCGCAAATCCCGAATCCCACGTTCGAGCCGGATGTGGACAACGTGATTCCTGTGACCGACGACGAATGGTTCGAGGACGATATCGTCGCCCGATTCCGTGACTTCCTGAGCGTGGCATGCGGCGAACGGCATCTGAACGAGAACATCGCTTACATTGAACAGGTACTTGGTAAGCCGCTGCGCAAGTACTTCGCCTCCGACTTCTACGACGATCACGTGAGCATGTACAAGAACCGTCCGATCTACTGGATGTACTCCAGCCGCACCGACAAGAAGGGCACGTTCAAGGCGCTCGTCTATCTGCACCGGTACACGCCCGCCACCACGAACACGGTGTTGAAGTACCTGCGCGAGTTCACCGCCAAGCTCAACGCTCAATCCGAAGCTTTACTCGCCTCCGGCAAGCCTGCCGAAGTGCGCAAGGGTGAAAAGTTGCGCACCGCCATCAAGGAATGCACCGACTACGAGCGCGATGTGCTGTATCCGCTCGCCACCCGCAACCTCCCCGTCGACCTCGATGACGGCGTCCTCGTCAACTACCTGCGCCTAGGCCCCGCCCTCCGCACCATCCCCGCAATCGAGAAAAAACGCCCCATCGTCCAATCCTGGACCTGGCCCACTTATGTATTATAAAAGAATGATAGATTATTGGAGATATTATGAACCATGTACTAAATCTTCCAAGCAATTCGTATCTTAATTTCACACAAAACTCAATTGATCTAAAAAAAGTTAACTTCTTTTATGGAAGCAATGGCACCGGGAAAACAACTCTCGTCGGGTTGATGAAATCTCAGTTTGCGATGAACTATGATGTTAGGATATTTAGTGGATTTAATGAAGTTGTTCAAACCAATGATACGTTGGATGCTATTTCATTAGGTGAAATCAATGTGCAAATTCAAAATCACTTTGATGAGCTGGATAGGGAAATATCGGATCTAAATGATGATATCGATGAAATCCCAGGTCGTCAGAATTTATTTGAAGATTATATTAATATACAGCAGAAAATACAATCAGAAGAGGATGCTATTGATTCTTTTTGTATTGAATCGGCAAGAAGAATCAAGAATATGTCGAGACCGCAGATTGCGAATCCAGGATATAATAAGAATGATTTTAGAGAGGATATAGAAGAATCGGTTATATTGTCGGGAAAGGAAGTTAGTGTAGCTGAAGATGAGTGTAATGCCATACTCATGAAAAATATCGGGAAAGTATATTTTCCTGTTTTTATTTTTGAAAATTTTAAATCTGAAATCAAAGATCTTTTATCTGAATCCGTATCGGAGATTGTGTTTGTTGAAGGTATTGGTAAGGATACTGTCAGAAGGAATTTTGCGGAACAAGGGATGAAGATTCACAGCAGACAGGAAGGAGAGGTCTGCGCGTTCTGTGGAAATATAATATCGATGAAACGCTGGGAAGAATTAGATCAGCTGTTTGATCAATCTATTGTCAGATTGCGGCAAAAGATTGATAGAATACTTGATGAGATTCGGACCGTCAAGCATCAATTTGAGGTACTCTCACTACCTCAGCCTGATTCATTTTATAGTGTATACAGAGAAGACGCAAAACAGTTGTATGTGGATTCTTCTGATTATTTAAAAACTGTGCATATTTTCTTTGACGCTGCAGAGGAAATGCTTCAGAAAAAGAAGAAGAATCCCTATCTTTCATTTGCTTTTGATGTAATATGCCCGAATGAGTCAGATGATTTAAGCAATAAGTGGAATGAGATTATTGACGATAATTCTCAATATGGTAACGATCTATCGGACAAAATCCAAAGTGCAAAGCAACGTCTTCGACGTCATTATGTTGCTATGTATTGTAAAAATGAGGATTTTGAATCCCATATTGCTCATCTAGGCGTTTATAAGGATGAGAGAAAACAACTGGCTGACAAAATTTCTAGGAAAAAAAATCAAATAGAGGATTTGCGAGTTAGGCGCAATCAATTACTGGAACAGACGGTCAACGAAGAGCGAGCTGTGATATATATTAATAATGCAATTCGATCGCTTGGGGTATTGTCGTTCGAATTGCGACTTGAAGCTGATTCAGATTCAAGAGGACAATATGCTATTTATAGCAATAATTCTCGTAGGTCAATACGTTCATTAAGTACTGGTGAACTTAATTTAGTGGCATTTCTTTATTTTGCAAAAAAGTTAGAAAGTGATTTAGATCATGTAAAGCCTAGATTTATCATTTTTGACGATCCGATGAATAGTAATGATTCTGAGTCACAGTATATCATGTATAGCTATATTAGCCACTTATATTATGGCAATAATCATATAATGGGCAATGATGATCTTCTTGCGGTTCTAACGCATAACTTACATTTTTATTTGAACTGCTGTCCGTATAATTATAAAAGAGAAAGAATGAGGAATGTTTCTTGCTTTCGAATAAAAAAGAATAACTCCTGTACTTTCATCGAGTCCATTGAGAGTATGGGGGAATTGAAAATTGGATATAAGACTTTATGGGATGATTATGTTTATTCCTATGATCATGACCGTCCGGAAATGATGTGTAATGTGTTGAGAAAAATAATAGATTCATTTAATGATTTTTCTGGGGAAAAACATTTGAGTGGTATTATGTACGAAAACATGCCGAATGATGTTACTCCTGTTGTTCTTGGTGAATTGAAAAAAGTTTTGGATGTTAATTCACATGGTTTATATGATCTAGCCATAGATTACAGTGTATTTAATCGAGATGTTATAAATAATTTTGCACGTTGGTATTTTGATACGATGGGTTATATAAAACATTATAACAAAATGGTTGAAGGAACATCGTGTGCTTCTTGATTGACTTTTTATTTCTAAATTATGTTGTTATTAAGTCTATATTATTAGCGCAGTTTTGAATTCAATGTTTTCGTGAGCCATAGCTTATAGCAACTTTACGGGATTTCCATGAAAGAAAGAAACGAATCGTTTTATCAGGATGTGGTGGCGTATCGGTTGCTGCTGCATTCGCATAGTTTGAGGACGTCGAAGGCTTTTCGACAGATGCGAGTCGCCAACTCCGTAGCGGACACGGTAATCATCAACGGACATGGAACTGTATACGAAATTAAATCTGATCTCGATACTTTCGAGCGGCTTGAGGGGCAGCTTAAGGATTACTTCAAGGTATTCTCCTACGCAAATGTGGTCATTCCTGAAAAAAAGCTCGCTTGTTTGCGGGATCGCCTTGCCGCTATGCCTGAATTCGGCCGGCATGTCGGCATTTATACGCTGACGAACCGTAATGCACTCAAATGTGTAAAGAAACCAGTTGAGTACAATGACGATCTCAGCAAAATTGAGCTGTTAAAGGTACTGCGCAAGCCTGAGTACTCGAAGATTCTACGATCTGAATTCGGTGCATTGCCTGACGTTTCCCCGGCTATGTTCTATGGTGCTTGCCGCGACATGTTTCTCCGGCTTCCTGTACTCAAGGCACAGTCGTTGGTCATGAACGCGATTAAACAACGCAAGGTTTGGACTCGCGAGGAATTGGAACAGTTTCCAGAGGAGCAGCGCATCTCCCTGTACTTCGCCTACGATAGGGTGGAGAAAGTGCCGGGAGCAAAGACTCTCCCGGCGTAACCATTGGCAACAAGGGGGTTGGGGATGACATACTACCCGTATCTCAGAGCGAGACAGTACGAGTTACTTGCGCTTCGAGAACTACTGATGGCAGGCAAACTTCCCGTACAAGTAACCCCTATCATCGAGCCGGTGAAAGACACTCCACAGCTTCGGCAAACGATGAAGATCTTCCGCGAGCGCGAAAATGGCGCCTTAGGCGTTGTGCTGAATCCCGATGTGGGGGATCTGACGGCAGACACCGATCTTGATAGCCGGTTCGACATATACGGCAACAGCCAAACGCTTCCTCTCATTGGGGAATCCGGACGTATAGTCCCTGCGATCCTTTTGAACAATGATGCCATGACGGTCGCGAATAGAGTCGAACAGACCGACGCAACGTTGATGGAAGAAAGCGGTATCGTATTTGTGTCTGAAAATGATCGGGGACGTATTCGTAACTTGAAGGAATTCAAGTTTCATGCCATCGCATCATCCGACAGTATGCAGTTGCGGCGAGACTTAAAGCGGAATGACATCAGTGCTAAGCGCATTCTGTTCTCAGACCCTTTCATTAAGCGTGAGAATAATGCCGCCTATGATGACGATGATTGTCGAGATGAATTTTTCTCGGATGATCATTTGTGGTACAAGGATGAAGGACAATACGAGGGGTTTGGCGACTATTCCATCGTCGGAGACAATTACGATGAACGTGGTGGCATGCCCAAAGCAGTCGCAGTGCATATCGTCTATTTCGATGAGCACTGGAATCTGCGCATCCATCATTTTGTTTCCTATGCCAGTGATGATGTTCATGAAACGCCAGCTAAATTCATTCAAGCTGTTGAGAAACTGAGTGCTTGGCATGATGAGCGTGATGGACTTAGTAGCGAGCATATGACCATAGGTATGCGAACGCTTATCAACCATGCCGAGACCGGTACCTATCCAGGATTGCCGACTATCAAGAAGCTGTCCATCATGCACCATCTCGAACTTATGGGTTGGTTCTTCTCGGAAAGGCCGGATCTACAATGCGATGCTGCGTGAACTGTTTCCGGGATCATGTCTTGCGTGACCGAATCGAAAGCCTGAATATCAAAGGTGATTGCGATTTCTGCGGAATGGCCGATGCCTTTGTCTACGACTTTGCAAGAAATAACAGCCTGCAAGATTCGATGCTTGCCATCATGGGATTGTATGAGACTGCCGACTCATCGGTCGGCCATATGGGACATTCAATGGTATATGAATTAACCAGCAGATGGCATTTACTCAATCTGTCGGAAAAGACGACTGCGAAGTTGCTGGACGCCATGTACCGGGAGACCTCGGATGATACCTTCGCAGGCTACGACATGGAATCGTTACTGACTGGTGACGTTCATCTGAAGACTTCTGAAGCCAATGCAATCCCGGAACATGATTGGGAGAAATTTGCCAATCATCTGAAATACCAGAATCGTTTTTTCGTGTCTTTCATCAATACCGATGAATTGGCAAAACTCATCAGTTGCACGCGAACCATCTGCAAATCCGGCACTGTACTTACGCGAGCACGTATCGCATCAGACGCGAAAGGGTATGCTCCTGGTCGTGATATGGGCGCTCCTCCTGCGGGTCTGGCTGGGAATGGTCGTATCAATCCGGTTGGCATCAGCGAACTCTATACCACCGTAGGTGAGGATGATCTGACCGACGATACCGCTCTGCATGAGATTCGTGCGGGCATGCACGATTACGTGACGTTCGGAAAGTTCACTTTGAACAAAACGATCACGGTCGCCGACCTATCAAAAATCTCTGAGATCAGTCCCTTTGACATAGATGCCGAAGACCTGCCGCTTTTTGCGGTGAACCTAGAAATATTGGACGGCATGGCCCGAGATATTGCCAGGCCGATGCGCAGAGGTGATAACCCTCTTGAATATATTCCCTCGCAATACATCGCCGAATTCATCAAAAGCCTTGGTGAAGAGCAGGGCGGGCCATATGACGGCGTGATGTACAGTAGCACGTTGAAGAAAAACGGCGTGAACCTATGCCTGTTCGCCCCGGAAGAATACACCTGCGATACAACGTATACCAAACGGGTAAGTGAAATAACGTACGATGTCGTGGATTGATGAATTTGGAGGAGAGCATGCTCGTCAATGATCTGATATCCGGCGAATCCAAGAACGTTGAGTATAAGGTGGCGTTGCCGGATCGGAGCATCAAGTATGTGAAGACGGCGGTGGCGTTTGCCAACGGCGAGGGTGGTCGAATCGTCTTCGGCGTCGAGGATCAGACGCTGAACGTGGTCGGCGTGCCAGATGATCAAGTGTTCACCATCATGGACGCCATCTCCAATGCCATCGCCGATAGTTGCGAACCGTTGATCATTCCGGATATTTTCATGCGTGACATCGGCGGCAAGACGGTGATCGTCGCCGAAATCCTACCGGGCGCGCAACGGCCGTACTACATCAAGTCGATGGGGCGAGACCAAGGTACTTTCGTACGCGTCGCCGGCACCACGAGGCAAGCCGACGCGGCGACCATCAAAGAACTGCTGTTCGAAGGCAGCAATCGCAGCTTCGACCAAACCGTATGCCTCGGACTGGAAGCAACCGACGAAGACGTCGACAAGTTATGCGAAGCAATGACCGATGTCGCCAAGACCAACGCAAAGCATGATGTCGACTCGATCAAGCCGGTGACCGCCAAGCAGTTGCTCTCATGGGGCGTCCTGGTTGAACGTGATGGCGAGCTTAAGCCAACGAACGCGTATGCGATTCTGTCCGGCATCAACAGTCCGGTGCGTTCCATCGTGCAATGCGGCGTGTTCAAAGGCTCCACCAAAGCCGTGTTTGTTGACCGTCGCGAATTCACCGGCGCGCCGTGGGAACTCGTCGAACAGGCGTACCAGTACGTGCTGCGCAACATCCATATGGGTGCGCGGTTCGAGGGTGTGTACCGGCAGGATGTGTACGAGATTCCGCCGGACGCGATTCGCGAACTCATCGTCAACGCCGTCGTGCACCGCAGCTACATCGACCACTCCAGCATCCAGATCGCGATCTACGACGACCGGCTCGAAATCACATCTCCCGGGCGGCTCCCGATGGGCCAGACCATCGCACGCATGAAGGAGGGCTATTCGAAGATCCGCAACGAGGCATTGGCGGCGGCCTTCTCCTACATGCGGCTCATCGAACACTGGGGCAGCGGCGTCCCTCGCATCATCGAAGAAGTGCGCGAGGCCGGTCTGCGCGAACCGGAATTCCTCGGCGGCGATACCGACCTACGTATCAACATTTACCGTCAAGTTGATGCTCTAGCATCAGATACTGCGTCTGGAGTGCGGGATACTACCGAAACGGTGCGGGATACTGCGTCTGGAGTGCGGGATACTACCGAAACGGTGCGGGATACTACCGGCCTGACCGATGATGAACGCGCAGTGATCCACTATGCGCAAGCCAACGGCGGAATCACATCCGCGGTAGCGAAGAATGTGTTGAATCTTCAGGAACGTCAGACCCAGAAGATTCTCGCTGGCCTAGTGAACCGCGGAATACTGCATCGTATCGGTGCTGCACGCTCCACGCGATATGTACTGGCTGAGACGACTACGGCGAACGAGAATCGTGATTGAGATGTGTCGACCATACTCGACACATCTCAAGAAAAGCCAATGGAGTTTCGACTATATTCGAAACCTTCGTGTACAACCCAGTACAGTGTCGACCATACTCGACACTCGATCATAACAACGAAAGGACCCCGCATGAGCAGCGGCATGCAGATCGGACGATTGCTGGCGTCCCGGTTCGCGGTATTCGACGGGACACCGTACAGCGCCGGGCGCATCGTGTTCTGGTATGACGAGCGTGGCGAGTTCGAGGACCAGCTGACCGACATCGCCGGGTCGGATGCTGCCGACGAGACGTTGCGCGATGTTCAAATCGTGCGTCTGGAACGCAATCCGTTCGCGTTGAAGCATCGCATGCTCATCGAACAACCGACCGCGAAGTTCCTCGTGTATCTGACCGGCAAACTGCCCAAAGACGAAGACAACTGGCTGTTGGATCTCGAACTGGCATACGGACCACTGTTCACCGCCGACAAGCTGTCGATGATCGTCCATGAACTGTTCCCGCGCGAAACGTCCGCCGTCACTCGCGATACGTGGCTCGCCATCATGCAGCGCACCAAACCGTTCTTCGAGGACGACGAACTGGTCGAATCGTTGGCAAGCCGTTTGCGAGCCAACGATGACGAACGTGATTTCCAGGCGAAGATGATCGCCGTGCTCTTGAGCTTGCCGGCGGGGGAGCACAGTCTGCAATCGATCTGGCGCAAACTGCTCGAACAATACGCGCAAGGTGACACGGACGGCATCGAACGCATCGAAACGATGGGACTGCTCGACTACCACTGGACCGGCACACGCGGCATCTACCGGTTCGACGCGGACCGGTCATTGGCGCATCCCACGGTGAAGGACTTCGTGCTCTGGCTATTCCGCTTGGCATGGAACGGATTCAGCGACGCCGAGCATGGCGCCGACTACTATGCGAACATCCGCCGCGACTTCGACATGTGGCGCAACGATCCACGGTTCGCGCCGGTGATGCGGGCCCTGGCCGAGGACGTGTTCTCCGACCTGTCGATTGACCACGACATCGCCCGTATGGAATTGGACGAACTGACGTCGCGCGGCGTTTTCCGCGAAGTCGACGAGCAGCTCGTGGAACTGCTGTACGCGGACCTCGGCAACGAGAGCATCACCGACGATGACGTGCAACGCATCGTCGCATCCCGCCAATACGGCCTCTGGCATGATGATTTCGCCAAGGATTATGCCGTCATCGCCGCCGCCAGCGCATTGCGGGCGCAACTGCGCACGGCCCGGCCCGTCATGGCGTCCATCACGTCAGCGCAAGCCGGATTCAGGATCTACGCCGACGACTTGTGTCGCGTCGACGGCTGTTACCGTCGGTTCGTCGCCGCATGGAAAGCGAGCAGCCGGCCGTTCAGCGGCAGAATGGTCGCGGAAAGCCTCGAACAGGAATACGCGCGTTATCAGGCCGATCTCGGCATGGCATGGCAGACGCAGGTCAACACGATGACCGACTGGTCGATCGACGATGTCCCCCCGCAAACCGACTTCTACACGCGTAATGTCAAGAAAACGACCGACGCCGGCAAGAAGATCGCCGTCATCATCTCCGACGCGCTACGCTATGACGTGGCCGCGGAATTCCGCGAACGGCTGGGCTCGCAAAGCCGCTGGAACGCCACGATGGACGCGCAACTGGGCGTGCTGCCCTCATACACGCAACTGGGCATGGCCGCGCTGCTGCCGCACACGACGCTCGCATTGGACCCGGCGGACCACTACTCCGTGCTCGCGGACGGCCAATCCACCAAGGGCACGGCCGCGCGGGACTCGATCCTTTCCGCAGTGAACGGCACCGCAGTGGACGCGGAAACGCTGATGAACATGAAACGGGACGAATACCGCGAACTGGTCAAATCCTGCAACGTGCTCTACGTCTACCACAACGTCATCGACGCGACCGGAGACAAGGCCGCAAGCGCGTCGGACGTATTCGGCGCATGCGAGCGCGCGCTCGATGATCTGGACGGCATCGTCAAGCGACTGGCCAACGCAAACGTGACCAACATGATCGTCACCGCCGACCACGGCTTCCTCTACCAAGACCATGACGTGACCGATGCCGAATGGCTGAGCGAAACCCCATCCGGCGACGTGATCTGGCAGAAGAAGCGGCGGTTCGTCATCGGCTCCAACCTTGCGAACAAACCCGCGTTCGTCACGTTCGCCGCCGCACAGGTCGGACTGGCCGACCCGAGCGACGAGCACGTGACCATACAGACTCCCAACGGCATCCATCGGCTGCGCATCCAAGGCGACGGCGCACGATACGCGCACGGCGGCGCCGCACTGCCGGAAATCGTGGTGCCGGTCGTACACATCAACAAAGGCCGTTCAGCCTCCGGCGACGCACGCCAGGTGGAATTCCGCATCCTGCAGAACACCGACCGCATTACCACCGGACAGATCACCGTCGACTTCCTGCAGACCGAACCGGTGGGAGGCAAGATATCCGAACGCACCGTGCTCGCCGGACTATGGGGCGTGGAATCAAACGGCCACGCCACGCTGATCTCCAACGAAGTGCCGCTCGCCTTTGCATCCACATCCAAAGATCCGGCCGAACGCCACGTCCCGGCCACATTCCTGCTGACCACGGACGCGGACCGGTTCAACAACACCGTCATCGAACTGCGATTGAGCGAGCGGATTGCCGGCTCCAACCAGACGCGCAGACTTGATGCCAAGAAGGCGGAATACCGGCTCCAACGCGGACTCGTGATCGACGACGGTTTCGACTTCTGACACGAGGCCAGACAACTTGAGCAACGACAGACGGGTAAGGTAGGAACCATGACCAACGAAGAGCATGCGGCGGGCAACACGCCGGCCGAACAAGGCAGCGTTCCGCCGATGAGCGAACTGGACCGCAAAGTGACCGCCGAAGTCTCCGGATACACGGTGCGCAAGGACCTCGTCAGCAAAGTCAAAGGCAACGCGCTCGTTCCCTCGTACGTGTTGGAGTATCTGCTCGGCAAATACGCGACCACCACCGATGCGAACAGCGTGCAGGCCGGCGTGGAACGGGTGCGGGCCATCCTCGCGGACAACTACGTGCATCGCGAGGAAGCCAACCTCATCCAGTCGAAGATCCGCGAAAAAGGCCGCTATCAGGTCATCGACAAAGTGCAGGTCGCACTCAACGAAAAACTCGACCAGTACGAGGCCACATTCGAAAACCTCGGCATCAGTCGGGTCGTCGTCGACTCGCAAACCGTTCGGAACAATCCCAAGCTCATGGTCACCGGCATCTGGTGCATGTGCACGCTGGTCTACGCCTACTCGGGCGACCCCAAGGACGTGCCGTGGCGGCTGCACCGGCTCATGCCCGTGCAGATGTCGCACGACGACCGGGAAAACTATCTCGCGATGCGCTCGCGGTTCACGGCCGACGAATGGATCGACCTGCTGATGCAGTCGGTCGGATTCAACCCGTCGCAGTTCTCGGATCGCGCCAAACTGCTGCATCTGGTGCGCATGATCCCGTTCGTGGAACGCAACTACAATTTGATCGAACTCGGGCCGAAAGGCACCGGCAAGTCGCACATCTACTCCGAGTTCTCGCCGCACGGCATGCTCATCTCCGGCGGCGAGGTGACCGCGGCGAAACTGTTCGTCAACAACACGACCGGGCAGATCGGTCTGGTCGGGTTCTGGGACACGGTCGCGTTCGACGAGTTCGCCGGCAAAACCAAGAAGGCCGATCGCGCGCTCGTGGACATCATGAAGAACTACATGGCGAACAAGTCGTTCTCGCGCGGCCGCAACACCATGCAGGCGGAGGCGTCCATGGTGTTCGTGGGCAACACGTCGCACAACGTGCCGTACATGCTCAAGAACACCGACCTGTTCGAGGAACTGCCCGCCCAATACCATGACCCGGCCTTCCTTGACCGCATCCACTACTATCTGCCCGGCTGGGAGTTCGAGCAGATCCGCAGCGAGATGTTCACCTCCGGTTATGGGTTCGTGGTCGATTATCTGGCCGAGATCCTGCACAACTTGCGCAATGTAGACTACGGGTCTGCATTCGAGCGGTACTTCACGCTTTCGCCGTCGCTGTCCACGCGAGACAAGGACGGCGTGCGCAAGACCTTCTCCGGACTGATGAAACTCATCTACCCGTCCGGCGATGCGACGATGAGCGAGATGGAACCGTTGCTGCGCTGCGCCATCGAAGGACGCAAACGCGTCAAGGACCAGCTGTGCCGCATCGACTCGACGATGGCCGAGGTCGACTTCAGCTACATCCGTGCCGGCTCCACGGAACCCGTCGCCGTGCATACGCTCGAAGAGGACGACTACCCGGAGCTGTATTGGCGGGACGGGAACGGGCGTGACGACGTTGCGGCTGTGGAGAATACCGCGATGCCGGGCATGCCAGTGACAGTCGCCGTTGCCGATCCCGTCACCAACGGCGTGGACGCCAAGTCGATTCCATCCGCAACGGATGGCCAAACCCAGCCCACGGGAGATTCCTCCATACAGTCCGTGACTGCGGTGAAGAAGTCTGTTTTGTCGCGCATCGAACGCGCCGCCGCAGCGGCCCGTGAGGGCCATCTTGAATTTGCCGAAAACCAACGGGGCATCACGTACAACAAACTGTTCGGCGCGTATGTGGCCGGCGCAAAGCGCATCACGCTGAAGGACCAGTACATCCGGATGCCCTATCAGATTCGCAATCTTGCCGAATTCCTGGAAACCGTGCTTAACTACACCGATCGAGGGGACGAAGTACAAGTGCACTTGGTCACGGGGCGCACCGAGCCGCAATTCCTTGATCAGCAGATCGAAGACCTGAATGCCGTGCAGGCCGAGTTCGGGGAGCTGGGCATCGTTTTCACATATGAATTCAGCGACTCCGGACACGACCGTTCCATCGTCACCGATACGGGATGGCGCGTCATCCCCGGCCGCGGGCTTGATATCTATCAGCCGTACAGCTTTGACTGGCTCAACCCGCTCACGCGGCAGCAGTCGTTGCGGCGTGCCAAGGAGTTCTCCGTGACCTATCAGAGGACTGACCGGGACGAGTGAATGGGCATTACGGTTCCTGGGATTGCTCGGCGCGATCCCGGGAACTGGATACACTGGTATCCGCTTTATATCGGGACCGGATACTAGAGATCCACAAGGAGAGACAGTCATGCAGGAACGTCGCGGGGCGTTGCGCGCCGGCGAGAAGGTGCAGTTCACCGATCGCAAGGGCAAGAAGATCACCGACCAGCTGGTCGCCGGCGGCTCCACACAGACCGAGCATGGCCTGATCCTGCACGGTGATGTGATCGGCCGTACGGAAGGCATCGTCGTGACCACCGTCACCGCGAAACGTGAGGCGCAGGTCAATCAGGTGCATCCTGAACGTGACGCCAACAAGCCGTGGAAGGCCGCCCGCGCGATCGGCGGCTGGGACTATGCGGTCATGCGTCCGCGACTGGCCGACTACGTACTGTCGATGCCGCGCGGCGCGCAGATCATGTACCCGAAGGACATCGCGCAGGTCATCCAGCTCGGCGACATTCGCAAAGGTCTGCACGTGCTCGAATCGGGCGCCGGTTCGGGCGCTATGAGCGTCAACCTGCTCGATGCGGTGGGGGAGAACGGCCATCTGACCACGATCGAGCTGCGCCCCGACTTCGCGCGCGTGGCCGAGGCGAACGCGACCCTGTACTACGGCGAAAAACCGGCATGGTGGGACCTGAAGACCGGCGACTTCGACTCGGTCGCTGCAAGTCTGCCGGAACATGAATACGACCGCATCATGCTCGACATGCTCGACCCATGGAACCGGCTCGAACAGGCGTACCGCGTGATCGCCCCCGGTGGCGTGCTCGTCTGCTACATCACCACGACCACGCAGATGTCGCGTCTGGTCGAAGCGCTGCGCGACTCCGGCCGCTGGACCGAACCGGACATTCAGGAGACGCTGGAACGTAGTTGGAAGGCGCAGGGATTGGCCGTGCGTCCCGACCACCAGATGATCGGCCACACCGGGTTCCTCGTCGTCTCGCGCGCGATGGCGGAAGGCTTCGCGGCGCTCAAGAAACGCGACCGCGTCACCAAGGACACGACCACCGACATCGACTCGCTCACGGACGACGAACGCGCCGCGCAGCTCGAGGATCTCGAACTGCGCGACATCTCAGACCGCAAGTTGCGCAAGGTGCTGCGCGATCTGGACGCGCAGGTCTCGCACCTGTAACCGGGTGAATCCCGTGCAACACGCGGGATGAAAGTTCACTTTCATCGGCCATAATAGGGGGCAGTTTTATCGCTTCACCGAAAGGGCGGTCATGGCCGTGAAATTGGGCAAGGTCGAGAAAAAAGCCAAGTCGTATGATCATATCCTCATCATCATGAGGCATGCGAAGGCCGAACCGTTCGGCGAACACGGCGACCGCGACCGTCCGCTGTCCGACAAGGGACTCAAGCAGGCCAAGGCCGTGGGCAAGGGGCTGCTGGGTTTGGGGCTTGTGCCCAACCGTATAGCGTGCTCCGGCGCGTTGCGTACCCAACAGACTTGCGCGAAGATGCTCAAAACCTTCGGCGACGTGCCCAAGGTCGACTATCGGCAAAGTCTGTACGACGGCGGCATCCAGGCCGTGCTCGACGAACTTGTGCAGACCAAGGACAAGCATCGCGTGCTCATGGTGCTCGGTCACGAGCCGACCATGTCGATCGCCAGCCAATGGCTTGCCTCGCATGATTCCGACCCGGCCACGCTCGACCAGCTCAACCTCGGCCTGTCCACCGCGTCCATCGCGGTCTTCGGCTCGAACAAGCCGTTCAGTCAATGGCAGCTGCACGACGCCGACCTGATCGCCGTCATCACCCCCAACGACTTCGACTGAGCGCGGCCGGCGACGACCGTCTCGACACTGCTATAAGGCTTGCTTATAGCGACACCCAAGTTCCCTTGATGCCTTACATCCGGCCGATCTGTGATAGGTTGGCCGGGTTGCAATTGTAAGATTTCAGGAGGAACCATGTCCGCACTGACTTCCGTTTCCGGTTTTCCGCGCATCGGCCAGAACCGCGAACTGAAGAAGATCATCGAAAGCTACTGGAAGGGCGCCGCCTCGCTCGACGACGTTCGCGCCACCGCCAAGGATCTGCGAGCCAAGCACTGGAAGCTGCAGGCCGACGCCGGCGTCGACCTGATCCCCAGCAACGACTTCAGCTACTACGACCAGATGCTGGATACGGCGATCCTGCTTAACGTGATCCCGCAGCGCTACCAGCGTCTTTCCTTCGACAATCCGGAGGAAACGCTGTTCGCGATGGCCCGTGGCTATCAGGGCGAGCACGGCGACGTGACCGCCCTGCCGATGAAGAAGTGGTTCACCACCAATTACCACTACCTCGTGCCGGAGATCGAACCGTCCACCGAGATCAAACTCAACAGCACCAAGCCGTTCGACGAGTTCAACGAGGCCAAGGAGCTCGGCATCCTCACCAAGCCGGTGCTCATCGGCCCGTACACGTTCCTCAAGCTCGCCCGCAATGACCAGGCGGAAGAAATCGAATACGACAAGGGCCTCGTGAACGCGGTCGCCGCCGTGTACGCCGAAGTGCTCGCCAAGTTCGCCGAGCTCGGCGCCGCATGGGTGCAGATCGACGAGCCGTACCTCGTGCTTGACAAGGAGCCGGGCGACGTCGAACTGTTCAAGACCCTGTACACGAAGATCCTGCCCGCCCGCAACGGCAAGGTCAAGGTGCTGCTCAACACGTACTTCGGCCACATCGCCGACGTGTACGAGACCGTCAACCTGCTCGGTTTCGACGGCATCGGCCTCGATCTCAACGAAGGCAAGGACGAGAACCTCGCCGCCGTCCAGCAGCACGGCGTGAACTCCGCGACGACGATCTTCGCCGGCGTGGTCAACGGCCGCAACATCTGGCGTAACAACTACGCCGTGAGCCTCGGACTGCTCGACGCGCTCAAGCAGGTTACGCCGAACGTGGCCGTGTCCACCGCCTCCTCCCTGCTGCACGTGCCGTTCAGCACCGAAGGCGAGACCGCGCTCGATCCGGCTGTGCTCAAGCATTTCGCGTTCGCCGTCGAGAAGGTCGGTGAACTGGTCGAGATCGCCAAGCTGGCCGACGCGAGCGATGACGAGAAGAAGGCGTCTGCCGAACTGGCCGCCAATCAGGCGCTGTTCGACGGCACCCGCGTCACTCCCGATCAGGCCGTGGCCGACCGCATCGCCAAGCTCACCGAAGCCGATTTCGTTCGTCAGCCGGCCCGCGCCGAACGTCAGAAGGAACAGCGCGAGGCACTCGGCCTGCCGCTGCTGCCGACCACCACGATCGGCTCCTTCCCGCAGACCAAGGAGATCCGCGCCGAGCGTGCGCGCTTCCGCAAGGGTGAGATCACCAAGGACGAATACGACACGTTCATCAAGGGCCAGATCGATGCGTGCATCAAGCATCAGGAGGAGATCGGCCTCGACGTGCTCGTCCATGGCGAATTCGAGCGCAACGACATGGTCGAATACTTCGGCCAGAACCTCAACGGTTTCCTGTTCACCAAGAACGCCTGGGTGCAGTCCTATGGCACCCGCTGCGTCAAGCCTCCGATCGTGTGGGGCGACGTCTCGCGTGCCAAGCCGATCACCGTCGAATGGTCCGCGTACGCGCAGAGCCGTACCAACCATGTCATGAAGGGCATGCTCACCGGTCCGGTCACCATCCTCAACTGGTCCTGGCCGCGCGAGGACATCACCCACGAGCAGCAGACCCAGCAGCTCGCCCTCGCCATCCGCGACGAAGTGCTCGACCTCGAGGCCGCCGGCATCAAGGTCATCCAGATCGACGAGGCCGCACTGCGCGAGAAGCTGCCGCTCAGGAAGACCGACTGGCACAAGAAGTACCTTGACTGGGCCATCCCGGCCTTCCGTCTCGTGCACTCCGGTGTCAAGCCGACCACGCAGATCCACACGCACATGTGCTACTCGGAGTTCAACGACATCATCCGTGATATCGACGCGATGGATGCCGACGTGATCTCCTTCGAGGCGTCCCGCGGCGATCTCGTCGTGCTCGACGCGATCCACGACGCGCACTTCGAGACCGAGGCCGGCCCGGGCGTCTACGACATCCACTCGCCGCGCATCCCGTCCGAGGCCGAAATCGAGGAGCGCATCTACGAGATCCTCAAGAAGATGGACGTCGAGAAGGTGTGGATCAACCCCGACTGCGGTCTGAAGACCCGTGGCAACGCCGAAACCTGGCCGAGCCTCGAGCATTTGGTCGCGGCCGCCAAGGCCGTGCGCGCCAAGCTCGCCTAAGTCTTTACTGGCATAACGGCTCCCCTCACACGAGGGGAGCCTCTTCATTCATAGGAGCATCAACCATGCACTCTCCGATGTTCTCGCTGGAAGTCTTCCCCCCGAAGCGCGACGCGCCGATCGGCACGATCTACGATGCGCTCGACGGGCTCGAAGGACTCAAACCGGACTTCATCTCAGTCACCTACGGCCACGGCACCCATGCCGATCGCACCGCCACCGCGCGCATCGCCAACACGATCCGCCAGGATTATCAGATCCCCACGGTCGCGCATCTGACCGCCCTGTACTCCGACGAGGCGAAGATCGACGACGCGCTCGGTCTGTTCACCCAGGCCAAGGTCAGCGGCGTGCTTGCGCTGCGCGGCGACCACCTCGACGGCCTCGAACCGGTCGACGTCTTCCTGCACGCCAGCGACCTGATCGCATACATCCGCGACCGCAAGCCGGATTTGAAGATCTACGCCGCCTGCTATCCGGAAGGCCACATCGAATCCGAATCCCTGGACGACGACATCGCCCACCTGAAAACCAAGGTCGACGCCGGCGCCTCGCACCTGATCTCCCAGCTGTTCTACGACAACGCCGACTTCTACCGCTTCCTCGACAAAGCGCGCGCGGCCGGCATCGCCGTGCCGATCGAAGCGGGCATCATGCCGGTCACCTCCGCCAAATCGGTCCTGTCGATGGCCGCCAAGAACAACACGCGCATCCCCAAGGCCGTGTCCGCCATGCTCGACAAGTGGGGCGACGACCTGCCGTCGCTGCGCGCGGCCGGCATCAACTTCGCCGCCCAGCAGATCACCAACCTCGTCGCCAACGACGTGGACGGCATCCACCTGTACACGATGAACCGCCCCGGCACCGCACGGCATATTTGGCACAACGTGTCCACGCTGTTCTCAAAGTAGCCGCCGGCGACTGTCCCGAACCGCAGTACGGCAACGTCTGCCGCGATGTTTCCGTGTCTGATCGCACGCGCCGAGGCAGACGATGCAGTACATTGGGACAGTATGGATGCCACGCGAGAATTCAAAGTAGGCGCACGCGAACTGATCCATGCCGGATTGCAGGATCTCGACGCCGCGCGGATACAGCTCGACAGGCTCGCCGCTGACGGGGTTGGCGAGCCGCGATTGCGCGAACTGCTGTCCGATCTGGAAAAGGCCTGCGATCCGGACATGGCATTGGGCAATCTGGTCGACATCATCAACGCGCTGCAAAGTCAAGGGCGCACGTTGGACGAGATCCTGCCCGACGAGCAGGCGTTCGCCAGACTCATGGCCGTGCTTGGCGTGTCCGACGCGATGGGCAAGCTCATGCGATTCCGTCTTGATCTGGTCGAGGCGGCGGCCAGCGACGGCTGCAATTCCCACCTGTTCAATCACGACCAGCGTCGTTCCCACGTACTGGAAGCGGTCGGAGCCGATCCCGCCGATTCCAACGCGCCCGTCGCAACGCTGAGCCTCGCGGATGCGACCACCGCGCTGCGACGCACCTATCGCAAGCAGCTGGCCGCGATCATCGCGCAGGACACGCTCTCCGACGATCCGATCGCCCTGCAGCCGCGCATCAGCGAGGAACTGTCCGACCTTGCCGACGCGGCGCTCGAAGGTGCACTGGCCATCGCCCGGCATGAAGTGGATGGCAGCGAGCACGTGCGTTTCACCATCATCGGCATGGGCAAACTCGGCGCCCGCGAACTGAACTACGTATCCGACGTGGATCTGATCTACGTCGTCGAACCGGCCGATACCGAAACCGGGCATCAGGCGCTCACCCGCGTCGGCACCAAGATGGGTACACTGCTGCAACGCGTATGCCAATCCGTCATCATGGGTGTCGCGGAACCGACCCTGTGGCAGATCGACGGCGGCCTGCGCCCTGAAGGCAAGGACGGTCCGTTGGTGCGCACGCTCGAATCGCATCAGGGCTATTACGAGCAGTGGGCGGAGAACTGGGAGTTCCAGGCGTTGCTCAAGGCGCGGCCCGTTGCCGGGGACAAGGATCTCGGCAAGGCATATATGGACATGACCCGGCCGTTCGTCTGGACGGCGTCGAAACGCGACAATTTCGTATACGACTGCCAGAAGATGCGCAAACGTGTCGAGGACCTCATCGCCGCGCCGCTCAAGGACCGCGAGATCAAACTCGGCCGCGGAGGTCTGCGCGACGTGGAGTTCACCGTCCAGATGCTTCAGCTCGTGCACGGCCGCGCCGACGAAAGCCTGCGCACTTCGTCCACGCTCGAATCGCTGCAACGGCTCGCGGACGGCGGTTATGTGTCGCGCAAGCAGGCCGCGAAGCTTTCGTGGGACTACCGGTTCGAGCGTGTGATGGAGCACCGCCAACAGATGTGGGCGCTTAAACGCACCCACCTGTTCCCCGACCTCGGGCAGGGCAGCATCGGCGGTCTCGACCGCAAGCGCGACATCAGCGACGAGGCGCTCAATCAGAATCCTGAACTGCGTCGGCTCGCCCGAGCGTTCGGCATGCATCCCGAGGAACTCGTCAACAAATACGACGAGACCCGTCGCGAAGTCCGCCGCCTGCACATGGATATCTATTACCGTCCTATGCTGCCGATCGCGGCATCTGCGGACGGCGACGGCGTCACCCTGTCCGAGCAGGCCGCACACGAACGATTCGCGTCCATCGGATTCGCGGACACTGATGCGGCCATCCGCCATGTCCACGCGCTGACCGCCGGCGTCTCGCGCGCCGCGAAGATCAACCGCATCATCCTGCCCGCCGTGCTCCAATGGCTCGGCCAAGGCCAGAACCCCGACATGGGTCTGCTCAGTTGGCGCAAGCTCGAGGAGAACTTCGGCACCGACAGCGAATACCTCGGCTTCCTGCGCGACTCGACTTCCGCCGCGCAGCGTTTGTGTCACATCCTGTCCAATTCGCGTTTCCTCGGCGACGCGCTCAACAAATCCGTCGTCTCGGTCACCTGGCTGGGCGACGACGAGCGTCTGCGCGCACGTTCACGCGACAGTCTCGACGTGCAGTGCGCGTCGTCGCTGTCTCGCAACGCCGGCAACATCAACGATTTCGCGACGTCGATGCGTGCCATGCGCCGTCATGAGATCGAACGTATCGGCCTGGCGTGGATGAGCGGCGTGATGGACGACGCTGACTCGCTGCACGGCATGACCGACGTGTACGACGCGATCATCGACGCCTCGCTCACCTGGGCGATACGTAACCAGTGCCGTGAACTCGGTCTACCGGAAGACCGGCCGCCGGTCGCCATGTCGGTCATCGCGATGGGCCGGTACGGCGGTCGTGAGGTCAACTTCAGTTCCGACGCCGACGTGATCATCATCTACCGGCCGAACAGTGCCGGCAGTGGCGATGACGACGGAAGCGTCGCGTTCGACGAACAGTCCGCCAACCAGTTCGCCCGCAAGGTCTGCGAATCGCTGCGCCAGATCCTGCAGGGGCCGACCACGCTCGAACCGAAGATCGAGCTCGACATGGATCTGCGACCCGAAGGCAAGAACGGTCCGCTCGTGCGATCCTACGAATCGTGCCGCGAATACTATGCGTCGTGGGCGAGCACGTGGGAACATCAGGCGCTGCTGCGCGCACGGTACGCCGCCGGCGACCGAGCGCTGGCCGAGGACTTCCTGCACGAGCTTGCGGACCCGTTGCGCTACCCGGTCAACGATCTGACCGAATCCGAGCTGGGGGAGATCCGCAAGCTTAAGGCCCGCATGGAAGCCGAGCGTCTGCCGCGCGGCGTGCGGCGCGACCGGCATTTGAAACTCGGCAAGGGTGGCCTGTCGGATATCGAATGGACCGTGCAGCTGCTGCAGTTGCGTCACGCCGGCGACCACGCCGCATTGCGGCTGAACTCCACGCTGGAGACACTCGATGAACTGGAACACATGACGTACGTCAGCGTGGCCGATGCTATGGTGCTGCGCAAGGCGTGGCGCATGTGCACCGCCGCGCGCAACGGCAACTACCTATGGAGCGGACGCGTCTCGCAGGCCGACATCCTGCCGGACGACATCTATTCGCTCGGCGGCATCGCCGTGTACCTGGGCTATGACGCGCACCGCGGCCAGCATTTCGAGAACGACCTGTTATCGGCCATGCGCAAGGCGCGCGACGTGACGGAACGGCTGTTCTACGGCCGGTGACCGTTCGATTGGGCGCGTAAGGTCGGTAGGTTTCTGTCCGATCGATCAGGATGAATGACGCTGCAAGAAAGGTGAGATTGCGATGAACGCAACGGCGACCCCCAAATTGGTATTCCTCGACATCGACGGTACGCTGGCCGACGAACGGCATGTCGTGCCTCAATCCGCGCAGGACGCGTGTCGTCAGGCGCAGCGCAACGGGCACAAGCTGTTCATCAGCACCGGCCGTTCTCTACCGAAGATCGAACACAGCATTCTCGATCTCGGATTCGACGGCGTCGTCTCCGTCGCCGGCGCTCAGGCGAACATCGGCGACCGTGTGCTGTTCCAGCATTTCGTAGCGCCCGAGGACATTGACCGGACGAACGAGTACTTCCGCCGCCACGGCATCGAGAACTATCAGTGGCAGGGCGCCGATGGCATGTATATCTCGCGCGGATACCTGCACCACCTGCAGGAGACGAAGGGATCGGTATGGAACGCCGGCGAATTCGCCCGCTACTGGCATGTGATGGATGAGATCGAAGTGCCGGAAGGCTCTACGCTCGGCCATATGATTCGTGCCAGCAAGGGATCGTATTTCTCCGGTCCGAACCCGGATGTGACCTTCGAGGACGTGCGCCATGACATGAGCCCGTGGTTCCAGTTGGTGCACGGCTCATACGACGAGATCTCGCCGAACAATGGTGAGCTGCTCATCAACGGCGTGGATAAGGGGAGCGCGGTGCGTGACGTGGCGCGTCTGCTTGGCTACGACATCGCCGACACGATCGCGATCGGCGACAGCGACAACGATGCGGCGATGCTCAAGGCGGCCGGCACCAGCGTGGCGATGGGCAATGCGGTGCATGGCATCGAGGCGTTCTGCGACATGCAGACCACCGATATCCATGACGATGGCATCGCGAACGCGTTCCGCATGTTGGGTCTGATCTGAACCGACGGGACCGATACGACTGTTCATCGCCAACGGGGGCGTGACGTCGGCGACACAGGAAGTGGCGGTTTTCTCCTGCAAGGCAAGCACTTGGCGGGAGAAAACCGCCACCGTCGTTTATGACGCCGTTGCGACGGCCGCCGCGTCGATTGTTGCTCGGGCGGGAACTGCCGCCTCTCGGATGCTTGCGCGGCTGGTTCTTTTTGCGACACGCCGGTGGTGGTTGTTTTTTGGTGGTGTTGGGTGTGGTTTGTGGGGTTGGTTGGTGTGGTTTTGGGGTGTTTTTGGGTGTTTGCGACACGCCGGTGGATGGTAGTGTTTTCAGTGGTTTTGTGGTGGTTGTGTGGTGGTGGGTTTGCGTTTGTGGTTGGGGTGGTGTAAGTTATTCACTCGCTGCCGCTGAGCGGTCGGGTTCCTCCGGTTGGAGGGGTTTGGTTCCGGTCTGTCGTGTGGTGGTGGTTTGAGAACTCAAGAGCGTGTTTGTACTACTTCTTTATAGTCAATGATTGCCAGTTCATTCCTCGCTTCCTGTTTGGGGAGTCCATGAGAGTGGTTAATGAGGGGTGAGGTTTTTGTGTGGACGTCCTTCCTTATAGGATGTTCCGTCAATTGATGTTTTGAGAGTCATTCAATGGTTCTCTTCACGAGGTTTTTTTGTGGAGGGTTCGATTCTGGCTCAGGAT
>NZ_JAHBBG010000016.1 GCF_019331715.1 Bifidobacterium simiiventris
AACGACGGGCGAGGGGCTTCCGCAACATGGACTACTTCGCCACCATGATCTACCTGACCTGCGGCAAACTCGACCTCAAAGCCGTCACCACCACCTGACCATCACCCACCACAAACAGCGAATAGCCCTTCTTCCGACCCACAATCTGATTCAGCGGACACGACTGCGCAGCGCCCGGTCGAAGACCGTTTCGGATTCGCCAGGTTCTGCGCGCGATGCCGCACGCGGATGGAACCGTTCATGCAGTCCCGATTCGGCACCATATTGAACACAGCCTTCGATATCGCACGAAACCTGTGGAACAGACGTATCCGCTTTTCATACGCGTTCTACGCGGTCGTCTTCACGATCGTCACGGTTTCGGCCACCTTGCTGCTGCAGTGGAGCGTCTATGCGGAACCGACGTATGCCGATCCCAACGCGGTCGACACGTCGACGAAGGCGTGGAATAGCATTGCCGGGCAGCTCACGAAATTCGTGGTGCAGGTCTGGCTATTCCAGCAACGCAATGCCTTGCTCAATTTTTTGGTACTCGGCCTGATCTATTTGGTTCTGGTGTTCCTGCTCAACCGGTTCTGGATCGCGACGGCCGTATTCTCGTCCGTCATGCTGGTGTTCGCGGTAGCCAACCATATCAAGGTCGCGTTGCGCAGCGAGCCGATCATCCCCTCCGACCTGAGTTTCCTGTCCGGCGGCAATACCGGCGAGATCTGGTCGTTCATTCCGCAGGATGATCTTGCCTTGGTGCATCGTTCGATCAAAGGGCTTGTGCTGCTTGTGGTGATCTGTGTAGCGTTACAAATCCTCGATCGCCGCACCTGTGTAATCCCGTTCCGCTGGAAGCATCCGTTCCGCAATCCGAAGGTCATCGCCGGCAACTGCACGCGGCTTGTCACCGTGATCGTGAGCGCCGCGACCCTGTTCTCGTTCACGTGGAATCTCGGCATCCCCGGCTCGTGGTCATACGAGTGGGCGACGAGCATGGGAGACGCCGCGCAGTTATGGGATTCGCTTGGCGATGCCCGTGCCAACGGCCCGGCGATGAACTTTCTGCGTCTGGCGCACGCGAAGACGATGGACAAGCCGGACGGCTACAACAAGGCCGCGATGCAGGAACTGGCTCAGCGGTATTCGACCGCGGCAAAGCAAACCAACACCGAACGCACGAACAATTTCACCGACAGCACGGTGATCATGATCCTGTCCGAGTCGTTCTCCGACCCGACGCGCGTGCCCGGCATCACGTTCACCGAGGATCCGATGCCGAACATCCGCGCGCTGAAAACCACGACAACCTCCGGCCTGATGCTCTCGCCCGGATACGGCGGCGGTACCGCGAACATCGAATACCAGGCTCTGACCGGATTGAGTATGGGCCTGTTCGACGATTCCATGCAGTCGCCGTACCAGGAGCTCGTGCCGCACCAGAAGAACCCGTACACGTTCAACCAGATCTGGAACGCAAAATACGGCGAGGAAGGATCGATCGCGTTCCACCCGTACGTGAAGAACATGTACCTGCGCGATTCGGACTACAAGAAATTCGGATTCAGCCACTTCTACACGCTCGACAGCAACCCGCCCATCGCGCATCAGGACCGCATCGACAACGCGCCGGTCACCAGCGACGCGGCGGCGTATCAGAGTGTGGTGGACGCCTTGAACGCCAACGGGGCGAAACATCAGTTCGTGCAACTCGTCACTATGCAGAATCACATGCCCTACAACGACTGGTACGCGGACAACCAGTTCAAGGAAGCCGACGCCTCTGCGATCTCCGGCGACGAGAAGACCTCCGTGGACACCTATGCGAAGGGCGTCAGCCTCACCGATCAGGCCACGGCGGATTTCCTCTCCCAACTCGACCAGATGTCCAAGCCCGTCACGGTGATCTTCTACGGCGACCATCTGCCGGGCATCTACCAGACCGCCGCCAGCGACGAGAACAATACGCTGGCGCTGCACGAGACCGATTACTTCATCTGGTCGAACCAGGCGTCGGCCGGCAACACGAAGATCGACGCGGGAACATCAAGCTACGCCTCGTCCAATTTCTTCATGACGATGGCGTCCGAACATATGGATGCCAAGATCTCCGCGTATCTCGAGATGCTACGTCAGGTCCATGAGGAGATTCCCGCTCTGGGACGGCTGGTGCTTGGCACACATGGATTCGGAGACGACTCCTCCACCATCTATCTGGACTCCGAAGGCAATCCCGTGCGGTACAAGGATCTTTCCAGCAAGGCCAGGAGACTCATCACGGATTACGAACTGGTCCAATACGATATGACCGCCGGTAAGGGATATCTTGACGATACCGATTTCTTCACGGTCGCGTCGAAGTGACATCCTGCGAGTCTGTGACATACTGGAACAGTCGATAACCGTACAACGCGACCTAGGAAGTCCTCGTCCATGACCGCCAACAGCCTTGTCTCGATCATCGTTCCGGTGTACAACTCGGAACGATATCTGCGCCATTGCGTCGACTCGGTCCTTGCGCAGAGCCATCGCACCCTCGAGGTGATTCTCGTGGATGACGGTGCGACAGACTCATCGCCGGCAATCTGCGACGAATACGCGGCAGCCGATCCACGAGTGACGGTCATTCACCAGCCCAACGGCGGCATCGCCAAAGCCCAAAACACAGGACTGGACGCCGCTTCCGGTGACTACATCGCGTTCGTGGACAACGACGATATCCTCGACAGGCGGAACATCGAGCTGCTGCTGCACGCGCTCGAATCGACCGGCGCCGATATGAGCAAGGCGCGTTGGCGCCAGTTCGGCGTATCGCAGTTGGAGACCGTGGCTCGGGAGGCCGCGATCGGTGCGGACGAACCAAAGAGGATCACCGTGTTCCGCAATCCGCTTCTCGCCTATCAGACGGTGTTCTGCAAAACCCTGCGCATGCTGGGCGACGTGTTCGGGCGCAATACCGAAGCGCGGTATTTCAACGAGGCGAACTGGTGCCGGCTGTATCGGCGAAAGCTGTGGGATGGCCTGCGGTTCCCCGAAGGCATGTATGCGCAGGATGTGATGGTTTCCGGAGAACTGTACTCGCGCATGAACAAAGTGGCCGATATCGACGTGAATCTCTACAACTGGTTGCAATCGGCAGGATCGGTGACGCACAAAGAGGCCGGAGCAGCGTTCTTCCATGACAACGTGCAGGCCGGCATCGCAAACTTCCGGTATGCTCTGGACCGCGGCATCACGCCTGCTCGCAGCTATTACATCATGATTGAGCAGCATCACGAGGCAGCCCATGCCCCGGATGCAATGCAACCTGACAATCAGCGAATATGCCATACGGATATGCAAACCATACGGGGACTGATCTCAACGCTAGCACCATGGCAACGATGCATTTGCTTCTCGTTGTACCGCATTAGGCTCATAGAAAAGCATATCTACGATCGCAGGATTAAAAATATCATTTGATGCGCTGTAAGCCCTGATGTAATGGGAAGGTCGAAAGCAGTGCCTCTTCGGCTTCCCCATTACATCAGAACATCATCGTCATCCCCTACGGATGCCCATATCCCCACCTATTCGCGTCAAGTTGGGATTATAATACGGGTCGTTATTGATGATCGTCGCATACTTCTTGCGCATTCGGTCAGATTCATGCTCGAGGCGTTCCAGTTTCTGCTGACTTTTCGTATCATAGCCACGCGTAACTGACTCAAAGTGGAACAGTTCGGCCTGATGCGCCATCACATTGTCTTTGCCGAGCTGATCATGCACACGAATGCATAGGTCAACATCGTTGTATGCCACATCAAACGATTCGTCGAAACCGTTCACCGCCCAGAAATCGCCGGTCTTAATCATGCAGCAGGCTGCGGTGACCGCGTAATAGTTCGCGTTCTCCATAAGACGTCCATAGCGACCGATCCAGTTGCGCGGCGTACCGACAAGCACGTGGCCGGCCACGCCGCCAAGGCCAAGCACCACTCCGGCATGCTGAATGCGGTTGTTTGGGTAGCTCAGCTTCGCTCCGACCATACCGACACGATCAAACTGGCACAGACTCACCATCGTCCCCATCCAATCAGGCGCGATCACCTTCGTGTCGTCGTTGAGGAACAACAGGTAATTGCCTCGCGCGCTCTTGGCGGCTATGTTGTTGATGCGCGAGAAGTTAAACGGGATATCGATGCTTTCGACGCGAATCGGATGCTCATCGCCGGCCCGGCGTTCGAGCTGCTCGTACAGGTCGAACATCTTCGGGTTGGTGCTGCCGTTGTCCGCGATGATGATTTCGTAGTTCGGATACGTGGTTTTGTCGAGAATGGATGTGATGCAGCGTTCAATGTTGTCGTAGCCATTCTTGGTGGGGATGATCACGGACACGAGCGCCGGGTCGGCTATGTCATAGTCGACGTCGTAGATACCGTTGAGCTCGGACATGACGACCTTGCCGGCAATGCCGCGGCGTTCCAGCGCCGATTCGAGCGCCTTGCGGCCCGCGACGAATGCGTAGTTCTTGGAATGCGGGTCGGATGCGGTGGACGTAGCCAGCATGCGCCAGTGATAGAGCACTTTGGCGATGTGCCGGATGCGTGTCTTGTCGGTTTTCTCGGTGAAGCGCAGCACGAGATCGTAGTCCTGTGCTCCCTCGTAGCCGGATCGGAATCCGCCGAGCTCCTCGACGATGGAACGCCGATATACTCCTAGATGGCTGATGTAGTTGGTGCTCATCAGCAGGTCAGGCGACCAGTCCGGCTTGTACGTCGGGTCGCTGCGGTGACCATGCGCGTCGATCTTGTCCTCGTCGGAGTAGATAAGGTCCACGTCGGGATGCTCGTTGACGCATTTGGCGACCTCGTACAGTGCAAACGGCGGCAGTTCATCGTCGTTGTCCATGAGCACCACGTAGTCACCGGTTGCGATTTCCAGTGCCGAATTGGTTGCGCGCGAAATATGGCCGTTCTTCTCACGGAATGTGACCTTGATGCGCGGGTCGGACGTGGCGATTTGCTCGAGCATCGGGCGCACACGCGGGTCAGTAGAGCAGTCATCAGCCAGGCACAACTCCCAGTTCGTGTAATACTGCTGTTGCACGGATTCGACGCAACGCTTGAGCCACTGCGGTTCGACGTTGTACACGGGCACGACGATGGACAGCAGCGGCCTGTGCACGAAGCCGGCGATGTCGGCGCGCACCGCGGCCTCGTCGTAGCGTTCGGTCGCTGCGATGTGGTCAAGGTAGACCTTGCGTTCCTGCTGCGGGCGGATGTAGCGATCGCGCACGAACCGCAGGATGGCCTTGCGATCTCGAGCCGCGCGAAATGCGGCGCGGGCCAGCTTGTAGATCGGCGAGCGCTTTTTGGCCTGGGCCACTTTCACACTGTCGTCGAGCAGGATCGTCTTGCTATCTGCGGAAGCATCCAGCACGAGTTCCGCCTTGTCTCCCGGCTTGACGGTACATGTGAGATCGAAGCCGACCTGCGTTTTCTCGGGGATCATGAGCATGTGGCTGACGTCGAAGCGCACCGAGCGGGTGATGTCCGCGTCGATGTCCTTATCGTTGACCCGCACGGCGACGTCGACCTCGTCGTTGCTGTTGAGGTCGGCGGCCCAGCCGCGCACGGTCAGTGTGTCTTCGCCGTCGCCATGCTCGCAGGTGAATTCATCAATCGAATACGTGACACCATATGCGGGGGCGGCGTTGCCGTCGTGTTTGCTTGGCGGATAGTATGCGGCCGCGAACGGATCGACAAGATGCTTGTGCACGGAGCAGTAGTCGCGGATGTCGTGCTGTGCGATATCGAGCGGCTGCTTGCGCGAGTCGCGGAACAGCGCGTACGGGTCGAACAGTGCGGTACGGCCGTTGGCGGCGTGCAGTCGTACGCAATAGTCGATGCCGCGCAGTCCGTCCGCCAGAGATCGGTCGAATCCGCCGAGACTGAGGAAGTCGGCGGCGCGCGTGGCGAGACAGTCTTCGGTGGCGGAGAAGATGTCGCGCGGCAGCACGGTGCGGAAGTAGTAGCCGATGCCGGTGTCGAGGTCGCCGCGGGCCTCGAATGGGTCGCTAGAGCGCAGTGCGCGCAGCGTGACGCCCACGTTGACGATACGCTGCTGCGGCGTGACGACTTTGCCGGTCACGACGCCGATGGTCGGATCGGCGAAAAAGTTGAGCATTTCCTTCAGCCATCTGCCGTTGTCCGGCTGAATGCCATTGAGGAACACGACATATTCGGTGTTGCTCTGCTTGATGTATTCCGTCACGTCGGTGGTGACCGCGTTGATGAAGTCGCACTGCGGATAGTCGGTGATGCGCTTGATGCGCTCGGCTCCGTCGGCCGAGTATCCGGCCATGATGATGCCGACGCGAGGCGTGTCGGCATGCGAGAAGTCGCTTTTGTACGTGCCGAGATTGTCAAGCATGGTCACCGTGGCAGTGATGCCGCGACGCTCGTATGCGGCTTCGATTGCGCGGCGACCGGCCTCGTACGCGTACATTTTGCTGCGGGGATTACCTGCGACCGACGTGGCGATGGTGCGCCAGTGGTAGAGCATTTGCGGGATGTGCACGACGCGCTTGGCCTGCTCAGTGGCTCGTAGTACGAAATCGTAGTCTTGGCTACCGTTGAATTCGGAGCGTAGTGGGCCGACCTTGTTCAGCAGGTCATGGGAGACCACGGTGAAATGGGTGATGTAGTTGTGGCCGAGCAGCAGGTGCGGTGACCAATCGGGCTTGAAAAACGGGTCGAAGCGCTGACCTTCTTCGGAGATCTTGTCTTCGTCGGTGTAGAAGAAATCAGTGTCCGGATGATGGTTAAGTTCCTTGACGATCTCGTGCAGAGCTTGCGGGGCGAGTTCGTCGTCGTTGTCCATGAAGCCGACAAGGTCGCCGGTCGCCAATGCGATAGCCGAATTGGTCGCTTCGGAGATTCGGCCGTTTTCGGTGCGGAACGTGACCTTGATGCGCTTGTCGGCAGCGGCCAGCTCTTCGAGCACCGGACGCACGTGCGCGGCGCTGGAATGGTCGTCGGCGATGCACAGTTCCCAGTTCGAGTACCACTGCTGCTGCACGGATTCAACGAACCGTCGCAGCCAGCGTTCTTCGACGTTGTACACGGGCACAACGATGGACACGAGCGGCTTGATGGTGAAGTCGCGCTGTTCGGCGGAGGCCTGCGCCGCGGTGCCGCGTTCGTTGTCCTTAATCCACTGACTGTAATAGTCGACGGGAGGATGGATGCGGTCGTTGATTTTCTGCGCGGCCTTGCGCCAGCCTTCGGCCGTGAGCAGCTGCGCGGCGATGCGGATGAGTCGACGCTCGACGTCCTCCTTCTTCTGACGCTCGAAGGAGTCGTTGATGGCCGTCAGGTCGAGCGTCTGCGTGACGTCGCCTGCGGATTCACGGAAGACGATGTCAAACGCTGTATCCGTTTTCGGCACGTGCAGTTCGAAGCCGATGTCGTTCTCATCGTCGAAGTCGAACTGTCGAGCCACGTCCTGCCTCGGCAGCGACGTGATCGTGCCGTTCGTGCCTTTGGGCAGCACGATTTCAAGCGCCCGTTTGCGCACCAGATCCAGGGACCAACCGCGCAGCACCCATTCCTCGATGCGCATGCCATCTGCGGCCGTGCGAAAATCCGTGGTGCAGCTTTCCACTTCGGCGCGGTAGCTGTAGTTGTCCAGAATGACGTACATACCTACTCCTACTTACTCTTCCTGACGCTGTGAAGCGCGGCGCGCAGCCACTCTCCGAGCTTCCACCATTTCGACTCCTCGATGTCCCGTATATGCCGTTCGGCCAGTTCGGCGTGCCGTTCGGCTTCGGCCAGCCGGCTTTCAAGCAGCGCACTGTTCTCAGCGCGCTGGGCGTCCCGTTGGCGCATGCGGTCAAGCATGTGGTCAATCACAGGCCCCGACGAGGTCATACTCAGCACCGTGGCCCGCACGGTCACCGTGCCAGTGCGTTCCGGCGGCAACGTCAGCAGGATCTGCGGGTCGCCAGAAAGGAATACATACTCGTCGTCCGCTTCATGGAACGCGTTCGATTCGACCCGGATCTGAGCGCGGTCAACGTCTTCGACCGTAAACCCGCTGACCGTGCAGGGGCGTTCGCCATAGTCGATGCGAATGTGGCCGGCGATTTCGGGATCGATCTCGAACGAGATCTGCTTGGTGAGCGGCAAGGACTGAACGAGCCCACTCACATGGAACATGCCGTCGTCCGAGGCAAACACCTGCGCGCGCTGCGCGTAGAAGTCCCGGTCTGGTTTGATGAGGTCGCGGCGTTCGACAGTGAAGTCGGCGTACGTGCGCTGCGCTTGGGTCAGGTAAGCGATCGTGTCAGAACTCAAAGCGGGGCGTTCGTATGCTTCGGCGTCGATGCGTGCGAACAACCGGTCCATAACCGATGCGATGCCGTACCGTTTCACGAATTCGGCGCGATGCGCACGCTGCCACAAGCGGGCCCGATCGTAGCCGTCGAGGATGTCGTCGGCCAATGCACCCGTGTCCGTGACACGCACGCCGGTGGCCTGGTTACGCGCCTCGGTCAGATAGCGCGAATACGGTTTCATACGGCCGGAGAAGTTGTAATGGTTCGCAAGTTCGAGATTGTCGTCGTTCAGATAACCCGGACCGCCGAAATGATCGTACACGTACACCGGGATGCCGGCGACCAGACAGTACTGCACGGTTTTGCCGATCGTGACCACACAGTCGTAACGCGACAGCAGATCGACCGACGTAATGCGTGAGCCACCGTCCACGGCGGCGACCTCGCGCAGATAGTCGACCTGGCAGCCGCGTGCGGCCAATTCGTTCATTGCGGCGACCACTTCGCCGGGAGCGTGGTTCGACACAACGAGAACACGACGCAGACCGGAATGTCCGCCGTCGCATGTCTCATCGGTATCGACCGGATCGCAGTCAGCGTATTCCAGTGGAGCGGGATTCGGATACACCATCACGCGCGCATCGTCCGACGGCAGGAACTCGGACTGCGATTCCAACGTCTCCGCCGAATTAAACACGCTCATCGACGCGACGGACGGCTCCAAGCCGCGCAGATACGGAAACTCCATGTACAGCTCGCGGAACGGCGACATATGCGAGAACACGAAACGGCACCGCGAGCGCTCCCCCGGCATGGCCGGCACATCGACTCCGCCGGCAGCAGTATCGCCGATGTCGTCGGCGCTTCGGGCAAGGTCACGGATCACCGACTCGGGCAACACCTCGTGCTGCACCCAAATCACGTCGAAATCGGCCACGTGCAGCCTATCGGCGGCGGGATCGAACCGTAACGTCACGCGAAAGCCCTCGGACTCGACGATCGAACGCATGGGATCGTCGACCTGCCACGCGAACAACGTCACGTCCGCGCCGCGACTGCGGAAGAAGCGCGCCAGCTCAACTGCCTGCACCTCGCTACCGCCGATGTTCGCCAGCACGCTCTGCGTGATCAGGACGCGGCGCGCGGCGAACAAGGTCCGCTCTCGAGTCAACGATCCCATCGGTATCTCCCGCCTGTCGTCTGGTCAGTCCACGATGATGTCCACATGCGGATGCGTGAGCACCTGATTGTAGAAGCGGTCCTTCTTCACGCCGAACTTGTACACGTTCTCCTGCTTGAGCAGCAGCTCGTAGCCGGACGCGGCGGCGATGTTGATGTGATAGTCGCCGTAAGGTAGCACATTCTCGATCTCAAAGCGCACCTGATGTCTGCCCTTGCTGAACGTCATATGCTCGTCCTTGACCTTCGTGGACGTGGCCACGGACACGCGCCCCTCCTGATCGATCAGATTGATCGCGAAAACACCGTCCTCGATGTCGCGTTCGCATTCGATGTTCGCGGTGACAACGAAGTCCTCGTTGATGTCGATGAGCTGCCGCTCCTTGCCGTCTATGGTGACGTTGATGGAATCGAACTTGATGCCGTTGCCGGTTTCGAGTTCGACCTTCTTGTTGGTCTCGACGACGACCTGCTGCTGCTTTTCGAGGAACATGTTCGAGTATGCGTTGGCGACCTCGTCGGGCTTGCCCATCTTTGTGATTTTACCGTCCTGGATAAGGATGGCCTTGTTGCAGTACTTGCGCACGTCGCCCATGGAATGAGTGACGAGAATGATGGTCTTCTTTTCACGCTTGGCTTCGAAGAAGTAGTCCTGGCACTTCTTCTGGAACGCTTCGTCTCCGACGGCAAGCACCTCGTCGAGCACGAGAATGTCGCCTTTCGACTTGATGGCCACGGAGAACGCCAGTCGCACTTGCATGCCAGACGAGTAGTTCTTGAGCTTCTGCTCCATGAAGTCCTCGAGCTCGGCGAAGGCGACGATGTCGTCGTACATCGCGTCGATCTCCTCGTGGCTGAAGCCGAGCATCGCGCCGTTGAGGTAGATGTTCTCGCGTCCGGTCAGTTCCGGGTTGAAACCGACACCGAGTTCGATGAACGGCACGAGTTTGCCGTTGACCTGCACGCTACCCGAGTTCGGCGTGTAGATCTGGGAGATGATCTTCAGCAGCGTGGACTTGCCAGAGCCGTTCTTGCCGACGATGCCGAAGAAGTCCCCTTTGTTGACCTCAAAGGAGATGCCTTTGAGCACGTGCTGCATCTTGTAGCCGGTGGTGCCGCGCACAAGGCTGAACAGGGCGCTTTTGAGCGTGCTCGTGCGCTCGGTGGGCAGACGGAAGTCCTTGGTAACGTCGGTGACGCGCAGTGCAACGTTGTCGGGCAACGTGTTATTCGGCATGATTGCGATTGCTCCTTTCCGTCATACCAGCTCGGCAAAATTCTCGGACTTGATGGTAAAGAATCGCAAGCCGCCAACGAAAATCAATATGCACAGTGCCACCGGCACCAGGCCGACCCAGTGGTGGCCATACGCTTGCCATACCGTCGGGTTCTCCGGCGCAATGAGCACATGGCGAGCATCCTGTATGATCTGTGTGATCGGATTAAAGTACATGAGTCTGGACACCATTGGCCCGGCCTGTACGGTGACCAAGGAGATCGGGTAGATGATCGGGGTGGCGTAGAATCCAGCCTGCATTACGACCTCCCAGATCGGGTTAAGATCGCGAAAATCAACGAACAACGCACCAAGAAAGAACGCGATACCGGTGGACAATACCGCCAGCTCGAGAAAGATCGGAATCACCAGGAACGCCGACCAACGCAGCTGTACGCCATTGATAAGCGCGAAGATGAGCACCACCACAAAGTTGATGCCGAAATTGATGAGAGCGCTGGCGATGGCGGACAATGTGACCGTATAACGGGAGAAGTTGATCTTACGCATGAGATCGCCATGACTGACAACAGACAACATGCCACCGGTCGTCGCCTCATTGAAGAAGTTCCACATGATGATGCCAAGCAGCAAACCGACAGAAAAATGCGGTACGTCGGCGCCGAACTTAAGGAACCGCACGAACACCATATACATGATGGTGAACAGCATAAGCGGTTTTAGGATCGACCACAGGTACCCAAGGGCTGACTGCTGGTATCGAAGCTTGAAATCCGTGCTGACCATGGCACTGAGCAGCAGACGATTTTTCCTCGTGAAAATCTCCAGAATGTTATTCACAGACACAACTCCTCAAACACAGCGAAACCGTATGTTCTATCAGCCAAACATCAACATTACCTGCCGGATTGGAGAAGCACCGGGGGTACGGCTCATCGCTTTACGATCCGATAAGGCGTACGCCCGTCGATCGTTTGCCCGACCTGCTCGAACGCATATCCGTCGAACCGCTGTGCAGTCAGATCCTTGTCCGTCAGAATGTAGGAGACTCCCAACGATTTCAGCTGAGCGGGAGAAACGCGAAGCAGATACATATCCGGAGAGATCAGCTGGAACGTCTGTTGCGCGTCCTGTTCAAGGTTGACGGAGATATAGGCGTATCGGTTGTATATCTTTTCCTGAGCACCGTCGGGATCGAGCTTGCGCCAGGTGCCCATATCAGGAGTCACCTCCAACGCGTTCAATGTGCGGATTCCGTTGGCGACCAGCAGGTTGGCCAATATCGCGCTGTCCGTGCCATCCGTCACCCACATGCCGGGATCGTTCTGCTGCACGGATCGTACCTGAGCGACCATCGGCTGCCCGGTCAGCGGCGCGGTGCCATGCTGCACCGGGTTGACCGACATGCCAGATACGAACAGCACCGCCACGGACGCGATCATTGCCACAGATCGCACGGCGACCTGGTGCGGAAGCACCGACATTGCAAGCATGACGCAGAGGGCAAGGCATACCAGACAGGCCGGCAGATCCATATACACCGAATACACCCGGTGCGCCCCCCATATGTCGGCGGCGGTGTAAGCGATGCCGATCAGGATGATCCACACCGCGGGCAAATGCCATTGCCGTTGCGCCACCGCACGCACCAGTAGGATAATATTGGCCACACCGAAAGCCACCATGGCGCGCCCTGATGGCACAGCCGTCAGCATCAGCGCCGAGGAAAGCCACAGCGGGAACCCGACGCACATGAACACGGCAAGTATCGTCACGACCACGATCAGCAGGATGCTCAGCACGTCCGCCTTGCGGACCCTTACCATATTGATCACGGACAGCACGATGCCAATCGGAAACAGGTCCACGAACAGCGAGATCTCGACCGTATTCAGGGCGACGCCCTTCTTCACCACGAATTCCTTGAACGGCAGCATCAGGGTCGCCGTCGACGACAACAGCTGCGGCCACTGGTACCCGCCACCGACTGACTTCCTCGACCCCGGATATACCGTGCTCATCGTCGACTGAATCGTATCGAACGACAACACGACGACCGTGGCCATGATGCCGGCGAACAGCAGCAGTTCTCCCATGATGACCACGATGTCGACGGCACATATGCGGATGTGCGACCAGCGGCGCACGATCGTGAATGCGATGAGCATCACCAGCACATATCCCAATGTGATCTGCCAAGCCGGATACAACGACAAAACGTACATACCAGCGCATCCGCAGATTACCGCCAGGTACGCCGCCCTCCTGCTGGAACGCGGGTCAAGCAAATACCGATCGAAGCATACGATGGCCGTGAACACGGCGATCAGCATCTCCGGCAGGGAGTTCACCGCGAACCACCATTGCGTCAACGGCGCAAACGTGATCAAGGATGCGCCCAGACAGGCCACGCCCTTATGCTTCACCTGTTCGGACCGCACGCCATCGACGCGCTCATTGACAATGCACAGGAAGAACTCATACGCCGTCAAGAACAGTACGACCAGGCGAGCCGACCAATAGAACGCCAGTCCACGGGCGCTGCCGAATACGAGGTATCCCCAGTGGAACGGACGGAAGATCTCCGCCCACGTGATGACGGGAGCGTCTTTGATGATGAACATATCGGCGGACTTGTTGCCGAACAGAGCATTAAAGTATCCGTAGTCGTTGTACGCCTGCGAGAACGCGAGCGGAGTGCCGACGATGTATTCGTCCGAACGGATGCTGCGCGGGGTGCCCCACACGACGCCTTGCGACATGTCATGGCCAAGCCAATCGTCCCACATACCCAACGACGACCCGCTGACATTCAGTAACACCGCTACAGCGATGAGCGCGGCCCCGATGGCCCACCGATACCGGTGCAGCCATTCGCCGGTGCGACGGGGCCCGCAGAACAACAAAAAACACAGCAATGACACCGGCATCGCAAACCATAGAAAACGAATGATGACGACCGACCGAGTCGTATCAATGCTGTCCAGATGAAACAACAGGCTCAGAAACCGGGGCGAGACCGCGGTCAGACTGGCGGACGCCGCCATCGCCACCAATATCGCGAGCGCTTCCCTTCCGTATACATCAATGGCTTTCCGGAGTCTGCGCATACCCAAGCGACGCCTTTCCTTCAACGACATACCCTGTGGACCTATTCCTGCATCATAGCAAGGCGGCGTTCCCCGTCCGCGGCGGCCTTATGAGGCGAGACGGAAATGCCGCGTCGCGCGGTATACTGAGCTGCGCAGGTTCACCGAGAGAAGGATGCACGTCATGGTTTCCAAACAGTCCCCGGAAGTCGCGGTGTTGCTGCCCTGTTACAACGAGGAGCAGACCATCGGCAAAGTCGTCAGGGACTTCCGCGAGAGCCTGCCCGATGCGAGCATCTACGTGTACGACAACAACTCCTCCGACCGAACCGCGCAGATCGCCGCCGCGGAAGGCGCGATCGTGCGCAGGGAGCCGCGTCAGGGCAAGGGCAACGTCATCCGCGCGATGTTCGAGGATATCGATGCCGACGTGTACGTCATGGCCGATGGCGACGACACGTATCCGGCAGACGCCGCCCCGGCCATGATCGCCAAGCTGCTTGAAGGCTACGACATGGTCATCGGCGATCGTCTGAGCTCCACGTATTTCAAGGAGAACAAGCGTCCATTCCACAATTTCGGCAACCGTCTGGTTCGCGGCTCGATCAACAATCTGTTTCACGCGGACGTGACCGATATCATGACCGGATACCGTGCGTTCACCTTCACGTTCGCGAAGACGTATCCGATACTTTCTCGGGGTTTCGAGCTCGAGACCGAAATGACCATCCATTCGCTGAACAATAACCTGCGTCTGTACGAGATGCCCATCCAGTACCGCGATCGACCCGTCGGCTCCGTCAGTAAGCTCGACACGGTCGGCGACGGAATCAAGGTGATCAACACCATCTTCCGTCTAATCCGCGAGTACAAGCCGCTGCCGTTCTTCGCGGGAAGTGGTTTCGTGGTGGGGCTGGTCGGGTTTGTCCTGTGCTGTTCCGTGCTGGTCGAATTCTGGCAGACCGGCCTGGTCACGCATTTCCCGACGCTGATCGGTGCAGTCATGCTGGTGATCGCCGGACTGCTGCTCATCGTAACGGGCATCATTCTTGACGTCATCGCCAAGAACAACCGCAAAACGTTCATTCTTGAATCAAACAGGTTCGCCTTGCTGCAACGTCTGCGCAACCAGTGACGATTCGGCCCTGCCGACTGTCACACGGCGAAGATACAGCAGCACCGCCGGCAGCAGATAGTACATTTGCAGCGAATACCGGAACATCGGCACCGGCGCGAAGCACAGCAGCGACAGCAGCGTCGCGTACAGAGGTATCGTCACTGTCATGTAATCGTTGGTCTTACGTCTGCGTGCCGCGACGCACAGACCAATGACCATCGTCCACAAGGGCAGCGCGCGATTGAAGAACACGAAATTCATGATGTCGGCCACCAAGGGAAGCCGCATGCCGGCGATACGGTAGTAGATGCCAGAAAAGAAGCCCTGAGCCCCGGTCTGCTTCGTCGAGAACTGTTCCACATACCCGCTGCGACACGCGTTCCTACATGTGCCGATGGTCAGTTCGTCATGATTGGAAAAATCAATGCCGATCATGATGTTCCCCGCGTCAGGAGTGAGCTGCCAGAACGGATACATCATGTCGAGATATGCGTGGACATAGGACCGGGGATTGCGGATGCCGATCTCGAACCACGCCTTGACGAAGTCGGATGTCAACGCCGTGCCGCCCTTGACCGGATCCGCTGTGATGGGGTCATAGAGGTTCTTCCAATCCTCCCGGCTTCGGACCGTATCGATGACCGCGGCGGCGGACTGCGGAATGTCGCCATCGTCGCGCACGGCCCGGGCTATCTGCTGTGCGGGAACCGACAGCATCTCCTGCGAGGGGGACGGCTGGGCCTGTAGCGCCACGCCGAACAGCAGGTTCAAGGCCACGATCGCCGCGGCAATGGCGGCGAACAGAGACACGATGCGCACACGCATCGCCGTATATCGGATCATGAGCGCGATGAACACGAACACGATGACCAGGGCCGCGTTCTTGCGCAGCTCGAACGCGAACAGCAGCAGCAAACCGAACGACACGACGAACCAGCGTCGTCCCAGCACCTCGCCACGTGTCATGCACAGTTCGACCAACATCACCGTAAGCGCCAGCAATGCATAGGCGAACATCAGATCCGAGCTGTACAGCAGGTTGTACATCAGAAACGTGGGACACAGCGCGAACAGCACCGCCGCGATCATGCACGCCTTCCCGGACAACAATCCGAGCCTCTCCAGCCGATACAGCGAGAATGTGACAGCCGCAACGAAACACGCGATCTGCACGAATCCGTAGAAGCCGTACGACGGCGTGAAATACATGAACGGCACGGCGAGGTATCCCCACATCAGCGAATGCCACTGCGAGGGCTCCCCCGTGACGATGCCGGTGATGGTGGCCTGATGATCGGCTTGGATGAATCCCGGCCATGCCGCGTAGAGACAGCATAGGTTGGGAATCGACAGGATCGCCGCGATGATGACGTATCGTTCCCGGACATTGTGGACGGCATGAGCCATCTTCGTGATCATCTGAGCCCTTTCATGGCAATAGGGCGGAATCTCGCGATTGCCGCCCTACTACTTCATTCCATCGTCGTCAGTTCGCCGGGTACCAGTGCGGTATCTTGTTACCGTCATGGTAGGCGCAGACATACTGCTCGCCAGTCTTGCTCACGCCTTTCTCGCCGGCTTCGGACTTCTTGCACCACGCGCCCGGGGTGATGACGCGACCCGTCACCGACGGCTCGGACGGCTCCGCGGGTTGGCTGGGCTGGGATGGGGCAGGGGCCGCGGAACCACCGCCGACGCCGTACCATGCCAGGCCTTCATCGTTCCATCCAGCATGCACGAGCATGTCGCGCTCGTTGGTGTTCAACGTGTAGTTGTGCGAGCCGACCTTGGCGTTCGGATTGTACTGGCGGTACAGCGGATACGCACGGTTCGTGTCCGACGAATACCAGCCGATGCCCTCGTACTTCCAGCCCACGCGGACCAGCATGTCGCGCTCGTTGGCGTTCATCGTGTAATGATGGTCGCCGACGTTCGGATTGTACATGCGATAGACCGGCACGCTCGACTTGACCGGAGCCTTCCAGCCGATGCCCTCGTACTTCCAGCCAAGACCGGTCAGATGATCGCGCTCGTTGCTGTCGGCGGTGTAGAAGTGCTCGCCAGAGTTCGGGTTGTACACACGGTACATGTCACGCACGCCGCCGGTATCGGCCATCGCGCTCGACGGCAGTGCCACGAACGACGCGCACATCATCAGCATCGCGACTATTGCCGCGAACGCACGACGCATGATGTTCTTCATGTTCTCTCCTTTGCCTCCATTATGATCTCTTCGGAGAATCCACGATGATTGCTCCAAGAACTCATTATAGGCGGTCAGTGAATGTTGACCACAGTGCCACGCGGAACACCATAGAACCACTGCGCGTCGGGAATGCTCAGACGTACGCAGCCGTGGGATGCGGGATGCCCGAGCTTGTTGCCTTCGGAAACGATGTAACGGCCGGCGACATCGGTCGGCACCGAATGGAACAGATACATGTTCGTCGGTTCGAACGCGACCCAGTAATTGGCTCCCATGCCTTCCGACGCGTTATAGAAGGAACCTCCACGATCACCGATACGGAACGTGCCGCGCGGCGTCGCGTCGTTCATGCCGGTGGACGCGATCATCGTGTAGACCACGGTCGGCCCGCTCTTCACATACACTCGCTGATCGGCAATGGACACGTCGATGTTGAGGTTCGCAATAGCGCCGAGATTCGGGTAGGCCCCACCGGACGAGCGCCGGTACTGCGGCTGTGGCGCGGCGGCACCTCCTCCGACGCCGTACCAGGCCAGTCCTTCGTCCTTCCAGCCAGCCTTGACCAGCATGGTGACCTCGTTGCGGTTCAACGTGTAGTTGTGTGCGCCCGATTTGGCGTTCGGATTGTACTGGCGGTACAGCGGATACGCACGGTTCGTGTCCGACGAATACCAGCCGATGCCCTCGTACCGCCATCCGGCCCGTACAAGCGAATCACGTTCATAGCTGTTCAACGTGTAGTGGTGGTCGCCCGCGTTCGGATTGTACAGACGGTAGACCGGTACGCTCGACTTCACCGGCGCACGCCAGCCGATGCCCTCATACGTCCACCCAACATTCACCAGACTGTTGCGCTCATTGCCGTCGGCGGTATAGAAGTGCTCGCCCGAGTTCGGATTGTACAGACGGTACATATCACGCACGCCGCCGGAATCAGCCATCGCGTCGCTTTCGGGCACGGCCAGCATGAATACCGACACCGCGACGACGACCATCAATCCCAACACACGCATCGCGTGCAACTTCATCATTCGAAACATCGCCACTGGCTCCCTTCCTTCTTGCCCGCTCACCAGCATAGCCATTATCCGAACGGGCCGCAGCATCCGCTTATCCGCGACACCAAACGTTCATTCAGACCCCCTTAACTGCTATAACGGAAGGGTTATACCTGACATGTTCGATGTGCAGTAGGGAGAGAAGTATCATGCGATCGTCACGACGCACGGATCGAGTTCATCGCAGCATTTTGACCACTACCGCCGTACTGTGCGCAACGGCGTTGTTCGCCTGCGCGCCGGCGGCCTGGGCGCAGGAATCCACTCCGACGGATGAGCCCGCCACCAATTCCGGCACGACGTCCGCTCCAGTTCAGCAGTCCGAGACGGACGGCGACAATCAGGCCGAGACCCAAACCGAAGCGCAATCCGACGAGACGGCGACGACCGACGATCAGCAGGATGCCTCCGCAGCCGACGACAACGGCACCACGACGGATCAGACCGCCAATGGCGAGGCCTCGGATGAGTCTGAAACAAGCGATACGGATCAGGAACAGCAAGACGGCCAGTCCGGTACTACCGACGAGCCCGATAAGTCCGATTCCGAATCCGCAACGACCGAAACCGGCGAGCAGTCAGGTGACGCGAACGCCACGGACAAGAAAGATTCCGCCACGACCGGCACGCAATCCGGGAACGTCAACGGCGAAGACAAACAGCAGGCAGACAAACCGCAGGCGTCCACCGACGAGAAAAGCGAGCAGAAGAACGCCGCCACTGACGACAAGCAGTCCGACGAAGCGTCATCGGACGAGAACAAGTCAACCGACGACGAATCTGACGATGAGATCCAGATGAGGATCGGCGGTAACGGCAAAGTCACCGGTAAGGACGCCAACAAGACCGCGAACGAGGCGAAGAAAACCAAGTCCGAAGGCTCTGTCGACATGTACCGCATGTACAACCCGAACTCGGGCGAGCATTTCTACACGATGAACACCAACGAACGGAAGATGCTGCTGGAGAAGGGCTGGAGCTACGAGGGCATCGGCTGGCGTGCACCGGTCAAGTCCACGACCCCCGTCTACCGCATGTACAATCCGAACGCGGGCGACCACCACTACACGATCAACAGCCATGAGAGAGATATGCTGGTCCGCAAGGGCTGGAAGTACGAAGGCATCGGCTGGTACTCCTCCGACGTAGTCCGCGCGTATCCGCTGTACCGCCAGTACAACAAGAACGCCAAGGCTGGCGCGCACAACTACACGTTGAACCGCAACGAGGTCACCATGCTGGTCAAGGCCGGCTGGAAGGACGAAGGACTGGCCTGGTACGGCGTCGGCCCGGCAGGAAAGTCCGAGCAGACCGTGTTTAGCCACAACATCTCCTGGCTGGCCCAAGGCTATAACACCTGCGCCCCCACCTCCGGATACATGATCTTCCGCGCGGCCAACTTCACCCGTTCCGCAAGCGGCACCGCGTTGTCCGTCGACGCACTGGCACGGTACATGAACATGCAGTGGAACGGCGTCATGTTCTACGACATCGCCAAGGGCATGAACAGTTGGGTCGGCAGCGACTCCTTCACCTCATACCCCAGCCCGTCCTACGATACGATCCGCAACGCCGTGCGTCGCTCCTATGACACACGCTACGCCCCCATGCTGGTCGAAGGCGAGCGCCGCGGCGGCCCGCACCTCAACGGTCACCCGAATTCCACGTTCGACCATGCGATCGTGGTGGACGGTTACAACCAGTACACGGGCAACGTCACCATTGTGGATCCGCTGACGCCGATCAAGTCTACGTACAATCTGCGCTGGCTCAACGATACCTTCCTTCAGGTGTCGATGACCGCAGATCACACCGGTATCATCACCCCGCGCTGAGTAAAGGTCTCGGCACCGATCACCCACCATCCAGACAGGCACCGCTTCGGCCATTTCATGAAAGAAGACGCGACATGGCGAGCAACATTTCAGATAACCATAATGAATCCAAGGCGTCCGCTCGCCGCCGTATCGCGGTCATCGCGAGCGCTGTGGCATGCATCATCGTCATAGCCGCAGCGCTCGGCCTGTATCTGACCCATCGCGGCAACGGATCGGACCAGGCATCCGGCCAACCCGGCAACCAGAGCGCAACCACTCAGAATAACGGCTCCGCGACACCGTCCAACGGCGATTCCGACAATCCAAGCAATGATGTCTCGGCAGAACAGGACAATTCGTCATTGCCGTTCTCATTCAAGGGCGCCGATGCGCCGACCACGGTCATTGACGCCTCCCAACAGGCGACGGACGCCACGCTGTCCGGGGCATGGACGTTCGGAGGAGACTACTCGGTCATCGGTTCCATTCCGATCGACGCAAACACGGCATTCGGTTCGTCCACCAACACCCCCGACGATATCACCTCCTATGTGGCGGCCATGATCTCCGCGGATGGCACGAAACCGCTGGAACAGAAGCAGGCCAGAACATCCGGCGCATACGAACCGCAGGACGGCACCGGCAACGCGCAACGGGTCGTCTGGCGATCCTCCACCATCAACGGAAGCGCACAGACGCTCTATGACAACTGGCGGATCCAGACATGGTCAGCCGATGGCGGAACCGTCACGCTTGCCACCGCAAAGGATCTGAACCAGCGAGAGGACACCCCTACCGTCGACGGCGATATTGTGCCGACGTTCAACGAGGACAACGCCTTCTTCGCATCCAATATCATCAAGGATGGCTCATGGAAGACAAAGATCGTGCAAATGAGGCTCGATGGCAAAAACACCGAAGCTATCGCCGACGGCAGCTATCCTGCAGCTGTGCCGGACGGCGTGCTGTACGCCTCCGACGCGAGAAGCCTTGGCGACGACAAGGTCGCATATCAGTCGTTGAATCAGTACTCGTCTAAAACAGGAAAATCGAACACTGTATTCTCGATCTCGGGTAAAGACCATTCCTGGGGCATCACCGGGGTCTGGGCCAGCTCATCCTATCGCGCGATCGCGATGACCGATCTCCAGACGAACGCGGAAAGCTACATCGGCATGTGGAACTCGGACTTCTCGAAGCCCGTAGCCTGGCTGCATGTGGCCACACCCACCGTTGTTGCCTCTCTCAATGACGACTGGCTGGTATGGGGAGCCGGTTCACAGGCGGACAATGCCGACATATACGCATTCCGGTTCGATCAGCAGACGGTGAAGAAACTCGGTTCCGCGCCTGGATATTCCCGCCCAGCGATCGCGATGGACAACGATACCGTGATGCTGCCGGTAGTGAAAGACCAGAGCAGTCCTGTATCGTATACGATCGCGCAGTTGCAATAGATTTTTCTGGGCTCTTCGGGAGTCCAGAAGTCCGTTAACGGGACTTCCAGGCCACACCTTCCTGCTTCCAACCGGCCTTGCCTACCGCCTTGTACTCGCCGTATGACGTCGTGTATACGTGCTCGCCGCTGTTCGGATTGTACAGACGGTAGACATTGACGGTGTCGGACGAGGACACGTACCAAGCGATGCCCTCATCATGCCATCCGAGGCTGACCAAGTGTTTGTGCTCGTTGCTGTTCATCGTCCAGTTGTGGTTGCCGTCGTTGGGATTGTATTCGCGGTATACGGGGATACCGGAAGTTCCCACCTTGAATGAGGCACCTTCATCGTTCCATCCCAGCGACACCAGCATGCGGGCCTCGTTGCGGTTCATCGTGTAATGGTGCAGCCCGCTGTTGCGGTTGTAGACGCGATATACGGTGATCGCCGGACGTTCCGGAGCGGCCGGCTTGTGGGTGGCCACCGTCTTCACGCCGAAAGCGTTGAGATCGACCGAGCCTTTGATGCCGTTGATCTTGCCCTGCGAGGTGTATTGCCATCCTCGGTCGTTGGTGGAGAACGGGAAGTTCGTCTTCTCGCCGTAGCTGGCGACCCAGCGCGCCTTGGAGCGGATGTTGGTGGTGTTGAGCGCCGTATTCAGATAGTTGGTGTAGGAGTACACGCCGAGGTTCTCGTAACCGGCGGTGTTGAGCTGGCGGTACCAGTTGTTGACTGCCCCGTTCCACACCTTCGGATCGGTAGGGGCCTTATGACCGACCCATGTGCCGGTCCAGTTCTCGAGATCGTAGAACATCGGATAGCTCAGGTCGCTCGGGCTGACGCCGATCTGCTTGAGTTTCGCGACGACGTCCTTGCCTTCCTCGGTGCCGTCCGACGCCGATTCGGCGTAGGAATAAATGTACATGCCGAAGGGGATGCCGAGCCGCTTGCATTCGTTCACGTTGCGCTTGGCCTGCGCGTCCAGACGACCGCCGTAGCCGAAGCTCAGACGGATGATCGCGCCCTGCACGCCGGCGGCCTTGACCTTGGACCAGTCGATGGTGCCCTGCCATTCGGAAACGTCGATCACGCCCTTGGCCTGCTGGACGAACAGGGTGCCGTCCGCCTCGAAGAACGCGGCGGATCCGTTGTAGGTGCCCCAGTGGGCGCCGTACTGATTGTTGCCGAGGGATGCGGCGTAGACGTGCGCGGTCTGATTCGTCTTTTCCGCGATGGTTCCGGAGGTGCCGGATACCGCCGCGTTGTCGCCCTCTGCCGTTGCCGCAGGCGCGTTCGCGTCGCCGCCGTTGGCCGCGACCGCGGCCTTGACATCGCTCGCATCGATCGGGATGAACGATTTACCGTCCGTTTTCGCCAACGGATCGGCCGGCGCGTCTTGTGTGCCGACGATCGTCTCGTCGGTCACGGTCTGACCGGTCTCCAGATCCTTGACTTCACCTTCGGACGTCACCGCCAGTTCTTCCGACACGACCGTCGCGTCATCCGGTATGGTCTCGCTGACCTGCTGGGGCAGTTCAGCATCGGGATTGTCGGGCATGGCGGTGCCGGATGTGCCATCCGAGCTCATTGGCTGCTGGTCGGCCAGCTTCAGGACCGGCGTATCACCGGTTGAGGTGTCCTCGACCGCGGTATCCGTCAGCGCCACCGCCGGCATCGCCGTCAACGATCCGGCCAATACCAATGCGGCGACTGCCACGCTTACAGCCACCGTTCCACGACCTTTTCCGGATTTCCACCGCATCATCCATGCTCCTCACGAAAGCTTCACAACCGGCGATCCATCATCACATCTTCTTCAACCGCCGCACGCCCTCTCCACCATACCCATATCTCTCGTCCGATAGACTCCGATAGACGATGGACGATCACATCATCACCACATGCGAACATCACCATCCGCTGTCATGGTCGTCAACGACCAATTCCAAATATGACGGCAGCCCCTCCGCCGACCGGCGACCGGCTTCTTCAGGTGACGGCAACAGCGTACTTGACCGTGTCTGCGTCCGGCCTCACGCGGACCGGCTTCTTCAGGTGTGCGCGAAACAGCCTGAGGCCCCACTGCTCGCGACACGCCGAGTTGCGCAGGGAGATGAACCCGAGTATTCTCTTCTTCCGTTGCACTGAACGGAACAAGTCGTTCGGAGCGCGTAAATATTCCTGCGTAGCTCAGTTGGCAGAGCATCCGACTGTTAATCGGACGGTCGCTGGTTCAAGCCCAGCCGCAGGAGCCATCGGATGAAGACCCCGGAACCCACGTTCCGGGGTCTTCATCGTTTTGCCGCCCCATCCGACGCAGTGGTGGTTTCGGGGTTAGTGGTCTTATCCGGGCGTGTCATGGGGCCGTATTCAATCAGTAGCCGGCGTCTTCTAGCGGTAAGCGGACGCTGTTCTGCCTACTGGCGTCCGCTTACCGTTAGCATTTCCCAAATTCTAGCGGAATTCGGACGCAGATGGCCCGTTCAGCGTCCGTTTACTGCTAGAACAACCGCACAGGTAGTCAAAGACCGCCGCTGCCCGACATCACCATCTCACACACCCAATACACCCACAGGTATCACGTAGATCCCGTTATCCTGCCGATACGCAAACTCTCCCACACCGACGAGCACAGCGAGAAACTCCGGTTCCTTGACCCTCGCCCCAGGGTTCTTCAGCAGCTTCTCCTTCAATCGCAATAGGCTCGCATTCGCTTCCGGCACCTTATCTTCGCTGGTCTTGATCTCGATGCCGCCCCATCGGCCATCGACCAGTTCGACGATCGCATCGCATTCCAGACCGGAATCATCATGGTAGTATCGCACCGGTTCCATGCCGATATCCGGCAGGGCTCGCGCATATACCAGCAGATCACGAACGCACAGGTTCTCGAACAGGAAGCCGAAGGTCTGCCAATCATCGATCAACGCACTCGGATTCATACCCAATGCAGCCGCCGCAATGGAGGGATCGGCGAAATACCGGCGAGGCTTGGTCTGCAATCGTTTCGGATCACGCGCCGGAGGCACCCATCCTCTGACCTGATCGATGACGAACATGTCCTCGAACATCTTCGTATATTCGGAAACGGTACGTTCGGAAACGAAATCATCGAGATTTTCCTCGGCACCATACATGTCCTTCCTCAACGTGCGGAAGGTGACCGGCTGACTGATGTTGCGGGCCAATGATCCCATCAGCCGCTGAGCAATGTCCGGGCTCTTGCCCAGCCGAGCCACGCTCTCGGTCAGCGTCAGACGAAGGTACTCGCGAATCAATATCTGCGCGTCGGCCACTGGCATATCATGCGCTTCCGGCCAGCCGCCGCGACAGACCGCTTCCAACAGTCCACGCGTGTCGACACTGCTACGCGCCGCCTCGAAGCGATGCTCGAACAATCCCCTCAGACTGACCACGCCGGAGGATATTCCCGATTCGACCAAGCTCATCGGGCTCATTCTGATACGCCCGATCCGTCCCGCACCGCTATGCTGCGGCCCCTGCGCGCCTTGAGGTGTGGACGAGCCGGTCAACAACCATTGCCCCTTTGCCCCATGGTCGTCATCGACCCGATGCCGCACCTCGTCCCAGATCGCGGGGACCAACTGCCATTCATCAATGACATGGGGGCGTTCACCGAGCAGCATCAGCGATGGATCAGCTTTGGCCGCAGATAGATTGTTGTTCCGGTCCACATAGGTGATGCTGGCCGCGTGGGCGCGGGCCGACCACGTTTTGCCGCACCACTTTGTTCCGGCGATTTCGATCGCGCCGAAGATCCGCTGATATCGGGCTATCTGTTCGTCGACAATACGTGGACGGTAACCGTCCGGCGTCATATCGCTCGTGATTCTCCCGCTCATGCCGCATATCCTTTCCACAGACCACCATCATCGACTGCACGAATCCGAATATCCCAACGACGAAAATCCGAATATCCCAACAGCATTAATCCGAGTATATCAACTACCAAAATCCGAATATCCCGACGACGAAAATCCGAATACGAGACCGATGAGCGGTATAAAGCCATGAAAATAGCGGGAAGCGGTCGCTGAGACAGTGCTCAGAGACCGCTTCCGGGCATACGGCCGGTTCGGGGCACAGAAACGGGCGTAAGCCCGGGAAGGAATCCGCAAACCAACAACCCTCCCGGGCATACGGCCGGATACCGCATCCAAAACGGCCGTATGCCCGGATGGGCATACCGAAGCGGACCGCACTCCCCGGGCATACGGCCGGTTCGGGACGCGGAAACGGCCGTAAGCCCGGGAGGGATACCCAGCGGACCCGGGAGGGGATGTCCAGCGGACCTGGAAGGGATACCCGGCGGACCCGGGAAGGGATGTCCAGAGAACCCGGACGGCACGCCCGGTAGAACCGCTCAGTCGCTTAGGTAGGTGACGCGTTCGGCGACCTCGGCCACCTCGTCGTCGCCGGTGACCACGATCACGCAGCGCTTCGGATCGCCGTGGGTCAGCCCGATCAGGGTCTTGAGCACGGCGACGCTCTCGTCCGCATCGAGTCCGCCGGTCGGCTCGTCGGCGATGATCACCTCCGCGTCGCACGAAATCGCACGCGCGATCGCCACCAGACGCTGCTGCACGAGCGGCAGTTTGCCGACGGCCGTGTTCGGCGTCTCGCTGTCGAACCCGACGCGCTGCAGCAGTTCGCGCGCGATCACCGGCTTAGGCTTCAGGAACGTGCGACCGGACGCGTTCATCGCGTACAGCACGTTCTGTTCGGCGTTCAGGTCGGCGCGCACCGCGTACCGCTGCGGGATGATGCCGAGACGATGGCCGCGCAGTTCGCCCGGCTCGATCTCGAGCACGTTGAGGCTCTTGTTCATGACCGCGCCGTCGTTCGGACGCGTCATGCCGGTCATCACGCTCAGCAGCGCGACGCGCTCGTCGTCGGATTCGACCTTGACCGCGTAGATGTGGCCGGCGTAGAAGTCGGCGCTCACCCTATCGAGGGTGTTGTGGCCGGTCTTGCCGTCGGTGACGGTCACCTTGTTGAGCGCGAGCGACGGGTACGACTTGAGCAGCACCTTATCGGCCGCGTTACCGCCGAGCTCCTTGTCGAGCCGTTCGGACAGGCGCAGCGCGGCGGGGGCTTTGACTGTGTTCTTGTCCGCGTTTGCAGTGCCCGAAGCCGCAGCGCTCGCCTTCTTGCCGAGCGACAGCGTCTGCGCGACCTTCGCAGCGTTTTCGGCCGCCACGCTGTCGTGGCTGGCGACGGTCGCGGCGCCTTCCGCAGCGACGCCGTCATCCTCGCCTTCGCCCGCGCCGGCTCCGTCGGCAGAATCGGCGACGGCCGAGCCGGCAGCCGAGGCCGCGGATGCATCGGCGACCCCGGCATCAGTCACGCCGTCGGCCGCAACGCTTACGTCCGCAAGATCCGCGACGTCGTCGTGCTCGTCGTCGTCATCGAACACGATGCTGAACTGCACCTGTTCGGCCGGATGCGCCGGCTCGGCGGCGGCATCCGTCGCGGCGTCATCCGCAACGGCAGACTGGTCTGCGATCGGCTCGGCGGCCTGACCGTCTGTCGCGGCGTCCACGGCATCCGCGGTCGTGTCGTCCTCGTGTTCCTTCGATTCGGTATCGGTCATCGTTGGTTCCTCTCCGGTGGTTGCGTCGGTCATGTCGATCTCGTGATTCTCGGTCACGTTGCCGTTGTCGATATCGTCGGTCGCGCTCATGCCGTCGCCTCCGCGGACTCAGCCGAACCAGACTCAGCCGAACCGGACTCAGACGATTCACTATCAGCCGATTCAGGCTCGCCTTCAGCCGAACCGGACTCGACAGCCCCATCAGACCCGTCAGCGGCGGCCGCATCCGTCACGCCCCAACCGTCACGCGCCGCGAACAGCGTCGAGGTCTTGAAGAACGCCGCACGCAGCCCGGCCACGATCATCAGCACGACCAGCACACCCAGCGCGGTCCAGACCGCACGCCACACAATCGCGCTCGTCACCGGCGTCGCATAGCCGCCCGCCAGCGCTGCACCCAGCGCCTTGGAACCGAATCCGGCGGCCAGCAGACCGACGAACAGGCCGAGGAACACCGGGAAGAACGCCTCGAGCATGAACTGCCACGCCATGCGGCCACGGGTCACGCCGGAGGCCAGCGCAGTGCCGAGTTCGGCCGACCGGCGGACCACGCCGAGCAGCACAAGCGCCAGCAGCAGCACGCCGCCCACGACCGGCACGGCCACGTTGGCCACGCCCATGCGCGAGGCGAGCGCCGTCAGCGGCTCGGTCTTCTTCTCGTACGCCTCGATGGTCGGCGAGGCCAACTCATGCTTCTTGTCGATCTTCGACGCGATCTTCTTCGCGTACTTGTTGTAGTCGGACAGGCTGGAGAACTCGAACACGTAGCTCAGGTTCGGCTTGCTCCAGTCGGTCGCGCTTTCGTTGCCCCAGTTGAGGTTGTACATGGTCGAGTAGGAGACGTAGATCGCGTTGTCGCGGTTGTCCTTCGACAGTTTCGCATCAGAGCCGTGGCCGGCGGGCGCGGTCGAGTCGTTGTATTCGTAGATGCCGCGCACGGTGAACGTCGTCGTCTTGGACGCGTCGGCCGGGGATGCGACGGTGATCTCGTCGCCGACCTTGAGGTTGTTCTTGTCGGCGAGCGCCTTGGAGATGAGCGCGCCCTTGGGGGCCTTGCCGGAGTAGCTCAGGTGCTTGCCTTGGATGACGGTGTAGGCGCCGAGGTCGTTGTTGCGTGCGGTGTCGACGGAGGTGAAGGATTTGAGGGTGAGTTCGCCGCCGGTTTTGCTGGCGTCCTGGTCGTCGGTGCCGGCGATGGCTTGTACGGAGTTTTTGGTCTGGCGTACGGGGAACGACGATGACGCGTTGATGTTGGACAGCGTGATCGAGTTTGCGGTGACGACCGCGTAGTAGTTGTTGTAGTCTTCGGTGGACAGGTAGTTCTTGACCCAGGTCTTGTCGGCGCCGTTGTATTTGGCCTGCTGTGCGTCGGTCAGGCGTACGATTGCGCCGGGGGCGAGGGCTTCGCGGTCGGTGGTGGTGGCCGTGGTGTTCGCCTGCTGCACCGACCAGCCGAACAACGTGCCGAAAGCGGCGAGCAATGCGACGAGCAGGGTCAGCAGCGTGCGCAGTTTGTGGCGCATCAGTTCTGCCCAAGCGTTCTTCAGAACGAACATACGGCTTCTCCAGTCCTCTGTGGTTCGTGCGGCCATGTCTCCGGCGAACGGCGTGCGGCGGGGCGCGGCGCGACCGGTTGGGCCGCGGGCGATCGTCGTCGAGCTGTCCGCAAGCGGCACGGCTGCATGGTGAGCGTTGGCCGGGATGCCGCCAGCGAGGCCGCCCATAGGCGAAAGGCATCCCGTGGCAACACTATGACCGTGCTATGTGGATGTTTTCTTGTCGGATTCTACTGTAGTCCTGCAATAACACTGAAAGAAACCTGAGAACGTGGCCGTTTGGGTGCCCTGCAGCCCCGGTTGTCCGTTCCTTGCTTCTGTTACACTGGCGAGCGATGCGCGTACACTGGCGATTATTACGCGATTGACGCGGCCCCAGGATCCCAACAGGAAGGCAGTATATGACCAGGCGACCTGAACATGTGGAACACCTGCCCAACTTCGGATGGCATCGCCCCGGCATGCCGCAGCATTCGTTGGGATACCAGGCGACCCACAAGGTCTTCACTGGCGTGACGTTGGCGATCGTGGCGGTGTTGGCGTTCGTCTGCACGTTCGCCGCGGCGACGTATTCCGATATCAATTCGACGATCAGCGACAACAAGATCCATGCGATCGCGCAGGACGGCAAGTCCGATACCGAAGACAAGCTGATCGACCCGTACGCGAACACGCCGATCGACATTCTGCTGATCGGTCAGGATACGCGTGACGGTAGCGACAATACGGCGATCGGCGGTGATGCCGACGATACGAAGAATCTGCATAATTCCGATACGACGATGATCATGCAGATCTCGGCCGACCGCAAGACGATCAATCTGGTGTCCCTGCCGCGCGATCTGATGATCGACGCGCCGAGCTGCCAGACCTCGAACGGCGAGATTCCGGCGCAGTATACGGTGCAGTTCAATTCGATCTTCGCGAACGCGTACGCGCAGGGCGGCGACGTCGCGTCGGCGGCCAGCTGCACGCTCAAGACGGTCAATTCGCTGGGCGGCCTGGATATCAAGAACTTCATGGTGATCGATTTCGGCGGTCTGGTGAAGATGGTGAACGCGATCGGCGGCGTGGATATCTGCGTGCCGACCGACATGTCCGACGTGTACACCGGCCTTGATCTCAAGCGCGGTCTCGTGCACATGGACGGCACCACCGCCACGCAGTACGCGCGTACCCGTCATGCGACCGGCACCGACGGCTCGGACACGATGCGCACCACGCGTCAGCAGTATCTCATCAAGAAGATCATCAGTACCGCATTGTCGAAGAACTATTTCACGCAGACCAGCGAACTGTACCAGCTTGCCAAGGCGGGTCTCGAATCCGTGCAGATGAGCGCGAGCCTGGCCGATGCGATGACGCTCGCGGGCCTGGGCATGAGCCTCAAGGACTTTGATATCACGCACCTGTATTCGCAGACGATTCCGGTCGAACCGTGGGTGCAGGACGCGAACCGCAGCCAGTTCGCGGAAGGCGCGGAGGCCGTGTGGACGAAGCTGCGCAACCATGAGCCGCTGGTCGACGCGTCGACCGAGGGTACGACGGACGATACGGACACGACGACCGACGGTACGACGGATGGTACGACGACCGATGGTACGACGACCGATGATGGTTCGACGTATGACGAGAAGACCGGTGTGATCACGCAGGCCGACGGCACGCTGATCGACGCCGAGACGGGCGGCATCATCGATCCGGAGACGGGTGCGATCCGCGATGCGACGACCGGCCAGTTCGTCGGTCTCGCCAACCGCTACATCGAAGTCACGTACTGCGGCCTCACGAACTGATCCGGGACGGCCGAGCGGCCCCGCCGAGGTGCGGTTGGTTCGCCTCCTCGGCTATCTGGTAGGGGATTTGCCCCGTTCAATGCGCTCTCAGTGGTGCATCCCGTGGGACCGGTAGGTGATTAGGCGGATCGGCTCACCGACGGATGCGCGGGGCGCGGCGGCGGGTAGAGTGGCGTTGGGGTTTCCATTGTTCGCGGTTGCGGCGTGCGCGCGAGGCGAGCACGGCCCACGAGACGATCAACAGGAACGAAATCGCCAAACCGGTCAACGCGAGCGCGGTCGTGTTCACCGACTGGATCTCGTCAGGCTCGGGGATCTCGTTCGGGATCTCCGCACGCACCGCCGACACCAGCAGACGATGCGAGTTCACACCATACGGCGTGCACGTCATCAACGTGACCCGGTCCTCACCCGGCGTGATACGAAGCTTGCTCGAATCATCCGGCGTGATCACGCTGATCCGATCCACCTTATAGCCCAACGTCTCGCCCATCACGTCGATATAAAACGAATCACCCACCTTCAGTTCGTCAAGTCTGGTGAACAGCAGCGAGTTCGGCAGGCCACGATGACCCGTGATCACCGCATGCGTCGACGAACCACCCACCGGAAGACTCGTGCCATACAAGTGCCCGGCGCCCACCGCCAGCACGTCATCGCTCGTACCGTGGTAGATCGGCAGGTTCACATCGATCTTCGGAATACGGATCGAACCCATCACACCCTGACCCGTATCCAACAGGCCCTGGTATTCCTTGTCCCGCGCGGCGAGCGAATCATCCGCGCCCGACGCCGACGACTGGCCCGCATTGCTCGAGAACGGGTCATGCACCTCGCCGATCGTCGTCTGACCCGACGCCGCAAGCCGCTCGTTATACGCACGCGCCGCCTTCAACATGTTCTCCGCCTGCGGATACGGCCAACCCGCCACCTCACTCTGTGTCTGCGACACCTGCGAGTTCTGCTCATACTCGTTGATCGCACGCATCACGAACGGCGTCGCGATAATCACAAACCCGATGATCAGAAAGATCACCGACAACACGCCAAAGACGCGCGAACTACGGCTACGCTTCTCAGTCGTCTCGGCTCCCTCGGCTGATGGGCCGAGCCGTGAAGAAAACTCCGGAGGAGTTTTTAGGCGAGGGCAAGGCGACAGCCGAGCCGACAAAACGGCCGAAGGCTCCGTAATTGCAGGACCTGTCTGTGAAGCAGACTGAGGGAGCGTCACGCCCACAGCCCGATCCGACGCAACTCCCCCCTCGGCTCCCTCGGCTGAGGGAGCTGTCAGCGAAGCTGACTGAGGGAGCGTCACACCCTTGGTACGCCCTGACGTGTTCACGCCGTCCCCGTCATCCCCCACATGCACGGTCCGCATCCCGCGGTCACGCATCACGCACCTCCGTCGTCGTCACGCATACTTGCCCTAACCCAAGCGGACAACTCCAGATCCACCGCTTCGTGCGCCGCCGCGCCACGCGTCTCCCGCAGGCGAATCTCCCTTTCGCCCGCCGCGCGGCACAACTGCTCGTTACTGCCTACCAACATACCCGACTCCCCCATCCACGGCAACATCGCCCGCCGCGGTGCGTCCGCCTCCGTATCGGACGCACCGTCACGATCACCGGATATATCACATATGCTATACTCGCTCTATGAAGACGATCGCAGAGCTGCGCAGCATTCGCATTCACGCCAGCATCAGCCAACTTGCGGTGGCGTCGGCGATGGGCACCACGCAATCCGCGTTGTCACGCGCGGAACGCGAAGGGAACCCGACGCAGGATTTCCTGCAACGCTATGAACGCGCGCTGGCGACCATCCTTAATTCCACGAACGCCACCGCCACAAACGCAGCCTCCGACCGCGACCATCCGGATTCGTTCGACGACTCGTCCAGTGTCCTCGAGATCGCCACCATCCGTTTTATCGTGTCGAAACTCATCGAGAAGTACGGCATCGCGGACATGTACGTGTTCGGTTCGGTCGCTCGCGGCGACGCGCAGCCGGATTCCGACGTCGATTTGCTGTATCGGCTGCGGCCGGACGCCTCGCATTCGCTGATGACGATGCAGGGGCTGCGCGATGATCTGGAATCGGCGCTCGGACGCCCGGCGTCGCTGACCTCATACGATTCGCTGTTGCGCAGCGCCCAGCGCAGCCGGGCCAGCAAACGATTTCTCGACCATATCGCACACGACATGGTGAAGGTGGCATGATGGCTCGCATACGTTCGCACCGAACCAGGCACGACCACGCCGATCAAACGTTTCGCGACCAGACCACGCTGATTCGGCTGCTGGAACACCTGGATCACGCGATTGAGGATGCTGGCAGCGTCGCGTCTGCGGACGAACTGTTCGCGGATCGGATGCGGTTCAATTCCGTGGCGATGGAGATGACGCAAGTGCAGGAGTGCGCACGGTTGCTGTCCGACGACTGCCGCGAAACGATGCCGGACCTGCCGTGGAACGAACTGCGTGCGCTGCGCAATGTGCTGGTGCACGAATACGGCGAGATCGACGTGGAATCGCTGTACGACACCGTCACGCATGACGTCCCGCAGTTGGCCGCGCGATTACGCCCGGCCGTCGACGCGATTGCGTGAACCGACGGCAGGGCGTCGGCAGCAGCCGTCCCAGACGCAGACAGTTCATCCTTTTCTGCATCACCGTCATGTTTTCTGCCTCATTTGATAACAAAATGAGGCAGAAAAGTGAGGCAGAAAAAGCCGGAGGAACAACCCTCCAGCGACATACTGTTCCGATCAAAACAAGAAAGCCCTATTTACACATCCGTCCTCGCACATAGTGATTATGCGATCACTCCGAACTTTGTGAATTTTGTATACAGCCAAGCAACACATTATCATATCCAAGCATTTTCTCGTAATGCTCTCTAACAGATTCAGATATTACGCCACTAGGTTCTACTTTTACAAACGTTCCATCTGCACGATAAAGACGATAAATCACAGGGCCATCCCCCATCGTGATCTGAGTATCAACATTCCCACCTTCGGGAATAGGATTGCCTTTTTCGGTAAAGAAAATCAGACGGGACTCCCCCGGTTGCAACGTAATTTGACGGTTCGACAATAATGCATGAGAAAGTTCATCCGGCATGGATAAGCCATCATCATTCATATTGGGAATGCAGGCCTCCATCTCCACATCATCATTTTGTCTATCAACCATGACCACGGTTCCTTGAGTTCTACCTGTATTGGTTAGGATTACCGGTTCCATTTGTTGAGAATATTGTTTTCTATTTTCCTTATATGTACTCGTACCTAATGTGGAATCAGAAAGAGGTTTGATTACAAAATTTGCACCCTCATCATTCCATGCCTGTATACTCCAGACAAAAGCAATAGCTGACAAGACAAGAGCAACAAGTGAAATAATCAGAGAAGCAAAATCGATCTTACTCACCTTAGAAAAGCTACCAACTTTATCTCTCAACAATTCAACCTCCTCACCCAGTAAATCGATCCTCTCTTTTAAATATCGGGAATATCCCCTCCCAGCCATTTCACTACTCCTTTCCTGATCGTCGCAGTCTCACTGAACGCTTCATCAACCTTGCTTACATCAGAGATCAACAGCAATACTACGTTCTGATTGAACGCTATTCTGCACCCCCATTATCCGTCTCACTCTCATCCGCTTCTTCTACAGACTCGTCTTTTTTAAAATAATCGCCGGAAAGCACACTAAAGCCAATGGTGGCACAAAAGGCCAGAAAACATCCTCCAACAATAGCAAAAATAGGATATATAATCATTTTCCATAGTCGACGGTCTCCATTGACTTCCACCCCAAAGAGCGAACCAAGTACAATAATCACAACAGCCAGCAAAAGAAAGAATATCTTATATTCAAATGGCAACTCCTTAAAGGAATTAGACTTTATACTCTGATCGTTAGCCCTTAATTTAGAATCTGATTCTACAACTACCTTTTTGGAGTTAAGAAAATTATCTATACCTTTTCTCATATGATCAGCTAGCGGCGTGAAAATGTATCCGCCCCCCGCCAACAGAGACGATACAAGCAATATAATAATATCTTTCATTTTGCATTCCTTCCGATATAGATACAGAAAAACCTCCGGCCGTGGAGTTTGGGAGATAGCGGCCGGAGGTGGGGTTGATGCGCGCGGGAACGAGCGGAGTGGAGAGATGGAGTTGTGCGCGTTTCTGTGGCATCAAGTGTTGGTTATGGGGGCCGGCGGAGCCTTGGCTCCCTCGGCTGAGGGAGCTGTCGAGCGTTAGCGAGACTGAGGGAGCGTCTGCGGCGTGAGCCGCTGTGTAACGGCATCGGCAGAAGGCCGATACTGTGTTATGACGGCACTGTCGTGCCGTGACGCTCCCCCAGTCAGCTTCGCTGACAGCCCCCTCAGCCGAGGGGGCCGAGGCTCCGTCCCAGTCCTGACGCGGGGTCAGGAGCGGCGGGCGCGCAGACCGAAGATGCCGGCCGCGGCGATGAACAGGCCACCGACAACCACGATCAGAGCCAGACCAGCGCCACCGGTCTTCGGCAGCTGGGTGATGTTCTTCGCGTTGTAGACGGTGTACTGGAACTCGTCACCGGACTTGGCGGCCGCAGTTACGAAGCTCGCACCAGTGCCGGAAACCTTATCGGTACCAGTCAGACCAGAGAAGGTCACATCGCCGATGACGAAGTCGCCCCAAGTCTGCTGTCCCCACGGGTTCTTGGTGTGCTCGTCCTTGGTCGGAGCATCAGCATCCTTCTCGCCCTTCGGAGTAATCGTGAAGTTGAATTCCGGCAGGGAGAGGGAAGAGTAACCATTCGGGGCCTTGGTCTCCTTCACGGTATACGTACCAGAATCAAGACCGACAAGACCCTCGATGATAGCCTCGGCGTTATCGCCCGCGCCCTGCTGGGTAGGCTTGAAAACATTGCCGTTCGACTCATCAGAATCGAAGGACCAACCGGTGTTCTCGTCGTACGACTTCAGCCAGCCCTGCGGGGCCTTGACCTTGAACTCGGCGGTCAGAAGCGCGGAATCGAACTTGCCACCCTTATCGGTCTTCTTGATCTTGAAGCGGTAGGTGTACACGTTGACCTCATCACCCGGGGTCGTGTGCTTGTTCTCCAGGTTCTCCGGGTTGTTGGAGTATTCGAGAGCGACCTTGTTCGGGTTCGGCTGCGTGTTGTCCGGATCGGACTTCAGAGCGTTCTTGTTCAGAGTGGCCTTGAGGATGACGACGACCTTGCCACCTTCAAGGATGCCGTTCGCAACGGAAGTGGCGTCATCATCCGTGGTGTCAGTCGTCTGGCTTCCGGACTTGTTGACGTACTTGCCGAGGTTAATAGCGATCTTGGTGGCAGTGTTCTTGCCGGCATCCTGATTGGCTGCACCGACATTGCCGGTGCCGTACTCGACCTTCGTCACCAACAGGGTGTAGTCCTTGTTCTTCACCAGCGTGGTGGCGTTGGCCGTGTCGTAAGTGCCATTCTTCAGCGGCAGCACCTTGACGGACTCAATGCTGTCTTCGGTCACGGTCAGACCAGCGCTGGCAGTATCGAGAATCTGGAAGGTACGGGTTTTATTATCGTTAGCCAACGTCGGATCGATGTCATAGCCGGTGTAGTACGGGAGCGTTGCAGACAGCTCATACGGAACGGTTTCTCCGACGTAGTAGTCCGGGACAGTTTCAGCCTGATAATCGTGCTGACCCTGAGCCTGCTGAGCAGCGGTCGCATTGTCCTTGACGACCTGCTTGCCGACTTCCGGCTTGGTGTTCTTCAGCGTAATGGAGCCGATGCCGTCGTCGAACTTGACTTCCGTGGCCGAAGTGCCAATCTTCGCCTTGTAGGTGGAGGACACAATGATCGGGATGGATGCGGTTTCCTGCTTATCCGTCAGGAGCGTAGTATCACGGAGCAGCCACAGACCCTGAGCGACCGAGTTTTCAGCTCCGCTCGTGGAACTATTGAGAGTACCATCAGTAGTCTTGTTCTTCAGCTTCGCTGCAAGCTTGGTGGCGAACTGACGGAGTTCGGAATCGGTACCCGTCGTGGAGCCACCCCACGGAGCCTTGATCTCATTGGTCGTGTTGTACTTCTTGTTGGCCAGCCAGCCGATCGGGTTGCCGGCATACGCCGTATCGGCGGAGTACTCTGCACCCAGCGTCGTCTTCGGAGTGGTCTTGGACGCGGAATCTTCGATGCCATTCAGCACCTCGACGATGTCGGACGTGTAGGTGCTGTTCGTGGTGATGGTGAAACCGGTCATCGACGTGGTACCGGCTTTGGTCTCATAGGAGATGGAATCCAACGAGGCCAGCTTGTAACCGGAGAACGTGTGGGAGTCTCCTGTGATCGTGATGATGCCGTTTGCTTCCGGCGAGACGGTACCGGTCACCGGGTCCGCCGCATAGGCGGAGGCGGCGCCGAGGGCGAGGCCGCTGGCGGCGATGCCTAAGGCGGCGACGCCGGCAAGCGCCTGCTTGATGATCTTGTTCATTTCTCTTCCTTTCCTTGGATTAAGGAGTTGGACAATTTTGGGAAATCTTTGGGTTTGGGTGGAAGCTCTTGGGGTTGGCCCTTGAGCTATGGGTGGCGGGGTGTGACGCTCCCCACCCGGCTTCGCCGGGAGCCCCCTCAGCCGAGGGGGCCGAGGCCGCTTCACGGCACGAGAGGAGCCTACCCGCCACGTGCTGGCGATGATGGTTTAGGCAGATACGGCCTCCCGTCGCTTGGCGAACTGGTATCCGCCGGCAATCAACATGCCAGCAAGAATGAATCCGGCACCCGCGAGCAGCACCATCCGACCGGTCCAATCCGTACCCGTCGACGGCAACCCCGTCAGCACCTTCGTATTCACGAACGTCGTTTTGGCAGTGAGGTTTCCGGACGCGGTGCCAGCCATCTCAGACCGATCACCCGTCGTCGTGCCTTCACCGTTCTGAACCGAATTGAACGAATCAGTCTCACCCGAACCGCTCATCTCAGTACCGTCGTCGTTCTTGGTCTGCGTCACCTTGTACGCGACCTTCAGCCCCTGGTACTTGCCGTCCGACATGTCACGGCTCACGGTCACTTCGACCTTCCACTCGGCCTTCGAGTACCGCAGGTTCTCCACGGCACCGCTCGTCGGCACGACCTCGGTGATCACGTACGTGTACTTCTTCGCGTAGTCGCCGTTCGTGCCCGCATCGCTGTTGAGCTGAGCGTCGGTGAACTTGATCGTGCCGAAGTACTTGGTGACGTTCTGCAAATCGGTCGCGTTGGATTCCGGCGCGAGGTCGATCGTGCACGGCAGCTTGCCGTTACAATCGGCCGGGATCGGCGTATCGTTTGGGCTGGACTCAGCCTTCGCGATCTGGAACGTGAACTTGACGTACTTGCCGTCGGGCTTCGGCCAGTCGGTGTACTTCAGGGTCTTCTTGACCGGGATCTGGATGTCGACCGGCTTGGACGAGTTGGCGATGTCCGAGTTAGTCAGTGCGGAACCGTTCGAGTTGGTGATGGTCGACGTGCCTTCCGCGACGACGTTCAGCTTGTACGTGACGTTCTCCGGCAACTGATAGCCGTTCGGAGCCTTGGTTTCGGTGAGCGTGTACTCGCCGACCGGGAGACCCTTGACGGTGATCACGCCGGATTCGGTGGCCGCGTCGGACAGCTTGGTGCCAGCGCAATCCGCGAACGCAGTACCCGCAGGATCGGTCGTGACATTGCCGTTCGCATCAGTCGTAACAGTCACGTTATCGGCCACGCAGTAGGTATTCTGCGCAGTGTTAACCGTACCGTCCGCGTTCTTCGACGGACTGACGATCTTCCACTGCGAACCGTCCAGCTTGCCGCCCTTCGCGTCAACCTTGTTCCAGGTCACCTCAGTCGGCTTGTCGGAGATCGCATTGTCAGCACCCGGCTTGAGCTGATCGTTCAACGTGCCGGACGTATTGCCGTCCGCGTAGCCGCCGTTCCACGTCACGTTACCTTGCGGATCAATCGTGAACTGATACACGGTCGTGTTCAGCGTGTACCCGTCCGGCGCGGTCAGCTCGTGAATCAGATACGTGCCCGCATCCAAACCATCGACCTTGAACTGACCGGCGACCGTATCGATATCGCACTTCGTGCCGGGGTTCGTGCCGTCGTCATCCTTCGCAACGCAAGCCGCAGCCTTCGCAACGCCCGACTGACCGTCAGCCGACGCATCCGCCGTCGTCGAATCAGTCACGGCAACCGACGTATCGTCGGCATCAGCCACATCATCAGGCTGCGCCGACGCACCCTCGTCAACCGCAGCCGACGCAGCCGCACACCCGGACGGAGCCGTCGAACCCTGGAAGTTGTTATACGCGTCCACCACCTGCACCGCGTTACCGGTGAAGGTGAAGTCCGAGCCGGCGTTGCCCTTGAACCAGCCGTCGCTGCCATCCTTGCTGTCGCGGTCGCGCAGCAGGAAATGCTTGTCCTTGGTCGTCTGCGGGATCGTCACCGCCACGTAGTCGCCGCACGTGCGATCCATCTTCGCGAACTTCCATGAGCCACCAGTGCCGTCGTCGTAGTACAGGTAGTAGTTCGACCAGCTCACCAGCGACTTCTTGAAGTACACGGTGGTGCTCGGCGTCGCGATCGTGAACGAGACGGTCTTGTTGCCGGCCTTCACGGTGATCTTGGCCGAACCGAGCGCGTGCATGGTCACGGTTGCGGATTGGCCGTCCTTCTGCGAGGAGACCGTGGCGATGGATTCGTCGCTAGAGGTCCACGTGATCGGCACGCTCGGGGTCACGGCTGCAGTGAAACCGAGCGAACCGTTCTGCGCAACGGTGAACGACGCATTGTTTTGCACCGTATTGTTCGAGGAATCCTTGACCGTGAAGCTGGTCACGGTTGCGGCTTTGACGGTGATCGCGACAACGCTGCTGCACACGTCCGGGTTAGAGACGGAGCAGGCCTTGACGTAGACGGCCGCGTCCTTGTCGCTCGTGCCGATGACATCGGCGCGCAATTCGTTGGTTTGGCTCAGGCTCAGGACTGCGGCGGATTCGTCGGACTTCGGGTTGCCGGACGCGTCGGTGAACGTCCAAGTGACGTTCTGCACGGCATCGGACGGCTGGACTGCGGCGGTGAGCGTGGCCTTGTAGTTGTTGGTTGCGTTCAGTTCGGTCGAAGTCGGCGTGACGGTCACGGACTTGGCCGCGTTCACGTTGTCTTCGATGTTCCAGACCTGCGTCTTATCGTCGCCCTGCTTGCTGATCTGCCACGCCGAGCCGGCCAACGGCGTATTCGTTGTGTCGCCGTCCGCGATCTTCTTCCACGCAACCGCATGGCCGGCAGTCTTGTTGACGATCTTGCCGTCCTTCATGTCGGTCGTACCGAACGTGAACGTGCCATCCACGCCCTTGGTGACCGACTGGGTCACGGGCTGTGTGGTGTTCGCGTCGCCGGTCTTCACGTAGTAGATGTTCGTGTTCAGCTGGTAATCGCTGTTGCCGGTGGCGACTTCCTTGATGTAGTACGTGGCGTTCGGCTTGAGGCCTTCGACTTTGAAACCGCCCGTGGTCGTGGTGTCCTTGTCGGCGAAGTCGTCGTCCTTCAACGCGGTGTACAGGGCGTTCTTGCCGGCCGCCGCATCGGCGTACGTGCCGTAGATCGCCCACGTGGTGCCCTTCAGACCATTGCCGGACTCGTCGGCCTTCTGCCAGGCGATCGCCGCGCACTCGGTGGTGGTCTGACCGTTCCACGGGAAGTTGTGGCGCTCCTGATCCATGTCGATGACGGACGAGGAGTCGCCATCGTTCGCGCCCGGCTGGGTGAACTTCGCCGCATAGTACGGGTTGTACATGGAGAAATCACCCTCCGTGTACACACGGCCGTTCGTGGTCACATGCGACTCGAAATTACCGATCGTGTTATCCGCATTGCCATCCGCCTTGCCGTCTTTATTGGCATCTGCATCGCCCGATTCAGCGTTGCCGACCACGATGATGCTGCCCAGCATCGCGGCGGCCGGGTCATCCTCCGTGTACTTATTATCCTTGCCCTCGTTGGCGATACCGCCATAGATGGTGAGGTTGTCCGTGTCGTGGAAGTTCCACAGGATCTTCTGCGCGGCCTTCGCGTACAGCTCCGACTTCTTCTTCAGATTCTCATCGTTGCTCTTGCTGTTGTAGTTGGAATAACCGTCGGAGATCTCCGTGCCGTTCCACCAGAACTGCCAACCGTTGTGGAAGGAGATGTTCTTGTTTTTGTTGCCGGTCACGTTGATCACCACGGATGCAGTGTCGGCGATGTTCTCGAACGCAAAAGCCACACCGCGGTAACGGGTGCCGTCTTTGTAATCGGTGAGCATGCTCGCGTCGAGGTTGAACACTTCCATCGTCGGATTGTACGTACCGGTGAAGGTGATCAGCTTCTCACGGTTGGTGTACGAGTCAGTGGTCGAAAGGCCGCGGCCAGTGCCGTTCTTGGTGTCATCGGTGTACGTGAAATCGTACTGGAGGGAACTACCTTTTTTGTCGTTCCCCTCGTCGTAATAGTTGTACTTGTGACGGGTCAGCGTGCTCAATGTGGAGACACTCTGCGTCACCTTGCCCGTTGCGGTCTGGAAAGCGAGCGGGGCGGAGATGTCCTCGATGACGTAATCCTGGTAATATGCGGACTCGGAAAGGTTCCTGACGTCGTCGGAGGCGTTCGTGTCGTTGTCGTCACTTTTGACGGTGACGTGCTCCATCGGATCGGTCACTGTCCAGTTGACCGAGGCGTCCGTGTTGGACGGATTCTTGCCGAGGGACTTCGTGCCCGTCTTTCCCCAGAGGTCGGAGCTCTCGCCGGCGATCGACGCGATATGGCCGTTATCACGCAGGAAGCCGGGATGAGACCATGCCTGCACGTTCGTCCAATTCGGCAGGGTGGTGTCGCTGGTGTTGCCACCGACCACCAAGGTCGTGCTGTTCTTTGCAGGACGGAACTGCGTACCAAAACCGGCAATGCCGAAACGGAAGCCCGCACCGACCCACGAGTTCTTCACCGGCTTCATCATCAACTTGCCGTTGACGACCGTCAGGCCCTCGGCCTCCACGGCATACGAACCGTCGGGGCCGGTGCCGTTCTTCCAAGCAGCGGCATCCGCAGGCTTCTTACCCACGTACATGTTGCCGCCGATCCACGTGGCGACGCCAGAATCACGGCTGCTGGCCGGGTTGGCGTCAGTGCCCATCGACTGGGTAGACGGTGTGCAAAGAGCGCCATCAGCGAGGTTATTGTCGGCATAGGCGGCGTAGGGGGCGGTGATGGCTCCGGCGACGGCGGTGCCTACGAACATGGTGACGGCAAGGAAGGCGGCAGCCAGATCCTTGGCCTTCGCCACTCTCCGGTCACGTACGTACGCCGGTCGTGTGTTCATAGTCTCTCTCCCCTTCGAGCCACGATCGAACTGCCATCGTTCGCAAGAGGTGCGCCATCTGTGCGACCACGTATGCTTTGCACACGTTGTCACGCGGATGCGTATAGCTTGCGCTAGGCTGTTCGTCGCGGTTCTCAGCTCCGCCTATGGTGTTGTGTTATGCGAGATGAGCCGATGCCTCCATGCACTCGTCCCGCCTATTGCGCGTCGTTACCTCATTCACCGGTCACCACGACGCCTCGCGATCACCGGTTATGCACCGCCGCTCATATCAGGTATCTCGGCCATCGGCCGCTTCACGCGTGCTATCGTCGCACGCAGCAGTCAACCATCGATATCCTTTGATATTTCGCGGTTATCGTTCACAGCAGATGTCCGAAAGTGATATCACTTCCGCTCGAACCGTCGTTACTCAGTCCGCACGGAACCTCCGTCGTCATCGACGCGAATCGTCGTTACTCAACTCGCATCGCACGGCCGGAAATCAGCTTCGGTCACCCACCGTATTCAGTTCTTCAAAGAGTCCGCGCATATGGTCACCGGTCTTGTGGACCGTTCGCTGACCAGATCAGTCGGATCACTCTCCGCTCTCCAACCGCTCTGTCATATGTACTTTCTCTCACCGGTTTCTGATTGTAGCATCATTCATTGCAAACGATGGCAAACGGAAGCCCCCCCCCCCCCGATGTTTTCGGAGTGTCGCGATTGCAAAGGTATGCAGCGAACGTAAGCATTGCAACGCCTCTCGCAATCCCAAAAATCACCAGCCACATTTTGGACACCGTTCTCCACAGCGAGATTCCGGCGTGTCGTTAACGCAACCATCAAGGACTGCCAGGATACAACGCCGTTAGACTCCACCACCTCACTGCTCTGCAACTCCACCACTCCGTTACTCCGCCACTCCGCAACTCTGCCACTCCACCACTCTGCAACTCCGCAACTCCACCACTCCGCCACCTCTCTGAGGTTCTACCTCCCAACCCAGGGTCTTGCCTCCCGGGCATACGGCCGTTTCCGTGCCTCAAAACGGCCGTATGCCCGGGAGAGTCGGGAGAGTTATGCCCGCCAACAGAAAGGAGCCGCATGAGTGCGCAAACGGCGAGAAATACACAAGGAAATGACAAGGTTATTCATTACGTATTTTATTGAAATACCAAGGTTTTCTAATACAAAACACCGCATATATTGCAAACGATGTCATCGTGCGGTATGGTAGTCGATAACGATACTTGCACACCGGGCGCAGCCGGGCCACGCAGTCGAGGCACGGCGGGCATAGCCGCCGTCGCGTCCGAACGTGCCGGGAACGCCACAACCGAACGCTAAGGAGCACCCACATGGCCACACCTTCCAAGCCGCGCACCGAAAGCCCCGAGCGGCTTGCACGCCCGCTGATCCGCCTCGCCAAGGCGGGCGGCGTCTCCACCTCATACATCGACCAGCTCGGCACCTACGTCGAGATCGAAGACGACGTGCTCGTCAACGTGCTCGCCGCGCTCGGCATCGACGCATCCAGCGATGCGGCCATCAAGCAGTCCCTCGCCGCGATCGAAACCGCCAAGAGCGAACGTTTGCTGCCTGAACCGACCATCGTCATCATCGAAGGCAAATCAGTCACGATCACCCTGCATTGCGGCGACGATAACGCAACCGTTGGCAACCCCGGCAGCATCGACGACGAACCGAACGCGACGATCCTCTTCGAGGACGGCCACGAATCGCACGCCGACCAGGCCGACATCCTACCCAGCATCGATTCGGGAGACCGCTTCCTCATCCTGCCCGACGACCTGCCGATCGGCTACCACACGCTGCGCGTGACATACGGCGAGCGCCACGAGGAGGCGACGCTGATCGTCGCGCCGGCGAGCATCCCCGTGCCAGCCGCCGTGGCCGAACGCCCGCGCTGGGGCTGGATGGACCAGCTGTACACCACGCGTTCCGCCGAGTCGTGGGGCGTGGGCGACTACGGTGACCTGCGCCGCCTCGCCGCCGACGCGGGCGAGAAATCAGGCGCGGACTTCCTGCTCATCAACCCGATCCACGCGTGCGCGCCGATCCCGCCGCTCGAGCCGTCGCCGTATCTGCCGGAATCGCGGCGCTTCCTCAACGTCACGTACATCCGCCCGCAGGACATCCCCGAGTACGAGACGCTGCCCGCCGCCGACCGGGCGCGCGTCGACGCGCTGCACGATTCGGTCGCCGCGCGCAACGACGACCCGCAGCCGCTCGACATCAACGCGTCGTGGGAGGCGAAGCGTGCGGCATTGCGCATCATCTTCGATCATGCTGCCGCACAAGCCAACGATGGCATCGCCAACGATCGCAAGGCCGCGTTCGAGCGGTTCAAGGAGCAGGCCGGCCCCGATCTGGACGCGTTCGCCACGTGGTGCGTCGCGTTCGAGGTGTGGGGCGCGCCGTGGGAGCCGGATTCGTGGCACGACAAGTACGACCGCGACTCTCCCGAGGTGGCCGAGCTGGTGGCCGATCACCGCGACCTGTTCGAGTTCAACCGTTGGCTGCAGTGGATCGCGGATGAGCAGGTGGCCGCCGCGCAGACCGCGGCGAAGGAGTCGGGCATGGCGCTCGGCCTGATGCAGGACATGGCCGTGGGCGTGCACATGCTCGGCGTGGACGCGTGGTGGAATCCGGAGCGTTTCGCGCTGGGCGGGGTAACGGTCGGCTGCCCGCCGGACTTCTACAACCAGCAGGGTCAGGATTGGGGCCAGCCGCCGTTCAACCCGCATCACTTGGAGGAGACGGGCTACCGCGTATACCGCGAGATGGTGCACGCCATGTTCGCGCATGCCGGCGCGGTGCGCATCGACCATGTGCTCGGCCTGTTCCGCCTGTGGTGGATCCCGCAGGGCAAGGGCGCGAAGGGCGGCGCGTACGTGACGTACAACCATGAGGCAATGCTCGCGGTGCTGGCCATCGAGGCGACGCGCGCGAACGGCATGGTGATCGGCGAGGATCTGGGCACGGTGCCTGACTACGTTCGCGACGTGCTTGCGGCGCACGGCGTGTTCGGCACGGACGTGGAATGGTTCTCGCGCGTGGACAATTCACCGAACGCGGGCGACCCGTATTCGCCGCCGAGCGACTATCGCAGGCAGGCGATGGCATCGGTCACCACGCACGATCTGCCGCCGACCGCGGGATACCTCGAGTTCGAGCACGTGAAGCTGCGCAAGGAACTGGGGCTGCTGTCGTCGTCGGTCGAAGAGTTCCAGGCGTCGGCCGAGGCTGAACGTCGGGCGATGATCGAACTGCTGGTCGGCGGCGGATGGCTTGCCGCCGACGTTGCGAACGATGTCGCCGCCGGCAACGTCGAGGCACACATCCAGCAGATCGTCGAGGCGATGCACCGCATGCTGCTGGACACGCCGTCGCTGCTGCGTCAGGCCACGCTGATGGACGGCGTCGGGCAACGTCAGTCGGTCAACCAGCCGGGCACATCGAGCGAATACCCGAACTGGCGCATCCCGTTGACCGATTCGGACGGCCACGTCGTGCACACCGACGATGTCTTCGCCAACCCGCGCGTGCTCTCCCTGTCCGCCGTCATGCGCGGCGAGAAATAAGCGATCAGGTCAGTGCCTCTCCCGCCGGCCAATCACTAACTGCCGCCGCCCGAAGGTCCGGTGGTGTTGCGCATGGAACGTCACACTCGTGCGCAACACCGCCGGACCTTCGCATCTCGCCTACACATCGCACGCATCATTCCGACCACACACGATATGACATTAATTATCATTTTGAAATGATAATTATGTATACTTTCTATATGGCAGTACAAACCGACGAGCGGCTTTTCACCCCGGCGGAAGTCGCTGACAGACTCGGGGTGAGCGTGAACCGGGTGCAAGCGATGGTCCGCGCCGGCCAGTTGCAAAGCGTACCTGTCAACTCAAGAATCCGCCTCATCCCCTTACGATCCATGCTCCATGCCCGAGCCTATATCGGGCACAGCGGCCGCCCTTACGCCGAGCGAACATCGATCGCCGTACTGTACACACTGTCAGGATCGCATATCAACTGGCTAACCAAACAGCAGAACTATCGGATGAGACGGCAGCTCGCCGGAACGGATGTGGATACGCTCATACGCAACCTGCGCAATCGCGGAATTGTCCGCGAATATCAAGCAAGCGACAAAGTCGTAGCCGCCGTACGAAACTCGATACAGGAATCCGCGTCTTCTCCAGATATACGGCAACAGTTGCAACTGATGGCAACGGACATGGCCGAAGGCTACATAACGCCGGAAGGCCTGAGGAGCATAGAACGCCAGTACCGTCTGAATAACGATCTGAAACCGACAAAAATACGGTTCCACGTATCCCAGTACATCAATCAACAAAACGGAACATCACTCACAGCGTTCGCCGCCATCGACCTAGCGGAATCAACCGATATTCGCGAGCGCATCGCCGGACGAAACGCATTGGCCGAATTGTTATCCGCTTATCAGAAAGAGACCAATTATGAATAATCCGACCGCGCCGGTACCAGCGCAAACGCATCCGTGGTCGACCGTATTCCAGCTAGCAAAACAAACCGAAGATCCGACTTCATGGCGACTGGCCGGCGGGCTCATGGTGCAGCTGCACGCATTCATGCGCGGGCAGGAAAGCCGCGCCACCGCAGATGCAGACTTTCTGGTCGATGTACTGACTCACGCGAACGGAGTCCGGCACGTGAAAAATCTGTTGTCGGACATGGGATTTGTGCTAGAGGCTGGCACTTTGACCAAGTACACAACACGAATGAGACGGGGAAATGATGTAGTTGATTTGTTAGTCGACAATCATCTGTCACCATTCCTGCAGCCAAGAAGCGAAATCAATGGTCTACGTCTACTGGGCATGCCCGGTTCGAGGAAAGCTGTCTCTCGCAGTATGCTGGTCGATCTTCGCAATGGTGACCAAGCTGCAACAATCTGCGTGCCAGATCTGCTCGGAGCATTGCTGATGAAAGCGGCATCATATCGAGAAACAAGTCAGTTTGGACGGGAACGACATTTGGCGGACGCGATGAGATTGGCCTCTCTCATCGATGAGCCGGAAGAGGAACTCGCCCGATTGGACAATCGCAGCCCCAGCGACCGACGTAATGTACGCACTCTGAAAACCATGCTGTTGGAAGGTGATGACAGCGAGTATTCCGCAAGTCTGTCATTGCAGGAACACGATGCGGCGATCGCAACGATCCGAGAACTGTCCAGATTGCTGGAAATGCCGCGACGGAGCGGCCGGACAGCCGACTTTCTGTAAACGGCCCTCATCCTTTATCCCTGACAGGTGGGTGGGTGTCCATACAGTATGTACGAACGCCCACGAACTCAGTCAAAGTCCCAGCTAAACGGATATCTGCACGCCCCTGCGCTCATCCCAGCCGACGCATGGCCTCCTTGTATACTGCGGCTTCATCACGCACCGAGACGACGAGGACGCGCATCACGGATTCAGCTCGCTCCAACCTGTAAATCACGCGGATGCCGTCGCCTTTGAGTTTGACCTTGAAACATCCCGTCAGGTTATCCCCGCGTTTGTTGCCCAACGGCTTGCCGTAACCGCCTTCGGTGAATGGCAACGGATTTTGCACCACTTTGTCCAACGCCAGATACACATGACTTTTCGCGGGTTCCCGCAGCTTGGCGATGTCCTTCCGCGCATCTTTGGTAAATTCCATCGTCCAATCGTTCATTCGAATTCCACCTCATATCCGTCGTCGATTGGCCGATAATCCTTGCCGAACACATCATCTCTGCTCAGCCGCGTGCCGTCGTCACGCTTTTCGCGTTCCATTGCCTCGAGGTACAGCGCGAAGTCCTCTTCAGCTTCGGTGAATCGCTTGTAGTCGTCCATGCTGATAATGACGGCGGCCGGCTGGTTGTTCTTGAGCACCACGACCGGCTTGTCGTTGCCGACTTTGGCGAACGCCTTGCTCGCGCCGCCGTGGTTGAACACGCTGATGGGGACCAAGTTATCAATCAGATCGGCAGCCTTCATTTTTTCCTCCGATTTATATAGCAAATTTGAATACAAATCCATAGTACATCGCCTTTCCGGCAGTCAAGAAACCGCCAATCGCTCGTCCATACGGCACACGCGGCATCCGCGCCGCCCCGGCTTCCCCGTGAAGCCAAGTAGGGCAAGCATAGACGATTGCGGCCGCTCACCAGCGATTTTTCGACCCATGTGGTCGAACGGTCAATTTCCGCAGAAAATAGCCGTTTTACGGCCGCAAAAACAATGTGGATAACTCATACAGCAATCCACATCGCCATTATCATCCCCTCCCATCAAAAACTCCCCACTTAACAAAACAAATATCTATACATTCCGTGCACTATTTTTTGTACATCAATAGTATAAAATGATGTACATGACAGACTACATCCCCCGCCCCCTGGCCGAGACGATCCTCAACGCGAGGCGCAAGACCGTGATCCTCGAAGGCGCACGCGCGGT
>NZ_JAHBBG010000017.1 GCF_019331715.1 Bifidobacterium simiiventris
ACGAGCCATCCGACGAGGCACGCGCTAACACGCCACGTCCGCTCCCACGCGTAGGTTTTCAAACAACACCACGCATGGTGCGAGCGTCAGCGTCGCCACTCAACCCATCAAACAACCAAACACGGTGCAGATCGGCACAGTCCGATACGCCCGAAAACGGGGCGTTTCCCGGCTCTGTGTATCAGATCCCGTACACCGTCCGCGTCGTCTGCCGCGTCCCGCGCGCCACGTCGGCGATCGGCATATCGAACACATCCGCGAGCGCCGCCAACGTGTACGGGATCATGTACGGCGCGTTCGTCCGACCGCGGTACGGCATCGGCGTCAGATACGGCGCGTCGGTCTCGACCATCACGTGGTCCAGTCCGACGATCCTGGCCGACTCGCGGATGCCGTCGTTGCCCTTGTAGCTGCACGTTCCCGACATGCTCAGGTACCAGCCGTGCTCGCGCGCGACCTCGGCCATCGCCGCGTCGCCCGAATAGCTGTGGAACACGGTGCGTTCGGGGGCGCCGTCGGCGAGCAGCGTCTCGATGACTTCCTTATGCGAGTCGCGGTCGTGGATCTGCATCGGCAGGTTCAGTTCCTTGGCGAGCGCGATGTGCGCGCGGAACGCCTCTCGTTGCAGGTGCGCGGCGGATTCGCCGGTGCGGAACAAATCCATGCCGGTTTCGCCGATCGCGACGACCTGCTTGGGGTACGCTTTGGCGAGCCGCGCGACCTCGGCCATCGCGTCGTCGAAGCCGACGTCGTGGTACGGCTGGTATTTGACGGCGAGTCCGTCCGGGCCGGGAGCTGCGCGGTGGCCGTGACGTACCGCCTCGTTCGGGTGGATGGCGATGGCCGCGTGCACCTGGCCCGGATGTTCGCGGGCCATGTCGATCGCGACCTGCAGGTTCGGCAGTTCGCAGCCGCAGTCGATGATGCCGGTCACGCCGACCGCCGCGGCTTGGGCGAGCAATTCGTCCACGCCGTATACGGGGACTTCCGGCTGGCCTTTTTCGACCGCTTCGTGGCTCATGGCACGGGCGAACGGCACGACGGAGGCGACGTGCGTATGGTTGTCGATGACCTGCGCGTCGGCCGGCAATGCGGGCGGCGCGGGCGCCCAGCTGCGGTCGCGGTGATGATGCTTGCTCATGGGTCACCAGTGTAGGCCGGCCGACTGCCCGCGGGTTTGCCGTCTTGCCGTCACGCCTTGCGGGCGAGCTGCACGGCGGTGCCGGAGGCGGTGACCATGAGCATCGAACCGTCGGTGCCGAGCACCTCGTAGTCGATGTCGACACCGATCACGGCATGCGCGCCGAGGGCTTCTGCGCGCTGCTGCATCTCGGCGATCGCCTCGTTGCGGGCGTTCAACAGCTCCTCCTCGTAACCTTGGCTGCGGCCGCCGAACATGTTGCGAAAGCTCGCGCCGATGTCCTTGAACATGTTCACACCGGCGACGACCTCGCCGAACACGATGCCCTGATAGTTCGTGACCGTGTAGCCGTCGACCGACGGCGTGGTGGTGACCAGAATCATGGTCGATCCCCTTTGCTCGAATCGTGTGGCCGGATCAGACCGACCGCTCCCAACGGTCTCATTGTACGTCCGCATCGCGGATCATCCCATATCACGAACGACGCGAAGAACGCGTAATGGGTCCGTTCCACGTCATGCTGATTGAGTGATGGTCGTTACCCCCAGCTCGCAGATCTCGCAGATAACCGGAGCCGGAGCCACGCCCGGCTATCGCACGCTGACGATGTCCGCGCCGAACGGCCACAGCGCCAGTTTGGCCATCTTGAACGACTGGATGCCGAACGGGATGCCGATGATCGTGATGCAGTTCGCCAATCCGGCGCCGACATACCCGATCGCCATCCACCAGCCGACGAACACCACCCACAGGATGTTCGCCAGCGTGGATCCGACACCGCCGCGGTACACCACCGTCTGCCCGAACGGCGTCAGCGTAAGCGCCGCCATTTTGAACGCCTGGAGTCCCAGCGGAATGCCGATGATCGTCACGCACAGCACGAGGCCGACGATCGCCCAGCCGAGCGACAGGAACAGGCCGCCGAGGATCAGCCACAGAATATTGCCTAACAGTCTCATGAGTCCATCATGGCATGTGCGCGGCGCGCAAAGGCTCAGGGAAACCACTGATTCGTCCCTGATTCGGGGGCGACGGCCAGGCGGGCGGAGTGCGGGGCCGCGGAGACGGCTGGATGGCGTCCGTTTCCTGCCAGGATCAGAGCTTTCTGGCGGGAAACGGACGCTACGGGAGCCAAAAATGTCCGTTTTCCTCCAGAAGATATCGATTCTGGCGGGAAACGACCTCTACAGGCGCCCGCAGAGGTCGTTTTCCTCCAGAAGGGCTCCGATCATAGCAGGAAACGACCGCTACGCCGCCCGGCGGCTCCTACAGCCGCTGCGCGTTGTCGATGAGCGCGGCCTTGAGATCGGACTCGATCTGGCGCATCTTCACCTGAGCGGCCTCGCGGTTCGCCTTGCCTTCCTTCTGGATCTGCACGGTTTCGCGCAGCGTGGCGATCAGCTCGGAGTTGATCTTCTCCAACGTGTCGATCTCGATCACCGACCGCTGGTTCGCCTTCTCCGCGTCCACTGCGCCCTTGTGCAGCGCCTCGGCGTTGCGCGAGAGCAGCTTGTTGGTCACGTCGTCGGCCTTGTTCTGCAGGTCGAGCGCCTGCCGCTGGTTCGACAGGCCCAGCGCGATCACCATCTGCGACTTCCACACCGGGATCGTGGTGGAGATGGTCGTGTCGATCTTGTCGACGATGGTCTGGTCGGCGTTCTGGATGATCTTGATCTGCGGCGCGGTCTGCAGCGTGACGACGCTCACGCGGTCGAGGTCGTCGAGCCGCTTGGCGAACCGGTCGAGCTTGGACTTGAAGTCCTTGAGCACCTGCGCCTGCATCGCGTCGCCGCTGTTCGCCGCCTCGGCCTCGAGCGCGGGCAGCTGGTTCGCGTTGAAGTCGGCGAGCGCCTTCTTGCCGGCGAGCACGGTGAGCTTGAGCGAGCGGTACTGCTGCGCGTTCTGCTCGTACATGGTGTTGTACATGGAGATGTCGGCGACGAGCTTGGCCTGCGCCTGTTCGAGCTTGGTGATGATCTCGTCGATCTGCGCGTCGACCTTCTGGTAGCGGCGGCGCAGTTTGTCGATGGAGACGGCGACCTGGCCGATGATCGGGAGCTTGCGGAAGCCGCCGAGTTCGGCCTCGTCGATGGTGGTGAGCATGGTGGCGAGCAGGTCGCCGGCCTCGCCGGTGTCTTTGGACCGGGTTTCGGAGAGGATTTCGTCGGCGAACGTGGAGGTGGCGCGCTGCACGTCCTTGCCGTACGACGATTCGATGCCGTCGCGCGTCAGGTCGATGTTGCCGGCGAGCTGGGCGATCTGCTGCTGGTCGGCGGCGGGCAGCTTGGCGATCTGCTCGTCCGGCGTGAGCGCGGCTTCGGCCTTGGCCTGGTCGGCGGTGGGGACGACCGTTCCGGCGGCCGGATCGGCGGGTGTGGCGAGGCTCGGCGAGACGACGGCGTTGTTGCCGCCGGCGAGGTCGGCGAGGGTGAGTTGCTTGGTCATGATGGTTCCCCTTTCGGATGTTGGTGCTGGTTTCAGCTCAAGGCTTTGATGATGGCCTGCATGGCGGCGTTGTTGGGCAGTTCGGTGACGGCGGTGACCTGTTCGAGCGTGCCGGGCACGTTGAACCGCTTGATGGAGTCCGTGCCGGCGAAGTTGGCCGCACGGAACCCGTGGCGTTCCCATGCGAGCTTCTGCACGGCTTCGGATTTGAGCAGTTTCAGCAGTTGCGAGCCCTTGTCGTCGAGCGCGATGAGCGTGTGCGTGCTCCACACGGTCGGTGTGGGGTAGACGATCACGACGTCGTCTTTGACTTGCTTGAACGCGTCCGGCTGGTTGACGGCGAGGTCGAGCAGCTGCGATTCGTAGCCGATCATCATCGGTTTCGAGCCGACGCCGAGCGTCAGAAACTGGTTGAAGCTGTCTTCCGAGCTGGTTTCCATCCAGCCTGATTTCGCGAAGATCGCCTTGATCTTGGCCGAGTCGCGCGCGACCGAATCGGTGGTGGCCGGCTGACCGCCGTTGAGCACGGTTGCGACGAGCGCCGCGTATTCGTTGCCGGAGTTCGATTTGACCGGATCGGTCGAGTCGATGCGGAACTGACCGTAGCCGTTCCGATAGCCGACGTCGGCCCATGTCTTGTTGCCCACCATCGCGTCGACGGCCTTGGCCATGTCCATGTGGTACGCGCCGGCCGAGTCCTTGCTCATGATGCCGCTGCCGACGAGCGCGTCCGCGACGGCCTTGTGCGTGTAGATCACGATCGGCGAATTGAACACGATGTCGGCGTTCGATGTGTCCACGCCCTTGGCCTTGCCGTATTCGACGGCCGCACGCGACGACGGGAACAGGTAGTCCATGCCGGAGCGGTCGGCGTCCATCATGGCGAGCGATCCGGCCTTGCGGTAGTTGACCTTGAGGCCGGATTGTTCGGCGAGTGTGGCGAACTGATCGTCGTCGAACAGGCCGATTTTCTCGCCGCCGAGATAGCCGTTGACTTCTTGGATTTCGACCGGCTTGGGTTGGGCCTGCCGCCAGACGATCGTGCCGAGGATCACTATGACGACCACGACCAGCGATACGAGTCCGATGACCTTTGATTTCGTGAGTTTCATTGCGTCTTCTCCCCCGTTTCGCCGCCGTCATGGCCTGATTCGCCCGCATCCTCCACCGAATAGCCGTCCATGCTGGCGAGGCGCTGGATCGCTTCGGAATCGGCCGCGATGCCGAGCGTCTTGGCCGATACCGCGCGCGACAGCTCCCCCGCCGCCGTACGTTCGAGCACCTGCAGCGCCTCGACCGTCTCGCGTTGGGCGACCGGCAGCTGGTCGTGCGCGCCGGAGCGTTCCACATCGACGTACGACTTGAGCAGTTTCGCCGTCTGCCCGCCGTACACGTTCGTATAGTGACGCAGCGTCGCGTATGCGCTTGTGTCGGTGGTCACGTAGCGTGTCAGGTCGCGGGTCGCGGCGATGAAGTCGTCGGCCTCGCGCCGCACCTGCGGGTCTCCGATCTGCCCGGCGAGCATGCTGATGCGGTTCAGCATCGCGTTCGCATCGTCGATAGCGGCGGCGGCCTTCTGCCCGTTCGGCAACGCGGACACGACGATCTTGCCGAGCCGGCGTTCCGGCTGCAACAGCGTCGAACCGGCGATGTAGCCGCCCACCGCGCACACCACGCCGAGCGCCATGCCGAGCAGGCCGCCGCCGGCCAGCCAGAACGCGAGGCCGGCCAGTCCCAATCCGATCACGAATCCAGCAATCACGCCGATCATTGGATGCTCCTTTGACGGCGCGATCGACCATCAACGACATGAACCTCGGGCTCTCCCCCAGTCAGTCTTCGACTGACAGCCCCCTCATCAGAGGGAGCCGAGCATAACAGCCAGCATGTCCCGATCATCAGTTGAAGCCCTTGACTTGGCGGAAGACGGCGGCGAGGTCGCCGTTGCGGCCGTCGAACACCTTCGCATTGCTCAGGCTCGCGAGCTCGTTGAGCTGGTCGGGGTCGGCATCGCCGAACATGATCGAGAAGATTGGCACGTCCTGCCCGCGCGAACGGTACTGATCGGTGAAGTAGTTCTTGTCGCCGGTGTCGGACTGGCCGTCGGTCATGAGCACGATCGCGGTCGTGTAGTTGCCGGGGTTCTCCGGCAGCATGCCGAGCGCGGAGTTCAGGCCGTCGTAGATGTTCGTGCCGCCGGTCGCCTCGGTGCTTTCGGCGCGCGAGAGCAGTTCGCCGGTGTTCGTGCCGTTGACGCGCGTCGCGTTTTCGGCGGTGGACGAGAACGGGATGAGGATGTTCACGTCGCCGTCCGACGGTTCGATGTGCGACTGCTTCGCCTCGTTCGGGTCGAGCGCGGCCTTGAGTCCGCCGACCACGCCGTCCTTGCCGTCGCCGCTCATCGAGCCGGAATAGTCGACGACCCAGATCGTGTAGCTGGGCTTGCGCAGCTTGGTCTGGTAGACGGTAAGCGCTTGGCTGATCACGTCGGCGGACGGCAGGGCGATCGTTTTCAGCGCGTCGGCGCTCGTGTTCACGCCCCATTCGGCGCGGAACGATTGCTTGACATCGTTGTCGCTGCCGAACGCGAGCGTGCCGCCGAGTCCGGTGCGCCGGCCGGCACGTTCGAACAGCAGCTTGGAATCCTTGGAACTCAGCGCTTTTTGAAATTTGGTGAACGACGAGTCGAGATTCTGCCCGCGGTCGACGTAGCCGAGTGGCGAGTCGGACACCGCGATGCCGTCGGCCGGGTAGATCGTCAGCAGCGGATCATGACCGTTCTGCGTGAGCTGTTTGTCGGCCTGAATGACCAGCGATTCGTAGTTGACCATCGAGTCGAACCGGTCGGGGTTCGCGACGACCATGTCCTTGAGCCAGTCGGACGAACCGGACGACCGGTCGACGCCCTTAAGCAGCGCGGTCACCTGATTGGTAAGCTTCGCATCGCCCAGATCGTTGGCATTGAGCGGCTCGTCGCGGCCGGTGAGCGCGGTCATGAACGCGAGGTACGCGGACGCGCCGGAGTTCGACTGCGTGGCCGAAGTCATCGAGAACTTGAGTTTGCCGGACGATACCGCGGCGAGGATATCCGCCGTCTTCACCGGTTGCGTTTCGCCGGACGAGTCCGCCCAGCCGAGTTGTTCGGCCTTGGACTTGGCGATGCCGAACACGATCGGCGTGGTCGACGTGCTGGCCGCATCCTTGACGATGTGCTTGGTGTCGCCCATCGAGATCCACATCGAAGATGCCGGCCAGACCGCGTCGTAGCTGCCGCCGCCGTTCTCGAGCGCGGTCATGATGTCGAGCGATCCCATGTAGTTCATGGTGACGGCCACGCCGGAATCGTCCACCGCTTGTTGGATCGCGTCGGCGACCTCCTTGTTCTCCGAACCGGACGCGATGTTGAGCGTCGCCTCGGCCTTGCCCTTGGCCGGCGTGAACGTCTGGGTCTTGCCCGGATCCGCCGTGCCGCCGCTGGTCTTGCCCGGCATCGAGCATGCGGCGAGCATCGTCAGCGAGGCGACGATCGCGACGGCGGCCGTCACCGTGCGTCGGGCCGCGGATCGCATGCCAACAATGGCCGCACGGAACCCGGCCGCCGCGTCACGGCCCGTTTCACGAAGCGTTTCACACACTACGTTGTTGCGAGAACCCTTGCTTGTTCCACTCATATCACCATTGTCGAATACGGCGGCATCCCGGCAACCAGCAACACCTGAACGCATGGTGAACAGTACATTACGTTTCGGCGCCGGCAACGTCGCCGCACGCGCGCACTACCTGCCCGCGCGCCCGGCTCCGGATCAGCGCACCAGGAACACCATCGCGAGGATCATCGCGAACCCTGCGAAATCGGCCGACGAGAACACCGCGCCCGCCCACGCCACCGACGTGATCGTCGCGGCGACCGGCTCGCTCGTGCCGAGCATCGTCGCCCGCATCGAACCGACGCGCATCATCCCGGCCAAGAACAATCCGAACGCTCCAAACGTGCCGAACACCACCGTGTACACCATCAGCAGGGCACCGAACCAGTCCAGCACCGGCGCGCTCGCCCACGGCCGCACCACCGGCAGCAGCACCAGTCCCGAGATCACGAACATGATCCCGTTCACCGTCATGTTGCCCCACCGCGCGATCAGCCGGATCGGCAGCACCGACATCGCGGCAGTCGCGGCCGCGTTGATCAGGCCCCACATCAGACCGATCGCCGGCAGCATGATCGTCGTCAGGTCGCCGCCCGTCGCCAACAGCACCACGCCGGCGAACGCGAGCGCTACGCCCACGCTTTCACGCAGGTTCGGCCACCGTCGCCTACGGATGCATACGTACGCAAGCACGAACAGCAGGTTCAGCGACTGCAATACGGTCGCCGTGCCCGCGTTCGTCGCGTTGATCGAACACAGGTAGGCGACCTGAACGAGCAGCACGCACACCAACGCGCTGCCGATGAGCGACGGATACCCCTTGCGGTCGGCGAGCGCGCCGATCAGCAGACGACGCTGGCGCACGGCCGCGACGGCGAGGAACATGATGCCGGCGAACAGTTCGCGCACGCACGCGATCCACAGCGGATCGGCGTGATACGTGCCCATGAGCAGTTTCGAGACGGTGGCGTTCGTGCCCCACATGACGCCGCCGGCGAGCACGAGCGCCGCGCCGATCAGGATGTCGCGCGGGGTGCGTTCGAACGAGGGCTCCCGACGACGACTCCGTCCGCTGCGCTCCGCCATCACTGCACCGCCCGATCTTTCCTCTGCGTGAATCACAAACCCACGCATTGTATCGCGCAGGATCGGGCGGCACACGGAAACGGCCGCAACCAAGCCAACGTACTGCGACGCGGACTCGGTTACGGCCGCAACGACCGGAACGGTCGGACGGAAACCGGCCAGCCGGCGGACATCAGTCGAACCGGCCAGCCGGCGACGGCTTACGCGTTGAACACGTACTTGTCGAGGCGGTCCATCGCCTCCTTGACGCGGCTCAGCGGCAGCGCGAGGTTCATGCGGATCGCGCACGGGGCCTTGAACATGCGCCCGTCCTGCCAGGCCACGCCCACGTCCCAGCCGCGCTTCTCCAGCTCGGGCAGTTCGACGCCATGCTCCTTGCACCATTCGCTGCAGTCGAGGAACAGCATGTACGTGCCCTGCGGTTTGGCGACCGAGACGCCCTTGAAGTGCTCGGTGATGTAGTCGACCGCGTAGTCCACGTTCTCGGTGAGCACGGCGCGCAGCTCGTCGCACCACTCGTAGCCTTCCGGCTTGTACGCGCCGATGAGCGCGTGCATCGAGAGCACGTTCATCTCGTTGTAGTGCGACTTGGAGCCCTTGGCGATGATGCGGTCGCGCAGGTACTTGTTGTAGATGATGTGGTAGCTGCCGACCAGGCCGGCGAGGTTGAACGTCTTACTCGGCGCGTAGAACGCGGCGGTGCGGTTGCGGGCGTCCTCGCTGACCGACTGGGTCGGGATGTGCTTGTGGCCGGAGAGGATGATGTCGGACCAGATCTCGTCGGAGATAACGACGACGTCGTTCGCCTTGTAGACCTCCATCGCCTTTTCGATCTCCCAGCGCTCCCACACGCGGCCGCACGGGTTGTGCGGGCTGCAGAACACGGCGACGTGGATGTTGTTCTCCTTGATCTTGCGGTCCATGTCCTCGAAGTCCATGCGCCAGATGCCGTTCTCGTCGCGCTTGAGCGGGCTGTGGACGATGTGGTAGCCGTTGTTCTCGATGCTCATCGTGAAGCCGATGTAGGTCGGGCTGTGCAGCAGCACCGAGTCGCCGGGGGCCGCGAACGCGGTCAGCGTGGAGATCACGCCGCCGAGCACGCCGTTCTCATAGCCGATGGCCTCCTTGGTCAGGCCGGTCACGCCGTTGCGCACGGACTGCCACTTGATGATCGAGTCGAAGTATTCGTCGGTGGGCTGGAAGTAGCCGAACGCCGGATGCTTGGCACGTTCGATGATCGCTTCGGTGATGGTCGGGACGGTGGGGAAATTCATGTCGGCGACCCACATCGGAATCACGTCGAAGCCTTCCTTCGGCGGATCGGGAGCGAATCCCGGCATGGTGCCCGGGCCATCAACCGCGATGGAATCCTTGCCGTGGCGATCCATGATGGACGTGAAATCGTAGGTCATTGACGTGTTTCCTTTCTGACATACGTGGAGTGCCGGCACATGTCGAACCGGCACTCCGTTTGCGGCCCCGGCCCGGGCTGCCACCGCGGGCCTGCGGCCAAACTGTATTTAGCTTAATCGCTTCAGATGCTTGCCACAGCAACCGCGGCCGAAACCGCCGCCGGTTCGGCGTCCGCGACTTCGGCGGCCACCACCGCAGCCGGAACCGCGCCATCCGTGACTGCCACGCCGCGGCTCACGTCCACGGCCAGCTCACGCTTGGCCCGCGAGCGCTCCTGCACGCGGTAGACGACGAACAGCATCAGCATCCACGGCACCGTCACCAGGTACGTGATCCGGTAGGCCGGCATGATCGCCATCATCACGAGGATCAGCGCCATGAACGCGAGCGCGAAGATGTTCGAGTACGGCCACCACGGCATCTTGAACGTCAGCTCGTCTTCCTTGCCTTCGCGGCGCTTGATCGTGCGGAAGTGCAGCTCGCTGAGCAGCTCGCACACCCAGCCGAACACGAGCATGAACACGACGATCGCGGAGCACAGTTCGAACGCGCGCTCGGGCAGCACCATCATGAGCAGCACGCCGAGGATCTGGCCTGCGGAGATCGTGAGCACGGACGCGTACGGCACCTTGTGCTTGGAGACCTTGGCGAGCGCCTTCGGGGCGCGGCCCTGCAACGCGAGGTTGTAGATCTGGCGACTGTAGAGGTACATGCCGCTGTTGAGCGAGCTGAGCGACGCGGTGATCACGACGAAGTTGATGATCGAGGCGGCGGCCGGGATACCGATCTGCGAGAAGACCTGCACGAACGGGCTGCCGACGCCGGCGAGCTTGTTCCACGGCCACATGCACAGCATGACGAGCGTGGCGCCGACGTAGAAGATCATGATGCGCCAGAACACGCCGTTGACGGCCTTCGGCAGGGTCTTCTTCACGTTGGCCGCCTCGCCCGAGGCGCAGGCGACGGAGTCGGTGCCGCCGAACGCGAACGCGACGAGCACGAGCGAGAACATCAGGCCGGTCAGGCCGTTGGGCAGGAACCCGCCGCTGGCGGTCAGGTTGTGCAGCAGCGCGGCGTGGCCGCCGTCGCCGAGTCCGGTCACGATGATGCAGCTGCCGCAGGCGATCATCGCGAGGATCGTGACGACCTTGATCGCGGACAGCCAGAATTCCATCTCGCCGAACGACGATACGGACACGAGGTTCACGGCGGCGATCACGGCCAGCGCGACGGCTCCGGACACCCACGTCGGCACCTGCGGGAACCAGTACTGCACGTACGCGCCGAGGGCGCTGAACTCGGCGCCGATGCCGCCGATGCAGCCGAGCAGGCCGGTCCAGCCGAGCGCGAATCCGGCGAACGGGTGGATGTAGCGGCTCGCGTAGGCGACGGTCGCGCCGGCGACCGGTTCCTCGACCGCGATCTCGCCGACCGCGCGGCACACGAAGAAGATCGCGAGTCCGGCGATCGCGTAGGCCAGCAGCACGGCCGGCCCGGCGTACTGGATCGCGCCGGACGATCCGTAGAACAATCCGACGCCGATCGCGCCGCCGATCGCGATCATCTGCATATGCCGTGGCTTGAGCCCGCGCTGAAGATCGTCCTGTTCATAGTCGGCCTGTGAAGTCTCCATCGTGGCCACCTCCTTACACCGTGCCGTCGCGGATCGAATATCCGCGGCGTTTGCATGACAGTATGGGCCGGGCACGTTGCGGGTCTGGTCGCGTTGTGTTACGGGAATGATAATTATTTTGCAGAAAGATAAATTATTATCACTTTGCGGATTTTCGTCGAACGGACGCGGGCGGGCGCGATCGCGCGGGTGCGTCTAGGATGATGGCACACCGCGCGGCGGCGGGCGCTGCGGATCGGCACGAACCCACGGTCCGATCGAACCGCCTGTAGTCCTGCCGGACGGCCTGCCCAGTCCGTCCGAACCGACCGGAACAGTCCGAACCGGCGTGGACCGTTACAGACCGAGCAGTCCGACCGGTCGGCCCGCACAGCCCGAACCGACCGAACCAGACGAATCACCCGAGAAGAGAGCACATGCCAGCATCACCGAACATCTCCCCCGAACTCAAGCCCTACGCGGCGCTGGTCGACTTCCTCGGCGTGGCGCTCGGACGCAACACCGAGGTCGTGCTGCAGGACTGCCGCGACTTCGAACATTCCATCGTGGCCATCGCCAACGGGCACGTCAGCGGACGCTCGCTCGGCGGGCCGGCCACCGACCTGATCCTGCGGGTGTGGCGCAACCGCGAATATGAGCGGCGCGACTACATCACGCGCTACACGGGCACCACGGCGGACGGGCGCGAGCTGGTGTCGTCCACGTTCTTCATCCGCGACGAGGACGGGGATGCCATCGGGACGCTGTGCATCAACCACGACGCGTCGACGCTGGTGGGTGCGGTGCATGCGGTGGCCCAGTTGTTCGACTATCTGGCGCCGGCGATGCCGAAGGGGTTCGGCGCGGCCGTGCGGCGAAGCACGCTGGCCGGGGATGCCGCGGGCGCGGAGGCCGACGGGGCGGCCGACGCGGCAGCCGACGCGAAGACCGCCGACGGCACGGCGGACGCGAACGGCACGGAGACCGGCGCGCACGGCGAAGGCGGCGGATCCGGCGATGCCGGGACCGTCGGGCAGACCGACCGCGCGGCAGGCCACGACGGCCATGAGCCGGGATGCCGGTGCTGCGCGTGCGATCCAGGAGCCGGTTCCGCGGCCGGCCCGGCCGGCGCTGCCGCGTCGCATGCGCGCCTGTCCGCGCCGATCGAGAACTTCTCCGTGAACGCCGAGGATCTGACCATCAGCCGCATCACGGCGTTCTGCGCGAACGCGGGGGTCGAACCGGAGCGCATGAGCCGCGACGAACGGCTCGCCCTCATCCGCGAGCTGGAGGACGCGGGTGTGTTCACACTCAAGGGCGCGGTCGACACGGTCGCGGAACGGCTCGGCGTATCCCAGCCGTCCGTCTACCGCTACCTCAAGCAGGTGCGAGCCGGCGCCGAATAGCTCTCCGTGTGGCGAAAGCCGTCACAGCGTCTGGATCTCGTTCGACTCGTAGAAGTCGAGGATCTGCTTGAGGTACGGGCGGAACGTGTCGTTCGGCATGCTGAAGATCTCATGCACCGACTCGGGGTAACGCACCAGCCGAATGTCGCCGCCGCCGTTCTTCACGCGGGCGACGAACCGGTTCTGCGGTTCGTTGAGCACCCAGATGTCGCGGCCGGCCTGGAACAGCAGCACCGGCGTCTCGATGTTCTCGCACGCGTCCGGCTTGAGTACCGCATGCGAGAGGCGCAGCGCCTCGCGCACCCACGCGAAGGCGGCCGCATTGGTCTGGCAACGCTCGTCCTCGCAGCGGCACTCGTGATACCAGCGCGTGCGCGCCGCGGACGCGCCCACATGTTCCTCCGGCTTGTACTCCGGCACGAACGGCCCCTGGCCGAACACCGGATGCTTGCCAAGGCCGATGCCGCACATCACTTCGGCGAGCGCGCGGGCCAGCCAGTTCGGGACGCCGGTTGCGGGGGCGATCATGGGGGCGGAGAGCACGGCCTTGTCGAAGAGGGTCGGATGCTGTTCGAGCACGGCCGCGCCGATGCCGCCGCCCATCGAATGGCAGAATAGGTTGAGCGGCTGGCCGTCGGCGTACCGCTTGCCGATCGTGTCGGCGAATTTGGCGAGATCGGCCACATAGCGGTGCCAGTCGTCGATCCACACGAGCCAGTCGTCGCTCACGTCGCGGGCGGAATGGCCGTGGCCGCGATGCTCCATGAGGCAGACGGAATAGCCGGCGAGGAGGAAATACCAGATGAGTTCGGAATACTTTTTGGAGAACTCGGTGAAGCCGTGCGAGATGACGATCGCGCCGCGGAAGATGCCGGTCGCATCGTCCTCGCGCAACGCGTCGAATTTGGCCGCGTCGTAGCAGACGTAGTGCAGCTTGCCGGCGTGGGACGCGTCCGCCGCGTCACCGCCGCCGTCAGCGTCACGGACGGCGGTTCCGGGCAACACCGGCAGCCCATCCACTTCGGCCGGTTCCATCCATCCTTCGGCGCGGCATCGCGTCAATGCCGGCAACACCTTCCCGCGCATCTCGTCGGCGTACCGGGTTTCATCAAGCATCCTCAGGTCCATGCCACCATGCTACCCAATCCGCCGACGCGAGAAACCGGGCAAAACACCGTGCCCGCCCGCACAACACGCGCCGCTCCCGTCACATCACCTTCGTGCTTTCAAGGTTGCGGATGATCCAATCGTTCAGGCGGATCACCGGCTTGCGCAGCACCAGGCCGAGCAGCAGCACCGGCACGAGGAACAGCGCCAGCTTGCCCATCGACACCCAATATTCCATGCCGTACGAGCCGGCCATCGCCGCGTGCATCGCGTCCACCGCGTACGGGAACAGCAGCCACCGCGACAGGATCTGGAAGAACGTCGGCAACGTCTCGATCGGGAACGTGCCGCCCGTGCCGGCCACCTGCACGACGAGCAGCACCACCGCGATGGCCTTGCCGATGTCGCCGAACGAGACGGTGAGCGTGTACATGAGCGACGAGAACACGAGCGCGGCCAGCCATCCGGTGAGCAGGAACTGCAACGGATGCTCGCATTGCACGCCCAGATACAGCAGGTCGCCGAGGCACACGAGCGTGCCCTGCATGAGCGCGAGCGCCCCGAAGATCATGTACCGTCCGAAGTATTCCTGATGCAGTTTCAGTCCGAACCGGCTCGCGTTGCCCGGCGATTCGGGCCGCGGCTTCATGAGCACGTCGAGCGCGGCGGCCGGTCCCGCGGCACGTCCCGCGATCATCGCCTCGCGCAGCCCCATCGTCTCGCCGAGCGGCAGTTCGTTGCCGAGCCCGAGGATCTTCGCCTTCTCGTGGTCGGAGATCGACACCTTGAGCATGGCGACGAGGATGATCGCGCCGACCCAGATCGACAGCACCGTGTAGAACGGCGTCATCGCGGAGCCGTAGTTCGCGATCGGATACACGGCGATGCGGTTAACGGAGACCGGCGCGCTCAGCACGGTCGCGAGCGTATCCGGGTCGCTGGTGAGCGACGACACGTCCGGCACGCCGCCCGACAGCGTGGATGTGATGGTCGATGAGAGATCATCGAGTTTCGCGGCCGACTTGGTGAGTGCGGACGACGCGTCGGCGAGCGACGTGCGCATGTCGGAGATGCTGCCCGACATGCTGCCCGACAGTCCGGAGACGCTGCTGATGGTGGCGCTCAGCCCGTCGACCACGGTGCCGGTCTGCGTGGCCACGTCGTTCATGGATGATGCGAGCGCGTCGAGCTGCGGCTTGAGCGTGGCGTTGTAGGAGTCGTTGAGGCTGCTGACGGATTGCCGCGCGGCGGTGATCTTGTCCTTGAGCTGCTGGCGCGCGGCGTCAGCGTCGGCGGTGCCCGTGTTGAGCTGTTTCGCCGCGTCGCCGAGCGCGGCGGCCGCGTCGGAAAGCTTGGTCTGCGCGTCGCGGGCCTTGGCGGAAGCCGCGTCGAGCGCCGCCTTCACGTCCGAGACGGCCTGTTCTCCGATCGTCGTACCGGTCTGGTCGGCCAGCGACTGCGAGAGCGAGTCCAGCGCGGACGCGTACGAGCCGAATCCGTCGGCCTGTTCCTGGATCTTGGCTTGCAGGTCAGTGAGTTTGCCGGAGACCTGCGAGGATTGCGAGTTCACGTCGTCGAACGCGGCGTCGATCTGCTTGCTGATCGAATCGTACGACGAATCGGCCTGGCCGAGCGCGGTTTTCACACCGCTCGTCGCGCCGGTGAGCGCGCTGTCGAGCCCGCTCACGCCGTCGCTCGCCTGCGCGATGGCCTTTTTGGTATCGGCGGCGCCCGATCCGGCCGATCCGAGCAGTTTGTCGGTGGACGTGATGATATCGTTCGCAGCCCCAAGCAGCGACGAGTACGCGTCGATCTGCGCGGCCGTGCTCGTGAGCTTGGACGACATCGATGAGAGGTGTTCGGTCGCGTTCGTCACATACTGCGACATTTCCGGGCTTTGCGCATAGTCCGCGACGCTGGATGCGAGGTTGAGCGCGACCTCGCCGAGCGTTTTCACGAAGGTCTGGTCGATGGTCGTGGCGACCGTGGATGCGCCCTGATCGGTGATGTGCGGCGCGATCGGGTTGATTTTCTCGTTGAGATAATATTCGAGCTTCGCGTGCTTGACCTTGTCGGAGAACAGCGTCATCATGTCGGCGCTGAAGCTCTTCGGGATGACGAGTGCGGCGTAGTATTCGCCGGAGTGCACGCCGTCGATGGCCTTGTCCTTGTCGACGAACTGCCAGTCGAGCTGGTGGTTGGCGCGCAACGCGTTCGTCACGGTTTCACCCACGTTGATGGTGACCGGCATGAGCTCGGACTTGTAGCCTTTGTCGACGTTCGCAACGGCGACTTTCAGCGCCTTCGTGTTGCCGTACGGATCCCAGCTGGCGGCGATGTTGTACCACGCGTACAGCGACGGCATGATGACCAGGCCCATCGCGACGATGACCGCGATCACGTTGCGCGTGGACTGGCGTACGTCGCGCACGAAGATTCGCCAGATGTTCCTCATCGCGCGTCTCCTTCCGTCGTGTGATTGCCGTTGCCGGCAGAACCGGTTCCCCCACCATTGTCATTTCGAGCGGAGCGATCCACACCATTGTCATTTCGAGCGGAGCGCAGCGGAGTCGAGAAATCTTCCGTCGCCGATTCACCGGAAAGATTTCTCCGCTCGCTACGCTCGGTCGAAATGACAGGAGTGGCCGAGTCGGTCGGAGTCGGATCGGCAGCATGCCTACGCCGATGGCGGCCGCCGAGAATCGGCAGCTCCTGCGTGATCTCGTTGATGTCCGGGCTGGAACCGTATTCCAGATCGTCCGCGGCGTCCGTGTGATCGTCACGCGCGGCGCCGGCCGCCAATCCGCCGAGCAATCCCGGAACGGCAGCCGCAGCAGCCAAGCCGCCCGCGCGCCGCGCCTCATGCCGCCCGTGCGTGCGCCGCCACACGTACCCGTTGAGCATCACGTCGCGGAACTCGTCCGCGCTCATCGCGCTCACGCCAAGCTGGCGCGCGTAGCTTTCGCGCGTGTATTCCACCACGATCAGGTACGCGTCGATCACGATGATCGATGCGATCCACGCGGTCAGCATCTGTATCTTCGCGGGCAGCACGAACAGCAGCACGAGGAACACGACCGGCAGCACGGTCAGCAACGCGAGGCCGGCGACGATCATGCGCGGATACATCGCGAAGAACCGGTGCGCGCGCCGCTTGATGACCGCACGCATGTCCGCGCTGTCGGACACCGCGCGGAACACGCGGGTCAGGCTCACGCGCTCGTTGACCATCGAATTGTGCTCGGTGATCATCAGGTCCGTGTCGCCCAGCCGCCGGTCGAACAGCGCGTTCAGGTTCATCGCGTACCGCCGCACGACGAGGCCGACGAACAGCGCGGCCGGCAGATAGTACGCCAGATGCAGCATGTCCGACCAGTACTGCCCGCCGTACAGGCCCGCGATCGGCCCGCGCATCGCGTTGATGCCGTACGTGAACGGCAACCACGGGTGCAGCTCGCGGAAGAAGTCGGGCATAAGCTCGATCGGGTACAGGCCGGACGCGCCCGGGATCTGCATGATGACGAGGATGACCGCGACCGCCTTGCCGATATGCCGGAACGCGACGGCCAGCGCGTAGATGATGTTGATGTACACGAACGAGCAGAACACGCCCGCGAGAATGAACAGCAGCGGATGATCGCACTGGATGCCGAGCACGAGGTCGCCGACGCACGCGATGACCGACTGCATGAAGCCGACCGTCACGAGCAGCAGCCAACGGCCGAGATACGCCTGCGTGGCGGTCACGTGCTTGAGCGATTCGCGGTCGACCTCGAGCTTGTAGATCGCGATGAGCACGAAGCCGCCCACCCACAGCGCGAGGTTCGTGTAGAACGGCGTGACCGACGATCCGTAGTTGTCGACCGGATACACGACGTTCGTGTGCAGCGTGACCGGCGTGCCCATGAACTCGCCGAACCCCTTGCTGTCGAGGTTGAGCGCGTCGCGAATCTTCTGGTAGGCGGCCGAACTGTCGAGCGCGGCGATGTCGGTGCGCACGGTGGTGATGTCGGCGGAGACCTGTGCGAGCGAGTCTTTCGTGGTGCCGAGCGTGGTCTTGGTCTGCGCGAGCGTGGTGGCGAGCTGGTCGAGCAGCCCGCCGGTCTGGTCGAGCGTCGAGTCGAGCGAGGTGAGCGTGCCGTTCAGGGTGCCGTTGAGCGCGGAGAAACTGTTCAGCGAGGCGGTGATGTTCGGCAGGATCGTGCCGGTGAGGCTGCTTCGCGCGGTGCCCAGCGTGGCGATGCCGCCGCTCGCGGTGTCGGTGAGTGCGCCGGAGAGGTTACCGGTCGCGTCCTTGCCGCTCGTGATGAACTGCGTGGTGTCCTGGTGGAACGTGGCGACCTGCTGTTGCTGCTGGGTTATGGTCTGGTCGATCGAGTCGACCTGTTTCCAGATGCGCTGGCCGACCTTATCGGTGGTGTCTTGCGGCAGTCCGGCATCGTTGAGCGCGGTTTCGATCCGGTCGATCGTTGCGGCGACGCTGTCGAGCGGCTTGTTGATCGCGTCGGTGACGGTGTCGACCGAATCCTGCGCCTGGTTGAACGTGCCGGTGATCGTGCCGGCCGACTGGTTCGCGGCGACGGCGAGCGCGGACAGTTGCGCGGAGCCGTCGTCGAGTTTGCCGACGAGCTGCGTGGAGAAGTCCTGCGTGCCGGACTGTGCCTGCGCGAGCAGGCCGCCCGCGTTGCCGGACGCGAGCTTGGCCGCGGCGATCGTCGATTTGAGATCGGCGACGTTCTGTTTCGCGCTGTCGATCGTGCCGGCCGACTGGTCGATGGTCGACTGCAGGTCGGTCAACGACCGCTGCACGTCGTCGAGGTCGGCGAGCACGGTGTTGAGGTCGCCGATCGTGTCGTTCTGCGTGTCGTTCGCCGCGTCGCCGATCGTGTTGCCGGCTTTCGTGATCGTCTCCGCGAGCGTTTCGGCCACGGTCGAAACGAACGTCGCGTTGATCTGCGAGTCGATCGTGGTCGCGCCGGTGTCGGTGATCTTCGGCGCGATCGCGTTCTTCTTTTCGTTGACGTAGTACTTGATCTGCGGCTTGTTCTTCGAACCGGTGACCGAACCGACAAGGTTCTCGCTGAAGTCTTTCGGCAGGACGATCGCCGCGTAGTATTCGCCGGACTGCACGCCTTGGATGGCCTGTTCCTCGCTGACGAACCGCCAGCCGAGGCTGCTGTTCTTCTTGAGCTGCGCGACGACCTGCTTGCCGGCGTTGAGACTGCCGACGAGGTCGTTGGTCGCGCCGGTATCGTCGTTGGCGACGGCGACCTGCAGGTTGCCGGTGGACGAGTACGGGTCCCAGTTGGCGAGGATGTTGAACCATGCGTACAGCGACGGGATGATGGCCACACCGAGCGTGACCACGAGGGCGACGGGGTTGCGGACGATCCGCAGGAAGTCGCGGGTGAAGATCCTCAAAATCGTGTGCACGTACATCCTCTTTTCACACCACGGCCGCTGGCATCAGCCCCACTATAAAACGCGCCGCTGTCCAGATATCCGTTCGGCGAACACACATCGACCGCTATGCGGCCGCGGGTCTCTCACATAGTGGCGGGTGCGGGACGGCGCACCATGCCCCGGGTGCAGTTCCGCGGGTGCCACGCTCTCTCTTTGCACGGTGCGAGGTCGTTTTCCGCCAGGATCTGGAGGTTTCTGGCGGAAAACGACCGCATAATCGCCCCGCAGAGGGCGTTTCCCGCTAGGAGCGGCCCTTTTCTCGCGGAAAACGGTCGCTAGGGGGCGGCCCAGCGTCCGTTTTCCGCTAGAAGGCTCACGGCTTAGCGCAGGTCGAGGGCGTCGCGCAGGAAGTCGCGCTGGAGGGTGAGCAGGTTCTCGGCCACCGTCTCGTCGTTGGTCATGTGCGTGATGCCCGTGAGCGGCAGGTACGTGTGCGGCCGGCCGGCCGCCATGAGCGCCTGGCTCAGTCGCAGGCTGTGCGCGATGGTGACGTTGTCATCGGCGAACCCGTGGATGAGCATGAGCGCGCGATGCAGTTTCGGCGCATCCTGCACGATGCCGTTGCGCGCGTACACCTCGGGGTTGAGGCCGAGATAGCGCTCGGTGTAATGCGTGTCGTACAGCGTCCAGTCGGTCGGCGGGGCGCCGGCGCAACCGGCCTTGAACACGTCGGGCGCATCGAGCACGGCGAGCGCGGAGAGGAAGCCGCCGTACGACCAGCCGATCATGCATACCTTGTCAAGGTCGGGCGCGGGGGTGGCCGGGCGGGCGGCGCTGTCGCCGGTGTCGTTGCCGGCGCGCAGCGATTCGTCGGCGTTGAGCGCGGCGATCGCGTCAGGCAGCGCGTGCACGGCCTCGACCTGATCGGCCAGCGTCACGTCCTTCATGTTCTCGAAGATCTCGCGGTCCCACTTCGGCCCGCGACCGGTCGTACCGCGGCCGTCCGCCGTCACCACGAGGAATCCCTGATCGGCCCACCACTGCGCTTCCCAGTACATATACTGGTTCGCGATGACCTGCTGGAATCCCGGTCCGCCGTACGGTTTCATGAGCACCGGCAGCTGCTCGGCGTGCGCGTACGGGCTGCTGGCGCTCGGCGCGATGATGGCCGTGTACAGGCGGTGTTCGCCGAGCCGCGTGAACGTGACGTTCGCGGTGAAGCCCGGTTCGGCGGCATGGTTCGCGATCTCGAAGCGGCGCGGTCGGGTTGCGCTCGGGCCGGCGGGCTGCTGGTCGCCGGTTTGCGGGTCGATCGTCTCGTGCCACATCTGCGATTTGAGATGGGTCATGTCGTGACCGGACACGACGATGCCGCGCGGTCCGCGCGAGGCCGTCCATGCGCCGGGGGCGGTGGTGACCGGCGTGATCGTGCCATCGTATGCAATGCTCACCACGTCGAAACTGCGGGCATCGTGACCGCCGACCAGCCGTTCGTCGGCAGTCTCGGTCGCGTCGCCGCCGGCCCATGCGGCCGGCACGTCGGGCGCGAGATCAGGCTCGCGCTGCACGCGTACGAGTACGTCCGTATCGGTCGCGTCGAGCAGATCGCGCACGTTCCAGCCGGCCGGCGTGAACGGGCGGCCGTCGACCGTCAGCCGGTTCGTGTCCGTGTCCATATCGTTGAGCGGGCAGATCAGTCGACCGTCCGGCGCGAACGTTGGCGTACCGTGCACGAGGTCGATCCACTGGTCGTTGTGGTGCGTTTCGAGCACGCGCGTCGCACCGGACTGCGCGCCATCGACCGTGACCGCGAGCACCTGATCGTTGCGCTGGCAGCGATCCTGCACGAGCACGATCAGATCATGGCCCTTGCTCCAGTTGACGGCAGCGATGTATTCGTACGTCTTGCGATCCCATTTGACGGATGCGCCGGTGATGCCGCAGTAGCGACCGTTGTCATCGAAGGACAGCTCGGCGACGGTCAGATGCGTGTCGGCGTTGCGCGTGAGGGCGCGCGGGTAGTGACGGCCGTCCGCGGGATGGTCGGGGTTGGCCGGGTCGCTGATGTACCACATCGGTTCGGGCGACATGTCGAACGACTCGAAGAGGATGTGACGCGAGTCCGGCCCCCACCAGAAGCCGTCGTAGCGGTCCATTTCCTCGCCGGCGACGAACTCGGCGAGGCCGATCTTCCACGTGTTTTCGGCGACGTGGCCGCCATCGTTGTCATCGCTGCGATCGTTGTCGCACACACTCCAGATCGAGCCGATCCGGTCACCGGTCGCCAGTTCATCATCGTCCGCGGCGATCGTACCTTCCAGCAGCGCGGCTTCCGCATCGTCCGCGGCGACGAACACGCCGTCGTTGAGTTCGCCGGCCGGCTGATCGGCGACGGCCTGCGCGTCGTCCCAGTCGGCGATGTCGATGAGGATGAGATGCTCGCCAGTCGTGTACAGCACGTGCTTGCCGTCCGGGCTGATGCGCGGGTTGAGGACCGGGCCGTAGATCCACTGGTCGTCGGTGTCGAGCTGGGGTGCGGCGAGCTGGCGTGTGCGGGCGGTCGGGGCGCTATCGGAAGTGTCGGCGGGCGCGTTGCCGTCGAGGATTTCGGTGAGGAACAGGCGGCCGTTGATCGTGAAGACCACGCGGCGGCCGGCAGCATCGACCGAGTAACTCACGATGCCCATGCCGCCTTCGCGGGCGCGCTCGCGGCGGGCCTTCTCCTCGGCCGGCACATCTTCGGCATCCGCATCGGCGAGCAGGTCGCGCGGGTCGGCGAGCTTGATCTCGTGGTGCGTGCCGTCGGGGTCGATCACGCTCAGCCACAGCGCGGTCACGAGGTCTTCGGGACCGTCCGAACGCAGGAACAGGGCGCGGGTACCGTCGCCGATCACCTGTGCGGAACGCGGCGCGCCGCAGCCGAAACGCAGCGTGCGGGCACGCAGTTTGGGAAACGCGGCGATCGCGTCGTTGACGGCGGCGGCATCATTGATATTCACCGCGGTGCCGCTGACGACATTATCGGTATTCGTCGCGGCGTCGTTATTGACGCCGTTCACAGCAGTATCTTCACTCATATCGCGCCACCTTACCCCGCCGCCCGCACACCCGCGTTAACGATCACCCATTCCACGGATGCCGCGCATGGCAGTACGGCGGCATCGCAGCATCGCCGGTGCGATCATCAGACTTATCCACAATCGCCACAAAAGACGCCACCCGGTTATCCACAACACATGTGGACAGACACGCCGGGTGTGGATAACCCCAGACCTTTCGACCACATACCCCGGTTTGGCTTGCGCGCGAACCAGTCGATACGTACAGTCATCGTCCATTCCGCACCGACGCGAAAGGACGATCAATGACCGACAGCCCATTCCCAATGTATGACAATCGTCATACGGCATGGTACGATGATCATCAGGAACCCGATATCGACATCCACCCGCACGCGTTGACCGCACACGGGTTGACGAGCGCGCAGATCGAGTCGGCATTCGTCACGCGCATCGGTCCGGCCCGCATCCGCGCACGGGATCACGACGCCGATCCGCCGCGCTGGGCGGCCGTCGGATTCGACCAGCAGCGCCGCGCGATCGAACTCGTGTATGTCAAGACCGCGGACAAGGCGCCGCTCATCATTCACGCCAACTATCTGACCAAAGGATTCTTCAAGGAATGGAGCCAAGCATGAAGCAGTATCTGGCCGAAGACGGCACACCCATCACCGACGAAATGGTCGAACGCTGGGCACAGGAGGCCGAGGACGGGTTCCCGGATTGCACGCTCACCCGCGAATCGGATCCGTTCCCGCCAAGTCGCGTCGATATGAAGGCCCACACCATCCGCGTTCCGGACGAGCTGTGGACGCTTGTGGAAGCCGCCGCCAACATCAAGCACATCACACCGAGCGAATACACGCGGCAGGCACTCGGCCAAAGCCTCGCGCAATCTGGACTCACCCGTGAACAGAAGCTCCTCGTTTACGCGCAGACGCATCACCTCACGCGAGAGGAAGCCATCAACGAACTCATCGATCGAGCGTTGGCATAGACTCCGACACAATCCGCCGGACTTATCCACAAATTGAGCGAGGCCGAACAGTCGGTTATCCACAACAAATGTGGACAGACACGCCGGGTGTGGATAACCCGATACCTTTCGACCACATACCCCGGTTTGGCTTGCGAGGGGAAGTCGGCATCGGATATGGTCATCGGACATCGCGCGGCCGAAACCGGCCCGCAGCCGTATCGACGAAGGAGCGACGACCATGACCGCCACAACCGTACCGATTCACGCGCCCCGCAGCATCGCGCCGCCCAACCCCGCACCACATTACATAGTACAATATCCTGTACAATCACTATCGCCGCCGCGAATGGAGATCAACATGGTGCAGGCAGTGTCGTACAGCGCGTTCCGCAACAATCTCAAGTCATACATGCGCAAGGTCAACGAAGACGCCGACATGCTGCTGGTCACCAACGTCAACCCCGAAGACAACGTGATCGTCATGAGCGTCAACGACTACGATTCGCTTATGGAATCGGCGCGAGTGGCGCAAAACCCGTATCTGCGCAGCAAGGTCGCGCGCGGCATCGCGCAACTCGCGCAGGGCGGCGGCGCGCAGCACGACCTCATTGAACCGGAGGATGAATGATGCTGCCGTGCTGGACGGACGACGCGTGGAACGACTACCTGTACTGGCAGTCACAGGACAAACGAACGCTTAAACGCATCAACACACTCATCAGAGACATGCAGCGCGACCCGTTCGCAGGCATCGGCAAGCCGGAACCGCTTAAGTGGATATTCGACAACGCCTGGTCACGTCGCATCGACGCGGCAAACCGGCTGATCTACACGGTCGACGGCGACCGACTGTGTATTCTGTCCGCGAAAGACCACTACTAGACGCGCGCGGCTACGACATCGGATGGAAGCAACCGCGGAACAGAACGAGCCACTCACCCGATGAGGTCGGCTTCGCGCAGGTTGCGGGCCACGGCGCGTTCGCGAGCGCCCTTGGTCGCGGCGAACCCGGCGGCGACGAGCAGGAACATGACCGTGCAGCAGATCCACAGCGTGCGGCTGCCGAAGCGGGAGATCATCCAGCCGCCGACCAGCGGCGCGGCGCCGTTCGACAGTGACCAGACGAGGTTGTACAGGCCCTGATACGTGCCGCGCGCGTTCGCCGGGGCGAGGTTCGCGACGGTGGTCGCGGCGATCGGGAATGTGCCGAGCTCGCCGAGCGTCCACAGCACGGCGGCGATCGCGAAGCCGTGCCATGTGGTCGCGCCGATCTGGAACGCGTAACCGACCGCGGTCATGAGCATGCCGAGGACGAGCACGCGCGTGTTGCTCATGCGGTTGAACACGGCGAGCGACGGGATCTGCAGCAGGCACAGCATGCCGCCGTTGATCGTGAGCAGCACAGAATACTGGTCCGTGCCCATGCCGAGCTGCGTGAGCGCGATCGGCAGGCCGCTGGTGAGCTGGAAGTACGCGATCGTATAGCAGAACATGAACACGACCATCGACATGAACGGCCAGTCGGTGAGCGCACGACGATAGTTGTCGAGCATCGAGACGGGCTGCTCTGCGGATTGATCGGATCGCCCCTCTCCCCTGTCATCTCGACCGGAGCGAAGCGGAGCGGAGAGATCTTCCGAGGCTGACGCGGCCGGACTTGGAGAAGATTTCTCGACTTCGGCTTCGCCTTCGCTCGAAATGACAGGAGACGCCGTTTCGCCTGTGCTTGGAATGACGGCGGCAGCCGCGTCGTGACCGGCGAGTTTGCGGGCTTCGTGGAAGAAGACGATGAGCATGGCCGTCGCAACGACGAGGATGACGGCCTCCGCGTAGAACATCAGCGTATATGAGATCTTGACGAGCTGGTTCGCGATGATCGGGCCGATCGCGAATCCGAAATTGACCGCCCACGTTTGCAGCGTGTACGCACGTTTCTGCGCACGCATCGGCACGACGTCGGCGATGTACGCGGCGATGGCCGGGGTCGGGATGGACGAGATCGCGCCGTAGACGAGCAGCATCGCGCCCATCACGAACGGATCGTCGATGAACGACAGAATGATCAGCATGATCGCCGCGCCGATCTCGCCGCTGATGATCATCGACTGACGGCCGAACCGGTCGGACAGCGAACCGCCGAACAGGCAGCCGAAGATGCCGCCGAATCCGTACATGGAGACGATCGTGCCGGCGACGCCGGCGTCGACGTGCAGGTCTTTGACGAGATACATCGACATGAACGAGATGACGAAGCGCCCCATCCACAGGATCAGCAGAGCCAGCCACAGGCCCCAGAACAGCAGGGGCAGTCCGAAGATATTGCGTCGCGTCATCGATTGTTTCACGGGAAACATCCTATTACGCCCGCATATGCCGGCACACCGCGTTTGGCGCGGGGTGCTGGGAGAATGACACCTATGGTTATTAAGAAAGGACCGACCAAGGGGTCGGGTGGAAAGCATCGCAATGCATTGCGCGGTCACGGGCCGACTCCCAAGGCCGAGGACCGCGTGTATCACAAGGCGTATCGCGAGAAGAAGATCGCGCAGCGCCGTCAGATGGCCGATCCGCGACTGGCTGCACGCCGTCGCGCGGCCAAGTTCACGTCGGATTCCGACGATCTGGTCATCGGCCGCAACGCGGTGCTCGAGGCGCTGCGCGTGGGCGTGCCGAGCTCGCAGCTGTACATCGCCGCGCGCATCGAGCATGACGACCGCACGCGCGAGATCGTGAAGCTGGCCGGTGCGAACGGCCTGCATCTGCTGGAGGCCGACCGCCTCGAGATGGACCGCATCGCGCACTCCTCGAACCATCAGGGCGTGGTGCTCAAGGTGCAGCCGTACCAGTATTCCGCGCTGGCCGATCTGGTCGAGCAGGCGGAACGCAAGTCGCGCGCGATGGAGGCCGCGAATTCAGCCACCGCGCGCATCAACGCGCGTCCGCTGTTCATCGCGCTGGACGGCGTGACCGACCCGCAGAACCTCGGCGCGGTGATCCGTTCGGCCGCCGCGTTCGGCGCGAACGGCGTGATTCTGCCGGAACGTCGTTCCGCTTCGGTGACGGCGGCGGCGTGGAAGGTGTCGGCCGGCGCGGCCGCGCACATGCCGGTGGCGCGCGTGGTGAACCTGAACAAGGCGATCGACGGCCTCAAGGAACGCGGCTACTACGTGGTCGGCCTTGACGGCGGCGGTGACGCGATGGTGGGCGAAACCGGTTTCGAAACCGATCCGCTCGTGGTGGTGCTCGGCTCGGAAGGCAGCGGCCTGAGCCGTCTCGTGCGCGAGGCGTGCGATTCGATCGCCGGCATCCCGATCTCGAACATGGTCGAGTCGCTCAACGCATCGGTCGCCGCAGGCATCAGCCTGTACGCGGTCGCCCGCGCCCGCCGAGAGGCCGCCGCCGCACAGGCGTGACCCTGGTTTAAGGCAACATACAAAACGGTCGTGACCCGGCACCTGATGTCGGGTCACGGCCGTTTTTTGCATCTTCAGACCGGCCGTATGCCCAGAAACCGGGGCTTCTCCCCGCCCCGGGCTTACTGCCGTTTTAGGAGTCGAAACCGGCAGTAAGCCCGGGAACCCGGCACACCCTCCCGGGCATACGGCCGGTTTTGCAGCCTTTACCGGCCATATGCCCGGGAAGATAATCCCGACTCCAGGGCATACGCCCGGTTTTACGGTCCGTACTGGCCGTATGCCCGGGGGAAAGGAACGGGACACCCACCACGGGGAACACAACCACCCATCCCCGGGCATACGGCCGTTTTCAACCCTCAAACCGGCAGCAAGCCCGGGAGAAACGCACGCTTCGAGGGAAACATGGGCACCCTCAGACGCACTCCCCGGGCATACGGCCGTTTTAGGAGTCGAAACCGGCCGTAAGCCCGGGAACCCGGCACACCCTCCCGGGCATACGGCCGGTTTCGCGGCCTTTACCAGCCATATGTCCGGGAGAAACGCACCAGCTCCCGGGCTTACAGCCGGTTGTGTGGCTGTTACTGGCCGTATGCCCGGGAAGGAACGGAACACACGCCGCGAGCGGAAACATAACCACCTCTTCCCCGGGCATACAGCCGTTTTCAACCCTCAAACCGGCAGCAAGCCCGGGAGAAACGCACGCTTCGAAGGAGCAGCGGGCGCCCGCAGACGCGCTTCCCGGGCATACAGCCGGTTTTACAGTCATTGCCGACCGTATGCCCGGGAATCCGGCATACCCCCCGGGCATACGGCCGGTTTTGCGGCCTTTACCGGCCATATGCCCGGGAGGAAGGGCTCACCTCCCGGGCATACGGCCGAATGGAGGACGGGAAACGGGCGTAAGCCCGGGAGCAGGCGCGCCGGGAAAGGAACACCCGGAGAAGGGGTATCGCCCAGAGGTATGCCGCTGCCTATCGGGATGGGGCAGACTCCGCTACTTAGTGGCCGAGTTCTCGGACCAGAGGGCGTAGAGGGTGCCGTTGCGGTCGATCGGGATGATGCTCTCGAACCGCTTGGTCTCCTCGTTCCACTGGAAGCCGAAGGCGCTGCCGCCGGTAAAGGCTTCGTCCTTGACCGAGGCGAGGGCGTCGTCGCGCACGGTGGTCCAGCCTTGGAAGGTGCAGTTGTCACGCACCGGGTTGACCGTCGGCTTGACGAGCTTCTCGCCGTCGTACACCTGCTGCGGCTTCAACGTGGCGATGTCCTCGGCCGTCACGCCGTCGCCCACCGTAGGAGCCTTGCCGCCGTTCAAGTCGAACTTGATCGTCCACACCTTGCCGGCCTTCTCCCACTTGGCGTACAGCGTGAGGTCGCCCTCCACCACCGTCGGCTTGTCGGAGCCATCCGATCCGGACTCGCCCTTGAACACGAACGGCTCGGTCAGATCGGCATCGGTGTACCAGCCTTCGAAGGTGTAACCGTCGCGCACCGGATCGGCCGGCTTGGCCGACTTCGCCACCGCAGACCCGTTGTCTACGGTCAGCGGAGCCGGAGCCTCGCAGCCGTCGCCCGCAGCCGTGCACTCGTAGGCGAGGTCGAACGACACCGTCCACACCTGCACCCACTTGGCGTACAGCGTGAGGTCGTCCTTACCCATCACCGCATTCGTGAAGTCGAACGGCTGCTTGCCCATCGCATCCTTCGTCCACCCGTCAAGACGGTACCCCTCGCGCGTCGGCGCAGGATCAGGCGCAGCAATCGCATCGTCTTCCGCGACCCACTGCAGGATGTCCGACTTGACCGAAGCGGACTCATCTTCGCCCACGTTCATGCGGAACGTGACCAGATGATACGTCACACCGGCCTCGCCCCACTTCGCGTACAGCGTGAGCGGCCCGGTCACCGGAGCGGCGAAGTTGTACGGCGTGCTGCCGTCCGCGCTCGTCGTCCAGCCGAGGAACTGCTTGCCGTTCATCGTCGGAGCCGGATCAGGTTCCGCGACCTTGTCGCCGTACGCAACGGACTGAGAGTCCACCGCAGGTCCGCCGTCGCCCGTATCGAACGTCACGGTGTACGAGAGCTTCTCCCACACCGCGTACAGCGTGAGATCGCGGTTCACCGGAGTCGTACCGATCGTGAAGTCGGCGACCTTGCGATCGGAGCTGGTGCTCCAGCCGACCAGACGATACCCGTCCCGGCGAGGCACCTGGATCTCGGCAATAGCAGACACGGTCTCGCCGCTCCTGACGGTCTGCGACGACACGTTCCAGTTGATGCCCGTGTCGAACGTGACGAGGTTGCCCTTGTCGTACTGCGCCCACAGCTTGAGTCGGCCGGTGACCGGCGTGCTGAAGTCGTACGGATGCTGACCGGCCGCGTCGGTCGTCCATTCGCGGAAGAAGTAGCCGTCGCGCTTCGGGGTCTGGTTCTCGGCGACCGGCGTCACCTTGCCGCCGATCCGCACGGCTTGCGGGCTGACGACCCAGTTGAATCCGGTCTCGAACGTCACGCCGACCACGCCCGGCCGCTGCGTGTACACGGTCGGGTCGCCGCTGACGAGCCAGATTTCCGCGGTGCCGGTTTCGTTGTTGCCGGCCGGAACATGGATGGCCGATTCGGGGATGAGTCGATCCTTGTCCCGGTACCGGTCGGGGTCGCCGAAGCCCGGGTCCTTGCCGGACCACGAGTCGCCGCCCTGCCGCAGGATGAACTTCGGCGAACGGTTGCCCGTCGTGGTCGCGTCAAGCGTGTACTTCGCGACCATGCCGTAGTCGTCGTGCGAGGTGAAGCTGCGCGCCGCACCGGAGGCCGACTCCTGCGACCACGTCCACAGATCCCAGCCCTGCCATGTGTCCGAATCGAGGTCGAACTGCTGGTAGTTGCCGTCCGCGCGCATGTAGTGCACGGTGATGGCGAGCCGCTTCGGATTCTTCACGTCGTTCGGCTGCGGGTTGGATGTCGGATGACGGGACTCGTACGACGAGTCGTATGCGCTGCCGTTCACGCCGTCCGCGCCCTCGACCCACGATTCGATCGAGCCGCGCACCTTGACGATGGCGTTGCCGTCGATGTCGTTGCCGTCGCTGCTGCCGAGCACGCTCGCCGTATACGTCGCGTTCGTGCCGTCGACCGGCGTCTTGATATCGTTCGCGGAGCCGACGATGCGGTAGTTCAGCGTCGTGTAGTCGCCGTTGAGCGTGACTTCCATGCGCTTGCCGTCGTCGTCATCGGTCGCGCCGAACGGATAGAACTTTTCGGCGAGTTCTTTGCCGGACACGTCCTTGCCCCACACGACCACGCCGGTCGCGTTCTTCTGCGCGTCGCTGTTCGGCGCGAAGTGCACGGTGAACGTGGTCTTGCTCGGCGCCACGCAGGCGAACGGCATGCCGATCGTCGCGTCGTGGTTGTTCACCGCGATGATCGCGGTGCCCACGGCCGTTTCGTACAGTTTGCTGATGCCGTCCTGGTAGTCCCACGCCGCATCGTTGCCGCCGGTCTTGCTGTTGGTGAACCGGTAGCGCACGCGCTGCGTGTTGATGTTCGGGATGGTGATCTGGTACCAGCCGTCCGCGCCCGAGCAGTCGCCGGACTCGCCGGACAACGTTTGCGACGACTTGGTCATCTGAACCGGTTCATCGTTGAGCAGCGCGTTGCCGGCGGCGTACTGGATGTATACGTTGTCACCCCAGTCGGTGCTCGGCTTGTAGTAGATCGTCAGCGACGTGTCGCCGATGCGGCCGGTGCTCGGCTGATCGTCGTAGCCGGAGTCGACCGCGCCCTTGTCGCCGTAGCCGACCCACTTGTCGGCGGTCATGCCGTCGTAGATCGCCACGGCTGACCGCTTGCCGATCGTCGTGGTGAATTGGCCGTCCTTGACTTCGATCTTGTCGCACGTGGCGTTCGACGTGTACACGTTGCAGTACGTGCCGTCGGGCAGGCTCGTCCGGTACGTTTCCTCATGCTCCTGCAGCGTGTTGTTGATCGCGAGGAAACCCTTGTCGCGCTTGGCTTCCGCGTCGTAGCGCGAGAAGCCGATGTTGTTCGTGCCGGGGTTCTGCCAGTTCGCGACGGACGTGCCGGCGACCGCGTTGTGGAAGCCGATCATGCCGCGGATCGACGTCCAACGCTGCTGGCACAGCCAGTCACCCTGCTGACGGCCGGCCAGGGACGACGCGGCCACAGAGGTCCCGTTGCCCGCCGCCGTGCATGCGGTGTCGAAGTCGACGTCCGGCACGCGCGTGTCGGTGGTGCCGTTCGGACCGGCGTCGCTGTTGTCGGACGTGAAGTAGTAGTCCGAGAGGATCTTCGGCTTGCCGTAATCGTATGCAAGCATGAAAGCGTTCGCAAGCTCGTACTTGGAACCGGACGCGTAGTTGAGCGTCTCCGAACCGCGGGCGCTATCCCAGTTCGCCACGAACACGGTGGCCTTGTCGCTCGGCAGCAGACCGTTGCTGATGTACTGCAGCTTGGTCAGGTCACTGTTGAAATCCTGCCGCAGCTGGTACGCGTACGAGAACTCGGTCACGTCGCCGTTGACCGTGTAGTTGGTCGGCGCAAGCTCCTTGGCTTCGCCGTCGTGGTAGATGACCTCCTGCTGGAACGGGATGTCGGACGCCTTGACGTTGATCTTCGCCGCGAGACGCGCCTTGAGCGCCTTCAAATCGTTGACGTTCATGTGCTTCGCGGAGTCGATGCGGAAGCCGCGCACGCCGAGGTTCCACAGTTTGGCGAGGTAGTCGGACTGCACGTTCTGCACGTGGATGGAACCGGTGTTGAGATCCCACATGGTCGACAGTCGGCATTCCTGCACTTCGGTCACGTTCGTGTAGTCGGCGATGTTCGTGCGGCACGAGTGGAAGTCGCCGGACGCGAGGCCGTACTGGTGGTTGTTGCCGCTTTCCTCGTACTGGTAGACGCCGTCGCCGATGTTCGGATAGCGGCCGTACGTGCCGTTGTACGCGCTGCCGGCCACGCCGTACTGGTCGTCGACCCATGCGACATCGTGACCGGACGTGTGGTTGAGGACCACGTCGGCGATGATCTGCACGCCCTGCGCATTACAGGTCTGGATCATGTTTTTCAGCTCGTCTTCGGTGCCGAAGCGCGAGTTGAGCGAATAGCTGATCGGCTGGTAGACCGTCCACCACTGGGTGCCCTGCACGGATTCCTCCGGCGGGGAGATCTGGATGTAGCCGACGCCTTCGGGACCGTAGGTGGCCTTGCATTCGGCGGCGATCGTGTTCCAGGACTGCTGGAACGCGATGACGGTCACGTCGGACTGGGCTTTGGTCGGGTCTTTGGCGGTGGACTGGGTGGTGGAGGTGGATGCGGAGTCGTCCGCGAGCGCGGTGGAGGGCGCAGCTACAGCGGTGCTGAGCGCCATTGCCGTTCCTAGCAATAGGGCGAGTAGCTTTGACGCTCCCCCAGTCAGCTTCGCTGCCAGCCCCCTCAGCCGAGAGGGCCGAGGACCAGAAATCTTGTGAGCGTTCCGAATCATCGGGAGCCTCCCTTCTTGGAGTGCTTGGTGCCGCTGACGTACTGGCGGGCGAAGAACGCGCCGCTGAGGACGATCATCGCGAAGCCGATCAGCATGGTGTGGACGATGCCGTTGCCGCCGGTGTTCGGCAGGGTCGGGATGATCGTGTTGGTGATCGTGTAGCCGGTGTCCTGATCGCCGGTGATGATCGGCGATTGGTAGCCGGGCAGCGAGGAGACGAGGCTGAACGATTTGTCCGAGTTCTTCGTGACCTCGCGCACGACGTAGGTCTTGCGTGCGCTCAGCTTATGCGTCACGCCGTTCTTGTCCGTGTAGTCGTTGAACGTGTGCGACCATGCGTTGGTTTCGTTCAGCGCGACCGGGGCGCCGAGCGCGATCATGTTGTCGGTCGACAGCCCGGTTCTGGTCGTTGGACTGCCGGTCTTGCAGTCGGTCGTCGAGTCGCCGGCGACCGTGTCCGCGGCGCCGAATTGGCACTGGTACAGCTGCACGTAAATGACCGGCTGGTTGTTGTCGTCGGTCGGCCGCTTGCTTTCCGCATTGCCGTAGTCGTTCCACGCCTTTTGCACGTTGATGCTGGTCGTGTCCGGCTGGTTCGTGTTCGTGACCGTCAGATCGTACGCATTGACGGTCGGGGTCGTGGGCGTTGACGTCTCGGCAGTACCGGTATCGGTAGCGTTTGCCTCCGTACCATTCGAGACGGACGCATCCTCTTCCATGTCATTTTGGACAGACGCAGCTTCTTCCATGTCATTTCGAGCGGAGCGCAGCGGAGTCGAGAAATCTTCGGTAGAGATCTCTCCGCTCGCTTCGCTCGGTCGAGATGACAAAATGGGAGAGCCGCTCGACCGAGACAGGGTGGAGGAATCGCTCGACTGGGACGACGAGGTGGAAGAATCGCTCGACTGAGACGATGCGGAATCTGCGATTTGAGCCTGTTCCTCCGCCAATGCCTGGCCGGTGGTGTCGGTGATTGTGGCCTGGTAGTTGGGCACGCGCTGCTCGGTCACGCTGTAGCGGATCAGCTGGCCCTTGTAGAACTTCGGCAGGTTCTTGAACGTGTACGTCCACACGTCCGGGTCGGTTGTCGTCTGGGACGAACCGGAACCATCCGTCGTGTCGGAATCCGCGGCAGTACCAGCCGAGCCATCAGACGCCGCGATCTTCTTCGCGTCGTCCTTGGTCAGCACGATGCAGCTGCGTCCCCAGATATCCTTGTTGGTCGACGCGCACGTGTCGTTCTCGCTCGCGTTATACTGCGGCACGGGCCAGCCGTTGGAACCGGTCCAGACGCTCGACAGCAGCCACAGCGTCACCGAATCCGGCCGCTGGCCGTTGAAGTCCTGCTGGTCTTCCCAGCGCTTGTTCACCGTGACGGCCACGGTTGCGGTCGTGTGCTTGTTGGTGATCGTGAACAGCTCGAACTTGCCGCTCTCGTTGCCTTTCCCACCAGCCGCAATGGCCTCGATCACCGGAGCGCAGACCTTCTTGCCGTCGGCGTCAGTCGTACCGTCCGTCTCGGCCGCCGTGCATTCGCCGTTCTCGTCGTAGCCGTTGTATCCCTTGATCGGGTCCTCGACCACGCGATACGTGTACGGATGCCCGTCCGCGTTGTTCTTCGGCAGGTTCTCCAGCGTCCACTTCCATTCGCCGTTGCCGTTCGGCTTGAGCGTGGTGGTGATGAGCTGGTCGGAGCAGGTCTGCTCCTTCTCGGTGTTGTTCTCGTCCGGCACCTTGCAGGTTGCGTCGCCGTACACGATGATGCCGATGCCGTCCGGCCGCAGGCCGTCCTGATCGTCGCCGTCGTCCCAGTGCTTGGCGATCTCGATGCTGGTCGAGTCAGGCTGGTGGATGTTGGTCATCGTGAACTCGTACCCGTTCAGACCGGGCTTCTTGCTGATCGAGTTGTGGTACTCGTCGACGTCGCCCTTGTGCGCATCATCGTTGGGCACGAGCTCCTCGTCCACGGTGTAGACGTACCGGTTGTCCTGATCGTCCTTCGCGGGCAGATCGGTCCAGTCGTGCGCCCAGTGGTTGCCGTCATTCAACTTAACCCGGTACTGGTCGGCGTTCGTCGTATCGATATCGGCCATCTTCTTGCCGTTGCGGTACAGCAGCGCGTACACGGTCAGCCATCCGCGCTTGCCATCCTGATCGTGACGGTCCTCCCAGCGCTTGCGCACGGACATGCTCACGTACTGCTTGACCGCATCCTCGACGCGGATCACGTTGCCGGACTGGGCCACGCCGTCGATGATCACCTTGCCGTTGTGCACGGTGAATTCGATCGGCTCGGCGATCAGATCGTAGCCGGCCGGGGCCTTCGTCTCCTCCAGCTTGTACGTGCCGTTCGGCAGCTGGAACGACTTCGGGCCGTCCGCGCTCGACGTCCACGTCTCTTCGACGCCGTCGTTTTCGAACGTGGTGCCGGTGAGCTTGAATTCGGCGCCCGGCAGTTCGGCGGTGCCGGAGACGGCGACCTTGGAGACGGTCACGTTCGTCTCATCCGGCTCGTCGATCATGACGACCGTGTTGTTGTCCTGTTTCTCGCCGTTGATCGTGACCGTGCCGTCGAGGTTGACGTTGAACACGATGTCGCTCGCGGGACGGTAGCCGGCCGGGGCTTCGCTTTCGTGCAGCGTGTACGTGCCGGGGTTGAGCGTGATGAGCTTGTTCGTGCCGTCGGTCGTCCACGAGAAGGAATAGTCCTCGCCGGCGAGCGTGGTGCCGGTGATCGTGAGCTTCGCGCCCACGATTTCGCCGACGCCGTCGGTCAGGCTGTGCTTGGAGACGGTGACGCGGCGGGTCTGGTATTCGTCGGTCATGACGATCGTGTTGCCGTCGAGCGGTTTGCCGTCGTCGCGGGTGACGGTGAGCTTGCCGGTCGCCTCGTCTTGCGTGACGGTGAACTTGATCGGATCGGCCATGCGGTAGCCGTTCGGAGCCGTGACTTCCTCCAGCGTGTATTTGCCGGGCTTGAGTTCGGCCGGCTGCGACTTGCCGGCTTCGGTCGTCCAGATGATCGGCCCCGCGGTCGTGCCGTCGGCGAGCGTGCCGGTGATGCGCATCGACGCACCGGCGATCTCCGCGCCGCCGAAGTCACGCTTGGAGATGTAGATCTCCTTGGATTCGGGGTGGTGCGTGTTGGTCACGACGAAGCCTGTGCTCGCGCTGCCGGTGACGGCCACGGTGTAGCCTCTCGGCACGTCGTCTTCCTTCACCGTGTAGGAGATCGGATTGCCGTTCTCGTACTTGAGGAGGTTCTCGAACGTGGCCTTCCAGCCGTTCTGCTTGTTGAGCGTGACCGTCTTGCCGGTGGCCTTGCCGTTGGCGTACAGCTGGACCTTCACGTCGCCGGGGCGGAGCTTGTCGGCATCGTTAACGTCGTCCCAGAACTTGCCGACCGTGATCTGCGTGACGGCGGGCGTGTGCTTGTTGGTGACGCAGTAGTGCGTGACATTGTCTGCGTCGGTGTCGGTGCAGTCGGCCGGCGTGCCAAGCTCGTACTCGGTCTTGTCGGCGTCGCCTTCGGCCTTCTGGTACTGCTCGCGCACCTCGTAGGTCACGGCCTTGCCCTGCTCCATCACGGGCAGGTTGCCCCACTCGACGGTCAGGTCGTCGCCGACCGCGCTCGGGCGGATCACCTCGTCCCGCGTGGTCATATGCGTCGCCTCGCCGTCGCCGATCTTCTTCCACAGCTGGAACGTGACGGTTCCGCGGCCACCATCACGGCCGTCGCCGTCGTCCCAGATCTTCGTGGCGCGGATCTTCGTGGTCTTGCTGGCATCGGCCACAATCACGACGTTCTGCTTGTTGCCGTCCGCATCCGGTTCGCCGGTCGCCGCGTCCTTGCCGTCGACGATCACCTTGCCGGCGTCGGTCACGACGATCGTGACCGGCTTGGCCGTCTCGTAGCCGTCCGGGGCCTTCGTTTCGGTGAGCGTGTACGTGCCGGGCGTGAGGTTCTCGAACGTGTGCGACGTCTTGCCGTCGGCCTTCCACTCTTGCGTCTTAAAGCTCGCGTCGCCGTCCTTCGTCAGCTCGAACTCGGCGCCGGCGAGCGGCGTGCCGCCCTCGTCGGTTTTGAACAGCGTGAAGTTCCTCTTGACCTGGCCCTGGTTGCTGACCGGCAGCATGTACGTCTGCAGCACGATCGGCTTGCTCGTGACGTTGCCGTCCTTGTCGGTCGACGCGATCGTCGTCATCGACTTGATCAGCGAGTGACCGTCGATCGTCACACCGTCGTAGAACCCGTCGTACGTACCGTCCTTGATGTGATCGTTGCCGGGGAACACGACGTACCACGCCGGCGGATTGTTCGTGTCGATCTCCTGGTAGCCGCCCTCCGGCTCTCTCGTTTCGGTAACGCGATACACGATGTCCGGGTTGAGCGCCACCGTCGGGGTGTAGCCGTTCGCGGCGGAGGTCAGGTTCGAGGTGACCGTCGTGGACTTGGACGCGTCGTACGTCCACGTCTTGCCGCTCGCCTGCGAATCGGCGTTGATCGACAGCTGTTCCACTTTGAACACCGCGCCGTTCAGCGGCTTGCCGGTGTCGCCGTCCGCGTACTTGTAGATCTGCAGCGCGTTGTTCTCGGACGAGATGCCGCCGAGCGCCTTCTGCACCACGCCAGTCTGCGTGTGCGTGGACGTCGTCTCGCCCACGCCGCTGCCCTTGAGCACCACCTTGTTGGCGCCGAGGTCGCCGGTGAACGACTCCCCCGGTTTGAGCAGCACACTCGCCTTGTATTCGATCGTGATCGCGCGGCCGTCCGGTATCTTGAACGTCGTCGTGCGAGTCGTCGGATCGTACGCATACGACGCGCCGGCCACGTCGGCCTTGGTCTTCGTGTCGACGATGCGCATGCTGTCCATGCGCAACGCGAGCGCCTCGCCCAGCGTGTCGGTCAGAGTGAGCGTCTCGCCCTTGTTCAGCTGGGCCGCGGTCGGGTTCACGCTGATCGAATAGTTGATGTACGGCGCGGTCGCTGCCGAATACGTGCCGTTCTTGACCAGGATCTTCGGCGGGGTGCCGTATTCGGTCGCGGTGTCCGGCCGCTGTTCCTTGCCGTCGATGGTGATCTTCGCGCTGTTGGTGTAGCGGTCCCATTCCGGCACGCCGATCAGGCCGTCGAACGTCGTGTCGTAGATGATGCGCAGTCCGGTGGTCGTCTGCGCGGCCTTGAACGCGGGCGTGCCCGGCGTGATCGTGAACGTGACCGTACCGTCGCCGTTGTCGGTCGCCGTCATGCCGTCGACCTGCACGCCGGACGGGTCGACCGCGCGCGCCGAACCGGAGATGTAGATGTGCCTGACGGTCTTCTTGCCGGAATCGTTGCCGGGATTGTTCGTAGGCAGCGTATCGGTGATGCTCACCGACTTCGTGCCGGATGCGATGTCGTGCACGGTGAGCAGCCAGCGGAATCTGCCGCTGTTGCCGCCGGGCTGGTTGTCGGTGCCGGCGGTCGGGTCGTAATACTGGTAGTTGTTGCTCTTGGTGAGGTTGTCGACTTGGTTGGTGTGGCTGGCGGTCACGTCCTTGCCCGCGAAGTTGGCGGTGTTGTAGAACGTTTCGCTGGCGCTGACGCCGGCGTTCATCACGGATTGGTACGCGATGTAGATCTTCGTGCCCTTGTCCAGTGCGTTCTTGAACGTGATCGTGAACGACTTGCGGTCCTTGGCGAGGACGATCTTGTAGTTCGAGGACGCGTACGGCTGCTTTTGTTCCGCATCGGTGTACAGCTTGATCGAGCCGAGCTTGATCTTCTGGAAGTCGCCGGCGATGGTGCCGTCCTGCTGCTTGTCGAGGGTGTCGGTGAGCACTTGGTTGGCCGGCAGCTTTTCGAGCGCGGTGAACGTGGTCAGCCAGCTCATGGTTTTGCCGTCAGCGGCGGTGTCGACGTACTGCTTCGCCAGATCGACGCTGTTGCGGGTCACGGTTACGGTGCCGCCGCCGCTGCTCGGTTTGCCTTCCTCAGGCGTCACTTCGAAGCTGTTGCCGTACTTTTCGCTTTTGCCGACGCCGGGTTCAGTCGCCAGTTCGGTCTGGTAGACGATCTGGTAGACCGGGTACGCCTTGCCGCCGGGATACGTCGGCAGCACGGCGGTGCCGTTTTCGAGCTCCTGCCACGTCACGGTCTTGGTGGTCGCCGGATTGTTCCAGTCGTTTTCAATGCCTTGGATCGTGACGGTGCTGTTCGGGTCCGGCTTCTTGAGTCCGTCACCGAGAATGTCCTTGACCGTCACCTTGCCGGCGGTGTCCCCGCCGCCGCCGATGATGACCTTCCATTCGATCACGGACTTGCCGGTGGTCGGATCCACTTTCGTGGTGCCGCCCTTGTTCACGTACCAGTTGGTGCTGATCTCGAGCTTCTTGTTGGTTTCCTTGTCGGTCAGGTCCTCGTCGCTGTGATAGACGACCCTGTTGTTGATGAGTTCGGCTTCGCCTTTCTTGGTCGCGTCGATCACTGATGGGCGGTCGATCTTCACGTAGTACTTGAGCCGCACCGTCTCGCCGTCGGCCATCTGGTCGATGTTCACGGTGAACCCGTGGGCGCCGATATCGGACGCCTTCCAGCCGCCGTCGTATTTTTCGGTGAGCTGGGCGTTCTTGTAGATCTCGATCGGATGGTCGGCGTCGTTGAGCAGGGTGAGCAGGTTGCCCATCGTGTCTTTGAGGTTGACGTTGGTGTTGGTGCCGGTGGAGGTCACGTCGACCACGTAGTAGAAGACGGTCGGGTCGTCGGTCGAGACGGCGCCGTTTTTGATGGCTTTGACCGAATGGACCGGGTTGACGTCGACGTCGACCGTGCCGAAGCCGGGGAATTCGAATGAGGTTTTGCCGCCTTCGGTGTCGGTGTCGGTTGACTGGCGGATGGTGCCTTCCGCGGTGACGTAGGCCTTGACGTTGCCGGTGGTGGTGTCGGAGCTGGTGTAGGTGGCGACGATCTTGCTGCCGTTGATGGTGAACGTGCCCTTTTGCACGCCGCTTTCGTCGTAGATCGGGTAGGTTTCGCCGCTTTTGAAGGTGATGCCCTTGGGCAGGTCGTAGGTGAACGTGTCGCCTTGCTTGATGCCGCCGCTGACGCCTTCGGAGTTGTTCGGCACGCTCCAGTGCAGCTCGAACTTGACGGTGTCGCCGTAGTTGACCTTCATGCCGGTGGTGTAAGGCTTGCCGCCGATCATGAGGGAGGTGGAGTTTTTGTCGACCCAGTTTTGCTGGTCGCCGCTCAGGTCGTAGGTGTTGGCGGCGTAGGCGGTGTCGGTGGTGACGATGGCACCGGCGAGGAGGGTGGCGAGGGCGACGAGGAGCGCGACGGCGCGGATGGCCGCGGTGCGCAGGGTGGCTGTGGTGCGGGTGCGGGTGCGGGAGAAGCCGTTACGGGATGTGGCGACGGACGGGATCGTTGACGATAGGGAGGATGCCGCAGCGCGGCGGGCAGGATCGCCTGTTGATACGGGATCCGCAACGGTGGACGCAAAGTACGTTGCGGCATGGGGTGATGACACAGGTACTGCCAATGATTGCACTGGCTTCCCATCGAAGTTACGCCAGCTTTTTGCAATCGTTTGCAGAATTGATCGCCACATCCTGTGAGCTTTCCACTTCGTCATATCTGCTCCCTACAGCACCTTCTCCGTTGAGCATTGTGCCTGCTCTAGCGTCTCCAAGGCCCACCTATGGCCTTACGGCGAAGTATACCCCTCTTCTCCGCCGATCTGCAAATGTTGTCATTTGCAGTACTTGCTGCAATTGCATAATAGCGCTCCAACCATTGCGAACGTAGGCATCGCGTAACGCATCCCCGCGACACGCATCGCGACACGACCGCGTGTCGCGTCTCACCGCGCTCCTTCACGCGTCCTCGCGCCCATTCGCGCATCTGGTCAAACGCAAACGAGCGGAGAGACCTTCCACATCACCAAGGATCGGAAGATTTCTCCGCTCGCTTCGATCGGTCGAAATGACACGCATTCACGGACTCAGGTCCGCTTGCGTGAGGCTCACCGAACTTCCCTCAGGGCTCGCCTACGCGAAGTCCACTGGTCTTCGCGTCCAACAACTCAGTGAGCCCACACCGCCGCGTCCGGGTCGTCGTCCGGGTTGTAGCCGTCGTCGTCGTAGCCGCCGCGGTTCTCGTTGTACGTGTATTCGTCGTCCACCACGCCGGAATCGGCCTCCGCGTTCAGCGCGTCCACGTCCTTCTTGTCGAGCTTGTACTGCGGCAGCACGTTCTCGATGTAGCTCTTCACGGCCTCGGCCATCGGCACGTCGTGGCCGGCCTTCTCCGCCAGGAACCAGCGGTGGTCGAGCACCTCGTGGAAGAACTGCGCCGGTTCGATCTGCGAACGGTACTCGCGCGGGATCATGCGCACGGTCGGCTCGTACACCTCACGCATCCAATCCGTCGCCACGATCTCCAGCTCCTCACCCTCACGCCACGTCGACGCGCGGTACGCATCCAGATCGTTGAGCAGGCGGCGAGCCTGGTTCTCCTGCACGTCGAGGCCGGTCAGACGCAGCAGCTTGCGCGACGCATAGCCGGCGTCGACCACGCGCGGCCGCACGAGCACGCGCTTGCCGTCCTCCGCGGTCTTCATCTCCAGCTCGTCCACGTCGAAGCCGAGCTCGTTGAGCTTGTTGACGCGCTTCTCGATCTTCCACATCTCGTCCGGGTTGAACTTGTCGGTGTCCGTGAGCGCGCTCCACAGCGAGTGGTAGCGGTCCGCGAGCCGGTTGCCAACCTCGATCTCGTCGACGTCGCTCGGCAGCAGCCGGCCGGACGACAGATCCATGAGTTCGCCGATAATATTCGTGCGGGCGAGGTCGATATCGTACTCGCGCTGGCCTTCGGTCAGGTTGACGTGCAGGTCGCCGGTTTCGGCGTCGACCAGGAACGCGGAGAACGCGTCGGCATCGCGCAGGAACAGGACGTTCGACAGCGAGACGTCGCCCCAGTAGAAGCCGGCAAGGTGCAGGCGGACCATGAGCACGGCCAGCGCGTCGATCAGACGCTCGGCGGTGTCGGGGCGCAGGTTGCGGGCGAACAGCGCGCGGTACGGCAGCGAGAACTTGAGATGCTTGGTGACGAGGATCGCCTCGAGCGGCTCGCCGTCGTGCGTGTGGCGGCCGGTGACCACCGCGATCGGCTGGACGGTGGGCAGGTCAAGCTTCTGCAGGCGGCGCAGCAGCTCGTACTCGCGCTCGGCCACCTGACGGGTGATCTCCTTCATCGCGTACACCTCGTCGCCCACGTGCACGAAACGCACGACGTGGCGGGAGATGCCTCGCGGCAGGTTGGCGAGCAGTTCGGCCGGCCAGGTGGCGAGCGGTTTCTCCCACGGCAGGGTGAACATCTTCGGGTTCGAGCTGGCGGCGGTGATCTTCAGCGCCTGCGGCTCGGGCGTTTCGGCGGACGCATCCTCGGCTTTGACGGATGTGGCCTTGAGGGCGCGCGGGTCCAGTTGGGACAAATCGTTAACTTCCATAGCACTCCATCGTACTTGTACAGGCGGAACGGCTTGCGGGCGGCCCAGGTACAAGAAAGGCCCCGCTACTACGCGGGGCCTTTCCAACGAGGCCTAAGAGAGGAAGAGAATGCCTCGTTTAATGGTTGGTACGGTTATCTCTCCGTACCAAGTATCTACTAGTTCAGACGCAGCTCGGTCGACGGAGCGAACAGGTGCATCTTGGACGGGTCGATCTTGATCTTGACGGTCTCGCCGACCTTCGGCAGCGCACGCGGGTTCACACGAATCGTGGTGAGCTTGTTCTGGTCGGACATGACCTGAGAGGCCTCCGCGGCGGAACCATCGGTGATGATGTTGCCGTAGATGTAGCCGTCAGAACCAAGATCCTCGACGTTGACAACCTTCAGGGAGAAGGCGTTCGGGTCATCCGGGGTGGCCAGGGAGGCATCCTCCGGACGGAAGCCGACGACGATCTTGCCGCCGTCCTCAGCGGTCAGCTTGTTGACGGCCTCGGCCGGCAGATCCACGGTGTCCTCGCCGATCTTCGCCTTGCCGTTGACCACCGGGTGGGTGTTCAGGTTCATCGACGGGGAGCCGATGAAGCCGGCGACGAAGACGTTGGCCGGGCGATCGTACAGCTCGGTCGGGGCGCCGACCTGCTGCAGGATGCCGAGCTTGATGACGGCGATGCGGTCGCCCATCGTCAGAGCCTCGGTCTGATCGTGGGTCACGTACAGGGTGGTGACGCCCAGCTGACGCTGCAGAGCAGCAATCTGGGTACGGGTCTGGACACGGAGCTTCGCGTCGAGGTTGGACAGCGGCTCATCCATGAGGAAGACCTTCGGCTCACGGACGATTGCACGGCCCATGGCGACACGCTGACGCTGGCCACCAGACAGAGCCTTCGGCTTGCGGTCGAGGTACTCGGTCAGGTCGAGGATCTCGGCGGCCTTCTCGACGCGCTTGCGGATCTCGTCCTTCGGAGTGCCGGCGATCTTCAGGGCGAAGCCCATGTTGTCGGCCACGGTCATGTGCGGGTACAGAGCGTAGTTCTGGAACACCATAGCGATGTCGCGGTCCTTCGGCTGCATCGTGGTGACGTCCTTGCCACCGATGAGGATGCGGCCCTTGTTGACCTCTTCCAGGCCAGCGAGCATGCGCAGGGTGGTGGACTTGCCGCAGCCAGACGGGCCAACCAGCACCAGGAACTCGCCGTCCTTGATATCCAGATTCAGATCATCCACGGAGGGCTTGTCGTTGCCCGGGTAGATACGAGTAACATGGTCGAAAACGACTTCTGCCATGATGTTTATCCTTTCAGAGACAGGTACGTGTCTCACGATCCGTTGTAAAGGGATGTTGGGTTTGTCACTGTGCGTTGGTTCGCGACTTCCCACATCGGCCAAGTCCCAAACCGCGGCGTTCAGTTATCTTCGGTTCGTTGAAGATCTCTTCGCTGAGCCAAGCTCTACTATACACGCCGAGTGCATTCCGTCAACGGTGTGTTTCGGCGTGTTTCCGCCATTTTTGTAATCTCATCGATGAGATTCCGCATTTCGTCCAATCGTCGAACAAATTCGCCGCGGCTGTCGGATCGTCCTTCGCCCCGGCAGCCGCCCCATCACCACACCCAGCCGCCCCATCACCACACCCAGCCGCCCTCACCACCACGTCCACCCCTTCCCCACC
>NZ_JAHBBG010000018.1 GCF_019331715.1 Bifidobacterium simiiventris
CACACTAACACTGCTACCCTTGACCACGGAGGCTCCTTCGCTAGAACGGTTAGGTTTAAGGCACCACCCATTCTGCCTAGAAGCCTCTCGTCATACCAACCCATCCATCAAAACAACAAACACGGTCGCGGTCGGTTGCGCATGTGAAAAATGGGAGGAACTGTGTCATAATAAGAGCGGTGACAGGCTGTACCACCACGGGTATTTATGGTGCGCAACATAGACTTTTTCTCGTGGAGCATGTCGCCGGGGTATTCACTGCCCTGATTTTTGATGAATGAGGCTCGGCGTCATAAGGCGTCGAGCCTCATTGTGTAGAAGCGACTTCTGCAGCTGCAGACGTATCGGTAACGTTTGCGACACGCCGAAATCGTAAAAATAATCTTATCGATGAGATTTGTGGTAAGGTAGGTTTTGCAAACATCAAGTAAGGGAAATCGAACCGTAGAATCTCAACGATAAGACTCTGCGGGGAACGTGGAAACGGACGGAGCAGTCTTCCACCCGCAACCAAGATCACACCGCAAACAGTGACCTTGCCGCGCGATTTCGATCTTCCATAGAGAAACAGGAGAACACGAAATGTCCAGCTCGACTCCCGCGGTCGGCCGCAAACTGTCGTGGGTGACCAAGTTCACCTACGCGCTGCTGCCGCTGTCGTTCACCATGAGCACCATGGTCATGACCTGGCAGATGATCTACTACACCCAGCCGCTCGCCATCTCCATCGGCATCGTCACCACGATGCTTGCGGTCGGCAAAGCCATCGGCGGCTTCATCACGCCGATCTGGGGCTACATCTCCGACCGTATGTACTCCACCTCCTTCGGTCGCAAGGTCGGCCGCCGCAAGGGCACGCTGCTCATCGCCGCACCGCTGAACCTCATCTTCTACGTGCTGCTGTGGGTGCCGAACATGCCGGTGTGGTACTACCTGCTCATCAACGTCATCTACTACGGCGTCTACCCGGGCATCAACACCGTCGTCTACTCCCTGCCGTCCGAAATGACCGATGATTCCAAGGATCGCGCCCAGCTCGTGGCCGTCCAGCAGATCGGTGGCGGCGTCGGCGGCTTCGCCCTCTCCATGGTCAACGCCTACCTGTTCAAGATCTGGGGTGCCGACGGTTGGCAGCCGTACTTCAAGATCGCCATGATCTACGCCGTGCTCGGCACCGTGCTGCTCGTCATCGGCGCGCTGTGCATCAAGGAACGCCCGTACGACGAGACCACCGACATCTCCTCCGCCGATAAGGGCAACGCCGAGAAGGTCGGCTTCTTCGGCCGCCTCGTCTCCGTCTTCTGGAACTTCCTGTCCGTGCTGCGCATCAAGACCTTCCGCAACTACCTCGGCATCTTCCTGTCGCAGATGACCTTCCGTACTGTCCGCGGCCAGATCAACGCCTACTTCATCATGTTCGTGCTGCTGCTGACCCCGGCCGAGGTCTCCCTGTCCACCGGCTTCAGCTTCCTGTTCGGCATGGTCTGCGTCGTCATCTGGGCGACGATCATCACCAAGCTCGGCGGCATGCGCGCCTACCGCATCGGCTCCTGGTTCACCATCGCGCTGTTCATCGGCATCTACATCCTCGCGCTGAACGTCTCCTCCCTGCCGAAGGGCACCGTCACCCTGGTCTTCACCGTCCTGATCACGCTGTTCACGCTCGGCAACTCCGGCATCGTGAACGCGCAGACCTACGTGCAGTCCTTCGTGCCGGACGTCGACGAGCTGGTCACCGGCAAGCGTCGTGAAGGCCAGTACGCCGGCATCCAGTCCACGCTCGAGGTCATCGTCAACACCGTGGTCACCATCCTCGTGGGCGTCATCCTGCAGGCCGTCGGCTTCCAGTCTGGCGCCGACGTCAAGACCCAGTCCGCGACCGTCGTCAACGTGCTGCTCTACATGTACTGCGGCACCGTGGTCGTGCTCGCCCTCGTCGGCATCCTGCTGACCTACCGCATGCACCTCAACGAGAAGACCCACGACATCCTCGTCGCCGAGTCCGCCCGCCTGCGCAACGGCGGCAAGATGTCCGACGTGACCGAGGAGACCCGCAAGGTCGTCGAGGATCTCGCCGGCATCCCGTACGAGCAGTGCTGGGGCCACAACAACGTGATCAACGCCATGCATAAGGCGGCGTGACACAGACCCGCTGCGTGGCTCGGGTTCTCCTTTCCCGGGCCACGCAGCACCACCGACTTGCTGCGGGAGTGGTCTTTCTTCCATCACATCTCTCCTGCTTCCGCAGCTCCTTTCATAACTGAACAACCAAACAACGCACAAGGCCTCGTTCCGGGAAAACGCCCGTCCGGAACGAGGCCTTGTGCGTTGCGCTGTTGTCTGGTTGTTCGCCGTGCGGTACGAGGTGTGATGCGGCTCAGTGCCGGGCCGCCCAGTCGTCGCGCAGCAGCGCGGCCATCGCGTCGGCGAATTTGGCGTGGTTCTCGCCGTCCATGTGCAGACTATCGAGGTCGCTCGGCTCGGCGACCTGCGCGGCGTCGAAGAACAGGCATCCCTGCCGTTCGGCCACGCGCCGGTACTCCCCCGCCAGCTGGTGCGACAGTTCGACCGCGCCCTCGTCGAACCCGATGAACCCGCTGGTCGAGATGCCTGGCTTGATATAAATCGGCGAGACGACGACGATGCGCGGCGCCGGTGCCCCGCGGTTGTCGGTGATCTTCACCTCGTGCACGAGCATGTCGAGTCCGGCGGCGATCACGCGCGCGTCCGCATGGAACATGGCCTTCATGTCGTTCGTGCCGAGACTGATGATGACGTAGTCGAGCGGCCGGTGCGTGATGAGCGCGCCCGGCAACGCCGCAAGTCCGTTGCGATGCGGTTCGATCGGATTGTCGAACACGGTGGTGCGCCCGCCGAGCCCCTCCTCGATCACGTACCAGTCGTCGCCGAGCAGCCGCTGCAGCCGGCCGGTCCAGCGCACGTCGCGCGGGTGACGTCCGCCCGCGGGGTTCGAACCGTTGGTATTGGAATCGCCGAAGCACAGCACGTTGATCATGACCGTTTTGCCTCCTTGTACGCTCGTCCATCGAGCTTATGGCCGTGGTGATCGCCCCGCGTCGCCATGCCATGTTTTGCCGCCGGTGCGAGCACTGTAATGTGACCGGCGATGACATGGATATGACGGCTGATATATATCGGAACGTTCCTGATTGAAATACAGATTACCATAGTTTTTGCGGTATGAAAGTTCGTTAATTAACTGGAATGTAGACGATTTGTAAATCCGGAACGAACCGGATATTGTGGAGTGTATCGAGTATTCAGGAAAGGACAAGGATGTCTCAACGCAGTCATCGGCAGGATGCGCTGCCGCCACTGTCGTGGAAAGCCAAGCTCGGCTACTCCACGTTCTCGCTGTCATACGTCATGCAGACCATGATCGGTACGTGGCAGCTGTTCTACTTCACCACATTCCTCGGCATCCCGGTCGCCGCCACCACGGCGCTCATCGCCGCTGGCAAGATCATCGCCTCGGTGATCGGCCCGGTCTGGGGATATCTGTCCGACCGCATGTACGCCACCAGGATTGGCCGCCGCATCGGCCGCCGCCGGTCCATCATGCTGATCGCCGTGCCGCTCAACGCGCTGTTCTACGCCATCATGTGGATTCCGGGGCTGCCGGTCGCCGCATACTTCACCTCCAGTCTGCTGTACTGGGTCTTCCTCGCCGGCCTGACTACGATCCAGTACGGTCTGCCGTCCGAAATGACCGAGGACTCCGGTCAACGCGCGCAGCTCGTCGGCATCAACCAGATCGCCGGCGCGATCGGCAGCACGTTCCTGTCGTTGTTCAACGTGTACCTGTTCATCCTCTGGGGCAAGGACACGTGGACCTCGTACTTCAAGATGGCCATGATCTACGGTGCTATCGGTGTGGGCGTGCTCGTCGTCGGCTTCTTCACCATCAAGGAGCGGCCATACGACGAGTCGACCGACGTGTCCGAAGCCGATGGCGGGACGACGGGTGACAAACTGCCGATCTGGCAGCGCATCGTCTCGATGATCTGGAATTTCGTGTCCGTGATGCGGGTGCGGGAATTCCGCAACTATCTCGGCCTGTATCTGTCCGAACAGTGTTTTCGCGCCATCCGTGGCACCATCAACACGTATTTCGTGATCTTCGTGCTGCTGCTCGATCCGCAGACCGTCTCGCTCGCCACCGGCGTGAACACCATGTTCGGCATCGCGTGCCTCACGTTCTTCATGTGGCTTACCGCGAAAGTCGGCGGCCCGCGCGCCTACCGGATCGGCGGCTTCGAGGTGATCGGCGTGTTCCTGTCGCTGTTCGTGCTGGCCATGTTCTCGTCCCAACTGTCGTCCGGCGCCAAGGCCGTCGCGTTCATCGTGCTCGGCCTGTTCATGAACTTCGGCATCACCGGCGTGGTGAACGCTACGCAGTACACGTACACGTTCATCCCCGACGTGGATGAAATCATCACATCCAAGCGGCGTGAAGGACAGTACGCGTCCGTCAACGCAACCATTGACGACATCTTCGCCGCGGTCGAGACGGTGCTCATCGGCTGGGTCTTGCAGGCGACCGGTTTCATCGAGGGCGCACAGACACAGCCGGCCGGCACGATGACGGCCATCGCGGTCATGTACTGCCTTGCTCCGATCATGCTGTGTCTGCTCGGCATATTCTTCACCTACCGGCTCAAGCTCAACAAGGAGAACCACGGGCTGCTGCTGGCCGAGATCGCGCGGTTGCGCGAGGGCGGTTCGATGGCCGACGTGACGGACGAGACGCGCGCCTTGGTCGAGAGCCTGACCGGCATGCCCTATGAGCAGTGCTGGGGCCACAACAACGTGATCAATGCCCTGCACAAGGCGGCGTGACCGCATCCGGACACCGTGTGAGAGCAGTGCGAGACCGTGTTTCGGCAAACGATTGTCCGGAACGCGGCTCACGCTGCTCCGATGGACGGGATGTCCCAATGTCGCTGAGTGCGCGCTCGTGATCGCGCGCACATGGTGACGGTTTGCGGTTTGCGGCAGGGGCGGCGGAAAGTATTCGTGGTGGCTCGACGGCTACCGCAGGTGACGGTCGCAGAAGTCGATGAACCGGTCGGTGGCTTCCGGTGCGCGCCAGACGCGCGGATCGCCGTGGCCGCCGGTGTGCGGATACCAGGTCTCGATACGGTCCGCAAGTCCGGCCTCGTGGATCGCGGCCTCCAGCCAATGTGTCTGGTCGCACGGCACGAGCGCATCGTCGTCGGCGTGTGCGAGCAGCATCGGCGCCATGCCGGCGTGCACGTGGTCGATCGGACTGGCGTCGTGCGCGGCCTCCTGCGTATACCCGGCGCCGAGCAGCTTCGTCTTGTAGTCCTCGACCTCGTCATAACGCGGCCCGGGCAGCACCCACCGGTTGATATCACTGATGCCGAACGCCGCGATCACGAGATTCACGGTGCTGGACACGCCGGATGCGGCCGATGCCGGGTCGTCGTACCGCGCATCGCCGTTCGTGAATCCGAGGAACTGTGCGAGATGCGCTCCAGCCGACGCGCCCCACGCCACGATCCGATCTGGATCGATGCCGTACTCCCCCGCGTGCGCTCGCAGGAAGCGCACCGCGGCCTTGCAGTCATGGATCTGCGCCGGCCATCGCGCCTCGGTCGAGAGTCGATAGTTGATGACCGCGACCGCATATCCGGCTTCGAGGAACGCGTTCGTGTCGTCGCGGCCGGTCGCCAGTCCGGTGGAACCGGGTGCGAAGGTGCCGCCGATCCAGCCTCCGCCATGGATGTAGATCACGACGGGAACGGGATGGGCGGCTGACGCGCCGGCCGGTACGGCAAGATACAGTTTCTGTGATTGCCGGCCGTTGCCGGCGTAGTCCTGATCGATATATTCGGTGATGTCAGTCATGATTGGTTCGTCCTTGAACGAGACGGGATGGAATCGTTGTGATGTAGTGTATCTCATCGATAAGATACGGAGATGCGACGGGATTCGTCAGGACCGTAGAAGGATCGCGGCAGCGGTTTGGCGGCGAGCACGATGCGGTCGATGACGACGGATGCGTCGACGCGTTCGATAGCGAACGTGTTCCAGCCGGCATGCACCGTGGCTTCGAACTGCAGCGGCTCGTAGCCACGGATGATGTTGCGCTCCCACACGGTGGTCAGCGAATGGCGGTTGCGCGACTCGCCCCACGCATTGTTGCCAGCCAGCATGATCGGGTCGTCACCGTTGACGCGCACGGCCAGACGGCAACCGCGCGGCGTGCCGTCGTCCTCGACTCCCTCGTTGAACGTAGGCAGACGGTTGATGGTGCCGCGCACGGTGCCGGACCGCTCGAACCATACCTGATATTCGAGCGTCGCGCCTTCGCCGGGGCGGCTGATGCCACGGTCCGGGAACGCCTTCATCGTGTCGCCATGCTGGCCCTCGTTCGCAATCGGCGCCCAATACGAGCCGTCCATGCCGGGGATGATGCGGGTCGGATGCTCGGCCTCGCATGCGACGATGCCGTCGGTCGCGACGAATCCGAGCGGTGCGGATTCGGACGGTGCCGCGCCGCCTGGCTCGGTCGGGATACCGGCTGGCCTGGCTGAGTCGTTGCTTGTCGCAGTGATCCCGCCGATGGTGTCCTCGGCACCGTCGGAATCACCGTCGTCCATCTCGGCATTCGGATACTGGTCATCCTCGATCAGATCATGATCGTCGCCCAAGTGCGTGTCGTACTTGATGAATCCCGCCCATTTGCCATCGTTGATCGCATCCAGCTCGTCGTTGCGCGCGACGATCGCATCGCGGGCCGCCTTCGACAATGCGATGTACCGCCGTGCATCGCCAATTCGTCCGTCGTGGAACGCGGCCCACGCCTCCCAAAAGTTCACGTACTCGGCTGCTGTATCGGACTGCGACAGCACCGCGTAATACCACTGCTCGAAGAACGCCGTGCGTCGCGCGTCCGGCAGCGCGTCGGCCACGCGTCGCACGCGCGAGGTCAGCGCGGCACACCGATCGAGCCAGCGTTGCGCCTCGTCACCGAAGGCGGACGGATTGAACGCGAACTCGTCCAGATCGATTCCGGCGGCCACGCCTTCCGGATTCAGACTGGCGAGATTGAACCCGGGCTGTCGAATCGCGATCAGTCGGCTGAACTCGTCGAAGCAGTCGGCCAGTTCCGCCGCGGTCGCCTCGTCCATGCCCCAGTCGCGCCGCGCGAACGTTCGCACGAAATCGGAACCGATCGACTCGGCCGTGCATGCGTCCGGATTCCAGCCGAGCCGCAGAAAATACTCGGTCGACATGTCGCTCAGCTTGGTGTCGCCCACGTTGATGACCCACTGCCTGCGCATGCCGGTGTTCCACGCGCGGCGCATCTGCTCGGCCATCAGCGGCAGCTGCGAACTGTTGAGCCAGGTGTTGTTCGTCGGCCGGCCCACATACGAATTGTGGTAGTACACGCCCGCGCCGCCCTCGCGCGCCGCCTCCGCAACGGTCGGCACCTGCCGCAGAAACCCGTAGTCGTCGTCCGGCCACATCAGCGTGATGTTGCGGTATTCCGGCTGTTCCAGCACCCGACTCAGACCGTGGTTGTACACGTCGTTCATCTCCTTGTAGGTGATGAGCACTTGCGGGATGCGCGCGGCCTCAGCCGGCCCGTACACCTCCTCGATGAGCGCGCGTTGGGCCGCGATCACGTCCTTCATGAACGCGACCTCCTTCTCCTCGGTCGTATCTCCCGGGTAGCGGTCGAGCTCGGCCACGTTGAAGCGGCCGTCGTGCACGCCGCGGATGCCCACGGTCAGTGAGCACTCGCATGACTTGTTCGTCTCCAGCCGCTCGCGCCAGTAGGCGAGCAGCGCCTCGCGGTTGAGCGTGAAATCGTACGATTCGCGCACGGACGCGCCGCGCATGTGGTACTGCTCGTGGTGCTCGGCGTACCACTGGTCCCACTCGCCCTCGTTGTTGCGCAGCAGGATCTCGCAGTGGTGCGTGCCCATGATGACGCCGTACCGTTCCGCTTCGCGCGCGTTGACCGGCACGCCGTCTTCTCCTGTTGCCGTGTTGAACGCGACCGATTCGGGGTGCATGGCCGGCCACAGCAGGTTGCCGCGCAGCCGTAGCAGCAGTTCGAAGACGTGGCGGTAGTAGTTGACTTCGGGCGCGATCTGCGGGTTCGGGAACTTCTTGCGGTTCCAGCGGACCATTGACCAGTCCTCGTCGTTGATGAAGAATCCGCGGTACGGTACGGCCGGGCCGAGTTCAACGCAGGCGTGCGTGTAGTTCGCGTCGATGATCGGGCGTACGTCGACCGGTACGTCGCCCCACCAGAACCACGGGGAGATGCCGATGCGTTCGGACAGTGCGTAGATGCCGTAGATCGTGCCGCGGGCGTCGCTGCCGGCGATGACGATCGCGTGCGCGACGCCGGGGATCGGATCATCGATTTCCTTGAGCGCGAACGCTTCCTGCCGGTCGGCGATCTGTTCGGATTCGTCGAGTCGACCGTTGGCGGTGATCGTGTCGATGATCGCGCTGCGGCCGATGGTGCCGACGATGATGGCGCGGTCGATCGGGGCGTCGCCTCCGAATTGGCGCAGTGCCGATTCTGGCGAGTCGAGCCGGATCAGGGCCGGTGTCGCGGACGGATCGGCTGCGGTGAGACGATCGGCTTGGGCCTGTGGATCGTCGGCGAACAGCTGCTGCACCGTATGCCAGTCGATTGAGCCGGTGGTCATGGCGATGTCCTGCCGCAGATCCTGTACGGCTCGGGTGACCTGCCGCCAGGTGCGTTCGGCGTGCGGGTCGCGTTCGGACGGCCGGTAGGCGCTGTCGACGATGACGGGCGCGGCGGGCGTGATCGCGCGATGGCCTGGTGTGTTCAGATTTGCGTAGATCTTCATTGATGCTGTTCCTTCATTGGATGAGGTGTTTTGGTTGATTGAGAATCATACGAAACGCGGAACGTTCCGGATAGATTTTGAAAACAATAATACTTCGTTTTACAATGATTTACGCATCGGCGTGTATGGAAATCATCACAGATTATCCGTCACGTTCCGAATCGCTTGGGATCGCACTGCCCGCAGCTGGCGTTCCACAGACGGGACGTTGGCTGTCGGCCGTCGATCATCGATCGGTCACCAATCATCAGAAAGGTCGGCAATGGACAACGACATCAGCGAAGGCGCATTCAGGGGCAAACTCATGTTCTCTTTCGGAGACAGCATCTGTCACGGCCACTACTATCCCAAGTTCACGTTCCCCAAGCGCGTGGCCGAGCTGGAGGGCATGGACTACGTGTGTCATGCGGTCAACGGATCGACCATCATCGACTTCACCGAACCGGACTCCCCCCACCATGACACCACGCACCACATCCTGCGCCAGGTCAAGAACGCCGCAGCCGGGCACGTCGATCCGGACGTGATCATCTTCGACGGCGGCGTCAACGACGCGGTGCATACTGACATCGATCTCGCCGAGTTCGGTCGCATGTTCCGTATGACCGCAGAGCTGCTGCGCAAGCGTTGGCCGGACGCGCTGGTCGTGTACGTGACCGTGCACCGCCTGTGGAAGCGCGACTGGGACGTGCAGGTCGCCGTCTACGGCACGGCCGTGCGTATCTGCGGCGAACTCGGCATCCCGGTGGCGAACATGTTCGAGGATTCGCCGCTCGATACGCGCGACCGCGAGATCGGCAAGACGCTGAGCTTTGACGAGGTGGACGCCGACGGCGAGCCGATCGTTGCCGGCAACGGCACGCATCCCAGCCCGCAGGCCGTGGAACGGTACTACGTGCCGCTCGTGCGCGAGACGCTGCACCATCCCGCCGCGCACATCCCGGCTGTGCGCTGACGCCGTCGCCGGCCGGCTGCGCAGGTCCGTCGCCGGCCTTGTCCGATTGGCGCCCGGAACGATTCGAACATATGCGTTGCACCGGGTAATATGCGAGGAAGATCGTGATGTACAGGAAAGGTGTGTATGCGATGGTGACGATCAAGGATGTGGCCGCCAAGGCCGGTGTGTCGAAAACGACCGCGTCCGACGCGTTGCGCGGCGGAGGCGACGTGAGTGCCAAGACCATGCAGCGCGTGCGCGCCATCGCCGAGCAGATGGGCTACAAGCCCAATGTGTCCGCGCGCTCGTTGCGTTCAGGGCGCAGCAACACCATCACGTTTCTGACGTCGGGCATCCAGGGCAGCTACTTTGCGGAAGTCGCCACATACTTCGCCGAGGAGATCAACCGTCGCGGCATGTACATGTTGATCGAGCTGACGAAGTTCGTGCGCGACGACGCGAAGCAGAAGATCCCGTTCCCGATGTCGGACGGCATCATCGCCACCAACGCGCTGCACGTCGACCGGCTGTTGCGCGAGCATCCCACCGTAGTGTTGGAAAATTACGACGATGAGTGCCCGTACGACACCGTGAACGCGTCCAGCGCCGCCGGTTCGCGTGCTGCGATCCGGCATTTGGCCGAACGCGGCTGCACGCGCATCGCCGTGGTCGGTGACAACAGCGGACCGGGGGTGTACCCCGGTTCGCGCGACTTACGCTACGAATCGGCTCGGGACGAGTGCCGCAAGCTCGGATTGCGGTTCGATGACGACTCGTTTGTGCGGTCACAGTGGTCGCGGCAGGGAGGCATCGAGACCGGGCATGCGCTGGCCGATGCCGGTATGCCGTTCGATGGCCTGTACTGCTTGAGCGACGGCATCGCGCTCGGCGTGATCCGCGGGCTGAACGAGCGTGGCGTGCGGGTGCCGGACGACGTGGCGGTGATGGGTTTCGACGGTGTGCTGGAAGGCCGGTACTACAGCCCGTCGCTTACGTCGGTGCGTACCGACTTCTCGACGATGGCGCGTGTGGCGATGGATCTGCTCATGCGCCGCATCGAGCATCCCGACGACAAGGCTGCGCGTCAGTGCATGACCGTCGGGTATGAGCTTGTGGAGGGCGAGTCCACCGCCCGCTGACGATCTAATCGTCTCGGTACCTGATCGTAGGGCCTGCGATACCACGGTATCGCGGGCCTTTTTCGTGTCTCGTCGTCTTTCGGGCCTTGTCATCTTATCGATGAGACACGCCGAACGATCCGGATGATTTCCGGAAGGTTCCGGATTGTGCTACATTAAGTCTTGCAACAATTCAAACCGTCTCAATCGAATTACTTATTCGGAACGATACGGGCAGTGATGCCGGCATCGTTCGGTCACCGGCGCAACGCCTGCACTCGTCATACGGGCGAAGCCATGCCGGTTTCCATTGGATGGAAAGCAACGGAGAAAAAGAAAGAGGTCAGCAATGACTAGCACCTCAATAGCGAGCGGTGCGACCAAGACCGGTCGCCTGTCCTCGTGGGCGAAAATCGCATACGCGTTCTTCGGCCTGTCGTTCACTATGTCCACGATGGTCAACACGTGGCAGATGTTCTACTACACGTCCTTCATGGCCATCGGCGTCGGCGTCGTGACCACCATGCTCGCGTTCGGCAAGTGGGCCGGCGCGGTCATCTCCCCGATCTGGGGATGGCTGTCCGACCGCATGTACTCCACCGCCATCGGCCGCAAGCTTGGCCGCCGCCGCGCCATGCTGCTCATCCTCGCCCCGCTGAACCTCGTGTTCTACATCCTGCTGTGGCTGCCGAACATGCCGGTGTGGGCCTACATCCTGTTCAACGTCGGCTACTTCGCCGTCTGGCCGGGCGTCACCACCATCGACTACGCCCTGCCGTCCGAAATGACCGATGATTCCAAGGATCGCGCCCAGCTCGTCGTCGGCGGCCAGATCGGCGGCGCCATCGGCTCCTTCGGCCTGTCCATGCTCAACGCCTACCTGTTCCAGATCTGGGGCACCAAGACCTGGGATCCGTACTTCAAGATCGCCATGATCTACGCGGTCGCCGGCACCATCCTGCTCATCCTCGCCGCGTTCGCCATCAAGGAACGCCCGTACGACCCGTCCACTGACGTCGCCGCCGCCGACAAGGACGCCAAGGGCAAGACGAACTTCTTCAAGCAGATCGTCTCCGTCTTCTGGAACTTCGTCTCCGTCGTCCGCATCCGTACGTTCCGCAACTACCTGTGGATCTTCCTCACCCAGATCATCTTCCGCAACGTGCGCGGCGTTCTGAACTCCTACTTCATCATCTTCGTGCTGCTGCTCAACCCGCAGGCCGTGTCCGTCTCCACCGGCATCAGCTTCGTCTTCGGCATCGCGTTCGTCACCTTCTGGGGCTGGGCCACCAGCAAGGTCGGCGGCCTGAAGACCTACCGCGCCGGCGGCTATATCACCACCATAATCTTCGGTGCCATCCTCGTGATGGGCCTGACCAAGGGCAACTTCAACGCCACCCAGCTGGCCATCGGCTTCACCGTGCTCATCACCGCGTTCGGTCTGGGCAACTCCGGCATCGTCAACGCGCAGCAGTACATCCAGGCCTTCGTGCCGGACGTCGACGAGATCGTCACCGGCAAGCGCCGCGAAGGCCAGTACGCCGGCATCACCGAGACGCTGTCCACCGTCGTCCAGGCCCTCGCCGTGGCCGGTACCGGCATCGTCCTGCAGCTCGTCGGCTTCCAGTCCAACGCCGACAGCCAGCCCGCCGGCGCCGTGAACGCCCTGCTGTACATGTACTGCCTCACCCCGATGGCACTCGCCCTGCTCGGCAACTTCCTCACCTACCGCATGCACCTCAACGACGAGAACCATAAGGTGCTCGTGGCCGAGGCCAAGCGACTGCGCGAAGGCGGCTCGATGGCGGACGTCACCCCGGAGGCCCGCAAGGTCGTCGAGGATCTCGCCGGCATGAAGTACGAGGAGTGCTGGGGCCACAACAACATCATCAACATCTCCAACCGCGGCTGAACCGCTTCACCTTGGACTTCGGTTCGATGATGTGATCTAATTTTCCGTCAGGTGCAACTCCTGTTTCTCGCTTGACGGATGTTTGCAGCCGGCGGTTTCCGATCCGATTGCCGGGTCGGAAACCGCCGGTTTTTCTATACCTGTTTTCTGGTGCGCCGGCGTTCTCTTTGCGGCGCACGGTATTGGTTCCCTCTACCCTTCCCTACTCGCTTTTTCATTCGTGTCCATACGCAAAGGAGCATTTCCCATGCAATTCACCACCTACGAACCGCCCGTCAGCAAGCCGCAGACGACGTTGACCGAGGCTGCGGACGGCCGCCAGATCATCGACTTCGACGGTGACTGGCGCTTCTTCCGCGGCTCGCCGTCCGGCGCGGAACGCCCCGATTTCGATGACTCGGCCTGGCGCGAAGTCACCGTGCCCCACGACTTCGGCGTGGAGGGGCGGTTCTCGCGCAACGCCCGCGCCACCGTCGGCTACCTTAAGGTCGGCGAGGGCTGGTACCGCAAGACCTTCACCGTGCCCGCGGCGCTCGCCGGCAAACGGTTCGTGCTCGACTTCGACGGCGTGATGGACCGTTCGGAGATCTGGCTCAACGGAGTCAAGGCCGGTGAACATCACTACGGCTACACCGCGTTCCAGATCGACGTGACCGACCATCTGTACCTCGGCGACGAACCCAACACCATCACCGTGCGCGCCGTCAACGAGGAGCCAAGCTCGCGCTGGTACGCGGGCGCCGGCCTGTACCGCGACATAACGCTCGTCGTCACCGATCCGATCCACGTCGCGCAGTACGGCACGCAGATCACCACGCCGACGTTGGCCGACGACGTTGCGCGCGGCGTCGCCGAAGTCCACGTCGCGACCACTATCGCCAACGAAACGACGTCCGCGGCGGCTGTCACGTTGCGCACGACCATCGTTGATGCGGATGGCAGCGTCGTCGCCGAAGACACGACAGACGTCACGGCGGTGCCGACTGACATGACTGGTCGTATCGTTGCCGCGCCGGCCAACGAATCCGTTGCGTCGGCCGACTTGCAGTACGCGCCCGCACCGACCGCCGAACAGATGCTCACCATTGCCGAGCCGCACCTGTGGAATACCGCCGACCCGTACCAATACCTCGCGCGCACCGCACTGCTTGCCGCCGACGGCACCGTGCTCGACACGTACGAGACACGCTTCGGACTGCGCTGGATCACGCTCGACCCGCAGCACGGCCTGTTCCTCAACGGCGTGAACATGCGCGCGCTCGGCATGTGCATGCACCACGACCAAGGTGCGCTCGGTGCGGCCGCATACCATCGTGCCGTCACGCGTCAGCTCGAAATCATGAAGGAAGGTGGGGTCAACGCGATCCGCACCAGCCACAATCCGGCATGCAAGACGCAGGTCGCCGAATGCAGCCGACTCGGACTGCTCGTGCTCGAGGAGCTGACCGACATGTGGACCGCGCCGAAGAACCGCAACGACTACTCCAACTATTTCGCCGCCGACTATCCGGAAGACCTCAAGGCCATGATCCTGCGCGATCGCAACGAGCCGTGCGTGTTCATGTGGGGCATGGGCAACGAAATCGCCTGGCAGGAATCCGAGCTGCCGATCGCGGCCGACCTCACGCGCCGCTGCCACCTGCTCGACCCGACCCGTCCGAACTCCGTCAACGACGCGTCGTATCTGTCCAAGGGCATCGACGGCATCGGCAACGACATCCATCACCGCATGGACGTGCGCGGCTACTCGTACATCAGCAAGGACAAGATGCTCGAAGTCCACGAGAAGAACCCGAACGATGTGATCGTCAACTCGGAAAGTGCGAACATCTGCTCCAACCGCGGCTACTATGTCTACCCCACCGAAGTGAGCGAGTGCCCGGCCGTGCTGCCGCCGATCGACACCAGCAAGTACGAGTTCGAGCCGGGCCGCAAGCCGTGGGATGACACGACCTATGAGCTGAGCGCCTACAACATCCGCGGCAAGCGAGGCAATTACATCGACGTCGCGTTCGAGCGACTCATCCACATCCCGTTCAACGTGGGCGAGTTCGGCTGGACCGGCTTCGACTACATCGGCGAACCTGCGCCGTACATCTCCAACTCATACTGGACCAAGCCCGACATGGCCGAATCCGACGGCACGGTACTTGCGCCGCTGCGCTCCTACTACGGCATGGTCGACACGGCCGGCATCCCGAAGGATCAGTGGTACATCTACAAATCGCTGTGGACCGACCCGGACGATGCGCCGATGGTGCATCTGCTGCCGCACTGGAACTGGAGCGTCGGCGAGGCGGTGAGCGTGTGGGCGTACACGAACGCGGCGTCGGCCGAGCTGTTCCTCAACGGGCGATCGCTCGGCGTGCGCGAATTCGACAGCTTCGATACGGACTTCCATCTGGATGCGTCCCATGCGGACAAGCCGTTCCAGTACCGCTACGCGAAGGCGAATCCGAGTCGCCGCAAGCTCAGCCTCGACTGGGAAGTGCCGTTCGAGCCGGGCGTGATCGAGGTCGTGGCGCGCGATGCCGCGGGCCGTATCGTAGCGCGTGACAGCAAGGCCACGCCGGGTTCGCCGGCGGCTCTGCGGCTATCCGCCGACCGTCACGTGATCGCCGGTGACGGCAAGGATCTGAGCTACGTCACTGCCGCCGTGACCGACGACATCGGCGTGACCGTGCCGCGTGCCGACGACGAGGTGACGTTCAGCGTGGAGCATGGCCGGCTGCTCGGTACCGACAACGGCAGCCAGACGAACACCGAGCCGCTGCAATCCGCCACGCATCGCGCGTACAGCGGTCTGGTGGTGGCGATCGTCGCATCCGACGGGTCCGGGTTGCCGATTCGCGTGACCGCGCGTGGCAAGGGATTGAAGAAGGCGTCGTGCGTGATTGCGGTTGCCGGAAACGTGGCGGCCGGTGACGTGGTCGATGTCGAGCCGGTGGCCGTGCGTACGGTTGCGGGCGTCGCGCCGACGTTGCCGGAGACTGTGACCGTGCGGTTCGGTGACGGATCGCGGCGGGCGGTGCCGGTGACGTGGGATGCGGTCGATGATGGTTGCGGTTCGGCGACCGGTGCGTTCCGCGTGTGCGGTGTGATCGACTGCGGCGATGGCGTTTCACGTGAAACCTTCGCTGATGTGGTCGTGGTGACCGTGGATGACGTAGTGCCGGTCGCGTTGACCGTTGCCGGCGATGGTGGCGCTGATCGCCCGGTGGAGTTGCCGGATGCCGTAACCGCGATCGCCAGTGATGGCGGATTCGTGCGGTTGCCGGTGACGTGGGATGCGTTGCCCAATGGTGTCGATGCTGCGAGCGGTGGCGTTGTCGCGGTATCCGGAACCGTTGCAGTGCCCGGCGGCGTGTCCGGCCCGTCGCGCTCGCTGACCGCGCATGCGTCCGTTCGCATCCTTGCCGACGGCGAGCGGCCGATCAACGAACCTGCGCTTCGCTCGCTGCGCATCAACGGCAAGCCGGTTGCCGATTTCGATCCCGAACGCACCGAATACACGCTCGCCCAGCGTTACGACCAGCCCAAGCCGGTCATCGAGGCGGAAGCCGAAGGCAACGACCTCGTCTACGTGCTGCCGCCGGCCAACTGGCCGAACGGCGCGTACCGCGTACACGTCACTTCCGAAGACGGCAAGCGAGGCCGCACGTACACGATCGGTCTCGATATCGCCCCCGCTCCGGTCGGCAACGTGAGCATCGCTGCGACCGTTGCCAATCCGGTCGAAGACACGATCGTGCCGGTCGTCGTTTCCGCGACCGATACCAACGGCCTGCCGATCGACCTCGATGACGCACACGTTGTCATCGACAGCTCCAATCATGCCGTGCTCGCCGCCGATGATCCTGCCTACGGTCGGACCGAGTCCGCGACCGGCGGGGCTGATCATGCCCTCGTCGCAGTGCTCGCCGGAACCGCGAACGTCACCGCGACCGTCGCCTACGGCGGCGCAGTAGTCGCCAGCGCTCCCCTGCCGCTCACCGTGACGCACGGTACGCATGCCAAGCGACCGACTGCCGTGCGTGACGTCACGTTGCGTACCATCGTGGGTGAGACACCCGAACTGCCGTCCGCGGCGACCGTCTCGTTCGACCACGGATTCGATGCCGAGATTCCGGTCGACTGGCAGCCGGTCCCGGGCGATGCGTTGGCCAAACCTGGTCGCGTGACCGTCACCGGAACCGTCGGCGACACCGGACTGGCCGCACACGCCACGATCGTCGTCGTTGCGGTATCCGCGGTGGCCAACGTATCCATCGCGACCATCACGCATATCGTGCCCGATCTGGCCGAGACCTTCCCGACCGTCGCGGTCTACTGGAGCGACGGACTCAAGGAAGACCTGCCGGTCGTGTGGGATGCGATCGACGCGACGGCTGTCGCCGCACCGGGCGAGTTCACGGTCGAAGGCGCGGTCGCCGGGGTGACCGGTCGCCGTGCCGTCGCGCATGTTCGCGTGACCGACGAGCATGTGCAGAACCGCGACCTGTTCTCGTTCCGCAACGACGTGTACCCGCAGGTACGCGCCTCCTACACCAACACCGACCCGAAGGCGCAGGAGGACGTGGCTGACCTGATGGACGGTACCGTCTCGTACACCGCCCGCCTTGGCTACAACCTGAAAAACCGTTGGTCGACGGCCGGAGATCCGTCGAACACGGCGTGGCTGGAATACCGCTTCGGCTACGGCGAGGAGACGCCGTTCATCCTCGGCGCGTTCACGGTGTACTACTGCCTTGACGGCGAGAACGTGGTGCTGCCGGAGCGCGTGGATGTCGAGTATCTCGATGTGGACGGTTCCGTGGGTGCGGGGTCGGATGACGCGGTTTCATGGAAGCCGGTGCGTGATCTGTCCGTGACCCATCATCCGGTCGAGCAGAAAAACGACGCGGCGTGGGCGTACGCGACCGTCGGCGACAAGCCGGGCAACGAGATGGTCTCGAACGGCGACGAAACGACGTACTCGTTCGAGATGGTGCGCACCTCGCGCATTCGTATCACCTTCCATACGGATGACGGCGAAGTCGTGGCGATCACCGAGGTACGGGGCGACGCGCAGATTCCGGCGGCGCATGGCGACGCCGATCTGGCGGGGATTCTCGTCGACGGCGAGCCGGTCGCGTTCGATCCGGACGTGGAGACGTATACGTCGGGGGCATCCGGCATGTCTGGTGACGGTTCGCAACCGGCCGTCGAACCGGTGCCGGTGGCTGGCTCCAATGTCGCGATCACCGTGGTGCCGCCGGCTGTGGGATCGGATGAGACGCGCATCATCGTCACGTCCGAGGACCGCGTCACCACGCGTACCTACCTGGTGGCGAGCCGGTAATCCGGCGGTTCCGTCCCAAGTGTCGTGGGGCGAAACGTCGTTGTAGGCCCGGTATCCGCGAGTCGCCGCGGATACCGGGCCTACAATCAATCTTAACGATAAAGCGCTGTAATCGCAGGGAAAGAAAGGGATCGTATGGCAACGCTCAAGGATGTCGGCAAACTGGCAGGGGTCACGGCCACGACCGCATCCGCCGCGCTGCGCGGCAAGGACTACGTGCGCCCCGAAACCATCCAGCGCGTGCGCGAGGCCGCCAAAAAACTCGGCTACAAAACCAACCTGTCCGGCCGTTCCCTGCGCTCCGGCCGCAGCGACACGATCACGTTCCTCACGTCCGGTCTCGAAGGCGACTACTTCTCCCATCTGTCGATGTGCGTCGCCGACGAAGTCAACCGCCGTGGCTCGCACATGCTCATCGAACTGTCACGCTACCTCAACGGCAGCAACGATCTGTCGTACACGTTCTCGGACGGCATCATCGCGATCAATGCACCGCGCGCGCTCGACATCCTGCACGAGCACCCGTCCGTCATGCTCGAAAACTACGACACCGGCACCGGCATCGACACCGTGAACGCGCCGAGTGCGGAAGGCTCGCGCGCCGCCATCGAACATCTCGTCGCGCGCGGCTGCACGCGCATCGGCATCGTGGGCGACAACCGCGACCCCGGCAACCCGAACGTCATCCCCGGTTCTCGCGACCTGCGCATGCACTCCGCGAAAGCCGCGATCCTGGCCGCCGGACTGCCGTTCGACGAGACGCGCGACTTCATCAAGTCCGCATGGTCGATCGACGGCGGCATCGAATCCGGCCGTGCGATCGCACAGACGTTGCGCGAGACCGGCTACGACGGACTGTATTGCCTGAACGACGGCATCGCGATCGGCGTGCTGCGCGGCCTGGCCGACGCCGGCGTGAAGGTGCCGGACGACGTGATGGTGATCGGCTTCGACGGCATCACGTCCGGCCAGTACACCGTGCCGTCGCTGACGACCGTCGCCACGGATTTCAAGGGCATGGCGAACACGGCCGTCTCGCTGCTCATGCGCCGCATCGAGCACCCGGACGAGGAGTATTTCCCGCAGACCGTGAACGTGGGGTACAAGCTCATCGAGCGCGAGTCCACCGCGCGGCGGTAGAGGGCGTTCGCGCAACGGCGTGGTGATCTTTTGATCTTACTGTTATCTTACATAAGGTATAAGATGACATGTAAGATCAAGTGTAAGATATGCATGCAGGGGGTGCCATAACCATGCTTGCAGAAGGCTCGTCAGTTGAATTCAAACGTGATTGGGTGGACGGCGCCAAACGGACCGCGGTGGCATTTGCCAACACCGGTGGTGGCGTCATCTACCTAGGCATAGAAGACGATGGTCTTATCGTGGGCGTGAACGATGCGGATGCGTCCATGCGTAAGGCGACTCAGGCGATATCGGATGGCATCCGGCCTGATCTTATGAGCTTCGTCAGCGTGGAATTAGAGATGCGTGACGAGAAAACCGTGGTGGCCGTACGGATCCAGCGGGGCGCAAACAGGCCGTATTACCTAACGGATAAAGGCATTCGTCCGTCCGGTGTGTATGTTCGATCGGGTGCCGCATCCATCCCCGCGTCGGAATCTGCGATTTTGGACATGATCCGGCAGAGTTCGGGCGACGCATATGAAGATGCGCTGTCGTTACGGCAGGATCTGACATTTATCGCAACTTCGACGGCATTTCAAGACGCCGGCGTGGAATTTACGGACGCATCACGCAGAACGCTCGGCATGGTCAACGCAGACGGCCAATATACGAATCTTGCTGGTTGCTGTCGGATCAGTGCGAGGCAACGACCAAAGTGGCGGTATTCGCCGATCCGGATAAGGAAGTATTCCTTAATCGTCAGGAATTCTCCGGTTCGCTGCTGCTGCAGTTCAGTCAGATCGCTGAATTTCTGAAGCGAAATAATCGTGTGATCTCGTATACGGGACAGGACATGCGTCGCGTTGATCGGTACGACTATTCGCCATCAGTGATGCGTGAGGCGTTGCTCAACATGATTGTGCATCGTGACTACGGTCTATCCGGGCCGGGATTGGTCAGCATATTCGATGATCGTATGGAATTCCTCAATCTCGGTGGACTGCCGGATGGTCTCAATCGGCGGGATATGATGAACGGTATATCGTTCCAGCGTAACCCGCGATTGGCGAACGTGTTCTACCGGCTGCGACTGATCGAAGCGTACGGCACCGGCATACGCAGAATCATGGGCGACTACCGCCATGCGGGGCGGCAGCCGGAGTTCGGTATCAGTGATCATTCGTTCCGTTTGATGTTGCCGAAGCATGTATCTGATATGTCTCACGGTGCGTCAGGTAGGGATGGGTTGTCTGTCGCAACCGAGGGTGGTGACAGACAACGGATAGTGCTTGATTATGCGGAACGTGTCGGCTGTGTCACGCGTAGGCAAGTGCAGGAACTTACCGGATTGTCGCAATCGGCGGCGGCGAACATGCTGAGGATGATGACGGCACAGGGGTTGCTGCGACGAGTGGGTAAGGGGCCTGCTACGGAGTATCGATTGCCAGAGGGGCTTTGATGCGTTGAAGCGGATTGGGGGTGTGCTGCCCCTCAGTCAGCTTTGCTGACAGCTCCCCTGAAGGGGAGCGGAAAAGGAAAGGTCTCCGCTGAGGGAGCGGAGACCTTGCTGTGCTGGAGGTTTTTCGCGTGCGCTTCGCTATAACGCGAAAAACCTCCTACGTTTGCGTGTTGGGAAGCCCGCAGGGCTTCCCAACCGGTGTATCGCAACGCGAGTTGCGATACACCGACGCAAACGTCAGCCTGTGTTCTGCAGGCCGGCGGCGACGCCCGAAACGGTGCACAGGATCAGGTAGATGTAACCTGCCTGCTGGCTTTGGCTGAGCTCTTCCTTGTCCACCTTCTTGCGCAGCGAACGCAGGGCGAGGAACTGCGTGACAGACAGCGCGTCCACATACGGGGAACGCACACGGATCGCCTGACCGAGCACGTGACGGTGCTGCAGCGGCCACTTGTCGTTGACGATCTTGAGCACCCACTTCGTGGTCAGCTCCATCTCGTCGAGCACCTTCTTCGACAGCTCCGGATCATCGCCCAGCGCGAGGTACATCTTCGCGATGCGCTCGTCGGTCTTGGCCAGCGACATCTCGATGTTGTCGATGAACGTCGAGAACAGCGGCCACTCCTCGTACGCCGCACGCAGCGTATCGAGATCGCCGAACTGCTCGCACGCGGTGCCCAGACCGTACCAGGCGGCCAGGTTGATGCGCGCCTGCGCCCACGAGAACACCCACGGGATCGTACGCAGATCGTCGAGCGACTTCGCACCCAGACCACGCTTGGCCGGACGCGAGCCGATCGGCAGCAGGCCGACCTCGGTCAGCGGCGTGACGGTCGAGAACCACGGCGCGAAGTCCGGGGTCTGCAGCAGGTCGAGGAAGCGGTTGTGCGCGGCCTCGTCCAACTTCGCCGTCATGTCCGCGTACTTCGCGGTCATCTCGGTGTTCGTCTTCTCGACGCTCGGCGCGGACTGCAGCAGCGTCGCGGCGGCGACGGACTCGATGTGGCGCACGGCCAGAATCGGGTTGCCGTAGCGGGCGAAGATCACCTCGCCTTGCTCGGTCAGCTTGAAGCGGCAGTTCACGGAACCCTTCGGCTGGGCCAGCACCGCGCGGTTCGCGGGGCCGCCGCCACGACCGACGGCGCCGCCACGGCCGTGGAACAGCGTCAGGTCGATCTTGTGGCCCTCGGCCCACGCGACGATCCGCTGTTCGGCGGAGTGCAGCGCGAGCGTCGCGGTGGTCGGGCCGGCGTCCTTCGAGGAATCGGAGTAGCCGAGCATGACCTCCATCTTGTTGCCGGTGGCCTTCAGGCGAGCCTGCACCTCGGGGATCTTGACGATCTCCTCGAGCACGTCCACCGAATGCTCCAGATCCTCGAGCTGCTCGAACAGCGGGATCACGTCGATGGTCGGCACGTCCTCGGGATGCGCGAACGCGAGACGGTTCAGCTCGTACACGTCACGCACGTTCTGCGCGGACTTCGTGAACGAGATGATATAGCGGCGGGCGGCCTTGATGCCGTTGCGCTTCTGGATCGAGCCGAGCGCGCGGAACGTGTCGAGCACCTCGTGCGTCATCGGCTGCAGCGGGCCGCGCTCGCCGTGCAGACCGTGCTCGCGGATGTCCTCGAGCGCACGCGCGTGCACGACGGAATGCTGGCGGAACTCCATCTCGACCATGTGGAAGCCGAACGTCTCGGTCTGCCAGATCAGATCCTGCAGCGGGCCGTACGCGGAACGCTTCGCGCCCGCCGCGGCCAGCGAACGCTGGACGACCTTGAGGTCGGCGAGGAAATCGTCGGCCGAATGGTACATGAGATCGGCGTCGCGCTCGATCGTGTAGTGCAGGCGATCGGCCATGACCAGCATGACGGCGCGGTGCATCTCCTTGGTGGAGATCAGCGCGGCCTTGTCGGTCAGGCGCTCGCTCATCTCCTTCTGGTGGTTCCAGAGGTTGAGCAGCTCGGCGCTCGGCGGGGTGGTGCCGGATTCCATCGTCAGGTTGCGGCCGACCGTGCGTGTGGCCTCCTCAAGCGCGGCGAGCACGTGATCGGAGAACTTGCGGGCGACTTGGCGGCTGACCTTCGCGGTGACGTTCGGGTTGCCGTCGCGGTCGGAGCCGATCCAGCTTCCCGGATGGAAGAACGCGGGGCACACCGGTTCGACGAGGCCGGCCTTGTCGCCGAGGACCCAGTCGTCGAAACGACGGTAGACGGCCGGAATCGTGTGGAACAGCGTGTTGTCGAAGATGTCGAGGATCGTGTCCGCCTCCTCGACCGGGGTCGGCTTCTTGAGCGCGATCGGCGAGGTACGGAACAGGGCGTCGATCTCGTTGTACAGACGACGGCTGTTCTCCTTGCGGTCGGAGCCGCCGAGTGTGCGGTGCTCCTCGAGCAGTTCGGCGATGCGGCGGATCTTGCCTTCGACCGCCTTGCGGCGGGCCTCGGTCGGGTGGGCGGTGAACACCGGATGGAACTCGAGCTTTTCGAGCAGGTCCTTCGCCTTGGCCGGTCCCATCTCGTTGATGAGCTGGTGGTAGGCGGAGGTCATCTCGTTCACCGGATCGTACGCCTGATCGCCGGAGACCTCGTTCTCGCGCTGGCGCAGCACGGAGACGCGGTAGTTCTCCTCGCTCAGGTTCGCCAGGTGGAAGTACGTGGTGAACGCGCGGGCGAGCAGCTGCGCGTCGTGCAGCGACATGTTGTCGATGGTCTCCACGGCCTTCTTGAGCCCGTCCTGATCGGGATTCGGGTCAAGCATGCCTTCGAAATGCTCGGCACTGGCCTCCACGGCGTAATTGCGCACCGTGTCGAATGTGGAGAGAAGTTCGGGATCGAATTCGCCCAAAACGTCGCGCAGAATGCGCAGACACAGATCCATGTCGTATTTGAGCGACTCGGGAAGATCACGCTCTTCGGGGCCCTTGGTCCCCAGACCGGACGTCACGATCGTGGCGTCGGCGGGCGTGATCTGCTGATCATTAGTTGTCATCAGACCTCCTTTGCTGAACTCCCGGTTGTTCGGTCTGCCGACCATCCGCGGCTCCTCCGCGGTTGTGTTAGTCGGTCGTTGCGAACCCAAAGCCGTTGGTTCAACGGTTGTGGGGCTATTGTATGACCCGGTTATCGACACTTGCGTTACGGAGTTCGGGTTTCGATATGCGCGGTATTTTGTGAGATGTGACAGTCCATAATTTGGACTCCTATATGGTCGCTCAGGCGTAAGCCCACGGCGGGCGGTAAACCTGAAAGCGTGAGTCAAGGGCATCAATACGAACGAGAGGACGGCGAAAGCAGCGCCGCCGCAGTACAGCATTTCCACACGCACTCCATCCCGCTCGACATGGAAGACATCGAGCGTGACTGGGACAAACCCATCACCGAAGCGGGCATCGCCGCCAAGGCCAGCGTCATCGTGCGCGTCGGCCTGCTCGACCTGTCGGCCGGCACCGGATCGTTCCGCGTGCGCGAGATGATGCACCGCATCGCCTACCCGCTCGGCGTGCACGTTCGCGCCGACGTCAACCTCACCGACATCGAGGCCGCCTGCACCGACGGCAAGGACCGCATCACCGAGGTCATCGACCTGCCCTCCACCGGCGTCAACACCGAACGCATCTGGCTGCTCGAACACTTCGCCGACTGGTTCAGCGTCAACCTTGGCGAGGACTCCATGTACCACAGCCGGCCCGAGGTGTCGAAAGGGCTCATGCAGCACCTCGACACCAAGGACGCCTCGCAGGTGTCGGCCGAACTGGCCAAGCAGCTGCGCGAGGAGGAGAAGCACGACAAGGGCGCGGGCGCCGGAGCTGAGGACGGAAGCGACGCCAAGCCTGGGCAGGACGCCGTGCTTGACGCGCTCGAAGCCGCCAGCCGGCATGCGGATCCGGGCGATCCGCGCGCGCATCAGCTGCACGTGCACGAAACCGACTGGTCGCAGTCCGCGATGACGCAGTCGCTCGCCGCGCGGGCAGCCGTCGAACGCGAGGAGGAAGCCGAGGCTGCCCAGTCCGGCAGCGAGCCCGAGGCGTACCGAATCTCCGGCGATGCGCGGCCCGACATCGGCGACGCGGATACGGTCGCCGGCGATCCGGCACCGGCCCAATCCGGCGCATCCCCCCAATCGATCAGCGATCATGTCCGGCATCGTCCGGCCCCGCGCAGCGGATTCCTCCCCAGCGAAGCCGACGCCCGCAAGCACTCGCACAAGCCGCCGAAAGGCCAGTATGCCGAGCACTTCGACCACGTCGGCAAGGAGCGCGTCTCAGGCCGCCCCGGCATCACCGTGCGGCAGGCCCACCAGCGGCTCGACATGATCGAACGCCGCAAGCCGCTCTACTCCCCCGCCTTTGCCGGCCTCGCCTCCGCGATCGCCTGCGCATCCTTCGTGTTCCTGCTCGGCGGCGGCCCCTACGACATGATCGGCGCGTTCGTCGGCGCCGGACTCGGTCACTGGCTGCGCCGCGTGCTGTTCAAGCGTCATCTCAACCAGTTCTTCGTCACGTTCGTGTGCGTGGCGGTCGCGGCGCTCGCGTGTACGGGCACGCTGCGTCTGATCGGCCTGTTCGATCCGGTCGCGCTGCAGCACGATACCGCGTACATCGGCGCGATGCTGTTCGTCATCCCCGGATTCCCGCTCATCACGGGCGGGCTTGACATGGCGAAGATCGACTTCCCGTCCGGCGTGCAGCGCGTGACCTACGTGCTGTGCATCATCCTCATGGCCACGCTCGCCGGGTGGATGGTTGCCACGATCGTGCACCTCAACCCGCAGGGCTTCGAGCCGCTCGGGCTGAACCCGTGGGTCAATATGCTGCTGCGCGCGGTGTTCGCGTTCCTTGGTGTGTGGGGCTTCTCCGTGATGTTCAATTCCCCGCAGCGCATGTGCCTGACGGCCGCGGTGATCGGCATGATCACCGACACGTTGCGTCTCGAGATCGTGGACATGGGCGTGCCGGCCGAGGCGGGCGCGTTCATCGGCGCGTTCCTGGCCGGCATTCTGGCCACCGTGTGGCGCTCGTCGGTGCGCAAGGGGTGGCTGCCGCCGCACCTCGGCTACCCGCGCATCTGCCTGACCGTGCCGTCGATCGTCATCATGGTGCCGGGCATGTATATGTACCGCGCGATGTGGTATCTCGGCAGCTTCGAGACGCTGAGCGCGCTCGACTGGGCGTTCCGCGCGTTCATGGTCATCATCTGCCTGCCGATCGGTCTGGCGATGGCCCGCGTCATCACCGACAAGTCCTGGCGCTACGACATCTGATCTGGGGAGCCGGCGCGAATTCGTATGCCCGGGGCTGGCGCAATGCGTTGGCTCCGGGCATCGTGTTTTTTCGGTCATGCGAGGGCGCGGTGTGACGATTGAGAGGCTGGTTCTTGGGTTTGCCGAGACGGCTTGGCCTCTTGATCGTCAAACCGCTTCAGAATCTGCCCTGACGGGTGTGGATTCGCATGTAGGCCCGATGCCGCCGGCTCACAGCGTGAGACGTTGAACGGATAATACGGGCTTCGTGTCCACCCTCTCAGCGACCGTCGAATACACGAAGCAAAAAGGGAGCAGGGACGACGCGATCGATTCCCATTTCTCCCGATTCGCCATGTAATCCAACGCCGATCACGGCGACGCGAGCAACCGCGAAACCCGAGAGAACCGAGAACATATGGGACTGAACGATTTTTGGATCCTGCTCGCCATGGGCATTTATTTCGCCGCGATGCTGTCCGTCGGATTCGTGTTCTCCAAACGTTCCAACTCGTCGTCGCAAGAATATTTCGCGGGCGGCCGCGGCGTCGGCCCGTGGCTCACCGCCCTGTCCGCTGAAGCGTCCGATATGTCGGGCTGGCTGCTCATGGGTCTGCCCGGCCTCGCCTACTTCACCGGCGCGGCCGACCCGATGTGGACTGCGATCGGCCTCGCCGTCGGCACATACCTCAACTGGAAGCTCGTCGCCCGCCGTCTGCGCCGCTATTCGGTGGTCGCCGGCGACGCGATCACCATCCCCGATTTCTTCTCCAAGCGCTATCACGATCGCGAAAACATCCTCTCCACCATCGCCGCGTTCATTATCCTCGTGTTCTTCTGCGTATATGTGGGCAGCTGCTTCGTCACGGTCGGCAAGCTGTTCGCCACGCTGTTCGGCTTCGACTATCACCTCATGATGGTGCTCGGCGCGATGGTCGTGTTCGTGTACACCGTCGTGGGCGGCTACCTGTCGGTGGTGGTGACCGACTTCATCCAAGGCATGCTCATGTTCTTCGCTCTGGCCGTGGTGTTCATCGGATCGGTCGTATCGGCGGGCGGCATCGGCAATACGGTCGCGTTCCTGCGTGCCATTCCGGGCTTCCTGTCGGGCACCGAAGTCGCGGTGCCGACGCTCAACGACCTCGGCCAGCAGATCATCCGCGACGGTCAGGCCGTGTTCTCCTCGCCGCGCGACTACGGCATCATCACCATCGTGTCGATGATGGCGTGGGGCTTGGGCTATTTCGGCATGCCGCAGGTGCTGGTGCGGTTCCTGTCGATCCGCAGCGTGGAGGAGATCCGCAAGTCGCGCATCATTGCGACCTCGTGGTGCGTGCTGTCGCTGGCGTGCGGCGTGTGCATCGGCCTGGTGGGCCGCGCGATGATGCCGACCGAGTTCGCGACTCAGGCGGCGGCCGAGAACGTGTTCATCGTGATCGCGCAAACGCTGCTGCCGAGTTTCCTGTGCGGCGTGGTGGTGTCGGGCATTTTCGCCGCGTCGATGAGTTCGTCGTCGTCCTACATGATCATCGGCGCGTCCGCGATGGCGGAGAACCTGTTCCGCGGCGTGATGCATCGTCGCGCGACTGATCGTCAGGTGATGATGGTGGCGCGCGCCACGCTCGTGCTCATGTTCGTGTTCGGAGTGATCGTGGCTTACGACCAGAATTCCTCGATTTTCCAAGTCGTGTCGTACGCGTGGGCTGGCCTTGGGGCGTCGTTCGGACCGCTCATGCTGTGCTCTCTATACTGGCGGCGCACCAACCGCCCGGGTGCGATCGCGGGCATGCTCGTCGGCACGGCCGCCGTGCTGGTGTGGCACGAGTTCGTCAAGCCGCTCGGCGGCATATTCGCGATCTACGAGCTGCTGCCCGCGTTCCTGCTGTCGTTGGCCGCGATCGTGGTGGTGTCGCTCGTCACCGCCGCGCCGAGCGACGAGGTGCTCTACGAGTTCGACCACTACCTCGACCCGATCGGCACGATGGACGAGGACGGCCTCATCACTGCGGAGGTGGTGGACGAGCGCTGAGCTCCTCGGGGCGGTCCTCTCTTTTCGCCCGCCTCGTCTCTCCTTCCCCGGCCTGCGTTCTAGACGAAAACGGACGCTACGCGCCTTCCCGGAGGGCGTTTGTTCCCAGTAAACCCGGTTTCTTGCAGAAAGCGGACGCCCAATGGGTCGCCGGCGTCCGTTTTCCACCAGGATCCGCTGCCATCTCATGAAAAACGCCCTCTGGCCGAATCGTCAGAGGGCGTTTGCGTTTAATATGGCGCATATCCTGGCGAAAAACAGACGCCAGAACATCAGCCGTCGGATCGGGGCGGATCCGAAATGCTCAGTACTTCATGCCCATGGCCTCGCGCACCTGCTCGAGGGTCTCCTCGGCGATGGCGTTCGCGCGCTTGTTGCCGTCGTGCAGCACGTCGCGCACGTAGTCCATGTCCTTCGCCAGCTCGGCGCGGCGCTCGCGGTGCGGCGCGAGGAACGCGTTCACGGATTCGATCACATACGCCTTGAGCGCGCCGGCGCCCGCCTCGCCGATCTCTTCGGCGATCTCCTTCGGGTCGCGTCCGGTCACGAGACCTGCGGTGGTCAGCAGCGCGGACACCTGCGGGCGCGCGATCGGATCGAACGTGATGCGGCGCTCGGAATCGGTCGGGCTCTTCTTGATGAGCTTCGCGGTCTCCTCCGCGGTCGCGCCCAGCATGATCGAGTTGCCGTACGACTTGCTCATCTTGCGCCCGTCAAGGCCCGGGATCTCCGGCGCCTCCGACAGGATCGCGGCCGGCTCCGGGAACACCGGGTGCTTCTTCGCGTAGCGCTCGTTGAAGCGGCGCGCGATGGTGCGCGTGATCTCCACGTGCGGCAGGTTGTCCTTGCCGATCGGCACGACGTTCGCCTTGCAGAACAGGATGTCGCACGCCTGATGCACCGGGTAGGTCAGCAGCAGGCCGGTCAGCGCGTGGCCCGACGCCTCCATCTCGGACTTGACGGTCGGGTTGCGGTGCAGTTCGGCCTCGGTGACGAGCGAGAGGAACGGCAGCATGAGCTGGTTCTCGGCCGGCACGGCGGAGTGCGTGAAGATCATGGTCTTCTTCGGGTCGATGCCCGCGGCCATGTAGTCGAGCACGAGGTTGAGGACGTTGTCCTGGATGTGCTCGGTGGTGTCGCGGTCGGTGATGACCTGGTAGTCCGCGATGATGATGTTCGTGTTCACGCCGCGCTCCTGCATGGCGACGCGTTCGCGGATGGAACCGAAGTAGTGTCCGAGATGCAGACGGCCGGTCGGGCGGTCGCCGGTGAGCATGGTGAACTTGCCCGGGTTGGCTTCGAGCTTGGCGAGCGTTTCGTCCGAGCGCTTCTTCGCCGCGAGGAAGCTCGCGCTCATTTCGTTGCCGGCAGCGGTCAACTGCTGTTCCTGGGTTTCGTCCGTCATTATTCCCCGCCTTTGCGCGTGTGAAAACACCTGAAAATATCGCTTTTATCGTAAAAGTCCGAGCCGACAAGCCCAACCGTGCAAACAAGTGGTACTCTCTTATGTGATGATTCAACACGTACAGTAATTTCAGGGGGTCACATGGGCCGCGGACGTCAGAAAGCCAAGCAGCAGAAAATTGCCCGAAAGCTCAAGTATTTGACCACTGATACTGATTACGACGAGCTCGCCAAGGAGCTGAGCGAACAGGAGCCGGGAGTCGGTTCTCCGGATCCGTTCGCCGATATCGAAGCCCAGTATGCCCACCATGCGGACGCTGATTCGGACGATTCCGTCGAGTCGTCGGCAACGTCCGGCGCCGCGGTCGACGACGATCTCGACGAGTACGCGAAGTGGGCCGCCGAGGCCGCCGCGAAGGCGACCAGCGGCGAGTTCCCGGCCGCAAAGGCCAAGCCGGCCGCCATGCCGAAGCCGCACAAGCCGATTCCCATGCCGGTGCCGAGCGCGCTCAAGCCCAAGAAGGACTGAGCGGCCAATACGCCTGTTGCTGCGTGGCGGATGACGCTCACCGATGATCCGTCGGTGAGCGTCATCCGCCATTTTGATTATTCGGCGGCGTTTTTTTCTCTTGCTTGCGGCCTGTCGGTGAGCGTTTTCCGCCAGTGGTCGCAGATGCTCGCAGGATCCTGCGGACGGGATGATCGGCACTGCCGACCGTGGGTGCGCGGCCGTCTTATAGCGGCAGCAGATCGCTCAGATCGTCGCGCTCGCCCACTGCGGTGATATGGCCGGCGTCGCGCTCCTCGTCCCACGTGGTGATGCCGGCGGCGAGGCGCAGCCAGACATCCGGATCGAGTTCGATCACGTCGGGCGGGGTGAGGTTGTGCGGGTCGGACGCCGGACCGTCGAGAATCTTGATCGCGCCCCACGGGGCCACGCGTACCTCCACGCCGGGGCCGGGCGCGCGGCGCTCCAGCAGGAACAGCGTGTAGCGTACGGCCATCGCCCAGATCGGTCGAGGCAGTGCCGGATTGATTTCCAGCCGTGTGGCGATCGGGATGACAAGCATCGTCTCGTCGGCGGATCGCGTTGCATGATCGGCGCTGTTCGTCGAACCATCCAACTCCCGACGTGCCGCATGATCGGTCGGCGATCCAGCCGACGGGCCGGTCGCATCGCCGACGGACTGCGCCAGCTGTTCGTGCGCGGCGTCGCGCCATCGTGCCCACGCCAGTCGCCCTTTGTCCAAGTCCTGTTCTCGAATCACAGCCATGCCTCTACCCTACCCGCACTTCGCCGGACGCGCCGTGATTCCGTCGGCCGGTCGCGCGGGTCGGCTGTGCGGGTCGGCTGTATCAATCGGCCGTATCGGTCAGTTGTATCGATTGACCGTCGTCCGGCCGTCGTCCGGCTACGTTGGCGGCTCCCCCGATCGTGAGCGTGAACAGAGGTTGCCGCATACGCTGTCATTCGGTATCGTACCGGTTCGATAATGTAGCAATCGTTCGCGGTACCAACCGGTCGATCAGCCGCGTGTTGCGTGGCGTCTGGCCGGATCGGGCCATCGCGAAGCACCGCTACGTTGCGTGTCGCGCCCTGTGTTGTATGATTGCAACGTTGATGCAAACGATTGCAGGACGTAATGCAGCGTTCATCTTGACGTTTATGCGCCGTCACCGCGGCGGGGCATAATGACAAGGGACAACACAACGGAAAGAGAGTCAAATATGACTGAAATTACCGCACCCAAGTCGCCGGTCACGACCGCCGAGTTCGCCGACGAGATTCGTGAGCAGCTGAAGTACTCTCAGGGTGTCACCGTCGAGCAGGCCACCGCGGCTGATGTCTACGTCGCCGCCGCCAAGGCCGTGCGCAATCATCTTGCGGACGCGTGGTTCACCACGCAGGCCGATACCGTCAACGGCAACACCAAGGCCGTCGGCTACCTGTCCGCCGAATTCCTCATGGGCAAGCAGCTCGAGAACGCGCTGCTCAACGCCGGCCTGACCGACCAGTTCAACGAGGCCGTCGAATCCCTCGGCTTCAAGCCGAAGGACATCGTCGACGCCGAGTACGAGCCGGGCCTGGGCAACGGCGGCCTCGGACGTCTCGCCGCCTGCTTCATCGACTCGCTCGCCTCCCTCGGCGTGCCGGCGTTCGGCTACGGCATCCAGTACAAGTACGGCATCTTCAAGCAGAAGTTCGACGAGAACGGCAAGCAGGTCGAAACCCCGGACTACTGGCTGAGCAACGAGGAGCCGTGGGGCCACATCGACTACAACCGCGACCAGAAGGTCTCTTTCGGCGGCGAGGTCGTCGAGGAGAACGGCAAGAAGGTGTGGAAGCCGGCCTGGTCCGTGCGCGCCGTGCCGGTCGACTACCTGGTGCCGGGCTACAAGTCCCAGCGCGTGAACACGCTGCGCCTGTGGACCGCCAAGTCCTACGACGAGTTCGATCTGCTCGCGTTCAACCGCTCCGAGTACATGGAGGCCGTCGAGCCGCAGGTCAAGGCCGAGAACATCTCCAAGATCCTGTACCCGGAAGACTCCACCAAGGTCGGCAAGGAACTGCGCCTCGAGCAGCAGTACTTCTTCGTCTCCGCCTCGCTGCACGACGCGATCCGCGTCTTCTACCCGGGCCAGGACAAGCCGGATCTGACCACCTTCCCGAACAAGATCACGTTCCAGCTCAACGACACCCACCCGGTCATCGGCATCCCGGAGCTCATGCGCATCCTCATCGATGAGTACGGCTACGACTGGGATACCGCGTGGTCCATCACCCAGAAGACCTTCAACTACACCTGCCACACGCTGCTGCCGGAAGCCCTCGAGGTGTGGCCGGCCAGCCTGATCGGCGAGCTGCTGCCGCGTCACCTCGAGATCATCGAGAAGATCAACGAGCAGTTCGAGGCTGAGCTCAAGGCCAAGGGCGTGGACGAGGCGACCGCCAAGGACATGGCGATCTACACCGGCGATGCCGTGCGCATGGCCTACCTCGCCACCTACGGCGGCTCCCACGTCAACGGCGTGGCCGAGCTGCACTCCCAGCTGCTCAAGGACGTCACGCTGAAGAACTTCTCCGATGTGTACCCGGACAAGTTCACCAACGTGACCAACGGCGTGACCCCGCGTCGCTTCGTCAAGCTCGCCAACCCGGCGCTGTCCGACCTCATCACCGAGGGCCTCGGCACCGACAAGTGGGTTTCCGACCTTGAGATGCTCTCCGGCCTGGTCCCGCTGGCCCAGGACGACGAGTTCGTCAAGAAGTTCGCCGCCGTCAAGGCCGCCAACAAGCACGCGTTCGTCGGCTTCGCCAAGGATCACTACGGCCTCGACATCGACGAGAACACCATGTTCAACACGATGGTCAAGCGTCTGCACGAGTACAAGCGCCAGTCGCTGAAGATCCTCGCCGTCATCTCCAAGTACGCCGCCATCAAGAACGGCACCGTCTCGGCCGACGACATCCTGCCGCGCACCGTGTTCTTCGGCGCGAAGGCCGCCCCTGGCTACTACTTGGCCAAGATGACCATCGAGCTCATCAACAACGTCTCCAAGGTCGTCAACAACGATCCGGACGTCAAGGGCAAGCTGGCCGTCCACATGCTGCCGAACTACAACATCGAGATGGCCCAGAACCTCATCCCGGCCACCGAACTCGACGAGCAGATCTCGCAGGCCGGCAAGGAAGCGTCCGGCACCGGCAACATGAAGTTCGCCCTCAACGGCGCGCTCACCGTCGGCACGCTCGACGGCGCGAACGTCGAGATCCGCGAGCGTGTCGGCGCCGATAACTTCTTCCTCTTCGGCATGACCGTCGACGAGGTCGAGAAGCTGTACGCCGACGGCTACGATCCGGCCAAGTACTACGAGGCCGATCCGCGACTCAAGCAGGCCATCGACCTCGTCGCCGGCGGCACCTTCTCCAACGGCGACCGCAACGTCTACGCGCCGCTCGTCGCCGACTGGCTGACCAAGGACTGGTTCATGACGCTCGCGGACTTCTCCGCCTACGCCGACATCCAGTCCGAGATCGAGAAGCTCTACCGCGACCCGCTCGAGTGGAACCGCAAGGCCCTGCTCAACGTCGCGAACTCCGGTTTCTTCAGCTCCGACCGTTCGATGGAGGATTACCTCGAGCGCATCTGGCACACCGGTCCGCTCGCCGACTGACGGAGCGTATACCGCCTTTCCTCACCACTCGCTGTGCTGAGCACAGCTTCGGGTTCGGACGGCGGTTTCCGCACGCGTCAGTCGACTCGCTCCTCTGGCCTGAACATGGAGTGTCCGCGGCGCTGAGCCGTATAAGGAACAGTCCAGTGGGCTGTTCCTAGGCGAAGTGAGCAGCTATGCTGCGAAGGCTGCGTGTTACGCAGCTCCTCGGTCGACGTGCTGAGCACGCCTTCCCTCGGCGCGCCTAGAGGACACACGCATGCTCAGTCCATAGGACTGCGTCCGCTCGCCTGATCGGCGAAGAGGCCTGACTGTGGGAGGGGTGTCTCGGATCGAACATCATTTGACGTTCGATCCGAGACACCCCTCCTCTTTCGTAATGAATGCGTGAGGATGACCGGGTTGGTCAAACCTTCCCAGGCTTACGGCCGTTTTCGTGGGTGTAGCCGGCCGTATGCCCGGGAGGGTGACCGGTCATCGATGGTGGTTCCCGGGCTTACGGCCGTTTTGGGCCTTGGAACTGGCCGTATGCCCGGGAGAGATTGCCGTTGTTCCGTCACGGTTTGTCCGCTAGATCTATAAGTGGGTGGATTCGGATGCGGATACTTCCGTAAGTGGACGGATCGAACACGGATACTTCCGTAAGTGGGTGAATTCGGACGCTACTGCCGCGTAAGTGGGTAGAACTGGACCCGGATCGTGCCGATATCCCATAGGTGGGTAAATACGTACCGTGTAGACCCGATTTACCGCTCTAAATAGTACTGATTTACCCACTTTCCATTGTGGGCGTCCATATTTACCCACCTATGTGATCTGGGTGTCCGTAATCCCCCACTTATCCTGCTTCCCCATACAAGTGGGCATCGAGACGTACTCCCGCACCGCGGATGCTTCGGTTCTCATCGGTCATCATTGATTTTCGGGTCACGCGGGCAACAAAAAACCCGTACCGCAATCGATCACGGTACGGGATCATTCCATAGACTCGGCAACGGCGGCATATGTCATGCGTCGCCGTTATCGGTCAGCCGGACACAGACGAACCAATCGAAACCAGCCGATCAGACCGGTCAGCCGATCAGACCGGTCAGCCCCGGCCATCCGCCAGCCGACGGAATCGGTATCAGGCCTCAGCCGGAGCGGCGGTCTCGGACGGCTCGGCCTCAGCGGCGGCCGGCTCCTCGGCGGCCTCCTTGTTCAGGCCAAGATCGACCGGCGACGAGCTGTTCTCCCACGGCTCCTCCCACGGATCGTAATCCGGGTTCTGCTGCTTGTAGATGTACAGGCCCACCAAGCCGGCGAGCAGAGCGCCGAACAGCAGCGCAAAGAACTTCCAACCGTTAGAAGACTTGTTCTCCATGACGGCTCCTTTCCCAATCGTGCGGCCGGCTTGCCCATCCAAGCCAACTCTGCTCCCCATCTTAGAACGCCGAATGTGACGATTGGGTGGATTTACGCGCATCCCCGATCTGGCATGTCGTCCGATCCGCACCCGTCCGATACAGTGACTCTATGGCATATCACGGTTTCAGTTTGTTCCCCGGCTCCCCCAGCCTGCGCGACCTGTTCAACAAACGCGCGATCCGTTACCACTGGCGCGACGGCGGTCCGGTGTTCACCACCGCGATCCTGCTGATCTGCGTGGCCGTGTGGCTGATCGAGCTGCTGCTGTCGCTCGTGTGGCCGTCCGGACTGGTCGCGATGCTGAATGTCGGCGCGTTTCAGCCGATGCTCGCGACCCGCCATCCGTGGACGTTCCTTACGTCGATGTTCCTGCACCAGCCGACGTCGATTCTGCACATTCTGTTCAACATGCTGACATTGTGGTCGGTCGCACCGATGCTCGAACGGATGATGGGCCACTGGTCGTTCCTGACGCTGTACGTGCTGTCGGGCATCGGCGGCGGGTTCGGCATGATGGCGTGGGGCGTGCTTTGGCCGGGCGGTGCGGGCTGGCTGAACGCGGCGTATGGTGCGTCGGGCGCGCTGTTCGGGCTGTTTGCGGCAATGCTGGTCGTGTACCGGCGGATCGGTGCGGATATCAGTTCGATGATGGTGTGGATGGTGATCAATTTCGCGATGCCGGTGGTGGTGCCGAACATCGCGTGGCAGGCGCATGTGGGCGGGTTCCTGATCGGCGGACTGTTCACGTGGCTGCTGGTGACGCCGAAGTTGCAGTGGTCGCGCGGCAAGAGCCTGCAGTACCGGACGACGGTGTACGGCACGGCCGTGTTCGTGCTGATGCTGGTGCTGATCGCGGTGTGTGAGCTATTCAATCCGGGCAGCGTGTTGGGATTGCTGGGATAGATGCGGCTGGGCGTGCGGCGTCCGGACGGTGGACAGGGTGGTCAACTGGATGATTGCCTCGCGTGGAATTACACACGTGTAGTTTTCCACATTTGTGGAAAACCATGTGGATAACTTGGGTATAACTGTGTGGAATCGGTGGATAAGTCGTGGATAAACGACTTATCCACCGATTGTTATATGTGGGGATCGTTGGAATTCCAACGATTGTGGATTGTGGATAAGATAAGCGGCAAGTTGTCCACATTTCGCTGATATGAGTCGTTCGGCAGGAGTTTTCCACATGATGTGGATAACTATGGGGATAACTAGTGGATAAGTGGCGTATTTGAGTGGATAACTGCGTGCGTAACGGTGGATATCTTGTGGATAAGCTGTGGATAACTTTCGAAAGCCGTTGGAATCGTTGAGTTTTCGGGTGTGGATAACTTATATATACGCATGGCTTTGCGTATGTGGATAACTCAGGTGTCCATACAATGCGGCGCATGTGGATAACCGGCTCGTTTGTTCGCGTTTTTCCGTGTATGTGAATAACTGCCTGTCCGTGCGCGGAGTCGCCTGTGGATATCCTGCCTTGCGCCCACCGATCCGCGCCCCCGCTTGACTTTCCATATTGGAAAGCGTTATACTTTCCATAACGGAAACAATCATGGTGATGCGCAACCCGTGAACGCTTCCGGACCGGTCAATCAATCGCACGATCGCACCGCACGACATATATGGCACCGATCGTTTCTCGACAAACACAACCCGTCCAGTTCGCATCCAGTTCACCGTATTCGCCGTCGTTCATCGTCGGCGCTCAGCACAAGGAAGTCATCATGAACCGCAATCACCAATCGACAATCCCGACTCAGTCTGCACGGCAAACGCAACAATCTGAACCGCGGCAATCCAGTCGATCCGAGCAGTCCGACCGGCCCGGCCAGTCCCAGCTCTCCGCCGCGGACGCGCTCTCCTTCCTCGCTGCCGACCGCGAAGCCACAGCCGACCGATACACGCTCCCCTTCTCTTTCGACCTGATCATGTGTGTGTTCCTGGGCCTGATGCTCGCGGCGTTCTGGCTGCTAACCCGTGACATACTCACTCCCGGCAGTCCCGTATTCGCCGTCGCATGCGTGGGCTTCATCGCCGCACTGGTTGCGTCGGTGGCCGCGCTCATGAGCATATGGCGCAAACGCGGCATCCACGCCGTCATCTGGCCTCCGACCCGTCTGGCTGCGGTGTATATGGTACTTGAATTCATCTTGGGGATCGTCGTGACCGGCGTCCTCGTGATCGCGCCGCTCCCCCACTGGCAGGCCGCTCTCGTCATCGTCGCCACCGCACTCGCCGCGCTGCTGCTCGAACGGCTGACCTACCGCGACATCCGCCGCTACATCATCGCCGGCGGCTCCATGTCGCCATACGTGCTGGGACACAACCATCGCCGCTACGGTGCGAACGGCGAACTGTGGACGATGGCGCGATTCCGCGCGCTTCCTGACGACGAACGGCGTGAGGCCGCGCAACTGGTCGTCATGCCACTGTGGTTCTATCCGTTCGTGGCTGCAGGGGCGGTGGCTGTGATCTGGGCCGTCGGCGATGTTGCGGCAATGGTCTCGGCTGGAGCCTTCTCGTGGCATCGTGCGATTGACGCCACATTCCTGGCATCGTGCGCGGGCGTGATGTTCGAACGCGTCGTGCAATATGTGCGCGACAACAATATGGATACCCGTATGCGGCCGCCGACCCGCGTCTGCTGGGCGCTGATGATCGCCATGTGGGTGACGTGCCTTGTGCCGGTCTACCTTTCCGGATTCGCCATCGGATACGCGGCGCGTCATGCGGAGCCGCCCGTTGGGGAACTGTTCATCGGCGGCGCAGTGTTCGTGGTGCTGTTCTCGGCGCTCGGATGGATGTACGACCGCAAACAGCGCGATGCGATCGCGGCGGGAGCGTGATCGACATGGCCGGTATGATAAGGGTTCCATGCCTGGGATGTCTGGGATATCTGGGATGCCTGGGTGGGAATGACCGTGAACCGCGGAAAGGAGGCGCATCGTGGACGAACCGCAGTTCAACGAAGTGATCCACGCGCCGATGCGCCTGCGCATCTGCGGCATGCTGCACAGCGCCGGAGAGATCGAATTCGCCGCAATCCGCGATATGCTCGGCGTGAGCGACGCCGTATGCTCCAAACACCTGAAGGTCTTGGCGGAGAACGGCTATGTCTCGCTCGACAAGCGTCCGGGGCCGCGCAACGGACACGACATCACCTGGGTGTCGCTCACCGGTGAAGGGGCCAAGGCGTTCTCCGAGCATATCGCCGCCCTCCAGCTCATCGCCGGCATGGCGTAACGCATCTCTTTATCTTTATCGATTTCGTGATTTTCATGCTTTTCATGATCAGTCGAGTGATCAATGTCTCGCCCGATATCGTATGGGCGCATTCAGCAAAGGAGCCATCATCATGTCCACCGTAACGTTTGAACCCGTAGACGGCGCCGCTTCGCCGGTCGCCGCCCCGGTCAACCCCCGAACTCTCGTCGGCCGTGCCTCGATCCTGCTCATCGCCTACATGGCGCTGATGCAGGTGTTCGGCCTCCTCTCCGAACACGTGGCCCCGCTCGTCGGCATCCCTTCTGCCATCGCCCAGCCGGCCGCGCAAATCATCGGTCTCACCGGCGCCGCAGTCGTCCTTGCCGCAACCGCGATCCCCCTCATCCGCACCCGCACGTTCTGGCTCGGCGAGCCGTCCCCGCAGGCCCACAAGCGCATGACCCCGCGCCGTGCGCTCATGCTCGTCGCGACGATGCTGCTGATCCAATGCGTCAGCACCATCATCTCCTCGCTGCTGCAAACGGCGTTCGGCCTGGTGGGCGTCCAGCTGAAATCGGCATCGATGGAGGGCATCAACGGCATGGTCTCCGATTCATGGCTGATGGTGGTCGCCGTCGTGCTGGTCGGCCCGCTCGTGGAGGAGATCGTATGCCGTGGTCTGATACTGCGCTCGCTGGCTGGCCGCGGCAAGATGTTCGCGTTGACGACCAGCGCCGTGCTGTTCGGTCTGATGCATGGCGATGTACTGCAAGGCCTGTTCGCCGTGATGCTCGGCCTGTTGCTGGGCTATGTGGCGATGGAGTATTCGCTGTTGTGGGCAATCGTGCTGCACTGCGTGACGAATGCGTTCGCCACATTCATGGCGCAAGTGGCGGGCGGGCAGTCGCCGGAGGTGACTGTCGTAATCGGCCTGGCGCTGATCGTGGTCTATATCGTCTCCGCGGTGCTGCTGTTCCGTCGCCGTTCCGCGATCCGCGAATACATCGCCGCCAACCGTTCACTGCGCGGCAGTTACGTCGGCTGGGCGTCGCCGTGGTTCCTGCTCGTGGTGGCGTACTTCGCGGTGTGCGCTTTCGCCGGCTTCTCGCTGATGTGATGCCCGGGCGCCGGCGCCGTTCGATCCGCCGACGGACGCGAATCGGACGCAACCGATACCCGGTCGGAGCGCAGCCGAGGCGGCGTGGATACTGCGGATGCCGAAGCCGGACGCCGCGCACATGGAATCCGTGCCGTTTTCGCCCACCGCGGCGCATACAATAACGCACATGGAACAAAAAGACGTCCTCAAAGCACTGCAGCGTGACCATGCGGCCGAACTCAAGCTCGCCGCCGAACGGTTGAAGGGGACCGCTCGTCACACCGAAATCATCCCCTCGCCGATCCTGTCCGAGATGACCGGTCACAAGATTCTCCTCAAGCCCGAGAACCTGCAGGTCACCGGATCGTTCAAGATCCGCGGTGCATACAACAAGATCGCCTCCCTGTCCGACGAGGAACTCGCCCGCGGCATCGTCACCGCGTCTGCCGGCAACCACGCGCAGGGCGTCGCCTACGCGGCCCGCGAACGTGGCGCGAAAGCCACGATCTGCATGCCGACCATCACCCCGCCGCTCAAGGTCGACGCCACCAAGGCGTACGGCGCCGACGTGGTGCTCTACGGCGACGTGTTCGACGAGGCCGCCGCGCACGCGCTCGAGCTGAGCGAGCAGCAGGGCATGATCTATGTGCCGCCGTTCGACGATTACGAGGTTATCTGCGGCCAGGGCACGATCGGCCTGGAAATCCTCGAGGACGTGCCGGACGTGACCGATGTGGTCGTGCCGCTCGGCGGCGGCGGACTGGGCGCTGGCGTGGCGCTCGCGATCAAGACATTCAAACCGGATGTGCGCGTGATCGGCGCGATTCCTGAGGGCTCTCCGGCGTGGAAGGATTCGTTCGCGGCGGGCCGCGTGTCCCCCGCCGATCAGGTGGTCACCTCCGCGGAGGGCGTGGCCGTCAAGCACCCGGGCGACCTGCCGTTCGCTCTGCTCAACGAGTTCCTTGATGATCTCGTGACCGTGACCGAGCGCGATATCAACGAGATGATCCTGCTCATGCTCGAAAAGCACAAGCTGGTGGTCGAGGCGGCGGGCGCGGTGTCGCTGGCCGCGCTCGAGCATCTGAACCTGCGTTCGCGCAAGTTCGCGTCCGCACCGGGGCCGCATGTGGTGGTGCCGATCATGTCGGGCGGCAACATCGATACCGTTACGATCGGCGCGGTGATCCAGAAGGGCATGATCGCGCGAGGCCGCATCATGAACTTCGAGGTCGAGCTGCCGGACATCCCGGGCCAGCTGGTCAAGGTCGCCACGCTGCTCGCCAACGAGCGCGCGAACGTGATCGCGCTGGATCACGATCAGTTCAAGGCGTCCGGCCATTACACGAACGCGGTGTCGCTGAGCGTCACCGTTGAGACGAACGGCCCGGATCATATTGACCGTGTGCTTGCCGCTCTGCGCAACGCTGGCTTCCAGCCGAAGCGCATCTACTGATCGCTGATACGGTTCGGCCGATATAACGGATTGTCCCCGTCGATCATGTAATCGACGGGGACAATCCGTTAGCCATATTGTGTGCATTACTGTGCGGCCGCGATCGTCTCGTCCACGAGCTGCGGCAGCGCGACGGCGATATCCTCGCGGATGAGGCGCGTGGCGAGTCGGTCGTACTGCGTGCGTCCCATGTTCATGATTGTGATCGGCACTCCGGCCTGCGCGGCCACCGGCACCAACGATGCGGCCGGAAACACTTCGAGCGTCGAACCGATCACCCAGAACTCATCCGCTTCGGTGACGCGCTTCATCGACTTCTCCATCGCCCCGTCCGGCAGCTGCTCGCCAAAATACACGACGTCGGTTTTGATCAACCCGTTGCACGGCATGTTGCCGTTGTATGGCAGCTTGCGGTGGCAGTGCGGATCCGGTTCCTCGTCCAGCCGCGCCATGATGTCGGCCGTATCGTACTTCGCGTGGCACTTCATGCAGTGCGATGTGCCGATCGTGCCATGCAGGTTCACGATCACATCCGGCGAGTTGCCGGCCTTTTCATGCAGCGCGTCGAAGTTCTGCGTGGCAAGCAGCGTGAGCAGACCCGCCTTCTCCAGTTTGACGAGCGCCTGGTGTGCGGTGCCTGGCTGCGCGTTCCATACGGGCGACTCCTTTTGCCAGCGCCACGAATACTCGCGCTCTTTCTTATTGGTAAGAAACGCGTCGATGTCGTAGACGCTCATCTGCTCGGGGTGCTTGGTCCAGACGCCGTCCGGGCCGCGGAAGTCGGGGATGCCTGCGGACGTGGAGATGCCCGCGCCGGTTAATACTGCGATCTTTTTCGTCATATACATAGGTATACGCCGGTTGCGTGCGGAACGTGTATCGATGATGAACGACGGTTGGCGGGCGGTTGACTGGGGATTGAAATGTTGCGACACGCCGTTCGAGAGGTGGATTGGGATACGAAAACGGTGATTTTGGGGTTTAGGATAGTCTCAGAAGGCACGAAAAGCCTGTTTGCAACACGCCGAGGGAACCGTTTGTTTGCAACGGTTTTCGGCTTTGCTATGCCCGCCGGTTTGCGCGGATCGGGATGGTGGTGTAAGTTTATCTCTTGCTGCCGGTCAGCGACTGGTTCTCTTCCTGAGGATGAGGAACTGATCGTGTGGTGGTGGTTTGAGAACTCAAGAGCGTGTTTGTACTACTTCTTTATAGTCAATGATTGCCAGTTCATTCCTCGCTTCCTGTTTGGGGAGTCCATGAGAGTGGTTAATGAGGGGTGAGGTTT
>NZ_JAHBBG010000019.1 GCF_019331715.1 Bifidobacterium simiiventris
CATCCGCATGGCCTACGGCTTCCACCACGTCACCAACCTCATCAGCCTCGTCATGCTCAGATGCGGCGGACTCAACATCCAACTACCAACACCAACAACCTAACCCACGAAAACAGCAGAAGCCTCATAAAAAACCGTTCAGTTTTTTGTTATCTAACGATTCAGTCTATTGAAAGCACAAACCATTTGTCAAATATGATACGCAAAAACGTGAACGTCGAGCGAATCAGATCACCCATGTACAGATCCGATCGCAGTCGTTCGATTTCGCGCATGCGATACATGCGGTTGTAATCAGTCAGCGCGTCGAAATAATTCTGGATAACCGTGTATCCGTCCAGTTTCAGGTCTTCGACCGACCGCATGAGCCGCACCTTCGCGTAATGCTCCGAACAATCATAGGAGTCCGGCACCCCCCCAACGGAATGCCGGACTCCTTGCGTATGTACAGAGATCGTCGTCCGTGCGGTCAGACCGCATGCGCACTATAAATCGTCAAATAACTGTCAAATAAAAAATCGTTGGAAAATCAACGTTTTTGTGGTTTCAGGCCACCGAATTACGGTTACTCGTCAAATAAAACCATTGGTCTGCAGTGTACGACGCTTACGCCCATGCCGGTATGTATTCCATCTTCTTTCGCGACGCATCGGGATCAACTGGTTTGATCAATTCTGCGTGTACGGCTTCACGGATCAGCCGTGAGATCTGAGACGAATACGAATCCGAAAGGCCGAACCTTGCGCGCAGGGACGCATTCGTCAGACAGGTCCCGTCAGCAAACTGTATGCATGCATGCCAATAGCATGAATCCATGCGTTCGCTGGTACTGAGTTGAGTGTACGGACGGTATTGGGAAAGCCTGATCATGATGCTTGGGCTATCGCCATCCGATTGCTGTATCTCCGGAGACGGGAGTTGTGCGGTCTCGCATGCGTCGATGATCTTGTCCCATCCGGAACCTGCTTCTTCGCACATATGCAGTCTGCGGGAGAGTGCCGCGAGCTTGGGGTTGCGCGCAGCCGGTGGATCGTTGACGAGACGTTCGATGCTGATCAGGGAGTTACCTGGATTGGAGAATTCCACACGATTGTCAAAAATCTCGATAAGCGGTCCGGCTCCTCGTATGGTGAGGTCCTGATGGATGAGCATGTTGCCGAGCAGTTCTCGTACTGCGATCGGCGGATAGGCGAATGTGGTGACGCGTAAGGCTCGTCCGATGGTCTCGCTTTCCGGTAGCCATGCTTGCAGAAAAGCCGCGATGGAATCCATGTCGGCATATCCGTGTGGGTAGGTTTGAGTTCGCGAGGGGGACGATTTGCGGACTCCATCATACTTAATGACTCGCAGCGCCTTACGGCTGACGGTGGGGTACTGCTGCAGATCCTCGGCGAACAGCAACGCACCCAGATTGGTAATGGCATACTGTCCGCTATCCAATGCCTTCACCAAGTGGTCGGTTTCCAGATACCGCAAGACCGATTCCTGACTGGAAGGCATCGGAGTCGCAGACTGAGTGAAGTACGCTTTCCAACGCAACTGGGTCAGTACTTCCTCGGCCGTCAGCCAAGGCAATGCAATCTGCTCCTCGAACGATTCCGATTTGGTGACCTCCCACAACCGACGTTCGCGTTGTGAGTTCTTTGCCAACGGTTGCGTCGAGGTGCCGGACCGAACGTATTCGGCGCCGTCAAACGACACGGGATAACCTGCGGCCGGCCATATGCGCAGGATTACCAGACGCTTATCATCGACATTGATCGGGATAAACCGAAACTCCGCGTTCTTGGATAATTTGAGACGGAGCCAAAGCTCCAGTTCCTGTCCCTTATGCTTCTCATTGAGCGGATTGAAAGTAGTGCCGATGATATTGTGCGTGTTGTCGTCAACACCCCAGAGCATGTAGGCATAGTATTGGCCTTCCACGGCTGCGGCATTGGCGAGAGCGGAAATGTCCTTGCCGATCATAAAGGCATCGTTGTTGGATTCCTTGAATTCCGGCATGGTGACCGAATACGAACCCGGAAGCCCCTTGAACGCCGTCGCGCTGCGTCCGCATGGTGGGTGCTTGTCCGCTCCGCATGAGGCGCAATCCTTATAATCGTGCCGCTTACGTAGAATAGGCGGCAAGTTTACCCATAGAGAGAATGGACAGCAGTGGCTCTCATCGTGCAGAAGTACGGCGGTTCGTCGGTCGCCGATACGGACTCCATCAAGCGCGTGGCCAAGCGCGTCGTCGAGACGAAGAAAAAGGGCAATAAGGTCGCGGTGGTCGTCTCCGCGATGGGCGACACCACCGACGATCTGATCGACCAGGCGCTCAGTATCGACTCCAATCCGCCCGAGCGCGAGATGGATATGCTCATGACCGCCGGCGAACGCATCTCCATGAGCCTGCTCGCGATGGCCATCCACGCCGAGGGCGACCGTGCGCACTCGTTCACCGGTCAGCAGGCCGGCTTCTTCACCGATGCGCGCTACGGCGCGGCCCATATCAAGGCCGTCAAGCCGGATCGTGTCAAGAACGCGCTCTCGCTCGGCGACGTCGCGATCGTCGCGGGCTTCCAGGGCATCAACGCGAAGGGCGACGCGACCACGCTCGGCCGCGGCGGCTCCGACACGTCCGCCGTCGCGCTGGCCGTGGCCCTCGGCGCCGACATCTGCGAGATCTACACCGATGTGGACGGCATCTTCACCGCCGACCCGCGCATCGTGCCGACCGCGCGGCGCATTCCGGTGATCGGATACGACGCGATTCTCGAAATGGCCAGCTGCGGGTCCAAGGTGCTTGCGTTGCGTTGCGTCGAATACGCGCAGCGATTCAACATGCCGCTGCACGTGCGTTCGTCATTCTCGCACCGTCCGGGCACGCTGGTCGTGCCGGACGGCGTTGACCCGCGCACGCTGCCGAACCTGGACTGACGGTCATCCGGCATCAGATAAACGTAACCGATACAGACTTTTACGAGTAAGGCAATAACCATGAGCGACAACAACACTGCCAACAACGAGGGCGCCAAGTCGATGGGCGACCTGTTCCCCGATCTCGGCCCCGAAGCGCCGGTCATCTCCGGCATCGCGCACGACCGTTCCGAAGCGCTCGCCACCGTGCGCGGCGTGCCGAACGAGCCGGGCATGGCTGCGAAGGTGTTCACTGAGCTGGCTACGGCCGGTGTGAACGTGGACATGATCGTGCAGGCCGGCGCGTCGGTTGGCACCGCGGACATTTCGTTCACCGTGCCGGAATCGACCGTCAAGCAGGTCGAGGACGTGCTGCTCGACAAGCATGAGGAGCTGGGATACCGCTCGTTCGATATCGACACGAACGTCGGCAAGGTGGCCGTGGTGGGCGTCGGTATGAAGACGCACTCGGGTCTCGCGGCGAAGTTCTTCACCGCGCTCAGCGAGAAGAACATCAACGTGCTCATGATCTCGACCTCCGAGATCCGTATCGCCGCGCTCGTGCCGCTCGAGCAGCTCAACGACGCGGTGCGTGCGCTGCACACCGCCTACGGTCTGGATTCCGACCAGATCGAAGCCGTCGTCTACGGCGGCACCGGCCGCTGATTTCGGCAGTCGGCTGCGGGTTCGGCGGCGCCGGATCGTTTGCCGGCTGAATTCGGCGATACCGGCGTACTGCTTGCGGGCGTTTGTTCATAGGAGCGGTGGCTTCCTATGAACAAACGCCCTCTTTGTTGCCCGGCAGCGTCCGGTTCCTTCCACTGGCGGCGATCTCCTAGTCGAAAACGGACGCTGACGCCGCATTGAGCGTCCGTTTTCCTCCAAAAGAGCTGACTCCTAACGGCAGCCGGACGCTTCGAGATAGGGCGGCGAGCCCTCATCACCAATCCTCGGCGAGAAGGAATTCATCGATTCGCCGATGCTCGATGCCGTCTCGCGGGCGCAGGATGGGATCCATCGACACTACGGTCTTGGGGTAATTGTCCGGAACGTCTGTGAATACGCCAAACTCACGTTCAGCGGTCTTGTCGCTGTCGATAAGATACGTCACCTGCACGTATCGGCGTTGAGAACCCTTGTCGAATACGAAATCGACTTCCTTGCCGTTGACCGTGCCCACGGAAACCGTGTACCCCCTGCGCAGCCCTTCCACCGCAACCATGTTCTCCAGTACGCCCTGTATCTGCGCGGTGCCGTCGCCGATAATCGCATTGCGTAATCCATGATCGGCCACATAGTACTTCTGCAGGGTTTTCAGCACCTGCTTGCCGACCAGATCGGTGCGGTTCATACGTTCCAGCAGAAACGCCTCGCGGCAGTACTCCAGATAATTGATGACGGTCTGTGTGCCGGCGTCGATGCGCTCCGCCTTAAGATATGCGGCGATGGCATTCGCGGACAACACGTTGCCGGTGTTCTGCATGGCGAACATGACGATGCGTTCCAATAACGCCACGTCTCGGATGCGATGGCGTCGAACCACATCGCGCAGCACAACGGAACGGTAGATGTCCGTCAGGTATGTGCGGCGGCTTTCCTCATCCCAGCTGCCGGCGGCGACGAAAGGCATGCCGCCTTCCATGAGGAACGCATTGAAGGAGTCGTCTCCGTGAATACGCTGCCGGGCGTCGCGGAATTCCGCATAGCCGAATGGGAAAATCTCGAACTGCACATAGCGTCCGCCAAGATAGGTGGCCAGTTCGCCAGACAGCAGCGTGGAATTCGATCCGGTGATGGTCACGTCCGCCTTTGTCGTGGCACGCAGCGAATTGACGACCTTTTCGAAACCGCGTACTTCCTGCACTTCGTCGAGAAAGACGTAGGGCGTGCCGTCGACGGCGTTGATGCGGCTCATGAGATACGGGTACAGCGCGTCCGGGTCATGATATTTGGTGAGGGAATAGTCTTCGAAGTTCAGGGAGATGAATTGGTCGGGAGTGCGGCCTTCGGAGATGAGTCGCTGTTGGATGAGCCGCAGCATATCCGATTTGCCGCTGCGCCGCAGCCCGACTAGCACCTTGATGACATCGTCGGCGCCGATGAACGGCATGATGCGATCGAGGTATCGGGGACGATCAATCAGCGGCCTGCTTTCTTTCATGATAGAGATTATATCAATTTTTTTAGAATTCTTCTTCTATAGAAGAAAAATTCTAAAGAACTGGAAAGGTTTCTTGTATGAAGAATATGGCGTATTGACGGAAGATAAGAACGGATGACGATGAAGACATATGAAAATCCCCGTCCGGAAACGGCTGTTCCGAACGGGGATGAGAGACGCGTTGCGAGCGTACGGCTTACTTCTTGGTGATGTAGCCGAGGGCCTTGAGCATCTCGGCGCATTCGAGCGCGCCGCCGGCCGCACCGCGCAGCGTGTTGTGCGCGAGTCCCACGAACTTCCAGTCGAAGATCGAATCCTCACGCAGACGGCCGATCGACACGCCCATGCCGCCCTCGTAATCCACATCGAGCTTGACCTGCGGGCGGTCGTCCTCGGTCAGGTACTGGATGAAGTGCTTCGGCGCGTGCGGCAGACCGAGCTCGGCCGCCTTCGACGTGTAGTTGACGAGCCGGTCGATCAGCTCATCCTTCGTGGCCTTCTTGCCGAAGTTGAGGAACACGGTCGCGGTGTGGCCGTTGAGCACGGGCACACGGATGCACTGCGACGTGATGCGCAGCGGGCCGTCGAACGGCACGATCTCGCCCTTCTCGGGGTCGACGTGGCCGAACACCTTCAGCGGCTCCTTCTCGCTCTTCGCCTCCTCGCCGGAGATGAACGGGATGATGTTGCCCACCATCTCGGGCCAGTCCTTGAACGTCTTGCCCGCGCCGGAAATCGCCTGATACGTGCTCACGACCACCTCGCGCGGCTCGAACTCCTTCCACGCGGCCAGCGCCGGCGTGTACGCCTGGATCGAGCAGTTCGGCTTGACCGCGATGAAGCCGCGCGTGGTGCCCAGGCGCTTGCGCTGGTGTTCGATCACCGCGAAATGCTCCGGGTTGATCTCCGGCACGACCATCGGCACGTCCGGCGTCCAGCGGTGCGCGCTGTTGTTGGAGACGACCGGCGTCTCGGTCTTCGCGTACCGTTCCTCGATCGCGCGGATCTGGTCTTTCGGCATGTTCACCGCCGAGAACATGAAGTCCACGCCGGCCGCGACCGACTCTGCATCGTCGCCATCGACCACGGTCATGTGCCGCGCATACTCGGGCATCGGCGTCTCGATCTTCCAACGGTCGCCGACCGCCTCCTCGTACGTCTTGCCGGCCGAATGAGCGGACGCGGCGAGCGTTGTCACCTCGAACCACGGGTGATTCTCGAGCAACGTGACGAAACGCTGGCCGACCATGCCGGTCGCGCCGAGGATGCCGACCTTGAGTTTTTCGGACATACCAACCCCTATGTTTGTGCGGACAATACGGACTTCGAGTTGCCGACCATTGTACGAACCGCGCCGCCTAACGACCCGCTCGTTCCCATATGCTGGCCGGTCCGCGGTCGGTCGGGTCGCTGGTAGGCTGGAGGATATGTCGATCGCATCGGATGAAGCACGCAAGCAGTTGGACCGTTTGGTGGCATTGGGGTACCCGGACGTGGCGGACATCTCCGCCGCCGCGTTCCGCGCGCTCGCCCACCCACTGATCGCCGCGCTCGAGCAATGCGACCCGGATGCTGACGATCCGCGGTACCGTCTCGGCACGGACATCCTGCTGATCCCGACGCGCGAACTCGTCTCGCCCGAGTCGCTGATCGCGCGAACCAGCATCAACCGCATGGCCGGGTTCACGACGATGCCGCCGCGCGACATCGCCAGCTTCCTGCCGCAGGACGGGTTCGAGCCGCCGGAAGGCCCGTTCTACCTCGTCGTCGAGCCGCATACCGGCACCTGCTACATCAACCGCGAGCCGGACGTGGCGCGCAAGCTCATCGACTCCGACGAACGCACGCCGCTCACGCTTGAGGAGGGACTCGCGATCGCGACGCAGCATCCGGAATGGCTACTCGAGAAGAACGGGTTCAACTTGCTCGGCTCGCGCAGTGCGGACGGCCGCGTGCCGAGCATCTGGATGAGCCAGAACGCGCCGCGGCTGGGGGCGGTGTGGCCGAATTCGCGGCACACATGGCTGGGCAACGCGTACTGCATGTCACGTCGCGGCGTAAGCCTGTTCAGATAGCCCGTTCAGATGGGAGCGTTGCTGTCGGACGCTCCGGAGATTAGACATCAGACGTCTGATGATAGTACGATAGGTATGTCTTGGCACCAGCTTTTCAAGGAGGAAACCAGCATGCCGTCATTCGTCGTCGGCGCTTACGCGTCGCTGCCTCAGGGGCGAAAAGCCCAGGAGGACTACTACAACCTGCTTGGGCAACAATCGTGGATATCCGGAACCGAACTGCCCTTCCCCGGCGACCTCGCGCAGCCCGCGGATCACACGTGGCTGGCCGGCGTCCTGCCCGCGCACTGGCATGGCAACACGGTCACCGTCATTCCCGGCACCATGCAGCACGTATGGCAGGACCCGAACTTCGGCCTCGCCAGCCCGAACCACGACGGACGCCGGGCCGCGCTCGACTTTATGGAACAGGTATGCCGCGCGCTTGTCGACTTCATGCAACGGCGCGGCGCTCAGGATATCCGATTCGTGGAAATTCATTCGGCGCCCACCGCGCAGGCCAGCCGCGACGCCATGGCCGCCTCGCTGGAGGAACTGGCGCAGTGGGACTGGTCCGGAGCCGAACTGGTGATCGAACACTGCGACCGATATATCGAAGGCCAGAAGCCGGAAAAAGGATTCCTGCCCATCGAGGACGAGATCGACCTGTGTCTCCAGACCGGCATCGGACTGACCGCGAACTGGGGTCGTTCCGTGGTGGAAGGCCGCGCCGCCGCCACCGCGGTCGACCATGTGAGCAAGGCTGCACAGGCCGGCGTGCTTGCGGGCCTCATGTTCTCCGGAGCGGGGCCGGAGGAAACCCAATACGGATACGGTTGGATCGACGGCCACCTGCCCATGAACCCGGACGAGCCGACTTCGCTGATGGACGCCGCGGCGATCGCGGCGACCGTGCGGGCCGCGTGCGAGCAGGAGACCACGCTCGATTACCTGGGTGCCAAAGTGTGCGTCCCCAAGGACTCGACCATCGAGGAGCGACTCGGCTATCTGGCTCGCATCCATGAGGCGGTCGACAAGGCGGCGATCTCATGAGCGGGGCCGTTAAGTCCACGTATCTGACGTTCGACATCGGCGGCACCAAAGTCGCCTCGGGATTCGTGACCCTGCCGACCGCAGCCAGCGAGACGCCCGCAGTGACGGGCCGCTGCGAGATCCCGACCGAGGCCGCGCGTGGCGGAGATGATCTCAAGCGGCGCATCGTGGCGCTCGCCGTACGCCAGTTGGAACGTGCCGCGGCCGAAGGATTAACGGTTGCGGGCATCGGCATCGCGGCGGCCGGCGTGCCGGACAGCGAGACCGGCGTGATCGTTGCCGCCACCGATATCCTGCCCGGCTGGCGCGGCCAGCGCATCTACGACGCCTTCGTGCAGGTCACCGACCTACCGGTGCGCATGATCGGCGACGTGGGCGCGCATGGACTCGGCGAGGCCAGTTACGGTGCCGGTCGCGGCAAGTCCGTGGTGCTGTCGATCGGCGTGGGCACCGGCATCGGTGGCGCCATCGTGGTAGACGGCGAGCTGTTTACCGGCGCGCACGGCGTGGCCGGCCACGCTGGACATGTGCCCAGTGCGCTGGGCCGAGGATTCCTGTGTTCGTGCGGCACCCGCGACGGGCATATCGAACCGGTGGCGTCCGGTACGGGACTCAAGGACCTGTACAACCAGCGTTGCGAGGAGATGCGCGGCGCGGCTGATGACGGCGCTCTCGGACCGGTCGCCGATGGCGCGGAAGTAGCGTCGCGTGCCGCAGCCGGCGAGCGACTGGCCGGCGAGGTGCTGTCCGACAGCGCCCGCGCTCTTGGCGAATGCATCGGCGGCATGGGCAATCTCATCGACCCGGACGTGATCGTGGTGTCCGGCTCGGTGGTCAAGGCCGGGCCGATCTGGTGGGACGCCCTGCGCACCGGATTCGCGGAATCGGCGCTCGCGCTGGTCAAACCCACTCCGCTCGCCGAAGGCGAGCTCGGTGGCGATGCGCCGCTCATCGGCGCGGCCGCCGCTGCGGATCGGCATGTGCGTATGACGGCGCAGATGTGCGAATCGCATGACAATACCTGACAAACGCAAAGGAGCAACGAACATGCATCAGACGATCGAACGAATCAAGGGCGGACTCGTGGTGAGCTGCCAGGCGTATCCGGGCGAGCCGCTGCGTCATCCGGAGACGATGGCGCAGATGGCGATGGCGGCCGTCGAAGGCGGCGCCGTGGGTATCCGCTGCCAAGGATTGGCGGACATCGCCGCTATCAAAGGGCAGGTGAGCGTGCCGGTGATCGGCATCTGGAAGGACGGCGAGGAGGGTGTGTACATCACGCCGACGTTGCGTCATGCACGCTGCTGCGCGGCCGCCGGTGCGGACATCGTCGCCATCGACGCGACCGGTCGCCCACGGCCGGACGGACTGACCTACGCGGACACCGTGCGCGCCCTGCATGATGAAGGCGTGCTCGTGATGGCCGATTGCGGCAGCTTCGCCGACGCCGAACGCGCGGTCGAAGCCGGCACCGACATCATCTCCACCACGCTGTCCGGCTACACGGGCGACCGTCCGAAGACCGACGGCCCTGATTTCGAACTGCTTGGCCAGATGATCGAGACGTTCCCCGACGTGCCCGTGCTGTGCGAGGGACGCATCCACACGCCCGCACAGCTGCATCAGGTGATGGCCGCCGGCGCGTGGGCCGCCGTGGTGGGCACCGCGATCACGCATCCCACCAGCATCACGAGCTGGTTCGTGGCGCAACTGTAAGGCTGGAAAACCGCAGAATATCAAGGAAAAACGGTGACTGCGGCGGTCGAGCGAGGGGCCGGTTCCGCATCTGCCGCACCGGCAACACTCCCGACTTGAAATCAGACATCAGACGTCTTATCATTAAGTCAGTTCGACGACGACGCTATCGGCTCTCGTGGACCCCCAACCGAGCGATCGGTCTGGCGAGAACCGAATCATCAATCAATCACCAACCATCAGCAAGCATCATCCACCATCGGGAAACATCACCCATCTCTATTTTCAGAAAGGCACCGTCTCGTTTCGAACGATGGTCCTACATGTACTCAACGACGAGGAGAACCAATGATCAGGAAGACCGGAACATTCAAGGCTGCCGTGGCGGCGACCGTCGCGGGCCTCATGCTGCTCGCCGGATGCGGCGGCAGCAACGACGCCGCCAAAGGCACGGCGAGCGGCGGCACGGCCGTAGCCGACACCATCACGGCACAGGTCGCATACGCAACTCGTGATTTTTCGCCCTCCACCACATCCAGCGCACTCGCCATGGCCGGCAACTGGCACGTGACCGAACCGCTGTACGCGCTCAACTACACGGACTATTCCGTATTCAATGCGCTCGCCGCCGGTGAACCGGAGCAGGTGTCCGACACCGAATACGTGGTCGCGCTGCGCGACGGAGCCAAGTTCTCCGACGGCACCGCGGTCACCGCGGATGACGTGGTCTCCTCCTATAAGCGCACCACCGCCGAAGGCAGCCTGTACATCTCCATGCTCGACTTCATCGACTCCGTCGAAGCCAAGTCCGACACCGAAGTGACCTTCAAGCTCACCCGCGCGTTCCCGATGTTCAAGCAGCGCCTCGCCCTCATCCAGATCGTCCCCTCCTCGATGAGCGACGAGGATCTCAAGGCCCAGCCGGTCGGCTCCGGCCCGTGGAAGTACACGGAGATCACCGACCAGCAGGTCAAGTTCGACAAGAACGACCAGTACAACGGCGACCACCCCGCCCAGACCGCGCACATGGTGTGGAACGTGTCCGTGGACGACACCGCCCGCGTCACCGCCATGCAGGCCGGCAAGGTGGACGTGATGGAAATGGTGCCCGCCAACGCTTTCAAGACCCTCGAATCCTCCGGCTCCGAACTGGAGACCGTGCAGGGCTTCAACCTGCCGTTCCTCATGTTCAACACCAAGAAGGCTCCGTTCGACAAGAAGGAAGTCCGTCAGGCCGTCTTCTACGCGATCGACACCCAGAAGCTCATCGACAACCAGATGTCCGGCCAGGCCTCCGCGGCCACCAGCTTCCTGCCCGAGAACTTCTCGAACTACCACAAGGCCAGCAACGTCTACACCAAGAACGTGGAGAAGGCCAAGGAACTGCTCAAGAAGGCCGGCGTCACCGGTGAGCTCAAGTTCACCCTTTACACCACCGACCACTCCTGGATCACCCAGCTGGCCCCGCAGATCAAGAACGATCTGGCCGAGATCGGCATGAACGTGGACATCCAGTCGATGGCATCCTCCGCCCTCTACCCGAACATCACCGACAAGGAAGGCGCCGACTTCTCGATGGTGCTCGCACCCGGCGACCCGTCCGTGTTCGGCAACGACCCCGACCTGCTGATGAACTGGTGGTACGGCGACAACGCCTGGACCAAGACCCGCACCTTCTGGAACGGCTCCGAAGGCTACACCACGCTCCACGAGCTGATGGACAAGGCCCTGGACGCCACCAGCGACGACGAACGCCAGGACTACTGGAACCAGTGCTTCGACCTGCTCAGCGAAGAGGTGCCGCTCTACCCGCTGTTCCACCGCCAGACGACCACCGCTTTCAAGAAGGGCGTGTTCAAGAGCGTCGACGCGATCGGCTCCACCGGCATCAACTTGGTGAACGCCGAGCTGAACAAGTAACCGGCAGCGTCGCCCGGCAGACCTCGTAGCCATAACAGGTCCTCCCGTCCCGCGGGCCATATGAACGTCCGCGAGACGGGAGGGCCATGCCATTCATCGAGCCATGCCATCCCGAGCCATCCTGAATCACCTGTCTTGAACAATCCGACAAGGGAGTCCCATTGAACAACCTGCTACGCCTCCTCGGCAGACGACTGATCGCCCTGCCGTTCATGGCATTCGGAGTGACCCTGCTGGTCTACTTCCTGATGTCCTTCTCCCAATACGATCCGGCCGTCGCCGCCCTCGGCGAGAACGCCACCCCGCAGGCGCTCGCCGCCTACCGGCACGAAATGGGCTTCGACCGCCCCTGGTGGGAGCAGTTCTTCTCTTACCTCGGCGGACTGCTGCGCGGCGACCTCGGCGTCTACGGCGTCAACAAGGACCCGGTGAGCGGCCGCATCGCCACCGCGTTCCCCATCACCCTCCAACTGACCTTCATCGGCCTGCTCATCGCCATCGTCTTCGCCGTCATCTTCGGCGTACTGGCCGCCCTGTACCGCGACACCTGGGTCGATCAGGCCATCCGCGTGGTCTCCATCATCGCCATCGCCACCCCGTCCTTCTGGCTCGGCGTGCTCCTCATCTACGTGCTGCAGATCAAGATGTCCTGGCTGCCCGGCGCCGGCGACCTGCCCGCCTTCACCCAAGACCCGAGCGGATACCTGGCCCGCATGGCCATGCCCAGCTTCGCGCTTGGCCTGCCCGTGGCCGGCTCGCTCACCCGCATCATCCGTACGTCCATGGTCGAGGAGCTCGATAAGGATTACGTGCGCACCGCCATCGGCGCCGGCGTGCCCAAGGGCGTGGTCGTGGCCCGCAACGTGTTCCGCAACGCCCTGATCACCCCGGTCACCATGCTCGGCATGAAGATCGGCTACCTCATGGGCGGCGCCATCGTCATCGAGGTCATCTTCGCCCTGCCCGGTATGGGCACCGCGATGTTCGACGGCATCAACAACAACCAGCCGACCCTCGTGCAGGGTGTGGCGCTGGTCGTGGCGCTGGCCTTCATGGTGGTCAACGTGATCGTCGACCTGCTCTATGTCCTCATCAACCCGCGAATCAGGACGGTGTGACGATGTTTGGAAGCAACAACGCAACCCGCGAATTCAGCAAGCCCAACACCAAGGTCAGGGTCAAGCGCTGGTCGAACATGAGCATCGGCACGCGCATCTCCGTCATCGTCATCGCGGTGCTCGCGCTGGCCGCGATCTTCGCGTCCGTCGTGACCCCGCACAACCCGACCGAGATTACCCTCAGCTATCAGGCACCTACCGCCGACCACTGGTTCGGCACCGACAACCTCGGCCGCGACGTTTTCTCCCGCGTCATCTACGGCGCGCGGTACTCGCTGGTCATCGGCCTGAGCTCCATCGCGTTCGCCCTCGTCGTCGGTTCCATCATCGGCGCTGTGGCTGCGGTCTCGCGCACTTGGGTGTCCGAGATCATCATGCGACTGATCGACGTGGTCATGTCCGTGCCGACCATCGCGCTCGCTGCGGTGTTCGTCTCCATCCTCGGTCAGTCGATGATCGGCATCATCATCTCCATCGGCGTGCTGTACGTGCCGCAGGTGGCCCGCATCGTGCGAGCCAACATCATCAGCGAGTATGGCAAGGACTACGTGCGCGCGGTGATCGTCTCCGGCGCCCGCGCTCCGTGGATTCTCTTCAAGCACGTCACGCGCAACATCGCGGCCCCCGTCATGGTGTTCACCACGCTGTCCGTGGCCGACGCGATCGTGTTCGAAGCGTCCCTGTCGTTCATCAACGCGGGCATTCCCGAGCCGACCCCGACCTGGGGCAACATCCTGTCCTCCGCCAAGGCTGGCGTGCTGTATGGCTACTGGTGGCAGGCCATGTTCCCGGGCCTGGCGATCATGGTCACCGTGTTGTGCCTGAACATCCTGTCCGAAGGCATCACCGACGCGATGGTGGCCGCGCCCACCGCGCCCATCCAGCAGAGCGAGGAGGGCAAGGAGCTCAGCCGCAAGGAGGACCGTCTGCTCGTGGACCCGGTGGCCGCCTACGCCGCCCAGAAGGAAAGCCTCGACCAGCGTCTCGCACAGCTGCGCGAGGCCGAACTCAGGCGCAAGGACCGCTTCATCCCGCTGTCCCACGCCAAGCCGGTCATCGAGGTGCGCGACTTGTGCATCAAGTTCCCGCGCCACGGCGACGTGAACGTGGTCGACCATCTGTCCTTCGCCGTGCGCGCCGGACAGACGATGGGCTTGGTGGGCGAATCCGGCTGCGGCAAGTCCATCACCTCGCTGGCCATCATGGGACTGCTCGACCCGCGCGCCGAGATCAGCGGCGAGATCCTGTTCGACGGCAAGAATCTCGTGGGCATGAGTCCCAAGGAGCACAACGCCCTGCGCGGCCACGAGATCGCCATGATCTATCAGGACGCGCTCTCCAGCCTCAATCCGTCCATGCTCATCAAGGCACAGATGAAGCAGCTGACCAAGCGCGGCGGCACCCGCACCGCCGAGGAGCTGCTCGAACTGGTGGGCCTCGATCCGAAGCGCACGTTGGAATCCTATCCGCACGAGCTGTCCGGCGGTCAGCGCCAGCGCGTGCTCATCGCGATGGCCCTGACCCGCGACCCGAAGCTCATCATCGCCGACGAGCCGACCACCGCGCTCGACGTGACTGTGCAGAAGCAGGTCATCGACCTGCTCAACGAGCTGCGCGAGAAGCTCGGCTTCGCGATGATCTTCGTCAGCCATGATCTGGCGCTCGTGGCCAAGGTCGCCCACTCGGTGACCGTCATGTACGCCGGTCAGGTCGTCGAACAGGCGTCCACCAAGGAGATCCTCACCGATCCCCGCCACGAGTACACGCGCGGTCTGCTCGGTTCCGTCACCTCCATTGAGGCCGGCCAGGGCCGACTTCACCAAGTGCCCGGCACCGTGCCGTCGCCGGCCGACTTCCCCAAGGGCGACCGGTTCGCGCCGCGCTCCTCGCATCCGGACCGCGGACTCGACATCCACCCGGTCATGAAGCGCGTGCCCGGCACCCAGCACATGGTGGCCTGTCTGCCCGATGATCCCGAACCCGCGCCCGCGCCCGCATTCACCTACGACTGGTTCGCACCCACTCCGGAAGTGGCCGCCCAGGAGGCCGCGCAAGCCCTGAAGGGAGCACAGCGATGAGCAGCAAAACCAACAGCAACGTAGTCCCGATCATCGAACTGAGGAACGCCGAAGTCGTGTTCACCACGCGAGCCGGCACGCTGTTCCACCCCAAAAAGGTGACGGCGGTCAACAAGGTGAACCTCAAGCTCATGCCCGGCCGCACGATCGGCATCGTGGGCGAGTCCGGCTGCGGCAAGTCCACCACGGCCAACGTGATGTGCGGTCTGCAGTCCGTCACCGGCGGCCATGTGTTCTTCAAAGGGCAGGACGTGACCAAGCGTACCGCCAAGGAGCGCATGGACATCGGCCGCGTGGTCTCCGTGGTCTTCCAGGACCCGGCCACCGCGCTCAACGCCCGCATGAGCGTGCAGGACCAGCTCATGGATCCGCTCGTGGTGCACAAGCTCGGCGACGCCGCGGCCCGCCGCAAGCGCGCCTACGAACTCATCGACATGGTCGGCCTGCCGAAGTCCGCGCTTAACGCGCTGCCGGGCCAGCTCTCCGGCGGCCAGCGACAGCGCGTGGCCATCGCCCGTGCGCTCTCGCTCAACCCGGATGCGATCATCGCCGACGAGCCGACTTCCGCACTGGACGTGTCCGTCCGTGCGCAGATCCTCAACCTGCTGTCTGATCTGAAGAAGTCGCTCGGTCTGTCGATGGTGTTCATCAGTCACGATATTCAGACGGTTCGCTATGTCTCCGACGAGATCGTCGTGATGAACCACGGCACCATCGTCGAGCACGGCGAGGCCCGGGACGTGCTGAACAACCCGCAGGACGACTACACGAAACTGCTGTTGGGTGCGGCGCCCTCGCTGCTGCATCCGACGCCGGAGGAGTGCATCTGATCGTTCGGCGAGGTCGCCTCGCGTCGGTGCGATCGCAGATGATCGCTGCCGGCGCGGCTGCCGGATTGGCGGAATCCTGCCGGTTCGGCGAACCAATCGTCTCCAATCGCCGATCCATCCAACGTCCTTTATCGACGAACCAAACACAGACACCAAACACAGACACATACGACACAGACATAAGGAACATCATCATGAACACCACTTTCCGCGGCGTGATCCCCCCGGTCGTGACTCCGCTGACCGCCGACCGCCAGCTCGACCGCGCTAGTTTCAAACGCTCCATCGACCGCTTGGTCGACGCGGGCGTCAACGGCCTGTTCTTCCTCGGATCCTCCGGCGAGGTGGCCTTCAGCACCGACGCCCGCCGCCGTGAGATCATCGAGGCCGCCATCGAATTCACCGCCGGCCGCGTGCCGGTGCTGGTCGGCTGCATCGACACCGAGACCGAGCGCGTCATCGAGCACGCTAAGGTGGCCGCCGAACTCGGCGCCGACGCCATCGTCGCCACTGCACCGTTCTACGCGCTCGGCGGTCTGCCCGAGATCGAGAACCACTTCCGTCTGATCCACGAGGCCGTGGACCTGCCGCTGTTCGCCTACGACATCCCCGTGTGCGTGCACGTCAAACTGCCCGGCGACCTGCTCATCCGTCTCGGTCTTGACGGCGTGCTCGCCGGCGTCAAGGACTCGTCCAACGACGACGTCTCCTTCCGTTTCCTGTGCGACGCCAACCGCAAGGCCGGCCATCCGCTGGTGCTGCTCACCGGCCAGGAGGTCGTGGTGGACGGTGCGTACATGGCCGGCGCCGACGGCAGTGTGCCGGGCCTGGGCAACGTGGAATGCACCGGCTACGTGCGCATGTGGCGGGCCTACGAGGCCGGAGACTGGGCCACCGTGCGCGCAGAGCAGGACAAGCTCGCCGCGCTGATGAACATCGTGAACGTCACCTCCGGCGTCTCCGGATTCGGCGCCGGCGTAGGCGCGTTCAAGACCGCCATGGCCCTGCTTGGCGTGTTCGAGACCAACCAGATGCCCAATCCGGTTCGTGCGTTGACGGGCGCGAACGTGGAGGCTGTGGCCGGCGTGCTGCGCGAATGCGGCCTGGAGCCGGTACGCACGGCCGAGGAGGTGAGCGCCTCCACTGTGATCGCCTGACCGCTATGACCGTTATGAGCGCCTGAGTCTGGGCGCCGGTTTGGCTGGCGCTCGACATTCGTTTTCTCTTCCTTTCCTTTGCTCCTTTCACCATAAAGGCGGGGTCGGTTCCGGAATGTTCCCGGAACCGACCCCGCCTTGTTGGATGCGCATCCCGCACAGAATGGGGGAGAGGGGAGGAGGGATGAGGGCCTACTCGTCGCCGTCTTCGATGCGCTGCCGAAGGATGGATTCGATGGGCTCGTAGTGGTCGACGACGGCCTGACGATACGCGTCGACATCGCCCGCCAGTGCGGCGTCGAGCATGCGGCGATGGGCCGAGGCGGTGCGGTCGAGTTCGCTGGACACCGGCAGTCCGAGCTGGGGGAGCACCGCCATGTGGACCAGCCACAGGGACCGGACCATCTGCTTGACGATGGTGTTGCCGATCGAATCGAGAATGCCCATGTGGAAGTCGATGTCCAGCGCGAGGAAGGTTTTGCCGTCCTTCGCGGTGGCGGTCATGGAATCGGCGAGCTTCATGAGATGGGGTTGCTCGCTGTTCGCCAGCGAGGCCACCACCTCGTCGGCGCAGCCGAGATCCAGGAACCGGCGCAGCTGGACCACGTCCTGCAGATCGGCGAAGTTCTTGCCCACGGACACCATCGAACGGAAGGCGAGCGTCTCCACCATCGGATCCAGAGACAGCGACCCGACGAACGTGCCCTTGCCATGCTCCACCTTGACGATGTTCAGCGCCTCGAGCTTGCGCACGGCCTCGCGCACCGAGGATCGGGATGCGCCGATCGTGTCGCACAGCTGCGCCTCGGTCGGCAGCACGTCGCCGGGCTGCAGATGCTCATGCAGAATATAGGATTTGATGGCGTCCATCGTCTCGTCGCAACGGCTGCGTGCGGAGACGGTGGGCGTACTTTGCAGTGACAGACGGGCCAGCATCGCTAGTTCCTGCTGGGTGTACTCGCCTAGGATTTCGTCGCCTGATGGCTGGGTTCGGTTCCCGTTCTGGTTCGGCGTCTCAAGTGCGGCCGGACCGGATGGGTTGCTCATGATACGCTCCTTGTCTTGTTTTCCCTTATGGGTACGACGTTGTTGCATGCAATACCACCGTTCCCCTGACGGTCTTATGAACCACAATAGGCGCAAACACAACGCACGACTAGGTTTTGCTCCTATCGCGATACGCTTTGGGCTGGCAAAGGGCCCGGCTGTGTCAGGGTGGGGTGTCCGGTGCTGGCTGCGGCGAAGTGCCGTCCGTCCTGCGGACGTATGCCGGTCGGCTGGCAACGGCTCTACGCTGAGTTATCAGACATCTGACAACTACTATCGTACCATGACATGACGTGCCGCCGTGCGGTTACGTATAACCGACGCGGCAGCACGATCCTATCAATCCATCGCCGTCAGCGCTTCGCCTGTCTGAGCGCGGCGCGCACGACGGCGGCGAATGCGGCGGTCGTGCCGAAGGCGACGCCGGCGAACACCTGCGGACGGCGCAGCTCGTTGCGCAGGCCGATCGCGTCGGTGATGCAGTGATCCTCGAAGAACACGCGCAGCTCGTTGCTCGAATACCGGCCGACCAGTTCGCCCCACGTGAGCATGCGCGTCACGTAGTTGCGCGGATTGTCTTCGCGGAACTCGAACAGTCGGATGCCGCGGTAGCGCGACTTCGGACCGTAGCACTCGAATCCGCAGGTCGGCGCGTAGCCGAGATCGATCCCGTCGACGTGGCCGACGAACGAATTCTTGTGATCATGCCCGCAGAACAGCGCGAAATAGCCGCCCGCGTCACGCATCGCATCGACCTCGCCCACGTTCTCGTCCGCGCAGCCGATCGCCTCGCCGAGCCTGGAACCGGGCCGGCAGATCTCGTGGTTGAGCACATAGCAGTGCCCGGCGAAATTGCGCGCGCCCTCCACCGCGTTCGGCGTCCACGGGCTCACCTCGGTCAGGCAGTCGTAGAACTCTTGCGGCGGGATGTGCTGGAACGCGATCGTCGGCACCGGCTTGCCGTCGCCGTTGCGTGTCGCAAAGTCACGCTGCACGTCGCCCAGCCATGCGACCGCCTCGTCGCTCGGCGTGCCGTAGCCGTCGGAATCGGCGAGGTCCAAGCCGCGCGAATTGGCGACGTAACGCGGATACTGCGCGTCGTTCTCCTCCGGCTTGCCCGCATAGTCGCCCGAGTTGATCATCGTCACGCCCATCGCGACACGGCCCGAGCCGTCCGACGCTGCGACCGGCAGCGCGAACGTGCCCGGCTCCAGCGAATCGGCCGGGTTCAGACATCCTGGATACTCGCGGTAGATGTCGTCCTGCTCGTCGGCGAGGATGCCGCACTGGAAGTCGTGGTTGCCGTAGGTCGCGGCGAACGGCACGTCGGCGCGCACGACCGGCCCGAGGAACGCGCTGAACGTGTCGCGCACCTTCTGCCGGGTGTCGTCGAGCAGATCGTCGAGCGTGACCACGTCCTCGACCGGCGGCACGTCGGGGTTGCGGCGTGCGGCGATGCGCCGGTGGATGCCCTTGAGCTTCGCCTCGACCTCGGTGACGAGACGCACCTTCGCGCCCGGATTCTCGCCGCGGCGGCGCAGGAACGTGTCGATGTACGCCGGATCGTAGCCGCGGATCTGATCGCCGGTGAAGACGACGAGATCGGGGTCGGCGGCCTTGACCGCGGCCTCGATCATGCGGATCGTGTCGGGGTGGACGTTCGGGCCGTCCTGGATGTCGGCCATCTGCAGCACGCGGAACGTGCCGTCTTCGCGGAACTTGAGCGAGGTGTGCGGGGTGCGGTGTGTCATGCACCCTATCTAACCGTGCGATCGCCGCATACGGCAGTCGATGGGCGCGATCTGCGCGGGAGCATCACGTTTGCGCAACCGTGCGTTTGCCGAACGTTCCGATTGACAGGTGATCGTTGGGTGCGTGACTGCCGACGGTCGGACGGCGGTTGCGCGGCGGCTATGCACCTGCCGTCGCCAAATGCCGGAATGACGGCGATTTGCGGGGGTAAGACCGGTATGATGAAAGGTTGTACATGTTACGTACACGTAAACGATACGGCCGGGCTGAACCACCGGCGCAAATCCAAGAAAAGGAGGAGTGATGGGTCAGGATCAATCGTCAGTGTTTGATCTCGCGGCAGTCGCCGCAGCGTCCAACGGAGGGAACAACGACCCGCTGCTGCCTCCGGCACGATTCATCGGCGACCCGCAGAAGCCGAGCAAGATGCCGTACAACAAGTACGCCGCCTACGACAAGCAGGTGCCGTTCGACTATCCGCAGCGCACGTGGCCGGGCAAGCGCCTCGAGCGTGCCCCGCGCTGGTGCTCGGTCGACCTGCGCGACGGCAACCAGGCGCTCGTCAACCCGATGGACTCCGAACGCAAGCTGCGCTTCTGGAACCTGCTCGTTTCCATGGGCTTCAAGGAGATCGAGGTCGGCTTCCCGTCCGCGTCCGAAACCGATTTTGACTTCATCCGCATGCTCATCGAACGCGAGCTGATCCCGGACGACGTGACCATCGTCGTGCTCACCCAGTGCCGCGAACACCTCATCCGCCGCACCTACGAGGCGCTGCGCGGGGCCAAGCGCGCGGTCGTGCACTTCTACAACTCCGTGTCCGTGCTGCAGCGCGAGGTCGTGTTCCGCAAGAACAAGGCCGAGATTAAGCAGCTCGCCACCGATGCCGCCGAACTGTGCAAGAGCCTCGAATCCGAGGCCAAAGGCATCGACCTGTACTACGAGTACAGCCCGGAGTCGTTCACCGGCACCGAGCCGGAGTACGCGGTCGAGGTGTGCAACGCGGTCATTGACGTCATCAAGCCGACGCCGGACCACAAGATGATCATCAACCTGCCGGCCACGGTCGAAATGACCACGCCGAACGTCTTCGCGGACGAGGTCGAATACGTCTCCAACAACTTGAACGACCGCGACTCGATCGTGCTGTCGCTGCACCCGCACAACGACGAGGGCATGGGCGTGGCCGCCACCGAACTCGCGCTGCTGGCCGGCGCGGACCGCGTCGAAGGCTGCCTGCTCGGCAACGGCGAGCGCACCGGCAACGTCGATCTCGTCACGCTCGGCCTGAACCTGCTCACGCAGGGCATCGACCCGCAGATCGATTATTCGAACGTGCCGGAGATCCGCAAGACGGTCGAATACTGCAACCAGATCAAGATCTCCGAACGTCACCCGTACGCGGGCAACTTCGTGTTCACCGCGTTCTCCGGTTCGCACCAGGACGCGATCAAGAAGGGTCTCGAGGCGCGTCAGATGGCCGCAGACCGTGCCGGCGCCGACCTCGACAGCTTCGTGTGGCTCGTGCCGTACCTGCCGATCGACCCGAAGGACATCGGCCGCACGTACGAGGCGATCATCCGCGTCAACTCGCAGTCCGGCAAGGGCGGCATGGCGTACCTGCTCAAGACGAACCACAACCTCGACCTGCCGAAGCGCCTGCAGGTGGAGTTCGACAAGATCGTGCAGAAGTACGCGGACGATACGAAGAAGGAAGTCAAGGACGAGGACATCTGGCGTCTGTTCAAGGACGAGTACCTGCCGGTCGAGGAGTCGGGCGCGACGGCGGCCGGCGCGGTCGTGGGCGACACCCGCGACGAAAGCCTCGAACAGTGGGGTCGTCTGAAGCTGCTCAAGGTGTCGGTCTCCTCCGGCGAGGACGGTTCGGACACCGTGCTCAAGGCGAAGCTGCTCGACCGTGGCGCGGGTGCGGCGAACGCCTCCGAGCCGGTCGTGCGTGAGCTGAGCGGCATCGGCAACGGCCCGATCGCCGCGTTCATCAACGCGATCTCGAACCTCGGCATCGAGGTGTCGGTGATGGATTACGTCGAGCACACGATGTCCGTCGGCACCGACGCGATGGCCGCCTCGTATGTCGAGGCGCAGGTCGGTGAGGACGCGGAGAGCCAGATCATCTGGGGTGTCGGCATCGACTCCTCGATCATCACCAGCTCGCTCAAGGCGATCATCTCCGCGGTCAACCGCAGCGAACGCTGACATACGGTCGGCGTGCCGTGTCCGGCGTGTCGCAACTGATGTTGCTCCGGTATGAACAGTCCACCGGACTGTTCATCGGAACGCTGACATCCGTCGGTACCGAATACGACGAAGGGCCTTCTTGCAATCATATGCAGGAAGGCCCTTCGCATGTGTTGCGGGGCTGCGTCTGTTACGCTGGCCCGCTTCCCGGGCTTACGGCCGTTGAGGTGCTCGGAACCAGCCGTAAGCCCGGGAGCGGTGCGCCGTCATCCGGGCATACGGCCGGTTTGAGGGGTGGAACCGGCCGTAAGCCCGGAGTCTAAAACACCACGGTTGGTTCCTAGAGGCCCTGTTGAGCCTGCTCGCGTAGCGGTCATCGAAAAGGGGCGGCATCCGCACGATGCGAATGCCGCCCCTGAACCTTGCCGTCTACTGGCCGGTGTTGTTGGAATCGGTGTTGCTCGAACCGTTGCTCGAACTTGAGCTGGAGCCGGTCGCGGTGCCGCTGCTCGATCCACTGCCGGAGTTGCCGGAGTTCGAACCAGTACTGCCGGAGTTCGAGCCCGAACCGCTGCTGCCTGAAGTGTCGCTCGAGGTCGAGCCGCCATCGCCGGAGTTACCGGTCGAACCGCTGCTGTCGGCCGAACCGTTGGAACCGCTGGAACTGCCGCTCGAATCGTCGCCGGAACCGTCGCCTGACGAACCGCTCGAACCGTCACCGCTCGAACTTGTGCCGGACTGCGACTGCTGCGCCTCCTGTTCGGCCTTCTGCTTGGCCGTGTCCTGCTGTTGCTGGTAGTAGGTCGCGCCCAGACCCCACGTGCCGTCCGGGCCGCCAATCTTGCCGTCGTCGGTCGCGGTCGGGAACTGCTCGACGGACATGCCGTTGAGCGCCTGACTCATGAACTCGGTGAACAGGTGCGCCGGGTATCCGGTCGAGGAGACGCCGTAGCCGGCGAACTCCGGCACGACCTGCGGTGAACCGTTCCCGTCCGGATTCCAGATCGCCCACACGCTGAGCAGTTGCGGCACGTAGCCAACGAATGAGGCCGCAGTCTCGTCGTTCGCGGTGCCCGACTTGCCGGCCACGGCCCGGCCGAGCGCCGCCGCGGTGCCTGCCGCGGTACCCGTCGTCGTCGTGCCCTGCATCGCCTTCTGCACGAGCGCGCAATCGTTCGCATCGAAGACCTTCTCGTTCGCGACCGTCGCCTTGTACATCTCCTTGCCCTGGTAGTCGGTGACGTCCGAAACGATGTGCAGCGTGTTCTTCACGCCGTTCGCGGCGATCGTGGAATGGCCCTGCGCCAGATCCCATACGGTCGTCGCGTTGATGCCGAGCACGTTGTACGGCGAGGTCTCGTCGATGTCGCTCTCGATGCCGGCCTGATGCGCGATCTCGGCCGTGCGCTGCGGGGTGAGATGCTCGTTGACGTTCATGAACACCGTGTTCACGGAATTCGCCGTGGCCTGGTAGAGGTTGATGTAGCCCCAGTTCATGTTGAGCGCGTTGTTCACCTCGTTCTCCAGTCCGGCGAAACGCTGGCCGGAATTACCGTTGAACAGTGTGCTGAAGTTCACGCCCTCCTGCGCGGCGCCCAGCAATGCGAACGGTTTCATCGTCGAGCCTGGCTGGAAGTTCGCCTGCGTGGCGTTGTTGTACTGGTTGGTCAGATAGTCCGAACCGGCGTACATGGCCTTGACCGTGCCGTCGCGCGGATCGACCGCGATGCCTCCCACCTGGATTGTCTCGGGCATGCCGTCCGGCCGTGTGTCGCCCACGGTCTGGATCGCGTCCTGCATGGTCTTGTCGATCGTGGTGATGATCTTGTATCCGCCCGTCTCGATGTCGTCTTTGGTGAACGTGCCCGAATTGATCAGCTCGTTCTCCACGGTGGTCAGCAGGTAGCCGTTGTAACCGCTGAACGCGTTGTTCTGCACGTACTCGATCGTCTCGGGCAGCGAATTCGCCTTGCTGTGTTCGACAGCGGTGATGTAACCGTCCTCCTGCATGATGTTGAGCACGCGCTTCATGCGCTGCGTGGCCATCGTCGCATTCACGGCCGGATCCCATGTGGACGGGGCGGGGATGATGCCGGCGATCATCGCGGACTCCTGCAGCGTCAGGTCTTTCGCGTCCTTGCCGAAGTACGCCTGCGCGGCCGCCTGGATGCCGTACGCGCCGCGGCCGAGATAGATCGTGTTCATGTAGTTGCACAGGATCTCGCTCTTGTCCTGCGCCTGCGCGAGCTTGAGCGCGAGGATCGCCTCGCGCGCCTTGCCGACATACGAAGTCGTTTCGCCTAGATAGTAGCGTTCCGCGTACTGCTGCGTGATCGTCGAACCGCCCTGGCGCGTGCCCTTGGTGACGTTGTTGAGCAGCGCGCGGCCCATGCCCTTCAGATCGATGCCCTTGTTCGTGTAGAACGTGCGGTCCTCGGACGCGACGATCGCGTTGCCGACGTAGTCGGGCAGGTCGTTGCACTCGATGATCTCGCGGTTCTGCTCGGCGAACGAGCCGATCTCGGTAGTGCCGTCGACGTAGTAGACGGTCGTCTTCTGCGCGAGCGCGATCTTGTCGGCCTGCGGGATTTCGGTGGTGATGTACAGGTATGCGAACGCGCCGACGCCGGTCAGGATGCCGAGGCCGAACAGTGCGCCGATGACGATGAGGATCCATTTGAGGATCGGGTGCCGGTTATTGCGCCGGTTGCGCCGGTTGCGACCGTGCCCCTTGGGGTTGACGGCGCGATGCGAGCCGCCGGTATGGCGTCGTGCGGCTGGTTTTCTGGTCGTGCCGCTGCTCACCGTTCGGGGGGCGCTGCCTGCCCGATGGGAGCCGCCGGAAGTACGTCGTGACTGTGAAACCATGGGCACCACCGTAGCCACTGCCCATGAACAACCGGGCGTTTTGAACCGATTCGCATGGTTCCCGGCATGATTTTGCGCCGAACTCTCACAAATTCAGCGGGCGCTCGGCAAGGCGCGGCGCGCCGGGTATGTCCGTGGATGCTGTACACTGTTTAACAGCCTCCACGCGGCGCTATGTCACCCAACTCCCCCAGGGCAGGAATGCAGCAAGGGTAAGTGGCCTCTGACGGGTGCGTGGAGGTTTTTCCATACTTTCCGGCATTCGGGGCATCGGAGCTATAACCCGGCATTCGTGGCGTGGGTCCGCATCTCCCCGGGCGTACGGCCGGTTCTGAGGCGTGTAACGGCCGTAAGCCCGGGAACGGGCCATGTTATCCCAGACAGCAGCCTCCCCTCCCGGGCTTACTGCCGGTTCGAAGGTGTGTAGAGGCCGTATGCCCGGGAGGGGTGTGGGCTTATGATCTCCCTTTCCGAGCTCATGATCTCCCTTCTCGAGCATACCCGCATTCTCCCGGGCATACGGCCTGCTGCTGCGTCTGAAACGGCCGTATGCCCGGGAACGTACGCCCGGGAACGTACGCCCGGGAACGGGGCCATGCCTTCCCGGCAGCAGCCTTCCTTCCCGGGCTTACGGCCGGTTCTGACCTTTACAATGGCCGTATGCCCGGGTGGGGGCGAGATTTCGGGCTTGGTTCCCGGGCATAATGCCGGTTTGGGGGGCCGTAGAGGCCGTAAGCCCGGGTGATCATCGGAGGCCATCGTAGAATCGTGGATATGACCGACGAACAGCAGCCCCTCGCATCCCCTCCCACGTCATTCGTGCCGTTGCGGCTTCCGGAACCATCATCCGAACCGTCCCGTGACGCGGCGGGCGGCCCGTCGTCGGGCGCGCCCGCGGTCAGCAGGAGTGGCCCGGCCGTCGTCATCCCCGGCATCGAACCGCTTACCGACGATCCGTGCGCCGCATCGTCCGATGTCGAGCGCGTCCTGTCCGAGCCCGACCCACTGCTCGCACGTCCGCGCGTGTCGAGCCGCATACTGTGCGTCGTGTTCGGACTGCTGCTCATCGCCGCCGCGTTCGGCGTGTGGTGGCTCGGCGTGCGCACCGAAACCGGCCAATCCTACGACGAGATCGTCGTCACGGGATTCGACGACGCGCTGCCCGGCTGGCTTGCGGCGACGCTCAGTCCGTTCATCGATTGGAACGTAGGCACGGTGATCCTCAATCTCACGGTGCTGCTGTCGCTGCTGCTCGGCGCGATCGCGGTCATCGTGACGATCGTACGCAAACGTTGGCTGTTGCTGGCCCAATCCGTCGCGATCGTCGTGCTGTGCTACGCGTCGACGTTCCTCAAGGAACTGCTGCCGCGGCCGTATCTGATCGATACGCAGACGCCGCACGCGAACTCCGCGCCGTCCGGTCACACGATGCTCGCGGCGGCCGCGTCAGTGCTGCTGCTGATCGCCGTACCGCGCGTATGGCGAGCGGTGTGCGCGGTGATATCGGCCGGATTTACTGCGGTGATTGGACTTTCGGTGATCGCCGGCGGCTGGCATCGGCCGACCGACGCGGCGATGTCGGTGCTGCTGGTCGGCGGATGGACGCTGATCGTACTCGCGTTCACGGCGAAAACCGCGATGGACAGGCCGGGCAGCCGCGTCTCGTCGGCGAGCATACAGATCGTCGGCACGGTGATGATCACGGCCGGACTGCTCGGCATCACATACGCTGCATACGTTATCTGGCAGGTGCTGCCCGGACTCGCGCTGAGCGCGGCATGGTCCGCTTCGGGCGCGTATCTGTCGACGATCGTGGGCGTGAACGGCGTGACGTTGCTGACCGTCGGCCTCATACTCGCGATGCGGCAGCTGACCGCCGCCCCGCTGAGCCGGCTCGGCCTGATCGGCGCCCCGCCAGCCCCGCCGAAGCAGTAGCGAGGCCGCGGCCGCCACACGACGGTTTTGGCCTTTGGCCGCACGTCATGGTTAATATGACGTTCCGTAAGGCAAGTATGTAAGGAGCAGTCATGGCAACCGGCAGCAAGCTCGTCATCGTGGAGTCTCCCACCAAGGCCAAGAAGATCGGCGGGTATCTCGGCGAAGGGTACACCGTCAAGGCATCGGTGGGCCACATCCGCGATCTCGCCCAGCCCAGCCAGGTGCCCGCCGCCGACAAGGAGAAGTTCGGCAAGTTCGGCGTGGACGTCCAGGACGGGTTCAAGCCGTATTACATCGTCGACGGAGACAAGAAAAAAACCGTCGCCGACCTCAAATCCGCGCTGAAAACGGCCGACGAACTCTACCTCGCGACCGATGAGGATCGCGAAGGCGAGGCGATCGCGTGGCACCTCGTGCAGACGCTCAAGCCGAAGGTGCCTGTCAAGCGCATGGTGTTCCACGAGATCACGCCCGAGGCGATCAAGGCGTCGCTGACCAACACGCGCGACGTGGACGGCGCGATGGTCGACGCGCAGGAGACGCGCCGCATCCTCGACCGACTCTATGGCTACGAGCTCTCGCCCGTGCTGTGGCGCAAGGTCGGCCCCGGCCTGTCCGCCGGCCGCGTGCAGTCCGTCGCCACCCGACTGATCGTCGAGCGCGAGCGCGAGCGCATGGCGTTCGTCCGTGCGCCCTACTGGGACGTGACCGCCGAACTCGTCGCCCCCGACGCCGAAGGCCAGGACGCGCAGTTCGACGCGCGCATGATCTCGCTCGGCGGCAAGCGGCTCGCCGTCTCCAAGGACTTCGGTGCGGACGGCAAGCTCACGCCGGACGGGTTCGCCGGCAACGTCCTCCAACTCGACGAATCATCCGCGAACGCCGTCGCGGAAACGCTCAAAACCGCCGCGTTCACGGTGATGTCCACCGAATCCAAGCCGTACCGCCGCCGTCCGCAGCCGCCGTTCACCACGTCCACGCTGCAGCAGACCGCCGGCAACCGGCTTGGCATGAGCTCGCGCCAGACCATGCGCGCCGCGCAGGGCCTGTACGAGAACGGCTACATCACCTACATGCGTACCGATTCGGTCACGCTCTCGCAGGAGGCGATCGCGGCCGCCCGCAACGCCGTCGAATACCACTTCGGCAAGGCGTTCCTGTCGGACGCGCCCAAGCAGTACGCGACCAAAACCGCCGGCGCGCAGGAGGCGCACGAATGCATTCGCCCGGCCGGCGCGCGGTTCCGCGACCCGGCCGAACTGGCAAGTCTTGTGCCGCCGGACCAGCTGAAACTGTATACGCTGATCTGGCAGCGTACGTTGGCATCGCAGATGGCCGACGCGACCGGATCGACCGCGACCGTGCGGCTTTCGGCGCCGGCGGGCGCGGCGTACGGCGAGGCCGTGTTCCAGGCGTCGGGCACGGTGATCGAGTTCTTCGGCTTCATGAAGGCGACCGGAGAGGGGCGCAAGGCGGCTTCCGGTGCTGGTGCCGGCGCGGCCGGCGCGAAGGCCGAGGCGAACGATGGCGGCAAAGCCGCGAAGAACAGCGAGGAGAACGCGTCGCTGCCGCCGATGAGCGTCGGCCAGCAGGTCGCCGCCGACGATGTGAGCGCGGACGGCCACGAAACGCAGCCGCCGGCACGCTACACTGAGGCGTCGCTCGTCAAGACCTTGGAGGCCAAGGAGATCGGCCGTCCGTCGACGTACGCGAGCATCATCTCGACGATCATCGACCGCGGATACGTGTACGAGCGCGGCCGGGCGCTGATCCCGTCGTGGCTTGCGTTCTCGGTCATCAAACTGCTCGAGACGAAGTTCCCGAAGTACGTGGACTACGAGTTCACGGCCGACATGGAGAACGGACTTGACCAGATCGCGCACGGGCGTGAAACCGGGCGTGACTGGCTGACGCGGTTTTACTTCGGGTCGGGCGAGGGCGCGGCCGCGAACGCCGACGAGGCGCACGCGGGCCTGCAGCAGCAGGTCGCGCAGCTCGGCGAGATCGATGCGCGCGCGATCAACACGATCGACATCGGCGACGGGCTGCATGTGCGCGTCGGCCGGTACGGCCCGTATCTGGAAGATATGGAACACCTGGACGCGGAGGGCAACCCGAAGCGCGCATCCCTGCCGGAGACGCTGGCGCCGGACGAGCTGACCGTCGAGGTCGGGCATGACCTGATCGAGCACAACTCGGGCGGACCGCGCGTGCTCGGTGTGGACCCGGTGAGCGGTGGCACGGTCGAGGTGCGCAACGGGCGGTTCGGGCCGTATGTGGCGCTCGTGCCGGCGGAGGCTGCGGCTGCCGAGACGACGGGTGCAGGTGAGGTCGCCTCGGCTGGCTCGACCGAGGCGGAGACCAAGACCAAGGCAAAGAAGACCACCAAGAAGGCCGTCGCCACGCCGAAGCCCAAGATGGCGTCGCTGTTCAAGACGATGAGCCCCGAATCGCTCACGCTCGAGGACGCGTTGCGTCTGCTCAGCCTGCCGCGACTCGTGGGCACCTACGAGGAGACGAACGCGGAGACCGGCGAAATCGGCGAATCCAGGGTCGAAGCGAACAACGGCCGCTACGGTCCGTACCTGACCAAGACGGCGGTGGACGGCAAGAGTGAGACGCGTTCACTCGGCTCGGAGGACGAGATCTTCACGGTCGACATCGACAAGGCGAAGGAACTGTTCTCCCAGCCGAAGTACGGTCGCGGCCGTGGACGCGGCGCGGCCAAGCCGCCGCTGCGCGAGCTCGGCCCGGACCCGGAGACCGGCAAGCCGGTGACCATCAAGGACGGCTTCTACGGCGCGTACATCACCGACGGCGAAACCAACCGCACGGTGCCCAAGCAGTACACGCCCGAGTCGATCGAACCGGCCGAGGCGTTCCGCCTGCTCGCCGAAAAGCGCGCGGCCGGCCCGGCCAAAAAGCGCACGCGCAAGACCGCGGCCTCCAAGACCAAGTCCAGCACGGCTGCGAAGAAGACGACAACCAAGAAGACCGCAGCCTCCAAGACCAAGGCGGCTTCTCCCGCGAAGAAGACGACCACGCGCAAGTTCGCCGCCAAGAAGACCGCCGAGGCCGCATGACCGGAGTGTTTGTTTCGTTTGAGGGCGTCGACGGCGTGGGCAAAACCACGCAGGTCGAGCGGTTGTGCGCATACCTTGAGGCGCAGGGCCGCGAAGTGGTGGTCACCCGCGAGCCGGGAGGCACACCGCTGGGCCAGGCGATCCGCCGCATGCTGCTGCATGGCGTGGAGGGTGCGGCCGATATCGCCGCCCGCGCCGAGGCGTTGTTGTTCGCGGCCGACCGCGCCCAGCACGTGGCCGAGGTCATCCGCCCGGCACTCGAACGTGGGGCGGTCGTCATCACCGACCGGTATCTCGACTCGTCGCTCGCCTATCAGGCGGGTGGTCGCGAGCTCACCTCCGCCGAGATCCGCTCCTTAAGCATGTGGGCCACGAACAACCTGCTGCCGGCCCGCACGTACCTGCTCGACATGGACCCGGCGCTTTCGCATGCCCGGCTCCAGCATGAAGCCGACCGTATGGAATCCGCGGGCGACGGCTTCCAGACCCGCACCCGTCAGGCGTTCCTCGACCTGGCCGCCGCCGAGCCGGACCGGTTCCGCGTGATCGACGCGAGCAAATCGATCGAAGACGTGTGGGCGCAGATTCGTGAGGATATCGACGAGGTGATCGCCGGGGGAGAAGAAGATTTCTCGGCTTCGCTGTGCTCCGCTCGAAATGACAAGGGAACGGAATTGCGCTCCGACCGCAATAACAATGAGGACGGCAATGCCTCTCGACATGACATGATGACGGGCGGTGTGCGATGAGCGTATGGGATTCGATCGTCGGCCAGAAACCGGTCGTGGAACAGCTCAAGGCCATCTCCACCGGCGACCCGAAGGCCATCGCGCAGTCGTGGCTGATCTGCGGCCCTCCCGGTTCCGGACGGTCGAACGTGGCCAAGGCGTTCGCCGCCGCGCTCGAAAGCCCCGATCACGGCCTGAACGACGAGCCGACCAAAACCACGCGTGAAGTCCTCGCCGGCACGCACCCTGACGTGACCGTCCTCGCCACGAATAAGGTCACTATCGGCATCGACGAGGTGCGCGACCTGATCGGCGTCAGCGAGCAGATGCCCGGCACCGCGCCGTGGCGGATCATCATCATCGAAGACGTCGACCGTATGCTCGAACGCACTACGAACGTGCTGCTCAAGGAGATCGAAGAGCCGGCCGAACACACGATCTGGCTGTTGTGCGCCCCGAGCGCACAGGACGTGCTGCCCACGATCCGGTCGCGCACCCGCATCGTGAACCTTGCTGTGCCCACGAACAAGGCCGTCGCCGCGTTCCTCATGAACACCGTGAACCCGTCCCTGCCCGACAACCGGCGCTTTACCGAGCACGTGGCCGCCCGCGCAGCCCGGCTCGCGGAAGGCCATATCGGCGTGGCCCGGTTGTACGCTACGAACGAGCGCGTGATGACCGACCGCGACGAACTGATCGTCGGCGTGATCGGCCTGCGACGCGCGTCCGATGCGGTGCTGCTCGCCGGCAATCTGATCGACAACGCGAAAGGTCAGGCCGAAGCGGATGTGGAAGCGCAGGCGGCGCGCGCCGAAGCTGATTTCCGTCGCGTCAATGGTCTGGGGGAGAAGGATCGCATCCCGCTCAACCTGCGCGGCGCGTACAACCAGATCGCCAAAAAGGACGAGCTCAAACGTCAGGCGACCCGTCGCAGTCGCGACGTGCTCGACCGTGCGCTCAACTCGGTCGCCAGCGTGTACCGCGACGTGGCCGTGATGCAGAACAACGCGGAGGACGCGGTCGGCATCATCAATCTGGAGAACCGCGAGGCGATCGCGGAACTGTCGGCGCGGCTGAACCGGGCCGGTGCGGTGCGGCGGTTGGACGACATCGCCACGGCCCGCCGCCGTCTCGCCGGCAACGGCAACCCCACCCTCCTGTTCGAGGCCCTCTTCTGCGCCTTGATTCCGTAGGGATGATACTTCCGAGGCCGTGTCTGTCTGCGCGCGATGATCACATTCGTGTAGAGAGACGTTCGATAATACGCATTTGGCAAGTGTTTCCCGACATGCACCGTTTGCGTATTGGTCTTGTTTTTGGCATAATAATATTCGCTTTCTCTCGCAAGAGGAAGGCTCCAAGTCGCCGGGGGTATTCCCCCGGCAGCCTTTCTCATTCCGTCCACTCGTCAGGAGTCCGATGAGCGAACTGAGCATCTTTGTGGACGAGTCCGGTGAATGGGGCAAACGGTCGGAATATTATCTCATCACACTGGTCTTCCATGTTCAGTCGGAGCCTATTGTGGAGCATATTGCCAGTTATGGACGGCATTTGGCTGACTCGAGATTGCCCGATATCCCCTTTCATGCTGGACCGTTGTTCAACGGGCACGATGACTATGAGCATGTGGATCTGTCGGATCGAAAGCGCCTCTTCGTTGCGTTTTTCAACCTTGTACGTAACTTGCCGTTTCGTTATGTGACATTCGCTCATCACAAAAGCGTGTTTGACGGGCGCAAAAGCAGGTTTGAAGCCCAGCTCAAGCGTGATCTTGCTGACTTCCTCCTCTCTCATCTGGATGAGTTGCAGTCCTATAAAACGATCAAGGTGTATTACGATAACGGGCAACAGGTCGTATCGAATGCGCTGAAAGCTGCTATCGATTATGCCCTGTCCAAGGAAGCGGTCGTATATAAGGATGCCCAGCCGAAGGACTATCGACTTGAACAAACCGCTGATCTGATGTGCACCATCGAGCTTACGGCTTTGAAATTCGATTCGGGAGAAGAAACCGCTACGGATCTCAAAATGTTCAGAAACCGACGCGACTTTCGGAAAAATTATCTGAAGATTCTACGTCGTAAGCGGTTCTGATGCTCCCGTGTGGGATGCGTATCGGCTACATAGAAGAGGTTTGCTGTGGCTTATCGGTATGAAGACGATATTACGCGTAAAGATTTGTTGCGCCTCATTGCAAAGGCTTCTCGTCAAGGATTGCTTGGGCTTTTCGCCGGCGCAGGATTGTCGATAGATGTGCTTGGCAAGGACAAGACCTTGAATTGGCGTCAACTATTGCAACGTTGCGCTACAGTCATGGAACGCGGAGAGATCGACCAGGAAAAGCTGTTTGGTACCGATGCTATGCAGCATCTCGACTATCCGGGTATCGCCACGGAGCTATGCCATCTGTATGCTAAATCCCATAACGATATCAGTGAGACTCAAAGCATTCAAGTGCTGAAACAGGTGGTTGCAGAACAGATCGCTGGATATCCCGATCCATCGAAGGAAAAAGGCGGACGATATGAGGAATATTTCGAGAAGTTGAATTTCGACTGGATCGTAACAACGAATTACGATTCAGTCGTCGAGACGCTGTTGCAGGGAAAAGCATTGCCGCTGTTGACTCATGATGCTTTTGTGAATGTGGCTAATCTTACGCCCGTCTGCCACATCCATGGCAGTGCGATGGATCCATCTTCGATTGTTATCACGCAGGACGATTACACGAGATTCTTCCGTGCCGGCAATTATTGGCAGGCGAGAATGCCCTTTCTGATCAAGGAGCATCTCGTCTTGATGTTGGGCTACGGTATCGGCGATTCCAATATCACATCCGCTATGGATTGGTGTGACTCGGTTTACAAGAACGATACCCCGGAATACTCATATCCGGTGGTGCAGGTGAACTACACTGACAGTGATAACGCGTCAGAGAAACCATATATCAAACATTATGGGGACAGCGAGATCTATGTGATCGACACGAATAGTCTTACTTCATTACTGGACGAGCTGATGACAGTGTGTGATGCTGTGGATCGGGAACGGGAGCAGCTGGAGCGGGAAATAGAAAATAAGCGGAACATGTTTAATTCATCTGATGATAAATATGTGCTGAGTTTTATTAAAAATGAAACATTTCGACACAGAGTATTGGATTTCATGAAAGAACTTGGAAGTGAGTATGGTTTTCTTTGGTCTGACTTTTTGAGTTTCTTCGATCGCGTTATAGCAATGGCATACGATAAGCCAACTATAATATGGGATTTCCCCAAATATGCTGCTTGGTTGAGGATGCTTATTGATATTGGTGCCAGAGTTGATCCATTAAGAATTCCGCCGAAGCTATTTCATCAATGCTGTGATAAATTTAATGATGTAGTCGGTTATATTAGCTATGACAAAGGCTCTTCTTGGGAGGCTGCGGACGTATGGCGTGACCGAGGAGATGAGATCGGGACGTCGTTTCAACTGCAGATGTACCGTTATTTTGTAGCTCAAAGATTAGATGATTCCAGGAAATTACTGGAAAAGAAGTTTTCGAAATTACGTGATCTTAAGTAGATAGTGCGAATACAACCTTTTCTGTGACGTGTCGATCTTTTTGCGCTTGTATCTCGGTCGTTGGGATCGTGCCCGAACGTACCCGCGATACACTGAAGCCATGAAGATTTCCGCTGATTTCACGGTGGTGCCCGACGACTTCGCGAAAGCCGCCGCGCCCGAATATCGCAATGGCGGCGTGCCCGTCATCTCCTTCCCGTTCTACATCGACCAGATCGACCCATCCGTGCGCTACCTGCACTGGACGTTCACCGATCCCGATTCGATTCCGGTGTGCGGCTTCGAATGGATCCACTGGACGGTCGCGAACCTGCCGATCGACGCGCTCATGTATGACTTCAACGATTCGCATGCGCTGCAGATCCCGCCGGACTTCTCGCGCCAGCTTCCCGCGATGATCCCGGAGGCCGTGCAGGGCCGCAATTCGTCGGCCAGCAAGTTCGTGGGCCGCGACAATGATCCGGCTATCACGATGCGCTACAACGGCCCGCAGCCGCCGGACAAGGACCACGACTACTACCTGCACGTGTGGGGCACCAAGGAGCCGTTGCCCGGCCTCAACCAAGGATTCTGGATGAACGAGCTGCTTCACGCACTGAGAAACTGCGGCGAAACCCCGGACCAGGGCGGTATCTTCGTTACCGGAAAAGCGTGATTCACCAGAAATAGGAAGCCATACGGCTCTCATAGAGAAAGTCACAGCAGTCATCAGAAAGGAAGCAACATGCCCTGCACCACGATTCTGGTCGGCAAGGACGCCAGCTACGACGGTTCCACGATCATCGCCCGCAACGAGGACAGCTCCAACGGCGAGTTCAACCCGAAGCGTTTCGTCGTCATCAAGCCCGAGGAACAGCCGAGCGTCTACCACAGCGTCATCTCCCACCTGACCATCGACCTGAGCGAGGAGACCCCGCTGCGCTACACGGCCGCGCCGAACGCCGACCTCAAGGAAGGCATCTGGGGCGAGGCCGGCATCAACGAGGCGAACGTCGCGATGAGCGCCACCGAAACCCTCACCACGAACGAGCGCGTGCTCGGCGCCGACCCGTTCGTCGAGTACCAGCCGGCCAAGGGCGATCCGGACAGCGACGACTACGAACCGGAAGTGCTCGGCGGCATCGGCGAGGAGGACTTCGTCACGCTCGTCCTGCCGTACATCAAGACCGCCCGCGAAGGCGTCGAGCGTCTCGGCTCGCTGCTCGAACGGTTCGGCACCTACGAGATGAACGGCGTCGCGTTCTCCGACGTGAACGAGATCTGGTGGCTGGAGACGGTCGGCGGCCATCACTGGATCGCCAAGCGCGTGCCTGACGAGGCGTACGTGACCATGCCGAACCAGCTTGGCATCGACGAGTTCGATCTCGACGACGCGCTCGGCGAGCAGGAGAACCACATGTGCTCGGCCGATCTCGCCGAGTTCATCGAAGACAACCACCTGGACCTGTCGGTCGAATCGACGTCACCGTTCAACCCGCGCGACGCGTTCGGCTCGCACTCCGACATGGACCACGTCTACAACACGCCGCGCGCATGGTCGATGCAGCGCTTCCTCAATCCGTACGACGAGGTCTGGGAAGGCCCGGATGCCGATCACACGCCGGAATCGAACGATATTCCGTGGGCGCGCCAGCCCGAACGCAAGGTGACGATCGAAGACATCAAATACGTGCTCTCCGACCACTATCAGGGCACCGAATTCGATCCGTACGGCAAACGCGGCGACGAACGCACCAAGCACATGTACCGTCCGATCGGCATCAACCGTCAGAGCCAGCTGTCGGTCATGCAGATCCGCCCGTACCGCCCGCAGGTCAGCCGCGCGATCCAGTGGATCGCCTACGGTTCCAACCCGTTCAACACGCTCATGCCGTTCTACACGAACGTCGACGCGACGCCGGCGTATCTGGAGGATACGACCACGCGCGTGACGACCGAGAACTACTACTGGGCGAACCGCGTGATCGCCGCGCTGTGCGACGCGCAGTTCTCCGATAACGAGCCGGCCGTGGCGCGCTACCAGGAGAAGACCGGTGCGCTCGGCCACCAGCTGGTCGCACAGACCGACGCTGAGGTCAACGCGATGGAGGGCGTGTGGCCGACGGTCGCCGAGGCCGTGGCTCAGGCCGCTGCTCAGGATGTTGCGGACGTGGACGATGCTGCGGACGAGAGGGACGATTTCGACTTCGACGGCGAGACTGACGAGTTCGATGCCGGCGCCGATCTCGACGTGCAGCCGATGGAACCGGACGAGATCATCGACGCGCTGCGTGCGAACGAGGCCGTGCGTGAGACGCTGACCGCCGCCAACCAGCGGCTGGCCGACCGTCTGAAGACCGAGACCGACAAGCTGCTCGACACCGTGCTGTACAACACCAGCATGAAGATGAAGAACGGCTTCCACCTGTCCGATTTCTAAGGCGCTTGGTAGCTCGGCTCCCCTTGCTAGGGGAGCTGTCGGCGCAGCTGACTGAGGGGTAGTCAGAAGGTGAGGCATATAATCTTCTGACTACCCCTCATTCTCGTTATGCGAGCTAGCTCCCCTGCCTGGTGGAGCCCAGTAGGTGAGAAAGGATTTCCGTCAATGACCTCCATCGAGGATTTCACCAGCCAGTACGGCCTGGTCAAGAAGATCGACGCGTTCGGCTACATGGACTACCTCAAGTCCAACCCGGACGCGCCGCGCAAGCACGGCAAGGTCGTGCTCGTCACCGCCGACACGCCGCTCAAGGCGTCCCGCGGCGAAGGCAAGACCACTACCACGATCGCGCTTATTGACGCGCTGCGTGCGCGCGGCATCGACGCGACCGCCGTGCTGCGCCAGCCGAGCATGGGCATCACCGCGGCCGGCTCGAAGGGCGGCGCGTCCGGCGGCGGCAAGGCGTCGCTGACCCACCCGGAGCTCATCGACTGGGGCCTGTGCGGCGAAATGGCCGCCATCGCGGCCGCCCAGAACCTGCTCGTCTCCTTCGCCGAGAAGGCGATCGACGAGGGCAGGCTCGACGACGTGCTCGTGCCGCGCGTCTCCGAAGTCCCGTCGCGCTCCCTGCGTTCGATCACCGTGGATGCGGGCAAGAACAACGTGGCCGAGAAGGTCGTGCTCACGCCGACCTCCGAGCTCATGCAGATCGTCGTGCTGTCTCGTTCGATGGATGAGATCGGCGAGCGCGTCTCCCGCATGATCGCCGGCACCAAGGACGGCAAGGCCGTGACCTTCGGCGAGTTCATCGACCTGTGGCGCATCACGAACATGCTGGCCGACGCGGTCAAGCCGGCCCTGACCGAGACCGTCAACGGCTCGCCGGTGTACGTGCACGGCGGCCCGTTCGCGAACGTGTCGATCGGCATCCCGACGCTGATTTCCGTGGAGATGGCGTGTGCGCTGCACGACGTCGTCATCGTCGAGGCCGGCTACGGCACCGACGCGGGCGCGCAGAAGTGGCTTGACATCGCCTGCCGCGAGTTCGGCGCGCAGTGGCCGAGCGCCGCGGTGGTCGTGACCCGCGCCTCGACGTGGCGTGACGATCCGGAGCTGGCGTGGCGTTACCCGTTCCACGTGAACCGTCTCGAAGGCCTTGATATTCCGGCGTTCCCGCTCATCAACCTGTGGGAAGGCGAGGACGACCAGATTCCGGCGCTGCGCGAGACCGCTAAGAAGCTGGAGTTCCGTGATCCGATCATCGGCAACCTGTACCGCGATGGAGGCGAGGGCCTGGCCGACCAGCTCGACGCGTTCGTGGACGTGCTGACGAACGGCTCGATGCCGGCCCGCCCGCACAGCCACAAGGGCATGTCCGTGATCGAGAACGTGAAGTGGGTCGCCGAGCATGCGTACGGCGTGCCGGCCGAGCGCGTGCTGCTCAAGGACGGCTTCGTCGCCTCGCGCGATGCGGCCGTGGCGCTGTGCGAGTCCGCGGGACTGTCGCTGGCCGATCTGGCGCTGGTCGCGGTCAAGTCGCCGGCCACGATGACCGACAACGACCGCCTGCCGGAGGACGAGCGCACCGTGACCTTGAAGAAGGTCGAAGTGCACGCGGGCGCCGGTCTGGTGCACGTGAACCTGACCACGTCGCTGACCACCCCGATGCCGAAGATCGTGTGACGTTCGTGGCGGGCTGTGCCGAATACCCGGCCGAGTCCGTCACAGTGATCCGGATCCGACGTCCGTTGCGTTCGTAAAAGTGGGTAGATCCGGACTCAGGAATCCAAAGGTGGGTAAATCTCTACTATTAACTGCCGATTCGGCGGACCAAGTGGTAGAGATTTACCCACTTTTGGTTTTTCGGGCCGGATGGAGTCCAGGTTTACCCACTTTCCGGTTGGGGAAGTCCGATTTCACCCACTTTTGGGTTGGGGAGTCCGATTTCACCCACTTTCGTGGACGGGCGTACCGTCCGCGGCGGATCGGCCGGGTCATTCCGTCGGCATGAGGTATCCTTGACATAGTGTCAAAGTGGATGGAGGTTCGAGGATGAACACGAAAACGCCAACACAGGGTATGCAGGGCCGAGAAACGGATGACATGTCGGCCGTCGTGGCCGTTGGAGCCGCCGAGATCGGTATCTCGGCCGGCGTTTGCCCGCAGACTCCGGCAACATCGGCCAAGTCGGCCGTAAAGACCGTCAAGGACTTGCCCGCCGCCAAAGTCTGGGCGTTCGCGACCGGCCAGTTCGGCTGGGCGCTGCTGAGCGGCATCATCTCGAACTGGCTCGTCTACTTCTACCAGCCCGATGCCGAAACCATCGCGCAAGGCCAGACCGTCTTCGTGCCGCAGGGCCTTGTCATTCTGGGCATCGTCACCGTCGTCGGCGGCATCACCGCGTTCGCGCGCTTCTTCGACGCGTTCGTCGACCCGGCAGTCGCGAGCCTGTCGGACCGCAGCACATCCCCGCGCGGCCGCCGCATCCCGTTCCTTCAGTTCGCCGCGCTCCCGCTCGCCGTCGTCACGGTCCTCGTCTTCTGGAGCCCGGTCGGCACGACCAGCTGGGCGAACGCCGCGTTCCTGTTCGTCGCCGTCATCGGCTACTACATCGCGCTCACGTTCTATTGCACGCCGTACAACGCGCTCATCGCCGAGCTCGGTCATGACTCGAAGCAGCAGCTCAATATCTCCACGACCATCTCGTTCACGTTCATCGCCGGCACCGCCGTCGCGTACGTCGCGCCGGTCATCTGGGGCGCGTTCGTGCCCGGACTCGGCCGCGTGAACGCGATCCGCGTGACGTTCACGATCCTCGCCGCGATTGCGTTCGTATGCATGCTCGTGCCCGCGATTACCATCGACGAGCGCGAGTATGTGGATTCCAAGCCGACCAGCGAGGATACGCTCACCTCGCTCAGGGAGACGTTCCGCGACCGCGAGTTCGTGAAGTTCGTCAGCTCCGACATCGTGTACTGGATTGCGATCACGATGTTCCAGACCGGTCTGCCGTTCTTCGTGACGAGTCTGCTCAAACTCCCCGAGACGAGCACGACGATCTACTTCGTGCTCATGACCGGCGTTTCGGTGCTGTTCTACCTGCCGGTGAATATGTTTGCAGGCCGCATCGGCAAGAAGCGGCTGATGCTGGTCGGATTCGTGATCTTCACATGCGCGTACGTGTTCGCGTCGCTGCTCGGCTCGGGCGTGCTCGGCACGATCCCGGCGATGGCGCAGGGCGTGGTGCTGTCGGTGGCGTGCGCGATCCCGATGGCGATCTTCGGCATCCTGCCGCAGGCCGTGGTGGCGAACATCGCGGGTGCCAGCTCGAAGACGACCGGCGAGGACCGGCAGGGCATGTTCTATGCGGCGCGCACGTTCGCAATGAAGATGGGACAGAGCCTGTCGATGTTGCTGTTCACCGGCCTGAGCACGATCGGCGCGGGAAACGGCTTCGGCTATCGCGCGGCCGCCGTGTGCGCGGCGGTGCTGTGCGGCCTGGGCGGGCTGATCTTCGCGTTCTACGACGAAAAGAAGGTGCTCGCGGTGCTTGAGGCGTGATCGGCGTGTTGCGATGGCGGGATATCGGATGGTGAGACGCCGACAAACGAATGTGAGGCTTCTGCTGTTTTCGTGGGTTAGGTTGTTGGTGTTGGTAGTTGGATGTTGAGTCCGCCGCATCTGAGCATGACGAGGCTGATGAGGTTGGTGACGTGGTGGAAGCCGTAGGCCATGCGGATG